>CAWKKU010000012.1:0-445630 GCA_963850295.1 Vicinamibacterales bacterium | reverse complement strand
CCGGGTCGCTGGTCTTCGCAGCCGCTTGCGCACCCATCGCACCCAACGCATCCACCGCCCCCAGCGCACCCGCTTTGGACTTTTCCAAATCAGTGCGGGTCGATTACTTCCACGAGGGAGGCCCTCAGGGCGAGGCCGTCACTCTCGACACGATGTGGCGGGAAGGCGAATGGGCCGGCAGCCGCACCCAGCTGATTGATTCGTCGGGTCTCGGAAAATATCTGTTCGAGGTCGTGGACACGAAGTCGGGTCAGGTGATTTATTCGCGTGGCTTCGCGTCGATCTACGGCGAATGGGAGACGACGCCGGAGTTCCGCACGGCCACCCGCAGATTTCACGAGTCCCTGCGGTTCCCGTTGCCTGTCGCGCCGGCGCGCGTCGTCTTGAAGAGGCGCGACGCCGCGAACGACTTTCAGCATCTCTGGCAGGTGGATGTCGCCGCGCAACCAGCCACGATGCTCGCGCAGCCAGGCGTTCGTGTCACCTCGCTCGTGGAAAACGGCCCGCCCGATCGCAAGGTCGACCTGCTGTTGATCGGCGAACGGTATGGGCCGCATGGGACCGGAAAATTCCACGCGGATGCCGCCCGGCTCGTCGATGCGCTGTTCTCGCGGGAGCCTTTCAGGGGCCGCCGTGCTGATTTCAACGTACGGCTGCTGCACGCGGCTGGCACCGCTGTCTTGACGGAGTTCAGTATTTTCGGTCTCGAGCGTTACGCGTTGACCTATGACAATCGATCGTTTCGCAATCTGGCTGCGGGCGTCCCGCACGACGTCGCCGCCATCGTGATCAATGAATCGCGTTACGGCGGCGGCGGGATTTACAACCAGCAATCCACGGTCGCGGCCTCCAACGAGCACGCCGGATACATCTTCGTTCATGAGCTCGGTCACAATCTCGCGGGCCTGGCGGATGAATATGTCGGCACGGTGACCTACGAGACCGGAGCGCCGCTGAAAGCAGAACCATGGGAGCCGAACGTAACAGCGATGCGAAACCCCGGCGAATTGAAGTGGGGCGATCTCGTGGAGCCCGGAACGCCGTTGCCCACACCGCTTTCTTTCGCTGGAAAAGTGGGGGCTTACGAGGGCGCGGCCTATGAAGCGCGCGGCCTGTATCGTCCCGAAGCCGAGTGCATCATGGGCGCACGGACATTGATCGACTTCTGCCGCGTCTGTCAGCGCGCAATCAGCCACGCCATCGACACCTACACTCGGTAGTCGTTTCTGGATCGCTTCTTGCCTCCATAATGCCAAGCGGCGACGCGTATGACGCCGTGGTGTGCATTCACATTTACATCGATGACCAGAAACCGAACAGGACGGGGTGCGGTATGAACGACGTCGGCGCCACAGACTTGCTCCGCCTCTTGATTCTCGCCCTACCCGTCGCGGCGATCTCCTGGACGATCACCCACGAAGAGCTGTTCCGCGAGGTCCACGACTACTGCGTCGAGCGCAGCCGTTCGGCGGGGACATTCGCGTCCCGCAAGTTTTTCTACCTATTCACATGTGAATATTGCTTCAGCCACTATGCCGGCCGCGGTACTCTTCGCGACGCGGTTTACGCTGCTTTACGACGACTGGCGCGGCTACCTCATCGCATGGCTGTCGTTGGTCTGGGTCGCCAATCATCTGATCAGCATTTATGGCCGCCTGCGGCTCGGCATCCGCAGCGAGCGGCTGGAGATCGGATTGAAGGAAGCGGTGAGCGAGCGCGCCGGCGTCAAGAAGGTCGAAGACCGCCCGGGCCAGCGCAAAGTAGGCTAACGCCTCCAATCCCCAATCCCTAATCCCCAATCCCTAGTTTTCCTTAGCCCGGATCCTCAGTTCGGTGTGATACAGTCTCGCCCGCCCCGTTCCATTCCGAACCAACTGCGTCTACTGAGGGAGATATGTGGCAGCACAACTATGAACCCATAGGGGGAAGTCTCGGTTTGTCGACGCTGGCCGCGGCCATTCCGATCCTCGTGCTATTTGTCATGCTCGGTATTCTGCGAAAGCCGGCATGGATGGCGGCGATGACCGCGCTCGCCTCTGCGCTGATCGTGGCACTCCTCGGCTATGGCATGCCGTTCTCGATGGCGATTATTTCGACGCTGTACGGCGCGGCGTTCGGGATCTTTCCGATCGCCTGGATCGTGTTCAGCTCGATCATGCTGTATCGGCTCGCGGTCGATACCGGCAAGTTCGAAATTATCAAGGACTCGGTTGGCGGCCTCACCAACGATCGCCGGCTGCAGGCGATGTTCATCGCCTTTTCGTTCGGCGCGTTCATCGAGGGCGCGGCGGGCTTCGGCGCGCCGGTCGCCGTGTCGGGCGCCATGCTCGCGGGCCTGGGATTTTCGCCGTTTTATGCCGCGGGCATCTGTTTGCTCGCCAATACGGCCCCGGTGGCGTTTGGCTCGATCGGCATCCCCATCACGACGCTTGCCAACGTGACGGGCATCCCATCGATGCCGCTCAGCGCGATGACCGGCAGGCTCTGCGCCATGATCTCGGTCATCATTCCGGCATATCTCGTCGTCGTGATGGCGGGCCCGAAGCGCGCGCTCGAAGTGTGGCCGGCGATCCTGATTTGCGGCTTCTCTTTTGCGCCCACGCAGTTCTACGTCTCGAACTATATCGGGCACGAGCTTACCGACATCCTCAGCTCGCTCGCCTGCATTTGGGCGATGGTGCTGGTGCTGAAATTCTGGAAGCCGCCGACCATCATGCGCCTGGAAGGCGACAAGGAAGCGACGATCGCGACGAAACGGCACTCCGGTAAAGAGGTGTTCGTGGCGTGGCTGCCGTACCTGCTGCTCGTGGTGTTCGTGCTGACCTGGGGCGAGGTCTCCATCAAAGCGGTTCTCGACAGGTTTACCAACGGGTTGCTGCCGGGGTTCCTGCCGTTGAATCCGAATGTGCTCAACGGGATCA
Source organism: Vicinamibacterales bacterium (assembly GCA_963850295.1). Taxonomy (GTDB): domain Bacteria; phylum Acidobacteriota; class Vicinamibacteria; order Vicinamibacterales; family JAMQPK01; genus JAMQPK01. The sequence goes on along the minus strand of CAWKKU010000012.1, from coordinate 442,709 downwards.
ATGTGCCAGGGCTGCACAATATGATCACGCGGGTTCCACCGGTGACTCCTGCGCCGGCGCCCTATGGCGCGGTCTACATTCTGAACTGGTTGAGCGCGTCGGGGACGTCCTGTTTCCTCGCCGGCGTCGCCGCGGCGATTCTGCTGCGCGTCAAACCGAAGCAGTTCGCGGCGACCTATGTGGCGACCTTCAAGCAATTGAAGATGTCGATGGTGACGATTGCGACGATGCTCGGGCTCGCCTACTTGATGAACTATTCGGGGATGACGTCCACGCTCGGACTTGCGCTGGCCACCACGGGTCCCACGTTCCCGTTCTTCAGCGCCGTACTGGGCTGGCTGGGCGTGTTCCTCACCGGCAGCGATACGTCGGCGAACGCCCTGTTCGGCAACCTGCAGGTGGTGACCGCCAACACGCTCGGATTGAATCCGGTGTTGACCGCGTCGGTGAATTCCGCTGCCGGTGTGATGGGTAAAATGATCTCGTTGACGAGCATTGCGGTCGCCGTCGCCGCGACGGGGATGACGACAGCCGACGAGAGCAGGCTCTTCCGGTTCACCATCAAACACAGCATTCTGCTGATGCTCGTGATGGGCGTCATCTCTATGATGTTTGCTTATGTGTTTCCGCAATTCGTGCCGGTGGTGCCGCCGAAGTAAGGAAGGAAGGAAGCAAGGAAGAACGAAAAACGGAAAACGAATAGAGAGAGGTTTGCTTTCTTCGTTCTTCGTTCTTCGTTTTCCGCTACTGCGAAGGTATCAACAGCGGTAGTCCGGTGATGAACGACACAGCGACGGCGAGGAATGTTGCGGCGAGACAGACGACGGCAATAAAGATGTGATCGACGCGTTCAGGTTTCAGCGGATCGAGATACCGCGCCGCCAGATAGCCGCCGAAAAATCCTCCCGCGTGCGCGAAGTTGTCCACGCCGCGCATCACGAAGCCGAAAAAGCCGAGAATCAGCGCATACCGTAGCGCCTCGGACCGCGTAATCGAACTTCCCGTGCGGCGTCCGTAATACACGAGCGCTCCGAGAAATCCGAAGACCGATGCTGAGGCGCCGACCGTGAATCCCGCGCCGCTGAGAAAAGGGAGGTGCGGCAGGAACGCGAATGCCGCGGAGCTCAGCAGAAATCCGCTGATGCCGGCAACCGTATAGATGATCACCATTCTCCCCGGTCCGAACATGTCGGCGACGACCGGGCCAAGATCGCGAACCCACATCATGTTGAAGATGATGTGCAGCAGGCTGCCATGAAGCCAGCTGGCGCTGAGCAGCGTCCACCAGCGGCCGTATCCGAAGACCGGGATGCCGCCGCTGGCGCCGAGCAGAAACAGCACGTTCATGTCGGGGGCGAGAAAGCCGAAGAGCCCGCCGCCCATCCGCATTGAGTTGCCGGACAGCAGCATGGACAGCACGTACAACCCGCCGCTGCTCCAGATGACCAGCTGGACGAAGCCGAGATCGTTGCCGAGCGATCGCAGAAGCGGCGCGAAACCCCACAATCCCGGGTTGCGGCGGCCGCAGTTGTAACACTTGTCATCGCGCACGCCGACGAGCGAACCGCACGACGAACAGACGACTGAGCCTGAAGTCTGACGCTTGAACATGGTTGATGGGTGGTGGTGATTGCGCGATACGAAATTCAACCAACTATACTAGACGTTTCGCGAAATGCCGCTGTCATCAGGAGTACGCCTTGGCGCGTACGCAATCGAAGCGCCGCTCGGCGCGGGTGGCATGGGCGAGGTGTACCGCGCCCGTGATACACGTCTCGATCGCGCTGTCGCCGTCAAGGTCCTTTCCCCTCACGTCGCTGCAGACCTACAGCTTCGTGATCGCTTCGAGCGCGAAGCACGTGCAATCGCGGCGCTTCATCACCCACATATCTGCACTCTGTACGATGTCGGCGATGAGGGTGATATCACCTTCCTCGTCATGGAGTATCTGGAAGGCGAGACGTTGGAGAGCCGCCTCGGGCGAGGCCCTTTGCCTGCAAATGACGCCACTCGTCTGGCGATCCAAATCGCCGCGGCGCTCGACTGTGCACACGATGCCGGCATCGTCCATCGCGACCTCAAACCCGCGAACATCATGCTGACTCTGGAGGGTGCAAAGCTACTGGATTTCGGCTTAGCCAAGCTGACAGATGTGGACGTCGATCTCACCCGTACCGCCGAAGGCGTCATCGTCGGCACTGCCGCGTACATGTCACCGGAACAAGCCGAGGGAAAACCACTAGATCGGCGATCCGACGCCTTCAGCTTTGGCGCGGTGCTCTATGAGATGCTGACGGGGCGTCGCGCGTTCGGTGGGGCCACTATTGTGGAGATACTGGGCGCTGTACTGCACACCGATCCACCGCGTTTCCAAGCGCCAAGATCGCTCGTCGATATCGTGACGCGATGCCTGGCCAAAGGGCTCGATCAGCGGTTTCAATCGATGTCTGAAGTGAAAGCGGCCCTGCAGCGGGTCACGGTCGATGTCGACCGCACGCCATCGATTGCAGTGTTACCGTTCAGCAACATGAGCGCTGATCCGGAAAACGAGTATTTTAGCGATGGGCTTGCCGAGGAAATCATCAATGCCCTGTCGGCTGTCGAGGGACTCAGGGTTGTCGCTCGCACCTCGTCGTTCTCTTTCAAAGGCAAACTTGCGGAGATCGGAGAAATTGCACGGCGACTCAATGTCGACCATGTGCTCGAGGGAAGCGTGCGAAAGTCCGGCAATCGAGTACGGGTAACGACGCAGTTGGTTGATGTATCAAACGGATATCACCTATGGTCAGAGCGCTACGACCGCGAGCTGGCCGACATTTTCGATGTACAGGACGACATCGCTCGCGCTATCGTTCAGCGGCTGAAGGTGGCGCTTCGCGGTGGAACGACGGATCGGTTCGTCAAAGCGGCGACAAACAACATCGAGGCCTATCAAGACTATCTGAAAGGCCGGGCGCTGCTGTACAGGCGCGGCCCCTGGATTGCGTCAGCGCTCGAGAGCTTTCAGCGCGCCGTCGCGCTCGATCCCAACTATGCCCAGGCGTGGGCGGGCATTGCCGATTCGTACACGGTTTTCTGCTACAGCGGTGTTCGTCGGCCGCTCGAGACGATGCCACTGGCGCTCGACGCAGCAACACGTGCCGTGCAGCTCGATGCCACCTCGTCTGAGGCGCACAACGCGCTCGCATGCGTGGCGCTCTTATGGGAACGCGACTTTCGGAAAGCGGAGCGGGGTTTTCGCGAGGCTTTGAGGCTCAACCCCCATTACATCCAGGCGCGGTGCTGGTACGGCTTGTTCTTCCTTCAGTGGTCGGTCGGACGCTTCGATGAGGGGCTGGCAGAAATGTGGCGCGCCGTCGAGAGTGATCCCTTGTCGGGTTACACGGCGACGTGCCTCTCTCTCACATTGGCGGGCGTGGAACGTTTTGCTGACGCGACGCAGCAAGCGAAAACGGCCGTCCAGCGAGATCCGGAATCCTTCATTGCGCTGTGCGAACTCGGTTGGGTTCATAACTGGAACCGGCAGCACGATAGTGCCATTACGTTGTTCGAGCCTTTGTGGGCAAACTCGCCTCATCAATGGATTGCGCTAGGGCTGATTCCGGCCTACGCCAGAGCGGGTCGCCGCGAAGACGCGCAGCGCACCTACGAGAGCTTGATCGCCCGGCGCGCGAACGACTACATCTCTCCGTATGTCCTCGCGGTAGCAGCGTCGGAGCTTGGCGATCATGATGCGGCTATCCGCCACTGTGAAGCAGCGATCGAAGAGCGCGATATGTTGTTCTCGCTTCAAAGTGCATGGTGGCCCGAGTTCGAGGCGGTGCGCCGCGACGTGCGGTTTGCCGAGATCGCTGCACGATTCAACACACGTCGCTCGTGAATCCCTCGTCCCACGCGTTGTAGTGGCGGCCTCTTAAGCGAGAACCCGATCCACACTCGGCAATCGAGGCCGGGTGACGTCAACAGAGCTCAATCCACGCTCTTTACAGAAAGTCGTGTGTTTGTCGGCAATCGAGCGCCAGTCTTCATGCGCCAGCGTGCGCCCTTCGGCATCCAGATATTCCAGAGCACCTTGCACGACGAAGAGAATCTCGCTTTCATCATCGAGGACGAGGGTATGCACCGACCCAGGTGTTTCGTGCACGAGATCGCCCGTGCGCGCCACCCAATCGTGTTCGACATAACGCCAAGCGCCGCTGAGCGTGATGCCGAGCACCGACCCGTAGTGCCGATGAATGCCGAGGTTGCCCCCCGCAGGACCTCGCAGCTTGACGATCCATTGGCCGGTGGTAGGGTCGGCCTGAATCAGCTGCACCTCGCATCCGCTGGGACCATACGGGAACCACGGGGTATCGTTGGCCGGAATGTACAATGCGTCGAACGGAGTCGCCTGCACAACAGTCATCGAACCTCCTGACAAAATGATTGCTGATCGCATCCGTGACAGTGAGTGAGCTTACATCACTGAACCCGTCCGATCGCAAAATCCAGCGGCCTCGCCTCGGCCTGTTCCGGCGACATTTAGGCAGTGGCCCTCCATCTCGGATCCGCGGTTTCCGGCGCCCGCGGCGCTTCAACGCGTCTAGGCAGGTATAGCCGCTATACTGATGAGATGCCTTCGTCGAGAAATTCGCACACGGTAGCCAACCCCAACCTCCGGAACGTCGCGATCATCGCGCACGTCGATCATGGCAAGACCACGCTCGTCGACGCCATGCTCCATCAGAGCGGCGCCTTCCGGGCCAACGAACGCGTCGCGGAACGCGCGATGGACAGCAACGAGCTCGAGCGGGAGCGCGGCATCACCATCCTCGCGAAAAACACCGCGGTGCACTATCACGATCTCCTGATCAACATCGTCGATACGCCGGGGCACGCCGACTTCGGCGGCGAAGTCGAGCGCACCCTGACGATGGTCGATGGCGTCGTGCTACTCGTGGATGCGTCTGAAGGGCCGCTGCCGCAGACGCGGTTCGTGCTCGGAAAGGCGTTCGCTCGTGGCCTGCCTCCGATTGTCGTCATCAACAAGATCGATCGATCCGATGCGCGGTCGGCCGAAGTGCTGAACGAAATCTTCGATCTGTTCATCGACCTCGACGCATCGGAGGCGCAGCTCGACTTTCCCGTGATTTACACCGACGGCAGGAAAGGGACGGCGACGGTCGATTTGGCAACGCCAGGCGAAGATCTTCGGCCCCTGTTCGACGCGATTGTGAAACACGTGCCCCCGCCGATGGGTTCGCTCGACGAGCCGCTGCAGATTCTCGTGGCCAATCTCGACTCGAGCGACTATCTGGGACGCATCGCCATCGGCCGAATCTTCAATGGAAAGGTGAAAATCGGCGACGAAGTGGCGATCTGCACACCGACCTCGGAAGCGCGCAAGGCGAAGATCACCAAGCTTTACTCCTTCGATGGACTGAAGCGCATCGATATCGCCAACGCCGCGGCGGGCGAGATCATCTGCCTCGCCGGCATGCCTGACATCACCATCGGCGAGACGGTCACTGAAATCGAGCGCCAGGCACCCGTGCCGATGATTCACGTCGACGAGCCGACCGTGTCGATGATCTTCGGCGTCAACACCTCGCCGGTGGCAGGGCGCGACGGACAGTACGTGACGTCGCGGCAGGTTCGCGATCGGCTCGAGCGAGAGCTGATCGGCAACGTCTCGATTCGCCTCGAGAATACCGATAGCCCGGAGAGCGTAAAGGTCGTCGGTCGTGGCGAGTTGCAACTGTCGATCCTCATCGAGATGATGCGGCGGGAAGGATTCGAGGTTCAGGTCTCGCGACCCGAAATCGTGACCAAGGAGCTCAACGGACAGCGTGTCGAGCCGGTCGAAGATCTCGTCATCGACGTACAGGAGGACTTTCAGGGCGTCGTCATTGCCATGGCAGGCGGCCGCAAGGGCACGATGACGAAGATGGTGAACCATGGCAGCGGCCGCGTGCGGATGGAGTTCCGCATTCCGGCGCGGGGCCTGATCGGGTTCCGTTCACAGTTTCTGACCGACACGCGCGGCACGGGCATCATGAACCACTTATTTGCCGGCTGGGAACCGTGGCACGGCGCGATCCCGGCCCGCGCGGCCGGCGCGCTGGTGGCCGACCGGACGGGCTCGGCAACGGCCTACGCCCTGTCGAACCTGCAGGAGCGGGGCGAGATTTTCATCGAGGCAGGCACCGTCGTGTACGAAGGCATGATCATCGGGGAGAACGCCCGGCCGAGCGACATGGACGTCAACGTCACCAAGGAAAAGAAGCAGACCAACATGCGGGCCTCGTCGGCCGATGAGGCCATCCGGCTCATTCCTCCCCGGATCCTGGGACTGGAGCAGGCCATCGAGTTCATCAACGACGACGAGCTAGTGGAAATCACGCCGAAAAGCATCCGCCTGCGTAAACGGATTCTTGCCGCCAACCAGCGGCCGAAGCGGGCAGACAGGGAAGAGTAGGCCCGGCTCCAGCCGGACCGAACTCCGACCATTTTTATCGGCTTTCCGGTAAGAAAAAAAGGCACCCGGCCTCTTTTTTCTTTTGATAGCATAGGGGCGTTCAAGCCGCCCAGTTCCGAAGTGTTTCGGTGTGCTGCGACCCCGTGCGGGTTTCATGACGAGGTGATCGCTCCATGACTGCTCCAATTCAAATTCAAGAACAGCCCACTGGCCCAACACGACGCGCGTTCATCAAAGGCGTGATCGCCGCAGGTGCGGCGGTGTCCGCATCGAGCTACCTGTTCCGCGGACCGGAGCGGATCTTCGGTCAGGGCTCGCTGCCCGGCGCCGTCGAACGCCTGATGACGCTGACCGTCAACGGTCAGCAGCGTCCGGTCGACGTGATGAAGCAGGAAACGCTGGCGATGACGTTACGCTACAAGCTCGGTCTCACCGGGACCAAGCTCGGCTGCGATCGTTCCGAATGTGGCGCCTGCACGGTGCTCATCGACGACGTGCCGCACTATTCGTGTTCAGTCCTCACGCACACCGTGCGGAACAAGAAGGTCGTCACCATCGAAGGCCTCGAGTCGCCCGACGGGAAGCTGCACCCCGTGCAGCAGGCCGTCGTCGACGAGCAGGGCTTCCAGTGCGCCTTCTGCATGTCTGGGTTCGTGATGTCGGCGGTCGGGTTCCTCAAGACCAACCCGAACCCGACACGCGAGCAGCTCGCGCACGGGATTTCCGGCAACCTCTGCCGCTGTGCCGACTACAACAAGATCCTGACAGCGTTTATGCGCGGCGCGGAATACATGCGGGGGGCGTAGCGCGTGCCTGACAACACGACTCCGAAGTACAAGCTGGTCGGGCAGAACTACATCCTTCCCGATCTGGTCGCGAAGGTCACCGGCCGCGCGAAATATTCGGAGGATTTCCGTGCGGACGGGATGCTCTTCGCGAAACTCCTTCTGAGCCCCGTTCCACACGCGCGCATCCGCCGCATCGATACGAGCGCTGCCCTGGCGATGCCCGGTGTCGTCGCCGTCATCACCGGCGATGACATCCCGAAACCGCAGCAGCCGATGCAGCTTGGCGAAGCCGCCGCGCAGCGCGCCAACACGCTTCCTGAAGTTGCGCTGGCGACTGAGCCGCTCTATCAGGGCGAGCCGATCGCGGCGGTTGCCGCGGTGGACGAGCTGACCGCCGCGAACGCGGTCGAAAAGCTCAGAGTCGAGTTCGAAGCGCTGCCGTTTGTCGTCGATCCGATGGTCACGCTTCGCCCGGGCGGGCCGAACCCGCGCGCCGAGGGCAACGTGTGGCGTCCACCGCAGGTCGCCGAGTTCAAGATTCCAGAGGCGGCGGTCGCCGAGCTCAACGAAGGACGCATTCCGCTGCTCGACAAGACGCCAATCTTCTGGGAAGTCGGCAACGTCGAGGACGGCTTCAAGAACGCCGACTACGTGCTCGATGAAACGCTCGTGCACCAGTCCACCGGCCATCAGCCGATGGAGCCGCGCACCGCGATGGCGTATTGGCAGAACGGCAAGCTCTTCCTGCATGGCTCGACGCAGTCGGTTGCGCGCACGGTGGCCAACGTCGCACAGTGGGTCGGCATCCCGCAGGAAGACGTCGTCGTCATCAGCGAATATTGCGGCGGCGGGTTCGGCGGCAAGATTCCCGGCGCCCAGACGATGGCCATTCCGGCGATCTTGTCGAAGAAGACTGGCCGCCCAGTGATGATGCGCATCACGCGCGAAGAAGAGAACTACATCGGCCGCGCCCGCGCCGGCATACACCTGCGCGCGAAGATCGGCTTTCGCAAGGACGGCCGCATCACGGCGATGGACTTGTGCGCCATCGGCGACTGCGGTCCGTATTCGAATCAGGGCGACGTCGGCACGATGGGGTCGAACGCGACCGCTCTCTACAATCCCGAGAGCATCCGCTTCCGCGGCATCGCGGTCCTCACCAACACGCCTCCGCGCGTCTCTCAGCGCGCGCCAGGCGGCGAGCAGGCTGCCGCGATGCTCGAGCCGATGATCAGCAAAGCCGCGCGTCATCTCGGCGTCGATCAAGTCGCGATTCGCAAACTCAATGCGCCCGTCACCGGCAGCGAGTTCGGCCCTCCGCCCGCGGCACCGGCAGCGGCTCCGCCCGCGGCCGCCGCGGCTGCGTCGGGTGGACGCGCGGGCGCGCCGGGGGGGCCTCCAGCCGTCGCGCAGCCGCAGGCGAGAGAACAGGGACGGGCCACCGGAACCGGACAGCAAGCCGCAGGACAGGTGCCGGGTCAGCAGCCGGTCGCGGCGGCTGCGCCTCCGGCCGCGCCGCGCCGTTCGTTCTTCACCAGCTGTTACCTTAGCGAAGCGCTCGACCTCGGCGCGCAGCTCTTCAAATGGGAAGAGCGCAAGGCGCGCAACGGCGAACGCAACGGCACCAAGGTCACCGGCGTCGGAGTCGGGCTGGGTACTTACACGGCGGGCTCGATTGCCATGGACGGGTTGCTTCTGGTCCGCAACGACGGCAAGGTCTACGTGCATTCCGGCATCGGCAATCTCGGCACGGGATCGGTGCACGACTGCTCGCGGATCGTTGCCGAGGAGCTCGGCATCCCGTTCGAACAGGTCGAAACGGTCTGGGGCAATACGAGCAAGCACCTCGCATGGAGCTCGCCGCAGGCCGGCAGCCAGACGATTCACGCGCACACGCGGGCGAATCTTGCGGCCGTGCAGGATCTGAAGAAGAAGCTGCAGGCGATCGCCGCGCTCGAACTCGGCGGGCGTCCCGAGAGCTACACCGTGTCGAACGGCCGCGTCGGCCGTCTCACGTTTGCTCAGGCTGCGGAAGCCGCGATCAAACATGGCGGCACGTTCGCCGGGCACGAAATGCCTGCCGACATCAACGATATGACGAAGGCGTCGGTGAAAGGTCTGGCGGGGCAGGGGCTCATCGGCGTGGCTCGCGACAACTTCGGACGGAAAGGCAACACGCAGGCGTGGGTTGCCGCGTTCGCCGAAGTCGAGGTGGACGTCGAAACCGGGGAGTACACGCTCGTCGATTACGTCGCGGCGACCGACTGCGGCGTCGTGATCAATCCCCGCGGCCTGGCCGGTCAGCTTCACGGCGGCGGTGTGCAGGGCTTTGGTCAGATTCGCAGTCAGAAGTGGGTATACGACCAGCGCTACGGCGTGTCGCTGGCCAACCGGTTCCATTACAACAAGCCGCCGACGATCCTCGACATCCCGCTGCATGACATGGCATGGGGCGCCGTCGGAATCCCGGATCCGGAAACGCCTGTCGGCGCGAAGGGCATCGGCGAACCCGCCATCTGCGCGGGCGCGGCTGCGGCCATCTGTGCAGTCAACGCGGCAATCGGTGATGACTACCTGCGCCGCACGCCGGCAACACCAAGCATGATCGTGGCTTCGCTCGATGCCAAAACACGCATCGATGAAGGCCTCGTGACCCACGTGTAGAGGAGGCTGAGAGATGGCAACGATTCACGATGTAATGCCCGCCTTCGAGCTGTTCCAGCCTGCGAGCATCGACGATGCCGTGTCGCTGATCGATCGGCACCGGCGCAGCGTCTGGGTGCTGGCCGGCGGTCTCGATACATTCGACTGGTTGAAGGATCGCAACAAGCGGCCCTCGGTGGTCATCGATCTCAGCGGCATCGAAGCGCTGCGGGGCATCAAGACGCTGCCCGACGGCGGCCTCGAGATCGGAGCGACCACGACGCTCACCGAGATCGCCAACCACGCGGTGGTCAAGGAGAAGTTCAAGCTGCTCGCCGATTCGGCCGCGCTCGTCGCGTCGCCGCAGATTCGCAACCAGGGCACGCTTGGCGGCAACATCTCGCAGGATACGCGCTGCTGGTACTACCGCAGCGGATGGACGTGCTACCGGGCGGGCGGGAACATCTGCTACGCCGACACGCCGACGGCGATCAACCGTGAGCACGCGCTGTTCGACGCGAACCGCTGCGTGGCGGTCAACCCGTCCGATACGGCGCCGGCGCTCGTTGCGCTCGACGCGCAGATGGTGGTTCGCAACGCCGACGGAGAGCGGGTGGTGCCGGCCGAGGAGTTCTTCATCGGCCCGTCAGTCGATATCACGCGCATGACGGTGATGGAGCCGGGCGACCTGCTGACGGCTATCCGCATCCCGGCAACATGGGCCGGCGCGAAGTTCTACTTCGAGAAGGTCCGCGACCGGCAGGTATGGGACTTCCCGCTGGTGAACGTCGCATCCGCCCTCAAGCTCTCGGGCGGCAACATTCAGCAGGCGCGTATCGTCGTCAATGCCGTCGCGGCGCACCCGCTACGGCTGCATGCAGTTGAAGCGGCGGTGACGGGTAAGACACAGAACGAAGAGACGGCGACGATGGCAGGGGAGTTGGCGATCCAGGGCAATCAGCCTCTGGCGCATAACGGCTACAAGATCCCCTTGATGCGGAACCTGGTGAAGCGGGCTCTCCGGGCGGAGACGAGGACATCATGAACTGGTTTGTCCGGACGGGTGTGAACCCGTGGAACGAAGAAATCCTCACGCACGCGCAGTGGAATCTCGTCTACGCGGCGCTGGTGTTTGGCGTAGGGTTCATGCTTGCGCACACGCTCTACGTGGCGTTCTGGCCGAAGCCGGCCGGCGGCCACACCGCGCCGGTCGATCCGGCCTTGGCGGCGCGCGTACCCGCCAAGATCAAGCGCCATTCGTTTGCGGCGCGCGCGTTCCACTGGATCATGGCGGCGTCGATGCTGACGCTGCTGTTCACGTCGTTTGCGCCCATCCTGGGAATCAGGTTCGACTGGGTCCAGATTCACTGGATGGCCGGCATCGCGCTGACGATCTCGATCATCTATCACATCATCCACGCCAGCTTCTGGCTCGACTTCTGGTCGATCTGGCTGAACAAGGAAGATGTGAACGAGGCGACGACCCGCTTCAAGCGCGCGATCGGCGGTCAGGCGCCGGCGCCGCGGAAGTCGGCGAAATATCCGTGGGACAACAAGATGTATCACACGGCCATCGTCCTGTCGGCGCTGGCTGTGGTGCCCACCGGCCTGTTCATGATGGTGCGCGTCCAGAATCCGCTGTTCTCGCGGAACCCGTACCTGTTCAGCGACGCCACGTGGGGCTTCATGTATGTGCTCCATGGGCTGTCGGGCATCGGCCTCGTCGCGTTGACGATGGCGCACATCTACTTCGCGATCCGGCCGGAAAAAATCTGGATCACCAAAGGTATGGTCTTCGGTGATATCAGCCGCGAAGACTACCTGAAGCATCACGATCCGCAGCGCTGGGTCGTGGATTCGCTCCGCCGCACCGAAGGCATAACGCTTCCATGTCTCACCGCAGAGGCGCTGAGACGCAGAGCGATCTGGTCAAAAGATAACTCTGCGCTTTCGCGTCTTTGCGGTGAAATACGAAAACACATCGACAATGAAAACCGAGTTGAAGGATCGGTGCGCGCGCATCGAGGAGTCGTACGAGTTCATGCTCGCCTACGCGGCCCAGGGGCTGCGAACGGAGCCCGGCGCGGGCGCAGGATCCCAGATCAGGACGACGCTGTCGGTGTGCGACAAGGCGCTTGCCGGACTGGCCGACATCTTCACGCAGATTGTGCGCGAAGACAATCTGCAGCCGGCCACGGCATACGACAACTTCATCATCGTCCTCGGGCGCGATGCCTCGGACGCGCAGGCGGCGATTCAACTCGTGCTCGCACAGCCGTCGGTCAGCTCGCAGATGGTCGATAACCTGAACGCCTCGATCCACCTGCGCGCGCTGCTGACCGATCTATTCCTGATCGACGAGATCGTCCGGCCCGAGGCGATCGACGCTCCTTCTGCCAACGCGCCAACTGATTAAACGACAACAGGAGGCCAGAAGGTCAGGAGATTGTTACGGGTATGAGTATTTTCCGCGTTGCTGCCGTGCTCGTTACGGCCTGCCTAGTACACGTCTCGTTGCACGCCGGCCAGCGCGGCGCGAAACCGGCGCCGGCAAAACCCCCGGCCGCGCCCCAGTTTTTCACGACCTCTCTGACGCTTGACGACATGCGCAACAAGCAGGCGGTCGTCGAGACCGACGCCGGCACAATCGTCATCGATTTGCTTCCTGAAGCGGCGCCGAACCGCGTCGGATATTTCATCAAGAACGCGCAGGACGGGGTCTACGTCGGCACGACGTTTCATCGCGTCGTGCGGCAGGGAATCGTTCAGGGCGGCGATCCGCTCACGAAAGATCCCGCCAAGCTGGACGCCTACGGTACCGGTGGCTTCGGCGCGCTCCGCGCCGAGCGCAACGCCGAGAAAAACACCCGCGGCGCGGTGGCATCGGTGGTCGGCGGCGGTAATCCTGACAGCGGCGGCACGCAGTTCTTCATCTCGGTCGCCGATCAGCCCGGGCTCGACGGCATTTACGATGTGTTCGGCCGCGTGAGCGAAGGGATTCTCGTCGCGCAGAAGATTTCGGAGGCGGCGGCCGACGATAAAGGGCGGCCGAACGAGCGCATTGCCATTCGTTCGGTCACGATCCGGGACAAGCCGGCCGTTCTTCCCTTGCCGTTTTCCACCGCAACCGCCGCGGAGTTGAGCGCGCATCGCGCGGTCATCGAGACCAGCATGGGGAACATCACGCTCGAGTTCCTGCCGGACAAGGCGCCCGAACACGTGCGCAATTTCCTGCGCCTCGCGCAGGCGGGCGTCTACGACGGAATGGCGTTTCACCGGGTGGCGAAAGGGTTCGTCATTCAGACCGGCTATCTGCCGTCGCGCGGCGGGCCGCTGTCGGAATCGCAGCAGCGGCTCGTGCGCAACCTCCAGCCCGAGTTCAACGACACGACCCATCAGAAAGGCATCGTCTCGATGGCGCGCGGCGACGACCCGGCCAGCGCCGATACCTCCTTCTTCATCGTTCTCGGCCCCAGCCCGGTTTTGGACGGCAAGTACACGGCCTTCGCCCGTGTCGTCGATGGCCTGCCGATTGTCGATGCCATTGCCGCCGCGCCCGTCAACGGCGAAACTCCCGTCACACGCGTAGACGTCCGTCGCGTGACCGTCGAAAAGCGTTGACTGTCTCACCGCAGAGACGCGGTGGCGCAGAGGATTTTTGGAAAGAGTACAATGAGAAGTTGGCCGATCTGATTCTCTGCGTCTTCGCGCCTCAGCGGTGAGACGCGTACTCTGACACATGCCCCAATTTATTTACACGATGAAAGGCCTGGGCAAGGTGTATCCGCCCGATACCCAGGTGCTGCGAGATATCTGGCTGTCGTTTCTGCCCGGCGCGAAGATCGGCGTGCTCGGCTTGAACGGATCGGGCAAGAGCACGCTTTTGAAGATCATGGCGGGCCTCGACCACGATTTCGTCGGCGAAGCCTTTCCGGCTGACGGCATCAGCGTCGGCTATCTGCCGCAGGAGCCGAAGCTCGATTCGACGAAAACCGTCAAGGACATCGTTGACGAAGGCGTATCGGAGGTCCGCGCGCTGCTCCAGCGCTTCGACGAGATCAACGAAAAATTCGCCCAGGATCTTTCGCCGGAAGAAATGGACAAGGTGCTTGCCGAGCAGGCGCGCGTCCAGGACAAGATCGACGCGGCCGGTGCGTGGGAGCTCGACTCGAAGCTGGATCTCGCGATGGAAGCGCTTCGGCTGCCTCCTGCGGACGTCGAGGTGAAAACACTGTCAGGCGGCGAGCGCAGGCGCGTCGCGTTGTGCCGGCTGCTGCTGCAATCGCCCGACCTCCTGCTGCTGGACGAGCCGACCAATCACCTCGATGCCGAGTCGGTGGCGTGGCTCGAGCGCTTCCTGAAGGACTACCAGGGCACGGTCGTGGCGGTGACTCACGATCGCTACTTCCTCGACAACGTCGCGGGCTGGATTCTCGAGCTCGATCGCGGTTCCGGTATCCCGTGGGAAGGGAACTACTCGTCGTGGCTCGAGCAGAAGCAGAAGCGGCTGCAGCTCGAGGAGAAGACAGAATCCAAACGGCAGCGCACGCTCGCGCGCGAGTTGGAATGGGTCCGCATGGCTCCGCGGGCCAGGCAAGCCAAGGGCAAGGCCCGCTTGAAGGCATACGAAGAGCTGCTCGGCCAGGACACGGCGAAGCAGATCGACAACGTCGAGATTTACATTCAGCCTGGTCCGCGGCTGGGCGACGTCGTCGTCGAGGCGCGCAACCTTCGAAAAGCATATGGAGACAAACTGCTGATCGAAAACCTGAACTTCACGCTGCCGCGGGGCGGAATCGTGGGTGTCATTGGCCCGAACGGCGCCGGCAAGACGACGTTGTTCCGCATGATGACGGGGCAGGAGCAGCCCGACGGCGGAGTGTTGCGCCTGGGAGAAACGGTAAAGCTCGGGCACGTCGATCAGAGCCGCGAGGCGTTGACCGCCGGCAAGACCGTTCACGACGAGATCAGCGGCGGCGACGATGAGATCGCGCTGGGGAAGCGGACGGTTGCCTCCAGAGCGTATGTGTCGTGGTTCAATTTCAAGGGACGCGATCAGCAGCGCCTCGTCGGAGAGCTTTCCGGCGGGGAACGCAACCGGGTGCATCTCGCGAAGCTGCTGCGGAACGGCAGCAACGTGCTGCTGCTCGACGAGCCCACCAACGACCTCGACGTCGATACGTTGCGCGCGCTCGAGGAGGCGCTTCTGCAGTTCGCCGGCTGCGTCGTCGTCATCAGCCACGATCGCTGGTTCCTCGATCGCATCGCGACGCACATGCTCGCCTTCGAGGGGGAAAGCCAGGTGGTGTGGTTCGAGGGCAACTACCAGGATTACGAAGCCGACCGGCACCGGCGGCTGGGAACCGCGGCGGACCAGCCGCACCGCATCAAATACCGGAAACTGACGCGATGAACCTGGAAGCTCGCAACGAGCGTCTAAACTAGACGCGTGTCTGAGCCCAAGAAGCGCAAGACGAACGTCGCGAATGCCTGGGCCGAGGCACGGGAGCTCGTGTGGGCTCATCGCGGCCGCCTCGGGCTCGGGCTCGGTTTGATGCTCGTCAACCGGCTCGCCGGCCTCGTCCTTCCGGCAACCTCCAAAATCCTCATCGACGATGTCATCGGCAGAGGGCGTGCCGACCTCCTGACGCCGCTGGCGCTCGCCGCGGCAGGCGCGACGCTCGTGGATGCCACAACCGCGTTTGCGCTTTCACAGGTGCTGGGCGTCGCGGCGCAGCGCGCCATCGCGAACATGCGCATGAGCATGCAGCGGCACATCCTGCGCCTGCCCACGAGCTATTTCGATTCGACGCAGACCGGCGTGCTCATCTCGCGCGTCATGAACGACGCCGACGGCATTCGCAACCTTGTCGGTTCCGGGCTCGTGCAGATGGTCGGCGGGTCGATTACGGCGGTGATTGCGCTCGGCGTGCTCTTCTATCTCAACTGGCAGCTCACGCTGATCAGCATCGTCGTGCTGGCGCTGTTTGCAATCGGGATGGTCGTCGCGTTCGGCAAGCTGCGCCCGCTGTTCCGCGATCGCGGCCGGATTACCGCCGAAATCTCCGGGCGCCTTGCCGAGTCGTTCGGCGGCATCCGCATCGTCAAGGCCTATACCGCGGAAGGGCGCGAAGACCGCGTCTTCGAGACCGGCGTGATGAACCTGTTCTCGAACGTGCGGAAGACGCTGACCGGGATTTCGGCGGTGACGTCGTTCGGCGGCATCGTCATCGGCGCGATTGGCGTCGTCATGATGGTCGTCGGCGGGCGCGCGATTCTCGCAGGGACGATGACGCTCGGCGACTTCGTCATGTATATCTTCTTCGTCGGCATGCTGGCGGCGCCGCTGATTCAGATGTCGTCGATCGGCACGCAGCTCTCCGAGGCGCTTGCGGGACTCGATCGCATCCGTGAGATCAGGGCGATGGCCACCGAAGACGACGAAGACGCGTCGCGCGAGCCTCTGGGCGTGCTCAAAGGCGACGTCGTCTTCGACAACGTGTCGTTCGAATACGACGCGGGCGTAGCGGTTCTCAAAGGGGTATCGTTCACCGCCGCCGCCGGTACCACGACCGCCCTGGTGGGCTCGAGCGGATCGGGCAAAAGTACCCTGATCAGCCTTGTGATGGCCTTCAACCATCCACGTTCCGGGCGTGTTTTGGTAGACGGCCGCGACCTCGCGAGTGTCCGCCTGCGCGATTACCGGTCGCAGCTCGGCGTTGTCCTCCAGGACAACTTCATGTTCGACGGCACCGTCGCCGAGAACATCAGGTTTTCGCGGCCCGCTGCCACGATGGATGACGTGAAAGCAGTGAGCCGCATCGCCCACTGCGACGAGTTCGTCGAGCAGTTCCCGAACAAATACGAAACCATCGTGGGTGAGCGCGGCGTCAAGCTCTCAGGCGGGCAGCGGCAGCGCGTGGCGATTGCGCGTGCCATCCTGGCGGATCCGCGCGTGCTGATTCTCGACGAAGCCACGTCGAGCCTCGACAGCGAGAGCGAAGCGTTGATCCAGGACGGCCTGCATGCGCTCCGGGTGGGGCGGACGACATTTGTGATTGCCCATCGTCTGTCTACTATTCGCAGCGCCGACCAGATTCTCGTGCTCGAAGGGGGCATCATTGTCGAGCGCGGCACTCACGAGGATCTGCTGGCCGCAAACGGCCGGTATAGGCAGCTGCACGACAAGCAATATAAGATCGAGAAGGATCGGTTCGTGAATCCCGGCGAAGATTTCACTCCGGAGCTCCCTAAAGCCGCACCCGAACCGGCGGGCGCGGGCCGCCGGTCGGCGTTGTGAGACATCTATGAATAGAAAGTCACTTCTCGGCGTGCTCGTGATCATCGCGCTTGGGGTCGGCGGTTTCATGGCCGTGCGCTACACCCGGCAGGTGGGCGAGCAGCTGACGGCGGGCACCGACACGGCCGGCGGCGGCAAGCCGCGCGTCCGTTTCATGAAGAACCCACGCGTCATCCCCGAGCTCACCATGACGACGCTCGACGGGAAAACGATTACCAACAAGGATCTCGCCGGCAAAGTCACCATCTTCAACTTCTGGGCGACGTGGTGCGCGCCCTGCCGCGCGGAGATTCCCGATCTCGTAAAACTGCAAGAGCAGTACAAGGATCATCTCGTCATCATCGGCGTGTTGTCGGAGGACGAGCCTGGTCCACATGTGTCGAGGTTCGCGGCCGACTACAAGATCAACTATCCCATCGTCGTCGAAACGAAGCAGCTGACGGAAGCATTTCCCGGCATCTATGCGCTGCCGACCACGTTCATGGTTGGACCGGATTTGAAGATGATGCAGAAGCACATCGGTCAGATCAGGCCGTCGCAGATCGAACTCGAAACGCGGGTGCTCGCGAAGCTGTCGGTCGACGCTGAGGTGGAATACGACGCCCAGGATGGTCAGGCGGCGCTCGCGAGCAACGCGCGCGCGACGGATATTCCCGGAGTCGATCTCTCAACGCTCACCGCCGGAGCAGAAGAACACTCGCGCTGAAGCGGCTGAACGAGGAGCCGTGCGGCTGTGGTTGCGGCATGACGATCGCGTCCTGCCGTATCAACGATTCCACCTGCGCTGTCAGTCCGAAGCTTGCGGAAAAAGTTCTCGCAGAGGTGAGGGCAAACTAGTCAGCGTTGGACCAGCAGCAGTTTCAGCTTCGCCTTTTTCGTCGCCTCGGTTGGATTTTTCGTCACGCCCGCAAGCCATCGTTCGACCTGTTCAACGGTAATGGAGTGCGTCGCCGATGGCTCCCGCACCTCCACCTGCAGCGTAGTGCCGGGGCCGATGCGCTCGATCCAGGGATCCTGATTCAGCCGCCGGATGCCCTGGACAGCCGCCTCGTAAAGCGATTCGGCCTCCACCTCGACGCTATGCCTGATGCCACGGATATCCGCAAACGAAACCACGCAGAGTTTGACCGGCCATCGCCACAAGCTACCATAATATTCGCTGTTTGTTCGCCCATTTGAATGACGATCGACGATGGACGATCGACGATGGACGATGGACGATGGACGATCGCCGATGACCTATCGCTATAAGCCGGAAATACTCCGGCAGCTCGCCGGCCATGGAGTGATTCCAAGGCCCACCACGGCGCCAACCGTGGCGCGCGGCGTCGTCAATGACATCTACAGGTATGAGCTGCGGCTGCTGCGGGATCGGTATCTTGTAGGCGAGTTTTCAAAGCAGGCGTACTACGACAAGGTCGTCGAAGTCCGGAATCGTTATCCAGTAATGGCGGTGCTGACGCGCCATTGGGTCGAGCCGTAATCAGCGCGCCGACAGCCTGAAGAGACGCGCCTGGCCATCCGGAGTGGCCGCAACTGCTCCCGCATCGATGAACGCCGCGCTGCTGGCGTCTCCGAATTGATTGCGGAAAGCGGCTTCTTCCCATCGTTCCAGAAACATATAGACAGGCTGACGTTCCGACAGCCGGCGCACCCCCTGTTGGAGCGAATCGGAGGGGATATACGGAAACCGGACTGTCTTGCGGTTGCCGTAGTAACGGATGCTTCCACTGTGCTGGTCCGCAAGCACAATCGCGTCGGCGGGGGTGTTGTCCGACACGAGTTGGGCGGCGGTGATGTATCGTCCCTCCGACTGCCCGGCCTCGAACACACCGAGATCGATGGCCGCGCGCGCCGCGGGGACGACGAGCGGGGAGCACAGCAGCGCCGCAGCGACGAACATTTCCGCGCGTGAGCGGCTGTAACGCACAGCCAACGCAATCATCGCCGCGATCATCGCGCAGCATAACGGCCACGCCGGCAGCAGGAATCTCAGATACCACCACGCGTCGAACGGCTGGTAGGCGATGTACGACACCAGTACCGCGGCGATCATCAGACCGCCGACGAGCGGCAGCTCAGCCCAGCCTTTTCGCCGCCCGGAAAATGCAAATGCAGCCGCCAGCGCGGGAATGAACAGACGCGTCTGGGTGTCGCTGGTCCATCCGCCGTACAGACGAAGATTTTGCGGCACGTGTGAGAGGGTGAAAAGCCCGCCAACGTCCCCGTATCCGCTCGTCCAAGGCGCTCCGTAGAGCGAAGCGTTGATCGCCGCGATGCCGGCGGCGAATGGAGCGAGCCCGGCGGCAAACGCCGCCATCCGGCGCCAGGGACGATCGTTGGCAATCATCCAGACGAGCGGAAGCACGCATGCAACCAGGGCCAGATTCGGGCGGATCAGCAGCGCGGCGCCGGCGGCCACGCCGGCCAGGACTGGCCGTGGTGCGGTGCGAATCGCACCGAACCACACGGCGAGCGTCCAGAAGAAAGCCGCCGGAACGTCGGCCATCGTCCACATCGCCTGATGGAGGAACACGGGACTGGCGGCAAGCAGCGCCGCAGCGATGACTCCGGCTAATCCGTTGCCTGTTGCATCGCGGGCGATGAGGTAGGTGATCCAGACAGTCGCGGCTGCGAAGGCGGGCAATACGAGCCATTGCATACCAGCCGGCTGGAAGATCGCGATCAATATCGGAAAGCCGGCCGGATAGGTCGGCACGATGGTGTGCGGCACCAGTCCTGGCCTGTAACCGACCGGCGCGGCAATCCAGTCTGGGTCTGTCCACGGAAGCGATGCAGCCCACGGCTGAGAGATGGTGAGGCTGCCCGTCAGCCAGAGATTGGCCTGGCTGATGTAGCCGTATGAGTCGGCGCCGCCGGCGACGAAGGATCCCCACCGCAGCGCAGCGAATGCGACTCCGCACGCCACGCCGGCGGCGGCGATAGCGCCGCCGGTGCGCATAGCTCCGCCGGTCATTTGTCTTTCATTGCGGCGTCTCCAGAGGTAGAAAGCCGCGCAGAACGCCGCGACCACACATGGTCTGAACGGATCGCGCGAGGAGATGTTTACGTCGAAGAGGAAGAGACTGATGCCGCCGGCCGCGGCGATGAAGAGTCCCCAGGCGCTGAACGCCACGCCGGCCCACAGCAACGGTGCGCTCAGTACATGCCTAGTGTGAGCTTCGCGGCGTCAGACATCCTGTCGCGCGTCCACGGCGGGTCCCAGACGACCGCGACCTTTACGTCGTTTACGCCGGGCACTTCACGTATGCGGCGTTCGACGTCAACAGGGATCGTCTGAGCCGCGGGACATGCGGGGGCGGTGAGCGTCATGCGCACCTGGACGTTAGCGGAACTGTCGACGTCGAGGTCGTAGACCAGCCCGAGCTCGTAGATGTTCACCGGAATCTCGGGATCGAAGACCTTCGACACGGCTTCGACGAGGAGAGGCTTGTAGGCGAGCGTCTTGACCGGATCCAGTGTGAACGCAGCCGCAGTCTCTTCATTGTTGCCCCGCTCTGCAGTCTCCGGGGCCGGAGGGGGTGCGTCGGCAAGCGGAATGATGCGGTCGGTCATCCGGCTACTCGGTGGAGACGACTTCGTTTTCGGCGTGCATCGCGGCTTTCATGGTGTGCCAGGCGAGGCTCGCACATTTGACGCGCATCGGGTATTCGCGCACGCCCGAGAGCACGGCGAGCTTACCGAGCTCCTCGGATTTCACGTCGACGTTCGCGGGCGTCGTCACCATCGCGTGGAACTGGTCGAAGAAGGTGCTGGCTTCCGCCAGCGTTTTCCCTTTGAGCGCATCGGTCATCATCGACGCCGAGGCCTTGGAAATCGCGCAGCCCGTGCCCTGAAACCCGAGGTCCCTGATGATGTCGCCGTCGATGTACAGGAACACCGTGATCTTGTCGCCGCACAGCGGGTTGTAGCCCTCCGCTTTGCGGTTCACTGGATCGGGCACACGGAAATTCCGCGGCCGCTTGTTGTGATCGAGGATGACTTCCTGGTAGAGCTCTCGTAAGTCCATGGTTAGTCGCTCAAACGTTTCAGGCAAAAATCTCGCGCACGCGGGCCAGAGCGCCGACGAGCGCGTCGATTTCCTCTTTCGTATTGTATAGCGCCAGCGACGCTCGGGCCGTCGCGGGCACGCACAGGCGCTCCATGAGCGGCTGCGTGCAGTGGTGCCCCGTCCGGATGGCAACCCCCTGCTGGTCGAGGATCGTGCCGATGTCGTGAGGATGAACGTCCTCCATCACGAACGACAGGATGCTTGCCTTGTTTGACGCTGTGCCGATGAGCCGGATCCCGGGAACCGCACGTGAGCGCGCGCGTGCCATACGCCAGCAGCTCTTCTTCATAGGCCTGCATGGCCGCGAAGTCGATGCCGCCCAGATAATCGATCGCCGCGCCGAGCCCCACCGAGCCGGCGATGTTCGGCGTGCCGGCCTCGAACTTGTTCGGCACCACGTTATAGGTGGTCTTCTTGAAGCTGACGGAGCTGATCATGTCGCCGCCGCCCTGATACGGGGGCATCTTCTCGAGGAGCGGCAGCCGGCCCCATAACACGCCGATGCCTGTCGGGCCGAAGAGCTTGTGGCCGGACAGGGCGTAGAAGTCGCATCCGAGCGCCTGGACGTCGACGGGCATGTGGGCCACGGCCTGGGCGCCGTCGACGAGCACGGGAATACCTCGCGCGTGGGCCTTTTCGACGATGGTGGCAATCGGGTTGATGGTGCCGAGCGAGTTCGAGACGTGGGCGACCGCCACTATTTTGGTCCGCTCGGTGAGCAGCCCGTCGAACAAGTCCATCCGCAGCTCGCCTTCGTCGGTAATCGGCACGACTTTGAGCTGTGCGCCCTTTTCTTCGCAGACGAGCTGCCACGGGACGATGTTCGAGTGGTGCTCCATCTCGGTGATGAGCACTTCGTCGCCCTTGCCGATGTTGGCGCGGCCAAACGTCTGCGCGACGAGGTTGATCGCTTCGGTGGTGCCGCGGACGAAGATGATCTCGCGCGACTCCCGCGCGTTCAGGAATTTCTGAATCTTTCCCCGGGCTTCTTCGTATGCGCGCGTGGCGCGCTCGCTCAGGAGGTGCACGCCGCGATGGATGTTGGCGTTGTCCTCGGCGTAGCTGCGCACCATCGCGTCGATGACGGCCTGCGGCTTCTGCGTCGTCGCCGCGTTGTCGAGATAGACGAGCGCCTTGCCGTGGATCCGCTGATTCAGGATGGGGAAGTCGCGCCTGATCTTCTCGACATCGAACGCCTGGCGGAGGGCGGTATCAGTCGACATGGGGAAGCCGCGCCGTCAGAATGCCTTCGAGATATTGGCGCACAGGCTCGATCTTTACACGGTTGAGGATGTCTCCGGCGAAGGCGCGAACGAGCATCGCGCGCGACTCCGTCACGCCGAGCCCGCGGGAACGCAGATAGAACATGGCGGTTTCGTCGAGCTGGCCGATTGCGGCACCGTGCGTGCACTTCACGTCGTTGGCGAAAATTTCGAGCTCCGGCTTGGTGTCGATGACGGCATCATCCGATAGCAGCAGCGCCTTGTTGGTCTGCTTGGCATCGGTTTTCTGCGCGTCGGGCCTGACGATGATCTTGCCGTTGAACACCGCGCGCGACTTTTCGGCCAGGATGCCTTTGTAGATCTCGTGGCTGCCGCAATGCGGTTTGGCGTGATCGATCGTCGTATGGTTGTCGACCAGCTGAGTGTCGCGCGCGACATACAGGCCATTCAGCGTGCAGTCGTTCCCTTCGCCGTCCAGCGTGGCGATGACCTCGTTGCGCACGAGCCCGCCGCCGAAGGTCAGCGAGTGCGAGGAAAAGTTCCCCGCCCGCCCCGCATGCATGAACATGCTGGCGATGTGGAATGTGCTCGCCGGCTCCTCCTGCAGCTTGTAGTGGTCGATCACCGCGTTCGCGCCCAGCCAGACTTCGCCGACTGCGTTGGTGAATGTCATGCCGTCGCCCACGTAGCGTTCGAGCACCGTAATCTGCGACGCTTCGCCGGCAACGATGAGGAGCCTGGGATGTGACACCGTCGCAGCCTTGCCGGCCACCGAGGCAAATGTCACTTCAATGGGCCGTTCCACGACAACGCCCTTCGCGACGAAGATGACGATGCCGTCGCGCAGAAAGGCGCTGTTCAGCGAGGTGAAGGCGTTGGTCTGCGTCAGCGTGAGCTTGTCCAGATAGGGCTCGAGCAGCCCCGGATTCGACGCTAGCGCCGCCTCGAGACCCGATACTTGAACGCCTTCCGGCAGCGTATTCAGATTCGACAGGCGCGGCGAGAATCGTCCGTTGACGCACACCGCATGTGCCACCGGTGCGCTGAGGGACCGCGTATGTGCCGGATCCTTCAGGCCAGCCGCGGCGTCGGCGAGCACGAAAGTCGCGCTCGGCGATCGGCGCGACGCTCGTGAACCGCCACTGCTCGAGCTTGGTGGTCGGAAACCCGAGACGTTCGAATCTGGCGATCGCGCTTTCGCGCGCCTGCATCACCCAACGCGGCTGAGGCGTTCCCTGCTCCAGAGAACGGCGGAACTCGGCCAGGTAGTGTTCAACCTGCGGGCTTACGGCTTTTTCACGTTCGACGAGTTGTGCCATGTGTTCCTGCGCTACATCAACTGGGGCTCGGCTTCGATCCAGCCATAGCCCTTTTCTTCGAGGTGCAGCGCCAGATCTTTGCCGCCCGACCGGACGATGCGTCCATCCTGCAACACGTGCACGAAGTCGGGGACGATGTAATTCAGCAGCCGCTGATAGTGGGTGACGACGATGATGGCGCGGTCGGGCGAGCGCATGGCGTTCACCCCTTCGGCGACCGTCCTGAGTGCGTCGATGTCGAGCCCCGAGTCGGTTTCGTCGAGCACGGCCAGCTTCGGCTCCAGCACGGCCATCTGAAAGATCTCGTTGCGCTTCTTCTCGCCGCCGGAGAACCCTTCGTTCACGGGCCGGTTCAACAATGCCGAGTCGAGGTGGAGAATCTTCAGCTTCTCCTTCACGAGCGCCATGAATTCCATCGCGTCGAGCTCGGGAAGTCCCGCCTGCTTTCTCTGGGCGTTGAGCGCGGCCTTCAGAAAATACGCGTTGTTGACGCCGGGAATTTCGACGGGATACTGGAACGCCATGAACACGCCTTCGCGGGCGCGATCTTCCGGCGCCATCTCCAGCAGATCTTTCCCTTCGTAGGTCACCGAGCCGCCGGTGACTTCGTATTCAGGGTGTCCCGCGAGGACGCGCGCGAGCGTGCTCTTGCCAGAACCGTTCGGGCCCATGATGGCGTGAACTTCGCCTTTGTTGACGCTGAGGTTGATGCCGCGAAGGATGTCCTGATTCGCGGCGCGGACCTGGAGGTTTTTGATCTCTAACATTTATCCGACCGATCCTTCGAGGCTGATACTCAGCAGCTTCTGCGCTTCGACCGCGAACTCCATCGGGAGCTCGCGGAACACATCCTTACAGAAGCCGTTGACGATCATGTTGACGGCGTCTTCGGCGGAGAGGCCGCGTTGACGCAGGTAAAAAATCTGGTCCTCGCCGATTTTCGACGTGGATGCTTCGTGCTCGACCTTCGCGCTCGTGTTCCCGATTTCGAGGTACGGGAAAGTGTGCGCGCCGCACTTGTCGCCGATGAGCAGCGAGTCGCACTGGGAATAGTTCCTCGCCCCCGCAGCTTTCTTCGCGATCTTCACCTGGCCGCGGTAGGTGTTCTGACCGCGCCCGGCGGAGATGCCCTTGGAGACGATCGTGCTGCGCGTGTTCTTGCCGAGGTGAACCATCTTCGTGCCGGTATCGGCCTGCTGCATGATTGTTCGTGGTGGCGACCGAATAGAACTCACCAACCGAGTTCTCACCCTGCAGGATGCAGCTCGGATACTTCCAGGTGATCGCGGAGCCGGTCTCGACCTGCGTCCACGTGATCTTCGAGTTCGCACCCGCGCAGTTGCCGCGCTTGGTGACGAAGTTGTAAATCCCGCCCTTGCCTTCGTGGTCGCCCGGGTACCAGTTCTGAATGGTCGAGTACTTGATCGTAGCGTTGTCCAGCGCCACCAGTTCGACCACCGCCGCGTGCAGCTGATTTTCGTCGCGCATCGGAGCCGTGCAGCCTTCGAGGTAGCTCACATACGCCCCTTCTTCGGCGACGATCAACGTCCGCTCGAACTGCCCTGAGCCCTTCGCGTTGATGCGGAAGTAGGTGGACAGCTCCATCGGGCAGCGAACGCCCTTCGGGATGTAGGCGAACGACCCGTCGGTGAAGACCGCCGAGTTCAGCGCGGCATAGAAGTTGTCGGTGTGCGGCACGACCGACCCCAGATACTTCTTCACCAGGTCGGGATGATGTTGTACCGCCTCGGAGAACGAACAGAAGATCACCCCCACGTCGGCGAGCTGCTTCTTGAACGTCGTGGCCACCGAGACGCTGTCGAACACCGCATCGACCGCGATGCCGCTCAGCATCTTCTGCTCGTCGATGGGGATGCCGAGCTTTTCGAAGGTCTTGCGGACTTCCGGATCGATTTCATCCAGGCTTTTGAGCGCGGGCTTCTGCTTGGGCGCCGAGTAGTAAATGATGCCCTGGTAGTCGATGGGGTTGATCTTGAGGTTATGCCAGGTCGGCTCCTTCATCTTGAGCCAGACGCGATACGCCTTCAGCCGCCATTCGAGAAGCCAGTCCGGCTCGTTCTTCTTGGCCGATATCCGCCGGATGACGTCTTCGTTCAAGCCGGGCGGAATCTCCTCCGCCTCGACATCGGTGACGAACCCGTATTTGTATTCGCGTGTGGCGAGTTCTTCAATTGTTTCTGTGCTGGTGGACATGAATATGTTCCCTGTCGGGATTCGGGACTAGGGATTCGGGATTATGCCCGATCACGCGTTGAACGACAGCCCGCATCCGCACGAGCTCTTGGCGTTCGGGTTGTTGAACATGAACCCCCGACTCATCAGGCTGGTGTCGTAGTCGAGCTCGGTCCCCTGGAGGAGGGCATAGCTCTTCGGATCGACGAAGATCCGGGCATCTCCAGGGCCGGTGAAAATCTGGTCTGTCGGGCGGGCGGCTCTTCTCCCACGCGAACGTGTATTCGTAGCCCGAGCAGCCGCCAGCCTTGATGCCGATGCGCAGGCCGCCCCCTTCGAGCTGGTTTTTGGCCAGCATTTTGTGGATCTGGTTCGCTGCGTTCTCACTGATGGCAATCATGTAAATCCGACCTATTTAGTCCTAGATTAACACCCGCGCCGGTTCAGGTCAAACCTTGAACGACGTTCTGCTACGCTGGGCCATGCCGGGACTGGTGCTCGCCGGGCTGATTTTCCTTGCGTTTCCCGCGCTCGGAGACGCCCAATCCCTCACATTTACGACGCGCGTCGAGGCCCGGAAGGTCGATACGCCCCCGCCGGCCAACCCGGTTGTCCAGCAGTTCTACGAAAGGATAAACGCCGACGTCTGGACCCACTTCATTGGTCCGTACGCGGACGGTCCGGTCGAATTTACCTATGCGATATCCGACCGCGGCCTTCGCGTGAACGGGACACATCCGGCGGGGATCCTTCAGCCGGGTGCGATCGCCATTCTCAGGCCCGATCGGCTGTGGTTCGTCGTTCGGCCGGACGCGAGGACATTCGTTCGAGTGACCGCTGCGGCACCGCCGCAGCTCAAAACCGGTGGAGGCGCCCTTTCGGTCGAGCACACGCGCGAGTCGGCGACCATGGCCGGCGTCGTGGCTGAACGTGTGACCTTCAGGAATGTGTTGGACCATCCGGCCACCCCGTTCCTGTCGAAACTTGCCGGCGAACCGATCGTCGTGTCTGTCGGCGGCGAGGCGTGGATTGCGCCTCAGTACAAGGACATCGCGAGGCTGCTGGCGGGTCCGTACGCCGACGCTCCGTTTGCGTCGCCTCTAATCAGTGCTCTGCACAATGAGGGATTGATTCTGCGGCTGGTTCTCAGGAGCGAGTTTTTCAACGGCTACGAGATCGAGCGATCGGTGACGAGCATCTCCGAGGGTGCGATCGAGCCGGCGTCGTTCGACGTGCCGGACGGATTCACAGAGATCGGAGCGCCGGCGATGGAACAGCCGCAGCTGATCTCCCGCACCGACGCGGCATATACCTCCGAAGCCGCGCGTCAGAAAATCGACGGTGAAGTGGTGCTGCAGGTCACTATCGCAGAGGACGGATCGGTTCGCAATCCGAAGGTCGTCCAATCGCTCGGATACGGATTGGATGAATCGGCGATGAAGTCGATCGTGCAGTGGAGATACCGACCCGCCCGAAAAGACGGCGTGGCCGTGGCAATCGTGGTGACGGTGAATTTTCGCTTTACGTATCGCGAGCGACTGCCGCCCGCGCCTTGACGGATCGAGGGGGGCGCTTATACTCCTCGATCAATGTTCGCGAGCACCACCAAGCCGGCCAACCGAAAGCGGGTTCCGAAGGGAACCTGGGTCGGTGGTGTGCGCGCGCTCGACGCTTAAAACAGCAGCAGCGAACGAGATTCAGCAACCCGCCGACTTTATAGCCGGCGGGTTTTTTTTTGCTTTCCCGTGTATTGATAGATACGAGGTTAGGAGGACGAGGTGGTTTCCCGCAGAGTAGAGGTCGGCATCCTTGGAGCCACGGGCATGGTCGGCCAGCAGTTCATCATCCAGCTCGCCAATCATCCCTGGTTCCGCATCGCGTGGCTCGGCGCGAGCGAGCGATCCGAGGGCCGCAAATACAGCGACCTGCCGTGGCGGCTGTCGGTGCCGCGGCCGCGCGAAGTGGATGATCTGGTGGTCGAAGCCGCGGCACCCGGCCGGGCGCCGCGATTGATGTTTTCCGGACTCGATTCAAAAGTCGCCGGAGACATCGAACGCGAGTTCGCGGCGGCGGGCCACTTCGTCGTCAGCAACGCGCGCAACTACCGGATGGAGCAGTTCGTGCCGCTGCTCGTGCCCGAAGTGAACCCCGATCATCTCGCGCTTCTCCCGCTTCAGCAGCAAGCCAAAGGGTGGAAGGGCGCCATCGTGACGAACCCGAATTGCGCGACTGTGCCCCTGGTGATGGCTCTAGCCGCCGCCCGTCAATTCGATCCGGCGAAGGTCACGGTCTCGACGATGCAGGCGGTTTCGGGCGCGGGTTATCCCGGCGTGCCGTCACTGGACATTCTGGGGAATGTGATTCCCTTCATCGACGGTGAGGAAGAAAAAATTCAGACCGAGTCGCTGAAAATCATGGGAACGCTGCAGACGGATCGTGTCGTGCCGCATCCGATGATCGTGAGCGCACAGACGACACGTGTGCCGGTCATCAACGGGCACACCGAGACAATCAGCGTTCAGTTCGCAAACAAACCGTCGCTCGACGAGCTGAAGGCGGCATTCCGCGCGTTTACCGGCAGGCCGCAGCAGCATCGCTGCCCGTCGGCGCCCGCTCAACCCCTGCAGTTGATGGACGAGCTCAACAGACCGCAGCCGCGGCTCGACGTCGAGCGCGAGGGCGGAATGGCGGTCTTCCTCGGCCGCGTCCGTCCCTGCCCGGTTTTCGACTACAAGTTCGTGGCGCTGGGGCACAATACGGTGCGAGGTGCCGCGGGGGTGGCGGTGCTGAACGCTGAACTGATGCTGGCGGAGAAGCTGCTCGACTGATGACTCTCCTCCTCTTTGCTCTCGGCTCTCGGCTCTGATATGCGCCTCCTCCTAGTCGGCTACGGGCGGATGGGGAAAGTCGTCGAGCGTCTCGCGCCCGATTACGGGTTCGAGGTCGTCGGCCGCCTCGATGACACCAACAACATCGGCGGTGCCGGAATCCCGTCGGCGCCCGAGGCTGATGTCGCCGTGGAGTTTTCGGTGCCGGAAGCTGTTGCCGACAATCTTCCGAAGCTGGCCGCGCGAAAAATGAATGTGGTGATTGGCACCACCGGCTGGAATCAGGACGAAGAAAAACTGAAGAAGATTGCGGCGGACGCGTCCATCGGCGTCGTCGCCGCGGCAAACTTCTCAGTCGGCGTGGCGCTGTTCCAGGGGCTGGCCGAACAGGCAGCGAAAATGTTTGCCCCTTATCCGGAATACGGCGCGTGGATTCACGAGATTCATCACTCTACAAAGAAGGATGCGCCATCCGGCACGGCCATCACGATGCGGAAGGGCATGCAGCAGGCCGGCTACCCGCACAATATCGACGTGGCCTCGAGCCGGGCGGGATCGATGCCAGGCACGCACACACTTGGCTTCGACGGCCCCTTTGAAACGATTACCCTTACGCACACGAATCGCGACCGCGCGGCGTTTGCGCAGGGCGCACTGCACGCAGCGAGGTGGGTACACGGGAAGAGTGGATGGTTTACGATCCGAGATGTACTGGGACTCGGAGGCTGAGGGCTTAGGGCTGAGGGCTTAGGTATGAGAACAGCATTTACCGGTGTTGGCACCGCACTCGTCACTCCGTTCACGACCACGGGGCTGCTCGACGAAGAGGGCGTGCGGCGTCTGGCGCGCCGTCAGATCGACGAGGGCGTGCATTTTCTCGTCCCGTGCGGCACGACCGGCGAAAGTCCGACGCTGTCGGACGAGGAGCGAACTCGCATCGTCCAGATCTGCGTTGAGGAAGCGCGCGGCAAAGTGCCCGTGCTGGCGGGCGCAGGGGGCTACGACACCCGAGAGGTCATTCACGCGGCGCGTCAGATGGAGCGCGCCGGAGCGAATGGCCTGCTTTCGGTCACCCCGTACTACAACAAGCCCACGCCAGAGGGTCTCTTCCAACATTTCAAAGCCATCGCCGAAAGCACGTCGCTGCCGATTGTGCTCTACAACGTGCCGGGCCGCACGGGCTGCAACATCGACGTCAACACGCTCACCAGGCTCGCCGCGATTCCGAACATCGTCGCGGTGAAGGAAGCGTCGGGAAACATGCAGCAAGCGTGTGAGTACATCCGCGCCGTCCCTTCCGACTTCATCGTCTTGTCCGGCGAAGACGCCATTACGGTGCCGATGATGGCGGTCGGCGGCCGGGGTGTGATCTGCGTGGTGTCGAACGAGATACCGCGCGAGATCGCCCAGATGGTCGAAGCCGCCGAGCGCGGCGATTTTGCCGCGGCGAGAAAGATGCACCAGTCGCTGCTGCCCCTGATGCTCGTGAACTTCTGCGAATCGAATCCTATTCCGGTGAAAACGGCGATGGCCGCCATGGGATTGATCGAGGAATCGTTCCGCCTGCCGATGGTGCCGCCCCGGCCCGAGTCGCGCGCGAAAATCATGTCGGTACTCGGCGAGCTCGGTCTGCTGAAGAATGCGCCCGCCAGGGTAAGCGCGTGAGCGATTCGGCGTCGAGTCAGCTGGCACAGAACATCGAGCGGCTTTATCGGGAAGGCGCGGCGGCAGATAAAGGTGAGAGCCGGGAGATGTTCGCGGCCCTCCGCGAAGAGCTGTCGGCCGGACGCGTGCGTGCCGCCGAGCCCGACGCATCGACATCGACAGGCTGGCGCGTCAATACCTGGGTCAAGCAGGGGATTCTCGTTGGATTCCGCAGCGGCGACCTCGTCGAGGTCTCGGCCGACGGCGGCCGCTGGTTCTTCGCCGACAAGGACACGCTGCCGCTCAAGAAGATGAGCGCCGGCATGGGCGTACGAGTCGTGCCCGGCGGTTCATCGATTCGCGATGGCGCATACGTCGGGAAGGGTGTCATTTGCGTGCCGCCGATGTACATCAACATCGGCGCGTATGTCGACGAGTCGAGTCTCGTCGACTCGCATGCCCTGGTCGGCTCCTGCGCGCAGGTTGGCAAACGCGTCCACATCAGCGCGGGTGCCCAGATTGGCGGGGTCATCGAGCCCGTCGGCGCCATCCCGGTCGTCATCGAAGATGACGTGCTCGTGGGAGGCAACACCGGTATTTACGAAGGCGCGGTCATCAAGCGGCGGGCCGTGATCGGCGCCGGCACCATCCTCACCGGCTCGACGCCCGGTCTATGACCTTCCGCACGGCCGCATCATCAAGCCCGACGGTGACGCGCCGCTCGTCATTCCCGAGGGGGCAGTCGTCGTGCCCGGCTCCCGGGCGGTCACGCAGGGCATGGGGCCGCAATGGGGACTGAGCCTCTCGACACCAGTCATCGTCAAATATCGCGACGAGAAGACCGACGCGCGCACCAGTCTCGAGCAATGGGTTCGGTAGATCTCACGGACGTCGTTGCCGTGACCCGCGGGCTCGTCGACATCGACTCGACGACCGGGCGGGAAGGGGACTGCATTTTGTGGATGGCGACGCTGTTGAGCGCCGCCGGCTACGAAGTGGTGGAACAGGTCGTCGAGGGCTCGCGCAGAAACATCTACGCCGCGATTCGGCAAGGCCGACGTCGTGCTCTCCACGCATCTCGACTGCGTTCCGCCGTTTTTCCCGAGCCACATCGACGGAGATCGCCTTTTTGGCCGCGGGTCGTGCGACGCAAAAGGGATCGCCGCGTGCCAGGTTGCCGCGGCGGAAGCGCTTCGGCGTGAAGGCATCACCAATGTCGGCTTGCTGTTCGTCGTCGGCGAGGAGCGCGGCAGCGACGGTGCCAAGACCGCCCAGTCGCTCGCCTCCGGCTCGAAGTTCCTGATCAACGGAGAGCCGACCGACAATCGTCTCGGCATCGGCACGCGCGGCGCGCTGCGATACCGCCTCCGTGCCAAGGGGCGCGCGGCGCATTCATCGTTTCCGGAGCTCGGAGAATCGGCGATTGAGAAATTACTCGACGCGCTCGTGAGGCTGCGCGCGATGGACATGCCCGAACATCCGGTGCTCGGACGCACGCATTACACGGTCGGCCTGATCAGCGGCGGTGTGGCGCCGAATGTGATCCCGTTCGAAGCCGAAGCCGAAGTGATGTTCCGCACGGTCGCCGGCATCGACGCGCTTCGCGCCTCGATGACCAGTCTGACGCCGCTCGTCGCGCTGGAGGAAATCCTGGACGTTCCGCCGGTGATCATGCCGTCGGTGCCGGGCTTCGACACGGCGACGTTCCCGTATACGACAGATATTCCGTTCCTGTCGAACTGGGGCACGCCGCTGCTCTACGGCCCAGGCTCGATCCACGTTGCGCACACCGACAACGAGCACGTGAAGATCCCGGATCTGGCCCGGGCCGTGGATGACTACCGGACGCTCGCCAAGCACCTGCTGGCGCAGTAGAAATTCAAACAGGAGAGAGTTCTTCTTAACAGGAGAACGAGAGAACGAAAGATCACCACGGAGACACGGACAGCGCGTCGACGGCGCGCGCAAAGCGCGCGTGGCGGGGATGTGCGAACGCGAAATACAAGAACAAGGAATGGTGAGGTTCTTGTATTTCGTGGTTCTGTACATCCCCGCCGCGATGGCCGCTGCGCGGCCATCGCCGTCGATGCGCTGCCACGGAACCGACTTACGCGATCCACGGAGAAGACCAGCACAAGCTACCAGCACAAGCCCGTCTTCTCCGTGCGTCTCCGTGACTTCGTGGCTCCGTGTTGAGAAAATCTCCTGATCTCCTATTGGAGTTTCACTCGTTCCGGAACGAGCTCACGGTTGCACTTGAAACCGGGAGTCGGGTCACAACGTATAACTGCCGATAACGTGGCAGGAGTATCCAGATGAAGCTATTTCTCGCCGTAATGTGCCTGACGATGTCGGCGGCCTGTACGACCGTGAGACCTGACGCCGGCCACGAAGGTGTGCTGATTCGGAAGCCGATGTTCTTCGGCAGCGGCGGTGTCGATCCGGGGCCGGTGAAGACCGGTTTGCGGTATATCGCCTGGACGACCGAGGCGGAGATCGTCAACATGCAGCCCAACCGGGTCGACGCGGTGTTCGACGACTTGATGACGTCCGACGGCGTGCCGATCGACTTTCATGCGGTAGTCTCGTACCGTGTCACCGACAGCGTGAAGCTGGTCCGGGACTTCGGCGCGGAATTCAACGATGCCCATGTGCCGGGCTTCTGGATCAGGAACCTCGAACAGCCGTTTCGCACCGCGGTCCGTGATGCGGTCAAGAAGCGCGGCATGAACGAGATGGCGATCGTCGCGACGGCCGCCGAAGCGGTCGACAAGGAAGTCACGCAGCACCTGCTCCAGATCGTCAAGGAAACGGGCGTTCCCATTTTGATCATGGACGTCACCCTCGGCCGGGCCAACCCGCCCGACGCGATCAAAAATCAGCGCGTGGCGACGGCCGAACAGGAACAGCGCGTCAATACCGAGAAACAGCGCAAGCTCGCCGAAGATCAGCGCAAGGACGCCGAAACGGCGCGTGCCGCGGCAGACAACGCCTACCGCCAGTCGATGCAGCTTTCACCTGAGCAATTTCTTCGGCTCGAGTCGATCAAGATGCAGCGCGAAGTGTGCGGCTCACGCCAGGGCGCCTGCACGTTTCTGCTCGGGGCGGAAGCGACGCCCGTATTCAACGTCCGGTAACCCTCCCAATCTGCCAATCTACCAATCTGCCAATCTCCCAATTCTGTGAAACCTCCCCTCCGTCCGTAACGTATTACTCCCGGCAACGTGTTCCAGCCAGGAGGCCGTTATGGTCGCTCGTGGAGTCATGACTCGAATGCTGGCGGGTGCCGGCATGGCATTTGTTCTCGCCGGCTGCGATATTGGCCCGGTTGCGACCGGCGAAACGCGGCGCGAGAACCTGCACATCGATCTCGACAAGTCCGAAGCGGCGCGCGTCGATCTCAACATGGGCGCCGGCGAATTGACGATCACGAGCGGGACGGCAAAGCTCGCTGAAGGGACGTTTACGTACAACGTCCCTGAGTGGAAACCTGTCGTGGATTACCGCGCCGGTCAACTGCGGATTTCGCAGCCGGACGGTGCGCGCGGCGGCTTTGGCAATACCGTCTATATCTGGGACCTCAAGCTGAACAATGACGTGCCGCTCGATGTGTCGGCCAAGCTGGGTGCCGGAGAAGCGAACTTCGAGCTGGGCCGCCTGAATCTCCGCACTGTCGACGTCAGCGTCGGCGCGGGCAAGGTGAAGATGGACCTGCGAGGCGCGCCCAAGCGCGACTACAGCGTGCAGATTCGCGGCGGAGTAGGCGAGGCCACGGTCTACCTGCCGAAAGACGCCGCCATTGCCGCGAAGGCTACCGGCGGGATTGGCGAGATCTCGGTCGAGGGCCTGGTGGAGCGCGATGGCGTCTGGACCAACCCCGATCGCCTCGACGGTCCCGTCACAGTCAGACTCGATGTCAAAGGCGGCATCGGCAAATCAAACTGATCCGCTGAAAAAACGAACAGGAGCTCAGAAGATCAGGAGAAGCATTGTCTTCAACGATTACAAGCCTCCTAATCTCCTGATCTCCTGTTCGTTTTTTGGCCCACGATGCATGCGTGCAGGGAATGGAGCTGGGTCCCATGTATGCGATAATCGCATCCTTCGATGGACCTCCGGCAGCTCGAGATCGTCCAGGCCGTCGCCGAAACCGGCTCGTTCACGGGCGCGGGCAGGAAACTCCACGTCTCGCAGTCGGCGATCAGCCGTCAAATCCTGCTCCTCGAAGATGAGCTGAACGAAAGCATCTTCCTGCGCGTCGGCCGGCGCATCCGAATCACCCCCGCGGGCGAATCACTCGTCCAGCTCAGCAACCGCGTCTTCGGCGACATCAAGGAAACGGTCACCGTCATCGGCGAGAGCCAGCAGACGCTGAGCGGCACCATTCGCCTGGCCGGCGGCATGACGGTGTGCATGTATGTGTTTCCGCAGCTGCTCCAGGAGTATCGCCGCCAGCACTCGCTCGTCGAAGTGAAGCTGATCACGGGAACGTCGCAGCGCCTCTTGCAGGAAATCCGCGGCGGCACCGCGGACCTGGGCTTCATCACGCTGCCGGTGAACGAATCGGAACTGGTGACCGTACCGGCGATGGAAGAAGAGATGCTGATCGTCGCGCATCCGTCGCATCCGCTCGCCAGGAAGAAACGCATCGTCCCGCAGGATCTGTCGCAGCAGCCCTTCGTGCTGTTCGAGGCGGCGTCCAACTCGCGCCGGGTGGTCGATACGTTCTTCGCCAAGGAACGCATCGAGCCGCGCATCGTGATGGAAACCGAAAACGTCGAGATTCTGAAGGCGCTGGTGCGGTCGGAGATGGGCATCACCATCATTCCGTACCAGGCCGTCGCCCGCGAAGTGCGGAGCCGGCAACTGTTTTGTGCGCGGATTTCCGGCGCCCATCTCGTGCGGCACACGGGCTGGGTCTATCAGCGGGCCAACAAGGTTCCCCGCATGCTCGAAGAGATGTTCCGCGCCTACGACCGCATCCTGCCGAAGCTCAATTTGAGCCCCGGAGGGCGCGTGCCCGCGCAATAACAATGACGCGCCCCGCTGAAGCCGGCATCACGTCCGAATCTCTCGACCGGATTGGTCAAATCGCGCGCGCGGCCGGCGCGGCCATTCTGGCGCACTATGAACGCCCCGGAGTGGTGTCCTTCAAAGACGATCGAAGTCCGCTGACAGAAGCCGATCGGAAATGCTCATTGCGTCATCGTTGACGGATTGCTGGAATGGGACCGCACCATCCCGGTGATTTCGGAAGAAGGGGAGATTCCGCCCTATGAAGAACGCTCGCGGTGGGATCGGTTCTGGCTTGTCGATCCGCTCGACGGCACCAAGGAATTTCTCCATCGGAACGGCGAGTTCACCGTGAACATCGCCCTCGTGGTCGGCGATGCTCCCGTGCTCGGCGTCGTCTATGCACCCGCGCTGGACCTTCTCTACTCGGCTGGCCGCGGCCTGGGCGCGTGGAAGCAGCAACCAGGGGCGGCTGCGGTTCGCGTGTATTCCGAGCCGCTCTTCAGCGGGGACGCCCCTCGTTGTCGCCGAAAGCCGCTCACACCCATCGGCGGAGCTCGAGGCGTATTTGAAAACCATTGCCGTCGAGCGTCGAATTCAGGTCGGCAGTTCGCTCAAGTTCTGCTGGGTCGCCGAGGGGAAAGCGGACATCTATCCCCGTTTCGGGACGACGATGGAATGGGATACGGCGGCGGGCGATTGCGTGTATCGTCATTCGGGCAGAGTGGGCGAGCGGTTCTCCACGCTGCGCTATAACACGCCGTCTCTCCGGAACGACCACTTCGTCGTGGGCATCCAGGGCTTAGATACGTTCGCCGATGAACCAGGAGACACAAACGCGTCCTGTCGCGCAGGCCTTGTCGTGGAGAGTTCTCGGCACCGTGGTCACCACTGTGCTGGTATTCCTCTTCACGCGCAGCCTGTCGCTGTCGCTCGCGATAGGAGCGCTGGAGTTCGTGGCGAAGGCCGCGCTGTACTGGTTCCACGAGCGGACCTGGGACCGGGGGCGGCGTGGACGGCAACACGTCGAGCCGGTGGTCCTCTGGTTCACCGGGCTGTCCGGCGCCGGCAAGAGCACGATTGCGGATTGGTCTGCTCGCGAGTTGAGCGCTCGCGGCTTCAAGGTGGAGCGGTTGGACGGCGACACGATTCGGGACATCTTCCCGAACACCGGGTTTTCGAGGGCCGACCGCGACGCGCACATCAAGAGAGTTGGCTACCTGGCCAGTAAGCTCGAGAAGAACGGCGTATTCGTCGTGGCGTCGTTTGTGTCGCCCTACCGGGAATCCCGCGACTTCGTCCGCACGCTTTGCAAGAACTTCGTCGAGGTGCACGTGGCGACGCCCCTGACCGTTTGCGAGCAGCGCGATGTGAAGGGGCTGTACGCGAAAGCGCGGCGCGGTGAGATTCAGAATTTTACCGGCATCGACGATCCGTTCGAGCCGCCACTCTCATCCGGACCTTGTCGTCGACACGACGAAGCTCACCGTCGACAAGGCGGGCGAACTGGTCCTCGGCTTTGTCCACGGGCGGAGTGGACACGCGAGACGCTGACTTACCCAGCCCGACGGTTCCGATACAACTGGTTGTCCACGGTCGCAGCCATGGCGGCGATGTTGAGGTTGGCGCCGAGAAACGCACAGATGCGCCGCGCCATCGCTTCGGGATCCGCGACGAACGTCCGTGTATGTCACGTCGATTGCCGAAAATCGAGGATCGTGGGCCAGGAAATATTTCACTTTGCGAAGGTGCATTTCGAAGAACTTCTGAAGCGCATCATCACCTGCCGAGCCGCCCGCCTCGCCGCGTTGAGAGAGCATCTTGCCTTGTGATTTCAGAACTTCCTGAATGTCGCGGTTCATGAAGACGACGTGATAGTTGTTCTCCGCCGGCAGGTGTTCGAGGAGTGACGAGATGACCTTGACCGCGCGCCCGCGGCCGGCGCGAACCCAGCTTTTGTCCATGCCCTTGTCCAGCTGTTTGACCCGCTCGAGCTCGTAATATCCCTTCGGGTTCTGATCGTCCGCAGTTCGGATGCCATCGAGCCAGACCGGAACTCCGCCCGCCTCCAGCATCTTCATCATCATCGACGTGCCGGATCGCGGGAGCCCCGAAACGACGATCACGGGCCGTCCGTACATGACGCGACGGTATGTCCGCTGCCACCATGCCATGAATCGCCTCCAATTGTCCGGTATCGTTCCGGTGCTGCTTGGTATACCATACGGCGCGCACCTACAGCACCCAATGAAGCCGCAAGGCCTACGTCGTCCGGCGTTGGTCGGAGTCTGCATTGTCCTGGCGGCTGTACCCGCTGAGGCCTATGTCGGTCCTGGGGCAGGCTTCGCCCTGCTCTCGTCGTTTCTCGTCGTTTTCACCACCATCATTCTGGCGTTTGTCTCGCTCCTGATTTGGCCATTCCGCCTCGCGATTCGCGCGATCAGGCGCGGGCGCGCCGGTAAAACCTCTCATCTCGCGGTTCATTGTCGTGGGGCTCGATGGTCAGGACCCGAAACTGACCGATCGCTTCATCGCCGAGGGCAAGCTCCCGAACTTTTCGAAGCTTGCCGCGATGGGCAGTTATCACCGCCTGCGGACAACGTTTCCGTCGGTCTCCCCTGTCGCGTGGTCGTCGTTCTCCACCGGCGTTTCGCCCGCGAAACACAATATTTTCGACTTCCTCGACCGCGATCTGCGCAGCTACCTGCCGGTCCTCTCGTCCACACACATCGGCCGTCCGGCGTCGTGTGCTGAAGCTCGGACGATTCCGCATTCCGCTGTCGCGGCCCGACCTCCGGCTGTTGCGGAAGTCGAAACCGTTCTGGTGCATCCTGGGCGATCACCACATCTGGAGCACGGTGCTCCGCGTGCCGATCACGTTTCCTCCTGACAAGTTCTACGGTGCGGAGCTGAGCGCGATGTGCGTGCCGGATTTGCTGGGCACGCAGGGGACGTTCACGCTGTTCACGACACGCACGGCTGAGGGCCGCTTCAAAGAAGG
The DNA here is from genome assembly GCA_963850295.1 of Vicinamibacterales bacterium. GTDB lineage: Bacteria > Acidobacteriota > Vicinamibacteria > Vicinamibacterales > JAMQPK01 > JAMQPK01. Next base: position 404,228 of record CAWKKU010000012.1, on the reverse strand, counting down.
CGGCGCGCGTGTGCAGCTTCGGAAGAACGGCAGTGGGGTTCGAAGCCGCCCTCGAAGGTCCGCCCAACAGTCTCGTCGCCGGCGAGCCAACGTTGACGATTCCGATATCGATTAGCGCCGAGAGCAATCGCGCGCGCATCAGCGTGAATGGCTCCCAACACACGCTGGACGTCGGCAAGCTGAGCGAGTGGATCACGCTGGCCTTCCCGGCCGCACCGTTGATCAAGGTGAGCGGTATCTGCCGGATGCTCGTTACGGAGATGGGAGAACACGTCTCGCTGTACGTCACACCCATCAACATCGATCCCGAGAACCCGGCCATGCCGATCTCTCATCCGCCGTATTACTCGACGTACCTGGCGAAAAAGGTCGGCCAGTACTCCACGCTCGGGCTGGCGGAGGATACGTGGGCGCTGAATGAAGGGGTGATCGACGACGGCACGTTCCTGCAGCAGACCTACGACATCGATGCGGAGCGCGAACGGATGTTCTTCGCTGGTCTCGACAAACTCCGCCGGGGAGCCCTCGTATGTGTCTTCGATGCGACCGATCGCATCCAGCACATGTTCTGGCGCTATCTCGACCCTACACATCCGGCCGGGGGTGGGCGCGAGACGGCGCAGCATCGCGACGCCATCGAGGAGCTCTACAAGCGCAATGACGCGTTAGTGGGCAGGGTTCTGGCACAACTGAAGGCGAACGATGTCCTGATGGTGCTCTCCGATCACGGCTTCAATTCGTTCCGCCGCGGCGTCAATCTCAACAGTTGGCTGCACGCCAACGGCTACCTGACGCTCAAACCGGGCGCAGACGGCGGTGCGGAGTGGCTGCGGGATGTCGATTGGTCACGACGCGCGCGTATGCCCTGGGTCTGACAGGCATGTTCCTCAATGTAAAAGGACGCGAGTCGCAGGGGATTGTCGAGCCGGGAGAGGGCGCTGCGCAGCTCCGGACAGAGCTCGTCGCGAAGCTCTCAGGTCTGCAGGACCAGGCGTCCGGCGCGATTGGCATTACCGAAGCTTTTGAGACGCGTGCGCTGTACTCCGGCCCATATCTGGAGAACGCGCCGGATCTCCTGATCGGCTACAACGCCGGTTACCGCACCTCCTGGGATTGTGCCACTGGCGTGGTATCGGGACCGGTGTTCGAAGACAACCTGAAGGCCTGGAGTGGCGACCACTGCATCGACCCGCGTCAGGTCCCCGGCGTGCTCTTTTGCAATCGCCCCATCGATTCGACCGATCCCGCGCTCATCGATATCGCGCCGACCGCGCTGCATCTCTTCGGCGTCCGGCCTCCAGCATATATGGAGGGCAAGGTCTTGATGGCCACCGGTTCGCGGGGCCACCAGGCGGCGACGTCATGAGCCGGACGCATTTCGCGCTGGGCATATTCATGGCCGTTCTTGCCGCCGCTGCCGCCTGCAGCGGGCGAAGCACTGCCGCCGGCAAACGCGTCATTGTCCTGGGCTTCGACGGTCTGGATTACGACCTCACGCGATCGCTCATCGACAAAGGCCGGCTCCCGAATTTCGCGCGGCTTGCCGCGTCCGGCGGTTTCGCCCCATTGCAAACCACAATCCCGCCGCAGAGCCCGGTGGCATGGTCCACGTTCATCACTGGTCTGGATCCAGGCGGCCACGGCATTTTCGATTTCATCCATCGCGATCCGAAAACGATGGTGCCGTACCTGTCCACATCGCGGGCCGAGGGTTCCAGCCGCGCGATCACGGTAGGCGAGTGGCAATTCCCGATCTCCGGCGGGAGCGTCGAACTCCTGCGGCAGGGACAGCCTTTCTGGGAAGTGCTGGAGGCACGCGGCATCGAAACGACGATCATCCGCATGCCGGCGAATTTTCCCCCTTCGGGCACTGCCACACGCGAGTTGAGCGGCATGGGAACGCCGGACCTCCTCGGAACTTACGGCACGTTTTCGTTCTACACATCGGAGCCGTTTGCGTTCGGAGGCCGTGCGTTATCCGGGGGAACCTTGTATCCCGTCACGGTCGAAAGCAACGTCGTGCGCGCCGCGCTGCACGGACCCGACAATCCATTTCGCAAGGTGCCCGAAAAAGTCAGGGCCGATTTCACGTTGTTCATCGACGCCGAGCGGCCTGTCGCCAAGCTTGTCGTCGGCGACGAGGAGCGCGTGCTCGCAGTGGGGGAATGGAGTGACTGGCTGCCCGTGGACTTCGATCTGCGCGTGCCGTTGCAGAGCGTGCGCGGGATGGCGCGGTTCTATCTCAAGCAGGTGAAGCCTTATGTTGAGATGTACGTCTCGCCCATCAATTTCGATCCGATGTCCCCGGCGATGCCGGTTTCGGAGCCGGCTGAGTACGCCGCTGAACTCGCCCAGGCCACCGGCCGCTTTTATACGCAAGGCATGCCTGAAGACACGAAAGGGTTGAGGCAAGGCGTCCTGACGCGCGATGAGTTCCTCTCGCAGGCACGGCTGGCCGGCGAAGAAAACCGCATCCAATACCGCTACGTGCTCGATCGGTTCGGGGACGGGCTGCTCTTCTACTATTTCGGCAACGTCGACCAAATCGCCCACATGATGTGGCGGGCCCGCGACCCAGGCCATCCGGCGCACGATCCTTCGGTTGATCCGAAATATGCGGAGGTCATCGACGAGCTTTACGTCGGCCTCGACCGCATCGTCGGCGACACGCTCGACGCGATCGGCGCCGACGGCACGCTCATCGTGCTGTCCGACCACGGCTTCACCTCTTGGCGGCGCTCGTTCCACCTCAACACATGGCTCAAGAAGCAAGGGTTCCTGGCACTTGCGAATCCGTCGCGCGAGGACGATCCGGGCTTTTTCGGCAACGTCGACTGGGCACGCACGCGCGCGTACGGCATCGGCCTCAATGGTCTTTACGTCAATGTGCAGGGGCGGGAGATGTCGGGCTCCGTCGCGCCCGGCGATCGCGAGCGTGTCATGGATGAGATCGCCGGCAAGCTCCTGCGCACGGTCGATCCCGCCACCGGTCAGCCAGCCATTACGAAAGTCTACCGCCGGGAGCAGGTCTACACCGATGCCGGGTACTTCGATCGTGCGCCAGATCTCGTGGTCGGCTACGCGAAGGGCACGCGCGGCTCGGATGAGTCGGCGCTCGGAAGCATTCCACCGGAAGTCATCGTCGACAACAAGGATCCCTGGAGCGGCGACCATTGCATGGATCACGAAACGGTGCCTGGCGTGCTGCTGTCGAATCGGCCGCTGCGCAAGCCCGCCCCGTCGCTCGGCAGGGTTGCCGCGGCGGTCCTGGCAGAGTTCGGCATCGAGGATTTCCCCGTGAAGCCGGCGAACAAAAAATGACCGATTGATGAATGGAGGGCGACATGTTCGGATCGGGAAGCGTCAAGCTCGACAAAGCGCTCGTCGCGAGGGTCAAGCGTTATGCGGACATGGCCGGGTATTCCTCTGTCGAAGAATTCATCACGCACGCGCTCGAGAAAGAGATCAAGCATCTCGACGAAGCCGATTCGGAGGAGGAAATCAAGAAGCGCTTGAAGGGCCTCGGTTACATCTCGTGATCGGCAGATGACGTGGATCAATCACGGGCTCGGCTGGCTGGTCGGTGCCGTGCTGTCGCCATTCCGGACGCTTCCGCCGATTGTCGGTCTGAGCGTCGTGTCGCTCCTCGCCGCGGTCGGCATGCTGCTGGTATTTCGCGCGACGTCGAATCAGCCGGCGATTGCGGACGTCAAGCGGCGTATTCATGCAGGCATCTTCGAAATCCGGCTGTTCAACGACGACCTCAGGGCGATGTTCGCCGCGCAGTTGGACATCCTGCGTCACAACTTCACATACGTGCGGTTGTCGCTGACGCCGATGTTGTGGATGTTCGTGCCGCTTCTGCTGCTCATCGCGCAGTTGCAGTTCTACTACGGTTACGACGGCTTCGCCCCCGGACAGTCCGCGGTCGTCAAGGTTCGCTTGAAAGAAGGCGCCGGCCCTCCGTCCGGTGTCGCCCCGGTGCTTGGGCTCGAAGCGCCATCGGGTCTCCGCGTGGAGACTCCCCTCGTATGGATTCCGTCGGAGCGGGAAGCCGCGTGGCGGATCGGCACTGAGAGGCCCGGTGACTATCACTTGACGGTCCGGCTCGACGGGCACTCGGCAACGAAGCTGGTACGAGTGTCGGAACAAGTTGGCTGGCGCACGCCCGAGCGTTTCCAGGCAGGGTTCCTCAACGAGGTGCTTTATCCAACGGAGGCGCCGATCGAGGCGAACGTTCCGATCGAATCCATCAAGTTGGCGTATCCGGAACGTGAGATCGACCTGTTCGGATATTCCGTCCACTGGATGATCGCGTTCTTCATGTTGTCGCTCGTGTTCGCGTTCGCCCTGAAATCGAGGTTCGGCGTGGTGATCTAATCGTGTGTCAAGGAGATTGCGATGACAGGGACCTTTCGGCTTTCGGTTGTCTCGTCGTTCGTGCTCATGACCCTCGGGTGTTCCGGCGCCGCTCCCACCGAAGCGCCGCCGCCTGCCGTTCGCCTCGTCGACTTGTTCGACGCGAAGCGCGTTCAAGGGTCAGTCAAACCGGCGACAACTCCACGGCCGACGATCTGGCGGTTCGACGCGCCGCCGGCGTCGCCACCCGCCAAGTTCCCCGCCACGCGCGGCTGGGAGGCCGGGCCCGGGATTGCCGGTCTCGCCGTGAAAGACGGCCAGCTCACCGGACGCGTGACGAGCGACACCGCGCTCATTCACTTCGAGCGGACGTCCGGTCTCGATGTGCCGGACACGCTCCACACCATCGAGGTGAAGATGCGCGCGTCCCACGGCGCCAACCTGTCGATTCAGACGTCGCCCGCGGAGACCGTCAATCTGACAGATCTTTCCGCGGGGGCGCGGCGGCTGCCGTGGCAGCTGGAGTCGCCCATTATTCCGGGCGACGCGTTCCAGACCTACGAGTTGATTCCGAGGGCCCCCATCTTGATCTCCCGCCTTCGGCACCTCGTCATCCGGCCGACCGATGCCTCCGAAGGAACCTTTGATATCGAATCGGTGCGCCTTGTCAGTCGCACCGAACACCTGGCGTCGATCCCGGCGGGCGTGGGGTGGCAGGGTCTGCAGCAGATTTACCGCGAGGCACTCGTCGCCCATGCTCCCGAGTCGATGCAGTTCGACGTGCAGCTGCCCGATCGCCCCTGGCTCGATCTTGCGGTGGGAATTGTCGAAGCCGGGGCGGTGACCTTCAGCGTAGTCGCCAAACCTGAAGGAGCTGCTGACGATCGCGATGTGGTGCAAGCCGAGCTTACCGTCACGCGGCCCGATCGATGGGACAGCTATCCGGTCGATCTGTCGCGCCTGGCCGGCAGGCGAGTCACCCTGTCGCTTCAGTTGAAGTCGGAATCGGCGGGTGCGCTCGGGTTCTGGGGTTCCCCGGTGGTGCGAACTCTGGGAGCATTCCCGACCGGCGAGTCCGCTCCGCCGCAGGGGGTGATCTTCATTCAAGCGGATACGCTGCGCCGCGACCACCTGAACTTCTACGGACATGCGCGCGAGACCGCTCCGTTTCTGACCCGCCTGGCCAAGGAGGGTGTGCAGTTCAACAACTCGATCTCGCAGGCGAGCTGGACCAAGGTTTCGACAAGCTCGATGATGACGAGCCTGTATCCGTCGACGCATGGAGTCCGCATGCAGACGGATCGCCTGCCTGCCTCGGTCACGACGATGGCTGAAGCGTACAAAGCCGCCGGGTACGCGACGCTCTCGATGTCGTCGGTCCTGTTCACCGGTCAGAACACCAACCTGCATCAGGGCTACGAAGAGCTTCACGAAAACGGCTCTCTTTCCACGGCTGGCACGCCGCTCTCGAGCAAGAGCGCGCGCGAATACATTGATCGGCTGGTGCCCTGGTTGGACCGGCACCGCGAAGTGCCGTTTTTCGTGTATCTCCAGGTCTTCGATCCGCACTCACCGTTCGAGCCATACGGACCCTACAACACAAAATTTGGCGATCCCGCGCGGACGGAGCAGCACCGAAAAGAAAAAGCCGTGGTGACGAAGTTGATCGAAGATCCGACCATGCGGGGCCGCGGTCTGCCCACGCGCAACGAAGTGATCAAAGCCGGATTCGATCCGGATATCTACGTCAGGCAGGAGGCGGATTGGTACGACGGCTCCATTCGCGGCATGGACGTGGAAATGGCTCGGCTCTTCGAGCAGCTCCGGCGCCTGGGCCTCGACGACAGAACGCTTGTGGTGCTGACAAGCGACCACGGCACTGAGCTGCTCGATCACGGCCGCTTCTTCCACGGCCACACGCTCTACGGCGAGCTCATCAATGTTCCACTCATCATGCGGTGGCCCGGGCGTCTGCCGGCGGCCCGGGTGATCCAGGATCTCGTCCAGGGCATCGACATCATGCCGACCATGTTGGAACTCAGTGGCATCGCGCCGCCCGCCGGCCTGCAGGGACAGTCGTTGCGGCCTTTTCTGGCCACCAACTCTGCAGGCCAGCCTGAGGTCCGGACGTCCTGGCCAGGATGGAATCCGCGCCCGGCCATTTCGGAACAAGTGCCCGGTACTCCGGCTCCGCGCGAGGAGTTGAGCCGCCAGTCGGTGGCGATCGTTGACGGGAACTGGAAGCTGATCCAGAACACCGCTGGACCGAGCGGTCTCCCCGAATTCGAGCTGTTCGACTACTTCAAAGATCCGCTGAACAAGCACAACGTGGCCGCCGATCACCCGGACGTCGTCGCCCGTTTGTCGAAGCTGATCGCCGGATGGCGCCAGATGGCGACCGCCGCCCGGCTCAAGCCGGACGCCGAGACGGCAAAAACCATGAGCGCCGAGGAGTTACAGCGGTTGCGGAGCCTCGGTTACGTTCGTTGAGGGAGCGTCATGATCACACATCGTTTACGCCTCGTCTTTGCGTGTGTCCTTGCGCTGTCGTGCGGCCGGACAAGCGAATCACCATCGACACCGCTGGCGATTCGTCTGACCGATCTTTTCAATGAGAAGAGCGTGATCGACGCTGTGAAGCCGACAGCGCCGCTGGCGCGAACCGAATGGCGCTTCGATGGGCCGCCGCCTGTGCCGATCCCTGCTCCCTTATCCGCGACCCGCGGGTGGGAAGCCGGCCCCGGTGTCACCGGCCTGGCCATCACCAACGGCATGTTGACTGGCCGGACAACGAGCCCCACCTCGCTCATTCGCATCGAGAGGACCTCGGACGTCCAGGTGGCTGATCAACTGCACTCGATCGAAGTCACTATCCGCGTCTCCGCCGGCGCGAATCTGTCGATTGAAACCTCACCAGCCGTTCGACCAGAGTTCGCGGCGATCAACGGGCAGATGATGGGGCTCGGCAATGAGATCACCACGCCGATCACACCGGGCGACCAGGTCAAGACCTACGTGTTGACGAAGGCGCGCCCGCTCCCAGCCTCCCAGATTCGGCACGTATTCATTCGACCTAGCGATGTCGCGGGTGCGACTTTTGCGATCGAGTCCGTGCGCTTGATCTTCCGGCGGGAGCACTTGGCGAGCATTCAGTCTGGCGTCGGCTGGCAGGGGATGCGCGAGGTGTATCGAGAGTCGATCGCGTCACGCGCGCCCGAACGGTTGCAGTTTGCATTCGAAGTGCCGCAAGCGGCGTGGCTCGATCTCGCCCTGGGCACGGTCGACGAGGGTCCGATCACGTTCACGGTCAGTGCGCGTGGCAGCGGCGACGCTGGCTCTGGGAATGATGGGCAGGTACTGTTGGAGCAGACGGTGACGACGCCGTACCGCTGGGAGCCCCGGGCAATCGATTTGGCGCGATTCAGCGGACAAAACGTGACGTTGACGCTCGGCGTACGTGGGCGCGAGTCCGGCGCCATCGGTCTCTGGGGCTCGCCCATCGTTCGACGTCGCGGGGCATTGCCCGAGCCAGCCGCTGGTGGTGCCGCCCCGGCACTCGGACGGCTCCCGCAAGGTGTGATCGTCGTCTGGGCCGACACGTTGCGTAAGGATCACCTCGACGCGTACGGTTACAAACGGGCGACCGCGCCGTCGATGCGACGGTTTGCGACTGACGGGGTCCTCTTCAATAACACCACCACACAGGCCACATGGACCAAGGTGGCGACACCGTCCGTACTGACCTCGCTCTATCCCTCGACCCACGGCGTCACCGACTTCAACGATCGCCTCCCCGCTGCTGCGACGACTCTGGCCGAGGTGTACCGCGCGGCTGGATACGCCACGATCGGGTTCGCGTCGAATCTCTTCACGGGCCAATTCACAAACCTGCATCAAGGCTATGAGGAGCAGCACGAGGATGGCTCGCTCCCGAATCAGGGCTCCAGCAAGACAGCACGCGAGTACGTGGATCGGCTCGCGAGCTGGCTCGAGACACACCGCGATGTCCCGTTCTTCGCGTTCCTCCACGTCTACGACCCCCACGATCCGTTCGAGCCGGGCCGGCCGTACGACACCATGTGGGCCGATCCCGCCAAGCGTCAAGCGCATCACCAGAACCTGGAGACGGTCCGGAAAGTCATTAGCGATCCGTTGCTGAAGCTGTTTGGGATGCCGACTCGAGCCGAGCTTGTCAAGGCCGGGCTCGACGCGGATGCGTACGTCAACCACGACGTCGACTGGTACGACGGGTCGATACGCGGCCTCGACACCGAGATGGGCCGCCTCTTCGAGCGGCTCAAAGGGCTGGGCCTCGACGATTCCACGCTGGTCGTGTTCACGGCGGATCACGGTGAGGAGTTTCTTGACCACGGTCGGACCTTCCATGGACAGAGCGTCTACGGTGAGCTCACCCAGGTGCCGCTGATGATGCGCTGGCCAGGCGTACTTCCCGCCGGTCGCGTCGTAAACGAAGTGATTCAAACGATTGACGTGATGCCGACGCTGCTCGCAATCAGTGGTCTGACCGCACCGGCGGAAATTCAGGGGCAGAGCCTGGTGCCTTTGGTTCAGCCGACAAAGGGTGCGGCGAGCGCATCGTGGCGACCGCGTCCAGCTATCTCAGAAAAGGCGGTCACGAACCCTGCCAACGGTGCGGCGCCGGCGCCGCACGACACCGAAGCATTTTCCATTACCGATGGCAGCTGGAAGCTGATCCACCATACAAAACGTCCGAACGGGGGGCCTGAGTTCGAGTTATTCGACGTCGCCAAGGATCCGCTGAACCTCAACGATATGGCGGCCGGCCAGCCCGAGGTCGTTCAGCGCCTGGCCAAGCTCGTTGCCGGCTGGCGGCAGATGGCGCTCGCCGCACGGCTCAAGCCCGATGCAGAGACGACCAAGGGCTTGACGCAGGAACAGCTGCAACGCCTCAGGAGTCTCGGCTACGTCCGCTGAACGTGGGTGCGAAAGTGAGAGCGACATGCTGGATCCGGTCCGGGGCATTGGCTCTGTGCGAATCGCGATTCTCGCGGTTGTCACGGTGGTTGTGTGCCTCCTCTTCTCGCTCCTGCCACCCGATTTTATTCCGGCAGGGCGTGATTCACTCGCGCCGGCCGGCGGACGACGCGATCTAAATCTGCTTGTCATCACGCTCGACACGACGCGTGCCGATACGATTGGCACGTACGGCGGTCGCGCCGTCACGCCCACGTTGGATCAACTTGCGAGTACCGGAGTTGCGTTCGAGCAAGCCTCAACGGTCGCGCCGCTGACTCTCCCGGCACACTGCAGTCTGTTCACGGCGCTGTTTCCGCCCGGCCATCAGGTTCGCGGGAACGGACAGGTCGCGCTGGCTTCCAACTTCGTCACGCTTGCTGAACGTTTGAACGCCAGCGGATTTCAAACGGGTGCCTTCGTCAGCAGCTTCGTGCTCGATGATGTGTGGGGACTGAATCAAGGGTTCGATGTCTATCGCGACCCTGATTTTCAACCAGGTCGGATCGATCGCGAGTCGCTGCGCAGCCCCGCCGGCCGCATCGTCGACGCTGCGCTTGGTTGGCTGCACGAAGTCGACAGCCGCCCGTTCTTTGCCTGGTTGCATTTCTACGACGCGCATGCGCCCGCTCGACCGCCTTCGGAATTTGCCTCGCCGGACGGCCAGGATGCCTACCTTGGCGCCATCGGTTTCATCGACTTCCAGCTCTCACGCGTGATCAACTTTCTCGACGAGCGCGGCCGGCTCGACAACACAGTCGTCGTGGTTGTCGGAGATCACGGTGAGAGCCTCGGCGAGCATGGCGAAGCCACACACGGCCTGTTTGTCTATGAATCGGTCATGCGCGTCCCCCTGATCATTCGTGCGCCGCTGGCCAACATGCAGGGCCGCCGCGTGGGCGACACGGTCCGTATCGTCGACGTCATGCCGACGGTGCTCGATCTGCTGGGACAGACCTCAGCTGCGGCCACAGATGGACAGACGCTGGTGCCGCTCATGAGCGGGGCCGTGAGAGAGCTGGGACTGGAGGCGTATTCCGAGTCGCGATACGGGTTCGATCGCTTCGGATGGAGTCCGCTCGCGGCGCTCCGCCACGGCCGGTTCAAGCTGATTCTGGCTCCGCGGCCGGAATTGTACGACCTCGCATCCGATCCGCGGGAAATGTCGAATCTCTATGGCGAGCGAGCGGTACTGGCGACGAAACTCACGCGGCGACTCCAGGAGATCGAGCAACTGGCTGGGCTGCAGCGAGCAGCAGACGTGCCCGCCATAGACTCCGACACACGGGCCCGGCTCGCGGCGCTCGGATACGCAAACGCATCCGTTTCTCATTCACCGGCCGATACGGTAGAGCGGCTCGCCGACCCGAAAGACCGTATCGATCTGTATCGCCAATTCATGGAGCGATCGCAACGACAGGAGAAACTCCCATGAATCGCGCCCACCTCGTCTTAATCGCTGTTCTCACCGTCATGGCGTGCGGGGAGGATAAAACACCAGTGGTTCCGACGGGTCCCGCACCCAATCCACAGCCGGCCCTGTTGAGCGTTGTCATTGAAGGCCCGCCTTCAGTAGGGCCACGTGAAACGGCGCAGGTCAGGGCCATGGCTCGCTTCGCCGATGGCTCCGAACGCGATGTGACAGCCGATGCGAGATGGACAACCTCGCGGTCGACGGTCGCCACGGTGGATGCCGGTGTGATCACCGGGCAGGCTCTTGGACGGGCGCAGATTCGGGCAACATACCAGTCCCGTAGTGCCGGTCTGCCTATCGTGATCAAACCGCAAGGCACATTTGTCCTCAATGGCACCGTTACGGAGCCTGGATCGGTCAACATTGGAATGGCGACAGTGGCAGTGCTCGGCACCCCGTTGTATCAAGTGTCGACCGATAACCTGGGTTTCTATGAACTCTTCGGCGTGTCGGGGCCGCTGACGCTTCGTGTGAGTAGGCCGGGTTATCTCGATGAAACAAGGACGCTGACCGTGACCCAGGATCAAAAATTCGATGTGCAGATCAGGCCGATAACGGCGCCGACAAATGTGACCGGGACGTATCGCGTGACGCTGACAATTTCTCCTTCGTGTTCGATCGTGCCGAACGATCAGAAGACACGAACCTACGATGCAACAATCGGACAGGATTCGGCCAAGGTGAATGTCCAGCTGGGCGACGCGAAGTTTCTCGCTGGTCCTGATGGGGAGAAGAGCCGTTTGAACGGAACGGTATTTGGCAGCACCGTGACGTTCGTTTGGGGCGAAGGCAGCGCCTACTACTACTATTACAACGACTATTACGTGCAAGAGCTTCTGCCGGGCGGTCAGATTCTCGGCATTTGGGGCCGCCTGGTTGCCCCGGTCGCGCAAACCCTCTCCGGCAATCTCGTTGGCGGGTTCAGTTTTCGCGAGGGCAATAGGACCGGTACATGCTCGGCCGCGGATAATAGAGTGGTGTTCACGCGCAAGTAATACCCGCGGTTCAGGAAAGCTGACTGTGAGTCCTGACGCCGTGGTTCGCGTCTAAAAGGGTGAAATCCCTCAGCCTCCAGGGAGGAGGCGGGGATTGGGTATGATCAGCAATACCGTGACCCAAGACGACGTGACGACCCTTGCCCTGCGCGCGGGACCGATGCCCGCTGAAGACGTGCTTCGCCTCGCCATCGAGCGGTTCGCGCCGTCGGTGGCGCTCTCGTCGAGCTTCGGCGCCGAAGACATGGTGCTCGTCGACATGATCGCGAAGATCGATCCGAACATACGCATTTTCACGCTCGACACGGGGCGGTTGCCCCAGGAAACCTATAACGTCATCGACGCCACGCGCAGTCGATACGGCGTCACCATCGACGTGTATTTTCCGCAGGCCGACGCGGTGCAGAGCATGGTCGCCGAACACGGTGTAAACCTGTTTTATCACTCGGTAGACAACCGGAAATTGTGCTGCGGCGTGAGAAAAATGGAGCCGCTCCGCCGCGCCTTGTCCGGTCTCGACGCCTGGATTACGGGCCTGCGCCGCGAACAGTCGGTGACCCGCGTGGACGTCCCCAAGGTGGAATGGGACGCCGCCAATGCGCTCGTCAAGTTCAACCCGCTCGCGGAGTGGAGCCACGACGACGTGTGGAAGTACATCCGCGACCACAACGTTCCGTACAACGCGCTTCACGATCGCGGCTATCCGAGTATCGGATGCGGCCCGTGCACGCGCGCCGTTCAGCCGGGCGAACACGAACGCGCCGGGCGATGGTGGTGGGAGCATCCGGACACGAAAGAATGTGGACTGCACGTGCAAAGTCCAGAGTCCAAGGTCGAAAGTCCATAGTCCATGGTCGACAGTCCATAGCCATGGCTCTGTTTCCCATCTTCGTGAAGCTCGAGGGACGTCAGGTCCTGCTCGTTGGCGGCGGCCTCGTTGCCGAGTCCAAGCTGAGCGGGCTGATGACCGCGGGCGCGCGCGTGACGGTTGTGGCGCCGAGGGTGACGCCGGCAATCGCGGCGTTTGCGGAGCAGGGCGCGGTCTCGTGGCACACGCGCGTGTTTCACCCGGACGACCTCGACGGCGTTGCGCTCGTCGTCGCTGCGGTACCGAAGGATGTCGCGGCGTCGGTGTACGCGGATGCACAGCGCCGGGGCATCCTCGTGAACTCCGTGGACGACCCTGATAACTGCGACTTCTACTACCCGGCGGTCGTGAACCGCGGCGACTTCCAGATCGCGATCTCGACGGCGGGCCACAGCCCGGCCCTGGCGCAGCGGATTCGCATCGAGCTCGAGCGCCAGTTCGGTCCCGAATACGAGCGATGGATTCAGCAGCTTGGAGACGCGCGGCGCGAGCTCTTCGCCAGCGAGCCGGACGCCGGGGAGCGCAAGCGGAAGCTCCACGAGCTTGCCGCCGAAGGGGCGCATCCCGCGCCGTTTCTCAGCGGGTCCGGCGGCCGCACCGGAATGGTGTATCTCGTCGGCGCAGGACCTGGCGATCCCGAGCTGCTCACCTTGAAGGCGCTGCGCATTCTGGGGCAGGCCGATGTGGTGCTGCACGACGATCTGCTCACCAACGAGATTCTCGAGTTGATTCCCTCGCACGCGCGTGTAGAACCGGTGGGAAAGCGTCACGGCGAGCGGACCATCACTCAGGAAGACATCAACCGGCGCCTGGTGAAATATGGGTCGGCAGGCAAGACGGTGGTACGGCTCAAGGGCGGAGACGGCGCGATTTTCGGCCGGGCCAGCGAAGAGATCGACGCGCTTCACGCGGCTGGCGTGGCGTTTACGATCGTGCCCGGCGTGACTGCCGCCAGCGGGGCCGCCGCCGCAGCGGGAGTCTCGCTGACGGACCGCCGCGCCGGATCTGCTCTCGTGTTTCTGACGGCGCAACGGTGCAAAGGCAATCCGCCGCCGAACTGGAAGGCGATAGCTGAGCTCGGAGGGACGGCGGCGATCTACATGCCGGGCGGCCATGAGGCAGATCTCGCGCGTCAATTGATGGATGCCGGCCTTCGCCCTGATACCTCGTGCCTCGTCGTGGCGAGCGCGTCGCGTCCTGATGAGCGGGTGGTGGAGACCACCCTGGCGGGGCTGCCTGAGCTGCCGGGGCTCTCCCCGCCGGCTCTGCTGCTCATCGGGGTACTTCCGTCCCGGCGGACACCCGCCGGCGCTCCATCAGGAAATACGGGCAAACACGCCTCAGATCATTAGTTGATCTAATGAATCGTTAATGGGAATTCATTTGACATTATGACGTCCCAAGCCCCAGAATAGCTCCCGAACATGATGCTCCGGCCCGTCAGCTTTTCTTTCACCGTCGTCGTTACGGTGACCGGCATCACCACGATGCCGGTCGACTAGCTGCGGATGTTTTAGCCTGAGTGTAGAAACGCATTAGCCAAGGCCATCATCCGCAGCTCAGCGGGTGATGGCTTTTTTTTTAGGTGGCGGATAAATAACATGAAGATTGCCTATCAAGGCGAACCGGGCGCATACAGCGAAGCCGCAGCACTGCGGTTCAGTCAGAACGCGACGACTGTGCCCTGTGAGAGCTTTGATCAGGTGTTCGACGCCGTCGCCAGCGGCAAGACCACCCACGGGATTCTGCCGATCGAAAATTCGATTGGCGGCAGCATTCACCGCAACTACGACCTGCTGCTCGAGCACGAGCTTCCGGTCGTCGCCGAAGTGCTGCTGCAGGTGTCGCACAATCTGCTCGCGTTTCCGGGAACGACGCTCGCGGATATCCGCAAGGTGTATTCGCATCCGCAGGGTCTCGCGCAGTGCGAGGGATTTCTCTCGAGCCTCAAAGGGGTCGAGATCGTCGCGACCTACGACACGGCGGGCAGCGCGAAGATGATTCGCGACAAGGAGCTGAAAGACACCGCCGCCATCGCCTCCGCACGCGCCGGAGAAGTCTTCAATCTGGAATCGCTCGCCGCCGGGGTTCAGGACTTCAAGGAGAACATCACCCGCTTCATCCTGATCAGCAAGGCGGCCTCCGATCCCGAAAAAGCCGACAAGACGATGATCGTCTTTACACTGCCGAATTCGCCTGGCGCGCTGTTCAAGGCGTTGAGCGTGTTCGCGTTGAGGGACATCGACCTGACCAAGCTCGAGTCGCGCCCCGTCCGCGGCAGGGCTTTCGAGTACCTGTTCTACGCCGACATCGCGGTGCCGCGGCAGGACCTGCAGTGCACGCGCGCGCTCGTCCATCTCGCCGAATTTGCCAAGTCCATGCGCACGCTCGGCTCGTACACGTCGTGGAAGGAGAAGAACTAGGTGGATAACCCGCTCAAGCCGCGCAGTGGAGCGATTACCGACGGTCCGAGCCGCGCGCCGGCGCGCGCCATGTTGAAAGCCGTGGGCTTTTCGGACGCCGATCTGCGGAAGCCGATCATCGGCGTGGCCAACACCTGGATTGAAATCGGGCCCTGCAACTATCACCTGCGCACGCTCGCTGAATACGTCAAGGAAGGCATCCGCCAGGCCGGCGGCACGCCGATGGAGTTCAACACCGTCTCCATCTCCGACGGCATCACCATGGGCAGCCAGGGCATGAAAACGTCGCTGATCAGCCGCGATCTGATCGCCGATTCCATCGAGCTCGTCGCGCGCGGGAACATGTTCGACGGTCTCATCGCGCTGTCAGGCTGCGACAAGACGATTCCCGGCACGATCATGGCGCTCGCGCGTCTCGATATTCCCGGCGTGATGCTCTACGGCGGGTCGATCGCGCCCGGCGAATTTCACGGCAAGAAAATCACGATTCAGGATGTGTTCGAGGCCGTCGGCGCGCACGCCGCGGGGCGGATGTCCGACGCGGATTTTTTGCAGGTCGAAAACCAGGCGTGTCCCGGCGCCGGAGCGTGCGGCGGGCAGTTCACCGCAAACACCATGTCGACGGTCGGCGAGTTCCTCGGCATTTCGGCCATGGGATTCAACGACGTTCCGGCGCTCGACCCGGAGAAGCAGCGCATTGGCCGCGAAGCCGGCGCGCTCGTGATGGACCTGTTGAAGCGTAACGTACGGCCGCGGCAGCTGATCACACGCGATTCGATCGAAAACGCGATCGCCTCGGTCGCCGCGACCGGCGGTTCGACGAATGCGGTGCTGCACCTGCTGGCCATCGCACGTGAAGCCGGCGTCGAGTTGAACATCGACGATTTCGATCGCATCAGCGCCAAGGTGCCCCTCCTGGCCGACCTCAAGCCGAGCGGGCGCTTCGTCGCGACCGATATGTACAAAGCAGGTGGTGCCCGCTTGATTGCGAAACGGCTGAAGGATGCCGGCCTCCTCAAAGGGTCGGTGCCGACGGTAACCGGGCGAACGATCGGGGAAGAAGCCGACCGCGTCAACGAGCCGAAAGATCAGGAAGTCGTGCGCCCGCTCTCGAATCCGATGAGCCCGAATGGCGGCCTTGCCATCCTGCACGGCAATCTCGCGCCTGAAGGCGCCGTCGTGAAGATCGCCGGCAAGAAAGTGCTGACCTTCCGCGGTACCGCGCGCGTGTTCGATAACGAAGAGTCGGCGTTCGAGGCGGTTGACAAGAATCACATCAAGCCCGGCGACGTTGTCGTCATTCGGTATGAAGGACCCAAAGGCGGCCCCGGCATGCGCGAGATGCTCGCCGTGACCGGCGCCCTGCAGGGCCAGGGGCTCGGCGAAACGGTTGCGCTCATCACCGACGGAAGGTTTTCAGGCGCGACGCACGGCCTGATGGCGGGGCACATCGCGCCCGAAGCGGCTGCGGGCGGACCGATTGCCGCCGTACGCGATGGCGACACGATCGTCTTCGACATTCCCAACCGGGAATTGCGGCTCGAATTGAGCGACGAGGAAATTTCGCAGCGAATGGCCGGATGGAAGGCACCCGCGCCACTGTTCCAGACCGGTGTCATGGCGAAGTACGCGAAGTTAGTGTCCTCAGCTTCGCTGGGGGCGGTCACGAGCTAGTCAGTAGCCGGTAGCCAGTAGCCGATAGTCCTGAGGCTGGTAGCGGGTGGATCGAGCGTAGCCAGTAGCTGGTAGCCATGGGTGGGGCACCGAGACGGAAACGATCACCAAGCAGAAAGGTGATCACTTCAAGATCCGGAGCGTAAGCGACGGCAAGCGCATGGGGGTGGGGCCCCATGCGGACTAAATAAAGAGGACACCATGAAACGCACAGGAGCGCAGATCGTTTGGGAATGTCTCGTTCGCCAGGGGGTGACCGATATCTTCGGCTATCCCGGCGGCGCCATTCTTCCGACCTATGACGCGATGCTGGACTACCCGATCCGTCACGTGCTCGTTCGTCACGAGCAGGGCGCGACGCACATGGCCGACGGCTATGCGCGCGCGAGCGGCAAGGTCGGCGTCGCGATCGCGACGTCGGGTCCCGGTGCCACCAACATGGTCACCGGCATCGCCACGGCGATGATGGACAGCTCGCCCATCGTCTGCATCACGGGACAGGTTGGCAGCAAGCTGGTGGGCTCCGACGCTTTTCAGGAATCGGACGTCACCGGTGTGACGCTGCCGATTACCAAGCACAACTACCTGGTGACACGGGCCGAGGACATCGCGCCGACGTTCCGCGAGGCGTTCGAGATCGCGGCGTCGGGCCGCCCTGGCCCGGTGCACATCGACATCACCAAAGACGCGCAGCAGTCGTCGTGCGAGTTCGACTGGGATTCGGCGTTGCCGAAGAAGCCGGAGTACCGGCCGGACTGGAGCGCGCGTCCCGAAGAGTTTCAGCGCGCGCTCGAGCTGATCAACAAGGCGGAGCGGCCGCTGATTCTCGCCGGCCACGGCATCATGCTGTCGGGCGCCATGGACATCGTCCGGGCATTTGCGGAAAAAGCGAATATTCCGGCATCGCAGACGCTGCTCGGCATCGGAGGGTTCCCGGCATCGCACCCGCTGAGCCTCGGCATGATGGGCATGCACGGCGAGGCCTGGGTGAACTCGGCCATTCAGCAGGCCGACCTGCTTCTGGCGTTCGGCATGCGGTTCGACGATCGCGTCACCGGCAACCTGAAGACCTACGCGCCCAACGCGAAGAAGATCCACATCGACATCGACGCGGCGGAAATCAACAAGAACGTGCGCGTCGACGTCGGCATCGTCGGCGATCTGAAGGAAGCGCTCGAAGTGCTGCTGCCGGGAGTGGAGAAGGGCAATCGCAGCGCGTGGCTGTCGCACATCAAGGAACTGAAGGGCGACTCCGCGGTGCGCGATATCCAGAACCTGCCCGACAGCGGCCACCTGTACGCGGCCCACGTCATCAACGATCTGTGGCGCGCCACCAACGGCGACGCGATCATCGTCACCGATGTCGGACAGCATCAGATGTGGGAAGCGCAGTATTACCATCACGACAAGCCGCGCACGCTGATCACGTCGGGCGGCCTCGGGACGATGGGTTTCGCGCTGCCGGCAGCGGTCGGCGCCAAGCTGGCGTGCCCCGACAAGGAAGTGTGGGTGGTGGTCGGCGACGGCGGCTTCCAGATGACGATGTGCGAGCTTGCGACGATCGTGCAGGAACAGATCGACATCAACGTGGCGATCATCAACAACGGCTACCTGGGCATGGTGCGCCAGTGGCAGGAGTTCTTTTACGAGCGGCGTTATGCCGCCACGCCGCTGGTGAACCCCAACTTCCAGAAGCTGGCTGAGGCATTCGGCCTGCCGGCGGCAACCGTGACCAAGCGGTCGGAAGTGATTCCCGCCGTCGAAGCGGCGCGGAAGAATCGTCAGACCGTGGTCATCGACTTCGTGGTCGAACAGGAAGATACCGTCTATCCGATGGTGCCGGCGGGCGCAGATTTGGACGCGATGATCCGCCGCCCGAGCCCGTCGCCGATTATTGAGACCGGCGCAGACGTACTGTGAAGATCTCACCGCAGAGGCGCTGTGACGCGGCGAAATCGTTTTCGGAAGAATCTCTGCGTCACCGTGTCTTTGCGGTGAAATCATGAAGGACAAGTAATGACTAACACATTTGCCATTCACGTCGAGGACAAGCCCGGCGTGCTCACGCGCGTGTCGTCGCTGTTCCGCCGGCGCGCGTTCAACATCGAGTCGCTCACCGTCGGCCATACCGATCGCCCCGGCGTGTCGCGGATGACGATCGTCGTCGACACCGACGAGCTCGGCGCCCGGCGCATCGAAGCGCACCTCTACAAGCTCGTCAACGTCCTGCGGGTCGAGAACATCACGGCCTCGCCCTCGGTGCTGCGCGATCTCGCGATGATCAAAGTGGCGGCATCCGCCGAATCGCGCACCCACATCATGCAGCTCGTCGATGTGTTCCGCGCGCGCGTCGTGGACGTGGCGCCCGACTCGCTGATCATCGAGATCACCGGCACCGAAGACAAGATCGACGGTCTGCTCGAAGTGCTGCGGCCGTACGGCGTGCTCGAGATGGTGCGCACCGGCCGCGTGGCGATGTCGCGTGGCCTTCGCAGCGCGGCGGCCGCGCCCGCGGACCAGGGCAGCATCGCCGAGGACGACCACAACGTATTTCATTCTGTTTAGCTATCTCACCGCAAAGACGCGGGGACGCTGAGTAACCCTTTCCTCGGAAATGACACTCTGCGTTTTCGCGCCTCTGCGGTGAGACGAGAAAAGGACACAATGGCAGCGAAGATGTACTACGACCAGGACGCAGACCTCGGCCTCATTCGCGGGAAGAAGGTGGCCATCATCGGCTACGGATCGCAGGGGCATGCCCACGCGCTCAACCTGAAGGACAGCGGCGTGCAGGTGAAAGTCGGCCTCGCGGCGAACAGCCGATCCAAAGCGAAGGCGGAAGCCCACGGGTTGTCGGTGACGACGCCCGCTGACGCGGCCAAATGGGCCGACGTCGTCATGATTCTGGTGCCGGACACGACGGCTCCCGCGGTCTATGCGGAGATGGAGCCGCACATGACCAAAGGCAAGATGCTGATGTTCGCCCACGGGTTCAACATCCGTTTCGGAACGGTGAAACCGTCGAAGGACATCGACGTCACGATGATCGCGCCGAAGGCGCCCGGCCATCGCGTGCGGGAGCTCTTCGTCGAGGGGGGCGGCACGCCCGCGCTGATCGCGGTCGAGCAGGACGCGACAGGCAATGCCCGAGCGCTGGCGCTGTCGTACGCGAAGGGCATCGGCGTGACGAGAGCCGGAGTGATCGAGACGACCTTCACCGAAGAGACCGAAACCGATCTGTTCGGCGAGCAGGCGATTCTGTGCGGCGGGACGAGCGCGCTCGTCAAAGCCGGCTTCGAAACGCTCGTCAAGGCCGGATATCAGCCGGAAGTGGCCTATTTCGAATGCCTGCACGAGCTGAAGCTGATCGTCGATCTGATGTATCGCGGCGGCATCAACTACATGCGCTATTCCGTCAGCGACACGGCCGAACATGGCGACTACGTGGCCGGCCCGCGCATCGTGACTGATGAAACGCGCACGGCGATGCAGAAGCTGCTGGACGAGATCAAGGACGGCACGTTCGCCAGGAACTGGATCAAGGAAAACCAGACCGGGCGTCCGCAGTTCAACAAGACGCGCGCCGCTGAACAGGATCACCAGATCGAAACCGTCGGGGCCCAGCTTCGAGGCATGATGCCGTTTCTCGATCCGGTCACGATCAAGCCGGGACAGAACTAGGGATTGGCGATTGGGGATTGGGGATTAGGGATTGGGGATTGGGGATTAGGGATTAGCAATGAGCGCGGATATCGAAGTTGCGTCGCAGTCCTCCCGCGCCGAGAGGACACAAGTGCAGGCGCTCAAGGTGGCGCTCGTCGGCTTCGGCACGGTGGGCCGATCTGTCGCCCGGGTCCTGTTGAGCGACATTCATCCGTCGCTGCAGCTCACGCTCATCTGCAACCGCGGCGTCGAGCGGAAGAAGGTCGACTGGATTCCGCCGGACGTGAAGTGGACCGACAGCTTCGACGCGGTGATCGACTCGGACGCTCACATCGTCGTCGAGCTCATGGGCGGGCTCGAGCCGGCGGGAGAGCTGATTCGGCGATCGCTGCAAGCCGGCAAGTCGGTGGTCACCGCCAACAAACAGCTCATCTCGACGCACGGTGTCGAGCTGCTGGCCCTGGCGCGGCAGATGAAACGAGAGTTGCTGTTCGAGGCGTCCGTCGCGGGCGGCATTCCCATCGTCCGCGCGGTGCGCGAGGGGCTGGCCGGAGATCGGCTGCTTCGTATCGCAGGCATTCTCAACGGCACCTGCAATTACATCCTCACGCGCATGGACAGCGAAAGGCTCTCGTTTGCCGACGCGCTGAAAGAGGCCCAGTCGCTGGGCTACGCCGAAGCGGATCCGACTGCCGACGTCGATGGCTACGATGCGCGCGCGAAGATCGCGATCTTGATGGCGGTCGGGCTCGGATGCCAGGTCGATCCGGTACGTATTCCCTGCCGGACTATTGCGTCGATCGACGGCGTCGATTTCATGTATGCGCGGCGGCTCGACTGTACGATTCGGCAGATATCCTGGGCTGAACGGACGGCTGGACCGGACCGGCAGCTGTTTGCGTCGGTGCGCCCGGCGCTCGTGCCGATCTCCTCGCCGCTTGCGCGCGCGCAAGGCAGCCAGAACCTGGTCACCGTACAGGGGGAGTTTGGCGGAGAAACCACGTATTCAGGCTTCGGGGCTGGCGGAGATCCGACCGCGGTGGCGGTCGTGTCGGACTTGATGTCGATTTCCCGGGCAGGCCTTGGCGCCGAAGTGCATCTCGTGCAGGACCTGGAAGGACAAGTGGAGATCGGGACCGATTTTACGGCTCCCCACTACGTCCGCTTCACGGTAGCCGACCGTCCGGGTATCATTGCATCTTTGGCGGCGCTGCTGTCGGCCCGTGGCATCAACATCGACGCGGTGCTGCAGCTTCCCGGGCACGACAAGGCGGAGCTTCCATTCGTGATGACCCTCGAAGCGTGTCCCGCCAGCGTGCTGGAATCGGCGCTGGCCGACATCAATGCGCTGCCGTTTCACGTGCGCCGGCCGATCACCGCGCCGATACTTGGGAACGCCGCTCGATAGCCGGACCTAGAGAGGTTTATGAGTTACGTACTCGGACTGCAGTGTCATTCGTGCAAGGCGCAATTCCCTGCACAGGCGCTGTGGGTGTGCGACAAATGTCTGGGCCCGCTCGAAGTGGTCTACGACTACGGCAAGGTCAAGCGGGACATCAGCCGATCGAAGATCGAATCGCGCGGCAAGAATCTCTGGCGCTATCGCGAGCTGCTGCCGATCGACGGCGACCCGCGTACCGGCGCGCACTCGGGCTATACACCGCTCGTCAAGGCCGATCGCCTCGCCAAGACACTGGGCGTCAAGGAGCTGTACCTCAAAGACGACTCGGTCAATCATCCGACCTTTTCTTACAAAGATCGGGTTGTGTCGGTTGCCGCCACGCGGGCCGTCGAGCTGGGGTTCACGGTCTTCGGGTGCGCGTCGACCGGCAATCTCGCCAACAGCGTTTCCGCGCATGCCGCGCGCCTCGGCCTGCAGTGCTTCGTGTTCATTCCCAACGACCTCGAAGCCAGCAAAATCATGGGGTCGAGCGTATACAAGCCTCAGGTCGTCGCCATCAAGGGCAACTACGACGATGTGAACCGGCTGTGCACGCAGATCGCGGAGAAATACGGCTGGGGCTTCGCGAACATCAACCTTCGCAGCTACTACGCTGAAGGCGCGAAGACGTACGGCTTCGAAATCGCCGAACAGCTCGGCTGGACGTTTCCGCGTCACGTCGTGTCGCCGGTGGCCGGAGGGACGCTCCTGCCGCGCATCGCGCGCGCGTTCCGCGAGCTGAGAGAAGTCGGGCTGGTGGATGGCGATCTGCCCGCGATTCACGCCGCGCAGGCGGCCGGCTGCGCGCCGGTCATCAACGCCCTCAACGACGATCTCGAGTTTCCCGATCCGGTGAAGCCGAACACGATCGCGCGGTCGATTGCCATCGGCAACCCCGCCGACGGGTTCCAGGTGCTCCACGCGGTGCGATCCAGCGGCGGCTCGGGCGCGATGGCCACCGACAACGAAATCCTCGATGCGGTACAGCTCATCGCGCAGACCGAAGGAATCTTCACAGAGCCGGCGGGCGGCACGACGCTGGCGTGCGCGATCAAGCTCATCGAAAACGGATCGATTCCCCGCGACGAGTCGATTGTCGTGTGCATCACCGGTAATGGGTACAAAACGGCCGAAGTGATGATCTCCCGGGTGGAGACGCCGGTTCAGCTCGGCCGCGCGCTGAGCGAGTTCGATGCGTTCATGGAAGGCCGGGGTACTTACGCCGTGAGTGAACCGTAGACAGAGTCGGGGAGTCGAGGGAGTCGGGGAGTCGGGGAGTCCAGAGTCCAGAGTCCAGAGTCCAAAGTCCAGAGTCGAACACAGCAAACAATGTCGTTACAGTCGATCGTCGTTCAAAAATACGGCGGCAGCTCTGTCGCTACGGCGGAAAAGATTCTCGCCATTGCGGAGCGTGTGAAGACGTATCACGAGGCGGTGCCGCATCTCGTGGTCGCCGTGTCGGCGATGGGGAAGACGACGGACCAGCTGGTCGCGCTGGCGCGGCAGGTGTCGCGGAATCCGCACGGCCGCGACTACGATCTGCTGCTCGCGTCGGGGGAACAGGTTGCCGTCGCGACCCTTGCGCTTGCGCTGCAGGACAAAGGGGTGCCTGCCATCGCGCTGACCGGCTCGCAGTGCAACATTCGCACTGACGGCTCCTTCAATCGCGCCCGCATTCAGTCGATCGACACCGAGCGCATCGAGGAAGAGCTCCGCAAGGGCAAGGTCGTCATCGTCGCCGGCTTCCAGGGGGTCACGGAGAACGACGAAATCACGACCCTGGGCCGTGGCGGCGGCGACATTACCGGTGCGGCGGTGGCGGCGGCGTTGAACGCCGAAGTGTGCGAAATCTGCACCGACGTGGATGGCGTGCTCTCTGCCGACCCGAACATCGTGCCCGATGCCCGATTCTGGCCGGAGCTGACCTACGAAGAAGCGATTGAAATGGCCTCGAGCGGCGCCAAGGTGCTGCACCCGCGCGCCGCCGAGATTTGCAAGTCGTACAAGATTCCCATCCACATCCGCTCCAGCTTTCACCTGAAGGAAGGGACGTGGATTCGCGAAGGAGCGAAGTCGATGGAAGAGGCAGAAGTCGTCGGGGTCACGAGCGACAAGAAGATCGCCAAGATTACGCTGCTCAACGTGCCGGACGAGCCGGGCATCGCCGCGCGCATCTTCAAGGACGTCGCCGACAAGGACATCAACATCCGTCTGATCATTCAGAGCGCGGCGGCGGATCACCGTGCGGGGATTACCTTCATCATCGAAGACGGCTTTGCCGAGGCCGCGCAGAAGCTGGTCAACGAGTGGATGCGGCAAGGGTTCGTGAAGCAGGGGATGGTCGAAAGCGACTGGGCGACGATCGCCATTATCGGGCACCGCCTGGCGGCTACGCCGGGCTTGTCGGCCCGCATGTTCGCCGCGCTGGCAACTGCCGGCATCAACGTCGACTGCATCAGTTCGTCGGAAATGACGATGTCCTGCATCATCAAACGCGATCAAATCGATCTTGGCGTGAAGGCGGTACACGACGAGTTCTTTGCGACGGCGTCGGCACGGCGGATGCCCGCGGCGATGAAATAAGTCGACAGTCCACAGTCGACAGTCGACAGTCCACAGTCGACAGTCCACAGTCGACAGTCCACAGTCGACAGTCCACAGTCCACAGTCTGGTAGGAAGTGTGAATTTCGAAGACGCCCTTACGCTGCTGGATTACCACCCGCACCCTCACCGGCCAGCCTGATCCGGGTTCACTGAACGAAAGGTTCGTAGGTTCGTAGGTTCGTGGGTTCGTGGGTTCGTGCCCATCGCGCTATCGCGCCCTCGTGTGTTGCCCGTCGTGGCATCGCGCCATCGTGTTTTGTCTTCGTGCCTTCGTGGTTAGGATTTCGTCGGTACTTTCACTTCGTGGTGATCTTCGCGGTTCCGAAATCGCCGAAGTCTGCGCGGATCGAGTCTCCCGGCTTGATCACCACCGGGATGACGCACGTGCCCGTCGTCACGAACTGACCCTGTGACAGGCCGTCGCCGTAGGTGCGCAGTTCGTTCACGAGCCAGGTGAGCGCAACCCGGGGGTCGCCGAGTACGTTGGCCCCGCTGCCGGTGGCCGCGACTTCGCCGTTCCTGTACGCCACGGCCGTGTGCGTAACGAGGTCGCGCGAGCGCCAGTCGGCGGTGGCCGGCGGCCCGAGGACGAACCAGCACGCGCAGGCGGTATCGGCGATGAGCTGAGGCGCGCCGACCCGCGCGAAATCGTTGTAGCGCGAGTCGGGCACTTCGATGGCGGAATGGAGCGACTCGACGGCGGCGAGCACCTCCTCCTGCGAATACTGATTCGCGCGGCGCGGCAACGATCGGCCGAATCGAAAGGCGAATTCAGCCTCGGCCACCATCATGATGTTGCCGGCGAGCGGCACGGCGGCGCCATTGGGAAGCACGCGATTGGCGAGCAGAGGGCCGGCAAGCGGTCCCTCGACGCCGATGTGTTTCTGCCCCGCGGTGCTCGTGGCGGCAATCTTCCAACCGACGACGTCCTCGCCCGACAGGCGGACCAGATCGTTCTGCACGGCATAGCCAGCCACGCGATCGTGCGGCCGGCAATCGAGCGGCAGCTCGTCGATGCGCGTGCGCCGCTGCCAGTTCTGCCAGAGTATTTCGGCGGCCTGCCCGGTAGCGACGGTCATTTCGACGCCCCTCGAAGAGTGTCCCCGAGCAATTTGATTTCTTCTCCGTAGAGCGCCCAGTTCCCGTCGCGTTGCGCCTGCAACGCGCGCTCGTAGTGTTGGCGCGCGCGCGCGAGCATGGCGCTGTCGGTTCGCGGCGCCGCTGCCGGAGCCGCTCCGGGAGCCGGCGGGGCCGAGGTCGAGAGAGACCCGGGTGGTGGCGGCGGTTTCGCTGCTCCGCCGAAGATGCGTTCGAGCGCGAGGTCGAGGGTCGGCTCCATCACAATCTGATCCTGATACGCGACGATCACGCGATTGAGCTCCGGAATGCGGCCCCCTGACGCCCGCAGGTACAACGGCCGCACGTAGAGAAGCGACTCCTCGATCGGAATGACGAGGAGCGTGCCCTGAATCACCTGGGAGCCCTGCTGATTCCACAGGGTGATCTGCGGCGAAATCACCTGGTCCTGATTGATCCGCGCGATGATTTGCCTCGGTCCATAGACGATGGTTTGACGGGGGAACTCGAACACCTCGAGCTGGCCGTAACGTTCGGGATCCGAGCGCGCGATCATCCAGGCGGCGAGATTGTCTTTACGCGCCGGCGTGAACGGCAACATCTGGATGAACTCGGCGCGCGATTCGCCGGGCAGCCGCATGATGGTGTAGTAGGGCTGCATCAGCTGCGGGTTGCCGTCGATGTCGATTGCCGGGACCTCCCATTGGTCCTCCTTGTTGTAGAAGACCACCGGATTCGTCATGTGGTAGGTCGTGAACATCGCCGCCTGTATCCCGAAGATCGTCTCGGGATAGCGCAGATGCTGTCGAAGATCGGCGGGCATCGCGTCGAGCGGCTTCAACAGCCCCGGGAACGCCTTCGCGAGCGTCTTGGTGAGCGGATCGTTCGGGTCGGCGATAAAAAACTCGGTCGTGCCGTTGTAGGCGTCGGTGATGACCTTGACGGAATTCCGGATGTAATTGAGACCGCTCGAGGTCGGCGCCGAATACGGATACCTCGTCGTCGTCGTATACGCGTCGCGAATCCAGAACAACCTGCCGTCGCGCGAGACGACGAGGTACGGATCTTCGTCGTAGGCGAGGAAGGGCGCAATCGTGGTGACGCGGTCGGTGATGTTCCGGTGATAGAGCACGCGGCTGTCGGCGGTGATGTCGTTCGTGAACAGAATCTGCAGCGCCTGGAACCCGACGCTGAACAGCAGGCGGCGGGGTAGACCTCCGATGCGAACGCCCTCGGTTCCGTTGTACGTCGTCTCGACGTTGGCTTCCCCTTTGGAGTAGTGAAACTCCTTGGCGTTGGTGTTCACCAGGACGTAGTTGTTCGTCAACTCGCCGAAATAAATGCTCGGCTCGGTTACCTGAATGTCCGGAACCGACGACTGCGCCGGAATGTCCTTCACGAACAGAATCGGGAGCCCTTCGGACGTCACCTCGTTCACCGGGCCGAGCGTGACGCCGTAGCCGTGCGTAAACGTCAGGTGTTCGTTGATCCACGTCCGGTTCGGAAGGCTGGCCGAGTTCAGCTCCCTGGCCGACAGCATCACCTGCCGGAGTTGGCCGTTGATCGTGTAGCGATCGTTGTCGACCGATACGAAGTCGTAATACGTGCGGAGCTCCTGAATCTGCCCGAAGGTGTCGAGCAGCGGCTGATGGTCCCACAGCCGGACGTTGTCAATGGTGTCGGCGTTGCGCGCGATGTCGTCCCGGGTCAGCGGCGCGTCGCCGCGGACGTTGCGCGTGCGCACGTCGGCCAGGTTGAAGGCTTTCCTCGTGGCGGCGATGTTGTGCGCCATATAGGGCGTCTCTGCCGCCTGCTCGTTCGGCGTCACCACAAACCGCTGGATTCCCGCGGCATACAACGACCCCGCGACGGACGTCACCAGATACAACCCGAGCGCGAGCGGGATCGGCCAGATGATCGACGAGAAGGCGTGGTATGCCGCGAGCAGGGCGCAGACGATTCCCACGACCATCAGGACGCGCAGTGCGGGCAGCCGCGCGATAACGTCGGCGTATGAAGCGCCGGGCACGATACCCGGCCCGGTTACATCGGTGAGGAGGTGCGGCACCTGCAGGTATGCATGAGCCGCGAGCAGCACGAACATCAGCGCCGCGAGCAGCGAGAGATGCATGCGCGCCTTGCGCGCGACGGACACGCCGCCGCGTTTGGTGAAGTTGAGCGTGCCCGCGAGCACATAAGCGGCGGCAGAGCCGATCAGCGCGACGACGACGACCGCGATCGCGATCTGCTGTGCGAGATCGAACATCGGCAGCCGGAATACGTAGAAGCTGATGTCGTGTCCGAGAATCGGGTCGGCCTCGCCGAAAGGGACGGCATTGCGGAACTGCAGCCAGCGCAACCATTCGCTGCTCCCCGCGAGGCTGATCATCAGCGACACCACCAGCGAGCCCACGCCCACCAACTTGCGGATCTGCTCGCGCCGGATGGTCGCCGGCTGCACGGTGCCTGAGCCGCTGGTGCCGATGACGACGTACGGGCTCGCAATCGACGACACCGCCAGCCAGAGATTGCCGTAGAGAACGGCGAACGCAAAGCCGAGGATGAACGCGCCCAGCGACGCCTGCGCCCGGAGGCTGGTCACATAGACGTGGCGATAGCCGACCGACCCGAACCACAACCAGTCCATCAGAAAGTCGACGAGATTCGGAAGGACGACAAACGCGAGGATGCCGCCGATGATGAGGAAACTGCGGACGCTCATGAAGCGACAAGCATACAGCGTGTTTGCCGGCTACCGGCGAGTACTCCTAGCTACTGAGCTACTGGCTACTGGCTACTGGCTAGCGATATAGTGGCGCCTCCAGGGAGGTTCAGCCATGCGGAACGCGCTGCGAGCGGTATGGATGGTGTGCGTGCTCGGCATCCTCGGGGGGCTGCTGCATCACAGGGCCGTCGCGCAGCAGGCGCTGACGCCTCCGATGCCGCCGAACCTATTCACGGTTCACAAGCTCACCGACAAGCTCTCCATCATTGCGCCCTACGGCCCCGATATGAGCCAGGTCGGCGGCAACATCGGCGTGTTCGTCACCGATGAGGGTGTGCTGGTCGTCGACGACAACTACTACCGCCAGGTTCGAAACGGCCAGACGGTCGAGCTGGCGGAGGCGGTCGTCGCCGAGATCGGAAAGCTGACGAAACAGCCCATCCGCTTCATCATCAACACGCACCACCACAGCGATCACGCCGGCGGCAATCCCGTGTTCGGGAAGCTCGGCACCATCTACGCGCAGAAAAATGTCCGTGACAGGATTCTGGCGGGATACAAGACTGAAAAAGAGCCGCTCGATTTCGATCCGCTCAAGGCAGCGCCGACGGTGACCTACGACGGCGAGCTCATCTTCCACATCGGCGGAGAGGAGATCCACCTCTATCACCCGGCGCGGGCGCACACCGACGGCGATTCCCTGGTGCACTTCAAGAACGCGAACATCGCGTTGTGGGGCGATGCCTTCTCCAACAACTGGGTACCGGTCATCGACGGCTCGGGGAGCACCCTCGAGTGGCTGCAGTTCATCGATCGGGGCATTCAGCTCGTCGGCGAAAATGCGATGATGGTGCCGGGACACGGCGCGATTGGACGCGCGGCGGATGTGAGACGGCTCAGACTGTATTTCACGAACATGCAGGATGCCGTGCGCAAGGCCATCGCCGCGGGCAAGACGCGCGAGCAGGCGATGGATGAAGTTCTGGTGCCGGTCGTATGCCGGACTTCCGGGCGGCGCGCCGCGTATTCGCCAGAACGTCGCGGCTGTGTATGACGAGCTGAAAGCGCGGCCCGAGAATCACCACAGAGACCACAGAGTCCACAGAGTCCACAGAGTCCACAGAGTCCACAGAGAAGAAAAGAATTTTTCATCTCTGTGTTCTCTGTGACCTCTGTGGTTAACATCGTTCATTCTGTGGCAAGAATCGACTTCAGAAAACATTCCACGGCAGCGGGATTTTCGAGCTGAAACGCCGCGCCCGCCGGCCGGCGCGACACCGCCACGGTCAACCCGGTGCCGCCGATGGCCTCGAACGCATCTTGATCCGTCGCATCGTCGCCGATGTAGACCGGCCAGACGGTTTCCTTCGAGTCGCGTCTCGATGTGGCGGATGATGGCGTGCACGGCGTCGCCTTTTGCCCAATCGACATTGGGCAGCAGTTCGAGAACCTGATCGCCTGGCTGCAGGCGCACGGTGCCTTCGCTGAGAAACGGTTCGGCCAGTGCGTTGAAGCGGGTGATCGCATGCATGCGATCCGCGGTAGAGGCGCCGCGGTAGTGCAGCACGACCGAATAGGTCTTGTCTTCCACGAATACGCCGGACAGCGGCTTCACCGCGCGCCGCAGATCTTTGGCCAGAAGATTCATTCCCGGGGCGGCCAGCGCGACGGCGTTGTGCGCAAACCGCAGCCCCGGTCCTTCGATCTCCAGCCCGTGCAGGCCGGCGAAAAACATCAGCGGCGTCGACGGCACGCGCTCCCGCAAATCGCTGATCCGGCGGCCGCTGACGATGCCCGCGGAGAGGTCGGCGCGTTTCCCGAGCGTCTGCAGCAGTATCTGCCGCGACGGCGTCAGCGTCACGACGGCGGGATCCTGCTCGAAATCAGCGAGCGTGCCGTCGAAGTCCATCAGAATGAGCGGCCGGGCATCGTGTGGTCGCGCTTGCCAGGCGGCGACCGCACGTTCAACTCCACGCACGGAACCTCGCATCGCGCGCTTCGATGAGCTCGCTGATTGTCACGGCCGTGTTGATCAACCCGACGTGAGTGTACGCCTGCGGAAAGTTGCCCAGAAGCATACCCGTTCGCGGCTCGATGTCTTCCGAAAAGAGCCCGACGCAGTTGGCGTAGGTCGTGAGCCGTTCGAAAAGCTCTGCAGGCATCGTCGAGGCGTCCGATCATCGCCAGCGCCTCTGCCCACCAGAACGAGCAGATCGAAAATGCGCTCGTCGTCTCGCCGAAATCATCCTTATGTTTGTATCGCAACATGAGCCCGTCTTCCACCAGCAGCCGCTCGTAGGCCTCCACCGTGGAAATAAAGCGCGCGTCTCGCGGATCGATGATGCCGAGCGTCGGCAGAAGCAGATTCGACGCATCGGGGTACCTGCCATCGAGCACCTGCGCGAAATAACCGAGTTGCGGGTTGTAAGCCCGCTCGAGAATGACCTCTCGGGTACTGCGCGGCCCACGCTTCCCATTCCGATGCCTGCGAGTTCAGCCCGAGACGCCGCACGATCTTCGCGCCGCGGCTTGCGGCAACCCAGCAGAGTACGTGTGAAAACGTGTACTTGTTCGGGAAGGTGCGGTATTCCCAGAGACCGGTGTCGTCGGTCTCGACGGCAATCATCGCGTCTTTGACGAACCGTTCGACCATCCTGAGCAGCGGACCGGTGTCTTCGATGACGACCCGCGGGTCCGAGGTGATGGTATCGAGACACAGGATCATCTCGCCCATCAGATCGTGCTGCCGCTGATAGTACGCGGCATTGCCGACCCGGACGGGACGGCTGCCGCAGAATCCTTCGAGATGGTCCAGGTGAAATTCCTCGAGCTGCCGCTCACCGCCGATCCCGTACAGCGGCTGCAGCGGTCCGGCCTCTGCGACGTCGCGGAGGAATGACACGAACGCCTCGCCTTCGGCCAGATGGCCGACGCGCCTCAGTGCCTCGACGACGAACGCCGCGTCGCGCAGCCAGCAGTAGCGGTAGTCCCACGTCCGTTCGGAGCCGACGGCCTCCGGAATGCTCGTGGTGGCGGCGGCGATTATCGCGCCGGTGTCGGTATAGGCGTGCAGCTTGAGGCACAAGGCAGAGCGCAGCACCGGCAGGCTCGCGAACGACGGCAGGGCGCACGATTTGGCCCACGCCCGCCAGCCCGCGATCGTCAGGTCGCGGACCCGCTGCGCCGATGCCACCGAGTCGGTGTCGGACGCTTTGCCGTAGCTCACCGCAAAATAGAAGGGCTCATCGATGCGCAGCGGCTGGCCGCTTTCCAGGTACGGGAGTGGCGCATTGGTGCGGAGATAGAGCGCCGACGCGCCGTCGCCGATCTGAAGGCCGCCCGAAATGGAGACGATCTTCGGCTGCTGTATTGACGCGTATTCGGGCCGGGGATCGAACACCACGCGCACGCGTGCCGTTCCCTCGCGGGGCACGATCAAGCGCTGAATCTCGATGGGCGCGTCGGCATCGAGTCCCAACGGGATTCTCGGCGCGTAGTCATAGACATCGAACCGCCCTTCACTGCACGACACCTGCGTCCGCAGGACGTTCGTGTTGAGCACGTAGTGCATCTCCGTGCTCGCATCGGCGCAGTCAGGCAGAAAGGCGAAAGTGCCTCCTTTGTGCACGTCGAGAATTCGCGCGAACACCGACGCGCTGTCGAAGCGTGGCATGCACAGCCAGTCGATGTGCGTGCTCGGTGACACGAGGGCGAGAATCCTCCCGTTGCCAATGACGCCGTGGTTCAACGTGATCGGACAGGACATGCTTACGGCGTCGAGTCGGCGAGGCGGAAGGTCTCGGTCAGCAGCAGACCGGCCCAGCGGAAGATATTGTGTTCCGTCACCTGCGCGCGGAGGCGCTGCATCCTGCGTTGCTGTTCTGCCGGCGGGAGGGTCAGCGCGGTATGCAAGGCGTCGGCGAAGGCATCGGTCGCATAGGGATTGACCAGCAGCGCTTCGGGCATCTCACGCGCGGCGCCGGTGAACGGCGACAGTATGAGGACACCCTGGCGATCGTCGCGCGCGGCGACGAATTCCTTTGCCACAAGATTCATCCCGTCGTGGAGTGATGATACGACGCAGACGGCGGCGGCGCGGTAGGCGGCAAAGATGGTCTCCGCGCTGTGATGCGCGCGCGCAATGCAGACAGGCTTCCAGTCCGCGAAACCATGTTTGGCGTTGATGCCGTCGGCAAGCGCGTCTATATAGTCGTTCAATTCGCGGTATTCGGGAATTTCCGTGCGGCTCGGAGCGCCCAGCTGGACGAAGACAAACCGATTGCGCCATTCCGGGTACCGCTCGAGGAACCGGTCCACCGCACGAAGCCGTTCAGGAATCCCTTTGGTGTAGTCCATGCGATCGACACCGAGCGCAAGAACCCAGTCATCGCGCAAACCGAGGCTCCTGCGGAATGCCTGGACGTCGCTGCGCCGCAACCCGTTTTGCGAGATGCCCTCGGTATCGATGCTGATCGGAAACGGCCGGACCTTTGTCTCGTGCGCTGCGCGGGTCACGGAGAAGTGCTCGTAATCGACGCGTGATTCGATGAGCCGATCCACCGTTTCGAGAAAATTGTTGCAGTGCAGCTGCACGTGAAAACCGAGCAGATCGCTGCCCAGCAGTCCGTCGAGAATCTCTTCCTGCCAGGGACAGATGCGAAACGCCTCGCGATGCGGCCAGGGGATGTGCCAGAAATGGCTGATGATCGCGTCCGGCCGGCGCGACTTGACGATGCGCGGCAGCAGCGCGAAATGGTAATCCTGGACCAGGACGATAGCGGGCGAGCCGTCGATTTCCTCCAGCACCGCTTCCGCGAACTTGGCGTTGACCCGCGAGTACTGCTCCCAGTCGGCCGCGTCGAACACCGGGCGCGTGTAAGCGATGTGGCAAAGCGGCCAGAGCGCGCGGTTGGAAAACCCGTAATAGTAACCTTGCTCCTCTTCCTTGGTGAGCCAAATCCGTCGCAGCGTGTAGGACGGCTTATCGGGAGGAACGTTCAAGCGCCCGCGAGGGTCGGACGTTTCTCGATCCGCGCTGCCGCTGCCATGCGCGACCCAGGTGCCGCCTGCGGCGCGCATGATCGGGTCGAGCGCCGTGACGAGGCCGCTGGCCGGCCGAATCCATGTAACACCAGTGTCAACGCGGTTGTGGATGTATGGTTCGCGGTTCGCGACCACGACGATACGTACGCCGCTGAGGCGTTCCTTGAGCAGCGAGACAAGGCGATCGCGCGACCATTCCCTCTCACGACCAGTCGCGTCTGAGGGTAACCATTTGGCAATCGCGTGTCTGAGTGTTCGGGCAAACCAATCCCGCGTCGACACAGCGCGCCACCGTCTGCAAGAGCTGGTCCTTCCCAGCGATCAGCCTGTAGCGCGTTAGCTGGCAGCTACTTGTCAGCCCAACTGCGACAGATTTCCACGATAACTTCTACCGCCTTGTCCATATCCTGGACAGACGTCCATTCAAGCCGTGAGTGGATATTGTGCTCACCGGCAAAGAGATTTGGCGTCGGCAGTCCCTTGAACGACAACCGCGCGCCGTCGGTTCCACCGCGGATCTGGCGGAAGTACGGCTTCAGCCCGGCACGTTTCATCGCACGCTGCGCGTGTTCGATGACGTCGGGATGCAGGTCGAGGATTTCCTTCATGTTCCGGTAGGACTCGTGCCGTTCGACGTCAAACGAGGCGGCGGGAAACGGCCGCGCGACGTCTTCGGCAAGTCCGCGCAACATCGCGGCTTTCTCGTCGAGTCCCTTGGTGGTGAAGTCGCGGAGCAGCAGCTTGACCACCGCGCGCTCGACGCCGCCCTGAATGGTGTGCGGGTGGACGTAACCCTCGTACCCATCCGTGGTCTCCGGAGACATACCGTGCCGCGGTAGCCGATGCACGAACTCGGCCGCGAGCTTGAGCGCGCTCACCATTCGTCCCTTCGCGTAGCCGGGATGGGCGTTGAAACCCTTGAAGGTGATGGTCATCGCGTCGGCTGAAAAGTTCTCGATTTCCAGCTCGCCGCGCTTCGGGCCGTCGAGCGTGTACGCGAACTGCGCGCCGAACGCCGCGACGTCGAAGTAGTCCGTGCCGCGGCCCACCTCTTCGTCGGGAGTGAACCCGATCTTGACCGGGCCGTGCGGGATATCCGGATGCGCCATCAGGTACTCCGCAGCTGCCATGATCTCGGCCACTCCGGACTTGTCGTCGGAGCCGAGCAGCGTCAGACCTGAGGCCGTAATGATGTCGTTGCCACGCTGCTCCGACAGTTCGGGATTGTCGGCTTCTTTCAGCACCATGGCCGGATCGTCGGGCAGCACGATGTCGCGGCCGTCGTAGTTCCTGTGCACGATGGGCCGGACGTTCGCACCGCTCACCTCGGGCGACGTATCGACATGCGCGATGAATCCGATGGCCGGCACCTGTTCTTTGCCCGGCGTAGCCGGAATCGTCGCCATGACGTAGCCGTACTGATCGATCGACGCGTCGGCCACCCCCATCTCCTTGAGCTCGGCGAGCAGGGTATTGAGGAGGACGAGCTGTTTTGCGGTGCTGGGATAGGTCTCGGACTGCTCGTCGGATTGTGTATCGAAGGTGACGTAGCGCAGGAACCGGGCCGTCGGCGCTCGAAGAAAAACCCTGGGTCATGGCTCAGAGAGTACTGCATTACAATGCGATTTTCCGCAAGGAGTCGCCAATGCGCATCCTCCTGTCGATGCTGATCGCGCTGGGGACGGCCGGCTTCGGAACGCGCGAGGTTCTGGCGCAGACCGATCTGCCGCCTGTCTTCCGGTCGGGTGTCGAGGTGATGGAAGTGGACGTGACGGTGGTGGACGCGCAGGGGATGCCCTTGCGCGACCTGCGCGCACCCGACTTCACCGTCACCGTCGACGGGCAGCCGCGGCGCGTCATCAGCGCGGAATTCATCTCCGACAACGCCGCCGCCGGCAAGACTCCCGTCGCCCCCCGCGATCCGCACGTATCGAACAACACCGATCGACGTCCGGGGCGGCTGATCATGATTGCGGTCGATCGCAACAACATCGATACCACCGTGCTGCGCAGCGCGACCGCGGCGCTCAAGCAGTTCGTCAACGGTGTTTCTCCCGACGATCGTTTGTCGCTCATCACCGTTCCACCTCCGGTCCGTACGTGGAGTTCACCACCAACCACGCGCTGATTCTCGACGCCATCACGCGGATCGTCGGCTCCGACGATTCGCCGCAGTCGAGGTTCCATATCAGCGACGCCGAGGCCATGGCCTTCGACGGCCGCATGAACCCGATGATGGTGCAGCGTGTGCTGTTCCGCCTGTGCGGCGACACCGACCCGAACACGATGTCGCAGTGCGATCGGGAGGTCGAGCAGGAAGCGGGGACGCTGGCGACGCATATCCGGCAGAAGACCACCGAATCGGTGGCCTCGTTCGCCTCGCTGCTCAAGAACATGGGCGATGTGCCGGGCCCGAAGTCGCTGATTATCCTGTCGCATGGGTTGATGGTCGAAGGAAGCCAGGGCGAGGTGACCACGCTGGCCACACTGGCCGAGGAGTCGCGTGTGAACATCAACGTGCTGATGTTCTCGCCGCCGATCGGCAGCGCGGCACAGGCGCGTGCCTCGGAGACACCCTCGCAGGACAGAGACCTCCGCGAAGCCGGCCTCGAGGCGCTCGCGGGTCGCTCGCGCGGCACATTGTTCCGCGTGGCTGCCAATCCGCAAGGTGCACTCGAGCGAGTGAGAAACGAAATCTCCGCGTACTATCTGCTCGGAGTCGAGCCCGCCGAACGCGACCGGGACGGAAAAACCGCATCAGATCCGCGTGCAGGTCGGGCGGAGCAACGTGCAGGTGCGCGCACGGCGTCAGGTGAAATATGCGGTCCGTACGCCGAATACCTGGTCGCGCGATGTATTGATGGGCCGCGTGCTGCGGTCGCCGTCGGCGAATACCGAACTGCCGATGCGCCTGTCCGCCTACACGTTCCGCGACGAAGCTCGCCGGGAAGGTGAAGGTCATTATCTCGGCCGAAATCGACCCCGAGTCCATGCAGAAGGAGCTCGATCTCGCGATCGGCTTTGCGATCTTCGATTCCATCGGCAAGGCGGTGCTCGGCGGTCAGGAGCGGAAAATCTACTCAGCCAATACCGACCTCCCGATTCGCTACGAGATTGCCGTGGGCGTCGATCCGGGCACCTACAGAGTCCGGCTGGCGGCGGTCGACCTGGCCGGCAAGAGCGGTAGCGTGGAGCGCGAGGTGATCGCGTTCGGCATGACGAACCACGAGTTCGCCATTGGCGATCTGATCCTCAGCTCCGTACGGCAGGGCAAAGCCGGAGATTTGCGGGCGCCCGTAGTGCTTCGCGTGGCCGACGGCCTGGTGGGCACCTACACGGAGATTTACACCAACAAACCGGGAGCGCTGGACGAGGCGGACGTCGTGTTCGAAGTTGCCGACAGCGCCGACGGTCCGGCGTTGCAGAGCGCGCTGGCCGATCTCCGCGAGCGCGCGGATCGCACGTCGATTCAAGCGTTGGGGGTCATGCCGGTTGCCGCGCTGCCGCCAGGACGCTACATCGCGCGGGCGGTGATCACGCGCGACGGAAAAAATATCGGCAGACTAACCAGGCCGTTCGAGGTGCTGCCGGGTGCCAAGAGTGCAACGGGCGGGACGGGTGCGTTGGGTGCGACAGGTGCGACAGGTGTGATCGGTGCGACAGGTGCGCCTGGTGCGACAGGTGCATTCAGTGCCGGTCTCGTCGTTGGCGCCAAGCCCGCTCCGTTCAAGAAAGAAGACGTGCTCACGCCCGCCACGCTTCGTGCGACTTTCGATGCCGTCGACAAGAATCATCCGGCCGTGAAGGCCGCAACGGCGCGCGCACGTACCGGAAAGCTCGACGGAACCGCGATGATGGCGCTCGATGCCGGCGATCAGAACGCCGGCGCGTTTCTCCGCGGCGTCGAGTTGTTCATGAAAGGCCAACTCGATCCAGCGGCCAACCAGTTCAGCGTCGCGCTGCGAAACCCCGCTGATGCGCCGCTCGCCTGGTTCTATCTGGGTGCGTGTTACGCCGCCGCCGGACGTGACAAGGAGGCCGTTACCGCATGGGAGCGCGCACGCGCGGCCAAGGCGCCGCTGCCGGCGCTGCAGCCGGTGCTGGCCGATGCGTGGCTGCGGCTCGGGCAACCCGCTCAGGCGATCGAACCGCTGCGCCTGACGCTGCAGGGCGAGCCGCAGAACGACACAATCAGACGCAATCTTGCGATTACGGAATCCCAGCTCGGTCTGCACGAAGAGGCGTATGCGACGATCACGCCGTATCTGGACAAGAACCCTGCCGATGTGGACGCCTTGATGGTCGCGTTGTTTGCGCTCTACCAGGTGCACAGCGAGGGTAAGACGCTGGCATCGGCGTCCGAAGACAAGGCCAAGGCGGATCAGTACTCCCGGGCCTATGCAAATGCCAAGGGGCCGCACGCGGCGCTGGTGGAGAAGTGGGCGGAATTTCTATCCCGCTAGCACTTTTTCAAGCCGCCTGACGATCTCCTGTTTGGGCTGAACGCCGATGAGGCGGTCGACCTCTTTGCCGGCCTTCAGCACCAGCAGCGTAGGAATGCTGCGAACCCCGAAGCGGTTGGCGACAGCAGGATTCTCATCGATGTTGAGCTTCGCTACCTTCACGCGTCCCGCCATCTCCGAAGACAGCTGATCGATTGTCGGCGCCAGCATGTGGCATGGGCCGCACCAGTCGGCCCAGAGATCGAGGAGCACGGGCGTCGGGCTCTTTTCAACTTCCGCCGAAAACGTGCTGTCAGTGACGACAGCGGGTCCTCCGCCGTCGACGAGCGGGGCCTTACATTTGCCGCAAACCGGTTTACGTCCCGGCGCCGGGGGCGGAAGACGGTTTGTCGTCCCGCAGTTCGGGCACTTGATGAAGTGTTCAGTCATGGCGTTCATCTCGGAAATCTGACGTCCACGCAGCCGCGCAGCGCCGGCCGGCGGTTCTCTCCCTGGTAATACACGCGCTCCAGGAACAAGCCCGATGCCGGCGCCGTGAGTTTGGCGGGAATGTCGGAGTCTTCCCGCAGAAATCGCTTCGGCCTGTTCGACTGTCGTGCCGCCGATGCCGGCGTCCACCATCACGCCGACCATCCTGCGAACCATCTTCCACAGGAAATGCGAGCCTTCGACGCGCACGAGGAGCAGGTCGCCGTCTTCCACGACCTCGATCCGCTGAATCGCGACGACCGTCGACTTCTCGTCGGCGCTGTCGTCGGTAAACGATCGGAAGTCTTTCATCCCCGCGAAGCGTGCGGCCACCGCACGCACGCGCGCGAGGTCGAGATCCTCGCGGACCCACCACACGAACGGCTTCGCGAACGCCGTCCGGCGCCGTGAGATTTGATAGAGATAGCTTCGCGCCACGGCGTCGTGACGTGCGTGAAACTTGCGGCGGGGAACTTCGACCTTGAGGATGTGAATGTCGCTGGGCAGCTCGTCGTTGACGCGGCGACGCAATGTTTCGATCGGCATCGACGTGGCGATATCGAGGTGTGCCACCTGTTCGATGGCGTGCACACCGGCGTCGGTGCGGCCGGAGCCGTACAGCTCGAATCGCCGTTCGCCGGTGACGTCGCCGATGACGCGTGTGAGCTCGCCCTGGACAGTGCGCGCGTTCTTCTGGATTTGCCAGCCGCTGTAACGGGTGCCGGCGTATTCGATGAATAACTTGAACCGAGCCATAGACTACAGGCTACACGCTACTGCCCACCGGCTACTTATGTCCTGGGATCACACAGCTACTGGCTAGCTAGTGCACACGACTGTCCGGCTCCGCATTTTCGCCGAGCAGCGACTCCAGGCGCTGCGCCGAGACCCGTTCGAGCGCTTCGAATAGCCTCTGAGGCTCCACCGGCTTGCCGATGTGCTCGTCGAAACCGGACTTCAAGGCCACCTGCCCGTCTTCGCGTCTCGCATACGCCGAGACCGCGATCGCGCGGATGCGCGGACCATCCGGAAGGCTCCGAATCGCGCGCATCATCGTGTAGCCGTCCTGTTCGGGCATCGCCACGTCGGCCAGGATGATGTCTGGGCGATCCTCGATCATGATCTTGAAAGCCCTTGCCGCCGAGTCGGCCTCGCTGATGCGCGCGCCGGTGTCTGACAGCATGGCCCGGAGCAGCTGACGCGCGTCTTCGTGATCGTCGACGACAAGAATGTGTGTGCCTTCGAGATCCGGCAGACGTCGGCGCCGCCGGCCGGCCGCCACGGCCGTGGCAGCGTGCTCTTCGGCATGGCGAACGGGAAGATGGACGGTGAACGTCGAGCCCTTTCCTTCGCCGCCGCTTTCGGCCTGCATCCGGCCGCCGTGCAGCTCGACGAGGTGTCTCACGATCGAGAGCCCGAGACCGAGGCCGCCGTGCGGCCGCGTCGAGCTCCCGTCGGCCTGGCGGAATCGCTCGAAGACGTGCGGCAGGAAGTTCGGCGGAATTCCTGCGCCGGTATCCGCGACGGAAATGGTGACCTCCGTGGGAGCTGGCGTCCATGCGCACATCCACGCGGCCGCCGGCGGGAGTGAATTTGACCGCATTCACCATCAAATTCCAGAGCACCTGCTGCAGGCGATCGGGGTCGGCCCACACGAACACCGGCGTTTCCCCCACGGTGAGGCCGATCGTCACCCCTTTCGCTTCGGCTGTGGGGGTGATCGACTCGACAGCGAACGTGACGAGCGGTCCGATCGGCATCAGCTTGGGCGCCAGCTGCACGTTGCCGCGTACGATACGCGACACGTCGAGCAGGTCGTCGACGATCTGCACCTGTGCGGTGGCGTTGCGATGGATGGTATCGAGCGCGCGCATGACATGTTTCTGCTGCACGTTCCCATCACGCAGCATCGTCGTCCAGCCGAGGATGGCGTTCAACGGCGTGCGCAGCTCGTGAGAGAGCGTGGCAAGGAATTCGTCTTTGAGCCGATTGGCGGTTTCGGCCTCTACGCGCGCGTCGGCGAGCGCTTTGAGCAGATCGCGCAGCTCGTACTGGCGATTGCGGCCGCGCATCGCGCTTCGAATGAGAGACAGCGCGGCACCAAGCCGGATCGGACGCTCGAGAAGGACGACGTTCCGCAGCCCTTCGAGCAGGCGCAGCGTGCGGAGGTAAATCTCCGACCGCTCGGCGTCGGCAAACAGCAGAATCGGGATGTCCGACCACGCCGGCTGCGTGCGAAGGCATTCCATGAGCTCGCCGATGCCTGCGTTCTTCGAGGGCTTCTTCAGTGAGCAGGATGACCGATGCGCCGCGCTCGATTTCGACGCACAGGTTGTGCGCCGTATCGCAGACTGTTCCCTTGAGGTCGGTGCGCTGCAGCACTTCGAGGGTGAGCGGCGCATCCTTGCCGACAGGCGCAAATATCAGGATCCGATCGTCCACGCGGTCCTGGCGTAAATGGCTCGTCACGCGCGCCTCTTGACCTTGCCCTTCATCTTGCCGTCCTGCTCGACGTACTCGGGGACGCCGCTCAGCACGCCGCGGAAATGTACGAGCGGCTCGCCTACCCAGAGAGCATTCTTCCTGACGCCGATTTCCCGTATCGTCGTTTCGTGCAGACCAGTGCGCTTTTTCAGCACCGACAGCGCTTTTCGCACCTCGCCTTGAGCCTCGAAGAATCGCATCATGAACATGGTGTCGGCGATGTAGCTGACGTCGATCGGCGACATCATGTTCTGCCCGAGCATGCCCTGCTGCGCGACCGTGAGAAATGTCGCGACTCCACTACTGGCCAGATACGACGTCAGCTCGTGCAGCCGGACGACGGCGGCGTCTGATTCAGGAATCGCGGTGAGATACCCCGTGAGACTGTCGATGAGCACGACGCGGACCTTATCGTCTTCGATCGCTTTCCGCACGCTGTGGCTGAATTCGCCGGGCGACATCGAGCCCGGTTCGACCTTCGCAATCTTCAAAGTATCGTTTTTCACGTACTTCGAGAGTTGCATCCCGAGAACGTCACCTCGCTCGATGAAGGTCATCCGCTGTTCGTCGAACAGAAACGCGGCGCAGTGAATCCCTTTGCGCGCAGCGGCAGAGAGATATTGGCCGCTGAGCGTGGACTTGCCGACGCCGGACGGCCCGAGGATCAGCGTGCAGGTGCCCATGGGCACGCCCGTGTCAAGCAGTGCGTCCACCTGGGGCAGACCGCTCTTGAGCGTCTCTTTCGGCAGTCGGGCGGCTGTGGCGCCGGTTTTCCAGCCGCGGGAATACACGAATGCCTCCCGTTTGAATCTTGAAGTCATGAAAGCCGCCGACGTACGACACGCCGCGCAGTTTCGAAATCTGCAGACGCCGCCGGACGAGGCCGAAGTCGTGGCTCGTCTGCTCGAGGCATATGACGCCGTGCGACAAACTCTGAATGTGTGGATCGGTGTCGTCGCTGCCGTTTTCGTTCAGCAGCAGCACCGTGCAGCCCCGTCCCACGAAAAACTGTTTCAGTCCGAGAATCTGCCGGCGATAGCGCAGCGAGTCGCGCGCAAGGAGACGCATATCGGAGACCGAGTCGAGCACCGCGCGCGCCGGCTTGAAGGTTTCAACCGCCTCGAATACGTTCTTCGAAAGATCCCCGAGCTCGATCTCCGCAGGATGGAAGAGGGTGTACTGCTCTTCGGGCCGAAGATTTTCGGCGGGCTGAAGCTCCTGGATATGAATGCCCGACAGATCCCAGCCGTGCGAGGCGGCATTTGCGCGCAACTCATCCGCTGTTTCCGACAGCGTGATGTACATGCACGATTCGCCGTTCTTGACTCCCTCGAGCAGAAACTGGAGGCCGAAAGTCGTTTTCCCCGAGCCGGGATGGCCTTCTATCGAGATGAATCCGGTTGGCGGGAACCCCGCCGCGGAGCAGGTAATCGAGGCCGACGATGCCGGTCGCCACCTTGTCCTTCCACGACGTAACTACACTCGTATCGGCCATCTGCCCTCCAGCAGATCAACGTTCCACGACTCCTGACTCCGACTGGTACACCCCAAAGGTCGCCCCGGAGGATTGCAATACAAATGCCTGGAAAAATGGTGTTGCCTGACTAAGGAGGTGTCGTGATTATTGACACTCGTTGGGGGTGGGATGCTGCGGGAGCTTATGGATTGTCCAGGACCTCGAACACCGCTGCTGTATCGCGTCTTGCGCCCCCTCGTTCCTGCAAGCGCTTGATGACTTTGGCGGCGGCGCTGCTGGCCGGCAGTTCGATGCCGAGCGACCGCGCCATGTCCAGGACGATGTGAATGTCCTTGAAGTGGAGGCGTGATTCGACCTTGCCGTCGAAGTCCCGCGCGATCATCTTCGGCGCCTGCATCTCGAGCATCCGGCTGGCGCCGAACCCGCGTCATCATGACGTCTTTCACCTTGCGGGGATCGATCCCCGCGCGTTCCGCCAGCAGCATGGCTTCCGCCGCCCCGAGCGTATTCACGATTGTGCAGATTTGATTGCACGCTTTCGCCACTTGCCCGGCCCCGTTGGGTCCGATGTACGCGATGGTCTTTGCGTAGCATTCGAGGATCGGACGCACGCGTTCCAGGATGGCTTCGTCGCCGCCGGCCATGATCGACAACGCGCCGGCCTCGGCAACGGCGGCCCCGCCCGATACGGGTGCATCGAGCATATCGATGCCGTGTGTTTTGAGACCTGCGGCGATCCGCCGGGCGCCGTCAGGTTCGATCGTGCTGTGATCGATGACCACCGATCCTGCGGCGGCGCCTTCGATGATCCCTCGAGAGCCGAGCGTGACATCTTCAACAGCCTTCGTGTCGAGCACCATGGTGATCGTGACATCGCTTTGCGACGCCGCTCCGGCGGGCGAAGCGGCCCCGTGCGCGCCTGCCGCGATGAGCGGCGCCATCGCCTCCGCGCGCCGCGCGAATACCGTGACGGTGTGTCCGCGCTTCAAGAGATTGCGCGCCATCGGCGCACCCATCGCGCCGAGGCCGATCACGGTGACGTTGGCCATCAGAATAGAATTCTATCGGGACTAGGGACGTGGGATTTGGGATTTGGTCTGAACACACCCTAATCCCTAATCCCCAATCCCCAATCCCCAATCCCCAATCCCCAATCCCCAATCCCTAATCCCTAGTCCCTATGCTTTGGCTCTCTCCTGAAAAGCCACTTCTTCCGCCGCCCGCAAGCCAGTCTCCACCGCGCCGTTCATATAGCCCTGCCATCGAAGGCTGGTGTGTTCGCCCGCGAACAACACGCGGCCAAGCGGTTGCGCGAGCATGGAACGGAGTGCGGGCGGGAAGTGCGGATCGAAGAACGCGTATCCACCTCTGGACCACCGCTCCTGTTCCCAGGTGAGCGACGACCACGCAATCAGCTTCGTCTTTGCGAGATGCATCCACGTGAGCTCGCGAACAATCCCTGAGGGCCCGCCGCTGGCCAGCAGTTCGCGCGTAGCGCCGCTTGCGCCGCCGCCGGCAAGCAGCGACAGGATGCCGGGCTGGCGGCCCGAAGGCCGCGAAGCCGTCCTTCGTTGTTCCTCGCTCCCATCCCACACCGCGCCAATCGGCAGCGGCGTTCCGAACCCGCGCCGCTCGCCGCGCCTTCGCCACGTCGCGCGCTCGAACTGCAGCGCCGTTTTCGTGGCGTCTCCATACCGCAGGGCGGTAATGGCACGCTGCTGCGGCTCGGACATCGCCGGCTCGAACACCACATCGCGTAGCGTCGTCGCGGGCATCGCGCAAACGAGGTAATCGGCGCGCAGCTCGTGACGTGTTCCGCGCGACTCCAGCGTTGCGGTTATGCCAGCCGCAGCATGTCTGACGCGGAGCAGCGTGGTCTCGAGATGCATCCTCGATTGAAGCGGCCTGGCGAGCTGAGCAGGAAGGCGATCGTTGCCGCCGACGATGCGGAACATCTTTTCACCGCCGGGGACACCGTCTTCCGCGAATTGATCGGTGAGCGCGAGGAGCGACAGGTCGCCAGGGTCAGCGAGGAAAAATCCGCGCATGCCGACCGCCACATCGCGCAGCCGCTTGGGAGCGCGAATACGGTTGAGCCAATCAGCAACTGATTCAGCCGCGATAGCTGCGGCCACGCCGCCATCCCAGCGTTGTTCGCTCAGACAGAACGCTCGTGTCTCGGGCCGCAGGCGTTTCTGCAGCTCCGCCCATCCATGGTGTCCGGCGACGCGTTTGCGCCCGCCGGATTCGCTGATGGACGTGAAGCCGCCAGTCAGGATGCGCGCCGTGCGCAGGCCGACGTCTTTAATCAAAGCGCAGATCTCGGTTTGGCTTTC
Source organism: Vicinamibacterales bacterium (assembly GCA_963850295.1). Lineage (GTDB taxonomy): Bacteria > Acidobacteriota > Vicinamibacteria > Vicinamibacterales > JAMQPK01 > JAMQPK01. Next base: position 359,658 of record CAWKKU010000012.1, on the reverse strand, counting down.
GTCGATCAGATCGCCGCCCGCTTCGGCGTGCTGGCCAAAAAGAAGTTGTTCGCGGAAGGTGGCGACGCGGCCGCCGACGCGGGCACGGGCATCGATGATGGTGACCGCCGCGCCTTTCTTGACGAGCGCGCGAGCCGCCGTCAGGCCGGCCAGCCCGGCCCCGGCGACGAGGACGGAGATACCGCGCATGGTCTGGCCGATCAGTCCGTGAAATACAGCCCGACGGTTGAACGATCGGTCATCGCCTGGCCCTCGAACTTCCAGGTTTTCTTGTAATGAATGCGCGCGATGAGCTGCGAGTTGGGCTCGATTCGAGCGGACGGCTTGATGGCAATCGGCTGCGGCGATTGGCGGGGAAACCAGGTGCCGAGCGCGCGCGTGCTGCCGTCCGGCGCGCGCAGCAGGATCGTCGCGCTGCGAACGATCGCTGGATTACCGGGCAGCAGGTCCAGTTGGCCGGCGTCGCGAGGCATCGAGAGGGAGAGCGGGATCGTGAATTCCTGCGTCGATTCCTGATCGTTCGGCGCCATCTTGAACGGAGCGGGAAGGACTGCCGTCAAGCCGGGTTTCCCGCCGCTCCATTCGTTCTTCAGGACGACAGGCGCCGGCGCTTTCGCGGGATCACCTTCGGGAGTACCTCCTGTAGCCCATTCGAGCACCACGTCCAGATCTCGAGCGGCGATCTGACGGTGTGCGGCTTTGACGAAATCGCGCGCCTCCACGTTCGGCGCATCCGCTCGGTTGGCCGCCTCCGGATATGCCGCGAGAAGCTCGGAGCGCAGTGACTCGGCCCAGGGGAACGCATCTTCGTATTTGAGGAGAGACATGGGACCGACGCCGCCATCCACATGGCACCGGCCGCAACGGCTCATGAAAATCGGATAGACGTCGTCGTTGAAGGTGAACTTCGATGTCGCTCCCTTGTGTGCTTCGCTGCCGACCGCAAGCGTCACGATCGCCGCCAGCGCGGCCGCAGCTGCAGAGAGGCCTTTCATTGGCGCTTTGCCAGCACTGAGTCGAGTTGCGCGATGGCCGCGCTGAAGCGTCGATAGGCGTCCTCGATCTTTTCACCGTCGCCGAGATCTCCGAAATTGTCGAGCTGGTAGGCCGACAGGACAATCTGCTTGACGCTCGCTTCGACGGCGTCCTGATCGATTCCCGCGGTCTGCGCGTTCTGCGCCTGGATCTGGAGCGCCGTATCTTTGGCCTGGAGCGCCGGCACGTAAATCGCGCCGAACGTGCCGGCTTTGATGAACGTCTCCACCTCATCGCGTTGAGTCTTCAACGCCGTGAGCGACGCGCCGGAGGCGGGCTGCGCCTGCGCCGGTGCCGGCTGCGGATCGCCGCTGCTGGTCGCCGGCGCGGCGGTGCTGATTGGCGGCGGCGGCGAACCCGCGAGGCAGGTCGCGCGAATACGCGCTGAACGAAAAATCGAAGCGGTTCTCCTTGACGTCGGGGCTGAACGAAATTTTCGCCGTCATTTTCGCGGGTAGCGCCAGCGCTTCGATGCGCGCTTCCAGGAAGGCCCCGTTGCGTGCGAGCACGAGCGGCGACGATGCCAGTTCGCGCGTCGTGCCGGTCTTCGCATCGAAGGCCTCTTTGGTGACAACGCGGCCGCGAATCTTGCGCGCCTCGGAAGTCGCCAGCGGCTTCGAGAAGTCGTCATAGACGTACACGCGAAAACGGCCGGCAGCGGGGTATGTGCCTTCGAGATGGTGCCAGTTGTCGGGCGCCATGAAAAACAGGCCCCCGTGTTTGGGGTTGTGATCGCCGTGCGCGCGAGCGGTGTATCGCGGAATCATGGCCGAGCCGTCGGCGCATTTGCCCGGCTCCAATTGAGAAATATTCCGCTGCCCCGCGCAGGTGAACGTGAGCGCCGCCGTCTTTTGCACCAGCTCGCGCGAGCAGATGCGGCACGTGCCCGGCTTCGACTGCTCGATCACCGCATGTACCGGGCATGTGTACATGATGACAAGGCGAATCGCCTCGAGATCCATGCCACAGATTCCGCACGTGCCTTTTTTTGACTCGAGCACGTCCGGGTGCATCGGACAGGTCCACGACACGTCCGGCAGTTGGGCAGCCGGAAACGTCGCGAGCAGCAATGTGGTGAGAAGAATTACGAAGGCCCGAGCGTTCATGGGGACTATGGCAAGTTTAGCAAAGGGTGGGGCCGCACGCACTTGGCCCGCGCCGAAGCGGGAGGCACCGTGAGGATCGCGCCGCCTTCCGGGCGCGCGGGATCGAACAGATAGATGGGACTGGGCACGCCAGGGGAGCGGTATTCGACGAGCGGCGCATACGGCAGGGCGCCGATGGTGCTCGCCCGGAACCGCTCTTTGAAGTGTGGCACCTCCCACTGCTCGAGAAGGAGATACGGATGACGGCCCTGCGTATCGAGCCACAGCACGGCGCGATCGAGCCAGGCGGGATCGAGCAGATCGAAACGGACGATCGTCCGCCCCCCGTAATATCGCGTGGGCCCGCCGTTCTGTCCGGTGATGATCACCGCGGACGGGTCTGTGGCCTCCTCGACGATTTTCGCGATGCTCGCGTACCGGTGATCCCCTTCACCCGACGGAAACGCGCCGTTTCCGGCCGCGTACCGCAATCCATGTGTGCCGATCAGGAAGAGGACGGCGAACGCAATGGCGCGGAACGCGCGATGGGGCAAATCCGCAAGCCTGAGAAGAACCGCCGCGGTCCCCACGCACAAGGCGGGCCACGACGGAAGGAGAAACCGCAGGAACCACCAAGCGCCGTATGGCGTGTAGATGAGGTAAAGAACCCAGACCGTGGCAGCCGAAGCGCCCAGCAGCAGCGCGCCACGCTGTTGCTCGCGCGTACGCCAGATGGCGAGTATCGGAAACAGCACGGCGATGCCGCCAAGCGCAAAGACTGGCGTTTGACTGTCGATCAGCCAGCCCCCGTATCGTTCGAGGTTGGTGACGACATTCGAGGTCGAAAAGAGGGAAGCGAGCGATCCATATCCCGATGAGAGAGGCGACCCATAGAGGGCGTTATTCACCCAGGCAATGAGGAGACATCCGGGGACAACACCGAGAACCATGGCAACCGGAGCCCTGAAGCGCCGCGCGACGGATATCTCTTTGCTGCTTAGCTCTTTGCTCTGACCACAATCTCCACAACACCAATACCGCTGCGAGCGGCGCGAGGTTCGGCCGTACCAATATCGCCGCCGACGCGAACGCTCCTGCTGCCCACGCGGACCGGGTGGTTTTCCCGAGGGTGGCGTACAGCGCGGCGGCCCATAGCGCCGCTGCCGGCACGTCGCTCATCGGCGAGACCAGCATCGCAAGGACGGCTGGACTCGTGGCCGTGAGCCATGCCGCCGATACGCCGAGCGCGTCCGAGCCAAGCCGGCGGCCGATCAGAAATGTGACCCACACAAGCACCGCGCCGCTCAGAGGGGTGATCAGGAACATCGCGGAATGGCCCGCAACCGCCTTGGCCGCCGCCATCAGCAGTGGAAGCCCCGGAGCGGTCACGGGCACGAGGTGAGGTGTGGAGACAGCGGGACGAAGGCCGTGCGGGGAAAATGTCCACACCGCATCCGGCCAGGGCGCGCTGCCAGCGAGCGGAACGGGAATGGACAAATCGCCACGGAGCCACAGATCGGCCTGCAACACGTACGCGTACGAATCTGCGCCTCCCGCCGTCCACGAATTGCGAGCGACGCCGGCCGCTGCGGGAGCGAGGGACAGGAGCGCGACAACCGGGACGGTGATGCGCCGCCACTGCCACTGGCCGCCGGTGATCACATAAATGATGCCCGCCGCGAGCGCAACGCCGAGCGGGCGCAGCGGATCGTGCGACTGAACGCCGATCCCCGCGAGGGTCAGGGAGAACCCACCGACCACCCACACTGCGAGCGCCCAAAGGGCTCCAAAAACCGCGATTACGGCTACAATGACGTGCAACATCAAGTTGACAGTTCTGCCGGGCGAATTGTACGTTTGCCCTTCCTGCGACACAATTTGGAGGCCGTTCGATGGGAATGATTGAGGACCGCTGGCGGTTCAGCCCCAGCCGGCGGAAGGCCCTTGCGAGCTTCGCCGCCGTCTTCGCCGCATCGCCGCTGCTCAAGGCGCAGATCGATCCGCACAGCCTGATCGGCCACAAGCGCACACCGCGGCTCGAAGAGCTCGTCGATGCGTTCGACTTCGAAGCCCTCTGCTACCGCAACATGACGCTCGAGCCGTACGACTACATGGCCCACGGCGACGGCAGCGAGTGGAACCTGCGCAGGAATCGTCAGGTCTTCGACTGGGTGGACATCGTCCAGGGAAAATCGGTCGATCCGAAAACGGTCGACATGTCTTCGACCATCCTCGGCGTGCCGATGAAGTTCCCGATCTTCACCGCGCCCAGCTCGGGTCAGGGCGCTCTGCATCCCGACGGCGAAATCGGCATGTATCGCGGCGCCACCGCGGCAAACGCGCTCGCGGCGTTCGCGAGCGGCACGACCGTGCCGCATCAGAAGATCGCGCCCGCTGCCACCGGGCCCCGCTGGCAGCAGTTTTATCCCATTCCAGATCTGGGTGGCTCGGCCAAGCAGCTCCAGACGTTTCAGGATCTGGGCGCCAAAGCCATCATCATCACCGTCGACCAGCAGGCGTCGGTGTACGAACGCGACCTCCACGATCGCCATCTCGGCGGTGTGGTGCAGACCGGCGGCGGCGGCCGGGGAGGCGGCGGCAACGCGGCAGCGGCAGCAGCCGCAGCGGCGCTTGCGTCTGGCGCGCCGATTCCGACCATGGGCACCGGCGAGCCCGGCATCGGGACGTTCTCGCAGTTCACGAAGTACCGCATATCCAACCGCCGGCTTTGGTACAGCTGGGACTACATCGACGAGGTTCGCAAGGTCATCAAGGTGCCCGTCATCCTCAAGGGGATCGTGACCGCCGAAGACGCGGAGATCTGCGTCAAGGAAGGGGTCGACGGCATCATCGTATCGAATCACGGCGGGCGGTCGATGGACTACGGGCCGTCTACGCTCGAAGTGCTCCCTGAAATCGTTGCCGTCGTGAACGGGAAGTTTCCGGTCATGATCGACAGCGGATTCCGCCGTGGAAGCGACGTCTTCAAGGCGCTCGCGCTTGGCGCCAGCGCGGTTTCGCTGGGCCGGGCGACGCGCTGGGGTCTCGGCGCCTACGGCGCCCAGGGCGTGCAGCGGCTGCTCGAGGTGATTCAGGCTGAGCTCGTGCACGCCGCGGCCTACGCCGGCCGCGCGACGCTGAAATCGATCGACAAGACAGCGGTGAAAGTGAATTTCACCTAGCCAGTGGCCAGTAGCCACTAGCCGATAGTCCTGAGGCAGTAACGACGCACCAAGCAGAACATCGCCGAAAGCAAAGTCGAGCGACCAACGGTCGCGAAGACACAGGTCGTGGGGGTGGGGCCCCACGACAACTAAGTAACGAGGACATGATGAGCGACAACAAATTCAGCAGACGCGAGGCACTTGGAAGCGTCGGAGCCATCGTTGCGGGCACGGTTGCGGGATCCACGCTGGGCGGAGAGTCACCGGCTGCCCAACAGCGCGAGCGGGCGCCGTGGGAACCGCCGGCCCCCCTTCGGCTGACGCCGCGTGAAGAGCTCGTCAACGTTCTCGAATACGAGGAAGAGGCGAAGAAGAAGCTTCCGCCTGCCACCTTCGCCTTGATCGCCGGCGGCGATCGCGCGCTTTTCGATCGCATTACGCTGCGGCCGCGCATGAACATCCCGACCACCGACATGGATCTCACCGTGAACCTGTTCGGCGAGGATCACTTCACGCCGATCATCGTCGCGCCGATTGCCGAGCAGAAGCGGTTTCACCCCGACGCCGAGCTGGCGACAGCAAAGGGGGCCGCGGCGGGCAAAGCGCTGATGATCGTGAGCAGCCGCTCCAGCGTGCCGCTGGCCGAGATCGCGGCGGTTGCGAAGCCCTCCTTCTGGTATCAGGTCTATGCGTCCGATTCCGCCGCGAAGACCCAGGTGCAGGACGCGGTGAAGGCAGGCGCGAAGGCGATCGTGATCACCGTCGGCGCGTCGCATGCCGCCAACGGCAGCCGCGTCGCGGCGCCGGCGTCGATCAACTGGTCGGCGGTGGACTCCATCAAGCAGGGGGTCACCATACCGGTGATCGTCAAAGGCATCACCACTCCCACGGAGGCAACCACCGCGCTGCAGCACAACGTGCAGGGCATCGTCGCTTCGAATTTCGGCGGGCTGCTCGCCAACAAGGACGCGATGATCCTGGCGCTGCCGAACATCATCGACGCCGCCGGCGGCAAGGTGCCGGTGCTCACCGATGGTTCGTTCCGCCGCGGAACGGATACGTTCAAGGCGCTCGCCTTCGGCGCCAAGGGCGTGTTGATCGGCCGGCCTGTGATGTGGGGACTTTCCGCGTACGGCGATGCCGGCGTGCAGGGCGTCATCGAAATGGCCCAGACGGAGCTCGCGCGTTACATGGGCATGTGCGGCAAGGTGAACCTCAAGGCGCTCGACCGGACGGCGGTCAAAGTGCACGGACCGATACCGACAAAGACCACGACGAATAACTAGTTTCCCTGGGAGCACTTCAGTGGGAAATATCGATAAGAAGTGGCAGGCGTCTCTCTCGCGGCGTAAGGCGCTGGCCGGCATGGCCGGCATGCTCGCGGGCTCGCCCTTGTTGCACGCGCAGCTCGATCCCCGCCCGTTCACACAGCACAGGCGCGTCCCTGGACTGAACGAGATGTTCACCGCGTTCGACTTCGAGCCGGTGATGTTCGCCAATGTCCCTCAAGCTGTCTACGACTACACGGCGCATGGCGACGGCGGCGAATGGAACCTGCGCCGCAACCGTCAGGCCTTCGACTGGGTCGACATCATCCCCGGCAAGGCCGTCGATCCAGCGTCGGTCGATTTGTCGTCACAGTTGATCAATCTGAAGTTGAAATTTCCCGTCGTGATTGCGCCGACGGCAACGCAAACGGCGCTGCATCCCGACGGCGAGGCCGGCATGTATCGGGCGGCGGCGATGTCGTCGGACACGCCAATGTGCCTCAGCAATAATTCGAGCCAGTCGATCGAGGAAGTCGCGAAAGGTGCGAAGGGTCAACTCTGGTGGCAGTTCTATCCGCGCCAGGATATGGGTGCCAGCCAGGAGCTCCTCGAGCGCGCGCAGGGTGCGGGTTACACCGCGATCGTCGTTACCGTTGACCAGCAGGCGTCGTACTACGAGCGCAGCCAGCACATCCGCAATCTCGGCGGCCGCACCGGTGGCGCCGGACGCGGCGGGCGTGCCGGCGGAGCCGGGCGGGCCGCTGGCGCGGGGCGGGCGAACGATCCCGAAGCCGTCGGCAGTGCGCTGATCGGGCGCGGCGCGGGTCCGGCCGGAGTCGGTGCGCGCCGTGGCGCCGCGGCATATCGCGTCGGGACCGGCCGGCTTTGGTACACGTGGCAATACCTCGACGATATCCGCAAGTTCATCAAGGTGCCGATCATCGTCAAGGGCATCGTGACGGCCGAAGACGCGAAGCTCTGTGTGGAACGGGGCGTCGACGGCATCGTCGTGTCGAATCATGGCGGGCGATCGATGGACTACGGTCCCTCGACGCTGGAAGTGCTGCCGGAGATCGTCGCCGCGGTAAACGGGAAGATCCCCGTCATGATCGACAGCGGGTTCAGGCGCGGCAGCGACGTGCTCAAGGCCTTGGCTCTGGGTGCCGACGCCGTCTGGCTTGGCCGCGCGGCGCGATGGGCGCTCGGCGCCTTCGGGCCGGCAGGCGTGCAAAAGCTGCTAACCGAGATCATCTTCAAGGAATTGATAGACGCTGCCGCCGCCACGGGCCGGACGACGCTCGCCTCGATCGATTCGAGCATCGTCAAGCAGAACTGGTCGTAGGCTAGCCGGTAGCCAGTAGCCCATAGTCCTGAGGCTTGTAGCTCGGAGCCGGTAGCCCATAGCTTCCGCATGGCCGATTCACCCGACGCACAACTTGTACGCGCCATCGGCTATCGCGAGCTGACGGCGAGCATCATCAACGTCACCATCGCTTCCTCGATTTTCATCATGCCGGCGTCGGTCGCCGCGGGCCTTGGCGCTGCTGCGCCCATCGCCTATCTCGTCTGCGCCGCGCTCATGGCGCTGATCGCGCTGTGTTTTGCCGCGGCAGGAAGCCGCGTGTCGCTCACCGGCGGACTCTACGCGTACATCGAAGTTGCCTTCGGCGGGTACGCGGCGTTCATCGGTGGATTCTTGTACTGGGCGACTGCGTGTTTGTCCGTCGCTTCGGTTGCGACGGCATTCGCGGGCTCGGTCGGCGTGTTCTGGCCGCCGCTCGGAGCAGGCATGTTGCGGGCGGTGCTGCTCGTCGTGCTGTTCGCCGCTCTCGCGCTCGTCAACATCCGGGGCATCAAACCTGGAATCAGGCTCATCGAAGGCATCACGGCGGCGAAGCTCATCCCGCTGCTGCTGCTTGTCGGCGCGGGCGTGTGGCGGTTGAATCCCGAGTTCCTGACGGCGCCGATGCCCAGCGTGTCTCAAGTCGGGCAGGTGTCGATCGTGCTGCTGTTCGCGTTCGTGGGCGTGGAAGTTGCGCTGACGCCGTCGGGAGAAATCAGGGATCCGAATCGCACCGTGCCGCGCGCTATTCTCACGGCTCTTGCCTTCGCCACCCTCGTCTACATCGCCGTGCAAGTCGTGGCGCAGGGGATTCTCGGGCCTGAGCTTCCGACGGTTACCGAGGCGCCGCTGGCGGAGACGGCCCGGCGAGTGCTTGGCGAGAGCGGGCGGATGTTCCTGCTCATCGGCGGCACCGTATCGATCTTCGGCTACGTGGCGGGCGACATGCTTGGCACGCCGCGCGCGCTGCTTGCCCTCGCTCGCGACGGCGTACTTCCACGGGCGCTCGCGACGGTGCATCCGACATACCGCACGCCGGCGCTGGCGATCGCGATCTACGCGGTGATCGTCGCGTTGCTGGCGATTTCGAGCAGCTTCGAGCGCCTCGTCGTGATGGCCAACGTATCGGCGCTGATGCTGTACTTGCTGTGTGTGGTGGCGTCCTACGAGTTGCAGCGGCGAGACGTGAGGATGGCAGGCGAGCCGTTCAGGCTTCCAGGCGGCGCCGTCATCCAGGTGCTCGCCTCAGCCGGCATCCTCTGGCTCCTGATGCAGGCGACCAGCGCCGAGTGGAAGGTCCTCGGCCTCGTCGTGGCGGCCGCGAGCGTGTATTACCTCTTTAAACCCCCGTCTCTGCGGAAGGCTTCCGCCGTCGGGGTTTCGCCGGCGTCAGTGTCGACGAAGGCGCGGGACCGGTGACATCAGACGGTCCTCGCTTCAGCTCGCGCTCGGCTTCGAGCCAGTCGTCGAGATCGGCGCCGTCGGTGCCGCCGCGGTTCTGGTAGATTTCGTACGCGCGCTTGGCCACCGCGTCGGGATTGTTGAGCCCTTCTCCGTTCGATCCAATCGATCCGTTCGATCCGTTCGTCTTCTTCATTCGTGCCATGCCAGATCCTCCGTCAATCTCAATATAAACAGCCGTAGGTTCCGCGATCAAGATCGCATTTCGCTGCTCGTTCCGCCGGCCGCAGGAATGTATGCCTTCAAGACGTAATCGGCGACCATGCGCTCTGCGCTGAAGCGCCAGCCGAGCGTCCGTATCGCCCGCTTCATCCGTGCTATCCACCGGCGGGGGAGCCCGTCGCGGTCGCGATCGTAGTACAGCGGAACAACCTCATCGCGCAGCACCGCCAGCAGCGCCTCGGCGTCGCGGGCGTCATGGATCTCTGTGGAGCTATGCGTATGGCCCCGGCCAATCGCAAATCCGTTGTGCCCGTCGTAGGCCTCCGCCCACCAGCCGTCGAGTATCGACAGGTTCAGTCCGCCGTTCAGCACGACCTTCTGGCCGCTCGTCCCCGAGGCTTCCAGCGGCCGGCGCGGCGTGTTGAGCCACACGTCCACGCCCTGCACGAGATAGCGCCCGACGCTGATGTCGTAGTCCTCGACGAACAGAATTTTTCCCGCCACTCGCGGATCGCGGAGAAGCCGGAAGATTTCCTGGAGGATCTCCTTGCCTGGCGTGTCTCGCGGATGCGCTTTTCCGGCAAAGACGAACTGGATCGGCACCTTCGCGTCGCTGATCAGCGCGATGAAGCTCTCGAGATCGCGCAGCACCAGGTTGGCCCGCTTGTAGGTCGCGAACCGGCGCGCAAATCCGATGGTCAACGCGTCGAGGCTGAGCGAATGCCTCAGCTGATCGACGAATTCGAGCGGCTCGCCGCGTTCGCCGGCGCACCGCGACGCGCGGAGCCGAGCGGCCTCGATCATCTGGGTCTTGAGCGTCTGCCGCGTCTCCCACAACTCGCCGTCTTCGATGTTCTCGATGCCGTCCCAGCAGCGGGGTTCGGACAGGCGGTCGGTCCAGTCGGTGCCGAGATGGCGGTCGTAGAGCTGATGCATCTGCTGTGCGAGCCACGTGCGCACGTGAATGCCGTTGGTGATGTGGCCGATTGGCACCTGCTCCTCGGAACGTCCCGGGTATAGCGACGTCCACATGGCGCGCGACACCTGTCCGTGAAGCGACGACACCGCGTTCGCGCGTCTCGACAGTTTCAGCGCCAGAACCGTCATGCAGAACTGCTCATATGGATCGGCCGGGTTCGTGCGGCCAAGCGCGAGCAGATCGTCGGGCCGCATGCCCATGCCGGCGCGCAACGGCCCAAGGTGCTCTTCGACGAGATCGGGGCGCGAAGCGATCGTGGCCGGCAGGAACGGGTGTGTGGGTCGTGAAGACGACCTGAGTGGAGATGCGCCGCAGCGCTTCCGCGGCGTCCACTCCCTCGATCGTCATGCACTGCGACGCCAGCTCGATCGCCGCAAACGCGCTGTGTCCTTCGTTCAAATGGAGAACGCCGGGAGCAATGCCCATCGCGGTGAGCGCGCGCATCCCGCCGACGCCGAGCAGCAGCTCCTGGCGGATACGCACGCGTTCATCGCCGCTATACAACCGCGATGTGAGCGAGCGGTCTTCCGGCTGGTTGCCCTCGACGTTGGAATCGAGGAGCAGAAGAATGTTGCGGCCGACCGCGAGCTTCCACACCCGTGCCGCCAGCGATCCGTAGAGCGTATCGATGCGAACCATCACCGGACGGCCAGCCGCGTCTTTCGCCGGCTCGATTGGCAGGAGCGAGCTGTCGAGGTCGCGGTAGTGTTCCTGCTGGCAGCCGTTCAGGTCGAGGCGCTGCGTGAAATATCCCTGGTCGTAATAGAGGCCGACGCCAATCAACGGAATGCCGAGATCGGATGCCGCCTTGATGTGATCGCCGGCGAGTATGCCGAGGCCGCCGGAATAAATGGGCACGGACTCGTGCAGGCCGAATTCGGCCGAGAAATACGCGACCGGCCGGGCCCAGAGCACGCCGGCGTGCGCCGCTCCCCACGTGCGCGTCGACGTCAGGTGCTCCTGCATGCGCCGGTACGCGTAGTTGATACGGCTGTGAAGTACCAGCGCCGAGGCGCGTTCCTCGAGAAGTCTCGCGGGAATCTGCTCCAGAAGCGCGATCGGATTGTGATCGAGCTCGCGCCACAACGCCGGGTCGAGCGCGCGGAACAGGCTGGTCGTGTCGTGGTCCCAGCTCCACCACAGATTCCGCGCCAGCAGCTCGAGCCGGTTGTGCGCGGGCGTGACGAACTGCCCGAAGGTGCGCGCCTGACCCACGATCGACGCCAGTTGGGCGCCCGCCATGTTCAACATCCGCACCGCGTCTGCCGTAAAGGCGCGCGGCTCGATGGTCTGCACGACCAGCACGCCCTGGAGCAAGCCGCGGTCGATGAGGGGCACGCCGAGAAAGGAGTGATACGGATCCTCTCCGGCCTCGCTGAAATATTTGAACCGCGGGTGCCGCGTCGCGTCTTCGACGACCTGCGGACGAAGCTGCTCGCCGACGAGCCCGGCCAGCCCTTCGGACAGCCGCATGCGCACCCGTCCCACACTGTCGGGGCGCAATCCGACGGTCGCCGCGAGCACCAGCGTCGACCGATCGGGCTCCAGGAGATAGACAGAGCACACATCGGTCGCAAACGTGCGCTGGATCAACCGGACGATGTTGCCGAGCGTCTCTTCCGCGCTGCCGCTGTTCGATACGAGGTGGCTGATTTCTTCGAGAGTCCAGAGCAGAGAATCGGGTTGTGTGGACACGCGATTTGGCGAAGCAAGAAACGTGCTTTGCGGAATTGCTGACCTTTTTGCATGAAGCCGAGGGCGAGTTCTACAACATTGTGGGCTTTGCGAGACCGCCCAGACATTTGTGTTCATGTTGTTCCGAGCCGCTGCGTCTTGCCGTACCATGCGCAGTGTGACGGGCCCAGACGGCGCGATCGGCGTGGATGCCGGTCTCTTTTCGGAATACGCACTCGACCATTGTTACGACGAGATGTTCGATCGACCGGGCGTGCCGCGGCCTCCGTACGAGGCGCTGCACCGGCGGCTGCTCGAACTGTCGTCCGCGGAGCTCCGCCAGCGCCAGCAGGACGCCGACAGCGCGTTCCTGCATCAGGGCGTCACCTTCACCGTCTACGGCGACGACCAGGGAACGGAGAGAATTTTCCCGTACGACCTGCTGCCGCGCATCATCACCGCGCGTGAGTGGGAAACGATTGAGCGCGGCCTGATCCAGCGGCTGACCGCCCTCAATCTGTTCCTCAAGGACATCTACCAGGACGGCCGCATCCTCAAGGAAGGCATCGTGCCGCGCCGTCTCGTGTTCAGCGCGCAGCATTACCGGCGCGAGATGATTGGCATGCGCCCCCGGCGCGACGTGTACGTATCGGTAGCCGGAACGGATCTCGTCCGCCTCCCTGATGGCGGGTTTGCCGTGCTCGAAGACAACGTTCGCGTGCCGAGCGGCGTGTCGTACATGCTGACCAACCGCCAGATCATCAAGCGCGTGTTCCCGGAACTGTTTACCGAGTACTCGGTGAGGCCGATCGACCACTACGGGCTCGCGTTGCTCGCCACGCTCCGCTCGCTCGCGCCCGATGACCGGCCGAACCCGACGATCGTCCTGCTGACGCCCGGCGTCTACAACTCCGCGTACTTCGAGCACACTTTCCTTGCCAGGCAGATGGGCATCGAGCTGGTCGAGGGGCGCGACCTCATGGTGCACGACAACGTCGTTTACATGCGCACGACGGCGGGGCTGCGGCGCGTGGATGTCATCTACAGGCGCGTGGACGACGATTTCATCGACCCGCTTGCGTTCCGATCGGATTCGCGGCTTGGGGTGCCGGGGCTGTTCAGTGCCTACCGCGCCGGGAACGTGTCGATCATGAACGCCATCGGCACGGGTGTGGCGGACGACAAGGCGGTGTACGCCTACGTGCCGGCGATCATCAAGTTCTATCTCGACGAGGAGCCCATTCTTCCCAACGTCCACACCTACATGCTCAGCGACCCGAGCGATCGCGCGTACGTGCTTGAGCATCTCGACGAACTCGTGGTGAAGGCGGTAGGGGAGTCGGGCGGGTACGGCATGCTGATCGGCCCGCACAGCACGGCCGAGCAGCGCGAGGAATTCCGCCGGCGGATTGCGGTGGAGCCACGGAATTACATCGCGCAGCCGACGCTCGCCCTGTCGCGTGCGCCGAACTTCATCAACGACCACATCGCTTCGCGTCATGTCGATTTGCGCCCGTATGTGCTCTTCGGCGAGACGTGCACCGTTGTTCCAGGGGGCTTGACGCGGGTCGCGTTGCGGCGCGGTTCGCTGGTCGTGAACTCATCACAAGGAGGAGGCAGCAAAGACACCTGGGTGCTTGCTGACTGACGATGCTGTCGCGCGTAGCTGACTGCGCATACTGGATGAGCCGTTATCTCGAGCGCGCCGAACACACGGCGAGGCTGGGGGACGTGTGCCTCGGCCTGACGCTCGACCGTTCGTCGGATATCGTGGGCCGTCTGATGGGCGCCGTCGTCCCGCCGCCGAGTGGCTACGGTGTCGTCGTCGTTCCGGCGGCGGAGGCGAACCCGGAACAGCGGCTGCACCAGACGATCGAAGCCTGTGTCGCGGCCGCTCGCGAAAACGCGAGGCAGGTACGCGAGCAGATCAGCACCGAGATGTGGGAGCAGTTGAACCGGCTGTATCTGCACGTGCGCCGCAGCCGCTCGACGCGCGGCTCCGCGTTTTACGCGCATGTGCGCGAGGCCGCACACCTGTTTCAAGGGATCACGGACTCGACGATGATTCATACGGAAGGATGGCACTACATCCAGATCGGCCGTTCGATTGAGCGCGCATCGGCGACCGCGACCATGCTCGGGGTGCACTTCGACGAGACCGGCATGGCAGTCAAAGATACCGGCATCAGCGCCTACGTGTCGTGGACGGCCCTGCTGCGATCGTGCTCGGGATTCGAAGCGTATTGCCAGCGGTACACCGCGGACGTGCGGCCCGACCGCGTCGCCGAGTTCCTGCTGCTCAGTCCGGACTTTCCCCGCTCGGTGAGATTTGCCATCGACACCGTCGAGGCGTCGCTGCGGTCGGTGGCGCGCGGGCTCGGCCGGAGCGCGCAGGGGAAAGTCGATCGCCTCGCCGGCCGGCTGCGCGCGTCTCTCGACTACAGTCAGATCGACGAAATCATGGCCGACAGCATCCAGAGCTACGTGCAGGAGATACGCCGCCAGTGCGAACACGTGCACGCGGCGCTGTATCAGACCTACATCACCTATCAATTCGAATCGACCATCGCCTCATGACCGGCGAAATTCAGTACGTCATCCGCCACACGAACCGGTTCACCTACAGTGCGCCGATCAGCGAAAGCGTGATGGAGGTTCGCATGCAGCCGCGCAGCGACGCGCGGCAGCGCTGTCTGCGCTTCGAGCTCACGATGCAGCCGCGGTCGCGCGTGTTCGCGTATCAGGACCCGCTCGGCAACGTCGTGCACCATTTCGATATTCCCAACCGGCATTCACGGCTCTGGATCACCGCCGACGCCGTCGTCGACATGACGCCGGCGCCGGCGATACCGGACAGTCTGCCGGAGAGTGTCTGGGACGAGCTGGACGGCATGGCCAACGGCGGGGAGTACTGGCACAACCTCGAAGACAGCCGTTTCGCCCGCGACACCGAGCGGCTGCGCGACTTTGCCGACGAGCTGTCATGGCAGCGCGACGCCGATCCACTGACCTTGATGAGGCGGCTGAACTACGCGCTGTTCCACAATTTCACCTACGCGCCGAGCCACACTCACGTGCATTCGCCGATCGACGATGCCCTCAACGCGCGCACCGGCGTCTGCCAGGATCTCGCGCACATCATGATCGCGCTGAGCCGCCGCATCGGTATCCCATGCCGGTATGTCAGCGGTTACCTGTCGCCGAGCGCCGACAGTTCCGATCGATCGGCACAAGGCGCCACGCACGCGTGGGTGGAGGCATTTCTGCCGTCGCTCGGATGGGTCGGTTTCGATCCGACGAACGACGTCATGGCAGGCGACAGGCACGTGCGGGTCGCGGTCGGCAGGGATTACGCGGACGTGCCGCCGACCAGGGGAGTATTCCGCGGCGAAGCCGGCAGCGAACTGGCCGTGCTGGTCACCGTGTCGCTGCCCGATTCCCCGATTCGCCCCGAGCGCGTGCTGCCGATGAACACCTGGGTCGCCACGGACGCGGCCGAACCCGAGCCGTTCGATTACACGCAACAGCAACAGCAACAGCAGCAACAACAATAAAAGCGCCTCTCATGGTCGATGGGCGATGGTCCATGGTCGACGGGCCATGGTCATGTCTGCCCCTGTTTTCCAGCAATTCAGTGAATCCTGTGAGCTTATCCTGTGCGCTCTTCTCGGGGGAAGGCATGAAAACCGGGACGTTCGAGAATTGCAGAAATTTGTCTGGGTTCTCGACACAGGCTCGACTATGGACGTTGACCATGGACTATTGACTGCTGACCACAGACCATCGACCAATCACTCCCTTTTCTCCAGCATCAGCATTCTGCTGTATGCGATGACGCATAGGCTGCGGTGCCGGTCAGGGTTTCAGAATCTTGAGACCACTAGGGGCGGGTGGGGCTGTGGCCGGGGCGGTGATGCGGACGATGCTCCCTGAGTGGTTGACGACATAGATCTCCCCATCCGCATCAACGCCGAATGAGCTGATATTGCCGAGCACGGTGCGGCCGCCGAGCTCCGCGGTATGCTCGCGGCGGTCTGAGGACGCGCCGCCCGATCCGGAGGGTGTGACGGCGATCGACCAGACGCGGCCCGACACGTAGTCGGCAAAAAAGTATCGTCCGCGATAGGCAGCGCCGAGCCGAGTGCCGCGATAGACGAAGCCGCCGGTCACCGAGCCGCCTTCGTCGCGGCCGTATTCGAAGATGGGTCCGGTTGCGGGCTCGTAGGCGAGCGGCCTCGAGGTCACGTTCGACCGCGTGCCTTCGAAATTGCGCCAACCGTAGTTGCGGCCGCCGGCGCCGCGCGGCTCGTAATCGATCTCTTCACGGGCGCTCTGACCGACATCGCCGATGACGAGCGCGCCGGTGCCGCCTCGCGCCGGATCGTCGAAGCTGTATCGCCACGGATTGCGCAGGCCGAACGCCCAGATTTCGTCGCGGGCGGCATTCGTTCCGAGAAACGGATTGTCCGGTGGGATTCTGTAACCGGTGGTGTCGCCATCCGGCACGCTCACGTCTATGCGCAGCATCTTCCCGAGGAGATCGGACGGATTCTGCGCCCGATGATCGGGATCGTTGCCGGATCCTCCGTCGCCAAGCCCGATGTAGAGGTATCCGTCAGGGCCGAAGACCAGGTGGCCGCCGTTGTGATTGGAAAACGGCTGGACGATGAATCGCCGCGTGCCTCCGAGGAGCAGATCGAATCGTGACGCGGCATTGGCCACGAGGGGGCTGTCGGAGCGCGTGAATCGCGCAACAACGGTGTCGCCGGACTGATTGGTGAAATTGACGAAGAAGCGGCCGCTGGTCTGATAGTCGGGCGCAAACGCCAATCCGAGCAGCCCGCGCTCGCCGCAGCACGAGATGCTGCCGCTGAGGTTGAGGAAATCCGGGGCCTGAATCACGCCGTTCCGAACGGCACGTATCCGCCCGGCCTGCTGCACCACGAACTGAACCGTGCGATCCGTGGGATCCTGCACGAATGCGACCGGCGCTTGAAATCCGCTGGCGTAAACCTGCCCCTGCAATTGTGCGTATGCCGGCCTCCAGATGAGCATTACCAGAATTGCAATCGCCGGGCATCTCATGAGCGCTATCGTAGCGCACGTGGGCTATGATGCGGATGATGGTGCGCCGGCTCATCTTCGCTGTCGTCGTCTGCACGTGCCTCGCAGCGTGCGACAACAAGAACGATCCCGAGGTCCCCGACCCTGGGAACCCGTCAGGCGAGATACAGGTGGCTCCTGGAGATCGCCTGGGGTGGACCCAGCCGGCGCCTGACGCAGGGGATATCAGCACGCTGCAATTTGCGCTCTACGTGGATGGCACGCGGACCACCGTCGGGAGTGCAACGTGTGCGCGTGCCGGCGCGGACTTCGAATGCAGCGCCCTGCTTCCTCCGTTGAGCCCTGGTTCGCACACGCTGGAACTCGCGTCGTTTGTGGTGGACGGCTCGGTGACCGCCGAGAGCCCGCGCTCGCCCGCGCTTCGCGTCGTTGCCGTCGCGGTCAGGAGTGCCTCGACGAGCACCTCGCTGTCGGTCGTCACCGCCGAACAATCGCAGCTGAATCTTTCGCTCGTCACCGATCAGCTGCGTCTGCCGTCGGATCTCGTGTTTCCGCCCGATGGGTCGATTCTGATCGCGGAGCGTGGCGGGACTGTGCGTGCCGTAAGGGATGGACGTCTCGCCGGCGGTGCGTCGCTGGATCTCTCGGCGGACGTGGAACTGCCCGCTGGCGGTCTGCTGGCGTTGGCGATCGATCCCAAGTTCGATGAAAGCGGGCTGCTGTACGCGCTCTATGCTGCGTCCTCTCCGCGTGATGGCATCGAGTTCGTCGTCGCACGCTTCCGTCAGGTGGGCGATGTGTTCGGTGAGCGCGCCGTGTTGCTCGATCGCACGCCCGCATCGCCCGACGGCGCCAGCGGCGCACTGCGGATTGGTCCCGATGGGAAGATCTACGTGGCGCTCGACAGCTCGTCGGATATGCAGCTCGCCGGCAGCTTTGCCGCTTACAACGGCAAGGTGCTGCGTCTGAATCTCGACGCCACCACACCCGACGATCAGCCCGACCATACGCCGATCTTTTCGTTCGACCATCCACAACCGAACGCGTTCGACTGGCAGCCGGCAACCGGCACGATGTGGGTGGTCGATCGGCTTGGTTCCGACGCCGGCCGCCTGAGCGCCGTGACGAAGGATGTGAAACAAAATCGCGCAAGGTTGCGGACGGCGTATGCGCTGCCGGCGGGAACCGGTGCAACGGCAGCCGCCTTTTATCGAGGGGAGCTCATCCCGATCTTCAAGGGCAATCTCTTCGTCGCCGCCGAGGCGGGCCGCGAGCTCATGCGCATGCGGTTCGATGCCACCGACCCCTCGAAGATCGTGTCGGTCGAGCGGCTTTTGGAAGATCAGATCGGCCCCGTGCGAGTCGTGGCGGAAGGGAGAGACGGCGCACTGTACATCGGCACGGACACTTCACTGTACCGGCTCGCTCCGTAACCACGAAGGCCCGACCACGAAGACACACCACGAAGACACGAAGCAAAGACCACACGATGACGCCATGGAACGCGACGACGCGATGATTTGGTGACTTCGCCATGCGGTCGGCGGCTCCGTCGGCAAGGCAGCCGTGTTCGTGCAGCGGTCGTTGTCCGTAGCGCAGAGTCGGAAGAAACATGGAAATGCAGCCGAAGCAACGACGTGCGCAATTGCTGTGGCCGAGTATGAGACGAGGCGAATAGGGTGGGACATTTGAAGCGCGAAGGGTGGGCTCCGGCTGCCGGCAGACGGAACCGACGGCCGCGTTCACGGCACCACGAAGACATACCACGAAGACACGACCACGAAGACACGAAGCTGAGCAAAACGACAACACGATGACGCGATGAGCGCGAGGCGTTGACTCGGAACGAACGACCGGAGGACGCCGAGGGCATCCATCGAATCCACACTGACGCGTTCGGCGGTGATGTCGAAGCCCGGCTAGTGGACCTTCTTCGTGCGGCGGGCAGATCTCTCGTCTCGTTGGTGGCCGAAGATCCGGGGAGCCCTGATGGATTGATCGGCCACATCCTGTTCTCGCCGGTGACGATCGATGTCGTGCCTCTAGGCTTTCGTGCGTTGGGCCTCGCTCCACTGGGCGTTGTTTCCGCGTTTCAGCGCAAGGGAATCGGAGCGCGTCTCGTCCGGGACGGCCTCGACCGTTGCAACCACGAGGGGTACGACGCTGTCTTCGTGTTAGGCGATCCCGAAGTACTACGCGCGATTTGGATTTGAGTGCGCCAGCCGATATCGGCTCGGAAACGAGTATGGAGTGGACGAAGAGTTCATGGTGCTGGGACTGCGTGAAGGCGCGTTGAAGGATGTCGGCGGAACCGTACGATATGCGCCCGAGTTCGGACCGGCGCCTTCCTAATTCGCCAATTGCCAATTGGCAATTGCCAATTTACGATTCTGCCTTACCACGACACCCCAACCGCCACCATTCCTCCCATCCGCAGATGTTCGCCGCTCTTCGAGAGTTCAAACTCCGGGCGCACGAACAGGCGGTCGCCTGCGCTGATGCGCGCGCCGGCGAATCCACCGAGCGTTCCGGCGGTTGACGTCCGCCGGAAGACGGCGCCGCCGATGCCGGGCGGCTCTGAGCGGCTGGACTCGATGCGCGCGACCCCGAGGCTGGCGCCCGCGAACGGCTGAGTTCGGCCGCCGCCGAAATATTTGAGCAGGCGCGCGCGTCCGGCGATGACGGTTGAATCGAACGACACTCCGCTGGCGAAATCGCGCGTCGCCTTCTGGCGCTCCGCAAGGAACTCGATGCCCCAGCCATGCGGCGAGCGGAACCCGATGCCGCCGCCGATAGGCACCCCCGTACCGATCTTCCCCTCGTCGTCCCACACCTGGATAACGCCGGTCGTGGCGAATATTTCCAATGATTGGGCTGACGCCAGGGCAGGTAAGACAAAGACGGCTGTGAGAAATGGCAGGGCCAATCGCATCGTCATATCTGGCAATGCGCAGGCCCCGCCCGGACAGGCTCACAGATCTAGAGATCTACAGATCTCAGAGATCTCTAGATCTGTAGATCGCCAGCTCTTACAGCGTCGGGAATTTCCGGAGCTGCTCGGAACCGCTGACCGTGCCGAGGCAGTAGGTGCCCGTGTAGTCCACCTGCATCGTGTCGCTTGCGGCCCGGGTGCCGGTGCCGTTCAAGGTGAACGGGCATGGCACCCCCATGGCGGTCAGCGTCCCGTTCGCGATGAGGTTGATCTTGTCGGCGCTCGCCAGCGTGCCCGTCAGGTTGGCCGAGACGGCGACGCCGCTGGCGCAGCTGGCGGTCACGTTACCGGAAACCGAAGTGTCGGTCTGCGTCGTGATCATCCACTTCACGTCCGAGCAGTTGCCGAGAGGAAGCCCCGCAATTGTGGACGATCCCCACGCGCCGGCAAATGCGGATATCGCGGAAGACGACGACCCGGTGTTCGAACCGCCGGTCGTGCCGGTCGATGAAGGCGAGCCCGTGTTGGTACCGACGCCGGACGGTCCCAGCTTCGTGGCGTTCTCGAACGAACAGCCAGTCGTGAGGGTCGAGCCGAGCACCAGTGCCACAATGGCAATAAACGTGTTATTCATCCCTTGTCCTTACAGTTCTGTAGCGGCGTCACACAATCCTGATTGCGCAGAATGGCACGCACGAAGGAAATCTCGAGGTTTTCGACGATCGCCGGGGGGAATTGCAGGATAGAGGCCAAAACGGTGTTTAGGCAAGAGGATTTAGTACAATCGCTGAAATGAGGCGATTCAACTCCTTTCGCTACCTGACGGTTCCCGCATTTATCCTTACTTTGATCGGCGCCGCGGCATGCGGCAGCCGCCGTGCCGAAGAGGGCGCAGCGTATAAGGACGCGATCCCGCCACCGGCTGAACCACTCATTCGAACCCTTCCTACGGTCGGCCGCTATGG
This sequence comes from Vicinamibacterales bacterium, assembly GCA_963850295.1. Classification (GTDB taxonomy): domain Bacteria; phylum Acidobacteriota; class Vicinamibacteria; order Vicinamibacterales; family JAMQPK01; genus JAMQPK01. The sequence goes on along the minus strand of CAWKKU010000012.1, from coordinate 338,527 downwards.
TGGGCGCTTCATCATGGCGCAGACCAACAGCCCAAAAACATTCAACGGCATGATGGCGACAGAGACATCGTCGACTGACATCACGACTCTGACCGACGGGTCTCTAGTGCGGTATGACAATGGAACGCAGAAATTCGAGCCGGAACTGGCGAAATCCTGGGAGACGGCCGCGGACGGCGTGACGTGGACGTTTCATCTGCGAAAGGGCGCGGCATTTTCCGACGGACATCCGATTACGGCCGAGGATGTCTTGTTCAGTTTTCAAGTGGCGTACGACAAAAACGTCCACCCGGCGGTTCAGGACCTGCTCAAGATCGATGGTCAGGAATTCAAGGTGTCGGCGCCCGATGCGCACACCATTGTCATCAACACCCTGAAGCCCAACTCCGCTCTGCTCGATGCGCTGTGTCAGGGCGGCCTTACGGTCGTTCCGAAGCACATCCTTGAAAAATCGTACAAGGATGGGACGTTCGCCGCTGCCTACAACGTGGGCACTGCGCCGGATCAGCTGGTGTTCGGCGGTGCGTGGCGTGTCGTCCAATATGTGCCCGGTGAAAAAACGGTGCTCGGCCGGAATCCCCATTACTACGGATTCGACCAGAAGCAGCAGCGCCTGCCCTATCTCGATGAGGTCGTGTTCCTCCTCGTGCCGGACCAGGACGCCGCCGACCTCAAGTTCCGGTCGGGCGGGCTCGATGCGGTGAACGACGTCAAGCCGGAGAATTACCGGTGGTACGAAGACCATCAGAAGGAAGGCAATTTCACTCTCCACGACCTCGGCCCTTCGCAAAGCACGAATTTTTTCTGGTTCAACCTGAACAAAGTCCAGCCTCCGCTCCCCGGTGAAAAACTGCCTGCCGGCAAGCGTGTCGGCGATACGTATGTCGATCCGGTCAAATATTCGTGGTTCAGCAATCCGGTGTTCCGCCGCGCTGTCTCGATGGGGATTGATCGCGACGCGATGATTCCCAGTATTTTCTTCGGGTATGGGGAAAGCAGCTGGTCGCTCTCCGGCCGCGGCAACGCCGAATGGTACGTTCCGGACCTGGTGCGCAGCGACCACAACCCGGACGAAGCGAAGCGCCTGCTCGCCTCGCTCGGCTTCAAAGATTCCGATCGCGACGGAGTTATTGAAGATGCAAAAGGCAATCCGGTCACGTTCAATCTGAGCACGAATTCGAGCAACGTCATTCGCGTGGCGATGATGAACTTCATCAGAGACGACCTGGCGAAGCTCGGCATTCGCGTCACGCTCACTCCGGTTGACTTCAATACCCTGATTACCAATTCGCGGTCAGACTTCCGCTACGACGCCATTTTGCTGGGGCTGCAGAGCGGCGTGCCACCAACGCCGGGAAACAGCCAGAACGTTCTGCGCTCGGCAGGCGAAACACATTTCTGGTATCCGCGGCAGCAGACGCCGGCAACCAAAGAAGAGGCCCGTATTGACGCGCTGCTCGACGTCGTTCTGTCGAATCTGGACGTCGCCGCCCAGAAAGCCGCGTACAAAGAAGTCCAGACCATCATGAACGAGCAGAACTGGTTCGTCTGGCTGCCGATTCTCAAGATCAAGCTGCCGGTGAGCAACCGGTTTGGAAATATCCATCCGAGCATCATGCCTCACCGGATCTTGTGGAACATCGAACGGGTCTACGTGAAACCGCGCGACAGCTAGGCCGCCGTCGATGGCCATTCACGTTTCCCAACGTCGGCTCATCTCCGCGCTCGGAGCGATACTCCTGGCTGTGTCGGCCTGTGGCGGTCGCAGGACCGAACAGGTGGCCTACCGCGATGACATTCCGCCCCCTGCGGAGCCGCTCATCAGGCAAATGGCGACGGTCGGCCGTCATGGCGGACGTTTCGTTCTTGCCGAGACCAACGACCCCAAGACGTTCAACGCGATGATGGCCACCGACACGGCGTCGACCGACATCACCGATCGTTTGTTTGGATTTCTGGTGAACTACGACAACGCCACGCAGCAGTACGGCCCGGGCCTGGCGAAATCTTGGGAGGTGGCGCCGGACGGAGTGACCTGGACTTTTCATTTGCGCCGGGGCGCCGCTTTTTCTGACGGCCATCCGATCACCTCCGAGGACGTCCTGTTTTCGTTCGAGGTGGTGTACGACAAGGCGCTGCATCCGGCGATGCAGGAAATGCTTCAAGTGCAGGGGCGCGACTTCACCGTCACCGCACCCGATGCCCATACGATCGTCATCAACACCGGCAAGCCGCACGCGGGGCTGCTCGACGCGCTATGTCCGGGCAATCTGGCCATCATGCCGAAACACGCGCTGCACGATGCGTTCAAGAGCGGCAGCTTCGCGTCTGCCTATAACATCAGCACTCCGCCGGAGAAGCTCGTGACGAGCGGGGCGTGGCGCCTGGGTCAATACGTCGCGAACGAAAAAACCGTCCTCGTCAGAAATCCGCACTACTACGGCTTCGATCAGAACAACCAGCGGCTTCCGTACCTCGACGAGCTCGTGTTCCTCGTCGTTCCCGACCAGGACGCTGCTGACCTGAAGTTCCGATCGGGCGGCGCCGACGCGCTCGACGATGTGAAGCCCGAGAACTACCGGTGGTACGAAGACAACCAGAAGAGCGGCGGTTTCACCCTGTACGACCTCGGTGCGTCGCAGGCCACGCACATGTTCTGGTTCAATCTCAATAAGGTGCAGTCTCAGGACCGCGGCGCGAAACCCTCGGCCGGCCAACGTGTCGGCGCGCCGATCGTGGATCCGGTGAAGTATGAGTGGTTCAACAACGCGGACTTCCGGCGTGCGGTCTCGATGGCCATCGATCGCGATGCCATGATCAAAGGTGTCTTCTTCGGATACGGCGAGAAGAACTGGTCGCAGACCACGAGCAGCAACAAGGCGTGGCACTCGGCGGATGTGGTGAAGCACGATTACAATCCGGAAGCCGCGAAAAAACTGCTGGCCGGCATGGGGTTCAAGGACACCAACGGCGACGGCTTTCTCGAAGATGCGAAGGGACGTCAGGTCGGCTTCATGATGCGGACCAACAGCAGCAACGCGCTCAGGATAGCCATGGCGAACTTCATGCGCGACGATCTGGCCAAGGTCGGCGTGAAGATGGCGCTGACACCCGTGGACTTCAACACGATCGTGTCGAACATTCACTCCGACTTCCAGTACCGAGTCCATTCTGCTCGGCTTCCAGAGCTCCGTGCCCCCGACCCCGTTCGGCGGGCAGAACGTGTGGCGCTCGTCAGGCGAATCGCATCAGTGGTTCGTCCGTCAGCACAAACCGGCGACGCCACAGGAGGCGCGCATCGATCAGCTCCTCGACGTGATGCTGACCACTCAGGACAAACAGCTGCAAAAGTCGTCCTGGGACGATATTCAGAACATCCTCAACGACCAGAGCTGGTTCATCTGGCTGCCGATCCAGCGCATCAAGGTGCCGGTGAGCGATCGCTTCGGCAACGTGCAGCCCAGCGTGATGGCCCACCGCATCGTCTGGAACATCGACCGCGTGTTCGTCAAATCGCGTCAGAACTGATCGAACATGCGCACCTACGTGCTGCGGCGACTGCTGCAGACGATCCCGCTGCTCTTCGGCATCTCGCTGATCACGTTCCTGCTGCTGCAGCTCGCGCCCGGCGACTTTCTCAATCAGATGGCGGAGAACCCCGGCATCTCGGCCGAGACCATCGAAGCGATGCGCGTGCGGTTCGGCCTCGATAAACCGTGGTACGTGCAATATTTCATCTACCTGCGAAACGTCATCTTCCAGTTCGATTTCGGGCAGTCGTTCGCCCGTCATCAGCCGGTGTTCGACGTCATCAGTGAAGGGTTCACCAACACCCTGCTGCTCGCCGGTGCCGCGGCGCTGATCACGTGGGCACTCGCGATCCCGCTGGGGGTGATTGCGGCAGTGAAGCAACACTCCTGGATCGATCGGGCGTTGTCGTTCCTGGCGTTCATCTGGCTGTCGGTGCCCGAAATTCTCGCGGCGCTGTTGCTGCTCATGCTGGCGGCGCGGACAGGGTGGTTTCCCGTCGGCGGCATGCGCTCTCTGGATTACGACGATCTCGACGCGCTCGGCCGCTTCTTCGACGTGCTTCATCACCTCGCGCTGCCGGCGCTGGTCGTCGGTCTCATACCGCTGGCGAGCCGGATGCGCCAGATGCGGGGGAGTCTGCTCGATGTTCTTCGGCTCGACTATGTGACAACCGCGAGGGCCAAAGGGTTGAGCGAGCGCACCGTGATTGTGAAGCACGCCTTGCGCAACGCCCTCAACCCCATGATCACGCTGTTCGGTTACACCCTGGGCGCGCTGGTGTCGGGGTCGTTCATCGTCGAGATCATCTTTTCATGGCCCGGCCTCGGGCGGATTACGCTCGACGCCATCCTGACGCAGGATCAGTATCTCGTCATGGGCTCCGTGCTGATGGCGTCGCTGGTCCTCATCGTCGGCAACCTGATTGCCGATCTGCTTCTCGCCATAACGGATCCGAGGATCAGTTATGACTGAGGTCAACGAGCCCGCGCTTGTCACCGACCGGGCGGTGGACCGTACCGCCGAGGAAACCGCCGCGCCGCAATCGCCCGCGGTGGTGTTCTGGACGCAGATGCGGAAGAGCCCGCTGGCGATCGCCGGAGGTGTGGTGCTCGCGATGTTTTACCTGCTCGCGCTGTTCGCGCCCTTCGTCGCGCCCTATTCGGAAGAAGAGATGGACCGAGCCAAATATTTCCACCCGCCACAGCCGCTGCATTGGGTGCGCGCCGACGGGAGTGTCAGCCTGCGCCCGTACGTGCGTGACATGCGCCTCGTGGATGTCGGCAGCTTCGAATACGCCGATGAGCCGTCCGCCGAGCGTCCGCTGCGGTTTTTCGTGCGAGGGGCTTCGTACGACCTGTTCGGGCTCCTGTCCACCGACATTCACCTGTTCGGCGTGGATGCTCCGGGGCGCGTGCTCCTGTTCGGCAGCGATTCGTTCGGCCGCGACGTGTTGTCGCGGCTCCTGTTCGGATCGAGGATCTCGCTGACGGTCGGGTTGGTGGGCATCGCGATCTCATTCACACTGGGCCTGCTGCTGGGCGGCATTGCCGGGTATTTCGGCGGCTTCGCCGATACGGCGATCATGCGCGTCACCGAGCTGCTCCTCAGCATCCCGTCGCTGTATCTGATCATCGCGCTTCGCGCCGTGTTCCCGATGGATTTGCCGAGCCACCAGGTATACCTGGGCATCGTCGCGATACTGGCGTTCATCGGGTGGGCGGGGCTGGCGCGCGTCATCCGCGGCCTCGTATTGTCGATGCGCAAGAGCGACTACGTCACGGCCGCTGAAGCGCTCGGGTTCGGCCGGTTGCGTGTGATTACCCGTCATGTGCTGCCGAACACGATGTCGTACGTCATCGTCGCGGCGACTCTGTCGATTCCCGGCTACATTCTCGGCGAGGTGATCCTGTCGTTCCTCGGCGTCGGCGTTCAGGAACCGAGCGCGTCGTGGGGCAACATGCTGAACCAGGCGCGAAGCATCCGCGCGCTGACAAGCTTTCCCTGGCTGCTGTTCGTTCCCGGCGCCGCCATTTTCGTCACGGTCATGGCCTTCAACTTCCTCGGGGACGGACTGCGGGACGCTCTCGATCCGCGGCGGGTTACCGGGGGACGCGCATGAGCGGTACTCCGCTCCTTCGACTCGACAACCTGCGCACCCATTTCTACACCGACACGGCCATCGTGCGCGCCGTGGACGGCGTGTCCTACGAGGTCAATGCCGGCGAAACGCTCGCAGTGGTGGGGGAGTCGGGGAGCGGCAAGAGCGTGACTGCCTTATCCATCCTCAAGCTCGTGCCGCAGCCCCCGGGGCGCATCGTCGAGGGGCGCATCCTGTTCAAGGGACGCGATCTGGTGCCGCTGAGCAACGACGACATGCGCAAGATACGCGGCAAAGAAATCTCGATGATCTTCCAGGAGCCGATGACGGCCCTCAACCCGGTCTACACCTGCGGCGAACAGATCATCGAGGCACTCGTGCTGCACGAACGCCTCACCCGCACCGACGCGCGCAAGCGGGCCATCGAGATGCTCGAACGGGTGGGCATCCCCGCCCCCGAACAACGGATCTCGCAATACCCCCACCAGCTCTCCGGCGGCATGAGGCAACGCGTGATGATTGCGATGGCGCTCGCCTGCCGTCCTGCCGTGTTGATCGCGGACGAGCCGACGACAGCCCTCGACGTGACGATTCAGGCGCAGATCCTCGAGCTGCTCAAGGAACTGCAGCGGGAGATGGGGATGGCGGTGATTCTCATCACCCACGATCTGGGCGTCGTCGCAGAAACGGCCGATCGCGTTGCCGTGATGTACGCCGGACAGGTGGTGGAACATGCAGACGTAAACCGCGTCTTTCACCGCCCGCTGCATCCGTACACGGCGGGACTGCAGGCCTCACTCCCGAAGCTCGGCGAGGTCGTCGATCGCCTCCGCGTGATTCCCGGCACTGTTCCGAACCCGGCGCGGTTTCCCGTCGGCTGCCGGTTCCATCCGCGGTGCCCGGTGATGATCGACAAGTGCTTCGAGCTGCCTGAGCTGGAGCCGATCGAGCCGGCGCACTTCGCACGCTGCTGGCGGTCGCGCGACATCGCGGCGGGCGAGGTCGATCCGGTGCCTCCACCCACTCCGGCAATGGGCCCGCACTCCAGGAAGCCGCTGCTCAGCGCATGACCGCCATTCTCGACGTCACCAACCTGAAGAAATATTTCCCGATCAAGAAGGGGCTGTTTTCCCGGACCGTCGGCCACGTGCGCGCGGTTGACGACATCTCGTTTTCGGTCAATCACGGCGAGGTCCTCGGGCTGGTTGGAGAAAGCGGCTGCGGCAAGACGACGACGGGGCGCTGCATTCTCCGGTTGATCGAGCCCTCGTCCGGCAGCGTGAAGTTCGAGGGAAGAGAGATCACCGGTCTGCCGTTTCGCGAGATGCGCCAGCTCCGGCGGCAGATGCAGATCATTTTTCAGGATCCCTATTCGAGCTTGAACCCGCGCCTGAGCGTGCGGAGGATGCTCACCGAAGTCCTGACCGTGCACGGCATCGCAAAAGGGGCCGCGGCGCGCGAGCGGGTAGGAGAGCTGCTGAGGATGGTCGGTCTTTCGGCGAGTCAGGCGAGTCACTACCCCCACGAATTTTCGGGTGGGCAGCGGCAGCGGATTGGGATCGCCCGCGCGCTGGCGCTCAATCCGCGTCTCATCGTCGCCGACGAGCCGGTGTCCGCGCTCGACGTGTCGATTCAGGCGCAGATCGTCAATCTGCTGCGCGACCTTCAGCGGGAGATGTCGCTCACCTATCTGTTCATCGCGCACGATCTCTCGGTTGTCGAGCACATCAGCAATCGCGTCGCGGTCATGTATCTCGGCAAGATCGTCGAGCTCGCGCCGAGCCTTGAACTGTATCGAAATCCGCGTCACCCGTACACCGTTTCGCTGCTGTCCGCCATTCCGCAGCACGATCCCGACGCCAGGAAAACGCGAATCGTGCTGCGCGGGGACGTGCCGAACCCGGCGAATCCCCCATCCGGCTGCCGTTTCCATCCGCGCTGTTTCATGGCGCAGCCGATTTGTGCCGCGGAAGAACCGCCGCTCCGCGAGATCTCACCGGCGCACTTTTCCGCCTGTCACTTCGCGGAGACCGTTCAACCCCCGTCGTCGATTTCCGTTGGTCAACCATCGAAACTCGATCGCACGCCATCGTGAGTGGACGGATTTAGTTCATTTGTATTCCACCGATACAGCTGTTTCTGCGTTTTATCATGTCTTTTCGTGATTTTCCGGGAGACGGCGGAACTCCATTCCTGCTAGCATGAATATGGGTGCAACGAGTCCCGGCAGCATGAAGGTCAAGATCACGCGGCAGCCGCGAGGCATGATCAACGGCGTTTCGCTGAAACACTACCGCCAGGGGGAGGTGTACGACCTCCCGCCGAGCCTGGCGGAATTTCTCGTCATGGAAGATCACGCGATTCTCGAGATGCGCGATCGCGACAGACCGCAGGTGCGTGTCGAGGTGGAACGCAGACGCCGGGAAATCTAGGACGCCCGCTGCTCGGTTCCGGTCAGTTCCTCGTAAGTTCCCTTGAAATCCACGATCTTCCCGTTTTCGAACATCCACACGCGCGTGCCGACTTCTTCGAGGAGATCCTGATCGTGGGTGACGAGCAGAATCGTGCCTTCGAATTTCTGCAGCGCGATGTTCAACGCGTTGATCGATTCGAGGTCGAGATGGTTGGTCGGCTCGTCGAGAATGAGCACGTTCGGCTTCTGCAGCATGATGCGGCAGAACAGGAGGCGCGCGGTCTCGCCGCCTGAGAGCGCCTCGGTCGGCTTCAGGCCTTCCTCGCCGCTGAACAGCATCTGTCCCAGCAGTCCGTGGATGTCCTGCCTGGACGCATCGGGATCGAATCGATGCAGCCACTCCGCGGCCGTCAGACCTTTTTCGATGGTCCCGGTTTGATCCTGGGGAAAGTAGCCGATCGATACTTCGTGTCCCCAGGTGATCTTGCCGGCGTCCACATCGGCCGGAGAAGGCGTCATGCCGGGCGCGTCGCTGAGCAGCGCTTTCAGCATGGTCGTCTTGCCGGCGCCGTTGCGCCCGACGAGCACGATTTTTTCGCCGCGATTCACGACGGCGTCGAAGGCCGGGATCACCGCAACGGGACCGAACGATTTCTTCAGACCCTTGACATCGAGCGCCACCTTGCCGGATGGTCGCTTCATCGTGAACTTGATGTACGGGCGCTGAATATTCGAGCGCGCAAGCTCGGTCGTCTGCAGCCGTTCCACTTCCTTGCGGCGGGCGGTCGCCTGGCTGGCGCGCGTGCCGGCGCCAAAGCGCTGAATGAAATCGTTGAGCTGGGCGATTTTCTTCTCGCGCTGCGCGTTCTCCGATTCGACCCGTGAGCGGATCTGCGTCTTGGCGAGCACCATGTCGTCGTAGCCGCCGGTGTAGGTGATGATGGTCTGGTAGTCGATGTCCGCGATGTGCGTCGTCACCGCGTTGAGAAAATGGCGGTCGTGCGAGATGACGATTAACGTGCCGTCGTAGCGGTTGAGAAATTCCTCGAGCCAGTGGATCGAGTCGAGGTCGAGGTGGTTCGTCGGCTCGTCGAGCAGGAGCGCCTCGGGATGACCGAACAGCGCCTGCGCGAGGAGGACGCGCACCTTCTGGCCGCCCTGCAGCTCGGCCATGGTGCGCTGATGAAGATTGTCGGGGATATCGAGACCCTGAAGCAGAATCGCGGCGTCGCTCTCGGCCGAATAGCCGTCTTCTTCGCCGACGATCCCTTCGAGCTCGCCGAGGCGCATGCCGGCCTCGTGCGTCATGTCGGGCTCGGCGTACAGCTTGTCACGCTCGACAAGCGCGTTCCACAGACGCTGATTTCCCATGATGACCGTGTCGGTCACCCGGAACTGGTCGAACGCGTATTGGTCCTGGCGAAGGACGCCCATTTTTCTCGGGCGCACGACCGCACCCTGCTGGGGGTCGATCTCGCCGGTGAGCAGCTTCATGAACGTGGACTTGCCGGCGCCATTCGGACCGGTGAGGCCATACCGTCTGCCTGCTGAAAAGGTGGTCGTGACCTCCTCGAAGAGTGTCCTCGACCCGTACCGCATAGTGACGCCACTTACTGAAATCATGATCTCCCTATTATAGCAAGGACCCCGGATCACCAAAAACCAACAGGAGGCTAGGAGACCGTCCAATCTCACCGCAGAGGCGCGGTGACGCTGAGACTCTGGGCGTTTACGGTTTCAAAACACACCGAAGCGGGTGGCGCCGGTCGGGGCCGCCCCGCTCGCCGCGCAGGCGCCTCCCACGTGGCATGTGCTGTTGGCGCCGAGGACGAGTGGGGCAGACCGGCGACAGGCCCCGCGAGCGGAGTTTTGAAACCGTTTGAAGAATCGAAATTTGCGACGAACAGTCCAACCGGTAGCAATTCTCAGGATCAGATCCAAAGAACTTCCTGAACTCGTGATCTGTTTGTATTTGTGGCGTCTATCGGCCGAAGATTTTCCCGATCCCTTTCCCGATCTTCGACAGCACTCCTCCAATCACCTCTGCGGCGTTCGGCCCGCGGTGCACGTCACACTTGTCCTCGGGAATCACATCGTTGTGCTTGAAGTGCTCCGTGTAAGTCGGGCACTCGTCGCGCGGAACCATGTGGCTCACCCGGCAGAGTCTGACGGCGTCCACGGTTGACGGGACGCGAAATGGGGCAGGCTTGCGGATGCGCGCCGTGCGCGCCATGAACTCCGCCCAAATGGGCAGCGCGTAGCGGGCGCCGTAGGCGTCCGGGCCGATCGCCGCCGGCTGATCGAATCCCACCCACACACCGACGACAACCGAGGACGAAAATCCGATGAACCAGGCATCCTTGAAATCGTCCGTCGTCCCCGTTTTCCCGGCAGCGGGGAAGCGCACGCCCAGCGTGCGGGCCGCGGCGCCCGTGCCGACATCGACGACATCAGCGAGCATCGAGACCATCTGATAGGCGACCGCTTCCGAGATCACCGGCTTGCGCTGAATCTCGCCGTTGAAGACGGAGTACCCGTCGCTGTCGAGCACTTGCACGATCGGCCGTGGAGCGACAGCGAAACCGCCGTTGGGAAACACCGCGTAGGCGGCTGTGAGTTGCAGCGGCGTCACTTCGCCGACGCCGAGCGCGAGCGACGGCACGTCGGGCATCCCCGGCAGGCCGACGGCTTCAGCCATCCGGATCACCGGCCGCGAGCCGATCTGGGTTTGCAGTCTGACGGCAGCCTGATTGTTCGACTCGTACAGCGCCTCGCGCAGCGTCAGCGTGTCTCGCGCCTCGAGGCTGACATTTTTCACTTCCCACTCGCCGTGGCCAGGCACGCGAAGATCGTTGAGCCCCGAAAGCATCGACACTGGCGACATTCCGTTGCTGAGCGCTGCCGCAAACGCAAATGGCTTGAAGGCCGACCCCGGCTGGCGTTTGGCGTTCACGGCGCGATTGAAAGGCGTCCGCGCGAAGTCGCGGCCGCCCACGAGCGCGAGTACGTCCCCGGTGTGTGGATCGATGAGCCACGAGTGCCGCCTGGAGGCCGCTTTGGCGGAAGCGGGCGAGCCCCTGCGTGACGGCGCGCTCCGCCTCCTTCTGCATGGCGGGGACGAACGTGGTGCGCACCTTCCAGTCTGGCGGATTGTCGTCGTCGAACTCCGTCCGAAACTGCTGGCGGAGATAGTCCTCGGCGTACCCCGAGCCGCCTCGGTTCAACCCGGGGGACGGGAGGATGCGCGGCGGCGTGGCGCGGGCCTGCTGTTCGGCCTGCGCGGTGATGAAACGCTCCGCGCGCATGCGCGCAAGCACGACATGGCTGCGCTGAAGAGCGCGATCGTAGTGGGACCACGGCCACAACCCAGACGGCATGCGAATCAGACCGGCGATGAATGCCGACTCGGCCAGCGTCAATTCGGCGGCGCTCTTGCCGAAGACGTTGCGCGACATGGCCTCGACGCCATAGACCGATCCGCCGAGGTAGATGCGGTTGAGGTACAGCTCCAGAATCTGCGTCTTGGACAGACGCTGTTCGATCATCACCGCGAGAACAGCCTCTTTGCCTTTTCGCAGAAAATCGCGAGATCCCGACAGAAAAAGCGTGCGGGCGAGCTGCTGCGTGAGCGTGCTGCCGCCTTCCTCGAGGCGCCCGGCACGCACATCGCGCGCGATGGCGCGCCCGATGGCGATCGGGTCGATGCCCAGATGGCGGTGGAAGCGGTGATCTTCGACGGCGACAACCGCGTCGCGGAGATAGGCGGAAATGCGGTTCAGCGGAACATCGCGGCGATGCTCCTCGAGCGGAAACCACGGAGTGCCGTCCGCCCCGTAGAACATCGTCTGACCGATGCCGCGCGACAGCTTGTTTACCGCAAACGCGTAGCGAACCACGACGCCACCGGCGATCAGCGCCACCAGGACAGCGATCGCTGCAACCGACAGGAATGCGTAGCCCTTCAGGCCGCGAGGGCGGCGGAACACTAGCGCCACCTAGCCATTGTAGGCGCAATGAATTGTATTCAGGACTTGGCGACAGCCGTGATGTTTTCAGGTAGGTCGTCGACGCCAATCAGCGCGCCGTGGGTGAGAATCACCGCCCGCTCGATGACGTGCTGGAGCTCACGCACGTTGCCGGGCCATGCGAAGTTCACCATCGCGCGAAGCGCGTCGGGGTGGTACGACATCACCGATTTGCCGTGTTGTTCGGCGTACTTGCGGAGGAAATATTCGGCCAGCAACGGGATGTCAGTCGGACGCTCACGGAGCGCAGGAACCGGCAGCATCAGCGTGTTGATGCGGAAATACAAATCCTCGCGCAGACGCCCCTCTTTCAACGCCTGGTCGACGTTGACGTTCGTCGCGGAAATGAGCCGGAAGTTGGTTTTCAGCACCTTCGTGCTGCCAACCGGTCGAAACTCGCGATCCTGGAGCACGCGCAGCAGCTTCACCTGCAGGTTCGGCGTGAGGTCGCCGATTTCGTCCAGCAACAGCGTGCCGTTGTTGGCCAGTTCCATGAGCCCTTGTTTGTCGGCGACGGCGCCGGTAAACGCGCCCCGCTTGTGACCGAACAGCTCTGACTCGATGAGCTCGGTGGGAATCGCGGCGCAATTCACCTTGATGAACGGGCCCTTTGCGCGCTTGCTCGACTCGTGAATGGCCGTGGCGATCACTTCCTTGCCGCTGCCGTTTTCTCCGGTGATGAGCACGTTCGCATCCGTCGGAGCGACCGACTTGATGAGCTGGTACAGCTGGCGCATCGGCTTGCTGCGTCCGACCACGCCGGCGTAGGTGGCGCTTTCGTCGAGCTCGGCGCGGAGGCGCCGGTTTTCGGCCGTCAGCGCGAGTTTCTCGGCGGCCTTGTGCAGCTGCGCCATCAGCACACTCGGGTTAATCGGCTTCTCGATGAAACTCAGCGCGCCGTTTTCCATGGCTTCGACGGCCACGGTGATGCTGCCGTGTCCGCTGACGACGATCACCTGCGATTCGGGGTTCACCGTGCGGAGCTCGCGCAGCAGGTCCAGCCCTTCGACGTCCGGCAGCATCAGGTCCATCAGGATGATGTCCGGCTTTATGGCCGTCACTTGTTCGCGCGCCTGCTGGGCAGTGCCGGCGGTCTTGACGATGTAGCCTTCGGGCTCGAGCAGCAGCCGCAGGAACTCTGCGCTGTCGGCGTGATCTTCCACTATCAGGACGCGGGTCGTCATCGACATATCCGGTGGATCATATCACCCGCGCCGCGGCCGAACCGGCGGCGCGGCCGGTGACCCACGCCCACAGGAAGTTGTAGCCGCCGATCGGCCCGAACGCATCGAGTATCTCCCCGCACAGGAACAATCCTTTCCGCTTTCTGCTCTCCATCGTCTTTGGATCGATCTCCGAGAGCGGCACGCCGCCGCCCGTGACTTCCGCCTTCTTGTATCCTTCGTCACCGTCCCAGGGCAGCCGGCTGCGGACGAGCATCTCGATCAGGCGCAGGCGCTCGGTACGATGGAGCTGCGACAGGAGTTTGCCCGGCTCGACGTCGGCCCTCGCCAAGAGCGCTTCCGCCAGGCGATGAGGCAGATGCGAGTCGAGTGCGGCAACGACAGTCCCCGCGTTGCGCGGGCGCAGTACGTCCTCCCAATCCGAATCTTTCAGCGGCGTCCATTGAACGATCACATCGGCCTGGGGTCCGGTCTCGATGCGCGAACGCACTGGGACATGAGAGACGTCGAGGACGGCCGGTCCGCTGTATCCTCGGTGCGTGAATAGAAATCCGCCGGTCGTCCGTGACTCGCGCGCGGCGCTTCGCGCGGTGAGCGTTACCGGCAGCGATATGCCGGCGAGCGACGAAAAATCGGGGTCGGGTGTGATTTTCGCCCGATCATTTCCGAAAATCACACCCGACCCCGATTTTTCGTTCAGCAACGGAGTGAGCGCCGGGTAGGTGGCGTGCACACTGTGACCAAGGCGGCGGGCGATTTCCAGTCCGTGTCCATCGCTGCCGGTGGTTGGCACTGACAAGCCGCCGGTCGCGAGAATCACCGCATCGCAGGCGATCGGTTCGGCGCCTTCGCGCTGCACCTGCCATCGATCCGCGTCCGACGTCACGTCGGTAACGAAGCTGTTGGTGACGATCGCGACGCCTTTGCCGCGCGCGTGCTCCATCAACACGTCGCGCACATCGCGCGCGCGCTGCGATTGCGGAAACAGCTTTCGCGATTCCACTTCTTCCACGAGCGGCAAATTCAACCCGCGCTCGAAGAACGCGACCTGTTCGCGAAGCGGCCACGAGCGTACGATCTTGCGGAGGGTGTTGGGCGATGAGTCGGTCACGAACCGCGACGCGTCGAGCTCTGCCGGCAGGATGTTGCAGCGCCCGCCGCCGCTGATCAGAATCTTCCGGCCGCCGTCTCTCGTTCGCTCGAGCAGTGTTGTGTCCCCACCGTCCGCCGCCGCGAAGATCGACGCCATGAGGCCGGCCGCGCCGGCGCCGATTACGACGACGCGCGGCATGTCGCATCGGACTGCCGGAACGTGAGATTGAAGCGGCCGTCCATTTCGAGCGCTGGCGGTGCCGTGCCGGGCGTGATACGGGAGACGCCGTGATAGCGCAGCCGGGCAGGACCGCCAAACACGAATGCGTCGCCCGATTCGAGCGCGACGACCTCAACCGGGTCGCGCCGTTTCAGACCGCCAAACAGGAACCGGGCCGTGTCGCCCACCGATAGCGACACGACCGGAATACCAGCGCCAATCGACGCTGGTCCCTCATCCTTGTCCTGGTGAAGCCCCATCCTTCCGTCGGCGGCATAGTAATTAATGATGCAGAGATCGGGGTCGATCGACATGCCGGCGGCACCCGCAATCTCCCGGGCGAGCTGCTGCAGGTCCGCGGGCAGCGGCGGTGCGGGCTGGGCGTCGAAGTCGGAGCGGGCAGGTTCGTACTGATAGGTCTTCGCGTTCCAATGACGGCCGAGGCACAACATCCTGACGTGCATCTTTCCGCCGCCGCGCACCACCGGAACATAGGCTGGCACGGCACCATTGATGAGCTCGCGCAGACGATGGGCGAGCTCACGCTGACGATCGAGCGAGAGGTAGTGCGGCAGATGATGCGCGCCGGGGGAGATCTCCATGGAGAGCAGAGAGCAAAGAGCAGAGAGCAAAGAGTCCAGAGTCCAGAGTCCAGAGTCCAGAGTCCAGAGTCCAGAGTCGAGAGTCAGAGAGTCAGAGAGTCGTGCTCTCTGCTCTCCGCTCTCTGCTCTCCGCTCTCCCAGTTACCCTACCGTGAACGGCGCGGTCGCCGAGGCCGTGCCCCATTCGATTCTCAGCGTTGCGCCTTTCGGTGTGTCGTCGATCGAGATCGTGACGTTCTCCACCGGCGCCTTCGCCTTGCCGATCGCCATCGACGTGCGGCCGATCTCGAGATCCTTTTGATAAGGAATGCCCCACTGGCCCGGTTTCGACAGACGGCCGAACACGATCTGCCATTCCTTCTCGCCGGGCACGGTGTTGATGGTGTAGGTGCCGGGCGCCAGACTCACCGCGCCGAACTTCAGCGGCTTGTCCGTGGTGATGATCGTCGCCGCATCGGCGCCGGTGCGCCATTCGCGGCCTGGCGGCATCATCTGCGCTTCAGGGCGCCCCTTCAGGAACGGGCGGCCATATTCGATGGCGATAGCGGCACCGTCGACCGTCCAATCCGTGCGTACGTGTGGGCTTCCGCCGCCGCCTGTTTTGAGCTCGGTCGTTTTCTGCGCGGACAGGAACGCCGTACCAGCGAGGAAAAGTCCGGCTGCTATGCAAGGGAGAAGTCGTCTCACAAGGGCCTCCTGAGAAGGTTGATTTATCGAGCGCGTGTAACGGTTCACCGGACAGTTTAGAACACCTTTTGGTGTATAAACCCTTCATGCGAACTTCATGTGTTGTTGCCGGCGTCGTCGCCGCGATTACGGTTGTCCACATCCATGCGCAGCAGCCCGCGGCGCCCTCCACCCCGGCTCCGGCGCGCGCTGTCGATGCGAAAGCTGAAGCGAGGCTCGGCGCGCTCAAGAGCGAAGGGGCGGCGGGCGTGGACGATCTTCAGGACTTCACACAGAAGATGGTGGATTCCGTCTTCAGCTTCGGCGAGCTCGGATTCCAGGAGATCGAAACCTCCAAATACCTGACCAACATCCTGCGGCAGCAGGGCTTCACCATCGAAGAAGGCATTTCGGGCATCCCGACGGCGTGGATGGCCACGTGGGGATCGGGCAAGCCGGTCATCTCGCTGGGCTCCGACATCGACGGCATTCCGACGGGATCGCAGAAGCCGGGCGTGGCCTACCACGATGCGTTTTTCGAAGGCGGCCCCGGCCACGGCGAGGGTCACAACTCGGGGATGCCGCTCAATATCACGGCGGCCATCGTGCTGAAGAGAATCATGCAGCGCGAGAAGATCCAGGGCACGATCAAGCTCTGGCCGGGGGTTGCCGAAGAGCTCCTGGCCACCAAGGCCTATTACGTCCGCGACGGCTACTTCAAAGACACCGATATCGTCATCTTCACGCACATCGGCGGCAACTGGGGGGTGAACTGGGGAGACGGCACGAGCAACGGACTCGTCTCGGTCGATTACACCTTCAAGGGTGAGAGCGCGCACTCGGCGGGAGCGCCGTGGCGCGGCCGCAGCGCGCTCGACGCCGCGATGCTGATGGACATCGGCTGGAACTATCGCCGCGAGCACCTGCGTATTCAGCAGCGATCGCACTCTGTCATCACCTTCGGCGGCAATCAGCCGAACGTGGTCCCTCCATCGGCGTCCATCTGGTACTACTTCCGCGAAACCGATTACCCCAATATCAAACGCATGTGGGAAATCGGCGACAACATGGCCAAAGCGGCGGCGCTGATGACCGATACGACGATGACCTCGCGCGTGCTTGGATCGGCGTGGCCGCAGCACATGAACAAAGTCGTCGCCGAGACCGCGCTACGCGAACATCGTCAAGGTGGGCATGCCGAAGTGGAGCGACGCGGATCAGACGCTGGCGAAAGCGGTGCAGAAAGAGCTCGGTGTCGAAGAGCGGGGACTGCCAACGGAGGTGCCCAAGCTCAACGGACGCGTCGTCGTGCCGGACGAGGAAAAGCGGGGCGGCGGATCGGACGACATCGGCGACATCTCATGGAACGTGCCGACGATCACGTTGCGATATCCCGCAAACATCGAAGCAGGGCCGGGACACAACTGGGCGAACGCCATCGCCATGGCGACGCCGATCGCGCACAAAGGCGTGACCGCCGGGGCCAAGGTTCAGGTGATGACCGTCCTCGATCTGCTCATGAAGCCCGAGCTCGTCGAAGGTGCGTGGGACTACTTCCGGAACGTTCAGACGAAGGACAAGAAATACACGCCTCTGATTCGTCCCGAAGACAAGCCGGCCATCTGGTTGAACCAGGACACCATGGCGAAATATCGCGATCAGATGAAGAAGTTCTACTACGACCCGACGAAATACCCGACGTATCTCGATCAGCTTGGCATCAAGTATCCGACCGTCCGCCAGTGATGGTCGATAGGCGATGGTCGCCGGTCGATGGGCGATAGTCACGTCGCGCCGACCAGACCATCGACCATGGACCATGGACCATCGACCATCGACCATTGGAGGCTGGCGTGGCGTTAGTGCACACATCGAGCGTCAAAGCCGATCTGCGGCAGCGGCTCGAAGCGCTGCGGCCAGATTCGCAGAGGCGCTGGGGCAAGATGTCGGTCGGACAGATGTTGTGGCACGTCAATGAAACGATGGAGTCTGCGCTCGGACGCGTGACGCTCGGACCTCAGAAGGTGCCGCTCCCGCGGCCTCTCCTGAAGTTCATCGTCATCAACTTGCCGTGGCCCAAGGGCGCGCCGACGCTCAAGCCCTGGATGCCGCGCGACGATCGCTACGACTTCGCGGCAGAGCGCAGCCGCTGCCTGAAGTTGCTCGATGAGGTGTGCGCGAAATCGATCGATTCACCGTGGCCCGACAGTCCCAGTCTCGGCAAGATGTCGGGCCGCGACGTCAGCAGGCTGATGGCGAAACACCTGAACCATCATCTGACGCAGTTTGGTGTCTAGCGTTATTTCTTCGGGGACGGCGCGAGAATCGGTGGAGCCGCCGTTTCCAGCATCTGTGTTGCGCTGGGAGGAACCGGTTCGGGAATCGGGGGCTCCCGGTGCCGGTCGTCTGGTTCAACCTGGCGTTCGGGCACGTCGCGGACGTGTTGCTCTCTCTGGATGCGTTGCTTCTTCTTCAAGCCGTTTTCGTGCCTTCGTCTCGCCATACCGCGCTCCAATCTGGAGGACTTCACGATGATTCGACGTACGTTTTGTAACACTCTGATTGCCATTTCTGCCACAACGATTGCGATTGCCGCTCAGACTCCGGCTCCAGCCGGGCAGGCGCCGGCCGGCCAGGGCGGGCGAGGTCCCGCGTCGCCGCCGATGGTGTTGTCCACGCCGGCGTTTCCCGATGGCGGCGTCATCCCGAACAGGCACACGCAAGTACAGCAGGCAGAGCGGGGCATTTCGCCGCAGCTCGTCTGGATCAACGCGCCGGCCGCCACCCAGAGCTTTGTCCTCCATATGCGCGATCCGGAAGTGGCGCGGAATCGCACGACCGACGATCAGGTGCATTGGCTGGTCTGGAACATTCCGGGCACCGAAAAGGGGTTGCCCGAGGGGATGCCCGAGGGGGCCCAGCTGCCGAACGGCATTCGCCAGATCAGCGCCAGCGGGCGCGGTCTACCGTGGACCGGGTGCGCCCGCCGCGGGGCCCATGCACCATTACACCTTCGAGGTGTATGCCCTCGACACCAAAATCGATATGGCGCCGGGCGCCGATGCATGGGAAACTCGCCGTAACCTGTTCAAGGCAATGGACGGCCACGTCATCGGCAAAGCCGTCATGGTGGGGATGTTCAAGCGTCCCCAGTGAGCAGGTAGTTCGTGAATTTGCGACAATTTGCGACAAATGCGCGGCGCCGGCGTGCGATATTCGTTGTGTAGCAACAGCTTAAAGAGGAGAGCATCGATGCGGGGAAGAGTCCCTTCGATAATTCTCGCGGTGGCCGCGGCCGGCACATTTTCGGTGCTGGCGATCGCGCAGACTCCAACTCCGGCCGCCGCGCCGGCTTCGCCCGTCACCTTTACCCGCGACATCCAACCAATTCTCGAGAAAAGCTGCTGGAACTGTCACAGCGCCGACGTGCAGCTGGCCGATCTCGACCTGAGCACGCGCGAGGCGGCAATCCGCGGCGGCGAACACGGCGCCGCGCTCGTTCCAGGAAGCGCCGACAAGAGCCGCTTGTATCGCATGGTTGCCGGGCTTGAAAGCATCACGATGCCGATGGACGGCTCGAGCCTGACGCCGGCAGAAATTTCCGCCATCAAGACATGGATCGATCAAGGCGCGCAGTGGGAAGCTGTCGCCGAACAGGCCGCGAAACCTGCGATGCCGGCCGCATCCAACGCCCTGGCCGCGCTCGAGAAGATGGACATCACGCCGGAGCAGCGGAACTACTGGGCGTTCAAGCTGCCAGTCCAGAAGACGCCGCCGCTCGCGACGAAAGCCGAGTTCTCACATCCGATTGATCGGTTCCTCGAGGCGGCACGCGCCGAGAAGAAGCTCGTGACGGCGCCGCGCGCCGACAAGCGCACGCTCATCCGCCGCGCCTACATCGACCTGATCGGTCTGCCGCCGTCGCCGGCCGATGTCGAAGCGTTCGTCGCGGATCAGTCCGCTGATGCGTGGGATACGTTGGTCACGAAGTTGCTCGCGTCGCCACAATACGGCGAGCGCTGGGGCCGGCACTGGCTCGACGTCGCTCGCTATGCCGACTCGAACGGCTTCGAGCAGGATTACGATCGGCCCAACGCGTGGCGGTATCGCGATTACGTCATCAACGCGTTCAATCAGGACAAGCCGTATAACCAGTTCCTGAAGGAACAGATCGCGGGCGACGAGCTCGATTACGTCACGCACGAAACCCTGATCGCCACCGGCTTCCTCCGCGCGGGGCCGCGCGTGCTGTTCCGCGAAAAAGACAACCCTGAACGACGCTGGGATTATGTCGACGACTTGATCGCGACGCTCGGCCGCGGCGTGATGGGGATGACCGTCAACTGCGCGCGTTGCCACAACCACAAGTTCGACCCGATCGCTCAGAAGGACTATTACGCGATGGCCGCGGCGGTGAACGGGTGGGTCGAGACGGATTGGCCGCTGGTGGCGTCGCGCACCGAAGCCGAGACGTACCTGAAGAAGAACAAGGACGTCGACGAGAAGGTCGAGGCGGTTCGCAAGAAAATCTCCGCGATTGAGAAGCCGTACCGCGACGAGCTGCGTGCGGCGTACATCAAGAAGGAATATCCGGAGAACGTGCAGCGCGCCGTGTTCAAGCCCGAAGCGGAGCGCACGCCCGGAGAACAGCTGCTCGCCACGCAGGTGCTGACCGGTGGCGGCGGCGGAACCCCAGAAGAAATCGAGAAGATGATGACCCCCGCGGAGCTGGCTCAGAAGAAAGAGCTCACTGTCGCAGATCGCGGTCATCGAACGGCAGCGGCCCAGGACGCCGCCGATGGCGGAGATCATTACGGACGGCGACTGGCGCTTCGCGCCCATGGGTCGCGGAGACGAGACCATCGGCTGTCCGAAATGCCGGCTCCCGCCACCCGACAAGCCCAACGGCTCGTACCTTCAGGAAGGCCCCGGCACGTATGAGCCGCCGCCGACGCATTTTCTGATTCGAGGCGATCCGGAAAGCCGGGGCTCGTTGATGACGCCGGCCTTCCTCAGCGTGGCCGTGCACGGCGAGCACCCGACCGAGATTCCGCGCCCGGATGGGCGCACGTCGGGACGGCGCCTTGCGCTCGCAGAGTGGCTCGGATCGACGGACAATCCGCTGACCGCGCGGGTGATCGTCAATCGTGTGTGGCACCATCACTTCGGCCGTGGCATCGTGGCCACGCTCGACAACTTCGGAAAGATGGGCGATCAGCCGACCCATCCCGAACTGCTCGACTATCTGTCTGTCGAGTTCATGAAGCGGGGCTGGAGTATCAAGCAGCTCCATCGGTTCATGATGACGTCCGAGGCCTACCAGATGGCCTCCGTGTTCGATCACGGCGGCAACGTGAAGGCCGACCCGGAAAACCGGCTGATGTGGCGGTATCGTCCGCAGCGGCTGGACGCCGAGACGATTCGCGATGCGATGCTCTCGGTCGCCGGCAACATCAACCTGACGATGGGCGGGCTGCCATTCTTCCCGAACGTGCCGAAGGAGATTCTGGTCACCGAGCAGACCAAGGGGCGTTGGGACAACCAGCCCGACGGTCCGGCCACATGGCGGCGCAGCATTTACATCTACCAGCGGCGCTCGCTGCCCTATCCGATGTTCGAGACCTTCGATCACCCGGACATGAACCTCACCGCAGGGGCGCGCAACGTGTCGACGGTGCCGACGCAGGCGCTGACGCTGCTCAACAATCCGTTTGTGCTGCGTGAGGCCGAGCTGCTGGCCGATCGGATCACGAGCGAGACGGGTGACCCGGTGAAACAGATTGATCTCGGGTATCAGTACGCGCTCGCAAGACCCGCCACCGATGTGGAGAAGAAGCTTGCGCTCGAGAAGGTGAAGGCCGGCTCCCTGGTTGATTTCACTCACGTTCTGTTGAACCTCAGCGAATTTCTTTACATGAGGTAACGCCGTGCACAACATGAAATATTTCTGGTCGCGTCGTGAATTTCTGTGGCGAGCCGGTGGCGGAATCAGCGGCGTGGCTCTCGCGCAAATGCTGAGCTCGCAGGGGCTGCTCGCGGCAGAAGTCGCCGACGCGTGCGCGGCGAAGCCGCTGGGGGACAATCCGTACGCATTGAAGCCGCCGCATTTCAAGCCTCGAGCGAAGGCGGTGATTTCGCTCTTCATGAGCGGTGGTCCGAGCGCGGTGGACCTCTTCGACTACAAGGAAGGCCTCGTCAAGTACGCGGGGCAGCCGATCGACGACAAGATTCACGGCGATCTCGTCGTCCGGCAGGGTTATCCCGGGCCGCTGATGCCGAGCCCGTTCGAGTTCAAGCGTTTCGGACAGAGTGGAAAGCTGGTATCAGAGGTGTTTCCGAACCTCGGGAAACATGTCGACGATATCGCGTTCATTCACTCCGTATTCGGCCGCTCCAACGATCACGTGCAGGCGCACTACGAGATGCAATCGGGGCAAATCCGGGTGGGATTCCCGAGTGCCGGTTCGTGGATTTCGTACGGTCTTGGCACTGAAAGCACCAGCCTGCCGGCGTTCGTCGTGATTGCCGACCCCCGGGGAGGACCGATTGGCGGGCCGACGAACTGGAGCGCGGGCTACATGCCGGCCGCGTATCAGGGAACGCTCTTCCGCGCGAGCGGCGATCCGATCGTCGATCTGAAGCCGGCGGCAGGGATGACGCCGGAAACGCAGCGCAATCGTCTGGATCTGCTGTCGAAGCTGAACGAGCTCGACATGGAGAAGTTCCCGGGCGCCACGGATCTGTCGGCTCGAATCTCGTCGTACGAGCTCGCCTACCGCATGCAGGGATGCGCACCGAAGGCCATCGACATCGGCAGCGAATCAGAACAAACCAAGAAGCTGTATGGTCTGGACGATCCGATGACCGAGCCGTTCGGCAAACAATGTCTGCTCGCGCGCCGGCTCGTCGAACATGGCGTACGCTTCGTTCAGTTGTTCCAGGGCGGCATGGGCAACCAGAACACCGATACCTGGGACGCGCATTCGAACATCCTTTCGAACCACGGCCAGCACGCCAAGGAATCGGATGTGCCGATTGCCGGGCTGCTCACCGACCTCAAGGCGCGGGGCCTGCTCGACGACACGCTGGTCATCTGGCACGGCGAGTTCGGGCGCATGCCGATTTCGCAGCGCGGTGTCGGCCGCGATCACAACCCCGGCGTCATGACGGTGTGGATGGCGGGCGCGGGCATCAAGGGCGGTCAGTCCATCGGCACGAGCGACGACTTCGGGTACAAGGCAGGCGAGCAGCCGATCTCGTATCACGATCTGCACGCGACGATGCTGCATCTGCTCGGTCTCGATCACACGAAGCTGACGTACCTCTACAACGGCCGCAACATGCGGTTGACCGATGTCTACGGTACGTTGATTCCGCAGATTATCGCGTAACGTCGTCAGGCGCCGGGCGCATGTTGAGTACCGCGGCGGCGTAGCTTAGAGGGTCGGAGCGGTCTTTGGCGATCTGTTTCAACTGCGCGAAATCGCCGGCCATTTCGCAGAGCTGTACGAGACTCGGACAGGACGGGTCTTCGGGCGCGTCTTCACTTAAATATCGTCGCGATGCCGCGATCGCGGCATCGTAACGTCCGAGCCGGAAGAGAAGTTTGACCAGCACCTCGGCCGGCCCGGGCCCATGGCGGCGAGGGTCGCACGCCGCGGCCTTGGCGTCGAAGTGTGTGACTGCCCCCTCGACGTCTTCACCGATCAGAGCCCGCAAGTAGATCCCGCGGTCTTCATACACCCGCTCGAACGGCGGGTCGTCGACGTACTGAAACATCTCACCCAGATGTGTTCCATAGTCGGCCATATCGATTGCGAGCCGGAGCGTGTCGCGATCGCCGATGTCTGCCGCGACTTTTAAAATACCGATAAGGTGAGAGCTGTCGGTGTGCTGCGTGTTGTTCTCGAACAGCCACGCCCGCCCCTGAATCAGTGTTGAGATCGAGTCGCTCCCCGGACTCCTCCCCTCGACGGCCTCGATGGCTCGCTTGAGGTTTTCGACGATCTCCCAATGGAGCGAACGAAGCAGGAGTTGCAGCGATTCTTCGCGGCCTTCCTGGCGAGGGTAGGCGCCGAACATCGAGATCGCCCGACACATTCCGTAGTGCTTCAGGACGAGCTCGAGAGCTCGCCGTGGATGGACGTCCTCCTGAAATGCCACGTGAATCGTGGCATTGAGCAATTCCTGCAACTCTGGTGTGTCCGGCGTGACGTCGAATGCGTCGAGGGCGTCGACGACCGGTTTGAGATCGCCGAGCGCGCGAAAGTACGGCCACGCGCGTGGGATGTTTCCATCGGCGAGGAACAATGCGCCGACCTCGCGTGCGGCCCGGACGTACCCTTCCTGATAGCGCGCTTGAATATCGGCCGGCAGCTCACTCAGCGCAGGTGGAGAAACCAGCGGCAGCTGCAGTTCGAGTCGCTTCTGCATGAGGCGCGCCTCGAAGACGTGCTGGTACTGTTTCTCGCATCTAAAGCGCTCCACCAGCTGTGCAAACGCCGCGTCGATGTTGCCGCCCTGCAGTAACTCGTCTATCCAGGAAAAAAGCGCGTCGCGAGAAGTGTCGGCCAATCTACTAATGCAGATGTCATTTAGGCTGTTGCGGGTCTTGGGTCTGTGTTCCTCGTGGCGGGTCAGGATTGTCGGGATCCACATTGTTCACATCTTGAACCGCCAAGGCGTATCGGCGTTTCCGGCCGCCGCCGTCTTGCATGTCCTCTGGATATGGACCGCCGACGGGAACCGCTTTGCCGGCGGCATCCAACTCGGCGTGCGTTGCACGCACGGGTCCCAGGCCTGTGATCTGCAGAATCACATCGCCGCTGCCCGCGACATCGTAGTAGGTGAGCTTCGCAGGCAGATACATCAGTCCGCCTTCGCGGACGGCCACCAACCGATCCTGTCTGAAGACGTCGCCCTTGCCGACCCACCAGGTGCCCTTGAGCACCGTGACAATTTGATCCTGGTCGTTATAGTGCGGACGGTTCTTCGCGTTCGGGCGGAGCGCCACGCGGCTGACATACATGCCCGGTTGGGCGGGGTCCCCGTACACCCTTGTCATTCCGGCGGGGGTTTGCTCAAGTTGAACAAGCAGGCGCGAGGAATCGACGAGCGGGCCGCTTCGCGACGCCGACTGAGGAGCCTGCGCAGAGACAACGAAGGTAGCGCTGCCCAGCAGGATCGCGACGAACACATGGCGTTTCATGGTGTCACCTCGCTTGCGGAATGCTCGATTATCACATAGACGGGCAGATCGGGAACACAACGCACCTGCTTCAAAACGTTGGATCGCGCTCGCGCCATCCCCTTGAAAATACACTGGATTACGCCGCCAGTCTCCCCTATATTGCGCAGTACAAAAATCACATGGTTGGCCGCTGCGACGAATCGGCGCAGAGCGTGATGCAGGATCCCCTCTGTGCGCGGGCGTTGCCCCATTCATCCCACAAGGAGAAGAGCGATGACAGGTACACGCTTCTCGCTGCGCGCAGTCACGACACTCGCGGTGCTGGGGATTCTCTTGACGCCAGCCCACACCACCGCGCAGGTGGCGGTCGGGACGCTGCTTGGTAACGTGACTGACGAAAGCGGTGCGGCGGTGCCGGGCGCGACGATTACCGCCACGGAGACGCGCACGAACATCAGCCGCACGGCCGTATCGAACGCCGGAGGAAATTACACCTTCAGCAACCTGGCGAGCGGTGTCTACCGCGTCGACGGCGAGCTCATCGGCTTCAAGAAGTTCAGCCGCGACAACGTGGAGGTGAGCGTCAATACCACGGTGCGCATCGACATCGGGTTGACCGTCGGCGCGCTCGAGGAATCGGTGATGGTGACGGGCGAAGCCCCGATGCTGCAGACCGATCGCACCGATACCGGCCGCATCATCGAAAGCACGCAAATCACCCAGATGCCGCTCGGCTTCAACCGCAATTTTCAGGCGCTGCTGATCACGGTGCCGGGCGCGTCGCGCCCGTTCCGTCCACATTCGGAGTTCTACAATTCGCAGGAAAGCCTGTCGAGCAACGTCAACGGCCAGTCCCGCCAGGTCAACAACGTCCAGCTCGAGGGCGCGGACAACAGCGACAACGGTGGAAGCCTGGCCTTCTACATCCCGTCCGCCGAGGCCATCGAGACGGTATCGGTCGCCACCAGCAACTACGACGCGGAGTTCGGACGCGCCGGCGGGGCGGTGACCAACGTCACCATCAAGTCGGGGACCAACAGCTTCGCCGGTTCGGCGTTCAGCTTCGGCAACACCGAGGCGACCGTCGCGCGCAACCCGTTTACGACGCTGGCGCCGGCCGACGCGAAGTACCTGCAGGCGGGCTTCACGTTCGGCGGCCCGATCCTGCGCAACAAGGTGTTTTTTTTCGGGGATTACGTTCGGACCAACGACGACAGCGGCCGCCTGACGCGGGCGCACATCCCCGAGTTGCCGTTCAGGAACGGGGACTTCAGCGCCGCGCCGACGCGAATCTACGACCCCGCGACCGGCAACGCCGACGGGACGGGTCGAACCCAGTTCCCGAACAACCAGATCCCGGCAAACCGCATCAGCCCGATTGCCAAACGGCTGATCGACACCATCCCGCTACCCAATATCCCTGGCGCTGCGGTCGGCGCTGACAACTTCGAAATTCCATACGTAAGAGAGAGGCGGACCAATCAGGGTGACATCAAGATCACCTATCAGGTGGCCGCAAACGACCTCGTCTCCGTGCGCTACAGTGCGCAGAGCGCGACAACGAAGGATCCGGCCACGTTCGGCATCTATGGCGGCCTCAAGCCGTTTGCCGGCACCGGGACCAACCCGACCCAAAGCGTTGGCGGCACCTACAACCGCGTCTGGTCGGCAACGCTCGTGCAGGAAGTCCGCTTCGGACGCACGCATCACCACAACGAGGCGATCTCGGAAGCGCACGGGTTGAACACGTCCGAGGAATTCGGCATCCGCGGCATCAATTTGAACGAGTTCACGAGCGGGATCACGACAATCGATGTGGCCGGCTATGCCGCCGCAGGCGGACCGACCGGCTACCTCATCGGCTTCGAGACGTCGCTGCCGTGGGATCGCGAGGAGAGCACGTGGACGGTCTCGACGACCGCCACGAAGATCTGGGGCAATCACACGCTGAAGGTCGGCGGCGATGTGCGCTCGAATCGGCATCTGCTCGACCAGACACCACATCCGCGCGGCCAGTTCCGATTCCGCGGCGCGCAGACGGCGAACCGGGACGACGCAGCGGCCCAGAACGGCTACGCCAATGCGTTGGCGTCATTCCTGCTCGACGTGCCGAACGACATCGAGCGCGGACTCATATGCCCTCCAACAGGAGAATGCGAGGCATCGGACACCATCCATCGCGGCGGCACGCACAAGGTCGTCAACACGTTCGTCCACGACAAGTGGCAACTACGTTCAAACGTTACGCTCGATCTCGGTTTACGGCACGAACTGTACTTCCCGCTGGTCGGATACACGCCGGTCGGCGGACAGGCGACCTACGACCCGGCGACGAACACGATTGGCGTCGCCGGATATGGCGATGTCCCTGAAGATCTCGGCGTGAAGATCAACTGGAAGAACTTCGCCCCACGCACGGGTGTGTCCTGGCGTTTGAACGATCAGACCGTGGTCAGAGCGGGCTACGGCGTCAGCTCACTGGGATTGCCGAGCTCCTATGGGCAGGACTATCCAATCCGGCAGATTCAGCAGTTCACGCCCGCCAATACCTTCGCGCCAGCCGCCTCCCGACTCGGAACGGGACTACCGGCTCCAGCGTTTGTGCCCATCCCCGCGAGCGGCATTCTCGATGCGTCGCCGCTTCGGGCAGAAACACTGTCGGTCATCGATCCCAACAGGACGGAGGGCACTCTGCATTCGTTCAACGTAGCCTTCCAACGCAGCCTCCCTGGGGGTCTCACCGCGGAGATCGCGTATGTCGGCAATCGCGGCCATGACATCCTCGCCAGCTACAACATGAACGCCGGCCTCGTGGTTGGAGCCGACCGCGAAGGCCAGCCGCTCTTCCGGCAGTATCAAAGGACCGCCGATACTTCGAACCCGGTGCCGGTGCGATCCGCATACAACTCGATGCAGGTGAAGGTCGATCGCCGCATGCGGGGCGGGCTGCTTCTCACCAACTCGTACACGCTTGGCCGTGCTTACAGCTTCTCAACCGGGGACGGCGGTCCGACGATCTCGACGCCGGCCGATCCGGAGCGGGGCTGGCAGCGCACCACATTCGACTCGACTCACAGCCTCGTCAGCAGCTTCGTCTACATGTTGCCGTGGGGGCCCGACGGAAAGTGGATGCGCGACGGCGCCGTCGGGAAGATCCTCGGCGACTGGCAGGTGACCGGCGTGTTTTCCGCGATCTCCGGAACACCCATCGACTTTACCGCGAGCGCGAACGGACTGCGCGCGCCGGGCAACACCCAAACGCCGAACGTGAACGGCACACCCGACGTGCTCGGCGGCATCGGATCGGGCGCGCTGTGGTTCGACACGTCGGTGTTTTCAGCGCCGGCGAACAACACCTGGGGCAACGTCGAGCGGCGCGGCCTGCTGACGGGGCCCGCGTATTACAACCTCGACGCTTCGGTTGTGAAAGTCATCCGCTTCGGAAGCAGGCGCGCGGAAATCCGGGCGGACTTCTTCAACGCGCTCAACATCCCGCACTACGCCAATCCCAACGGCACGCTGGGGAACGCGAATTTCGGTCGCATTACGGGCATCCTCGCGCAGACGGAGCGGGTCATCAGGTTTGGAGGACGAGTGCTGTTCTAAAGAGCAGACAGAGCGCAGAGCAGAGGAGATAGCACAGAGCAGAGAGCACAAGAGGGAGGAGCCGACATGATCGCACGTCTCTTTTCGATGGGTATTGCGCTCGCGTTGATGTTGCTCTTGTCGGCTTCACCCGCCTTGTCGCAAGGTGTCGGCGGCATCGGTGGATCGGTCATGGACAGTTCGGGTGCTGTTCTTCCCGGCGTGACGTTGACGCTCTCGAGCGCGCAGGGCGGCACGCTCGGCGGTGCGCAGGAGACCCTCAGCGACGCCCGGGGCAATTACCAGTTCATACGGCTCGTCCCTGGCACGTATGTGGTCCGGGCGCAGATGCAGGGCTTCCGCAGCGTCGAGCAGCGCAACATCGTTGTCAACGCCGACGCGACGGCTCGTGCCGATCTCGTGATGCCAATCGGGCAGCTCGAAGAGGGGATTGTCGTGTCCGGGGAGGCTCCGCTCCTCGACACCACGTCCGCGCTGAAGCAGACGGTCCTCAGCCAGGAGACCTTGCAGGCCCTGCCCAATCGCATCGACGTATGGTCGATCACGCGCGTCATTCCGAGCGTTGTCGTCAGCAAGGTCGACGTCGGCGGCTCCGAGTCGTTTCAGCAATCGGGCATCACGGTTCACGGCACGAGCAACGAGAACGGCTACTACATCGATGGCATGAACGTCTCGAGCACGCAGAGCAGCGGCAGCATCGCGACCTTCTATCTCGATCCGTACGCATTCGAAGAGGCGAACTTCCGCGCCGGCAATGCGCCGGCGGAGGCGGCGACAGGCGGCCTCGTCTTCAACATGATCAGTCGAACCGGCACGAACCAGTTCCACGGCGGCGTGTTGTTCAACGGCACCAACAGCAACCTCGCCTTCGACAACGTGCAGGGCTCACTGGCGGATCAGCTGCTGCGCAGCGTGCCGGCCTCGGTGAAAGCCGCGCGGCCAGACCTGAAGCCGACGGCCGATATCCGGTATCTGTTCGACTACGGCGCCTGGCTGGCGGGTCCGATCCAGCGCGACAAGCTGTGGTGGTCGACGTCGTTCCATCAGTCGCAGATCCTCCAGTATCTGGTCGGGAGCTATAACCCCGACGGCACGTCCGTGCCCGATGACAACATGCTGTGGAACTTCTCGAACAAGCTGTCGTGGCAGCTCAGCCCGCGCAACCAGCTGTCCCATTTCTACATCCTCCAGTACAAGAAGAACGGGCATCGGGCGAGCACCACCCAGTTCGTCGAGACCGGTGCGACAACCGCCAACACCAAATATCCGCAGCTGCATCAAGTGAAATGGATCAGCACGCGCTCGGCGAGAATGGTGTTCGATGTCTCGGGCAGTCTGAACCGCGTGGACGACTATCAGCCATGGCCGAAAGAAGGCGACTCGCCCAATTGCACCGCGGCTGACGATCGCAATGGCTGCTTTGACGGGCTGATCGCCGGCACCGATCTCGGGACGAACACGTTGCTGCGCATCCTGCCGACCTACCGCGATCTGCCCAACACGCGCGCCTTCGTCCAGGGCAGCGTGAGCTACTTCCTGCCCTCCCACGACATCAAGGCCGGCTACCAGTTCGACTATGCGTGGAACGAGGTGCTGTACTTCTCCTCGTCCGGGATGCGGGCCGTCTATCGATCGGGAGTGCCCGAACAGGTGAACACCTACAACACGCCGGCGCGGTCGATTCCCGAAAACATTCAGCAGGGCCTCTACATCCAGGACAAATGGCGGCCCAGCCGCAAGCTCACGGTCAACGTCGGCCTTCGTCTGGATACCAACTACGGCTGGACGCGGGCGCTCTGCCAGGAGGCGACGCCGTTTGTCCAGGCGCGATGTTTCGACAAGATGACCGGCATCCCCGACTGGAAGTCGGTGAACCCCAGATTTTCGGCCGTGTACGACATCGCCGGCGACGGCCGGACGGCTCTGAAGTTTGCCGCCAACCGCTACATCATTCCGGTTGGCTCCAGCGTGCTCGACCGCGTGAATCCGGTGTTTCTCGCGAGCGACACACGGACGTGGACGCGGTGCGCGGCGGGACAGACCACCGGCTGCGACGTGAACGGAGATCTCCTCCCGCAGGTCAACGAGCTCGGCGCAACGACCGTTCCGTTCAACTTCGGCAATCTCAACCGCTACGAGGAAGATTACAAGTGGCCATGGGCGCGCGAATATTCAGTCGAGATTCAGCGGCAGTTGCCGTTGAACATGGTGATCAGCGCTGGCTACACGCGGCGCGAGAAACTGGGAAACTTCGGCATGCGCAACATCGCCGTGCCGATGGACACCTATATTCCGTTGAACGTGACAGAGGTCACCAGCGGCAAACCGGTCACGGTGTACAACCAGGCGCCGGCGCTGCGGGGACGGCAGGATCTCGTATGGTCCAACGCACCGGAGATGGACACGATTTACGACGGCACCGACATCACGCTGGACAAGCGGTTGAGCAACGGCTGGATGATGACCGGCGGCGTCAGTTTCGGCGAGAACGTCGGCGACGTGTACCCGGTCGGCAGCGATTTGAATAACCCGAACTTCACGTTCCGCGAAGGGATTACCGGCAACGACACGCCGTTTTCGTTCCGCCTGTCGGGCTTGTACGAGCTGCCGCTCGGCATCTCGATGAGCGGCACCTTCCAGCACCAGAAGGGGTTCCCTGAGCTGACGACCGTTTCGGTCGGCCCCAACACCGTTTCGCTCACACAAGGCACCACCAGCGTGGCGGTGGAGCCGCGCGGGACCACCCGTCTGCCCGATCTCAATCAGCTCGACATGAGCTTCCGGATGGTGTTCCGCTCCGGTGGCAAGGTGTTTCAACCCAGGCTCGACCTGTATAACCTCGCGAATTCGGCGACCATCATCGGCCGCTCGACGACGCTGGGGCCGAGCTACGGTGCGGTCAACGGGATTCAGCGCGGGCGGCTCATCAAGCTCGGGATGCACGTCGATTTCTGAGCAAACCTCCACCGGCGGCCCGGGCGTTGCGACAATTTGCGACAATGCCCGGGCCGCCTTGTCTTATAGTCATAAGACTCAACAATTTAACCCACCCCGGGACCGTCTCGCGACCATAGGGAGGTCGGCATGGCTTTGAGCCGTTCGCTTCGCTCCGTCGGTTTGGGTCTCCTCGTCCTGTTGTTACTCGGTCCTCGAGCCTCCGCTCAGGGTGTCGGCGCGATCTCCGGCACCGTCACCGATGCCTCAGGCGCCGTGCTGCCAGGTGCAACAGTCACCCTCACCAGCGCGCAAGGCACTGTCGGCGGCAATCAGGAAGTGACGAGCGATGCACGCGGCGCGTTTCAGTTTCTGCGGCTCGTCCCCGGCAGTTACAGCGTCAAGGCGGTACTCCAGGGATTCCGGCCCTTCACGCTCAACGGCATCGTCGTCAATTCAGACCAGACCTCGCGCGCCGACGCCAGGCTCGAGATCGGCGCGATGGAAGAAGGCATCGTCGTCAGCGGCGAGGCGCCGCTGCTCGATACCACTTCTGCGCTGAAGCAGGTCGTGATCACACAGGAAGTCCTCGAGGCGCTACCCAATCGCATGGACGTGTGGTCGATCACGCGCGTCATTCCCAGCATCACCGTCAGCAAGGTCGACGTGGGCGGGTCGGAATCGTTCCTGCAGTCCGGCGTCACGGTGCGCGGTACCGACAATGAAGGCGGGTACTACATCGACGGGATGGACGTCTCGAGCCTCGACGGCGAGGGGGACGGCGCCACGATGTACCTGGATCCGTACGCGTTTGCCGAGAGCAACTTCCTCGCCGGCAACAACCCGGCCGAATCGCCACGCGGCGGGCTCATCTTCAACATGGTCACCAAGACGGGCACCAACCAGTTCCACGGCGGCACGATGTTCAGCGGCGCGAGCCGCGGGATGGGCTTCGACAACTTCAGCGATCAGCTGGAAGCCGATCTGCTCGCGACGGTGCCGCCGCCAGTGCTTGCGGCCAACCCGGAACTCAAGCCGGGCGCCGACATCCATTACATCTGGGACACCGGGTTCTGGCTGGCGGGTCCCATCATGCAGGACAAGCTCTGGTTCTCGACGTCGTATCACTATCAGAAGCTGCTGCAGTATTTCCTGGGGAGCTATAACCCCGACGGCACGCAGACGCCCGACGATCACCACCTCTACACGACCAACAACAAGGTCGCGTGGCAGATCAACCAGACCAGTCAGCTCTCCTACTTCTTCACGCTGCAGCGGAAGGTGAACGGACACCGGATTGGCGCCAATTTCGCCGACTCGAAGGCGTCGAACAACAACAACAAGTACCCGACGGTGCATCAGGTGAAGTGGACCAACTCGCGGTCGTCGCGTCTGCTCCTGGACGCGGCCACCAGCCACTTCTTCGTCGACGATCGCTTCTCGCGTCAACCCGACGTGCAGATGGGCGACATCGCGCGGTTCGACCAGGTCACCAACTACGCACTGCAGGCGCTTCCGACCTACAGCAACAACCCGATGTATCGCGCCGTGCTCATCGGCAGCGTCAGCTATTTCACGACGACGCACGACATCAAGGCCGGCTATTCGCTCAACTACGCGAAGCGGACCGGCAATGTGTACTCCACCTCGGACATGCGGGCCGTCTATCGCAGCGGGTTGCCGGACCTCGTCAACACCTACAACACGCCGGTCAGCTCGATCACACAGGACCGCGAGCAGGGGCTGTACATTCAGGACAGATGGCGGCCGACACGCAAGCTGACGCTGAATCTGGGCCTGCGCTACGAAACCAACTACGGCTGGATGCCGGAAACCTGTCAGCCGCAGACGAATTTCGTCGCCGCGCGCTGTTTTGCTGCCGTTGACGGCGCACCCGACTGGAAGGCCGTCAACCCGCGCTTTTCGGTGGTCTACGACCTTCTTGGCAACGGTTCGACGGCGTTGAAGTTTGCCGCAAACCGCTACGTCGTGCCGGTTGGTGTTCAGGTGGTCGGCCGTGTCAATCCTGTAAGTGCCGTCAGCGATACCCGTCAGTGGCTGCCCCAAAGCCGGTGCGCCGAAGCGGCCACGCTGGGTTGCGATCGCAACGGCGACCTGACTCCGCAGCTGAACGAACTGGGTCCGTCCTCGGGCTACCCGGCGGGGATCAGCAACCGCTACGAGCCCGGATATGACTGGCCGAGCGCCAACGAGTACACCGTCGAGGTGCAGCGCCAGATTCCCGGCAACATCGTCATTTCCGGCGGCTACACCCGCCGCGAAAAACGCAATCAGCTCGGCGTGCGCAACGTGGCTGTGCCGACCAACACGTACATCCCGCTCCAGGTCACCGAAGTGAACAGCGGCCAGAGTGTGACGGTGTACAACCAGAGTCCGGCGCTGCGCGGCCGGATCGACAATCTGTGGAACAACGATCCTGAAATGGACAGCACGTACAACGGCGGCGACGTCACCATCAGCAAGCGGCTGAGCAATCGGTGGATGATGACCGGCGGTCTCAGCGTCGGCAAGAACGTCGGCTACGTCGGCGTGGCCGATCTGAACAACCCGAACTCGAAGCCCTACAGCCGCGGCATTCAGGGGGACGATGTGCCGAAGTCTTTCCGTATGTCGGGGTTGTACGAGCTGCCGTACGGCGTTTCACTCAGCGGATCGTATCAATACCAAAGCGGATTCCCGGAGCTGACGACCGTGTCGGTCGGCAGCAACACGGTGGCGCTGACGCAGGGCTCACAGACCGTTATCGTCAACGAGCGCGGCGATGTCCGCTATCCGTCGCTGAACCAGCTCGACATCAGCCTGCGCAAAGCGATGCGTATGGGCAACAGGGTGCTGCAGCCGCGGCTCGACATCTACAACATCACGAACAACGCGACCACCCGGACCTGGGTGACGCAGCTCGGGACGACCTATCACCGGCCCAGCGCTATCCAGCGGGGAATGCTCATCAAGGCCGGCTTCCACTACGATTTCTAAAAAATACGGGGTCGGGTGTGAATTTTACGTATTTCGTAAAATTCACACCCGACCCCTATTTTTCCGACTCCGACCCGGCGCGACAAATTGAGACACGGAAAGCTCGCCGGCCATCGGCCATACCCGTTATAATTCAATAGCTTACCTACTGTATATCTCTGGGCGTCCTGTCCGCTCGTCAGCCGGGCACTTTTGGGAGGAGCATGTTACTTCGTACGATCGTCTCGGCGGCCGGCCTGTCTGCCGCTGTGATTGGCTCCGTCGTCACCCTCTCCAGTGCGCAGGCGCCGCCAGCCGCGCCGCCTTCCGAGGTGAATTTCGCCAAAGATATTCTGCCCGTGATGGAGGCCAGCTGCCTGTCCTGCCACACCGCGGACACGCAGCTCGGAGGGCTCGACCTTCGCACGCGCGAGAGCACGATCCGCGGCGGTGATCACGGCGCGGGCCTCGTTCCCGGCAATGCCGATCAAAGCAAGCTGTTCCGGATGATTTCGGGCCGCGAACAGCCGGCGATGCCAATGGGGCTCGACCCGCTCACCCCTGCCCAGGTGACCGCCTTCCGCAACTGGATCAACCAGGGCGCCGCGTGGGACGCGCCGGTGACCTTCGCCAAGGACATCCAGCCAATCATGGAGCGCTCGTGCTGGACGTGCCATGGAGAAGCCATGCAATTGTCGAAGCTCGATCTTCGGAGCCGCGAGGCGGCGTTGCGCGGTGGCGCCCATGGACCTGCGCTCGTGCCCGGCAATGCAGAGCAGAGCCGCATCTATCGCGCGGTCGCGCACCTCGACGCGATCAAGATGCCGATGCAGGGCGACAAGCTGAAGCCCGAAGAGATTGCGGCGATGAAAACGTGGATCGATCAGGGCGCGCAGTGGGACGCCGTCCCCAAGGCAACTTCGGGTTCAGCGTCGAGCGCCCTGGCGGCGCTCGAGAAGATGGAGTTGACGGAGGAGCAGCGCAACTACTGGGCGTTCAAGCTGCCGGTCCAGGTTTCGCCGCCGGTCGCGGCGGACAAAAATCTCACCCATCCGATCGATCGATTTCTAGCGAAAGAGCGAGCGGCGCGCACCCTGACGCCGGCCCCCCGTGCTGATAAGCAGACGCTGGTGCGCCGCGCGTATCTGGATCTCCTCGGGTTACCGCCGACACCCGCTCAGGTCGCCGAATTTGTCGCGGATGGCTCGCCGGACGCCTGGGAGCGGCTGATCGATCGGCTGCTCGCCTCGCCGCATTACGGCGAGCGGTACGGGCGGCACTGGCTCGACGTCGCCAGGTACGCCGACTCGGCCGGCTTCGAATACGACGTGCATCGCGCCAACGCGTGGCGCTATCGCGACTACGTCATCAAGTCGTTCAACGAGGACAAGCCCTACAACCTGTTCATCACCGAGCAGCTCGCCGGCGATGAAATGGACGAGCGTACGCACGAAACCCTGATTGCGACGGGCTTCCTGCGCGCCGGGCCGCGCGTGTTGTTCCGCGAAAAGGACAACCCGGAACGCCGCTTCGATTATCTCGACGAGATCCTCGGAACGATCGGCAAGGGCATGCTGGGCATGACCGTCAACTGCGCCCGCTGCCACAACCACAAGTTCGATCCGATTTCGCAGAAAGACTATTACCAGATGCAGGCGTCGATCTTCGGGTACGTCGAGGCCGAAGTTCCGATGGCGCCGCGTGAAGAGGCCGAAGCTTACCTGCGGAAGAACGAAGAGATCGACGCCAGGCTCGAAAAGCTGCGCGCCGACGTCGCCGGCATCGAGAAGCCGCATCGCGAACGGCTCGAGCTCGAACAGATCCGCACTAAGTTCCCGGAGCACATCTACAAAGCCGCGGCCAAGCCTGAAGCCGAGCGGACTGCCGGCGAAAAGCTGCTGGCGACCGCAGGTGTACGAGGCCGTCAACGTCACGCCCGCGGAGATCGACAAGCTGCTGACCGCCGACGAAACGTCGCGCAAGAAGGCGCTCGCCGATCAGATGGCGGCGCTCGAAAAAGAGCGTCCCCGGCCGCTGCCGATGATCGAGGTCGCGACAGATGGCGATCATCGATTTTCCCCGCTTGGAGAGGGCGACAACGTCGTCAGCTGTCCGAAATGCCGCATTCCGCCGCCGTTCCCCGGAAGCTACATTCACCGGGACGGCAAATACGAGACGCCGCCGTCTTATTTCCTCATCCGGGGAGATGTCGAGAGCCACGGCTCGTTGATGCAGCCCGGCTTCATCCAGGCCGCGACGCACGGCGACCATCCGGTCGAGCTGCCGAGGCCCGATGGCAACACGTCAGGCCGCCGTCTGGCGCTGGCGCGCTGGATCACGTCGCCGCAGAATCCGTTGACCGCGCGCGTGATCGTCAACCGTCTGTGGCAGAAACACTTTGGCAGAGGCATCGTCGCCACGCTGGAGAACTTCGGAAAGATGGGGGAGCAGCCCACGCATCAGGAGCTGCTCGACTGGCTGGCCGTCGAGTTCATGAACCGCGGCTGGAGCATCAAACGGATCAACAAGCTGATGATGATGTCCGAGGCGTATCAGATGGCCTCGGTCTACGACAACCCGGCGAACGTGAAAAACGACCTCGAGAACCGCTACCTGTGGCGTTTCCGGCCGCAGCGGCTCGAGGCGGAGATCGTGCGCGACAGCATGTTGGCCGTTGGCGGCAACATCAACCTCGCCGTCGGCGGCGAGCCGATCTTCCCGTTCATCCCTGCCGACATTCTCGTCGGGCAGTATCGCGGCAAGTGGGAAAACACTCCCGAAGGTCCCGCCGCCTGGAGAAGGGGAGTGTATGTGTACCGGCGCCGGTCGCTGCCATATCCGATGTTCGACACGTTCGACCATCCCGATATGAACGTCACCGCCGGTGCGCGCAACGTATCGACAGTGCCGACGCAGGCGCTGACGCTGCTGAATAACCCGTTTGTTCTCGGGCAGGCAAAGATGCTGGCCGAACGCGTCAGGCGGCAGGCCAGCGACCCGTTCACCCAGGTCGACACGACCTATCGGCTGGCGCTGGCGCGTGCGGCCACGGAAACGGAGACCGCTGTCGGTCTCGATCTGATCAAGCAGCACGGACTGGAATCGTTCACGCACGTCGTCCTGAACCTGGACGAGTTCATGTACATGAGGTAATCGATGTCGCACCGCTGCAGCAAGAACTTCTGGGATCGGCGCGAATTTCTGTTCAAGTCCGGCGGCGGAATCAGCGGCCTTGCGCTCGCCTACCTCCTCGGGGGCGAGAACCTGCTTGCCGCACCGGCGGTCAGCGACGCGTGCTCGGCGGCGGCGACCGGCGTCAATCCCTACGCGCCGAAGCCGCCACACTTCAAGCCGCGTGCGACATCCGTCATTTCGCTGTTCATGGGTGGCGGCTGGAGCCAGATGGACACCTTCGATCCGAAGCCGGCGCTGACGAAATATGCCGGCGAGCCGATCGACGGTAAGGTGCACGGCGATGTCATCGTGCGGCAGGGGTTCCCCGGGCCGCTCATGCCGAGCCCGTTTTCGTTCAAGAAATACGGCCAGAGCGGAATCGAAGTATCGGAGATCTTTCCGCACCTTTCCCAGCACGTTGACGAGATCGCGTTTCTGCGATCGGTCTTCGGCCGCTCGAACGACCACGTGCAGGGCACTTACGAGATGCAGACCGGCCAGATCAACCTGGGCTTCCCCACGGTGGGCTCCTGGGTGACCTATGGGCTGGGCTCTGTTTCTTCCAGCCTGCCGGCCTATGTCGTGATGACCGACGCGCGCGGTGGTCCGCTCGGCGGACCGAATGACTGGAGCGCGGGCTTCATGCCGGCCGCGTATCAGGGCACGTTGTTCCGCTCGACCGGAGACCCGATCGTCGATCTCAAGCCCGTCGCAGGCATGACGCCGGAGGATCAGCGCGCGCGGCTCGACGCTTTGGCGAAGCTCAACGAAATCGACATGCAGAAGTTCCCGGGCAACACCGAACTGGCAGCCCGGATCTCCTCATACGAACTCGCGTATCGCATGCAGGGATGCGCGCCGACAGCCGTGGATATCAACAGCGAATCGGAAGCCACGAAGAAGATGTACGGCCTCGACAACAAGATTACCGAGCCGTATGGACGTCAGTGCCTCATGGCGCGGCGGCTGGTC
This sequence comes from Vicinamibacterales bacterium, assembly GCA_963850295.1. GTDB lineage: Bacteria > Acidobacteriota > Vicinamibacteria > Vicinamibacterales > JAMQPK01 > JAMQPK01. The sequence goes on along the minus strand of CAWKKU010000012.1, from coordinate 299,844 downwards.
GAACACGGCGTGCGGTTCGTGCAGATCTTCGCCGGCGGCGTCGGCAATCAGAATACAGACACGTGGGACGCGCACGGCGACATCAAGAGCAACCACACGCAGCACGCCGCGGAGGTGGATCTCCCGACGGTCGGGCTGCTGAAAGATCTCAAAGCGCGCGGCCTTCTGGAATCGACGCTGGTCATCATGCACTCCGAGTTCGGGCGCATGCCGATTTCCCAGCGCGGGGTGGGCCGGGATCACAACCCGGGCACGCAGACCGTACTCATGTTCGGCGCCGGTATCGAAGGCGGCCAGGTCATCGGATCGAGCGACGATTTCGGCTACAAAGCTCAAGACCAGCCGATTTCATATCACGACCTGCACGCCACCATGCTCCACCTGCTGGGGCTGGATCACACGAAGCTGACGTACCGGTTCAACGGCCGCGACATGCGGCTGACCGACGTCTATGGGACGCTGATACCGCAGATTACGAACACCTAGGGGACTCTCTTCAGCACTTCGCGGTTGTGGGCGATCAGCTTGTCCACGGTGCCGAGCGTGTGCCAGTGGAGAATCTTCTCCACGTCGTAGAAATTCTCTTCGAGATCTTTCAGAGCGGGGCGCACTGACGGGTCCGTCTTTGCCGCTTCACGAAGCTTCGTCAGCTTACCGTCGTGCTCGAGCAGCACGAGATTCAACTCTTTGAGACGCTCCTGGCGGGGCGGCACATTGGCGGGCGGATTCGTCAATGCTTCCGCCATGATGCGGCCCATCGCGTTGTCCGGCGGCTTCACGCCCATGAGATAGGTCAGCGTCGGAACGATATCGATTTGCTCTGAATACGGAAAACGCCCGCCGGGCTTGACGCCGGGTCCGGCTACCACAACCGGCATCGGCCAGGCATCCTGGGCGAACGGCGGATGTCCCCCTGCGACGGTCTGCCCATGATCGCCGGTCACGAAGATCAATGTCGTGTCGTACATGCCGAGCGCTTTTAACTCTTCGACGAGCCTGCCGAGGTGCGCGTCGGCTTTGACCAGCGCCTGGCGATAGAGAGAGTTGTCCGCCCAGATATTCGGCCGGCTTCTCCCGCCCATTGCGCCCGTGTCCTGCAGGTGAACGCGCATGTACACCGGCTTCCATCGCCGAAGCACCGTCAACGTCCAGAACATGTTCTCGTCATCGTCCACGCGCTTGTTGTCGTGGGCTTTGTGAAACTCGTTCCCACCGGCCTGAAACGTGAAATGAAAGTCGGCGTTGATGGCTTTGTAGGTCAGCTCGTTCGCGATGTGCGCGGTGAAACCGAGAGGGAAGAAGGCACTTTGCACGAACTGCTGCTTCGGTTTCAGGAAAATGGTTCCGGACACCAGAATCGGGTTTGGAATGGATGAGTCGTAGTTCTCGGCCCATTCGCCGCTGTGCGGGTGCTGGGGAACGACGCTGTACGATTCGCGGAAGTACGCCCCTCGGGCCATCAGCGCCTTCAGGTTCGGCATCTCCACGCGCTCGGGCGCGAGATGACTCAGTCCGTCGATGACGAAGAGGATCGCGTGTTGCGGGCGGGCGGGCGCCGGTGCCTGCGCGTCCGGCGACGCCGCCACGATCAGGCCGATCAGAACAGCCGCCACGAGCCAGGTGCCGCGTCGGATCATTGGTCCTCCGTTCATTGTTGTTGGGTTGGCGGCGGCTGTCCCCGGCGTCCGCCGCGCCCGCGGCCGGCTGGTGCGGCATCTTCGGGATAGGGACCGCCGGGCGGAACCGCTTTCCCGTCCGTGTCGACCTCGGCATGCGTCGCTTGTGCGGGCCCTGAGCCCGATATCTGCAGAATCACTTCGCCGTCCGCGGCCATGTCATAGGCGCGGGCGTTCGCCGGCTGAAAGAACAGCCCTCCCTCGCGAAGCGCAACGAGCCTGTCGGTTCTGAACACGTCGCCCTGACCTACCCACCACGTGCCTTTGAGCACGGTTACCCAGCGGTCCTGGTCGTAAAAGCGCGCCCGGTTCTTCGTGTTCGGCGCAAGCCGCGTGCGCAAGATGTACGGACCCGTCTTCGCCGGATCGCCGACCAGATTGGCGGTGCCGCTAAGCACGATGTCATCGGGCTGAAGAATGAGCGCCTTACCGTGCGCCGCAGGTGGTGATGACGGCTTGGCCGGTGACTGGGCGAACGCCGCCACCGTAGCGGCGCCGAGCCACAGCCCTATCAGCGCGCGAGAAACCATGAAAAGCCTCCTCGGCCCCGCCCGGTGGATTGACTACGGCAGGCGGCGAACCTTGATGTTCCGGAACTCGAGGTGCGCGTGGCGGACATCTTCTGGATGCGCCAGCTGCAGGCCGATGTGCCCGGACGCGCGTTTCGCATCACGCCCGTCTGCGACCTTCTTTCCGTTGAACAGGACGACGAAGTGGTCACGGTTGACGGTGGCTTCGATCGTGTTCCACTGGCTTGGCACGATCTTCACGTCGTGCGGAGCCTTGCTGACGCCGACGACGCTGCCGGTGAGGAAGTCGCCGCTGCTGTAGTTGCCCGGGTTCCGGTCTCGGATCTGCAGCTCGTATCCGGGTCCGCCGGGATCCGGCGCCGGCTTTTCGCCCGGCTTCGCCGCGGGACGCGGCGGAGGGCTGCGCAGGATGATCCCCGAGTTGATGTCGGGATGCGCGCGGAATTCAAGCTTCAGGACGAAGTTGTCGAAGGTCTCTTTGCTCAACATCGTGCCGCCCGCATCCGACAGGTCGGCTTTGATCGAGCCGTCTACAACTTTCCATACTTTCGCCAGTGCGGGAGTGACGTTCCAGCTGTCGAGCGTCTTGCCGTCGAAGAGCAGCATCCAGCCGTCCTGCCGCTCCTGGCTCGTCAACGTGTTCGGCTGTCCCGCCGCGCCATTGCCGTTCTGGGCCCACGCCGACGCGCCGAAGATGATCGCCGCCAGGATGAATAGCGCTCGCTTCATAAGCCCTCCTTGCTAATGCTTTTTGCCGAGCTTCACCGTCAAGTAGGTCACGCTCTTTCCGGGCTCGACTTCCCAGAAGTGTGGAACACCCGCGGGGGCAGACGCAACGTCGCCGGCGGCGAGTTTCTGCCGGACGACATTGCCGACGATCTCCCCGCCGCGCACTTCGCCGTCGGCGCCTTCTTTGCCTCCCTCGAGGCGATCGCCGTAGCGGATGGTGACTTCGCCGTCGAGCACGTAGTAGAGATCGGCCCAGTTCTTGTGCAGCTCGGCGGACGCGGAGCTCTTGGCGCGATGGCTGATGTTCTGGAACTGGTGATCGCCCCGGTGCACGCCCGGAAACTTGATTTGCTCGCCGCGTTTGAGCGTATCGACGAAAGTTTTCAGGTCGGCTGCCTTGTAGTGGACGAACTGCGTCGGCGTCAGCGGTGGGGCATTGGCGCCAGGGCTGGCAATCGCGCTCTGGAGATTCGGCTGCTTCAGAATCTTGATCGTCATGTAGGTCACTGACTTGCCGGGCTCGACCTCCCACCAGTGCGGAACACCGGCGGCGGAGGAGGCGATGTCGCCAGCGCCAAGCCGCACGACGGACGCGCCGACCAGCTTTCCGCCCCCGAATTCCCCTGAACCGGGGTTGCGCTCGGTGCCCCCCTCGAGCTTGCCGCCGGTGTGGTGGTTCACTTCGCCGTCGAGGATGTAATACAGGTCGGCCCAGTTGTTGTGCAACTCGGGCGCGCCGGCGCTCTTGGCCCGGAAGCTCATACCCTGGAAGTCGTGATCGCCTCGATGCAGCCGCTTCCAGGTGATCTGGCCGCCGCTCTTCAGCGTGGTGGCGAGAGCCTTCAGCTCAGCCGCGGGATAGTGGGCAAATTTCATGGGAGTCACCGGTGGAGCCTGAGGAGCCTGAGCTGCCAGCACGCCGAGCGAGCACATGACCGCCGCGGTCGAAAGGATCAGCTTCATTGGACAATCTCCTTTGTTGGGGCGCGACAAATATCCCACACACGCCGCGCGGAGTCACGTACGGTACAAGTTGCGACAATCCGGCGCCGCGCTAGAATGTTGACATCATGCCTCGTATTTCATTCGATAAGCTTCCTTCCGATGCCCGGCTCTGGATATTTGCCGCCGAACGCCCGCTTTCGGCGACCGAGCGCGCCCGCGTGCTCGACGAGACCGACGCATTCATCGATCAGTGGATGGCCCATGGCGTGCCTCTGACATCCGGGCGCGAGCTGCGCTACGACCAGTTCGTGCTGGTCGGCGTCGACGAGCGCGCCGCCGGCGTTTCGGGCTGTTCCATCGATGCGCTCGTGCGGCGAATGCAGCAGCTCGAACGCGTCCTTGGTCTGGAGCTCGTGAACAACGGCCCCGTGTTGTATCGCGAAGGGGAGTCGGTGGTGCGCGTGCCGCGCGACCGCTTCGCCCAGCTCGCCGCCTCTGGCACCGTCAGTCCGAGCACGAGAGTCTTCGACAACACCCTCACTCGCGTCGGCGATTTGCTTGCCGGCAAATGGGAGGTGAAGGCGGCGGAAGCGTGGCATGGAAGGGCCTTCTTTTAATGCGGCATTGGTAGATTGGTAGATGGGCAGATTGTGAGATTTCGAGATTACGAGACGTGAAACTTAATCTACCAATCTGCCCATCTACCAATCTCCCGGTGCTGAGCGTTCTATTGTTCGTGGCCTTCTCAGCGTATTTGCCAGCAGCCGATTGGCCCCAGTTTCTTGGCCCTGCGCGTGACGGCGTTTACGTCGGCGCGCCGCTGAACGAGAAGTGGCCGTCCTCCGGCCCTCGCGTCTTGTGGCGCAAGCAGGTTGGTTCGGGGCTCAGCGGTCCGGTAGTTGCTCAAAACCGCCTGATCCTTTTCCACCGCGTGGACAACAATGAAGTTGTCGAGTCTTTCGATGCGCTCAGCGGCGCGCCGCAATGGCGTTTTGCCTATCCGACGGCGTATCGCGACGATTTCGGATTCGACGAAGGTCCGCGAGCCGTTCCGGTTGTTGACGGCGGCGTGGTGTATACCTACGGCGCCGAAGGCAAACTGCATGCGGTCGACCTCGCAACCGGCAAGGCGATCTGGAATGTCGACGCGATGCGTCAATTCGAGGTCGCGAAGGGATTTTTCGGTGCCGCGGGCACCCCTGTCATAGAGGCAGGCAAGGTGATCGCGAACGTCGGCGGCAAAAAGGGCGGCATCGTCGCCTTCGACGCGAAGTCGGGCAAGGTGATGTGGACGGCGACGACGGATGCCGCGAGTTATTCATCGGGGGTCGCTGCAACCGTGCTCGGCAGGCGGTATGTGATCTTCTTCACGCGTGAAGGGCTGGTGGGCCTCGATCCGGAAAATGGCCAGGTGAGGTTTCAGCGCGCATGGCGCGCGCGCCAGGCGGCATCGGTGAACGCCGCGAGCCCGCTTGTCGTCGGTAGCCGGATCTTCATTTCGGCTGAATATGGGCCCGGTGCCGGCGTGCTGCAATTCGACGGCGCCAAGCTTCAGGACGTGTGGTTGTCGAATGACGTGCTGTCGAATCACTACGCGACGAGCGTCCACCACGATGGAGTGTTGTACGGCTTCCATGGCCGCCAGGAATTTGGTCCGGTATTTCGCGCCGCCGATCTGCAGACCGGGAAGGTGTTATGGAGTACCGGACGCTTTGGCGCGGGCAGCGTCACGCTCGCAGGAAACCGCCTTGTCATCGTCCGGGAGACGGGGGAGCTGGTGCTCGCGGCGGCGTCGCCGAAGTCGTTTCAACAGATCGCCTCGGCCCAACTCCTGCCGCCGACACTGCGGGCCTACCCCGCGCTTGCCAACGGCGTGTTGTTCGTGCGCAACGACGACACACTCGTAGCGGTGGACCTCCGATGACATGGTTCCGGGTTCGGGGTTCCGGGTTCCAGGTTCCCGGTTCCGGGTTCCAGGTTCCCGGTTCCAGGTTCCTGGTTCTCGGTTCCGGGTTCCTCGTTCTGTGGTTCGCGTGTACCTCGTTGGCAGCGCAAAGTCCGCAGGCGTTGATGAGCCGGGCCGTCGCCGAATTCGAGCAGGGGCAGTTCGCGCAGGCGTCGGCGACGTTCGATCTCGTCGCCAAGATGGCTGGGGACATTGCGCCGCAGCTCTGGCAGCGCGGCATCGCGTTGTATTACGCGCGGCGTTATGCCGATTGCCGGGCGCAGTTCGAATCGCATCGCACGGTGAATCCGGACGATGTGGAGAACGCCGCTTGGCATTTTCTGTGCGTCGCGCGTCAGGAAAATCCGGAGAAGGCACGCTCGGCGCTGCTGCCCGTCGGCCCGGACGCCCGCGTGCCGATGCGCGAGGTGTATCAGATGTTTCGCGGATCGATCACCGCGCAGGATGTGCTCAAAGCCGCGGGCAATGACGCCGGCGGACTGTTTTATGCCCATCTCTACATCGGGTTGTATTCAGAAGCGATCGGCCGGAACGATCTCGCCAAACAGCACATCACCGAAGCGGCGTCGGCGAAATACGCGTCTGCCGGCGGCTACATGCACATGGTCGCGCAAGTACACTCGCGAACGCTCCCTTAAAGGTGGGTTCGTGGGTTCATAGGTTCGTAGGTTCGTGAGTTCGTAGGTTCGTGGGTTCGTGACGTTCACGCCGCGCCGTCATCGTCCCGTCGCGTCATCGTTTGCCATCGCGCCATCGTGCTTTTTGCCTTCGCGCTTCGTGCCTTCGTGGTTATCGTTCGTGAGTTCGTTCGTGAGTTCGTAAGTTCGTAGGTTCGTAGGTTCGTAGGTTCGTGGGTTCGTGGGTTCGTGACGTTCACGCCGCGCCGTCATCGTCCCGTCGCGTCATCGTTCGCCATCGCGCCATCGTGCTTTTTGCCTTCGCGCTTCGTGCCTTCGTGGTTATCGTTCGTGAGTTCGTGAGTTCGTGAGTTCGTGAGTTCGTAAGTTCGTAGGTTCGTAGGTTCGTAGGTTCGTGGGTTCGTGACGTTCACGCCGCGCGGTCATCGTCCCGTCGCGTGATCGTTCGCCATCGCGCCATCGCGTTTTGCCTAGCCTTGGGGATCGTTAGTTGGTTCGTCGCCATCGCGTCATCGCGCGTTTAGCCTTCGCGCTTCGTGCCTTCGTGGTTATCGTTCGTGAGTTCGTAAGTTCGTAAGTTCGTAGGTTCGTGGGTTCGTGACGTTCACGCCGCGCCGTCATCGTCCCGTCGCGTCATCGTTCGCCATCGCGTCATCGCGTTTTGCCTTCGGGTCTTCGGGTCTTCGTGGTCAGCCCGTTTTTTGGGATCGTTAGTTGGTTCGTCGCCATCGCGCGTTTAGCCTCGTGCTTCGTGCCTTCGTGGTTATCGTTCGGGAGTTCGTGAGTTCGTAAGTTCGTAGGTTCGTGGGTTCGTGGGTTCGTGACGTTCACGCCGCGCGGTCATCGTCCCGTCGTGTCATCGTTCGCCATCGCGCCATCGTGCTTTTTGCCTTCGCGCTTCGTGCCTTCGTGGTTATCGTTCGTGAGTTCGTGAGTTCGTGAGTTCGTGAGTTCGTGAGTTCGTAAGTTCGTAAGTTCGTAGGTTCGTAGGTTCGTAGGTTCGTAGGTTCGTGGGTTCGTGACGTTCACGCCGCGCCGTCATCGTCCCGTCGCGTCATCGTTCGCCATCGCGTCATCGCGTTTTGCCTTCGGGTCTTCGTGGTCAGGCCTTTTTTTGGGATCGTCAGTTGGTTCGTCGCCATCGCGCGTTTAGCCTTCGTGCTTCGCTTCTTCGTGGTTTACCGTTCGTGGCTCGCGTCATCGCGTTTTCCCGTCTTCGTGTCGTCGTGATGCATCTTCGTGTCTTCGTGGTCTGTCGAGCCACCATCTCGCCACGTACACGCACACTGCGACGGCGGAGATGAACAAGAGGATCGGCATCATGACCGAGAGTAGTCCGAGCAGCAACGATGCGAAGAACTCGCCGAGACTCACGTTTAAGATCCCCAGACGGCATAATAGCGCACCATGATTGACAGTTCGGGTGGGGGTATCTCCCGCCGTGCTTCTGCTGCAAGCGTTGCTCGCTCACGCGGCGGGTGCTGCCGCGTTGGCGCAGACACGCGTCCATGCGAAGCCGCGGCCGCTGGCGAAAGACGCGGTCACGCACGAATGGCCGTCTTTTCTCGGCCCGACGCACAACGCGGTCTCGACCGAGACCCGGCTCAGCCGGACGCTCCCGCCGGCGCTCGTATGGGAGTATCCGAAAGGGACGAGCTATGCCGCACCGGCTGTGGCGCGCGGACATGTGGTGCTCGTGCACCGAGTAGGCAACGAGGAGATCGTCGAGTCGCTGCAGCCCGAGACGGGCATGCGGCAGTGGAACTTCCGGTACTCGACCGATTTCGAGGATCGCTACGGGTACAACAACGGGCCGCGCTCGAGTCCCGTCATCGACGGTGACAGGCTCTTCACCGTGGGCGCGCAGGGGCAGCTGCATTGCCTCGACCTTCGCTCCGGCGCGCTCGTCTGGCGTCGCAACATCGGGGCGGATTACAAAGTACCGCAGGACTTCTTCGGCACCGCATCGACCCCGCTCGTCGAAGACACGCTGCTCATCGTCAATGTCGGCGCGCCTGGCGGCCCGTGCGTTGTCGGGCTCGACAAGACGACCGGCCGCGAAGTGTGGCGCGCCGGCAAGGAATGGGGCCCGAGCTACGCATCGCCGATCCCCGCCGTGGTGCACGGCCGCCGGCGTGTGTTTGTGTTCGCAGGCGGCGAATCGACGCCGCCGACCGGCGGCTTGCTGTCGATCGACCCGTCCAACGGGCGCGTCGACTTCGCGTTTCCATGGCGCAGCCGTTCGTACGAGTCGGTCAACGCGTCCTGCCCGGTGATCTTCGACAACAAGGTCTTCATCTCCGCGAGCTATCGCACGGGCGGCGCGCTGCTCGAGATCAGGCCCGACTTCAGCCATCGCGTGCTGTGGACCACTCAGGAGTTCGGGCTCCACTGGAACACGCCAATTTATCGCAACGGCTATCTTTACGGCTTCGACGGACGAAACGAGCCGGACGCATCGCTGGCGTGCGTCGACGTGGCGAGCGGCAAGGCCGTGTGGCGCGCGACGCCCGAGTGGAACGAGGTCATCTCATCGGGCGGCCAGGAACGCCGGCAGCTCGTCAGCACATATCGCGGCTCGCTGCTCGCGGTGGACGGCCATTTCCTGTGCCTGGGCGAGCTCGGGCACCTGGTCTGGATGGACTTGTCGCCCCGCGGGTACAAAGAAATCTCCCACGCCTGGCCGTTCGCGGCGCGCGAATCGTGGGCGCTTCCGGTGTTGAGCCGCGGCTTGCTCTACGTCGTGCAGAACACCCGCGACCTGCGCAACGGCGCGGGACCGCGATTGTTGTGTTACGACCTGCGCGGGTGACCACGAAGGCTAAACCACGAAGGCGCGAAGGCACGAAACACGATGACGCGACGACGAACACGAAGACGCGACGGGACGATGGCGGAGCGGCGTGAGTTTCACGAACCTACGAACCTACGAACCTACGAACCCCATGCGAACGACGACGAGAGCGACGGGACGATGGTGGAGCGGGCGTGAGCTTCACGAACCTGACGAACCCACGAACCCACGAACTTGACCCCATGAACCTTCGTTTAACCACGAAGGCACGAAGCCGCGAAGCCATGAAATCACGATCGAGCGCGATGGCGAACACGATGACGCGACGAGACGATGGCGGAGCGGTCGTGAGCTTCACGAACCCACGAACCCACGAACCTACGAACGACCACGAACCGCACGAACTTACGAACCAACGAACCCCACGAACCTTCGTCTAACCACGAAGGCACGAAGCCGCGAAGCCATGAAATCACGATGGCGCGATGAAACGCGATGACTCGATGGCCTCATCATGCGGGCGGCGACGGCCCGGCGGCCGCGTTCGGGGCCACCTCAACGGAGCACGACCACCAGTAAAGCGATAACCGCAATCAACAAGGCGAGGCTGGCCAGACGCGAGAGCGTAAACAGCCGCTGGCGAGGACGCGAGCGGTAACTGGCCCATGACTTGCTGTGAGCTGGGCTTTTTCGCCGTTCCATCGAAGAGCGATTGCTGCATGACGCGCTTTGCCGCGACTACGTCTTTGATCCCCTCTTCGAAGTGATGCTGGTGAATCAGCTTCATGGTGTCGTGCTGCGGCGACATGGCGGCGGCAAGGGCGGCTTTCAGCACGGCGTTGCGGATGTCTCCGCCGGTCACCTCGTATTTCTCCGCCAGCGCACGGAAGTCCACGTCGTCGGCCAGCGGCGTGAGGGTCGGGTGCATTTGCACGTGCCAGATTTGTTCCCGCTCGGACGGCCCCGGCATCTCGAACAGCACGTGCGTGCGGATGCGGCGCTCGAACGCCGGGTCGAAGTTCGCGGCCAGATTCGTGGCGAAGATGACGACGCCGTTGAACGATTCCAGCTCCTGAAGCAGCACGTTGACCACCGTATTGGACTCGCGCTGAAAGCCGTGGTCGACCGACGTCGACCGGCGTGACGCGATGGCGTCGGCCTCGTCGAAGAACAGCACCGCCTCTTCCTGCCGCGCCAGACGGAATACGGCCGCGACGTTTTTCGGCGTCTCGCCCATCCACATCGACTCGAGCTCGGCATAGCGCACGATGAGTAGCCGGCGGCCGAGTGTGTGTGCGATCGCTTCCGCGCAGATCGTTTTGCCGGTTCCCGAGGGTCCGGCGAAGTTGAACGCCAGTGCGAGCCCCGTCGGATGCCGCTGGCCGAGCCCCCAGCGATTGAAGATGAGGTCATGGCTCGTCACCTGCGCGAGCGCCTGGTCCAGAGTCCGGCGGGTGGAGGCCGGCAGGATGACGTCCTGAAGCGTCCGGCGCGGGACGATCGATTCGACGGCGCGGCTGGGGCCGGTAAGGCCTTCGAACAGGCGGTTGAGCGGAAACGGTGCCAATATATCGATTATGACACCCGAATCACTCCTCAGCATCGGTGTGGGGCTGGCGCTTGCCGCGGCTGCCGGGTTCCGCATTTTCGTTCCGCTTCTGGCGCTCAGTCTTGCGGCGAGAGCCGGGTGGGTCGAATTGTCGCCGTCGTTTGCATGGCTCGCGACGACACCGGCGTCACTGGCGCTCGCGACAGCGATGGTTTTGGAGATTTTCGCGTATTACGTGCCGTTCTTCGACAACCTCCTCGATACGCTGTCGGCTCCGGTAGCCGTCCTCGCGGGAGTCGTCGCCAGCGCATCTCTCCTCACGGACCTGCCGCCGTGGCTGCAATACAGCATCGCCATCGTCGGCGCTGGTGGCACGGCGGGCGTGGTGCACGCGTCGACCTCGCTGCTGCGCCTCAAGAGCTCGGCGGCGACGGCAGGCTTCGGCAATCCGATTCTTGCCACGCTCGAGCTGGCCGGGTCGGTGCTGATCGCGGTGCTGGCGTTGGTCGCGCCGCTTATCGCGTTGATTGCCGTCGTGATGATCGTCGTGATGGTTTCGAGGCGCAGAAAGGCGCGCCGTCTCGACAGAACCGACGTGGCGAGAACAGGGATCTGACCCCCTGAGCTCAGTCGTCGTTTGCGGCCGATCGGCCCCGGAGCTGCTTGACCGCGCCGCGGTGTTTCTTCGATTGGAGACGCTTCTCGCGCGCGCCCGGTTTGGGCTTCGTCGCGGTCCGCTTTTTGGGCTTGCGGGAGGCGTGTTCGACCAGCGCCGTCAATCGTGCCCGCGCCGCCTCTCGATTCTGCCCCTGTGTGCGGTGTTCGCGGCTGTCGATCAGCAGCACGTCGTCCGCGATGATTCGATTGCCGGCCAGATGGCGCAGACGTGCCTTCACCTCTTCGGGCAGGGAGGAGGCGCCGATATTGAAACGGAGCTCGACCGCCGTCGACACCTTGTTGACGTTCTGCCCCCCCGGTCCCGAGGCCCTGACGAAACGTTCCTCTATGTCCTTCTCGTCCAGCACGATCAGTCCATGCTAACATCGCGCCTTCCCGCGAGGTGCAAACCATGATGAAAGTCTCCTTACGCCTGGGGTTCGGCGTGTTGATCGCCGCTGCCGCGTCTGCATGTTCGAGTGCCGAGCCTGCGCCGGCCGCTCCGTCGTCCACGCTCACCATCGACGCGCCCATGCCGGCGCCGAAGTGGGCGCAGATGGAGCGCCAGCTGCTCGCTGAAAACGTGCCGGCCGCGCGCGAGTTCTTCCAGAAGTATTTCGACGAGCGGGGATACCTGTTGTGTTTCGTCCGTTGGGGCGCGAACGACGGCCCCGACGACGCGTTCGAGAACTTCAACCACTGGCCGGAACTGCATGCGCTCGGCGCGAGCGACGAGATCGTTCAGATGTATCTGAAGGGTCACGAGGGCATGATCAAGCAATACACCGAAGCCAAGACCACGAAGCTGGTGCCGGCCGGCGTCGACGGCATGTATTACAAGGAGTTCAGCGCGCTGTCGGACTGGCAGCATCACGGCGAAGGGCTGCAGCTCTTCAACCGCATGGCGCTCTCCGTGCCGAGCGACCCCAAATACCTCGAGCGCGTGCGCCGTTTCGCTGGCTTCTACATGGGTGAGGATCCCGAAGCGCCGAACTACGATGCCGAGCACAAGATCATCCGCAGCATGATGAACGGCAGCAGGGGCCCGCTGCTGCGGAAAGCCACCTCGATGGACTGGGTGGGTGAGCCGTTCGACATGACGCGGCTTCGACGCGCTGCATGGCGAGCGCAACTTCGACGAGTTCCTCGCGCATTACCAGGAATACCACGACGTCATCGGAGACCACGCGCTGAATCTCGTCGCGACGACGCTGCCGGCGAATGCCTACTTCGCGACCGGCGATCAGAAGTACAAGCGGTGGGTCACCGAATACGCCGACGCGTGGCTCGCGCGGATGAAGCAGAACAACGGCATCATCCCGACCTTCGTGGACCTCGACGGAAAGATTGGCGGTCCCAGCGGGAAGTGGTGGGGCAGCGCGTATGGGTGGGGATTCAGTCCCATCAATCCCGTCACCAACCGCCGCGAAAATCGCAACCGCATCGAGCGCCCGATCATCGGCTTCAACAACGCGTTGCTGCTGACGGGCGATCAGAAATATGTGGACGCGTGGCGCGACATGACCGATGCGGTGAACGCCAACGCGCGCACCGTTGACGGCAAGACCCAATATCCGTCGATGTACGGTGTCGATTTGACCGCCAATCCCCGCGGCGGGAAACCTGGCTGGTATGGCTGGCGCGATCGGCCGTGGAATGTGGGCGCGCTGGAAGTGTGGTACTTCTCGCAGAAGCCGGAGGATCTCGCGCGCGTGCCGGAGAACCCGTGGCTCGATTATCTGCAGGGCCGCAATCCTGGCTATCCCGAGACGGCGATGGCCGAAGATCTGGCGACTATCAAGCGCCGCGTCGAGGGGATTCGCAAGGATCAGTCGAAGCCGGACAAGCGCCTTGCCGACAACATGCTCGACCTGAACCCGGTCACGACGACGGCGCTCATTCAGCTGACGCAGGGCGGAATGGAGCCCGATCGGCGGGGCAATCTCGTCAACTCGCGGCTTCGGTATTTCGATCCGTCGCGCGAGCGTGCGGGATTACCGGAAGACGTCGCCGCGCTGGTGTCGGAGATGAGCGATACGGGAACGGTCGTGACGCTGGTGAATCTCAACCCCTCGTCCGCCCGGACGGTGATCGTCCAGGGCGGAGCGTATGCCGAGCACCTGATCGAATCGGTGGACTGGAACGGGAAAGCCGTGCCGGTCGGCAAGCCGAGCTTCAGCGTCACGCTCAATCCTGGTGCGGGCGGCAAACTGACGCTGAAGATGAAGCGTTACGCGAGCGATCCGACGGTGAAATTTCCCTTTCTTTCGCAGAAACCAACAGGAGGCGATCGGAGAATTGCCTTACGGGGATGACGACCGAAACGAGACCTCGATCTTCATTGTTCTTGTATTTCGGATTCGTTCATCCCCCGACCGCGCTAAACGCGCGCCGTCGAACCTTCCGCGCCTTTGTGACGATGTTTCTCTCGTTCTCCTGTTAACCGCTATTTACCTCCCTGAATCACCGTCATCTGTCCGCTCGAATTGACTCCTCGTGGCTCTGTGCCCTCAGGATCCCACCGACTGCTTTGCGTGATTCTCGAGAAAATCGATGATCGACTGGCGAAGGCGCCGGTATTGCGGGTGTTCGAGCACCTCGCGGCGTTCGCGCGGCCGGGCGAAGGGGAGCGGCAGAATCTCGCCCACGTGTGCCGCCGGGCCATCGGTCATCAGCACGATCCGGTCGGCGAGATAGAGCGCTTCGTCTACGTCGTGCGTCACCATCACGACAATCTTTCGATCCTGCTCCCACGCACGCAGCAGCGTGTCCTGCAGGTCCAGCCGGGTCAGCGAGTCGAGCATCGAGAACGGCTCGTCGAGCAGCAGTAGCTGGGGCTCGAGCGCCAGCGCGCGTGCCAGCGACACGCATTGCTGGATTCCAAGCGACATCTCGCCGGGCAGCTGATCGGCGGCCTCGGCGACCCCCGCAAGGCCGAGGTAGCGGAGGGCGTGGGCGCGGCGCTCCGAGGCTGTCAGCGTCCGGAACTTCTGCCGCACCGCCAGCTCGACGTTCTGCCGTCCGGTGAGCCACGGCAGCAGCGACGGTGTCTGAAAGACCACGGCGCGATCGGCGCCGGGTTCGACCGTCTCCCTTCCGTTGATCACGACGCCGCCTTCGGTCGCTCGCTGGAGACCGGCAATCATCGACAGCACCGTGGACTTTCCGCAGCCGGAATGCCCGACGATGCAGATGAATTCCGATTTCTGGATGCGGACGTTGACGTTCTTGACCGCGACGAATGGGCCGGCTTCGGTCAGGAACACCTTCGTGAGTCCGGTCAACTCGAGCGGTACGATGATGCTCATAGCCCGGCCTTTTCGACGGCAACAGACGAAAACGACGCGGGCGGTTCCTGCCGCGTGCGATCGGGTCGCGCCCGGGACGCGTGCAGATGATCGGACAGGCACTCGACGACGTGCGCTCTCGCGAGAATCGCGTGCTCGTCGTGAGCGAGCTGATCGACGCTCCTCGGTTTTGCGAGATCCACGCCGACGGGCGAGCCGAGTGTCGCTCGCGGCCCCTTCGTCATCGGAATAATCCTGTCCGAGAGCAGCAGCGCTTCGTCGATGTTGTTCGTGATCATGACCGTGGTAACCGGCCGGCCGGCCTCGGAGCAGAGCCGTGCGAGCTCCTGCTGAAGGCTGCCGCGGGTCAGTGCGTCGAGCGCACCGAACGGTTCGTCGAGAAACAGCACTTCGGGATCGGTCGCGAACGCGCGGGCGATAGCCACCCGCTGCCGCATCCCGCCGGAGAGCTGGCTCGGCCGGCGGTGCATCGCGTTGCCCAGGCCGACCAATCGAAGGTAGCGCTCCGCCTGTTGCTTCTGCTCCACGTGGGACCACCCGGGCCGCGCCGCGTCCACCGCAAGGCGCACGTTCTCGAGCGCCGAGAACCACGGCAGCAGCGAGTAGTTCTGGAAGACAATCGATGCCTGTTTGGCGATGCCGCGCAGCGGCGTTCCGTCGATGCTGATCGTGCCCGCGTCAGGCGCCGTGACGCCCGACAGAAGATTCAGCAGCGTGGACTTGCCGCACCCCATGAATCCGACGATCGAGACGAACTCGCCTTTATCCACCGAGATGGACACGCGATCGAGGACGTGCCGCGACGGCGAACCGAACGATTTCGAAAGTCCGTGGGCCTCGATGAATGCCATGGTTAAAGCGCGCGCAGCCTGGCCTCTGCGATGCCCATCATCCGGTCGAGCAGAAAGCCGACGATCCCTATCGTCAGGATGGCGAGAAGGATGTGGGAGTAGATCAGGCTGTTGTATTCCTGCCACAAGAATCCGCCGACTCCAGGCGTTCCCGTCAGCATCTCGGCGGCGACGATGACGAGCCACGCGATGCCGAGGCTGAGCCGGAAGCCGGTGAACATCTGCGGCAGCGCCGCCGGCAGCACGATCTTCGTGAACGTGGTGAAACGCGAGAGACGAAGCACCTTGGCGATGTTCCAGTAGTCCTGCGGAATCGCTCGAACCCCGGCCATCGTATTCAGCACCGTGGGCCACATCGAGCACACGGCGATGGCAAACAGCGCGGCCGGTTCTGATTTCTGGAACAGGATGAGCCCCAACGGAAGCCACGCGAGCGGCGAGATCGGGCGCAGGACCTGGATCACCGGGTCGAGCATGCGGTGCATGGTGGCGGAGACCCCAAGAAGAAAGCCGAGCGGCGTGCCGATCAGGATGCCGAGCGAGAACCCGTACGCGACGCGGACCAGGCTGTAGTACGCGAGCAGCCCCATGCCCTGATCCATCTCGCCTCGTTTCGCCCACGGCTCGAGAAGATACAGCTTGCTCTCTTCCCAGGTCTTGGCGGGCGAGGGCAGATCGGTGACGAGCGTGCTCGCGAACCACCAGGCCAGGCCGGCGAACGCGATCCCGATGAGCGGAAGGAGGAAATGTCCGATGCGTTTGAGAATCATCAGTTATCCCAGGAGACTGTTGATGGGAAACGAGCGGGCGTACTGTTCCGGATTCGCCGCATCGAACGCGACGCCATCCCAGAGCGTCCACTTCGTCAGTGGAGCCACGTTCGGCGTCACGCCGAGCTCTTTCATCGCTTCCACGTAAATGTCGGGCCTCATGACACGTTTGGTGACCCCGGCGTAGTCAGGCGCCCCTTTGACCATGCCCCAGCGCCGGAACTGCGTCAGCCACCACGTGGCGAACGCCGGATGCGGGTAGTTGCAGTGCCGATCCGAATAGATCATGTAGTGCGGGTCCTGCTCCTTGCGGCCGTCGCCGTACTCGTACTTGCCGAGCAGGCGGCCGAGAATGATCTCCGGCGGGCAGTTGATGTAGGTCGGCCGGGAGATGATCTCGGCCGCTTTGGGCCGGTTCTCGAGCTTGTCGAGGTAGACGCTCGCCAGATGGAGCGCCTTCAGCGTGGCCTTGACCGACTTCGGGTTCTTCGTCGCGAACTCTTCGGTAAAGGCGCACACCTTTTCGGGATGGTCGCGCCACATCTGTTGCGTGGTGATCGACGTGAACCCGATGCCGTCGGCGATGGCTCTGGCGTTCCACGGCTCGCCGACGCAGAAGCCGTCCATCTTGTCGACCTTCATGTTCGCGACCATCTGCGGCGGTGGAATCGTGATGAGCGACACGTCCTTGTCGGGATGGACGCCGCCGCTCGCCAGCCAATAGCGCATCCACATCGCGTGAGTGCCAGGCGGGAACGTCATCGCGAACGCCAGAGGATCGCCGGCCGCCTTGGCGCGGTCGGCGAGCGGCTTGATGTCCTTCGGGCCCTTGACGCCTGCCTGCCGCAACTTGTTGTTGAGCGTAATCGCCTGGCCATTGCGGTTCAGCAGCCAGGGAATCACCATCGGCTTCACGGGCGAACCCGCCAGCCCCATCGTCGAGGCCAGCGGCATCCCGATGCAGCATGTGCGTGCCCTGGTTCTCGCCGAGGTTCATCTTGTCGCGGATGACGGCCCACGATGCTTCCTTCGACACCACCGAGTCGATGCCGAATTTCTTGAAATAGCCGAGCTCGTGGGCCATGACGATCGGCGCGCAGTCGGTCAGCGCGATCATGCCGAACCGCATCGCCTTGGTTTCCGGCGAGTCGTCTGCGTAGACGCTGCCGACCCAGCCCGATGGCAATCCCGACATGAGGCCGGCCATCGCCGAGACGTTCGGGCGTGTTCTTCAGAAACGCGCGTCGCGATGTTTTCGCGTGTGTCATCTATTTCTCCAGTCCGAGGAGCATCGTCGTGACCATCACATATGGAGCGCTGTAGGACTTGCCAGGTGTGGCCGCCTTGAGAAACGCGCCCGTAAAGATGTGCGCGTAGCCGCCGTGAATCTGGAGACGCGGCGACGGCGTGTAGGTGGCCTGGATGTCGAGCTCCTGGCCGACGTGCCGATCGGGCGCACCGGCCGGTATGCGCGCGATGGCGGCGCCGCCGGCGTTATACAGCGCGTCGGTTGCGCTGGCCAGCCAGAATGAGTGGTAGCCGCCGGCGAGCGCGAGCTTCGTGTGCGGCCGCACCTCGAGGCCGGTGCGCAGATGGTGGATGTTCTTCCACCCCACCTGATCGGCGAGGCCGTACTTGTCGTGCGCGGTTGGATAGAGCTGATCGAAGGTGCCGCGTGCACCGTCTCCGGGCATTTCGTCACCGGAGGCGTAGTTGTATTCGCCGAACACGCGGTAGGTGAGTGAGCCCGCCGGAATCGTGCGCCCGAACAACGCATGCCCGGCCCACGCGGAAATCGTGTCGGATCCCAGCGACCCGCGCTGAATCGCGGTTTCGATGTTGTAGTCGGTGCGAGTGGACAGCTTGCCCGCGGAGCGCACGCCGGTGGTGAAAGAGGTCAGGTCGCCGCGTGTCCCCGATTCGGTGGCGAGGTTGTTCGACGTGCGGACGAACTCGTATGGCTCGAGAACGCCGCCGTTTGGCAGAACGGACAGCGGCGCATCGGCGCCATAGAGGTAGTTGCCGAAGCCGCTCCGATTGACGTCATCCATGTCGATGGCGACAACGGAAGCGGCGAAGCCATCAACGCGCAATTTCTTGTGACGGAAGACGCCGCGCACGCCATCGAACGATCGCGCGGTATTGAGCCAGTTGGCGTGGCCGACGAGCCGCTGATCGCCGAATACCAGCTCCTGGCGTCCTCCGCGCAAGGCGAGGCGGCTCTTTTCGAGATTGCCGACGTCGAGGTGCGCGACTCGCAGGTCGAGCTGATCGCGGAACGGGGCGCCGAGCGTGACAGCGTTGCGCCCTTCGACGCGCGCGTCCTGCACCTGCACTGCCGCGCTCAACCACGGTTTCATCGAGAACCGGCCGGTCACGCGGAAGCGATTCAACCAGTAGAGATCTTCGGTCTCCGCGAAGCCGGCGCCGCTGTAGCCCTCCAGGCGCCCGCGATATTCGACGCCGAGGCGCACCCACGACGGGAGATCGACATTCGCAAACGCGGTTGGCGGTTGCGGTGTTGATGGCGCGGGCGGTGGCGTCTGCGCGGCGGCGGGTGCTGACGCCGACATCAGACCGGCGAGCAGCGTGACGACTGCGGCATGGATTCTCATGCGCCAGGTCTTGAGCAACACGGATGCCACGCGCGTTTTGCGCAAACTACTCGCAAAACGCGAGGGCGGAGAGCTAAGAGCAGAGGGCTGAGTGCAGAACGAATCGGACGGAAATGTTCATCAGCGCATTTCGCAGGCAACGATTGTGTCGATTTGATTTTTGGGAATCGTACGCCGTGGCGGCGAGGAAGTGCCTCGTCACCGTGACCGCGGGCATTTCTGTTCGTATTTGTCGTAACCATCTCCTGCGAGCGACATTCGTGAACATTTCGAAATTGGCGCTGCGCGTACTCGTGGGGCATTGCCGACGGATTTTCTCGAGGCATGTTCCTTGCTCGTGGCGTTCGCCTAAGAGATGGATTCAGTTTCAACCGCGGTGTCGACGCACTGTCCGTACTGCGCCCTGCAGTGCGGGATGGATCTCACGTGCGACGGCGATCGCATCGGCGTTGCCGGCAACAGGAGGTTTCCTGTCAACGAAGGCGGGCTGTGCCTGAAGGGGTGGTCGGCGGCGGCGACGCTGCAGCATCCAGATCGTCTGCTGTCGCCCCTGGCGCGAAACGCCGACGGAGTGCTCGAGCCGGTCTCATGGGAGATCGCGATCGACAGAATCGCATCCGCGATTCGCGCGACGCAGGCGACCTACGGCCGCGATGCTGTCGCCGTGTTCGGCGGCGGCTCGCTGACCAACGAGAAGGCCTATCTGCTGGGGAAATTCGCGCGCGTTGCCCTGGGCACATCGAACATCGATTACAACGGCCGCTTCTGCATGTCTTCGGCTGCAGCCGGCGCGTCGAAGGCGTTCGGCATCGATCGCGGCCTGCCATTCCCGCTCGAAGACATTCCCGGTGCCGAAGTCATCCTGCTCGTCGGCGGAAACATGGCCGAAACGATGCCGCCGATCATGCGGTACTTCGAGGCCCAGCAGCGCAACGGCGGCGCATTGATCGTCGCCGATCCCCGACGCTCGCCGACCGCGCAATGGGCGAAGGTCCATCTGGCGTTGCGCCCAGGGTCTGACGCGGCGCTTGCCAACGGGCTGGTTCATCTGCTCATTCGCGAATCGTTGATCGATTCGGCATACATCGAGAGCCGCACCGAAGGATTCGACGACGCTGAGGCGCCTTGCCGCCGCGTATTGGCCCGAACGTGTCGAGGGTCTGACCGGCATCCCTCAGGCGCAGCTGGTCGAGACCGCGCGCATGCTCGGGCGCGCGCGAACGGCGATGGTGTTGACCTCGCGGGGCGCGGAGCAGCAGTCGCACGGCGTGGACAACGTGCTCGCCTTCATCAACGTCGCGCTGGCACTTGGCAAAGTCGGGACAGGCGTTCAGTGGATACGGCACGCTGACCGGACAGGGAAACGGACAAGGCGGGCGCGAGCATGGTCAGAAGGCGGACCAGTTGCCTGGCTATCGCCGCATCGATGACCCCGCGGCGCGCCGCGATCTCGCGGCGGTGTGGGGAATCGAAGAACGCGATCTTCCGGGACCCGGCAAGTCGGCGTACGAGCTCATCGAGTCCGCGGGCGAGGCCGACGGCGTTCGCGCCCTCCTCGTCGTCGGATCGAATCCGATTGTCTCGGCGCCGAATGCCAACAAGGTGAGCGGCTGTTTCAAGCGGCTCGATTTCCTCGCGGTTGCCGATTTCTTCCTGTCCGAGACGGCGAACATAGCAGATGTGGTGCTTCCGTCCGCGCAGTGGGCGGAAGAGGATGGCACGGTCACCAATCTCGAAGGGCGCGTCATCCGCCGCCGCCGTGCGCTCGATCCGCCAGGGCAGGCGCGAACGGATATCGATGCGCTCTGTTCCCTTGCCCGCGCGCTCGGTAAGGCTCGATTCTTCTCCTTTGAGAATCCGCAAGGGGTGTTCGAGGAGTTGCGCGCCGCAACCCGCGGCGGCGCAGCCGACTATGGGGGTATTTCCTACGACCGCATCGAGCGCGACGGAGGAGTGTTCTGGCCATGCCCGTCCGACGACCATCCGGGAACTCCGCGTCTCTTTCAGGAGACGTTTCCGACGCCATCGGGACGCGCTCGCTTTCATGCGATCGAGCACGAGGGTCCGGCCGAGGCCCCTCGATAAGCACTTTCCCCTCTATCTCACCACCGGCCGCCTGCTCGCTCACTATCAGTCGGGAACGCAGACGCGACGGGTTCCGGAACTGATGGAGGCGGCGCCGAAACCATTTGCGGAAATCCATCCGCAGGTTGCGAAACGTCACGGCATTGTCGATGGCGCTTCGATCGTGCTTCGCACGCGACGCGGCTCCGCGATTTTCACCAGCCGCATTACCGGCTACGATCCGTCCCGACACGGTCTTCATCCCCTTTCACTGGCCTGACGAATCGTCTGCGAATCGCGTGACCAACGACGCGCTCGACCCAGTCAGCCGCATGCCGGAATTCAAGGTGTGCGCCGTGCGGATCGACAGCGATGAATAAACAGCGGCTCGTCGTCATCGGGAACGGCATGGCCGGCGCACGGTTCGTGGACGATCTCCTGGCGCGCGGCGGCGGCGACCGGTTCGATGTCGCCATGTTTGGCGACGAGCCCTGCGGCAACTACAACCGCATCCTTCTTTCCAGCGTGCTCTCGCGCAGCCACAAGCCCGATGACATCTTCATCAACCCGATGTCGTGGTACACGGCCCGAGGCATCACGCTTCATGCGGGCAAGCGCGTCCAACACATTGATCTCGGCGGGAAACAGGTCACCGCCGCCGGCGGGCTCTCGGAGCGGTACGACAAGCTGATTATCGCCACCGGCAGCAGTCCGGTGATTCCGCCGCTCGCGAACGTGCGCGACGAGCACGGCACCTTCAAACAGGGCGTGTTCGTGTTCCGCACGCTCGACGACTGCGAGCGCATCATGCGTTGCGCCGCCACGGCCCGCCGCGCCGCCGTCATCGGCGGAGGGTTGCTGGGTCTGGAGGCAGCCCGCGGTCTTCTGAACTGGGGCCTCGAAACGCACGTCATTCATCTGATGCCGCACCTCATGGAGGCGCAGCTCGACCCTGGCGCCGCCGATGTCCTTCGCCGCCAGTTCGAGCAGATGGGCCTTGTGACGCACCTCGCCACGCGCACGACCGCGGTGACGGGCAACGGCCACGTCTCGGGCCTGGAATTTGCGGATGGCGTGACGCTGGCCTGCGACCTCGTCGTGATTGCCGCCGGCATCCGGCCCAACACGAAGCTCGCCGTCGAGGCCGGCCTCACCGTCAATCGCGGCATCGTCGTTGGCGACGACCTCGGCTGTTTCGCCGACGGCAATGCCGCATCGGATGTGTTCGCGGTGGGCGAGTGCGCCGAGCACCGCGGGCGCGTGTACGGCCTCGTCGCACCGTTGTGGGAGCAGACGGCGCGCCTTGCTGACCGGCTCAGCGGGCGCAACCCCGAGGCCGTCTACCTCGGGTCGTCCGTATCGACCAAGCTGAAGGTGATGGGTGTCGACCTCGCGGTGATGGGCGACAAGGACCCGGTTGGCGAAGACGACGAGGTCGTCAGCTACAGCGAGCCTTCGCGCGGCATCTACAAGAAGCTGATCGTGCGCAACGATCGGCTGGCGGGCGCCATCATCCTCGGTGATGGCGCGGTCGTGCCGTCCCTGTTACAAACCTTCGCGTCGGGCGCGCCGCTGACGGAAAACCGCGCCGATATCCTGTTTGTTCCGCCGGCGGTCATAGCGAAAAGGGGGCCGGACGTTGCCGCAACCACGCCCGACACGGCGCGCATCTGCGACTGCAACGATGTATCGAAGGCGCAGATCATCGAGGCAGTTCTGAAGGGCGCGCGGAGCGTGCAGGCAGTCTGCGACGTCACGCGCGCATCCACGGGATGCGGCTCGTGCCGGCCCGAGGTCGAGGCTATCGTCACCCTGGCGTGCCAGGGGATTGAAAGGGCGGCGATGCCCGACGTCGCCGCCGGACCCGCGTCGTTTGCCGACGTCGTGACCCAGCCGGCCGCGACGCCCCGCCCGACCCGCATAGTCAGCCCCGCGATTACGCTGAACAAGATCGAGCGATACAAGCGCGATAAAGACGGCCTCGACGTCGAGGGCGATATCCAGCGATTCGTGCGGGACGGATGGGAAGCGATTGACGAGTCCGACCGGGAGCGGCTGAAGTGGCTCGGCGTCTTTTTCCGCAAGCAGACGCCCGGCCGCTTCATGATGCGCATCCGGATGCCGAATGGGTTTACCAACGCAGAGCAGCTGAGCGTCATCGCCGAGTTGAGTCGCGAACGCGGCACCGGTTTTGTCGATCTCACGACCCGGCAGCAGGTTCAGTTGCGCGGCTTCGCCGTCGGCGATCTGCCGCACATCTGGGAGCGCCTCAATGACGTTGACCTGGTGTCGCTGCAGACCGGCATGGATAACATCAGGAACGTCATCGGGTGCCCTGTCGCCGGCCTGGCCGACGATGAGCTGTTCGATGCGTCCCGTGTCGTGCGTGAGTTCAACGAGGCGTTCCTCCGGAACAAGGCGTTCACCAATCTGCCGCGGAAGTTCAATGTTGCGATCACCGGGTGCACGGAAAACTGCACGCATGGCGAGACTCAGGACCTGTCGCTGACGCCGGCGGTCAAGATCATCGGCGGCGACGAGGTGAAGGGGTTCAACATCGCCGTCGGTGGCAAGATCGGATCGGGTGGATTGCGGCCCGCGACGCCGCTCGGCGTCTTCTGCCGTCCCGAAGACGCAGCCGGGTTGTGCAGTCACATCACGCTCATGTTCCGGGATTACGGCCCGCGGCGCGCCCGCAATCGCGCCCGGCTGGCGTTTCTGGTCGAAGAGTGGGGGATCGACAAGTTCAGGCGCGAGCTCGAGCGGCGTGTCGGCGAACGCTTGTTGCCGCAGGGCCGCGATGCTCGCACCACCCGGCATCACGATCACCTCGGCATCTCGCGCCAGAAACAACCGGGGATGTGTGCGGTCGGGCTCAACGTGCCGGTGGGCCGCATTACCGCGGATCAGTTGTCTGGCCTTGCGCGGGTCGCTCGCCGCTACGGCAACGGTGACGTGCGGATCACCACGAGCCAGAACGTCATCGTGCCAAATGTGCCGGAGAGCGCGTTGCCGGAGATGACGAGCGAGCCGCTTCTGCGCGAGTTACGGCACGACCCGAGCGACATGATGCGTGGCGTCGTGAGCTGCACGGGCATCGACTACTGCCACATGGCCCTCATCGAGACGAAAGAATTGGCGCATGAAGACGGCTCGCGAGCTGGACGAGCGGCTCGGCCGAGGGAAGAAGATGCTGACCATGCATTGGTCCGGCTGTCCTGCCGGCTGCGGCAACCATACGGGAGCGGACATCGGGCTGCTCGGCAAGAACGTCAAGATTGGCGATGAGATCGTCGATGCCGTCGATGTGTTCGTCGGGGGCCAGTCGGGGCCGAACGCCAAGGCCGGCACGAAGATTCTCGAGGACGTCCCATGCAGCGATTTGCCGCGCGTCCTCGAACAGGTGATCCCCTACGTCACGAACAAGCGCGGCGCCAGAAGCGGGAAAAAGGACGTGACAATCGGTGTTCCAGCCAAAGCGTGATGGACTGGCGGGAGTACGGGTCGGGTTGCTCGAAGCACGACTGGGCAGCGAGCTTGGTGACCTTGTACGGCGCTACGGCGGCGCCGTGCGATCGGCGCCGGCTGTTCGCGAAGCAGCGTTGGACTGCGGCGCTCTCGTCAGCGGGTTTCTGAAGCACCTCCGGACGCCGGCTCGCCGGGTGCATGTGTTTTTAACAGGCGCCGGCGCTGCCGCGCTGCTTCAGGAAGCGGACCGTCAGGGGCAGCTGCCGTTCGCCGTCGAATCGCTGAAGGCCGGGACGATTGTCTGCCGGGGCCCGAAACCTGCTGCCGCGCTCAAACGCTACGGGTTGAGTGCGAATGTCTCGGCAGCCTCGCCGTACACGAGCACTGAGCTGCTCGCTGCGATGGCGGAGATGGACCTGATCGGCGCCGAAGTCACGGTGGTGCATTACGGCGAACGCAGCGAAGCGCTCGCTGGCGAGCTCCGGCTGAGAGGCGCTGAGCTCATCGAGCTCTGTGTGTATGAATGGCGCCTGCCCGATGACCTGGGCCCTTTGCAGGACATGGCGCGCGCGATCGTGGGACGCGAGGTCGATGCCGTCATTTTCACGAGCCAGGTGCAGTGGAAGCACCTGCTCCACGTGGCAGCCGAACTTGACCTCGCCGGCGCCCTCATACAAGCGCTGAGCGCCGGTGTTGTCGTTGCCGCAGTCGGACCCATCTGCTCGGCCGCGCTTGACGAAGCCGGCGTCCATCCGCACGTCGTGCCGGCCAATCCGAAGATGGGCCCTCTCGTTGCGGCCCTCGCCGAACACTTCGGAACGTAAAGCGCTACGTCCAGACCGGCGGTGGCTGAATTGTCTCCTCCGGCGTGCGTCCGGGATCGGGTCGCCCGCTTCCCTCGAGCCTGCTGATCGCACGCACGCTCATGTCGTGATCGCAAACGATCTGGCACGACAGGCGGACGCCTGACAGTCCGCGCTGCTCGAGCCGCTCCTTTTCCGCCGCCGTCATCTTCGTGGGTTCGCCATCGATGAATTCGACCCGGCATGTGGTGCAGCGAGCGTTGCCGCCGCAGGCATGCAGAATATCCACCTTCGCGTCCTGCTCGATCGCAAGCACGAGGCGCTTGTTGTCTGGCACTTCGAACGTTCCGTAACCATCTACCGTCAGTTTTGGCATGCGGCATTGTATCCCTGCGGCGATCCAGCGCTCGAACAGGAGAACGAGAGAAGGTGCAGGATGATTAGACGGCCCTCCGGACTTCGAGTGGGATAGAGAGCATTGCATCGGCGTTCTCAGCGCCAAGGCCGGTCACTACGACCGAGTTCCTCCGGCTCGTCGTCGGGCGTCTTCATCGGGAATCACATGTGCCAGTTGGGGCTGATTCATCGACCTCATCAGTTTCTCGATCTCTTCAGGACGCATCGGCGTGCCGATGAGCGCGGCGAATTCGAGCATCGTGCACACGAGCAGCGTGCGCAGGCGTGGCGGTACACGCATGAGTCTCCTTGTCGCGTGGAGTTGGAGCGGATTGGTGGCGAACGCGAGCGACTAGGAGAGTCGGAGGAGCGCGCGGAGCGCGGACGTCGGCAGGCGGGGCTTCTGGAAGTGCCAGGCTCTCGAGCGGCGGAAGCGGTGCTGCCGCCGGAGCCCAGAACAGGGCATCGATGAGGCGTTTGCGCGTCGAACAGCGCAAACATGGGCACTCCTGCGACCGCGGTGAACGCAAACACCGCGATGCAGACGATTGCGACAATTCGAGTGCAATTGCCCATAGCCTGAGCGTACACCAGAACTCGAACCCGAAACTTGAACCCGAAACCCGGAACCTTGCCCCGGAACCGCTAGAATAGAGAGTAGTGTCTTCAGTTTCCGATTCCTCGAACCCTTCAGCGTCCCCAACCGACGCCTCGTTCCAGAGCGAGCTCGAGCGCGAGGTCGCGCGGCGGCGGACGTTTGCCATCATCTCGCATCCCGACGCGGGCAAGACGACGCTCACCGAGAAGCTGCTGCTGTATGCCGGCGCCATCGAGCTCGCGGGCGCCGTGCGGGGACGCAAAGACCGCCGGGCAGCCACCTCCGACTGGATGGAGCTCGAGCAGCAGCGCGGCATTTCGATCACCTCGGCGGCTCTCGAGTTCGAAATCCAGGGGCGCCGCATGTCGCTGCTCGACACGCCTGGCCACAAGGACTTCAGCGAAGACACCTACCGCGCGCTGATCGCCGCCGACAGCGTGGTGATGGTGATCGACGCGGCCAATGGCGTCGAGTCGCAGACGCGAAAGCTCTACGAGGTGTGCCACCGGCATCGGCTGCCGATTCTGACGTTCGTCAACAAGTTCGACCGGCCCGCGAAAGATCCGCTGGCGCTGATCGACGACATCGAAACCACATTGGGCATCGCCGCTGCGCCCGTCAACTGGCCGGTCGGCAACGCCGACGAGTTCCGTGGCGTCTACGACATTTACCGGCGCACGCTGCATCTCTACGAACGCGAAGCGCAAGGGCAATATCGCGCTCCCGTCGAGATCGCCGCGCTCGACGATCCCGAAGCGAAGGCGGTGATCGGCGACAACGTCTACGCGCATTTCCGGGAGTCGCTCGACGTAATCCGCACGGCCGGCGCCCATTTCGACATCGAGGAGTACCGCGAAGGTCTGCAGACGCCGGTGTTCTTCGGCAGCGCGCTCACCAACTTCGGTCTGGAGCCGTTCCTGCAGGCGCTCGTGGAGCTCGCGCCGCCTCCGTCGGCGCGGCCGAGTGATTCGGGGATCGTCCATCCGGCCGACGATCGGTTCACCGGCTTCGTGTTCAAGATTCAGGCGAACATGGATCCGCGCCATCGCGATCGCATTGCGTTCGTTCGCGTCTGTTCGGGCCGCTTCGAAAAAGACATGGTGCTGTCCAACAGCCGGGTCGGCAAGCAGCTGCGGGCATCGCGGGCGTATCGCTTTTTCGGACGCGATCGCGAGACGATCGACGTGGCCTACGCGGGCGACATTCTCGGGCTCGTCAACCCTGGCCAGTTCGCCATCGGCGACACCGTCCACACCGGCCGGCCGCTGAAATTCCTTGGCGTCCCGCGGTTCCCGGCGGAGCACTTCGGCCGCGTACGACTGAAAGACACGCGCTACAAGCAGTTCGACGACGGGTTGAGGCAGCTCGAGGAAGAAGGGCTGATGCAGACGTTTTATACCGCCGCCGGCCGCCGCGAGCCCATCGTCGGCGTCGTCGGCCAACTGCAGCTGGACGTCATCACCCATCGTCTTCAGAGCGAATACAACGTCGAGGTTGCCATCGAGCCTGCCACCTTCACGGCGGCGCGATGGATCGCGGACCCTGCCGCGAAATTTACGCTCGGTGGGCAGGGCGCCGTCGCCGCAGACCGTCTCGAGCGCAAAGTGGTGTTGTTCAGCTCACAGTGGGAGCTTGATTATTTCGCCCGCCAGCACCCGAATGTCGAGCTCCTGCCCGAATCTCCCCAGCTCGTTTCGTAAGGCATGATTGCGTTTTCGAAGATCAGCAAGCAGTACGGCAAACAGGTCCTGTTTGTCGACGCATCCTTCCAGCTCAACGAAGGAGAAAAAGTCGGTCTCGTCGGCCCCAACGGTGCCGGCAAGACCACGCTCTTCCGGATGATCGTCAGGGAGGAGCACCCCGACGAAGGGGATGTATCTGTCCCGAAGAAGGTCACCGTCGGCTATTTCCGCCAGGACGTCGAGGAGATGGCGGGGCGTTCGGTTCTGGACGAGGCCATTGCCGGAAGCGGCCGTCTGGGTTCGCTTCACCACGAGCTCGAGGAGCTTCAGCACGCGATGTCCGATCCGGAGAAGGCCGGCGAGATGGACGCGATCCTCGAGAGATTCGGGACGGTGCAGGAAGAGTACGAACATCTTGGAGGATATGCGCTCGAGAGCCGCACGCGGGAGATTCTCCATGGCCTGGGCTTCGATGACGAGCGCATCGACGGTGACGTTGGGGCGCTGTCGGGCGGGTGGAAAATGCGTGTTGCCATGGCGCGCGTGCTGCTTGGCGAGCCTGACATCCTGCTGATGGACGAACCGACGAACCACCTCGACATCGAGTCGATCATCTGGCTCGAGGAGTTTCTGAAAACGCGATCGGGCGCGCTGCTGATGACGTCGCACGATCGCGAATTCATGAACCGCGTCGTATCGAGGATCGCGGAAATCGACGGCGGCGAGATCACTGCCTACTCCGGCAACTACGACTTCTACGAGCGCGAGCGGGCCACGCGGGAGGCGAACCGCGAGGCCGCCTACGCGCGCCAGCAGGCAATGCTCGCGAAAGAACAGCGCTTCATCGAGCGCTTTTCGGCCCACGCCGCCAAGGCCGCCCAGGTGCAGAGCCGGGTCAAGGCGCTGGAGAAGATCGAAAAAATCGAGCTCCCCAAGAAGCGCCGGATCGTGAAGTTCGACTTCCGACAGCCGCCGCGCTCGGGCGAGCAGGTGGCGGTGCTCGAACATCTGACGAAACGATACGGGCGCCGCGTCGTACACCAGGATCTGAGCCTGAACATCCGCCGGGGCGAACGCTGGTGCGTGATGGGGAAAAACGGCGCCGGAAAATCGACCCTCCTCAAGATGGTTGCCGGAGCCGTGACGCCAGACGAAGGGTCTGTCACGCTCGGCGCCAGCTTGAAATTGGGATATTTCTCCCAGCAGGCGCTCGACGTGCTCAACCCCGACCTGACGATCGAGGAGCAGCTGCAGCGCGACTTTCCCCACGAGTCCATCGGCGTCTTGCGCAATCTCGCCGGCGCGTTTCAGTTTTCAGGCGAAGACGTGGACAAGAAGGTCCGGATGTTGTCGGGTGGCGAGAAGACGCGCCTGGTGATGGCGCGGATGCTGCTGAATCCGCCGAACTTTCTCGTGCTCGACGAGCCCACCAACCATCTCGATCTCGCCACCAAGGAGATGCTGCTCGAGGCGCTCAGCGGATTCGAAGGCACAATGCTCTTCGTTTCTCACGACCGTGCCTTCCTCCGCGCGTTGGGCAACCGCGTGCTGGAGCTGGGAGGGGAGAGCGGCACAGACACCACTCCTCACGCCTACCCCGGGTCTTACATCGAATACGTCGCCCGAACCGGCCATGAAGCACCGGGCGTGCATCGGTAGGGATTGAGGACTGGGGATTGGGGATCTGGGATTAGGGATTGGCGCTCACACGCGTGATACCTGTGATAGAGCCAATCCCGAATCCCCAATCCCTAGTCCCTAGTCGTGTCGTACTCAAACGTCAGCTTGTCATCGGCCACGCCGATGGTTGTCGTCCCGCCGTTTTCGAGCTTTCCGAACAGAATCTCGTCGGTCAGCGGATCCCTCACCTCTCGCTGGATGACGCGGCCGAGGGGCCGGGCGCCCATCTTCGGGTCGTACCCCTTCTTCGCGAGCCACGACCGTGCCTCCGGCGTCAGCGAAATCGCCACCCTCCGGTCTTTCAGCTGGCTCTCGAGCTGCGCCACGAACTTCTCGACGATTGTCTCCATCGCTTCGGCGCTCAGCGGCTTGAACGTGACGATCGCGTCGAGGCGGTTGCGGAACTCGGGGCTGAACACGCGGTCGATGGCTGACTTGGCCTTGCCGTCGGGACCACCATCAGAAAATCCGATGGTGCCGGCGCTCATTTCGCGCGACCCCGCATTCGACGTCAGGATCAGCACGGTATTGCGAAAATCGGCCTTCCGTCCCGAGTTGTCGGTGAGCGTGGCGTGATCCATCACCTGCAACAGGATGTTGTAGATGTCCTCGTGAGCCTTTTCGATTTCGTCGAGCAGGACGACGCTGTACGGATGCGTCCGCACCGCATCGACGAGCTGCCCGCCCTGTTCGAAGCCGACGTAGCCGGGAGGCGCGCCGATCAGCCGCGCGACGGCGTGCTTCTCCATGTATTCGCTCATGTCGAAGCGGATGAACTCGTTGCCGAGCAGCAGCGCCAGCTGCTTGGCGAGCTCGGTTTTACCGACGCCAGTCGGACCGGTGAAGAGGAAGCAGCCCGCGGGCCGCTCCGGCAGGGCGAGGCCGGCACGCGACCGTTTGATCGCCTGGGCCACGAGATGCACGGCTTCGTGCTGGCCAAAAACGACCCGCTCGAGCGACTCCTGAAGCGTGCGCAGCCGCTCGCGATCGGATGAAGAAGCCTGACGCGCCGGAATACGCGCCATGCGCGCCACGATCGCTTCGATCGCCGGCACATCGACGACCACCGGTGGCGCGTCATCCGCGACGGCCCCTGCCTTCAAGCGTGTGACGGCGCCGGCTTCGTCCATGAGATCGATTGCGCTGTCGGGAAGGCGGTAGTCGCGCAGGTGGCGGGCGGCCAGCTTGGCGGCGGCTTCGAGCGCCGGTTCGGAATACTGCACCCGGTGGTGCTCTTCGTACCGTCCGCGCAAGCCCGCGAGGATCCGCACCGTCTCCTCGACCGACGGCTCGTCAATCGCGATCTTCTGCAGACGGCGGGCGAGGGCGCGGTCCTTTTCGATGTGCTTGAACTCCTCGAACGTCGTCGAGCCGATCACGCGAAGATCGCCTGCCGTCAGAAGCGGCTTCATCATGGTCGCCAGGTCCATGGTGCCGCCCGTCACCGCACCGGCGCCGACGGTGGCGTGAATCTCGTCGATGAACAGGATGGCTTTCGGGCGCGCGCTCAGCGCCTTGACGACCGCCTTGAACCGTTCCTCGAAATCGCCCCGGAATCGCGAGCCGGCGAGCAACGCTCCGGTGTCGAGCGAGAAGATCTCCGCGCCTTTCAAGGGGTCCTGAACGTCTTCTCCCAGCAGCCGGACGGCGAGCCCTTCGGCCATGGCGGTTTTCCCGACGCCCGCGTCGCCGACGAACACCGGGTTGTTCTTGCGGCGCCGCGACAGCACCTCGATCGCACGCTGCAGCTCCTCGGTTCGGCCGATCAGCGGGTCGAGCATTCCGTGACGCGCCCGCGCCGTGAGATTTACGCAGTAAGCCGACAACGGATCCTTCGCCGTGCTCGATCCAGGGTCGCCGCTGCCGGCGAACCCCTCCCCATCGGATGGCTCCGAGCTCCGGTCGCTGTGAATCGGCGTCTTGGTGATGCCGTGCGCGAGATATTCGAGCACGTCGAGCCGGGTGATGCCCTGTTCGGCCAGCAGCATCGCGGCGCGCGTTTGCGGCTGCTGAAGAATTGCGGCAATCAGGTCGCCCACCTGGGCTTCCTGGCGCTGCGCGCTCTGCACGTGCATGACCGCCGCCTGCAGCGCACGCCGGAACGCGGTCGTCTGCTCCGGCTCACGTTCCTGACCGCGAGGAACCCCTTCGACGGACTCGTCCAGACTGTCGCTGACGTTCCTGCGCAGGAGTGCCAGATCGGCGCCGCAGGCGCCAAGGATCCGCTCGCCGTCCGGATCGTGCGCAAGCGCGAACAACAGGTGCTCGAGCGTAAGGTATGCGTGGCGGCGTGATACCGCTTCGCGGAACGCGATATGGAGAACAACTTCTACGGACGTGGAAAACATCAGGCTTCCTCTATGGTCGCACGCAGCGGAAACCCGGCATCAGCGGCAAGCGCAGCCACCTGCTCGGCCTTCGTTTCGGCGACCTCCCATGTATAGACGCCCGCGAGCCCGCGGCCGTTGCGATGGACCTGCATCATGATGCGGAAAGCCTCGGCTGGGCTCTTCTGGAACAGCGTCTCCAGAATGTGCAGGACGAAGTCCATCGTCGTGTAGTCGTCGTTGAGGAGGACGACGTTGTAAAGCTTCGGTTCCTGGTTTTTCTGCTCGGCGCGTTCCTTGACGGCTCCGCCGGTTTGTCCCTGCCCATCCGGCATACACGCATGGTACCACCGGCCCGGCGTTGTGTATGTCCGCAAGCAATACAGTCTGCCGCGTCTGGAATAGTGGTCTAATCGAGGGGAACCTTGGTAAACACGCCGTCTGAAGAGCGCCAGACAGCCGCGTTGTTTGCAAGCGCCCATCTCCTGGCGATTTGCAGCGCGGCATGGAGCTCGCTCAGGCTCAGGCGGTGCGGGTGAGGAAACACGCTCAGCAAATGCCGTCCGCCTTCAGTTGTAATCAGTACATCACCCTGCGATGGTGATTCGCTCATCAGCACAACAACGCGATGCGTTCAAGATTGATGCCTTTTACAGGTTCGTCAGCTCGGCAGGAACGATTGCATTGCAATTCGGGCACGACACCACGCGCCCGCGCCGGGGCAGCGTGGACGTGAAGTTCACCTGGTCGCGCAGAAGCCGGACCGCTTTGAGTTCTGACACTGTTTCGCCGCAGTGGGGGCACTTTACCGGCGTTTCGAGGCGGTAAACCGCATCGAACTTCTCCTTCTCCGGCGGGGTCACGGGCTGGGTCATCTATGGTCTTTTCGGCGGATACAAGCACTTCCTTTACTATGAGTTAGCGTGTCAGACAGAATTGGGCACGGGGATTCCGTTGCCGATTGACCCGGCTCTCGCCGCGCGGCTCCATGGTCAGGCCAACGCCGATCGGTGGCGGGTGTCGCTCGCCACCTTCACAGCCGCCCTGGAAACGAGCCGCTCCAAGGCGTTTTCCGGCGCCAATCCGGGCTCCCGGGAGCTGACGCGCTATCTCACCTCACTACACCTCGAAGACCTCGCCCTGGCGTGCGCCTGTGCGACGGGGGATAACGCGGCGTGGGATCATTTCGTGCTGGAAATGCGTCCGGCGTTGTATCGAGCGGCCGATGCGCTCGACCCGTCTGGTTCGGCGCGCGAAGTCGCTGATTCACTCTATGCGGACCTTTATGGTGTGGAGGAACGCGACGGAGTGCGGCGATCGCTGCTGCGATATTTCCACGGCCGCAGCAGCCTCTCCACATGGCTCCGGGCCGTGCTCGCGCAGAGATACGTCGATCGCATAAGGACGGGACAGCGTCTGGAGCCAATTTCTGAAGACGTGGCGGTGCCGGCGGGCGGCACCGCGCCAGATCCCGAGTGTGCCCGGTTCGTCCAGTTGCTCCGGACGGCCCTCGAACGCGCGCTCGCCGGGCTCGATGCCCGCGACCGTCTGCGCTTCGGCTGTTACTACGCGCAGCAGCTCACGCTGGCCCAGACCGGTCGGCTGCTGAAAGAGCACGAAGCGACAGTTTCGCGGCAGCTCGCGCGGACGCGAAAACGCGTGCGAGGGGAAGTCGAACACGAGCTGCGCGCTGCCGGCCTCAATGACGTGCAGATTGCCCGCTGTTTCGAGTGCGCCGTTGAAGATGCCGGACCGCTCGATGTGACGGAGATGCTGAAACCGGTACGCAAGACATTGCTGGTGAATCGTTCTATATGAAGAGGAAACCGGTGACGAGCGACCACGACAAATGGCTCCACGCGATGCTCCGGCAGGAGCCGGCGAAGGCGTCGGACGTGTGCCTGGACGCCGGCACCATCGCTTCCTGGGCGGATGGCACCCTCACCGGCAAGGAACTGGCCGCGGCTGAGCTTCATGCGTCAACCTGCTCGCGGTGCGTGGCGATACTCGCCGCCACAGAGAGGTCTGCGCCTCCCGCGCCGGGCGTCTCGACGCAACCGTGGATTCTTGTCAGTCCGATGCGCTGGCTCGTTCCACTGACAGCGGCAGCCACCGCTGTGGCCATCTGGATCGCCGTGCCCGATCGGCCGGTTACAGCGCCGACAGCCGGAGGTACCGACTCGCCGCAAATGACCATCAGCAAGGCCGAGAAAAGTCCGGAGCTGCCGCCTGCGGCGGAACCACAACCTGCTGAAACGTACGCCCCGGCGCCGCGAGCAGGCGGCGCCCCTCAACGTGAGGAATTCAAGTTGCGGGTGGAAGACGAGTCCCGCCGGGAACGCGCCGAGGCCGATCCAGAGCAGTTCGCGAAGAGGCAAGACGAGCCCGCGCCTCCGCCCGCGGCGGAATCGGCGCTCGCAGCGCCTCCGGCAGCTCCGGCAGCACCACCCGCGCAGGCACGCGACTCGGCTGCCGATTTACAGACCACGGCTCGCACTGCGAACCGGGCGCTTGCCGCAAGTGAATCCATGAGCGCGTCGAATGCACTCAGCCAGTGGCGAATTGTGACTGGGGCTTCGGTGGAGCGCTCGACGGACGGCGGCAAGACGTGGACGCGCACGACCCCTCTGCCCGAGGCAACTCCCGGATCTTCGGCAGTCACGACCGCCACCGTCCGGGCGGTGGACGCCAGCCGCGCCGTGGTTTCAACCTCCGACGGGAGAGTGTTTTACACGACCGACGCCGGCAAGTCCTGGACGCGCGTGCAAGAAAACCAGACGGCTCCGTTCTAAGAACAGCGGGCACATCGCCCCGAGTTCAAAGGAGCCGTTCATGGTGAGAGTTACTGTTGCGGCGATCGCGTGCGTGGCGATCGTCATGTTCGCGGCCAGCGACAAAAGCACGGTGCCGGCGGTACGCGCTGCCGCCGCGCAGGGCACGACGACCCTCGACGATCAAGTGGATCTGAGCGTCACGGTGTACAACTCCGACATCGCGCTCGTCCGCGATGTCCGCAATCTCGAGCTGCCTCGCGGCACGTTCAACCTCAGCTTCATGGACATCGCGGCGACGGTCAATCCCGCGACGGTCATCTTTCGCTCGCTCACCGAGCCCGCGCGAGTGAACGTGCTCGAGCAGAACTACGAATACGACCTTCTCGAGCCCGACAAACTGCTGCGCAAGTACGTCGGCCGGGACGTGACGCTCGTGCGCAACCGGCAGGTGGACGGAACAACGGAACAGGAAGAGGTGACCGCACATCTCATCAGCTACAACACCCAGCCCGTCTGGCGGATCAACAACGAAATCGTCACCGGCCTTCATGCCGATCACATCAGGTTTCCGGAATTGCCCGATTCGCTGTTTACGCGTCCGACGCTGATTTGGACGCTCGACAACGGCGGCACCGCCAAACATCGCGTCGAGGCGAAATATCTCGCCGGGAAGCTGTCGTGGAACGCCGACTACGTGCTGACCGTCGGACGCGACGACAAGGCGGCGGATATCGATGGATGGGTGACGCTGACCAACGGAAGCGGCACGGCGTTCCGCAACGCCAAGCTGCAGCTGGTTGCGGGCGATCTGAACCGCGTGCGCCAGAACATGAACAAGATGCTGATGGCCGACGAGATGATGAGGCGCGAGGCGCCTGCCGCCGCGCCCATGGCGCAGGAGGCGTTTTCCGATTACCACCTCTATACGCTCGGGCGAAAAACGACCATCAACAACAACGAGACCAAACAAGTGAGCATGTTATCGGGCACCGGGTTTCCGGTACAGAAGCGTTACGTCGTCAACGGTCAGCATTTCTACTACCACAACTTCCACCGGCCCGGCGCGCCAATCAAGGATTCGGTCGAAGTGTTCTACCAGTTCAAGAACGAGGAGAAGGGCGGCCTGGGCATGCCGATGCCGTCGGGCACGGTGCGCGTGTATCAGGCGGACTCGACCGGCGGTGTGCAGTTCGTCGGCGAAGATCGCATCATGCACACGCCGAAAGACGAGACGCTCAATCTGAAGATTGGCAACGCGTTCGACGTGGTGTGCGAGCGCAGCCAGGTTGATTTCCAGAAGATCTCCACCAACGTGTACGAAGTGGAATATGCCGTCACCCTGCGCAATCGCAAGACGACGCCGATTACCGTCGAGGTGAACGAGCCCATCGGCGCCGCGACATGGCGCATGTTGACCGCCTCGCACAAGTGGCTCAAGACCGCCGCCTTCGCGGCGCAGTTCACGGTGCCGGTGGAAGCGGGGGCGGAGGTGGTGTTGAAATATCGGGTCAGGGTCAATGGATAGGTGCATTGGGAGATTGGTGGATTGGCAGATTGGTAGATTACGGAACAGCGAATCTGGCAATCCGCCAATTCACGGCATACAATCGCCGCCATGCAGAAGCTAACGTTGTTCTCACTCGCAGCGGCAGTCTCAATGGCGGCGATTCTCCATGCTCAGACGCCAGGACCCTTCGTGCACGTCAACAGCGCGATCGACAAACTGAAGCGCGGAAAGTCACTGGCGGGCGCAATCGTCTACGACTTCTCGATGTACGCCGCGCGCAGGTTCGCGCAGTCGGACCTCGACTTCATCATCCTCGACATGGAGCATCAGGCGCTCGATTTCGAGACCATGCAGAATTTTTTCATGGGGCTGGTCGACAAGGCGGCGATCGCCCGGCAAGGAAACATTCAGCAGCGCGTCGTCCCCATCGTGAGGATACCGACCTACGGGCGCGATCAGAACGAGTTCATCAGCAAACAAGTCCTCGACATGGGCGCGATGGGCATCATGTTTCCGGCCATTGAAACCAAAGACCAGGCGATGCATGCCGTGCAGCTCGCGCGGTATCCGCAGCCTCGCGACTCGAAGGTGCAGGAACCGCGCGGACTGAGGGGCAACGGCCAGCTGCCGGGCTTGTGGTTCTGGGGTGTCAACGCCGCCGAATACGCGCGCCGCGCCGAGCCGTGGCCGATTCACCCGCAAGGGGAGTTGCTGCTGTTTCTCCAGGTTGAAACCGCGGAGGGTGTCAAGAACATCAACGAGATTCTGTCGGTGCCAGGCATCGGCGTGCTCTTCGTCGGACCCAATGACCTGTCGGTACTCACTGGGCGTGCCACAGGGCCATCCCGACCACGAAGCAGCCGTGCAGACCGTCCTCAAGGCATGCGTGGCCCGCAACATTCCCTGCGCCATCACGGTGACACCAGAAAACGTTGTCGCCCGCCTGAAGCAGGGTTTCCGGGTGGCATCGCTGCCGAGCGGTGGCTTGGAGTATCCGATGGAAGACGCTTTGCGAAAGGCGCGGACTGTGACGGGACCGAACGTGCCCTGAGAGAGCAAAGAGCGGAGAGCAGAGAGCGGAGAAAAGAGCAGGGACGTTTATCTCTTTGCCCTCTCTCGCTCTCTGCTCTCTGCTCTGACCTGCGTCAGTGGGCCACAGTCTTGACGTGTTCTCCCAATAAGTCGCGGCCGAAGTCGCCGTTGAAATCGCGCCACACCGAGTGGACGTGATTGCCGTCATTTTGGGTGTTGTCGTATTCGATCAGGAAGGTCGGTCCCTGAACGCGGTAGTAGTGTTTCTTGCCGCGTTCGAACTCTCCCGCCCATGCGAAGGTGAGGTTGTCGAGACCGGCCTTCTTGAGGCTGGCCATGCGGTCGGCGGCAATGTCGGGCGCCATGACAGCGACGAACGCATCGACGATCCGCATCAGCGATTCGCGTTGTTTCGGTTGTAACTCGGTTGCCGCAATTCCCGTCGGCGTCAGCGGTTTGATGGTGCCCTCATTGCGCGTCACGATGTCGTTCGGCGCAGTGGCATTGATCACCGCCTTGGCGCGCTGCGCCTCGTCCAGCGACATCACCAGCTCGCGTCCCGGATCTTCCTCGTAGCCGAGAATGCGAAGCCCCTTCTGCGGACCGTCTTTCACCTCGGCCGGATTCGATCCGAAGAAGTGCGGCGCCGACGCCACCATGTGGCCGTTGACGACGGTGAAGTTGAGCGACACGTGGTGCCCCTCGACCTTCCAGCCCCACGTGCCCTTGGCGGACGGCGAGCCGAAGATCGCGACGAAATATTTCAGAGGGTCGCGGGCCAGGGGCCGCTCGCGCGGTTTGGCGCCCGGCGGGTTCTCGATCTGGTTCAGCAGCGCCTCGAGCTCCATGATCGACGTCGTCGTCATGTAGCCCTTCTGGCTCAGGCCGGCTTTCAGCAGGTTGTGCGCGGCCTGCCGCTGGCTCTCGTTCATCTGGCCCATCGTAAGGCCGACGCGCGGGTGCATTTCGGTCGGCACGAAACCGAAGCGCTCGCGCTCTTTGATATTGTCGAACGCAAAGGTGGCCGCCTGCTTCTGGTCGGGCGTCAAGGTCGACAGGAACTTGCTGGCGGCGTCGGCCATAGTCGCCGGCGAGCGGTCGGCGGCGTACGTCGCGCCGAGGTAGGCCATGACACAGCCCAACCACAGGACGAAGCGAGCTGAGCGGAATGCGCGCATAGAGAATCCTTTCGAAATGTGCCGTGAAGAGTATCATAGCCCCGCACTTTATGACCCGAAACCCCTTTGTTTCCGTAGTGCTGCTGGCGGTCGCCGTGATGATCGGCTGGCCATCGGCGCAGGCCGCGCGCGTGCCCTTTGTTTACGTGTCGGGTTACCGTCCCGAGATCGCGATTTTCCGGCTCGATACGGCCGGCGGAAAGATGATTGCCGCCGGCAAGGCCGTCAATGTCGGCCAGGAGCCGTCGTTTCTCGCGTTTGATCCCGCGGCGAAGTTCCTGTTTGCCGTCAACGAAACAGACCCCGGCCGCGTCCGCTCGTTCGCCATCAATCAGGCAACCGGCGCGCTGACGCCGATCAATGACGTGCCGGCCATGGGCAGTATCACCGCGCACTTGTCTACCGATCGGACCGGCCGGTGGCTGCTCGTTGCGAACTATGGCGATCAGAAGCAGGGGTCGATTGCGTCGTTTCCGATCGGCGCTGATGGCCGCCTCGGGACGGCGGTCGACACGCGCGAATTCGGCCTCGGCACGATGGCGCACTACATCGGCGCCGATCCCGGCAACAGGTTCGTGTTCGTGCCGCTCAAGGGCGGCCCATCGGTGGCGCAGCTCGTCTTCGACGAGGCCACCGGGCGCATGAAGCCGAACTTGCCCGCCCACGCGCCCGCCGCGCGCGAAGCCGGCCCACGGCATCTCGACTTTCATCCGAACGGCCGTTTCGCCTATGTCATCAACGAGCTCGATCTGACCATGACGGCGTTTGCGTACGACGCGAAAGCCGGATTGTTGCGCGAGCTGCAGATCCTCCCGACGCTTCCCCCCGCGGCCGACAAAGTGGGTGCGTCCGGCGCGGACGTGCACGTGCACCGGAGTGGCCGTTTCCTCTACGGCTCGAATCGCGGACACAACAGCATCGTTATTTACCGGCTCGGCGAAGATGGACGCATGAGTCTCGTCGGCCACGAGTCGCGCGATATCCGGCGTCCCCGCAACTTCACCATCGATCCGACCGGCACGATCATGCTCGTGGCCAACCAGGACGCCGCAAGCGTGACGATGTTCCGGATCGATCAGAACACGGGAACGTTGGAGCCGGTGGGGACACCGACGCCGGTTGGCGTGAATCCCTCGTTCGTCGGAGTGGTCATGTTAAGCGCGCCGTAGACGGGGAAGGTTCGTTCGTAGTTCGGTAGGTTCGGTAGGTTCGGTAGGTTCGGTAGGTTCGTAGGTTCGTGGGTTCGTAGGTTCGTCTGGTTCGTGGGTTCTCGTGCCATCGCGTCATCGTGTTTGAGTTCGTTGCCTTCGTGTCTTCGTGGTTCCCGGAGGAGTGTTTCATGCGCATGATGCTCTCGTTGCTCCTGTTGCTTCCAACCATCGCGTCCGCACAGGAAAAAGAACGGGTCTTGTTCTACCCTCGGCCTCTGCATCGCGAATACAAGGCGCCGATGAAGCCGGTGACGCGTCTGGCCGACCTGAAGGCGAAGAACCAAGGCAAGGCTACGTGGCGCGAGCCGGTGATCAACGACGGTAATTCGGTGTCGTTCATGGTGCAGGAGCCGCCCGGCACGAAATACGAACGGCGCATGTACCCAGATTCAGCCGCGTGGTTCATCGTGCTCGAGGGGGACATTCGCTTCGAGATCGAAAAAGCCGATCGATCCTTCGAGGTGATCAACGCGACCAAGGGTTCGTATGTCTTCGTGCCCGAG
The DNA here is from genome assembly GCA_963850295.1 of Vicinamibacterales bacterium. Lineage (GTDB taxonomy): Bacteria > Acidobacteriota > Vicinamibacteria > Vicinamibacterales > JAMQPK01 > JAMQPK01. Next base: position 259,593 of record CAWKKU010000012.1, on the reverse strand, counting down.
CGTCTGTTGCATTCGGTTGAGGTCGTAGGCACCGCGCCGGCGCTCCGCTACGAAGTCACCTCGGGTCCGTCATCGACGCCTGTCTACGAAAAGCGCCCCGCAACGGCGCCCAGCGGCGTCGAGTTCGTGCCGGTGACGCTCGGCACGGGTCCCAATCCGCTCGACGTCTACAACGAGGGAAACAACGGCAAGCCGTGGCCGTATCACGTCAACGTGTACGAAATGCAGAAGCAGAACGCGACCAAGAAGGGCTTCTCTCAGGAAGCCATGCGCGCCAACCGCGCCCGCGGCAATTTCATCTGCGGCTACCGGCCAGCGTCGTTTCCCACCGAAAAGGGCGACCGCGGCCACCTGCACACCGATACAGCGGAGTCGTGGATTGTGATGCTCGGCGAGCTGCGCTGGGTATTCGATGGAGACGAGAAAAACGCCGTCATCGCGCGGCAGGGAGACATCATCTACGCCGTGCCCGGCACCTTCCACTCACCTCAGTTCTGGGGCAAGGAAGGATTGAACTGCCGTCTTACCAACAGCACGATGCCGTCGCTGAATCACGTGTACGACGCACCGAAGTAGCAGAACCTTCAGCGGCCACCCTCTTCAAGGGGGGAAGGAGGGTCGGAGAAAAGGGCGTAGGAGAGAGGGGGTACGGGTTAAAAGAAGCTGCAACCACGGGCCCAGGAATACGTATTACCGGCCATGGGTAAGTTCTTCCTGTGGTTGATTTTGCTGGTGCTTTGCTGGCCGATTGCCGTGCTGGCGCTGGTCGCCTACCCGCTCGTCTGGGTGCTGCTGATTCCGTTCAAACTTGTCGGCGTCGCCGTGGATGGAGTGTTGGGGCTGGTCAAGGGGATTGTGCTCCTCCCCGCCAGAGTTCTCAGGGGGGCGTGAGTCCGGCTTTAGCCGGACACGTCAAACAAAATTCCTTCCCCGCGTCGCCGCGCCTCGGCGGTGAGACAGCTACACCGCATCCGAGAGCGACGTGAAATTGAAATCTTTGATGCGCAGCGCCGGCATCAGCCGCCCCGCGGCCACCGCCTCCGGCCGGCCGATGTCCTCGAGGCGGTTCAGCATCAGCAGCGGGCTTTCGTTCCAGCGGAGGTTCTTGAGCGGACGCGTGATCTTGCCTTTCTCGATCAGAAACGCCCCGTCGCGCGTCAACCCGGTATACAACACCGTCCGCGGCTCGAGCGATCGAATGTAGAAAAAGTGGGTCACGAGCACGCCGTATTCACATCCAGCGACGAGCTCGGCCGTCGTCTTCGTTCCCCCGACGAGCTTCAGCCCGCCGCCCGTAAAAGCGCTAGCCCCGGTGTAGATGTCGTCTCCGGTCGGCTGCGTGTTCTGCTTCTGCGCCCAGAACCGCGAATAGGCGAGATTCCGGAGCACACCATTTTCGATCCAGACCGTGCGCCGGATCGGCAGCCCCTCGACGTCGAACGGCATGCCAGAAGCTGTGGATCGGCGGGATCGGTCACGAGGCTGACGCGCTCATCGCAGACCTTTTCGCCGATGCGCGTGCCTCCACCGGCCTTCGAAAACGCGCTCCGCCCTTCATCGGCGTTGCGCGCATTCAGCGAGCTCGACAGCAGCGGCACCAGGTCGTTCACCGCCTGCGGCTCGAGCACGGCCGTGTAGAGGCCGCGGTTCGATGGCCTGAGGATTTCGGCTCGCGACAGCTTTTCGCGCGGCGACCCGCCCGAGGTTGGACGGATCCACCTCTCCCCAGTCCCGCGATCCCGCGCTGGCCCATCCGCTGCCGGTTCCATCGGGTGTGCGGGCGGTCATCGACAGCTTCGCGTCAGTCGTCCGGTGATACGCAAACAGCCCGTTGGACGTGGCGACCGCCACCGCGACCGCGTTTGCCTCGAGAAAACCTGCCGAAGAAAATCTTGCCTCCGCCCGTCGGCCGCGATGGCGCGCTGGATGGCGCCGGCACGAGCCACCGGATTGAGGTTGGCGGTGTCTTCGATATGAGCGTTTATCGCCGCATGGGTCTGCGGCCCCAGCTCGGGCATCAGCTCGGGATCGTCGGGCGACAGCCGGGCGAGCTGCGCCGCGAGCTCGACCGCACGCCGCAGCCCGGGCTCGTCGGTCACGTTCGTTTTCGCGGAGGCGCGTTTGCGTCCGATCGTCACCGTCACCGTCACTTCGATGTCTGTGACACCGCCCGACGTCGTGATGCTCGCGTCGGCGAAACGGGTGTTGCCCGACCACTGGCTGGTGATATTGACGCGCGTCTGTTCGCCCTTGCTGAATGCCAGCACGCGATCCGCGAGCGCTTTCGCTTCTTCGCGCGTCATGACTTCCGCCCGGTGTTGAGGATCGTGATGTTGCGGAATCGGCACGGCGGGCAGCCATGGCTCACCGAGCTCGACCTGTGCGGGCTCGCCTTTTCCGTCGTTGAACGATCCGCCCAGCCAATACGACGTTTTGCCGCCAATCATGTCGAGCGAGCCCCAGAACACCGGCGTGTTGCTCTGGTAGGCCACGTCGCGCAGCATGCCGGCAATCTTTCCGTTGCGCACTTCGTAATACGCCTGCCCGGAAAACTGGAAGTTGTAGCGCTGGTTGTCGATCGACCAGGAGCCGCGGTTCCTGATGAGAATCCCGCGGTCGGTCGCCGCGACGATGTCGTCGAGCGAGATGTCTTTTTCGCCAGGCAGGAGAGAGATGTTCGGCATGCGCTGAAACTGCACGGCGTCCCACGACTGCGCAAACGAACAGCCGTGCGAGCGGTTCACGCCGGTCAGGTGCTCAATCCACTTCGCCTGCTCGCTCGTGGTCTGGTAGTCCTTGAAGATGCCCTTGTCGACGATCAGCCAGCGGTCGGCGGGGACCCCTTCGTCGTCCCACGCCACCCGCGAGAGCGAGCCTTCCTGGGTTCGATCTGCCTGCACGTTCATGAATTCGGGGCCGTAACGCAGCTTGCCGATCACTTTTTCAGGCGGCGCGACGAAGCTCGTGCCTGCGTAGTTGGCTTCCTGGCCCACCGCGCGATCGAGCTCTGTCGGATGGCCGATCGATTCGTGGATCGTGAGCCACAGGTTTGTCGGATCGAGAATCAGATCGTATTGACCGGCCTCGACCGTTTTTGCGCTGAGCTTTTCGGCGGCGAGCGATGCCCAGCGTTCCGCGTTGCCCGGCATGTCGAGCGACTCGATGTACTCCCACCCCTGTCCGCGCGGCGCGAGTTCATGTTCGTAGGTCTGAAAATCGCCGGGCGCCGTCGCCGTCGCGGCAAAATATGGCCCCACACGAACGAACGTCTGGGTAACGTTTGTGCCTTCCGACGTCACCAGTGTCTTGATTTCGCGCAGCAGCTGGAGTCCGGACGAGACGAACCGCACCGGCTTCACCTCTGAGCGCGGCCCCGTTCGCCTTGAGCAGCAGCGCGATCTTTTCTTCGAGGGGAACCTCGATAGGGTCGCGCTCCACTGGCGTCATCCAGGTGCCGGTCACCGGTTTCGCGGACGCGAGCTCCACCGGATGGCGCTGCACGGATCGAGCGGCGCGCGCAATGGCCACCGCTTCGCGCGCGGCTTTCTGTATGCCATCCCGCGTCATCGTGCTGGTTGCGGCGAAGCCCCAGCATCCGTTGACCAGCGTCCTGATGCCAAGTCCATACGACTCGTCGTCGCTGACGCCCGTCACCTGGAGCTCGCGAGTCTGAATGTTCTGTTGGCGGTAGCGGCCGACCCTGACGTCTGCGTACGACGCGCCCGCGCCTCGCGCCACGTTCAGGGCTTCGTTGGCGAGCTCCAGCTCCATCGGATCGGCTGCGGGCGTCTTGGCGCCTTGTGCGTGCGGACGCAGCTCCAGCCCACGGCTGGCCAATGCGGCCGCCGTAGCCGTTGTCGTCTTGATGAAGTGGCGCCGGTTCGCCTCAGACATGAACGCCTCGTCTTAAGAGTTAACGGATGCTACAGTAAATGAGTCCGGGTTTCTTCGAAAAGGGTACGCAATGAAGACGCTTGTTGTCGCTCTGATGTTCGCCCTGCTTTCAATCGTTTCTACGATAGCGCATCACGGCTGGGCTGGATATTCCGACGCGGAATTTGAGATCTCCGGCACGGTTGAAACGCCGGTGAAGCTTACGGGTGCCCACGGTACGATGCAAATCAAGGTCGACAACCAGGTCTGGGACATCACCCTGGCGCCGCCCGCCCGTGTGCAGGGTAGCGGTCTTACCGAGACGACAATCCCGGTTGGCGCAAAAGTGACCATTCACGGGCATCGTCATCGCGATCCGAAGCGATTCGAGGTGAAAACGGAGCGCGTGACGTACAACGGAAAGCTCTACAACGTCTATCCCGATCGCAAATAGTGCGCGACCTGTTCGTGCTGCTGGAGCAGTCCGCGCTCGGCGAATTCATGCGGACCTCCAGCCTCTGGACCTATCCCGCTGTCAACCTGCTGCACATTTTTGGCATCGCCGCGCTGTTCGGCGCGGCGATGATCATCGACCTGCGTCTGATTGGCGTGTGGCGGCGTGTGCCGTTGAGCGCCGTCGCCCAGATGGCGGTTCCCATCGCCTCAATTGGATTCGCTGTTGCCGCGACCACTGGCGTGGGACTGCTTGCCACGCAGGCGACTGAGTACGTCGGCAATCCCTACTTGCTGGTGAAGTTCGGGGCAATCGTGCTCGGGATCATCAACGTCGCGGCGCTGAATGCCGCACCCGCGTGGCGAGCCCGCCGCGAACGTGAGCCGGTACCCGAAGAGCAGCGGCGGCTGGCGATCTACGGCGCCGTCTCGCTCGCCGCCTGGACCACCGCCGTCTCCGCCGGCCGACTAATCGCGTACTGGTAAAAATCGGAAAAATCGGGGTCGGGTGTGATTTTTACGAATTTCGTAAAAATCACACCCGACCCCGATTTTTGGTGAAGATCAGAATGTGCTGGCGGGGCAGCCGTGCGTCCACCCGCGACAGCGTGAACCCTTCGGCTTCGAGCTCGAGCCTGGCCTCGGCAACGCTCATCTTGTGCTCGAATCGGATAGGAACATCGGGATCTTCTTTGCGGTATTCAAGCAGCACCAGCCGTCCGTCGACCTTTAATGCCGCCCGCATCGCACGCAGCATCTTCTGCGGCTCCGAGAACTCATGGTAGACGTCTACCATCAAAATGAGGTCAATCGCGTCGGCGGGGAGCCTGGGGTTGTCGATGCCGCCCTGGACGAGCGTCACGTTCGAAATGCGCTCGCGCGACAGCCGTGCCGCGAGCATCTTCAGCATTTCTGGCTGGAGATCGTTTGCGTAGACGCGTCCTTTCGATCCGACGCGAGATGCAAGACGAACAGTGAAGTAGCCGGAACCCGATCCCACGTCGGCGACGCTCAACCCGCTGAGCGTCCCGAGCGCGTCGAGCGCGCGATCGGGCTCCTCTTCCTGCTCGCGCTCCGATCGTTCCAGCCATTCAGCGCCCTCCCACCCCATGACGTTTGCGTAGCGGCGCCCGGATACAGGATGAATCCCGGCGCTCGTCGCGGTCTGCGCAAGGGTGATACTGGCGGCGAGCAGAACGATCGGCAGGGATAGTGCGCTACGCATCGGACATCTCCATCTGCTCCTGCGTGGCCGCGTGCAGCTCGGCCCAGTCGAGCTCTTCTTCGAGGCGATGAAAGGCATCATCCGAGATCTTCTGGTCGTGCCGCATGTTGGTCAGCAGGGTTCGCTGCGCCGCGATGGCGGACATGCGTACGCGGTCGTGCTCGGTCTCGGCCTGCGGGTTCGAGCGATTCCGGGCAATCTTTCCCATCGCCTGATATTCGGCGCGCACGACGGCCGCGGCATCGCTCGTGCGTTCCTTGAGATTCGCCAGCGCGGCCTCGACCATCGCGCTGCGCGCCCGCGAAATCTCCTCGTCCAGCGAATGATCTGGTTTCAGCCGAACCAGCCGGATGAGAACGCCGACCGTCAGTCCCTGGATGATCAGCGAACCCAGGACGACGACAAACGCGGTCAGCACGATGAGGTCGCGGTGCGGAAACGTTGGCGGGAGCGCGAAGGCGGTCGCAAGCGTCACCAGACCGCGCATTCCCGACCACGAAATCAGCACCGCTTCACGGAATGCCGTCGATGGCGACACCTCGTGGCGCTGAAACAGCCGTGGAATGAAAGTCCCGAGCAGCACCCACGCGATCCGGACGACGGTCACCACCGCGAGAATCCCCACCGCAAACCAGATGGCCTCCCAAAGACGTGAGCTGTCGAGGCGCGACAGGATGGTCCGCGCCTGAAGCCCCATCAACAGAAATGCGAGCACGTTGAGGACGAACACGGCGACTTCCCAGATCGCATACGAGTGCACGCGATCGCGCGCAGTCTGCCGCTCCGGGCCGTAATGCGCCGCGGCCATCGCGAAGGCGACGACCGCCAGGATTGGCGAGACGTGCAGGTGTTCCGCGATCACCCACGTGCCGAAGGTGACGACGAACTCGGCGAGTCGGGCGGTCAGCGTCTGACCGAGCCACGCCTTCAGCACGAAATACAACCAGGCAACAATCAGCCCCAGCAGAACGCCGCCCGGGGCCGCGATCAGGAGTCGCGGCGCCAACTCGGCGAGCGACGAGTCCCCGGCTGTCGCAACCCTGACGGCCGCTGTGAAGATCAGCAGAGCCGTGGCATCGTTGAGCAGGCTTTCACCCTGCAGGATGGCCATCGTATGGCGCGGAAGCGGAAATCGTGTGAGCACCGCGGTCGCGGCAGCCGCATCGGGCGGCGACACGATCGCGCCAAGCGCGATTGCCACCGCCAGAGGCATGCCCGCCCATGCCCATCCCGCCCACGCGACTGCCGCAGTCGTCAACATCACCGCGATCACCGCAAGCCAGGCCAGCGGCAGCCAGTGGCGCCGTAATTCTCTCGGCGGAAGATCGTAGGCGGCATCGAGCAACGCGGGGGCGATGAACAATGCCAGCGCAAGCTGCGGCTCCATATCGATCTCAGGGGCCCACGGCAGCGCCGCTACGCACGCTCCGGCAAGCGCGAGCATCGTCGGATACGGCGCGCCGATGTGTCCCGACAGCTTGAGGAGCAGAATCGAGACGAGCAGCAGGGCCAGGAGACTTTCAAACAGAGCCATAGTCGGTGGAATCCCTGAAACGATGATTGTAAGCAGTGCCTAAATTTGGCACTCGCAAGCCCCCCGCGATGCCCGCGCCGTTGAAAGCCACCCCATAATTGCCAGCTACAGAGGCATTTAAGGACATACCAAATGATGCAGGACTGGCCGGCCGATTGCTATAGCAGCGGCATGCGAAAGACGGACGTGTCGAGGACGCGGCGCGAGCCCGAGGACGATCTCCTCGCCAAGCTGCGCGAACTGGTGGCGCAGGACGAGCGCGTCGCGGTGCTCGACGGCGCCGCCTGGCAACTTGCCAGCAAACTGGATCAGCTCAATCGTCAGCCGGTCAGCCCGCTCGAGAACCACCAGCCCGGAATAATCGTTCTGCCTGCAAAGCGCTGAGAAGCCCGGCCGGCCCGCGCGTTTTTCGCGGTTACCATAGGGACCCCATGAAGCGCGGTCTGCGGTCCGCACTGCTGGCGATATGCCTTGCGCCGGCCCTTGCCTTCGGTCATCCCGTTCCCTTCAGTTACGTTGACCTTCGTGTCGAACCGGGCAGCCTGGACATCGGGGTCGTCGTGCATGTCTTCGACCTTGCTCACGACCTCAATCTGCAGCCCGCTGAAGCGCTACTCGGCGAGGTCGCGCTGAAGGCACATGCGGCGTCGGTGACCGCGCTCGTCGAAAAACGGCTGAACGTATCTGTTGACGGCACGCCGGTGAGCTCGTTCGCGTGGCTGCCGCCGGAGATGATTCCAGATCGTCAGTCCGTTCGCCTTCGCGCCGCATACAGGTTGCCGCGACCTCCGGGTCGTCTGGACGTGACGGTGCTCATGTTCCCGTACGACCCGCAGCACAAGACCTTCCTCAACATCTACGAGAACAGCAGCGTCACGGCTCAGGCCATCCTCGACGCCAACCGGACGACGTTTTCGTATTTCGCCGGAACGACCCAGGGCATCTGGGCGGTCCTGCGAAAGTTCGTTCCTGCCGGACTGCATCACATCCTGATTGGCCCCGACCACATCCTGTTCCTCGTCGGCCTTCTGCTGCTGGGAGGGTCGAGGCGTCAGTTGCTGCTTGTCGCCACCGCATTTACCATAGCGCACAGCATCACGTTGTCGCTGGCAGCGCTGCGAATGGTGATTCCGCCGCCCAACGCCGTCGAACCGGCGATTGCGCTGAGCATTGTGTATATTGGAGCGGACAACCTGCTCGTCAGCGGCGGCGGGCGCGACACGCGAGTCTGGGTGGCCTTCGCGTTCGGGCTAATTCACGGCTTTGGCTTCGCGAACGTGCTGCGCGATATGGATCTGCCAGGCCGGGCGCTCGGCTGGACGCTGTTCGGGTTCAACGTCGGCGTGGAGATTGGCCAGCTGCTCATCGTGGCGGTCGTCGCATCGGCGTTCGGGTGGATTCGAGCACGGAGTGAAACAGCCGGCCGGCGCCTGGCGATCGCCGGCTCGGTTGTCGTGATGCTCGCAGGCGTTTTCTGGTTCGTTCAAAGAGTGTTCTTCTCTGGAGGCACGGCATGAAACGTATCCTCGTTCTTACGGCGCTCATCGCAGTCGGCGGGCTGTCCTACGTGGTCGCTCAGCAACCAGGTGCGCAGCAAGCTCGCGTCGTCGAAGTGGAAAAGCTGAAAGACAACCTTTACGTCCTCAAGGGTGGCGGCGGTAACACGACTGTATTCGTGCAGTCGAACGGCATCACCGTGGTCGACACCAAGAATCCCGGGTGGGGTGCGCCGATTCTCGAGAAGATCAAGGAATTGAGCCCCAAGCCGGTCACCACGATCATCAACACCCACACGCATGGCGATCACGTGAGCGGCAACGTCGAGTTTCCGACAACCGTGGACATCATCGTGCAGGCGAACACCGCGGCAAACATGAAAGCGATGCGACCGGTCACGGGGCTGGCGAAGCCAGGCGCGCCGCCGCAGCCGAATATCTTCGAGCAGAACCAGTGGAAGGGGATGCCGAAACGAACGTTCACCGATCGGATGACGTTGTTCAAGGGGCCGGATCAGATCGAGCTGTATTACTTCGGCCGCGGCCACACGGACGGGGATGCATGGGTGCTGTTTCCGTCGCTCCGCGTCGTGTCGGCCGGCGACATCGTATCCGGCAAGAATCTTCCGCTTCTCGACGCCAACAGCGGCGGGAGCGGCGTGGCAATCGGCGACACCATCGGCAAGGCACATAGCACCTTCAGCAACGTGGCCGATACTGTCGTGACCGGCCACAGCACGAACATGAACATGACCGAGCTGCAGGAATACGCCACGTTCAACCGCGAATTCGCGGACGCGGTGCGGGCAGCGAAGAAGGAAGGGAAGGCCGTCGAAGAAGTCGTCAAGGCGTGGACGATGCCCGCCAAGTACACTGGTTACGCTCCGGTGCAAGAACCGCGGCTGCGATCCAATGTCCAGGTCATCTACGACGAGATAAAGTAACCCTCTCCAGGGGAGGCATGGCCGCGGCAATGAACCCGTCGGCCGCGGCCATGCCGGACCATACCCGATTGGCATCGTAATACCGGTTCGGGCCCGAACTCAGAACTTTTCGTGTTTGGAGTCGAGATAGCTGGAGTGAATCGCGATCGCTAGTCTGCTAATACTCTGCTGACAACATGCCGGGAAAGCTGAGCGAGAACTTCACGCTTCGGCTAGTCACACAAAGACCCAAAATCACGAAAAACCAGACAAAACTCAGCTGAAAAGCCGACAAGGAGAATGACACCTCTAAGGATTGGAATTCTCGACAACAGACTCATGCGGGAGGGGTGCGCCGGGCGTATTATACCTAGAGATGGGAGTGGTTCCCGTGCGATCGAGCGACTTTTTCGAAGCGCGAAGCGAGCGCCTCGACGCGCAAGTACGCGAGATCGAACAGCGTTTGGAAAAACTCCGCGGTGAAGAATCCAATCGAATCAAAAGCTCCGAAGAAAAACTCCTGCAGGATTCCGAGCGGCGCATCCACGACTTCGAGCGCCGACTCGAACACGAATGGCTCGCGCTTCGGCAACTGCACGAAGAGTCGCTGAAAACAGTCGAGCAGCGCACGATCGATATCGCCGGAAGTTGTGTAAGCGTTGTTCAGGAAGCGCTCGCCGTTCTACGGTCGCGCGACGCGGATCCGGCGCCTGCGCTGGTCGTGCGAGACGTGCCGTCCTCACCATCGCGCGCTTCAACGATTCTCCTCGCAGCCGCGCTGGTCATCATCACCGCGCTCACCGCATATACGACCTGGCGTCTGAATCGCGATCTGCAGGGGCTCTCTGCGCGCGCCGCGGCCGCGGAGTCGCGACTCGTGCAGCTTCAGCAGTTCGTCGAACGGAACGCGCGTGACACGGGAGATACCGCGCAGCGCCTCAGCGCGGCAGCGCTTGCAGCCTCAGCGAAGGCCGAACGTCTGGCCACAGTCCTGGCAGCCTCCGATCTTGGCGTCTATCCAATGCGCGGGCAGGCCGCGGCAGCGGCGGCGATGGGCCAGGTGGTCGCCAGCGCGAGCCGCGGGATTGTGTTGAGCGCATCGCGCTTGCCGCGCGTTCCAGCGAATCAGACGTATCAGGTGTGGATGACGACGACCCGCGGGCCGATCAGTCTCGGGTTCGTCGAGCCCGACGCTCAGGGCAGGATGGATGCGGCATTCGACACGCCCGCGGAGCTGCCAGGCAACGTGATTGGATTCATGCTGACGGTAGAACCCTCCGGAGGCAGCGAGCGGCCGTCGGGTCCAATCGCCATCGCAAGTTAGGCTACGCCTGCCGGCGCGCGCGCCGTCCGTAGCGCGCCATCATCGTCAACCCCGCTCCCAGCATCAGCAGCGACGCCGGCTCCGGCACGGCGGTTATCTCGCGCGGCGGAACCAGCATCAACTGGTCCTGCGCTTCTTTGCCGTTCAGCATCAGATTCATCACACGAACGTTGCCGAGACCCGACCACTGTCCCGCGGCGACGGCATCGTTGGCCAACTGCACGAACGGATTGCCGCCATCGACCGCGATCTCATCTTCGAACATCCAGATCGCCATCTGGAGAAGGTTTGCCGACAGCCAGCGGTTCGCGCCGGTATAGTCGTAGCCGGTCAGGCTTCCGAGCCGGAACTGCGTGTAGAGAAATGCGGTTTGGTCGTCGAGGAAGTCGCGGCCGAGCGCGTCTCCGCCATTTGCCAAAGGATCGGTCTCGGCATACGTCGAGATGTCTTCGATGAGGAAGTTATCGGAGAAGTTGATGAACTCCGTTTTCTGGAGACAGAACGTAATGAAGGAGGCCGCTTCGGACGTGGCGAGGAACTCGCCGCCGCCCGTGTTGCCCGGGCCGTCGCTCATCTTGAGGTAGTCACCGACCTCGAAGGGTGCGGCCTCGGCCGGCGCGGGAATGACAAAAATGGTAAGGGCGATCGTGGCGACGGCGCTGAGAACGATTTTCATGCCCTGGCCAAGGGCAACATGGGGACCGCGCTAAGTTGTTGAAAAAGGCCTGCTTTTGAAGAAGTCTCCCTTTATTGGAAGACTTTAGTCGGCGCCAGACGCCATATTGCTTCCTGCAACATCGCCAACGCCGCCCGGCTCCGGTTAACCGTTTCCATCGGCGTTTCTGCCAGAACCGCGGCTGGCTTCAGATAGGCCGACTCACCAGCCCCGCGCTGCTGCAAGCCGATGAACGTGGTCACCAGCGACCGCGCGACACCAGCCCGAGTCTGCGTCTTTCAGCATGATGTTGTAAGCCGCTTCGGTCGAGAGCGCCGTTCGATACGGGCGCGTCGTTGTCAGCGCGTCGTAGACGTCGACGACGCCGACGATTTGCGCCAGCAGCGGAATCGCCTTTCCTTTCAGACCGTCGGGGTAGCCGCGTCCGTCGGCTCGTTCGTGATGTGAGCGGACGATGCCGCGGACCCCCTCCAGGGACTTGACCGCGCCGCACAATTCATCGCCGATGACGGGATGGGTGCGCATGACGGACAGCTCTTCTGCGGACAACGGACCCGGCTTCAGCAGGACACTGTCGGGTACGCCGATTTTTCCCAGGTCGTGCAGATACGCGCCGCTCCGAAGCGTCGCGATGTCGGCGGGGGAAGTCCGAGCTCCATGCCGACAGAGGTGGCGAATGCCGCGAGGCGCTCGCAATGGCCCTCGGTATAGGGATCGCGCGCCTCGACGATCTGCCCGAGCATCGTCATGATCGCGTCGGCGGATTCCAGCTGGTCGGTGAGCCGCTTCATGCGGATGAGCGACTGGACGCGCGTGCGCAGCTCGGAGACATCGATCGGCTTGGTGATGAAATCGTCGGCCCCCGCCTCGAGTCCGCTGAGGCGCTGCCCGCGCTCCTGGCTTGCGGTGATCAGCACCACCGGGATAAGGCGTGTCACCGGACGGTTCTTCAATTCGCGACAGACGTCGATGCCAGAGATTCCGGGCATGATCACGTCGAGCAGGATGATGTCGGGTGGATCGGCCGAGGCCGTACGGAGCGCATCTTCGCCGTTATGGGCCGTGCGCACGGTATAGCCCGCGCTCACGAGCAGGTCGCGCATCCCCCTCGCGTTCACCTCGTAGTCGTCTACGACTAGAACCTTCCCGGGCGTTTCCATGCACTCTCCTGGTTTTCGGCAGCCTGCCTTGTGCAATTCGCGGACCCGTGAAAGGTATCTGTACGGCATCGCCAAGCCCTTGCAAATGTTCGACTTGCTAAGGTTTACGAACGTACACACCGCCGCGGGCCGGGTTTTGGTGTGCCAAATAACGAATTCGGTCCGCCAAAATTGAAATCGGGTTTCCGCTCAGGTCTGCTTGACTTGTCCGGTTCACCCTCGTACATTGAGCGCAGCTGAATGCCCTTGTGCGGGCGTTTGGACCACCACACACACAGAAGAAAGTTCGTGCTGGGCCGAAGGCCCATCACGGCGGAGCCATCTATCGATGATGTCTACCCGACGTTGCCTGCTCGCTGCCGCACTATTGATGTGTTTTGCCGCGACCTCGTTCTCGCTGGGGGCGTGGTATTCGCAGCACCGGCTCGAGCATCGAATAGCCGAGGCGATCGAAGGGCAGCGCACGCTTCTGACCGATGTCACCCATCACCTGAGCAGCGAGATGGGATTGATGCCGATCAGCATGCTGCGCGATCGGCGCAACAGCTTCGTCGAGGTGAACGCCTACGACGAGTTCGGTGCGATGCGATACAGCACCGCGGGGCACCTCGGCAACGGGTACTTCATCACCGTGAAACACGGCGTGATGGCGCTGACCGAACACCAGCAGCAGACGACATCGGTGCGGGTGCTCTACAAAGGTCAGTCACTTGTCGCGACGGTCGTTGATTGCGGCACCGCCGACTCGGAAGTCCACCCCGGCGACTGGGCCATCATCAAAGTGGACGACGAGATCGACCTGCCGCCGTTGACCGTCGACACGAGATTTGCGTATGCGTTCGCGGCTCCGATCTTCCGTCTCGGCAACGACTATTCGAAGGGAATCATCCTGAGCACGGGCTACATCGGTCAGCGGACCGCGGATGGCCTCGTCACATCGTTAACCGACGGGCATCCCGGCGTGTCGGGTGGGGGAGTGTTGAATCAGGACGGCAACCTGGTGGGCATCCCGATTGGCCGGATGGAGGCTGACTACCGGTTCTCGTTCATCCTCCCGCTGCGGGCAGAGATGTTCAAGAAGGTCCCGACGCTGCTCGCCGAGATGAGGCGTCCGACGAAGTCCAAAGTCTACGGTCTACAGTCGAAAGTCGACAGTCCAGTCGGTCCGGCTAAAGCCGGGCACTACGTACGCTGAAAATCGGGACTCGACTGAGGACTTGAGACTGTCGACTATGGACTGCTCGACTTCGAGTGGCCTCTTCGCTCTTAGCTCTTCCGCTCTTCCAGGTACGTATACCCGTGCAGTCCCTCTTCGAAGAACGCCAGCAGCCGGCCTGACTCCTCGTAGTCGATGCGGCCGTCGCGCACGGCGGTTTCGACGTCGCCGCGCAGCTTGCTGATGAGCGCCTCGCCATCGAACTGCACGTACTTCAGCACTTCGCGGACCGTGTCCCCCTTGATGACCGCATCGAGGACCACTCGATTGTCGGCATCGAGGCTCACGTGGACGGCGTGGGTGTCGCCGTAGAGGTTGTGCAGGTCTCCGAGAATTTCCTGATAGGCGCCGACCAGGAACACGCCAAGGTAGTACGGCGAGCCGTTGAACGCGTGCAGCGGCAGCGTGCGGCGGACGTCGCGGCGATCGATGAACTGGTCGATCTTGCCGTCGGAGTCGCAGGTGATGTCGCCGAGCACGGCGTGCCGCGTCGGCTGCTCGTTGAGCCGGTGGATCGGCATGATCGGGAACAACTGCTTGATCGCCCAGCTGTCGGGTACCGACTGAAACAGCGAGAAGTTGCAGAAATACGGTGTCCGACAGCGACTCGTCGAGGTGCTGCAAATCTTCCGGCACCTCTTCCATCGTCTTGACGAGTTTCTGCAGCTTCATGCAGATCGCCCAGTAGAGACTCTTCGGCCTGCGACCGTTGCTCGAGCGGCAGATAGCCGGTCGAGAACATGTTGATCGCCATGTCGAGCGCCTGCTGCGCGTCGTGGTAGCTCTCGAGCGCGTTGCGCACCGTTCAGGCTGCCTGTAGGTCTCGATCAGATCGACGAGAGGGCGCTCCATTTCCGGGCGTGGCTTCCGTCGGTCACCTCGTCGGTGCCGAAACCCGACGAGCCGAGCACGTTGAACACCAGCAGGCTGTGGTGCGCGACGATTGCGCGCCCGCTCTCCGAGATGATCGTCGGATGCGGCACCTTGGCCTCGTCGCACACCGACTGCAGGTGATAGACGACGTCGTTGGCGTATTCCTGCAGCGTGTAGTTGACGCTCGACTCGAAGTTGGTCTGCGAGCCGTCGTAGTCGACGCCCAGCCCGCCGCCGACGTCCATGTATTTCAGCCCTGCGCCGGCCTGCGCCAGCTCCACGTAGACCCGGGCCGCTTCGTTGAGCGCCCCTTTGACGATGCGGATGTTCGGAATCTGGCTGCCGAGATGGAAGTGGAGCAGCTGGAAGCAGTCTTCCATGCCGCGGGTCTTGAGCTCTTTGAGCCCCTGCAGGATCTCGGCGACGGTGAGCCCGAACTTCGACCGGTATCCGCCTGACGACTGCCAGCGCCCGCCGCCGCGGGCGGCCAGCTTGACGCGCATGCCGATGTTCGGCCGCACGCCGATGCGCTCGGCATGTTCCAGGATGAGGTCGAGCTCGGTGTACTTCTCGACCACCGGGATGATCTTCCGGCCGATTTTCTGCGCCAGCATCGCCAGCTCGATGAACTCGGCGTCCTTGAATCCGTTGCAGATGATTGGCGTCTCGTTGTCGGCAATCGCGGCCACCGCGATGAGCTCGGGCTTCGAGCCGGCCTCGAGGCCGAACTTGAACGGCCTGCCGAAATTCAGCACCTCTTCGACCACCTGGCGCTGCTGGTTCACCTTGATCGGATACACGCAGACGTAGTTGCCGCTGTATTCGTGCTGGCTGATCGCTGCCTGGAAGGCCTCGTGGATGTCCTGCAGCCGGTGCTGGAGGATGTCGCGGAACCTCACGAGCGTCGGCAGGCTGATGCCCCGCAGCTGCAGATGATCGACCAGCTGCTTCAGATCGATCGAGCGGTGCGGCTCTTTCGTCGGATGGATCTTGACGTGGCCGTTTTCGCCGATGGAAAAGTAGCCCTGGCCCCAGCGGGCGATCTCGTAAAGCTCGGCGGCGTCGACCGTGGTCCAGGCGTCCCCGACGTCGTGTGCAGAGCGTCGAGTGATTGGTTGATTCATGTCGCTCCACATGATACGCGAGTTTGCTGTTGTAAGATGCGCGCATCGATGAATTCCGGGGCATCTTTTTTGAACCGCATACCCCTCTTTGCCGATGTTTCGCCCGAGACGCTAGTGCGGCTCGAGCACCGGATGCGCAGACGCGAGTTCGCGCCTCGCGCGGTCATCGTGCGAGAGGGAAGCTCAGACGACTCGGCGTTCCTCGTGCTCTCGGGGCGCGTCGCCGTCCGCCGCAAGGATCCCGATTCGGGCATCGAGTTCCTGCTCGCCGAGCTCGGCGAGGGAGAGATGTTCGGCGAGATGGCGCTGCTGACGAGCAAGCCGCGCACCGCCTCGGTCGTCGCCCTCGAAGCCACGACCTGCGGAATCATTGAGCAATCCGACTTCGATCGCTGCTGACCGAGCATCCGGCCGCGGTCCGCGCGATGATGGCGGCGCTCGCCGAGCGGCTCGACGCCGCAACCGGCACGTCGGGATCGACTTCGTCAGCCTCTCGCGCGTCAAGATCGACCCGCGCGTCCTCACGCTGCTGCCGCAGGCGATCGTCAACGAGCACAAGGTCGTGCCCATCTCGTTCGCCAACAACCGGCTGACGCTGGCGATGACCAATCCCACCAACATCGTCGCGTTCGATGACGTACGCCGGGTCATCAAAGGCGTGCTGATCGAGCCGGCGGTCGTCACCGAGGACGATTTCAAGCGCTTCATGTCGGCGACATACCCGCAGCTGCCGTTGCCGCAGGCCGACGGCGCATCTCCGCAGCCGCAAGGCCAGCCCGCGCGGCCGGCGCCGGCTGGCGCCGCCAAGGCGCCAGGCCGGGCGCACCGCCGTCGGTGGACCTGCTGGAGTCCGATCTCATCCGCGAGCTGCAGCTCGCCGCCGACACCGAGGAGCAGAAGGCCGAGACCAAGCAGGATCTGATGAGCGCGTCGGAAGACGCGCCGATCATCAAGCTGGCCAACTCGATCCTCGGGCTGGCCATCAAACAGGGGCGCAGCGACATCCACATCGAGCCGATGGAGGGGGACGTCACCGTCCGCTTCCGCATCGACGGCGTGCTGCAGGTGGTGCAGAAGCTGCCGAAGCGCGTGCAGCTGGGGCTGATCTCGCGGTTCAAGATCCTCAGCAAGCTCGATATCGCCGAAAAGCGCCTGCCGCAGGACGGCCGCATCAGCGTGAGCATGGACGCGCAAGCCGATCGACTTCCGCGTCTCGACCGTCCCGGGCAAGTGGGGCGAGAAGGTGTGCATGCGCATCCTCGACCGGTCGAACACGACGCTCGGCCTCGACAAGCTCATCTGCCACGCCGGCGTGCTCGCGCTCGTGCGCGAGATGATCCAGCAGCCCTACGGCATCATCTACGTCACCGGGCCGACCGGGTCGGGGAAAACGACGACGCTGTATTCGGCGCTGGCGGAAATCAACGATCCCGGCGTCAACATCTCGACCGCCGAAGATCCGATCGAATACGACCTGCCCGGCGTGACGCAGATTCAGGCGAACCCGGCGATCGGGCTGACGTTCGCGAGCGTGCTGCGCGCGTTCCTGCGCCAGGATCCGGACGTCCTGCTGGTCGGCGAGACGCGCGACAAGGAGACCGCGCACACCGCGGTCGAAGCCGCGCTGACCGGCCATCTCGTGTTCACGACGCTCCACACCAACAGCGCCGCCGTCGCGTTCACGCGGCTGCAGCGAAATGGACGTCGAGCCGTTCCTCGTGTCGTCGTCCACGATCGGCGTCATCGCGCAGCGGCTCGCGCGGCGGCTGTGCCAGGCGTGCAAAGAGCCGTTACCCGGCCGATGCGAACATCGCGCGCTTCTGGGGGATTGCCGGAAGGCACGCACGTGTATCGAGGGCGCGGCTGCGACGCCTGCGGCGGCAAAGGCGTGCGCGGCCGCGTCGGCGTCTACGAAGTGATGAAGCTGAGCCCCGCGCCTGCGCGCCATGATTGGCGCGGCGGCGCGCACCGAGGACATCCACGCCGCCGCCGTCGAAGAGGGCATGATCGACTTGAAGCGCTATTCGGCCTGGCTGCTCACCGAAGGCCTGACGACGGTGGAGGAAGTCACCAGCGTCGTGAGCGTCGACATCTGACATGCGCGTCGCGATTGTCGGCGGCCCCGGCATCGGCAAGAGCACGCTGATCCGGCAGCTCGGGGACCTCTATCACAACGGCACCTACGGCGAAGGCGAAGAAGGCGTCTGGAATGCGCGCATGCTCGAAGACATCGCCGCCGGCCGAAATGCCGTCGGCGTGACGGAATATTTCGCGCGCATCTACGACGCCAACTACCGCGATGCCGCCGAGCACGATCGGCCGGATCGCGTCATCTTTTTCGAAGGCGCCCGCATCACGCTCGAAGCGCACATGGCGGAATATCCGGTGGACGACCACCCGGCGCTGCGCGAGGTGCTGTCGATCGGCGACTGGTGGAATCCGGAACGAGTGATCGTGCTGACCTCGAGCGTCGATACGGTTGAAAAGCACATCAAGCTGCGAAACCGCCCGCACGAGGCGGCCGACAACATGGTGCGCCGCTTCCGCCTCATCGACGCCGAATTCCGCCGGCTGGCGCCGGCCTATCCAAACACCGTGGTCATCAACCGCGACGGCATGGAGTTCCACACGCGCCGCGGCCTGACCGACATCATCAAAGCCGCGTCGCTTCCGGCGTTCCGCGAAATACCGTATGCAGGTTCGTAGGGGCCGGCGCCTCGTCAAAAGGCGAGGAGCAATTGCAGCATCGGCACCCAACCGTTGAGACCCGACGGTATACGGAGTGAAGGCCCCGCTATAAGGAGCTTTGTTGACCTTGAGCAGTTCCGGGTTCAGCCACAGCCGCTCGGTCGGAAGGAAATACCACCGTGCCCCACCGCCATATTCGGACGAGTCGCCAAACTCTCCAAAGACCTGACCGCCGCGGCCATAAAGCTGCAGCTTCCTGGGAATGACGAAAATCCCCCCCGTCAACTCATAGCCGTGGTCGAACGTGGATGCCACCGGAAGCGGTCCGTTGGCTACGAAATCACCGAGCCAACGCATGAAGTATTGCCCGTTGGCCGAGATCCCGTTCCATTTGATGCCGCCGTCGATCGCCCACATCTTGTACAAGGCCTTGTCGACCGTGACATCCGGCGCAAACGCTCCGGTGGAGAAGGTCAGCACGCCGTCGGAATTGTGCAGTGACGTGTTCTCGGGATTCGATTGATCGATGATTCGAAAAACGGTCTTCCCGGGATCGCGTAAACGAGGTGCCAACTCGAATGCGCGTTTTCTTGGAGGAGAAATAATCATCGTACATGTTGCGTGATTTACCTGGTAGCCCGTAGGGTCCCATCGGTTCCCACCAGACACTGCCGGAAAGCACCAGATTCGTGTCGATCTTGGTTGCGGAGATGTTCAAGGTATTGAGACCGTTGCCGACGAACGCGATGTAGTTCAGCCCATCGGCGGGTTCGCCGGTCACCCACGCGCCCTGGGTGAAGCCGGGACGGAAGAAGTTGTCCGCCATGGTCCGTCGATCGCCTGAAAATATGGGAAGGTGGCAATCAGCGATCGACTGCCTGGAACCCCGGTGTAACCTGCAAAGAGCGTCATGGCGCGGTCGAATCGCCAGCCAACGTTTCCCGCTATCACGATCGATGCGGCGCCGGCCGACGTCCAGATCTTGAGGCTGTACAGCAGCCTTGGGTCGAAGACGAAGCCGGAGAAGTTGAACATCTGGCGATTGACCGTGATGTCGTTGCGCCGATGAACGTCGCGGACATTGCCAAGGTGGTCGGTGAAGGTTTCGTCGGATGAAACCGTATTGAGATATCGGAGCTGGGTATCGTCGTTGAACTTCAACAGAAAAGGCACGCTGGCGCCCTCGGCGCTTTGCACGATGATGATGCCATCATCGAAACGGCCGCCGGGTTTCTGCGTGGGCGGCGGGGACTCCGGCTGCTGTTCTTCCGTCTTCGCGGCCGGTGTTTCGCTTTCGCTCTCTGGCTTTGGGTCCTCAGCTGCACCGGACTGTCCGAAGGCAGCAGTCGTGAGGAAAGGAACGAACGTCAACGCGATGCGACTGAAGCCTTGATGAATATGCGGGGTATCGACACGTTGATCTCTCCCGGAGCTATCCGGAACTGATTGAAGTTTGAAGGAGAAGAAACGGAGCTCCTCGTAGAACTCTCAGGCGAGTTCGAGCGAGGAGCCCCCTTCACTCAGCAGAGCACGACGGAGAGCGCGAGACCAGCCTCGCTCGTTTCCTTGTACTTGCTGTTCATCTCTTTCGCTGTCTGGGCGAGCGCTAACACGGTCTCGTCGAAGCTGATCCGGTGCCTCGACGCGATCTCGTTGCTGGCGATCTGGTAAGCGGTCCATGCCTTGACCGCGCCGAATGCGCACCGCTCGATGCACGGCACCTGCACGTAGCCGGCGACCGGGTCGCAGGTCATGCCCAGGTGATGCTCGAGCGCCGATTCGGCGGCGTTCTCGACAACCAGCGAGGGTGCGTTGTAGGCCGTAGCGACTAACGCTGCAGCCATGGACGAAGCCACGCCGATCTCTGCCTGGCAGCCGCCCTCGGCCGCAGACAGCGTCGCATGGTGCTTGCACAGGTAGCCGATCGCCGCAGCGGCGAGCATGCCGTCACGGACCTTCTGCCGATCGACCTTGCGGACTTCGAGCAATCCATAGACCAGCGATGGCATGACACCGGCGGATCCGCCGGTCGGAGCGGTGATGACGAGATGTCCGCGCCCGTTCTCTTCGGAGGCCGCCAGCGCGAACGCCGACAGAGCGCCGATACCGCGGTCTGCTTCGAACTTGTCGTCCATGGCGCGCTTGTAAACAGACGCGGCCTTGCTGTGCAGTTTGATCGGCCCGGGCAGCACGTCATCTTCCGACATCGACAGCCCCGACTTTACCGTCGCGACCATCGCGTTGATGATCTTGTCGAGGAAGGCATTCACCTCCGCTTCCGACCTGCCCATAATCGACATCTCGTTGGCGAGCATGATCTTGGCGATGGTGGTCTTGTTGTTGTCGGCGTGCGCCCGCAGCTCTTTCATCGAAGAGAACGGGTACTTCGGCGGGTTCTTCTTCGGGGGCGTGTACCCCTTCCACTCGATGAATCCGCCGCCCACTGAGTAGTACTCCTGCTCGAGCAGCACGTCGTTGCCGGCGAGGAGCTTGACCGTCATGGTGTTGGGATGTTTGAAGTCGCCTTTGGGGGCATCGTAGATGACGTCCTTGAGGCTCACATCGATGGACTTATTGCCGAGCTTTACCGGAAACACCTGGTCAGGCTTGTCGCGCAGGCTGTCCAGAAATAACGGGTCGACCGTTGCCGGTTCTTTCCCGACCAGCCCTGCAAGCGCGGCTCGTTCCGTGCCGTGTCCCTTGCCGGTAGCGCTGAGGCTTCCGAACAGGTTCACTTGCAGCTTCGTCGCCTTGGCTAGTTGGTCGGCCGGCAGCTTGGCGGCGCGCTGATAGAAATCGTAGGTGATGCGCATCGGACCAATCGTGTGCGAGCTGGACGGGCCAGGGCCGACCTTGTAGAACTCGTCCACGGTCGTCAACACCGGCCCCTTTGCCTTCATCACCACGTTCAGATCGGGAGCCAATGGGACCTCGGGCGGTGCACCCGCCGCGGGTGCCGATTCGGCTGCGGGCGGAGGAGCTTTTTGTTCGGTCTCCGATCGCGCGCAGCCGTTCATCACCGACGCTGCCCCGACCACGGCGCTGCGCATGATGAACTTGCGCCGGTCCAGGCCGGCAGGAATCTGGGATGGCACGACCGCCGTAGGACTGAGCGGATCACGGTCGCTGTCTTTCACGCCTTCTCTGTTGGACATGATGCTTCTCCTGCTCGTTTATCTTCGAGTAAAGATTCCCTATGCAACCGATGACGGAGGGGAGTGTGCTGGAGAGCGTTCAGCAAGGCGTGGGCCAGACAAACACTGATGAGCGATCGCAGGAAAATGCGTGGAATTGGCCAGAATGGATGGGAGGCGGTCTGGTAGCTGACGAAAGGCGAGGGCTTGCTCACCAAATGCGGTGAGGGTGCTCCCGATGTGCGGCGGATCGATCAGAAGTTCAGCTCGAGGTTGATGTGGAACACCTGGCCCTTGGCGCCGACTGGAAAGGGGTACGCCGTGTAACCCACCGGCGAATGGTCCACGTACATCCACTCGCCGTTGAGGCGTATTCCGCGCTCTTTCATCGGGTACCAGTTTGTCCGGCTCGCACTTCCCACTGGTCGCCGTAGCCGCCGAATACCTGCGAAGTACCGAAGTACAGCTGAAGAGCCTTTGGAACGGCCATCGCCGACGCCTGCAGCTGATAGCCGGTGTCGTTGATGTCGGCAATGCCGCTGGTGTTGATGCCGGTGAAGTTTCGCAGCCAGCGCCAGTAGTACTCGCCTTCGAGGGACATGCCCTTGTACTTGACGCCCGCATCGACGCTCATCATGTGGTAGTCAACTTCGTTGACGGTGATGCCATCGCCAAACAGATTCGGCGTGAAGATGCTGCTCCCGTCCGTCAGTCTAATCTGGCTGTTCTCGATGCCTTCGGTGCCCGGCTGGCTTTGCTTTTCCTCGAGGCTGTGGGTGTAGTGCACGCCGACTCGCGTTGCGACAATCTGGTGGTCGTCGTAGTCGCCGAACGTGCCAAATAGACCGAACTCTCCGGTCGTCGGCAGCCACTGGATCGAGTACGGACTGCGTGTCCATCCTGTTGTCGAGCTGCGCCGCGCTCACGCCGAGCGTGCTCAGGTTGTTGGCGAACATCGCCATGTACTTGAGCTTGTAACTGAGCTCGCCTTTGAGCCAGACGCCGGACGTGTACGACCCGCGAAAGAACTCGTCGGCAATCAGGCGGTCATCCACGCCGAGCCAGTACGGGAACTGACCTTCCGTGCTTCGCGTGCTGGGCAGCGACGTGATGCCGACACCCACGTTCACGAACCGGTTGAAGTTCCACGAGATGTTGCCCGCGCCCACCACCTGCGCCGGATCGCCCTGCGAGGCGTTCGACGACCAGACGTAAAGGTAGTAGCGCATCTTCGGCGTGAGGAACCACCCGGAGAACGGCGCGAAAAACTTCTGCAGTTGGATGTCCTGGCGCCGCTGAACGGTCTTCGTGTTGCCGAAGGCGTCTACGTAGGACTCGTTCAGATTCCGCTGATTCAGATACCGCCCGTAGGTGAAAAGGCGGAGATACATCTGGCCCTTCTCATCGTCGACGAGCAGGAAGCCGGCGTTCGGGATGTACGACGGCGCGCTGGGATGCGTCGTCTGCCTCTGTCCCGGGGGCACCGGTGGCAAACACCGCGCTGCAGCCGTCCGACACCCAGATGCTTTTCTGGTCGTAGCCCCAGGTTCTTCCCGAGGAGACAGGGAGCGTCGCCCGTTGATCGCACCAGGACGACGCCGGCCGCTGTGTCCACCGGGCACTCCGTTCGTTCACCCAGATTGGATGAACATGTCATCGCCATCAGACGGGGCTGTGCGGTCTCTGGAGAGGATGGAGCGGGTGGGGTCTGAGCTGCGTCCTGAGCGGAGACTGAAGCCGCCAAACACATTCCAAAGAGGAGCACTGCCGCAACTTGATTGAACGATACTGTCATCGGGCACCGCCCGGAGCACGTCTGGTGCCACGCGCGCTCCGCTGGAGGCTGGTTCGACAAGTTGTTGATATCGGGGAGGTTATGCGCTGGATGGTCCGGAAGCGCGAGCATCCGATCTCAGCCGGCTGGCACCGGCGTTCAACACCGTCGGTCGTCAATCGCGATGCCTCTTCCCCGTGCCCGTGCCTTGCGCCTAACGGCCTTCCTGATTCATCGCCCCGGCTTCTTGAGTTCGGCGAGAAACTCGGCGGGCGTCTCGATCCGAATCCCGTATCGAAGAGCGGCAAGAAAATGTTTACGGTTGTCGGTGACGACCACCTCGGCATCAATCGAACGTGCCACTTCCGCAATGTGCGTGTCGTAAATGCGGCCGCCGCCGACCCTGTCGCGGGCGGCTGCCTGTAGCATTGGTATACGCGCAGCGGGCGGAAGGTCGTGGACGTCCATCCGGTCGAAGATCTCTTCCTGAAGCAGCAGCGCGGCGTCGGCCGGGGAGGTGCGGAACTCGGGCGGTAATCGCGTCGCGACTGAAAAAAACTCGAGGCAGCAATGCCAGGCCGTCGCCACATCGGTCAGCCGTTTTTCTGCGACCGCATGCATCAGCGACTGCGCAGGCGCGCTCTGCGGACCGAGATCGACAAGCCCCGCGAGCAGCACGCTGGTGTCGAGAAACACCCTCATGGCCAGCGGTTGCGCTCTTCTTCGATGAGCGCGGCGATATCGACGTCGGGTCGGGTTGCCGCAGGCGCGGTCGGGCGTGCGACCAGGCGGCGACCGACCTTCACGAGTCGCGGGCCGGGCGCCGTCCGCGCCAGCCGGAGTCCGAAATCGTCTTCCGTGATCTCCAGCTCCGAGCCCGGCACCAGCCCGGCACGCTCCCGTAAGGCCGCGGGAATCACGACCCGCCCTGCCTTGTCGATGGTAGTTCTCATGGTATTACGATACCATCTTTGCGTGGTCTATTTCGTGCATTTGCCATTCCGATGCTGACGAAGGTGCTCTCGGTCAGGCAGGACGCCCTGCTTCGCGAAGAGCGAGGTCTGCTCATGCGGCTGCGAACCGCGCTTGCGCGCATAGACGCCGCCGCCGATCAGCAGCAGGCCCTCGACGAGTCGATTGCCCAGCTCGACGAGCTCTTTCTCCTCGTCGTCGTTGGTGAGTTCAACGCAGGGAAGAGTGCCTTCATCAACGCGCTCATCGGTCAGCCGCTGATGAAAGAAGGGGTCACGCCGACGACAGCGGTGATCACCGTGCTCGAGCACGGCGACCATCCCGAGCAAACCGTGCGTCAGGCGAACCTGCTCGTCATCAAGGCGCCCGTAGACCTGCTCCGCGAGATCCGCATCGTCGATACCCCCGGCACGAACGCGATCATCCGCGAGCACGAGGCGATGACCGCGGAGTTCATTCCCCGCTCCGATCTGGTGTTTTTCGTGACCTCCGCCGATCGCCCGTTCACCGAGACCGAACGTAGCTTCATGGAGCACATTCGCGGGTGGGGCAAGAAGATCGTCATCGTCGTCAACAAGAGCGACATCCTCGAAGGGCCCACGCAGGTCACGGAGATTCGCACCTTCGTGGCACAGAACGCGCGCGCGCTCCTCGGGTTCGAGCCCGAGATCTTCTTCGTGAGCGCGAAGCTCGCGTTCCGCGCCAAACAGGGCGAGCCATCGCAGTGGGCGGCGAGCGGCTTCGAGGCGCTGGAGAATTACGTCTCGACGACGCTGAATGCGTCGGGGCGCGCCCAGTTGAAGCTGTTGAACCCGTTAGGCGTGGCGAGTGCGGTAGCCGATCGGCAGCTCAAGTCGGTGCGCGATCGCCAGGCGCTGCTCCGCGACGACGTCACAACGCTGGAGCAGGTGGAAGATCAGCTGAGAATTTATCAGAGAGACATGGAGCGCGACTTCGAGCTGCGCATGGCCGATGTGGAGAACGTGCTGCTCGAAATGGAGCGCCGCGGCAACCACTTCTTCGACGACACCATGCGGATCGGACGCGTGATGGATCTGTTGAACCGCAGCCGCGTGCAGGAGGCTTTCGAGCGTCAGGTCGTCGCTGATGCGCCTCAGCAGATCGAACGGAAGGTGAGCGAGTTGATCGACTGGATGATCGACTCGGACCTGAAGCATTGGCAGGGGGTGACGACCCACCTCGCCAAGCGGCGCCAGCAGTATGCCGGACAGCTCATCGACAACCCCGACGCCGAGCGGTTTCACTTCGATCGCCGGCGCATGATCGACTCGGTCGGCCGTGAAGCTCAGCAGGTGGTCGACGGCTACGATCGCCAGAAGGAAGCGAGCGATCTTGCCGATGGCGCGCGCAACGCCGTTGCGACAGCGGCCGCGGTTGGCGCCGGCGCCGTCGGGCTGGGCGCGATCGTGACGATTGCGGCGTCTACCGCGGCCGCCGACGTGACAGGCCTCGTCATGGCTTCGGTTATCGCCGCAATCGGATTTTTCGTGATTCCGGCGAAGCGCAAGAAGGGGAAAGAAGAGATGCGCAAGAAAATCGCCGAGGTGCGGCAGCGTCTTGGTGATGCGTTGAGGGCGCAGTTCAAGAGCGAGATTGCCCGGGCCACCGACCGCATTCGCGCCAGCATCGCGCCCTACAGCCGCTTCGTGCGCGCGGAAGGTGAGAAGCTGGAATCCACGGCGAAAGAGCTTGCCGGCGTGTCATCCGAGCTGGCGGCACTGCGCGGCAAGATCGAAGCACCGTAGTGTCTTACCCCTTGTCGCGGATGAAGTCGCGCCCGCGGCCAACCTCGGCGATGTTTTTGAGCGACCCCACGACAGGCGTAAAGTCGAGCGCCGTGTCGAGCGATCCGCCCCACAGGCCTTTGCGCCTGATCGCGCTGCCCAGCGTGGCAAGCGCGATGAGCGCGCCCAGCCACGGGATTGCACGCGTGAGTTTCCGGGTGGCTTTGCGGCTGGCGTACTGCTGAAACTGTCGGCTCATTCCCATGCGCGGGTATTTAGCAAAAGGCGCGCCATTCCTTACTGGCGGGTCGGCTGCACGCTGACCGGAACGACGACAGGCGGAGTACTTTTCCTGTCGATGCGGTATTGCACCCTGACACGCCCCGACGGGCAGCAGAGCGCGTCTTTGTCGAGATAGCGCGCGAACTCCGCCGCAAGACCGTCTTCCGGTGTGAGCCGGATGCCGCCGCCGACGCTGCCGTCTTCGCGCGACATCATCTCGGCCGGCGAGAGGGTGCCAGCGAAGCGGCCGCCCACGAACACGAAAACGTTGTAATCCATCGGCCGGCACATGCCGTCGGCGGCGGCAAGACCGCCGACGATCTCCACATCCCGTTCAACGATCTGCTTGTCGAACGCATGGAAGGGCACCCAGCCGGCGTCGGCCAGCGCGCGCTCGCCCGGCGTGTTCCGCAACAACGGAAGGTACGAACAGCGCTTTGCGAGCTCGGGAATCGTCTCGCCGTTCGCCTCGGCGCGGGGAAGCGTCCTCGCCGGTGTATTCCAGCTTTTGATCGGGCTATCGAGCCAGCTGAGGTCTTTGGCCTGCGCGACGAGACCGCTGTTGGCGACGAGCGTCGCGGCAAGACTCAAAGCGGTGACGGCGGCTGGCGCGTTCATGCCCGGCGTTTCTCGATTGAGGGTAACCAAAATCCCAGTATTCCGATAGCAGGAAGAAACGCGCACACCTGGTAGACAACGGCGATGTTGGTGCGATCGGCCAGCTGGCCGAGCGCGGCGGCGCCGATGCCGGCGATGCCGAACGCAAAGCCGAAGAACAGCCCGGAGATAGCGCCCACGCGGCCCGGAACGAGCTCCTGTGCATACACAATGATCGCGGAGAACGCCGACGCGAGGATCAGGCCGATGACGACGACGAGGATGCGCGTCCAGAAGAGGCTGGCATAAGGCAGCAGGAGCGAAAAGGGCAGCACGCCGAGAATCGACCAGAGGATGACACGGCGGCGTCCGAATCGATCGCCAATGGGCCCGCCGAAAATCGTTCCCGCCGCCACCGCTCCCAGGAACAGGAAGAGATGGACCTGCGCGTCCTGTACCGTCAAATTGAAACGGTAGATCAAATAGAAGGTGAAGAAGCTGCCGAAGCTTGCCAGGTAAATGTATTTTGAGAACAGCAGCGCCAGCAGCAGCGCGAGCGCCGTGCGAGTTTGTCCCGGCGTGAGCGACGTCGTATGAACGCCGGCGGACGGCGCGGCCGGCGAAAAGACGCTCGTCTGCTTGTACCAGTTTCCGACATTCCACAGGAACGCCATGCCCAGCAACGCCGTCAGCGAAAACCACGCGATCGAGCGCTGGCCGTGCGGGAGCACGAAAAACGCTGCCAGCAGCGGCCCTATAGCGGACCCGAGGTTTCCGCCAACCTGAAAAAACGCCTGCGCGAAGCCGTGGCGTCCACCCGATGCGAGGCGCGCCACGCGTGAGGACTCGGGGTGAAAGACTGCCGAACCGAGACCGATGAGCGCCGACGCGACGATGATGGCGGAGAACGTCGGACCGAACGCGAGCAGCACCATGCCGAACAACGTGAACGCCATGCCGGCCGACAGCGAATACGGCAGAGGGCGCCGGTCGGTGTAGACGCCGATGACGGGCTGCAGAACCGACGCGGTCACCTGATTGACGAGCGTGATGATGCCGATCTGACTAAAGGTGAGTCCGAAGCTCTGCTTCAGCATCGGGTAGATCGACGGCAGCAGCGACTGCATCAAGTCGTTGAGAAAATGACAGAAGCTGAGGCTTGCGAGGATACGAGCGGAAAACTTCACCGCTCAATTCTAGTTGTAGTGAAGGAAGACAAAAAATCGCGAAAAACAACGGCATGCCGGTTGCTATCTCATACAGCAACTTCGCTCGTCCCCACCTCACGGCGGACGGCAATACCCAACCCCCACGACGGGAGGCGCTTTTTGCCTCCCCGCTCGCCATTTTCAGACGCGATACCGTCAGTGAATCGTGCGCATCGAGGGACCGAGGAGCATGGCCGTTTCTTCGTCGCTCGCCGGCCAGCGCGTGTCGCAGTCGACGCACTGCCAGGTCACTTCGAACGAGAGGTCGATGAGAACGACCGCCTCCGGGCACCGGCACCGCGGGCAGACCAGAGAGTGCTTGTCGAGTACCTCACCCAGAGAGATTCGTTTCTCCATACCGGAGATGTCGGCGCGTACTCGACCACCATGTAGGTGTATGGCTCGACCTGCCCGTGGTTGCCCACGCCTTCACACGGTCACGGCGTGGTGACCGCCGGGGCCACGTCGGCTATGGTGACCCACGAAATCTTCCGTGTCGGCACGCACAGCGTGTCGGCGGGCCCAAGCGTTAGCCTCTGACGCCCGAACTGGTTGTCGATGTCGCGCGTCCCCTGGAATTTTGCTCGCATCGTCGAATAACAGGCCAGGTGAAGTTCGGGATGCTGCACCTCGGTCACCTCGCCGGTGTCGAGACGCGTCTTCTGGACCGGATTGCAGAACATCACGGGGTCGATGACCAATCGGCCGTGGAAAGGCAGGAACTGATCGATCAGGCCGACACCTTCGCCGATCGGGTTGGCGCTGGCGGCGTAACAACGGAAGTGATCGAGCTTTTCAGGTCTGTCGTGAGGAGGTTTGTGTGTCGGCAAGGCGAGCGCGATCCCTTCGCGCACACGCCACACCTGTGGCGTGCCCGGACGATCGAACTGATTCGACAGCGTCACGATGCGGAGTGGCCCCGACTGCGGATAGGTCGCGTAAAACGTCAGGTGCTGGCTGATGTCCTGAACGGGATAGAACTGGCCGCGATGGTACTTACCCACCGGGTTGCAGAACCGCCGCACGCGCACGGCCTCGACTTCTTCTTTCTCATCGAACTGATCGAGCAAGCTGACCGGCACGATCGGCGTGGGGTCGGCTTTCATCACCGCATAACACTGAAAGTGTTCGAGCGGCAGTACTTGCGCAGTCGCCTTCGTCGCGGCTGCGGCGTGAATCACGAGGATCAATCCCGCCGACAGCAACAATCTTCTCATCGCTACCTCCAATCTTCCGGAACACGGTGAGCTCTGAAGCGCGGAGCCTAACACGCCGAACCATGGATTGCGCCGCTGATTTGCTGACGGTTGCAAGGTTTTACAGCGGCGACACGGTAGCGTCGTTAGGACGACGGCGAATAGGCGAGGGTAAGATTGTGCTATGACGAATTCGCCGCCCAGGCCAGGGTCGCAGTGGGACGGCCTTCCCCTGTGGCTCGCGCCAGCCGCGCTCGGACTCGTCGGCATTCTCGTTCTTGGTTATCTTTACGCCATTCCTCTAATCGCGTCGATCGGAGCGGCGCGAATGCCGGTGGCGATCGCGGACCGGCTCGGCGCCGAGGTTCTGTCGGCGCTCGACCGGCAAGTGTTCAGGCCGAGCGAGATGCCGCCGGCGCGGCAGCAGGCGCTCGAAGCCTCATTCAAGAAGCTTGCGTTTCCGGAAGCGACGCGTCACCCGTACACGCTCGTGTTCAGAAAAAGCGATGCGATCGGCGCCAACGCCATGGCGCTGCCGTCAGGCACGATCGTCGTGACGGATGAACTGGTGAAGCTGGCGCAGGACGATCGCGAGATTCTCGGCGTGCTGGCGCACGAAGCCGGTCACGTCGACCATCGTCATGGCCTGCGCAGCGTGCTGCAGAATTCGTTTGTGGGTCTGGTGCTGGCGTGGCTTTTCGGCGACATCAGCTCGCTTGCCGCCGCGGCACCGGCGGCGCTGCTCGAAGCGAGCTACTCGCGGGAACTGGAGCGCGAGGCCGATGCGTACGCGATCGCCGTGCTGCGGACCAGCGGCATTCCGCTTCAACATCTCGCGAATATGCTGCGGCGCCTCGAGGCGACAAGCGGCGGTGCGGGTGCGCTGACGCTGCGTTACCTGTCGACGCATCCAGCGACATCTGAACGGCTCGCACGACTCGAAGGGCGCTGATGGTTTGTGGGGGATCTACGACGGCGATTCAGAACGCGGCTGCCTCCGGCGATCTTTCATCGGCCGAAGGCTTGGATCGACCCAGGTAAACCCGCACGCGCTGCAGACGTACTGCTTGCGATCGTTCGAGAGCACCATCCGCTGCACGTGCTCCGCGCCGCCGCACTGTAGACACGGAGGACACACCCATTGCGTGTTGTTCTTCGTCATGGTTCGCGATGATCGGGGGAGAGCAACTCGCGTGCCGGGTGTCGCTGCGCGTGTGCGGCGGAAGCGATCGGGTGAATTGATGGTTGGAAAAACGAGCGGGCCAATGCCTCCCCAAGACATTGGCCCTGCCAGACTGTCAGATTGGCCACGAGCGGAGCCCGGCGACGGAATTCTTGTCGCGCGTGCGCGCCGCGTCAATCTGTTGCGTGGAATACATGTGCCGATTCAGAACGTGCCACACAGGGAAAAAATGGGTAGCCACCCTGTAGAAATTACCCGGTATAGCGTCCTCAGAGCGCATTACGTCCCGGGGCTCTGGCACGGCGATGGCTCAACGACCCGCCTGGCGTTTCAACCGGTCACACGCCTGACCGTAACGAACCGGCCGTCGGGTCTGATCTCGACGACGCCCTGTTGAGCGAGCGACGCGATCAGCCGTTCGCAGGTGTCGGCGGGCAGGTTGAAGAGGCGTGACGCCTGCTGTGTCGTGAGCGCGATGCCTGGGACATGCCGGAGCTCGGCGCGGAGCTGCGCGAGGAGGACGTCCCGGGTATTCCCGTCGCAACGGTCGTCCTGTGAAAGTTCTGTAGGCACGTACCGCAGATAAGCAAGCGGTTCGCCAGCCATGCAGGAAGTGACCGGTGCGAAAAACCTCGGAAATTCGCATACCTGGATACGGACGGGGAGCGATCACCAATACCCGTGTGTTCATCCGCGGCACAGCACGGCTCAAAAGTCGACAGTGGCGTGTGGAGCCTTACGGTTGGTATGGGAACGAACGAACTGTTTGCCTGGGCGTACAATGCGGCGGCAATGACGACAAAAACGACCTCTCACAACCGGTCTCGTCCTGGTCGCGGCCTCTGCCGCGCTGCTGATGTTCGCCCAGCCCTCCCTCTCGCAACAACAGGAGCAAGACGTTCTCACTGTGACTACACGCTGTTGTTCGAAAACGCGTTCGTCCGAAGGCGCCCCCGCGCGGCGGCCTTCAAGGACTGGTGTTGATCACGATCGAGATGCTGCTTGAATAGTCGTTGACTGTGGCGACGTCCGGCTTCAGATCGTCATTGAAGTCGGCGACCGCCATGTCACGCGGGAAGCCACCAACTCCGAAATTGACGACGGCGCAGTCGTGCGTCGCGGCGCAAGCCCATTCGGGCGTGAATGCGCCTGTGCTGTTGCCCGCCAGAACGGAGAACGCATTGGAGCCAAGGTTTGTGGGGATCAGGTCAACGTGCGTATCGTCATTTACATCCACCGCTTCCAGCAACCACGGGCTAATACCACCGCTGGGAATGAGAGCCCCGTTTCCAAGCTTGCCGTCCCCGTTACCGAGCAATACGGTGATTTGAAAGTCCCCGCCTCCAACGGCAACGTCGAGTTTGCCGTCCTTGTTCAAGTCTGCGATCGCAAGATCGCTCGAATATCCCTCCCTGCCGGTCGCGAAATCGCCCATTGACGTGAACGTGCCATCACCGTTGGCGAGAAGAATCGTGACGTGCGGACTATCCCGGCCAATAACCAGGTCCGGAAATCCATCGTTGTTGAAGTCTGAGGCCTTTAGGCTTTCGGCGGCGCCTGGGCCGACCTGGTATGCGGGATCGAATGTGCCGTCACCCTTGCCGAGCGCCACGAAGACCCCGTGCGGTCCCGATCCGCCGAGCGCCAGATCCAGGTTGCCGTCGAGGTTGAAGTCATGGGCCGTTCGTGCCTCGGTGAACAAGGAAAACGCCTGCGCGGGCTGGAACGTGCCGTCACCGTTACCACGCATGATGAAAGCCGTTCCACTTGCCGGCTCGTTATAATCGCCGACGAGGTCCAGGTTGCCGTCGTTGTTGAAGTCGCCAGCAATCAGAGGACCCACCGACGCGCCTGGATTGATGTAGCGTGGCGGAGCGAACGACCCGTCACCGTTCCCGAGGATCACCGCCACGGCGTCGATCGTCAGGAATCCCACACCGATGTCGGCGTGACCGTCGTTGTTGAAGTCGCCGGTGACGATTGAACCCGCCGTCGCGCCGCGCACGAGCGGTATTCGTGGCTCGGCTTGAAAGGTGCCGTTTCCCTTTCCCAAGCGGATCGAAACTACAGCGCCAGAAGCATCGGCCCACGCCACATCGCGTTTGCCATCGGCATTGAAGTCGAACGTTGCGATCGCATAGACGTTACCAACGGGGTAACTCAAGGGGGCCTGGAGTGTCCCGTTGCCGTTCCCGAGCAGGACGGAAAGCCCGTGCGAGCCATTCCAGCCGCCCGATGCAACATCGGCCTTGGCATCACCATTGAAATCGTCGACCGTTATGGTCCGAGCCTGGTTCGGAATCGTGTAATGACCAGTGGGACTCTGCAACGTGCCGTTCCCGTTTCCGGGCACGACGTAAACTCTGCTGGCGCTGAGCCCACTCGATCCGACCGTCACCAAATCAAGGGCAGCGTCGGCATTGAAATGACCGACTGCCAGAGATGTGAGGTTCGCGCCGGCGCCAAAGTGGCCGGTCGACTGAAAAGTGCCGAGACCAGTTCCGACCAGTATCCATGCCTCAGTGCTCGTGACCGCGGTGAGATCGATGTGGCCGTCGTTGTTCAGGTCGCCGCTCGCGAGCGCCGTCGGATTGAGTCCGGTCGCATACGCGACCGGTGCAGCAAACGAGCCGTTCCCCACTCCGAGCAACACCGACACATGGCTGGCACCGCGGCTCACTACGGCCAGATCCGGAGCGGCGTCGGCATTGAACATCGCCGTAACGATCCCGACCGGCTCGGCGCCAACTGCGATGGATGTCGCCCCCATGAACGTTCCGTCGCCGATGCCGAGAGCGATCGAAACAGCATTCGCACCGCGACTCGCGACGGCCAGATCCGGCTTTCCGTCGAGGTTGAAATCGGCGATTGCGATGCCGATCGGATTTGTGCCGACCGCGACGGTGATCTTCTTGCCGCCGGCCAACAGGACAACCACCTGATTGAGGTGATAGTCTGCCGCGGCAAGGTCTGGTTTCGCGTCGCTGTTGAAATCGGCAACGGCCACAAAGACAGGCGAGTGCACCACGTAGTTCGCGGGTGCGTAGAATGAGAATGGCGCGGCTGCCCAGGTTGATGCGACGGGCGAAATAAGAAGCGCGAATGCGAAGTGGCTGAGTTCTGCCAGGTGACGGCGCATGCTGACCTCCTGGAGAAAAGGCCCAGGTTTGAGTGTCGCACGAGAACAGTGTTCAGGATGCAGTCAAGTCGCGAACATCGCCATTTCATCGGAGGGTTGCGATGTCCACATCTCTTCAGATTGTGCAGTCGATCTACGACGCGTTTGCCAAGGGTGATGTGCCGGCTGTTCTCGGCGCAATGGACGCGAACATCGAGTGGCATGAAGCCGAGCATTGGGTCTATTGGCCCGGTGGGCCGTTCATCGGACCGCAAGCGGTGCACGAAGGAGTATTCGCGCCGCTGATGCGCGACTTCGAGGGATTTCGTGTGGAGATCCGGCGGCTGGTCGGGTGCGGCGATACCGTGCTGGCCGAAGTGCGCTATCGCGGGACCGCGAAACGCACCGGTGCAGCGATCGATTTGCAGGTGGCGCACGTGTGGGACGTGCGGGACGGCAAAGTCGTTCGCTGGCAGCAATACATGGATACGTGGCAGGGCGCGCAGGTGATGGGCGTGACGCCGACGGCGTGAACTTAAATCGTTTGGGTCCTGCGTGATAACATGACGAGTTGTAAGCTCGCCCTTCCGCGTCCCCATCGTCCAGAGGCCCAGGACGTGGCCCTTTCAAGGCCAAAACACGGGTTCGAATCCCGTTGGGGACGCCATACATTTTCCATCGAACTGCGACAGCAACCGCCCGTAATCGGCATCGAGTGTGTCACTGGAGTCATACGCGCTGTTCACGGCAGCGGCATCTTCGAGCATGGCCGCTGGCAGCTGAATGTAGAGGCCAGTGAACACGCGATCGAACCGTGTGCGGGCGGTGAAGTCATACCCCAGGCCATCCTCACGCACCGCGAACGTGATACGGCCATCCACCACCCGCTGAATCACCGCCCTGGCCTGCGTGGTGGAACCTCGGAGCATGCTGCGCCACTCGGCCAGGCGATCCTGCACTACAGCCGGTTCCAGGCGCGGCACAGGCCGCAGGCTGCCCAGCTCACCTTCGATCGCCGCTTGCCTCGACTCCTGGGCGCGGAGTTGCTTCACCAACGCGGCTGAGTCGCCACCGTCTTCGAGAGCGGCCAGCAAGTTGCCGATCCGCCGTTTTCACGTCGCGCAGATCACGTTCGAGGGCCTCCCGCCGATCCGTCGATGCCTGAAACGAGGTTTCGGTGAACTGAATCACGTGTTCCAACGCCTCGGGCGTGAAGATGTGCTCTTCCAACCACGTCAGCACGGAATCGTGCATGG
The DNA here is from genome assembly GCA_963850295.1 of Vicinamibacterales bacterium. Lineage (GTDB taxonomy): Bacteria > Acidobacteriota > Vicinamibacteria > Vicinamibacterales > JAMQPK01 > JAMQPK01. The sequence goes on along the minus strand of CAWKKU010000012.1, from coordinate 224,563 downwards.
CCTCAGCCGACGCTCGAAGCTGGTTGCCGCAGGTGCCCTTGTGCCGGCGCGTGTGACAGACATACTCCGCGACTCGTCGCCCCTTCCGCCCAGACGTTTCGACCACGAGACTGCCGCCACAGCTGGCGCAGGTGGCACCACGCCCGCCAGCACGTTCACGATCGCGTGCTTCGGAGGCCGGCCAGCCGACGCCCATCCGAAAAACGCAACGCGTGGCCCGCCGTGGCCTCCAGGCGATCTTGCACGCGGTTCCACAGCGGTTCGTCCACGATGCGCAGGTGCTCACAGGCCAGGGTGAGCCGCTCGGCTTCTGGGCGCGGGCGCTGTTGCTTCTTGCCCCACTGGTTGCGCTTCTTCGATTCGTTGTAGGTATCCAGGCCGTGATAGAGCGAACGCTTCAGCATGGCCCTGATGGTGGAGGCCGACCACTTCGAGCTGTGGCCTTCGCGGTTGAGGGTGATGGCAATGCGCCGCAGGCCCATGTGCTCATCACCAAACAGCTCGAAGATGCGGCGCACGATCGCGGCCTGCTCGGTGTCAATGTCACGGACCACGTGTGACCGCAGAGGCCGGCCATGTTGATCCACACCCTGGAACACATCGCGGTTGCGGTAGCCAAACACTCGACCACCCACCACGTGGCCGGCCAGGAATTTGCGGAGCATGGTTTCGTGCACGCGCTTGGCCGTTTTCTCTCGGTGATCGGCATCGGCAAAACTCTGCACGGTAGAGGTGAGCTGTTCGGTATTCGATCGCGGAGTGAGGGATCGGCCTTCGAGGTAAGCCCCAGATCTCCACGCCGGCTTCATCCAGCTTCTTGATCAGATAGCCGGTCTGGGCCATTTCGCGCCCGAGCGATTTCTGCTCACTGACGATCAGCACACCGAAGGGCGCCTGATCGCCTGCGGCTGCCAGGAGACGCTGCAAGCCTGGGCGCTTCTCAAACTCAGCACCTGAGATCCCATCGTCCACGAACACACATCGATCGTCCACCGTCCAGCCGTGGCGCTCTGCAAAGGCGCGGGCGTTCTCGATCTGGCGCGTGACCGATTTCGCGTCCTCGGTGACACCCTTTTGCTCGGTGCTCTTGCGGGCGTCAATCGCCGCTCTCATGCTGCCTCCAACTGCTGCACATAATGCGCTCGCTGGCCGCGTTGCAGGATCGGTCGGCCTGTTAAACGTCACGCGTATGCCTACCGTTCAAGCCAATGGAAGGGCACGCCGTGCACCTCCCGAGCGTGAAAGAAGCACACTCCGACCCTCGTCGGCTGGTAATGAATCCATAACCCCGATCACTTTGTGATCGAGCCTAGTGATCCTGCCGCTCATGCGGCCTCGCCTCCGCATCAGTGGGTGCACGATACGAAAACATCTGGTGAACCATCGGAACGCATGAAGTCACGAGATACGAGATCGGCGCGCACCAAGGTACGGCGCTTCCAGCCACTTGCCACCGACCAGCTTGATCAACGTGCCGAAGAGTTCACCGCGCCAGCATCCAGGGCCTCCGTTCATCACTCGGCCAGGAGCCGCATATCACCCGCTTGGCGTCATAAATCAGCACGGTCACAACTATCGCTGCAGACCAAGCCTACTCGCGCTCGCGGCAGCACTCGGGCGCTATGTGAATACAGTGGCCAGATCATCGATCGCCTCCCTTCACTGTCCGCTTGTGCTCAGCCACAGCGCGATGCCTTCCCTCGATCTGCGTGGCGACCGGCACGAGCGTGCGTGCTTGCACGCTCCGCAGTTCGCGCAGCGTGACGGGTGGGATCTTGAAGCTGTAGTTGATGAACTTCTCACTTGGTTTCTTTTTTCGAACCATCTCTGCTCCTCCCATGAAAAACCCAAACCGCTTTCGGATCGAGACATTCCGGTATGTCTCGATGTAGCCATGAGAGTATACGGCCTAAGAGGAAGGGTGAGAAGCTACGTAATTTGTAATCGGTATTTGGAGCGAGTTCGTTGCAAAAAGGCCACGATCATCACGCGGCCTTCCGTGCAGGTGTGATGTTGCGCCACTCGTCTTCGGTCAAGAGCGGCGCACGTTCCTGCACGAGTCGGATCGCCAGCGCGAAATCCGTGGCCGTCCCTGGAACACGGTTGATTCCAGCGCGGTGGTAGGCAAGTTGCCACACTTCGCGCAGCGAGAGCGCCTGAACGTGGTCGCTCCTCACGCGGAACCACGCGCACGCCCCGTGGTGCCTATCCACCCGCAGGCTGTTCTGCGTATGGCGAATCACGACATCCGCGATCTGTTCGGCTGAAGTCATCACGCCGCCTTCCGATCGGAAAGCAGTTCCAGGGCCTGCTCAAACCTCACGCCTGAGCGCCGGCAGAGCCGACGCAGGCCATCCTCGGATCGTTCGGTCAGTGCCACGCGGCGCCCGAGCAGCCATTGGTTCATCGTGCTGATATTGATCCCCACCGCCTCAGCCAATTCCGCCTGCGTCAAGTCCCACTCTTCGAGGTAGACGTGCAGCCGCCGTATCAGATCTTCCGAAAGTCGGTAGTCCATTGATCGAAACCTTTGTGACGTATGCGTAGTGACTCTGCGGCGCTGCTACGCCGCCTGTCGCGTGTGGCCTTCGCGGATCGGCGCCTCGATTGGTTTGCCGCACACGCCGTGCTCGGTCTGCCAGCAACGCAGCGTGAGTTCTTCGCCTACGTATGCCTCTGGCGCCAGGTGTGTGGGCACAAACGCCCATCGATTACCGCAGTGCAACAGCACCCACACCACGTCCTCGTGAACGGATCGCACCACGCCGGTAAAAATCCCCAGCGTGGTGCCAACTAGTTCGGTGATCGCTTTCCGCGAAGGGTCCATGAGCATGGCTCACGCGGCTCGTTTCTTCGGCGTGGCGGGCACGATTCGCGCCGAGCCGCAGAGGGCGCACGTGCCTGGTGCGTCCTTCAACGCCCGCCCCGTGCGACCACAGCTGCTGTTCGAGCACACCACCGTCACGTGCCGGCCATCGACAGGCTGATCCTTCGCAATCGGGTGCCGGCGAACTGGCGCCGCGATTCGTTCCGGCTGCTGTGTGTTCTGCACACGCAAGCCAGCTTCTTCCCACGCATCTTGAGGAATCGCGCAACGCTACCGTCTGGATCGGTCAGTATGGCGATCATGCTGGTGTTCCGGCCCGATCCGAACAGCGTCAACAGATCCCGATTCCGCAAACCGCGAACAATGTTCGCGCCAGGGTATTTCGGATCACCGAATCGTTCGAGAATGGCCGCGTGCTGATCGCGGATCGCCCGCGCCTTCGCGCACAGATCCTGCAGATCGTCCACGAAATCCTGGCCATCGGCCTCCAGCTGCGCTTCGGCTTTCGGCAGGGCCACCCGGATATCCTCGGACAGTCGCCGCTGCGCGGCTTCATACGTGTCGAGGCTCTGCAGTTCGTGCTCCAGTTTTGCGATCTTGTCCCGTTGGTGCTGCACCTCAGCGGCAGACCGCTCTCCGGCCTGAAACTCCTGCTCGTAGATAGCGAGTGTGGAGCGGTTGATCGAGAGCAGTGCCGTCACCCGCTGCCGTGCGGTTGGGGGTGCCAAGGTGTTCGTGGGTTCTGAGCGGGTGATCATGTTCTTGAGATTCATGGTTGTGATCCTTTGTTTGAATAGGTTGTTTACGCGGTTCTCTTCATGAACTGTTGCACTGACGTTTCCAAATCATCGAAGGCACGCTCCGAAGGCGTCATGTGGCGTTGCCGCATGTCCCGAATGTCGCGCTGGAAGCCACGCAGCTGCTGCGCCAGTGCCGCCACTTTCGGATCGGATCGCTGATCGATCGTGGCCTGGGGGTTGCACCCGAGAAAGACGATCGACGCCTCCAGCAGCTCGATATCGAGCAGCCAGCGGTTGCCGCCGCGAAATTCCTCACGGTGTGAAATGAACCCGATCGAATACGCCATGCCGCCGCTCTTGATGCGGATCAGATCCTCGTCAGCCTGCTGAATGCCTTCGAGGAACGTGGTTGTGGCCTAAATCCCCTTGCCAGGGATCTTCTTCAGCTCGTGCCACCCGATCATGGATTCCATGCGGTGACCGGAGAGCGCCGGCAGGCGGGTGCCCACGTCGCGCAGGTGCCGATCGATCGCGCCTTCATCGATCACGTCGCCAACATGATCGGCATTGCCGAACGTGGTGATGAACCCCGAGACGGTGCGCGGCCCTTGGGTGGAGGCGCCAGGGCCTTTGCTCACCGTGATCGGTGTGGTGGAGTTTTTGTATGTGATCATCGTCGTGCTATCCCTTCGTCTCGTAACGCCGCGTTTTTTGTTCTGCCGTGGCGATCGCATTCAGCAGCGGCTCGAAGGCTGCTGCGATCGTGTGTAGGTTGGCGCCAGGTTCCGCCTGCAAGCGCCGCATCGTCAGTTCTGCTGCCGTTCGGATTTCGTTGGTCATCGTTCCTCCTCTGTTTAAACGCGTTAGTGAATCGCCGCCGTGAGTGGCTCGGGTATGTCGCTTTCCTGCGTGGAGTGCACTCATCTGTTTCAGCAGTTCGCTGACTACCCGCTGCGCCTCGGTGTCCAGGGCGGTGCCCTTGTCGCGTTCCATCAACGGCATGTTCGCCAAGCTGAGAGTCGCCGCTGTAATGGCGCTCCAGCTCTGCAGGTGACGCCGGTAGGTCTTCCGATCTGCCGCGTCCAACCACGTGGTATATCGCACCCACCGTGGCGCAGGATCGCATTTCCAAAACGGTGCCGGCTTCTTCTCGTTGGCGAATGATTCGTATATCACCCCAAAACATCGCGTTCAACGTGGCTTCCACTCCTTCACAATCTTTCGCGTCCAACCTTCGCATCATCACGCGGCCCTCCTCTGCGTCTCGTGCTCCGACGCCCAACATGGGATTGGAAATCCGATACTGCGTGCCACTCGAACGCTCGAACACCAAAGCGCCGGCAGCCGCGTTGATCACGTCGTCATGCGCACGCGGGGCGTGATCGATCGCACTTACCACCGCCTCGGCTCGTGAAGCGTTCGAGGCCCAGTGTCTGCTGGATCAGCCGCTCGTGATCGAGCAGCTCCACCATGCCCGAGTTGATCAGCGGCAGCAGCTGCCCATACAGCTCGCTTTTGCTCTCGCCCACGGCGTCACCGTCACCCCGTATTGCCCCATACGTTCGCTCGGGAAACTGCCGCCCCAGCGATCCGCCTTCGCAGAGCTGAGGCCGTAGCTCTTGATGAACGCAGCGAAATCCACGCACGCCTGATCAGGGCTGAAGGGTGGGCGGATTTCTCGCACCGCATCGAGCACTTCTCGTTTCGTGATTGGATCGGTGTGCGCGATCGCGCAGGTGGCCGAGTCACCGCCTGAACCGCCCGCGAAATCGAGGAACGCTCGATAGCTGATGCCAGGGTGAGGCAGCAGCTCCACACGGCCCGCGATCGTCACCGCCTGCAACGCTTCACGTGTTACGAATCCCGTCACATCAGTGCGCCAGGAGGTGCCGTATTCACTGGCCGCTGCGATCGGATCGGTGCGATAGGCCGTATCGATCACCCGCTGATCGAACGTGGGATTGAAGATCTTCGTGCTGCCTTCCACGTAGAGCACTTCACCAGGTTGCCCGAAGTGCTTGCTGGCCTCGAAGAGGCAGCCCTTTTGATCGTATTTGGAGCTGACGACCATCAGCATCGAACCAGGCACGCGACCCAGCGCCGGCCTCAACGCTCGGATCAATTCGGTATCGGGCCTGGCGCTACTCGCATCCTTATCGAGAAACGCGGCCTCCTCGATGATGGCCAGGGCACACGAACGCGATCGCACCGTCCGTGGATCAGCCGGCAGGCTCTCGATACGCACGTGGTTCTTCGAGATCGATGCTCGTTTGCGTTCTGCCCGTCACCAGGGGTGAGAGCTGCGCGTGCGAAAAAATCTGCGAGAGATACTGCAGCGTTTCTGCGGCCTGCCGTTGGTTCGGCGCCACCAGCACAATGAACGTGCGCGGTGAGAGCCAGCGCCTGGGATACTTCCGTGTGGCGAAACTCGCAGCCACAATCGCGGCCAGCTCACTCTTGCCGGCGCCGCGCCCAGCGGCGACGAACAGTTCGGTGGGTTGCTCGGTGAGCGGATCTCTGCCGCCAGAAATCGTGCGCCACAATTCGGGATTCGTTGGTGGTATCCCGTCGATCGCGCAGCAGATCTGCCTGGCCGCGTCCCACGTGGCAGAAGGTTCAAACAGGTTGAGCGTTTCAAGTGCTTTCATAAAAAATAAAATTTTGGAAGTGCTATCCGTGTTCCTCAATCCTCGGATCGGGCGCCGCTCGGCTCAACGAAACCTACGCCCCCATGCACCGCATCGAGCGCAGCCTGGGCTGCCACTTCTTGTTCGGCGCGGCTCATCTTCGCCCAGGGTTTTTGCTTTCCGGCTGCCGGCGCTTCGAGGCCGAGCTGCTGCGCGATCGTGGCGGCACGCTGGGCCAGGAACAGGCGCGTGCGATACGCCGCACGTGGCTTGTTCTTCGTGGTGAACATCCCGCCTTCGAGCAGGCGATCACACTGCTCGATACCGTCAAGCACCAGGGCCAGCTCGTGGCGCAGCTGATTCACCTGGGTGAGTGGCAGGCCCACCGCTTCTTGAATCTCACGCCGTAGGGCAGCCAGGCGTTCCTGCGTGGCTGCTGCGACTTCGGGCGCCGTAGCAAACTGGCCCGAGCGATCGCGGTGCTTGCGCCCTCTCCGTGGCGCCTCGGTGCCAGGGGTGGCGCTCTCGTGCACAGGAGCAGTGATAGGTGTGTTGCGTAAATCTTTGTTGTTCATATAGTTAGCTCTCGTATGGTCCATTCCCCTCAGGGATTGGCCCATAAGGTGTTAGTTTTGTAACATCTGTGGGCGGGCGCCGTGTGCCCGTGGCGATCGGCTTTTCGTCCAAGTCGTCCACATAGCCAGTGCCAACCCACCTGGACGAGATTGAGGCCCGGTTTTATTGGGCCAACAGGCCTTCGTCCAAGTGTCCAGGTAGTTTTGAGTAAATTCGTTTTTGAATCCTGATCACTGGTTTCTAAATCTTTCTTTCTGAAATTACCTGGACATACCTGGACACTTGGACGAAGGCCCATATTCATTGACTGAATCTCGTCCAGGTAAACTCCACGCACCTGGACGCACCTGGACGAATCACGAATCACGCTGCCTCCTGGTGCGTTACCTGCGATACCGGCTCCGTGCCCGTCTTCGCCGCAAAGCACTGCACCATCTCCTCAAGGGTTGGCAGAATGTAGGTCCGCTCTCGGTGGCCCTTGGTGCTTCTCGCATCGATCACCTGCTCAGCACGCAGGCCGATCTCCGATCGCAGGAAGATCGTCATGCGGGCCTCATCGAGGCGCGGCCCGTTGTCCTTGATGGCATCGAGGTAATCGGTGTAGTGCTTCCGCAAGTTACCTTTCGTGATAACGATTTCCTGATCAACGTTGGTGGTGTCTCGGTCCTGCCAACGTTCAGCTAACCACGCACGGAACCACTGCAAGCGCACGGGCATGGACGAAAGACGAATGCCGCGTGTCGCATCAGTGATCGGGATCTCTCGGTGGTTCCATCCCGTGAGATCGACTGAGAGATAGTGATCGAGGAGATGGCCATAGCCGCCCGAACGAAGCCAGCTGGTGATCTCTGTGAAGTAGGCGAAATCCTCACGCCTGAGTTCTGAAACTGGCAGGACCACCCAGCGCCGCGACTTCCCACCCATCGGAAACGGCTCGGGATCGTTCGTGGCCATGATCACGTGCAGCAGGTTCTTACCCTGCGTTTTGGGGCCGAACTTCGCTTCGATCTTCAGCTCGGGTGAGGTGATCTTGGCCTTCAGCTTTTCTACAGCGCGTCGGTTGTGCGCGGTGATCTCGTCCGCGAACATATACACGCAGCCCAGCAGGTGCTCGTTGAATCGCGCCACGAGATCCTCGATATCGTCAGCGTAGAAATAGTGATCAAGGATCAGTTCAGCGATCGCCCGACCGAACACGTTCTTGCCAGTGCCTTCCTCACCGATCAGCACCAGTGTGGTTTCTGCCGGTTCCCAGGGGCGCTGGAGCAGCCGAGCGATCCACCGCTCAACGTAGTTGAAGGTGTTCGTATTCCCTGCGCAGATCACCGACTTCACGAAATCCGAAAAACGTGAGCAGTCACCTGGCACAGGCTGAACGTGATGGCCGCGCCACAGATTGACGTAGCCACGGGGCACGTGATTCGGCTGGTAGAAGCCCACGCCGATCGCGGAGTGGCGGTGCTTCCACGAGAGCCAGAACGATCCGAGCGGCTCGGTGATCTCAACGGCGGCATCCTTCTTTTGCTCAATACGAAGGAGCACCTGGCGGTTGTTGAAGTATTCGCGGAACTTCGCCGTAGGCCGGAACTTTGGCAGCCGGCGCCCAATGTCATCCACCGTCATGGACATCACGCCACCGCCCTCGATATAGGTGAACGTGTCGTTCAGCGCACGGCACGCCGTCTCGGGATCACGTGACCAGGTGGGATCACTGTCCTGCTCAGTCTCGGGCGCCGGTTCATACCGCAGGCTGCTGCGCACTAGGCGTTCGATCTCCTGGCGCGATACGGGTGGCTTGCACTTCTTCTCGTTCTCAATGAGAAGCGCCGCAATAATCGCGTCATCATCGAAGCCTTTGCGCCGCATGGAGCAGGACAACCGAAACAACTGATGATTGCGTGTGCCGCCAGGTATCTCAGCAGGCTGAGCGGAGGAGGCTGGAACAACGAAAGACGATGCACGAGTATTGGTGCTGGGAAATTCACGATCGATCAGCGCCTTGACTTCATCAGCTCGGCTCTGCGGTTCGTCTGGTGTGTTGGCTAGGTGCAGGCCGGTCACGGTGAAATATCTTGAGTGCCCATACACTTCGAGGCCGGCGCGGGTGTGATTCTTCGCGGGCCACGCCTTCACGAACCCTTTAATGCCGGTGCCGCTGGGCGATACCTCCCAATACGTATCGAGCGCATCCACGATTGCCTGGGCCTCAGCTGTGAGCTGGCCTGTGGCCGGATCACGGACATCATCGAGATCGATCCCTGCCCATCCATCACCGAGAGCGAACCCCAGGCCGTCCACACCTCCGGCTTCCACTACCTTCGAGGCCGTCTCGAAATCTACCCACAGCCTTTCATCGGTGGAATCGATCGCCCTGCCTCGTGGGTTCTTCGGATCATGAGGAAGCTTCTTCCCGTCATCCGAATGCCGCCACACGATGAATCGTTTTTCTGCGCGGAGCAGTGAAGGAATCACGCGAACCTCCTCCAGTGCGGTCCACGCATACCCCGTGGGCGGCGAATCGCATAGCCCACGCCAGATTCTGGAAAGTAAATGTTGAACCGCTGATCGATCTCAAAGGTGATCGGGCAGTGCCAGCGGTCGCTGACCACCTGGCACGCACCTGGCAGCACCTCACGCACGTGGTCATCGTCTCTGTAGCTGTGGCAGACAATGATGGGTTCTCCGCAGTGCCGGAAATACCGTGGATGATCAATGACGCCACCACAGTGATCCCCAGCCCGCATCAGATCGTGCCAGAGCGCCCAATCGGAGGCGATCTCAGGCCGTCGCTGGTAGCCGTCGCGCTGCAACGCATCGAGGCGATCCACCTGCAGCCGTGCGCCCTCCCAACTATGGACGATGAGCTGCTGTGCCAGATCGTGATGCAGAAGGACCGGGTGACTGAAGCCACCATTGCGAGGTGGCCACGGATCGCCAGGGGTGATCGTTCGACCGCGATAGCTGAAATATGTCTTCACGCGGCCTCCTGCGCTGCCGGCAGCTCAACCAGGCCGAACCCGCCGTGAAGATCTTCGAGTTCTGTGAGCCGGCGTGTGGCAAAAGCACGCTCCGCCTGGCCCTGTGCAGCCAGTTGGCAGAGGCAATACCCGGTCAGCGCCACATCCGGTGCATCGAGCACCATGCCTTCCACGCGCTGATCACGGTCTACGCCACCAACCACTTCGGCCAGGAGATTCGCGCCGCACAACGAGACGGCGGTAGCCCGACCGTGGCCGGCCAAGATCAGGAAGCACGTGCGCAGGCAGAGCACGCTCTCGATCGCTCGGGCAAGCGATACCGTGCTTACGCCGTGCTGAGCAACGTCAGCAATTCGCTGTGTGAGTTCTGAGCGGAGAACGAGAGGTGGTGAGGGCGGGCGTTTGCTCTTCTGTGTGCGCATCACGAGATCTCCGCAACGAGGTTTCTCCGCCGATGTTCTGGCCGTTCAACTCTCGCTGCGAAGTGCGCCACATGCGCGATGGCACTTCCAGACTAACCGTGCTTCCGTGGTTGCGATCGCGTTGCAACCTTGGAATCTTGAGAGTAGCAACCACACATAAATTTGCAAAGAAGAAAGTGGTGCGGCTATTTCAGATTTGAACCGTCGTTGACGATGCGCAGAAGCGGTAAGTGATTGTTGCGTGGGAAGTTCACTGCTACGTGCGAATCTTCTTATCCAATAGGATTTCTGTTAAATCCAATTAAATCTGAGTCAACTCTGGTAAACGCCGGGTGTCTCACGCTGTGATCATCGAGCTGGGTCACATAACGCAGCCACTTGTCAGACGCTGGAGCCGCCCGTAGAATTTCCACTCACATGGAACGAAACACGGCGATCGAGGAACTACAGCGGGTAGCGGCATTGCTGCAAGCGAAATTCCTCAGCCGCAGTATGTTTGGGAAGCACGCCACGATCAGCGCCGCGACGGTTGAAGCCACATTCGGATCATGGACGGAAGCCATCATCGCGGCGGGCCTGGTGCCGCTACCGCAAGGCGGGATGCCGAAAGCGGAGCAACGGAGACTCGAACGCCTCACGAAACGGCAGGCTGATCCAGCATCACACCGAATCCCTGACGATGAGCTTCTTGACGAGCTGATGCGCGTGGCGAAAGATCTTGGCCGGCGCCCTTCAGGGAATCAGCTGAACGCGAAGAGTAAATTCAGTGGGGATATCTATAAAAAGCGGTGGGGTTCCGTGTCGCGTGCCTATGATGTTGCGGTAGCGCGGTCGAATCCACGAGAACCGTAGCCATCTTAGCGGCGCTTTTGCCTACGCTCGGGATCGTGGCCTTGCTTGGAGTCCGAATCACGCAACTCGAAGGTGGCGAATCCTTCGGCCACCAGATAGTTCGCCAAGGTAGGTGTCACCTCGTAGATGTGACCAGCCCGGTAGTAGTGGAGCGCGAAGCCTTCAACCGTGCCTATGGGTTGCTTCACTATCCGAATCTTCACAGGTGCGTGGCGCCTAGCTGGAACGGCGTGACGGTCTGCGGCACGAGGAATGTTCTAGCGGGCGCCTCAGGTTCGGCCCACCCTTCAGCGATCATCATGCGCGCAGCCGAATCTGGCAGTTCGATCACATCGCCTACACAAAGAGCCGACAGGTCGAGGCCGTTCAACACGGCAGCAAGTTTCTTGATCAGCCGGATTCTGATCACAGCGAGTTAATGCTAGCCGGAATTGTCATCGCCGCCAAGATGTCATGTATGCGACATAGTTGGTGTATCAAGCAAATACACCCCGCGTCAAATTTGGGGCTACCAATAATTCCGTAGTCACCGATACTCCCCAGAGTGGCGCTGGCGGTTCTCGTAGTGGACGACGAGCAAGGCGTGCGCGAGATACTGCGGCGGTGGCTGGATCGCTGGGGCTATGACGTGAGAGTCGCTGCTGATGCACGTGAGGCGCTCGAAGCGATGCTGCTGGCGCCTGCCGATATTCTTCTCACCGATATCAAAATGCCTGATCACGATGGCCTGTGGCTGGTGGAACGTGTGAGGGCGAAGTGGCCGCGCACCGCCATCGTCATGGCCACGGGAGTGGTGGAATTGGAGGCCGTGAAGAAGGCGCAGCGCCTTGGTGCCGTGGACTATGTGACGAAGCCGTTCGGTCGGGAGTTGCTGCGGCAGGCGCTCGAACGGGCTGAACAGAAGCTGAAACACGCTGCGGATCAGGACGGGCGCGGCAGTTCGTAGATCGTTTCGATGTTGGCGCCTGCTGCTGCGCGGTTGAGCGTGCGGGCGTTGGAGTTCTTCAGGCGCGGCGAAAAGAACGAATCGTGCGCTTCCCATAGAATCCACACCCGCACCACCTGCGAATTGGCGCGGTAGTTCACCGACGATGTAGTTCTCGCCGTTGATCACCTTTTACTGATTGATCGTGAGGCCGGAGTCCTTGCAGATCTTCACTTCCCGATCCTGATCGAAGCGGCAGAGATCGCAGTGCCCTGGCCCTTGGTGAACGATTCGCAGTGCTGCACGATCGAGGCTTCGATCTTCTCTGAGAGATCCCGAGCGATCACGCCGGCAGACGGTGGGGTGAAGCCGTAGCTCTCGAAGACGGGACGATCTTGCTGTAGAGGTTTTTCAGCTTTCGGAACGCAGAATTGACGGCCAGGATGATGCCGTCGCGCTCGTCCTGGTAAGGGGTGGCGTTTCGGCTGGCGCTTCGTGGTGCTCACGCCACCCAGGTTGGAAAATTATTGAACCCGTCGTTGGCGATCCAATCGTAGGTGGGATACCAGTTGCTCAACTTGAAACCCTTACCTCGATACTGCGCCGCCACGTCAATTGAGAATGTGGCGCTGCCGTCGATCTCGGTGTATTGCACCCACGCACCGTTGAGCCACTGCATATACGTGCCGGTTTTACCGTCTTCCGAAAACCACAGACCGACAAAATCTAATGGGTTTGGCCCCTGAGGTTTTGGCCCATCGTTCTTACCTTTCAGACTGTTCACGTGCACACCGAGCATCTTATTGCCTTTGCGCCAACTCTTCAGCAGCTCGTATCGCACCCAAGGCCGTGTATAGGTCTGAGAGCCGATCAGCACGCAGCTGACGGACGATCCGTCGAGGCCCGCGTTGATCATCTTTTTCAGGGCCGTCGGGCCAATCTTTTTGGCGCTTTCCCATATGGAGTGATCGAAGAATCCGCATGCCTCACGATCGGGTTTCGTCACCCAGTGATTCCTCACCACGTTGGCGCGAAAATCGATCACGTTGTCATAGTGGAAACTGAAAAATACCCGCTTCGACGGCATCGTGGGCTGCGCTCCCTTTTACGTGAGGTGCCGCCCGAGAAACCACAGGATTGCCCACAGACCCAGGTAGAACGGCCAAATGGAAAACGATATCAATGCAGGAGCACGTGTTTTGGCGCCAGGCGCGTCGGCAAACACATCGTCAAGGGTGGCCGTGCCGAGCTGCAATTTGCGAGAGAACGAAATGTAACGATCTCGAAAACGTCGCTCCAACGTCAGGTAATACACGTCGAGCGCCGCGAAAATAATGATCGGCACAGCGGCCACGATCAGCAGGTTGGCTTTACTGGTGGAAGCGGCAACCACAGCCAAAGCCGACACCAGGCTCACGCACCACGTTTTACAGGAGGCGCTGTTGCCGGCCTGCCGCGTGACCACCCCCTGCAGCATGGTGAGGTGGCTCTGCACAGAGGGTGCGTCAACGTCCAGAGAAGGTAGTGGCGACGTGGGGTCCATTCCGAACCAGGGGAAGGCTATCACGCCTCCGCTAGACAGCGGGGCAGGCGTAGGACGCTGCCTGACAAACAGGTGCTGAAGGGTTCCCTCTGCGCACCTCGAACGCTATCCACACATGCTAAAGTCTCGGCGCAATGGCCAAGGCAAAACAGCGGCGCTTTGTTCGCGGGAAAATCTACGAAGTGAACGGCCCGAAACGCGATCGCCGGCTGAAGTTTCGAGGGCGGTTGAAGATGGGCAAGCGCGAATACCTCGTGTTTCAGCCGCTCAGAAAGATCAGCAAGTTCCGTCGCAAGAAAAAGAAGAAGTGAGCTGGAGAACTAATGGCTAATCAAAGTCGCCGTCTCAAGCGCATCATTAAGCAGGCTGTCCGCGATTTCAAGAAGAGCGGAGTCACGCTTCCGCCACCTCGCAAGGCGACGGCAGCGCAACAGAAGGCGTTTAAACAACAGATGCGGCTGCGGGTGAAGCAGATTACCGAGCAGCTGGAGATCTTTGGCCAAGGACGACACGCGGTATGGCCACAAGCGGCGATTGGCCCTGTGGGACGAGCTTGACCGAATCGCAAAGTGAAATGAGCGTGGGTCGCTACCTAGTGTTGGCAGCGGCCCCTCACACGCTCTACGGCTTCGCCACCTTCGCCAAAATCACCGAGCCGCCCCCAAGGAAAATGCTGCAAGTCCCGCTGGGGACGCCATACATTTTCCATCCTGGAAAATGCTTCCGCTCCCCTTGGGGACGCCAACGCCTGGTCCAGCGATAATCCCGCCAAAAGCCCCGAAGGTTTCGTCCCCACTTGCGGTAAGCCTCGCCACTACGCCTTGTGCGACCATCGGCCGCACGAAGAACATGGCCACGGCATCGACAGTTGAGTCTTGAACAACATGGCCAAGAAGAAGCAATTACCCAAGCGCGACGTCGAGCGTCATCATCACGGCGAAGCCCGCCATCGCGCCGAGGGTCGCCAGGTCGCTATTGCCGCCGCGCTGCGACTCCGGAATAACCTCTTCGACGACGACGAAGATCATGGCGCCGGCAGCAAAAGCCAGCGCATACGGCAAGATTGGCCGCATGGCCATCACCGCGAGCGCGCCGATGACGGCCGCGACGGGTTCGACTGTGGCCGAAAGCTGACCGTACCACCAGGCCTTCATCCGCGACAGTCCCTCGCGCCGAAGCGGGACGGCTACCGCAGTGCCCTCAGGACAGTTCTGGATGCCGATGCCGATCGCAAGCGCGACGGCGGCCGAGAGACTGGCGGAATCGAAGCCGGCGGCGACGGCGCCGAACGCGACGCCGATCGCGAGCCCTTCCGGAATGTTGTGGAGCGTAATCGCGAGCACCAGCAATGTGGTCTTCCGCCACCTCGTCTTGACGCCCTCCGCCTCTTCCATGTGACCGAAGAGATGCACGTGCGGGAGTAAGTAGTCTACGAGTCGCATGGAGAACGCACCGGCCATGAAGCCGACCAGCGGTGGGACCCACTTCACCATGCCCATCTCCTCGGAGAGGGCGATGGCAGGATTGAGCAACGACCAGAAACTCGCCGCGATCATGACGCCGGCGGTGAAGCCGAGAGCGGCATCGAGCGCCTTGGGGTTGACGTCCTTGAAGAAGAAGACGGCTCCAGCGCCGATGGCCGTCAACCCCCAGGTAAAGATCGTGGCCGCAAGCGCCTGCCACACCACTGGCCACGTGGAAAACGTGTCAAGCATGGGTAGATACTACGAGATCCCACCGGGTGTTAAGGCTGAGCAGGAGAGGATCGATGACAAGCAGATCGCTCAGCGGCCAAATGCCCCGCTTCAACACGTACAAGATGAACTGGAGAAATTAGAGGCATTAGGGCTCCTGCTGCTGGCCAAGGCGTTTGGCCCATCGATCAGCGCAGCGATAACCGCGAAGGGCCCGCGCACGTTGCGCGAGATAGCGGCTAGGCAGGCGCCGCCACCGAAGAACCCCGTCGGGTTCTAGGCCGCCACTAGCAGCCCGCCGACTTCCGGACCAACAGCTGACTTCGTCGTTGGGGACGCCAGCCTTCGCTCGTTCTCCTACGCACCGAGCTACGGCTGGCAAACCAAACTCGTCGACTCACGGATTCATAGCTAACAGGTGATCCGCGACTCGATGACAGGTCTGCGGCATTCTCAGGGCAGCGGCCCGGCCGCCTCGTCCTTGTAACTGCAGAATAAACAGCGGCCGAATTTCGGCGACATCATCGCTTCACAGTTCGGACACTTCGTCGCGCGCCGTGTCATCCGTTGTCGCCTGGCCGTCACGCAGATCGACTTCAACGATTTGTTGAGCAAGCGCTCTTCCGTAATCCCGCTCGACTCCTGCACCGTTTCGCAACGTTGTCCTGAGTCCGTGAAACTGAACGTTACCGACTTTTTCGTTCAGTTCCGTAACCTTGCACAGAACAATCGCATGAGGTCAATCCGTCCATTCATTTCGTCGGCGGTGGTATTAGAATGCGCCCGATTTGCTCCCTGTCAACCGTAAACACTCGCTGGAAAGGGGTACCTATGAAACAGAAACACGTTTCTCGGCGATCCATGTTGAAGGGCGGTGGAGCGGCGCTGGCGGGTCTCTCGGTGATGCAGGTCGCGGGCCCGGCGCAGGCATTCCCCGGGCAACAGGATCAGGACGAGCAGATCCCTTGGAACGATCACGCTGACTCGTCGGAAGCGTTGCAGCATCCCGGTCAGGTCCTCCCATGGCTCGATCAGCCGCCTCCGAACCCGGTTCCGCACATCACCGGCGAGCTGCTGCAGTGGGAAGCGCTCGACTCCTTCCTGACACCTCCCGACAAGTTCTTCTACGTGATGCACTACGGTTTACCGCCCGGCCTCGATGAAACAGCGTGGCGCGTCGGCATCGGAGGGCTGGTGCGCCATTCGCGGTCGCTCACGATGGACGACATCAAAGAGAGGGCGCGCCACGAGATGGATTTCACATTGGAATGCTCGGGTAACGCCGACACATCATCGGATTTCTTCTTCGGGGGCATTGGCACGGCCCGCTGGGGCGGTGCGCGACTGGCGCCGCTGCTGGAGGAGTCGGGCCTCCGGGACGAGGCGAGTGAAGTGATCTTCTATGGGGCCGATAGCGGCACGGTGACCATCCGCGACAACGTGGGAATCACGAGCGGTGGCCTCACCGGCACAACCCAGGAGGATGGCGAAGGCGGATTGGATTTGACGATCACGGAACAGTTCGCGCGCAGCATGTCTGTTGCTGAAGCGCTCGGCCGCCACAACCTTCTGTGTTACGAGATGAACGGCGAGCCGCTGCCGCCCGATCATGGTTTCCCGGTACGGCTGATTGCCCCCGGGTGGTACGGAGTCGCCAACGTCAAGTGGCTGACGCGCATCGAGGTGACTGACCATCGCTTCGCGGGACGCTTCATGGCGCGTGATTACGTCCAGGTTCGAGAGGAGCAGCGCGACGGCCAGACGCTGTGGACGTTCGCGACGGTGAGCCACGCCCGGCTCAAGTCGGCGCCGGCGAAAGTGACGAAACACGGAAACCGCTACACGATCGTTGGAGTGGCGTGGGGCGCGCCGATCGCAGCGGTGCAGGTCCAAATCGACGGCGGACAGTGGAGGAGGGCACGGCTTTTCGGTCATCCCCCGCGCGGGAAGGGCTCGAGCGGTTATGCATGGAGGTTCTGGACGTTCGATTGGGGAACCCCCGCGCCGGGCGAGCACCGGGTCACGTCGCGGGCCTTCGACATCGAGGGCAACGTCCAGCCAGCGCCGGACAACCCGTTCCTCGCGAGCAAGAGAACCTATTGGGAGAGCAACGGGCACATCACCCGCCGGGTATCGATTACCTGACAGGCCGCCGCAGCAGCCCCGCGCGTGGGGCTGCTGCGGTTCTGCAAGCCCTCACGATTCGGAATCAGCGCTTACACAACTGGCCGCGCCGCAGCCGGGCTGAAAACGTAGCTCCCCGCTAACTCCCGGTTCCCCAATGACGTGCAGCGCCATCCGTTGGTGGGTCCATTCCAGACACATGGGTGACAGTTCATTCCAGGAATATAGGTAACACTTTCGGGCCGAACGGTTTGTCGATGGGTTGCAACCCGTGCCTTTCTTACCGAGTGACGGGTCCGAGGTAACGATCGAGCCAGTCGAGCATTTCTCTGATCATCTCGCTACGCCTGACGCCAAATACTCCGTGGCCTCCCTGGTATAGCACGTGTCGTTTGTCTTCAGCCGGCGTTCCTAACAACGTAAACAGAGGTTTTTGTACCGCCACGGGATAGGTACTGTCGCTGTCGCCATTGAGCATGAGAACAGAAGCGCTCACGCGTGGCGCGAAATGAAGAGGATCGATCCCAAGCGGATGCTTGTGTGGTCGGAGTCCACCATTGAGAAACAGGCCGACTTTGAAGCGCGGCTCCAGCGCGAGCGCAATCGGACCGTTAGCGGCGCCCCAGCTGAAGCCATAGTAAGCGAGTGCCGTCTTCTGAATGTCAGGCCGCGTTTGGAGATAGTCAACGCCGCGGCGAATGTCGGTGTTGTACTGCACGACCAGGTTCGTCAAAGCTCGCGTGGCTCCAGAAATGCTCGTCACACCGTCAACTTGCCTTTCGTATGTGCCCTTGTATATCGGGCATAAGACAGCTCGGCCGCTCAGCATCAGGAAATCGAACATGTTGATCTCGATCGCCTCGTTCGTTCGGACGTTCTCCGCATCACCTCCCGGGAAATAGACAACGGCCTGGTAAGGCGGCCGAACATTTCGTGGGAGGAACAAGTACGCGGGCACCCGTTCGCCATTGTAGGCGGCAGTGAAGCTGACCTTTTCTCTGGTCCAGCCCTCGGCGCTCGAGTCGATCGATTCGACTTTCGGATCGAGCGGCTCGGGATCGATGCCAAAGAGGTTCGCGTATGCGCGAAAGACGTCGTCTGATACAGGCTCCTTTTTTGTGTAGTCGCGCGCAGGGGGTGGAATCGGTCCGGTCAGTGCGGAAGGCAACGGCAGGGAATCGAGATACTCTGCGAGGCGAAAACCGTTCTGGTCGGAGCGGTCGAACGGCGAGCGCAATTCGGGGTATTGGAAGGCGTACGCGGGGTCCGTCCAGGCTCCGCCCAGAATGTACCGGGTCGAGCCAGTCTGCATCTCGTTCCACGCCCACTCTCGGACGTTGCCTGCCATGTCGAAAGCTCCGAATGGAGACACACCCGGCCGGCGACCGCCCGCAGTGATGCCGTCCGTCGAGAAGTTGCTGAATGGAGTGATGTATCCCGCGATACGGGTACCCGCCGCCCGCACCCAGTGGTAGACCGTCGGCAGACTCTTCCCAACGAACCTCGCATACGCTGCCGCTTCGTACCAACTCACGCCCCCGACCGGATACTGGTCGCGGCCAGCAGGATAGGTTCCAACCTCCCAGGTTGATGGACCCGGCCGACCGGTTTTATCGCGAAACTCGGCCATGGCCATTTCCCACGAGATGGTTCGGTCATGTTTCACGAATTCCTCGGTCCAGAATTCACGCCTCGCGTATCCGTCTGCGTCCACAAACCGCTTGAACTCCAGGTTGGTCACTTTGTACTTGCCGATGCGAAATGTCCCCGCCGGAATAGACGCGGAATCGTAGTTGGGTAGCTGCTGACGCAAAGACAGGCTCGACGTGGGAACCGTGACCATCGGCGTCGACGTGTTATTGGGTCGGAGCTCAGTGATCCGTCCGCCGACGGCGCTTACAGGCACCATATTCGGCGTTTCGCCCTGGGCGGGAATGCGGTGATTCTCCGCGATGAATTCCAAGGTCTGAAAGCCGTCCTTCTGAATCTTCCACCGGAAGACGCCGCGCGGCAGCCGGGCGCGAGTCATGGGCGTTCGCCCAACCGTCTCCCATGCGCCACCTGGATCGTCATATCGCTTGATGTACACGTCGGCGCCCGGTGGGTCGGTTTCGATGGGCCGAGTTACCGACACCCTCTTCCATAGACTCCGTACGCGAGCATCGTGTGGGATGATGCGCGCGGCGTCCGCCACCCGCGCAAGCGACGCCCCGTAGTCGTCCTGTTCCGCAAGGCGTGTCGCCTCTGCGATCGCCTCGTCCGCCCGTCGCAATTCAGTGCCTCGATAAAGGAACCATGCCGGCGGCACGCCTGCGGCAACGACAAGGGCCGCCGCAATCCAGCCTCTTACCCTTCTCTTTCGCAAAACAGTCGCGTCTTCGAGTCCTTTCCGCACTCCGCTCATGTCGCAGAGTCGGCTATTCGGATCCTTCGCGAGACAGTGTCGGAGCAGGTGACGAATCGTCCGCGGCAGTGCGCTCGGCAACGCGTTCCAATTCGGCTCGTGCTCGAGCACCGCCGCCAACGTGTCTGGCACCGTCGCGCCGGCAAACGCGATGCGGCCCGCCAGCATCTCGTACAGCACGCAGCCGAACGCCCAAAAGTCGGCTCGCTTGTCGACGACAGAGCCTCGCACCTGTTCCGGGCTCATGTACGCCGCCGTGCCGAGCAGCGTGCCGGCGCGTGTGCGGTCAATCGTCACGGTCGGCGACTGCCCCAGGTCGACTGCGGCATCATGGGCGACGAGCTTCGCCAGGCCGAAGTCGAGGATCTTGACGATACCTCCGGACGTGATCGTGATGTTGGCGGGTTTCAGGTCACGATGGACGATCCCCTTCTCGTGAGCTGCGTCGAGCCCGTCGGCGATTTGCCGCGCGATTCCGAGCGCTTCGACGATCGGAAGTGGCCCCTTCTCCAGCCGATCGGCGAGGGTCGGCCCGTCGACGAGCTCGAGTATGAGCGCATGCAGGCCGGCGGATTCTTCCACGCCGTAGATGGCGCCAATGTTTGGATGATTCAGCGCGGCCAGCAGCCGTGCCTCGCGCGAGAAGCGAGCCAGCCGCTGCGCGTTGGCCGTGAAAATCGGGGGGAGAACCTTGATCGCGACCTCGCGCCCCAGCTTCGGATCGTGGGCACGATAAACCTCGCCCATGCCCCCTGCACCGAGGAGCGAACGAACTTCGTAGGCGCCGATGCGCTGACCAGTGAGATCTCGTCGCAAGTCCTTCAGTGTTGAGTGTCCGTGCAGTTCCAGCAATCGATCTGCACGGCTGTCGTCGATCAGCAGCGACTCGATCTCCGCCCGCAGTGAGTCATCCAGGCCACACGCCTTCCGCAGAAACTCAGCGCGGTCCGCTGGCGCGACCGACACGGCGTCGTGATAGAGACGAGAGATATGGGTCCAGCGCTCGTCACTCGTCACGCGCCACGGTTCTTTCTGAGCTCGCGTCCCAACCACGCTTTGGCGAGTTTCCAGTCGCGCTTGATCGTATCCGGCGAGACCTCCAGCGCCTCGGCGATTTCCTCGACACTTAGCCCGCCAAACACTTTCAACTCGACCACCTTGCCGCGTCGCGGATCGAGACGCGCGAGCATATCTAGCGCCTCATCGAGCGCCACCAGATCGTCCGGCCGCTCGGGAATGGGGAGCTCTTCGGTGAGCGGAACCTTCTCAACACCACCGCCGCGCTTTTGATTGCCGCGCTTACGCGCCGCGTCGATCAGAATGCGTCGCATTTGCCGCGCGGCCATAGCGAAGAAGTGAGCGCGGTCCTGCCACTGAATCTGGTTTATGTCCACGAGTCGCAAGTAGGCCTCATGGACGAGCGCAGTCGGCTGGAGCGTGTGGGCGCGACGCTCATGGCCCATGTGCCACTGCGCCAGCTTTCGCAGCTCTTCGTAGACGAGAAACGTCAGCTGCTCGAGCGCACCTTTGTTGCCTTGCCCCCACGCAATGAGGAGCTGTGTCACGGGCGGCGCCGAAGGCGGTGCGGCTCGGGCCATTGGTGCTGGACTGTCACGGATTCTAGGGCAAGCGGCGCCCGCTTTCCACTTTTCGCCATCCATCTGCGCCTGTCTGGGTGAGGACGGGAATGGGTCCGCCCTCGAGCCAAGACGAGGGCGCATGACGACAGGATGGACGCTGCTGATTTCTACGCTCGTCTTACTGGGTTCATCGACATCAGCTGGCGCACAACCGCTGAACAGTCAGACACGAGCTTCGCACCCAACGCTCAATCTGCACCTTCAGAACGTGGCGGAGGTGTCCACCGACGTGCTGGCCGAGGCCAAGGAGACGCTGACGCGGATTTATCAAGCCGCGGGTATCCACGTGGAATGGAACACGACCGGCGCAGGCTTCACAATTATCGTGCGACGCCCACCGTATCCCGACGCAGTACGTGACTCGGCCTTTGCCCTCGGATACGCGCCCGGCGCCAAAGGCGAACGGGGCCATCTCGCATTTGTCCTCGCCGATCGTATCGAAACCACGGCGAGCGGGCTTGGTGTCCCCTTCCATCTCGTTCTCGGCATGACAATGGCGCACGAGGTCGGCCACCTGTTGCTGCCGTACAACTCGCACTCTCGCAATGGGATCATGCGAAACGACTGGACTCAGTCCGATTACCGGAAGGCAAGACTTGGGCAGTTGTTCTTCACGGACGGGCAGGCAAAGCTGATGCGTGTTGAGCTTTCTGTGAACAAGCACCGGGGTTCACGCTAAATCGGCCTGCTGGCGGGCGCGGCAGCCTTTCTGAAGGCAATCCCCGGTTTTGACCCGGAGTCCGGGACCCTACCGAACTCTGTTCCCCCTTCATAACTGGCAACGTCTCGAAGAGGCGACCGAAGCGGCTGTGTACCGCGACGTTTCGTCCCGTCGAACGTATCTTCTGGTCCAATGTGTTCCGCGCCACGATTTCCCGACTCAATAAACTTTGGCCGCTAGACCACAATAGGTCGCTCCGTGTTGCAACGTGTGTTGCGTGGCCGGATTGTCTTTGCGCCGAAGGGCGACGCGACCGACGGTGCCCCGTGCGAATCCCACGTTAAACGGCGTAACCCCCGCTTGGGAGTCGAACCCGTGAAGCGGCGCGATCCCACCTCGCTCAGGCCGCAATTCCTGAGAATTTTGAGGGACTACCTTTCGCACCTCACGCCTTTGCGAGCGGGCGCTCGATTGTGTGCTTGCACACGGGTTCAAGGTCGTCACTTGTCACGTTGGGCCGCGTCCTATCCGCGTCTCGACCTTCAATCGCGCGCGCGGTCATTCCGTCGAGGATTCCAGGCCAAACTCCCGAGTAACGCCGTAGTATTTTGGGGAGGGGCTCCCGCCAGCCCTTCTGCATATACTGTCCGGTACCCACAGTGAACGCTACACGGTGGCAGCAGATTTCACGGATTTGTCACGCGGCGCTGGCGTGTGAGGGCGACCGCGCGGCGTTTTTGAAACAAGCGTGTGCGGACGACCAGGAGCTGCGACGCGACGTGGAATCGATGCTTGCGCATCAGGCGTCAGCGGACGCGTTTCTCGCCTCGCCATGGTGGCTCTTGGCTGCGAACACAATCAGCGATCCGCGAATGGCCGACCGAATCGGCGAGGATGAGGTCTACGCAGCGGCGCTGAAGGAAGGGCTAGCCGATCGTTACCGGATCGAGGGCGAGCTTGGGCGCGGCGGCATGGCCATCGTGTACTTGGCCGACGATATGAAGCACGGCCGCAAAGTCGCGATAAAAACCCTCCACGCCGCAATGACCGCGACAATCGGGCACCAACGTTTTCTGCGAGAGATCGGATTTGCTGCGCGGCTTACACACCCGCACATCCTTCCATTGCACGATTCGGGTGAGGTCAACGGGCAACTGTACTATGTCATGCCCTACATCGAAGGCGAGTCGTTGCGGGTGCGCCTAGGTCGCGAAAGGTCTCTCTCTATCGAAGTCTCGGTGCGTCTCACGCGGGAAATCGCGAGCGCCCTCGAATACGCTCACCAACACGGGGTGGTCCATAGAGACATCAAACCGGGGAACGTGCTGCTCTCAGAGGGAATCGCCCTGGTCGCGGACTTCGGGATCGCGCGAGCCGTGAGCGCGAGCGTCGACCAGCAAACGGCGACTGGGATCATCGTGGGCACCCCGCTCTACATGAGTCCCGAGCAGGCGTCGGTCGACGGCGAGGTGGACCCCCGATCAGATCTCTACAGCCTCGGGTGCGTACTCTACGAGATGCTCGCAGGGGAACCTCCGTTTACGGGGTCGAACGCGATGACGATACTGGCACAGCACGCGCTCGGGGAAGTGCCACCTCTCAAGACGAGAGGATCGGACATCACGGAGGGTCTGGAGCGCGTCGTGCGGAAATCACTCGCGAAGAATCCGGCGGACCGCTATCCATCCGCCGCAGCCTTCGCCGAGGCTCTGAGCGAAGCGACGGTTCGTCCGAGGGTCTCGTCACACCAATCCGGATCCGCTCGTGGCCCGAACAATTTACCTACGGAGCGCACACGCTTCATCGGACGCGAAACAGAGTTGGCCGATTGCGCGGGGCTACTCGGCGAGGCGCGGCTGCTGACGGTGACGGGGATTGGTGGAAGTGGAAAAACACGACTCGCCGTGAGGCTCGCGGAACGTCTGCTCCAGAGCCATCCTGACGGTGTTTGGTTCGTGGATTTGAGTCCTCTGAAAGAAGCGTCCCGTGTCGTAGAGACGATCGCAGTAGCGCTCGCCGTCGTTGAAGAGCCGGGTAAGGGCCTGCTCGAGACACTTGTCCATCACCTACGCGGAATGCGCCTGCTGTTGCTGCTCGACAACTGCGAGCATCTGCTCGACGCGTGTGGCGTGTTGGTCGACGCGGTACTCAGAACCGCCGAAGGGGTGCGCGTGCTGGCCACTAGCCGCGAATGTCTTGGCATTGAGGGTGAAAGGGTCTTTGCACTGCGATCGCTCTCGTTGCCTTCGGGAAGCCAAGTCAACCTCGATGCCGTGAAGTGGTCGGAAGCCGTGCGGCTGTTCGTGGACCGAGCGCAGATCGTGGACAACGCATTCGTCCTCGATGCGCAAACTGCCCTGCCCGTAGTGGAGATCTGCCGGCGTCTCGACGGTATCCCACTCGCAATCGAACTGGCCGCCGCACGGATCAAGATGCTGTCTGTGGAGGAGGTCCGCTCGAGGCTTGACGACCGGTTTCGGCTCTTGTCGGGCGGGCATAAGGCATTGCCACGTCATCAGACGCTTCGAGCCGCATTTCAATGGAGCTACGACTTACTGACGCCCGAAGAGCAGCGCCTGTTCCGGTTGTTGTCGGTGTTCGCGGGGGGCTGGACGCTGGGCGCGGCGACGGTGGTGTGGGGCGACGCAACCGACGAGTTCAAGGTGCTGGAGCTGATGACCCGTCTAGCTGATAAGTCGCTCGTGATGGTCGAGCATCTCGCCAGTGGGCCGACGCGCTACTGGATGCTGGAGATATTTCGGCAGTTCGCGCAGGAAAAACTGGATGAGGCAGGCGAAGAGAATGCTGCGCGCGCGCGTCACTTGAAATATTTCGTGGCATGGTTAGACCATCACGCAGCGTTGGCTGGAAGTGCCCAACAGGGTGAGTGGCTTACTCAGGTGGAGCATGAGCACGAGAACGTGCTGCGGGCGCTTGAGTTTTGTCCGCACGTTGAAGGTGGAGCTGAAGTGGCCTTGGGTCTGGCCAACAACTCATACGAGTACTGGAACCTCCGTGGCCTTTATAGCGTTGGACGCGAGCGGCTGCGTGTGGTGCTGCAGTTACCGGGCGCTATGTCGCAGGCGCGGTCGTGGGCGCTCGCCGCCATGGGTCGCCTCGCAGTAGAACAAGGAGCGTTGGCGGAAGCGCGGGCATGCTTCGAGGAGAGCCTAATGCTTTCTCGGAACTCCAGCGACACGCGCTGCACTATCGCGGCACTCTATGGCCTCGGCTGGGCGAGTCGTGAGAACGATCCCGTTGCTGCACATGCGCGTTTCGAGGAGGCTCTTCACCTGGCGCGGGAGCTCGGTCAAGGTGGGCCAATAGGGCAGGGTTTGAGCAGTCTTGCGAGGCTGGCATTGGATCGGGGTGATCTGCCCCATGCGCGTGTGCTCTTCGCGGAGTCGCTCGCTGTCGCTCGTACTCTGCCGGATCCCTGGAATGTGGCGATCGAGCTGATCCACTTGACCGAGATCGCGCTGAGATGTGGCGTACTTGAGGACGCGCATAGGAACCTGAAGGAGGGGTTGCGGATCGTTCGTGACCATGGATTGCGTGGGTTGGCAGGGGCCACTCTTCGATGGTCGTCGGAACTAGCGGTGACATTGGGCGATCCGGCGCGAGGGGCTCGCTGGTCTGCTGCAGCTGCGGTGCTTGAGCACGCGATGGGCTCCAGGCGACAGCCCGAGCGAGAACGGGCACACGCTGCGATTATGGTGCGGGCTCGCGACACACTTGGCGCCAAAGAATTCGCGCGCGCGACCGATGAAGGCGCCGCGCTTAGCTATGACGAGGCGCTGGCGGAGGCACAAGACTGGCTGAAAGACCCGGAGCGGTAGACACACCAACTAATGTGGCAGTGGGCTACTTTGACGCCACTTGAAATCCACGACGGACCCAAGCGAGGCCGAGGCCGAGCGCATAAACAGCCGCGACTGGCACGATCCAAAGCCGCGCCACGAACAGCACCATATTGGCGCTCGGGAACACCCGATCGCCGCCGGCCTGAAAACTTCCTGCAAGTGCCAGGATCACAACCGCCCAAAGAATTGCACCCAGTAGCCAAAGCCGTTGCCAACCGTTGATGTGCATGTGGGTGGGCCCTCCTATTCCGTTAGACACCGTCCCGGACATTCCGCTCGAACTGAGACAGCGCCACTACGGTTGCCATCCGGACCCGCGATCGGCCCTATCTGGCGATCGCGGCAGCGGCCATGGCCATGAAGACGTTCACTTCATCGGCCATGTCGGCCTGGTAGCCGCCCGTGTTGCGCTGCATCAGGATCACGCCGAGCAGATCCTTGGCCGGATCGGCCCAGATGTAGGTGCGATAGAAGCCGGCCTTTTCAAAGGTGCCGAGCGACGTGTAGCGCGACAGGCCGAGCGGTTCCCGCACCACCTCGAACCCGAAGCCCTGCCCGGCGCCTGGGGAATAGCCGGCTGGCAGCGTTCCGGTGTGCGAGACCGTCATGGCTTCCACGGCCGCCGGCGAGAGCACGGTGCGCCCGTTCAGCGTGCCCTTGTTGAGCATCATCTGCAGGAACCGGGCAAGATCGGCGGCGGTACTGAGCACGCCGGAGTCGGGCGACGAGATGCCGCCGCTCCGAATTTGCGACGGATCGAGCGGCGCCAGCTTGCCGCTGGTGGCCGTGTAAACCGTGGCGACCCGGCTGGCCTTGGCTGGCTGCACGTGGAAGGACGTGTCGGTCATGCCGAGCGGCGAGAAGATCCGCGCCGACATGAAGTCGTCGAACGACTGGCCGGACGCGACCTCGATGATGCGACCGAGGACGCCAATGCCGAAGTTGGTGTAGTGCCAGGCGGCGCCGGGTTGAAAGATCAGGTTCATGCGCTGCGCGCTGGTCGCGATCAACTCGGCTCGTGACGCCGGTGCAGGTCCACCGCCGCGCCCCGCGCCGGGTTCGCCGAGACCGGACGTGTGCGTCATCAGGTCGAGCACGGTGAGGGGGCGCGCAGCCGGCACGAGCTGGCAGTCGAAGCCGTTCCGCGTGCCGCACGGGTTGACGCGGATGCCGGCAAACTCCGGAATGAACTTCTCGACCGGGTCGAGGAGCGACACGCGGCCCTCATCGACGAGCACCATCACGCCGGCGCAGGTGATCGGCTTCGAGACCGACATGACGCGGAAGATCGAATCCGCCTTCATCGGGGTTCGGCTCGCGAGGTCCTGATAGCCGACCGCGTCGAGACTGGCGACGTGTCCGTGCCGGGCGACCAGCGTGACGATGCCGGCGGTCTTCCCGGCGTCGACGAATTCCTTCATCCGCGGAGCGATTCGCGCCAGACGATCCGGCAGCATCCCCGCCGCCGCTGGATCGCTGCGGTCGGGTGCGAAGGAGTCATCCCGGGCCGCCTCGGGGCGGGGAGCGGCCCGGTTCGCCTGCCCGTCGAGAGTGCCGCCGAAGAGTACAACGGTCAGGAGCACACGGACGATGAACCGGGTCATGGAAAAACCTCCGGATCGATGCGGCGACCGCCCGTGCAGTTACTGCTTTTCATAGACCGAGACGCTATCGATGTTCTGCCCCGCGGCATTCTTGCCGGCTGCGGTGACGGTGAGCGTCTTTCCGTCGGCGGAGGTGACAATCGTAAGGGTCGACAGAATCTGTCCACCCTTCTTGTTGACCGTCTTCGTCGTCGTGGGATTCACCCGAGTGCGAGCGGCCGTATCGCCGAATGGGCTGCCGACGAGAGGCACATCCTTCCCGTCATAGTTCGCCGTGTAGGTGAAATGAACCGCGGGCCCGGTCGCCGGCACTTGGTCCACGGTCACCTTGATACCTGCACCCGCCGCCTCATATACGAGGGTGGCACTCTTGAGAGCCTGTCCTTGGGCGTACTTCGATTTCGCGGGGTTGAGTTTCCAAGTACCGACCGACTGGGCGAGCGCCGTGCCCCCGAGAGCGACCGCCAAGGTCATCGCGACCGCCGTGGACAGAGCCTGACGCATTCTTTCATGCATGGTCGTCTCCTGCTGTGTGCAGACGAGTCAACGCCGAGTTGTGGGCTGTGATTCGGTGCCTAGTCTACTTGTTCTTCTCATCCTCGATGCGGTTCGTTGGGCAAATCGGCTTGTTCTTGGGTTGGAGAGGCTAACAGCCACCGCCGGAAATGCTCAACACCGGCCCCGACGGCATCTCGACGACGTCGTAGGAATCGCCTTCGTAGACTTTGCACCGTCCGTTCTGATCACTTCCTGAACAGAAAGTTCACGCTGCTCCGCGTTGCGCGCCGACCAAACCCGGCACGAGCGTTGTTCGTGCACACAGAGCGCCGCTCCTAGCGGTTTCATCTCCGGAATGTGGTAGTGTCCAGTCTTGGACATCCGTATCGGTCGTGCGCGGCAATTGTGCGCTGATGCGGAAGGAGGGAGCCGTGCTTTCGAAGCTTGCGGCGGAGTTCGTTGGCACGTTCTGGCTCGTACTCGGAGGTTGTGGGAGCGCGGTGCTGGCTGCCGCATTTCCGGACGTCGGCATCGGCCTCCACGGGGTGTCGCTGGCGTTTGGCCTGACTGTGCTTTCGGGTGCCTACGCCTTGGGGCCGATCTCCGGGGGACATTTCAATCCCGCTGTGTCGGTGGGGCTGTGGGCCGGAGGGCGCTTCCCCGCGGCGCTCCTCGCGCCCTATATCATCACGCAGGTGGCCGGCGCGTTGATTGGCGCAGGCGTGCTCTATCTCATCGCCAGCGGGAAAGCGGACTTCAGTCTCGCCGGCGGCTTTGCCGCCAATGGATATGCGGACCATTCACCGGGCGGCTACACGATGATGTCCGGGCTCGTGACCGAAATCGTGATGACCTTCATGTTTCTGATTGTCATTCTTGGCGCAACGCACAAGCGTGCGCCCGTCGGCTTCGCGGGCCTCGCCATCGGTCTGGCGCTCACGCTGATCCATCTGATCAGCATCCCGGTGACCAACACGTCGGTGAATCCCGCGCGTAGCACGGCGCCGGCGCTGTTCGTCGGCGGGTGGGCCGTGCAGCAGCTGTGGCTGTTCTGGATCGCACCGCTGCTGGGCGCAGCCGCCGCCGGGTTCATGTACAAGACGCTACTCGAAGGACCGGAGGAGGCGCCTCCAGTCACCGGCCGATCCGTGGAGGCCTAACTGGGCACGTCTCGTCATCAAAAGTACCCAAGTCATAATCCATGAAGCTCACGAGCCACATCGTGAAATTGCGTCTGAGCGTCTGCTCGCACGTCAACGCGGAACTTGCTCCGGAATCACCCAGCGAGAGTCGACTTTCCGGCGACCTGCTCCGGGGTCAATTCCGTGGGTAGCGGTTTTGGGCTAGAGCCGGTTGACACGGGCGCAATATTTCGATATTAATAGTAATATCGATATGGCACCCAAGCCTGATACCAGACAAGTCGCGCGTTTCGCCGACATGTTCTCCGCGATGGGCACGGAGCCGCGGCTGCGGATCATGCAGCTGCTGCTGTCAGCTCACCCTGAGGGGCTCGTGGTCGGGGAGATAGGAGAGGAACTGAATATCGCCAGTTCCACGCTCTCGCACCATCTGGACAAGCTGAAGAATGAAAACCTTGTCAAAGTGCAGCGCGAGGGAACATTCCTGCGCTACTCGGCCGACGCGGATGCGCTGTGTGAACTCCTTGGTTTTCTCTACGCCGAGTGCTGCACGCGGAACAAGGCGGTGCCACCGAATCGAATCGTGGCGCTGTGTAAGTAGTCCCACGGTAGAACAGGAGAAATGAGATGGAGACGAACGATCTGAGGGACATCGTCCGTGAGAAATACGGGCAGGCCGCCCTGCGCGTCAAGTCCGGCGTTGCCGGCGCGTGTTGTGGCACGGCTACGGCTGAGAACCCCTGTTGCGATCCAATCACGTCAGATCTCTACGAGCCCGGACAGGCTGGCGAAGTGCCAGCGCAAGCGGTCAACGCATCGCTTGGTTGTGGCAATCCGACCGCGCTCGCCGAACTCAAGGCTGGTGAAGTCGTACTCGACCTTGGTTCCGGCGGCGGGATCGACGTTCTGCTGTCCGCACGCCGCGTCGGTCCCACTGGGAAAGCCTACGGCCTCGACATGACTGATGAGATGCTCGCGCTGGCGGAAGAGAACAAGCTCAATAGCGGGTTGACGAATGTCGAGTTTCTCAAAGGGGAAATCGAGAATATCCCACTGCCGGACAGCTCCGTTGACGTGATTATCTCCAACTGCGTGATCAATCTGTCGGGGGACAAGGATCGGGTGCTTCGCGAAGCCTTTCGGGTGCTCAAGCCGGGCGGGCGATTTGCGGTCTCAGATGTAGTCGTACGAGGCGATGTGCCCGAGGCGATCAGGAAAAGCATGGAACTCTGGGTGGGTTGTATTGCCGGCGCGTTGACCGATTATGCCTATGTCGCAAAGCTGGCGCGAGCCGGGTTCGAGGACATCAATATCGAACCAACGCGGGTGTACAACGTGAGCGACGCCAGAATGTTCCTCGCCGGCGAGGGAATCGATGCCGGCGCCGTGGCGAAGGAAATGGACGGTCATTTCATCAGCGGCTTCGTGCGTGCGACGAAGCCGAGAGAATCGTCATGCTGCGGGCCCGCCTGTTGCTCCTGAGCGGATGAACGACTGCATAGAACAGATTACGTCACTCGTGACCGATAAACTGAGTGGACGTATGACGGGAGATGCACCGAAGTCCGAGCGGTCGCCAGCGCCAGATTCGGCGTTTTTCTGGATCGCGGTCGGCATGCTCGTCATGCTGTTGTTGTGCGGCTTTGTCGGTGGGGCGCTGCTCGCGTCTCAAGCCCGACAAATCAACCGCGACGGCGGCTGGGGGTGGCTGCTTTTCGGGGGGGTGTTTGTCGCGGTCGCGACTCTCGTCTCTGCAGGGTGCGCGGTGTGCACCGCTCTGTCGCTGTGGAGGCGTGAAGCCCATCGAACCATGTCGATCGTTCTCCTGATCGGTTCTTGCCTTTTCTTATGGGCCTTCGGGAGCGGCGCCATCCACATGATCCGGACCGTTCTCGGCCAGGACGCGAACGCGGCCGCGAGGTCCATCCAGTCGCGGCGGCCGTCCAGAGGCGCTGTCTCGAGAGTCACGATTTCCGATTCGCTTCTCCGTCACTTCCGGGAGCAGGGCATCATTCTGTCGCCTGCAGGAGGCGCGAACCGCGGCACAGAATGGATCTTCGCCAACGCGGACGTGGGTGCCAGATGCGAAGTCGTGACGCGTTTTGTGAGCTTCCCGAAAGGGACGACGGTCGAGGACAAGAAGGCATTCCTTCAGACGACAAGCACGCCATCTTCGATCAACGAGCACACGGACCTTGCGATGTTCCACCCACATGCACGCGGCACGACATCGGATGTAACCGACTGCGAGGCGTGGGCAGGGAAGTCCGGGGAAATCGTGGAAAAGCTACTCGACGCCTTCACCTCGTACCAGCCGCCGCCGCCGATTCCCGTCCGGGTGAACCCGGTTCAGGGGCAGGCGCCATGAACATCCAGTCTCATTGATCTCCAAACGAGGACTTCTAGTCGCGCCGCTAATCGGGCCGGCCGCGGGCTGGCTGACGGAAATCGTTCTGGGAACGCTGACTGGTGCGGGCATGGGGCGCGTCATGGCGTCGTTCGTTTTTTTTCCTGCGTATTACATCGTTGGCTTGCCGATCGCGTACCTGGCCGTGCTGGTTGGCGGCATTCCCGCGATTCACTATCTCCACAAGACGAATCGTTTCGAACCTCGCCATTTTGCCGCGACCGGGGCGATGGTCGGATTGCTTCCATTGGCGGCCATGTTTTTCTGGAGCCTCGGCTGGGCCGTGATGTATTCGCGCCCGCTCATAGGCTCACGAGGAGTGATTCCCGAGTTGTTGGCCTCCTCAAAAACGCTGCTGTGGTGCCTGATGTTCATGGCCGGGGGTGCCGCATCGGGTGCGCTCTACCGGAAGATAGCGCGTGCATGACGAGCGTCCGAGCGTACACGGCGTCCTCGAAGTCGCTCATCTGCATCATCACGACGTACTCGACTTTCAGCGAATTACCGTCGAGCCTGCCGGTCGCGCCCGACCCATAGTCTGCCCACGCAAAGGTGATGAGGCCATTCTCTTCCTTGTATGAACCCCGATACTGACCGCCTAGAGTCGGGTACTGCAAGGCGAATGCGCCGTTGTCGTAGAGGACGAAGCGCGACTTTTCCGTGTACTCGGCGACCCGATGATCGGCACGTTCGAATACGAAGGTGCGCGCAGGGCCAGACAATGGGGGAAAGCTCGGAGGTGTCTGAGCCGGCGAAGGAAGTGTCACGATTGGCGTCAGCGAAGGATTCGTTCCAGTGGGCGAAGTAGGCACCGAACCTTCGCAGGCCGCGGAAAGCACCAGGAGTACGATGACCGCGCCGCGACCGACAGGGGCGTTCATGATGCTGCCTCCAACCACGAAGCCACGAAGCCACGAACACACGATGGCGCCCTTCTAACCTTCTGTTCAAGTTGCTTTACTCAGCGTCCGACCGGGCGTGTACTCAACGGCCGGATCGCATCTTCGTCGTAGACCACCTGCGCCGCCGCGCGGACGCTCGCTTCCTGAGCCGGGGTGTAGCCCTGGAACGTCGCCGGGATCGCATAACTCTTCGCGAAGGCATCGACGGCGGTGCCCGCAATCTTCGCCGCCCGAGCCGCCTCGGCGAACTCGCGCATGAACGTCGCGTATTCCATCAGCTCGGCACCGGTCATCGTCATCGCGTGTCCTGTGACGAACGTGTCCGCCAGCTTGTTCAGCGCGCGGTGCGCTTTCGCAACCGATTCACCGTAGTCCAAACCGCTCCCGCCGTTGTTCGAATCGACGATCGGAACGCGTTTGCCGGGCACCATGTCGCCGGCCACGACGACGCGCGCGGACGGGAACAACACCCACGCATCGCCGTTTGTATGGCCGCGGCCGAAGTAATGGAGCTGCACCTGGTCGGGTCCGTTGAAGAGTGTCAACCGATCGTCGAATGTCCGCTTGGGCAGCCCCTTCCCCTGGTTCTGGTCGAAGATGGTCGGCTTGTTCGCGCCGGGCTTGCCCATTCCAGGCGGCGACATCATCTCCTTCATGTTCTTCGCGGTGTTTTCATGGACGACGATGTTTACCGTCGCCGGGAACTCGACGTTGCCACTGACATGATCGCCGTGCGAGTGCGTGTTGATAATCGTTGTGACCGGTTTCGGGCTGAGCTCCTGAATCTTCGCCAGAATCGGCGCGCCCCAACCGGGGTTCTTGGTGTCGACGACGGTGATGCCGGTCGACTGGACGAAGACCGTGGTGTTGCCGTTGCCGCTCCCGCCTGTGAGCACGAAGAGATTGTCCCGGAGTTTCTGGACTTCCACGACCATCGGCTTCTGGCCGCCCTGCTGCGCGACAACATACGAGACCGCGCCTGCGGCGAGCAGGGCCGTGAGCACGACAATGCGTTTCATACGCCCCTCCAGAAAAGAAGACCCCCGTTGCCGCGATCGAATCCGTATGGTAAGGGCGGTGACGCCGGGCAGCAACTGTTTCATGGCGCCGTCGCAGCCCTGCGCTATGATCCCGAACGACGACCACCCAGTGGAGATTCCGATGACTGGACGCAAACGACGACTATTGTTACTCGCGTGTTGGATGCTGCTCCTGGCGCTGCCCGCTGCCGCCCAGCCCGTCGCATACGTCACGTCGACGGCCTCGTCCATCTCGGTGATTGACACGAGCTCCAACACCGAAGTCACGAAAGTCCCAGTCGGTTCCAACGCTGTTGCGGTCGTGGTCAGCTCCGACGGCAAACGCGCCTATTTCGCCGACAAGACCCTCCTGGGCACCGTGCAAGTGATGGATACGGCGACGAACTCCGTAGTGGCGTCGGTGTTGGTTGGGAGTCATCCCGCCGCGCTCGCCATCACGCCCGATGGATCTCGCCTGTATGTGACGACGTCGACCGGCTACATAAAAGTTGTCAGCACAGCCGCGAACGCCGTGACTGGTGCGATCTACGTGGGTGGCTTGCCCACGGACGTCGCGATCACGCCGGACGGCACTCGCGTGTGCGTAACAGAAGCATCGACTGGCACCGTCGTGATGATCGACGCCGCAACCAATGCCGTCGTGGCGAGGGTGCCAGTTGGCCTCGCGCCGTTCGGGCTCTCGATTACGCCCGATGGCGCCCGCGTCTACGTCGCGAACGTGTGGTCTCGAAACGTGTCGGTTTTGGACCTTTCGACGAATGCCGTCATTGCCACCATCCCGCTGGCGAGTGACCCTCGTAAAGTGGCGATCACGCCGGATGGCACTCGGGCTTACGTGACGCTGTGGCACGTCCCCGACAATATCGCGATCATCGACACGGCCACCAATACTGTCGTGGACACGATCGCGGTGGCCAATCAGCCGGTCAGCGTGGCCTTCACTCCGGACGGCGCGCGCGCGTATATCACGAGCTACAGTGCGTTCGTCACAGTCATTGACGTCGCCGCGGGCAGCGTCATGGCCACGGTGCGGGTCGAACGTGCCTGGGCAGTTGCGACAAGTCCGGATGGCGCAAGGGCTTATGTGGCCATCGGCGGCAGCACCGTCAAGGTAGTCGATACGACGACGAACAACGTGGTGGGGGCCATAGGCCTCACTGCGAGACGGATGGCGTTTACGCCGGATGGCACTCGCGCGTACGCGACCGGAAGCAGCGTCTGCGTGATCGACCGTGCCACGCACAAGGTGTCAGGCTGCGTGCCGGGCACTCAACACCAGGCAGATCCTGCTAACGGAATCGCGATCACGCCCGACGGAAAGCGGGCCTATGCGGCACGCTCAGGAGCCGTCTGGGTCATCGACACCACCACCAATACCGTGATCACGGAGGTGCCGACGTTGTGCTGCGATCCCTCGGGTGTCGCCGTTACTCCGGACGGCGCACGTGTGTATGTGACGGTGAACTCCGGCCGTGTCGTGGTGATCGACACGATACCAACACCGTCGCCGCCAATATTGTGTTTGGGGGCACGACGAGCCCAAGGGATGTTGCGATTACCCCCGACGGCACCCGCGCGTATGTTGCCGCGTCCGATCTCGGCGCGGTCGTGGTCATCGATACCGCGAGCAACGCGGTGGTGGGCGTCGTGCCGATGCCGTCGCCCTGGCGCCTGGCGATTGCCCCGGATGGGAGCCGGGGCGTACGTCGTGGCTTTCAAGGTGGTGTGTGATGGTGCGTCGTGCGGCTATGTGGGTGTGGTCGCCACGATCGATTTGCAGACGGACACGATTGTCGCCTCGCTCGTCATTCCGGTGGGAGCGGATCCGCCTGGAGGTGTGGCGATTACTCCCGACGGGAGTCGCGTGCATGTGACGATGAGCTCACGCACCTTGGTTATCGACACGTCAACCAATACGGTCACGGCGACGGTGAACTTTGGCGCCATTCGAGTGACAGACGTGGCCATTTCCCCCTTCTAGCCGTTAATGTTGCGCTACATCTGCCCATCCGTGGAGGTATATACTCCAAAAAAATTAACAGGGAGGCTTCCGTGAGATCACTCAACACGTTGATCGTACTGGCCATGGCTGTGGCTGCGGCGCCTGCCTTGGCCCAGGCCCCGACCCCTCCTGCCCCGGCAGCGCCACCGGCCCGCGGTGTCCCCCAGGCAAACTGGTGGTCTCAGCCTGGCGCGGAAAACGGCCCGGAACGCGTCGTTTGGGCGGCGCAGAAGTCGCCGGAAACGCCGTACACAGGCGTCAACAAGCCGCTCTGGCGTATCGCCGACATTCTCAAAACGCATCAGGGACAGGCGCGCTGGGAAGAGAAGGTTGTGCTCACGCGCGACTTCGACGGCCGCTATGTCCAGATGGCGCCGGGCGACAAATCGAAGTGCATGTTCTACGCAGACGACCGCGTCTTCGGCTGGGTCTATAGCGGTGCTGTGAAGATGACCATCGACGGCCAGGAGCCCAAGGTCCTGTCCAAGGGATGGGCGTTCAACGTGGCGCCGCGCTTGTCCTACTGCATGGAGACCGTCGGCACCGAGCCGGTCGTCTATTACCGCAACACCCCCGCCGGGCAGGTGCCGTCATATCCCGAAAGCGAAACCCCGACGCCGATCCCCGGCTACAAGTACATCAAGACCAAGATCACCTCGACCGGCGGCTACGACTCGTTCAACATGCCGTTCTTCAACGTGACGGATACGGGGATTCGACGCGCACGGGTCAGCGCTTTCTTTACGACGGCCATACCTCGTCCAACTTGAACATCGGGATGAACCTCGCGGAACTGCCGCCCTCCACCAACTGGGGCCACTGGCACGCCAACATGGTGGAACTCTGGGTCAATGTTTACGGCAATGTCTGCGCGCTGATCTCCGGCGTTGGCGTGGTCCGAGGCGAAGTGGGCGACGTGATCAACGCCAATGAAGAACGCTGGCACCGCGCCACCAGCTGCGCGAATACCGGCAAAAGCATCCGAATGGCGATGACGCCGCGGAGCAAGGAAGGCCAGGTCCATTACTACCAGGTCGACGCGCCCGCGAAGTAGGTTCTCGCGGCGATGTGACATCGATGTTGTTGCATCGCCGCGTTATGTGCCGGTCAGTACTCTGAGCAGGATTGATCCGCGACGCTTTCCAGGCTGGTACAAAACTAGCGGCGGCGGAAATCGCGACGAGTAGCGCGCACGCTCCACCGAGGATCAGCGGATCGCTGGCGGTGACGCCGAACAATAGTGAAGCCGCCGCGCGGCCGGCGAACACAGAGATCAACACGCCCGCTGCGCTGCCGACGAGGAGCAGCCTCGCGGCCTCTCTCATCATCATCCCCACCACTTGATCCGAGCGCGCGCCAAGCGCAATGCGCACGCCAATCTCGGGCCGGCGTTGTGCAACCGCATAGGAGAGCATGCCGTAGAGGCCAATGACCGTCAGCGTAATCGCAAGCACGCCAAAAAATCCCGCCAGCATGGCGAGCAAGCGCTCGCGAACGAGTCGGTCGCGAACCTGCGACTGCAACACCAGGAATTCCGCAGTGACGTCCGGATACCGCTGACGCAATCGCTGCCGGACGCTCTCGATGGCCGCGCTCGGTGAGGCCCCGGAGTGGATCACCATCTGCATGCCGGGACGCACTGCTGGAAACTGCGAGTCGGGGGCAAATACGATCGAGCGCACTTCGCTGCGAAGGTCGTTGTACTGCGTGTCGGGAATGACGCCGACAATCTGATACGACGTTGCCGGATATTGAGGCTCGGCGCCCGTCCGGAGAACTTCACCGATAGGCGCTCTCCGGCCGAGAAACCGGCGCACGAACTCCTGGTTGACGATGGCGACGCGTGCGGATGTGGAGGTGTCCTGCAGTGTGAAGTCGCGCCCCTGAAGAATGCGGATATCCATCGTCTCGAAATATCCCGGGCTCACCCAGGTGAACTGAGCGCTGTTGGAGATCTCGCCGACTCTGATGCCGTGGCTCCAGCTGCCGCCGATAAGCGGCATGTGTGTCGTGATTCCGGCATTGAGGATGCCCGGAACGCTTTTCACTTCCGCGAGGATTTCACGCTGAAGGTCCTTGTAACGTTCTGGCGCAATGCGTAGCTCCTCGAGACGGATGTAGGCCGCCGCGATCCCTTCCTGCCGCATGCCTGGATCGAATGTGATCAGGTTGCGGAAGCTGCCGACGAATACGAGCGCCGCGACGAGCATGACGAGCGACAGGGCGACCTGACCCGCGACCATGACCCGTTGAAAGGTGAGACGTTCGTGTCCGGCTGTTGCGCCGCGGCCCGAGCTTTTCATCGTGGCGACAGCATCCACTCTGGTTGCACGCAGCGCCGGCGCAACGCCGAAGAACACGGACGTAACCAGGCCCGCGGCAGCGGCGAATGCGAGCACGCGCCAGTCGAGCGGTACGGAGAGCTCGGGCCTGCTTCCCTGTGTGGACATCGCCCACAGGACCATCGCGCTGAAACCGTTGGCCATCACCACCGCCAGCGCGGCCCCAGCGGCCGCCAGCAATACGCTTTCGGCCAGGAACTGACGTATCAGCGCGGCTCGCGATGCGCCCAAGGCGACCCGCACCGCCACCTCGCGATCGCGGCTGCTCGCCCGCGCCAGCATCAGGTTTGCAAGATTCGCGCACGCCGTCAGAAGGATCAGCGCGGTAATCACGAGCAGCACCTGGAGAGATTGTTCGTAGTTGCTGCGCAGCGCGCTGACTCCAGACGCGATTGGATACGCCGCCAGACGGAACGATTTGAATCGTTGAATAGTGCCCGCACTGTAATCGGTGGGTGCGTTCGCGGCGAACAGCCCGGCGCTCAACCCATCGAGATGAGCCGATGTGCGGTCCAGTGTCCAATCCGGACGTAATCGTCCGACGACGGCGAGGTCGAAAACTTCGCGGAACAATTGCGCGGGGCGGCAGAGCGGCAGGGCGATGTCGAACTGCTCGCCGACCGCGAGGCCATAAAAAGAGGGAGGAGTGACGCCGACGACATCGACAGGCTCGAAGTTGATGCGAATGCGTGTGCCCTCGCCAAGCTCGCGGCCGCCCATCTCGCGCTGCCAATATGCGTAACTGACGACCGCCGTCGTCTCGGGACATGCGCGCGCCGCGTCGGAGCGGTCCAGCAGGCGCCCGCGGAACGGCCGAACGCCCAGCACGTCGAAGAAATCGCCGCTGACGGCAATTCCGTAGGCCGGCTTCAGGTCGCTCCGTTCGCCTACGCGCAGGTCGCGCGACTTCCAGGCGAACATTCCGGAGAATGCCTGCTGCTGGTTCTGCAGGTCTTCCCAGATTGGACGCGTCAGCTCCGGGTATCTGCCGTTGTTGATGCCAAACCCGCGGTTGCCGCCGGATATCCTTACGGCCGCAAGGCCATCAGGATCCTGGACGGGAAGCTTCCGCAGCGCCACGGCGTCGATGAGCTGGAAGATTGCGGTGTTGGCGCCGATGCCAAGTCCCAGGGTGAGCACCGCCACAGCGGTAAAGCTCGGCGCACGAAGAAGGGCGCGCAGGGCATACCGAAGATCGTGTCCGAGACTGCTCATCGACCAAGCTCCTCTCCGCACAGGCGGGTCTGATGCGGCACTATCAACCCGCATGCCGCCGAGAGGACGCCGATTCTCAGGCTCGAGTGGTCGAAGGTGCGCGTTCGTGGGATTGCGGTTCCCGCTTGCGAACGCATTCGTCACACCCAATTGCCTTGACCCCGGCACGGAGTTCAGACATGAATACACGCCTGCAACATGCGAAAGGACCAGTCATGAAGCCAGCCGTCCTCCTTCTTGCGCTGCTGTCGCTCGGTCCAGTTTCCAGTGCGTTCGCTCAAACGTTTCCCTATGACGCCAGGGTTACGTCAGCCATTGGCGACGACGCCGCCGCTTTTTCACCAGGCGACCGCATCCTCATCTCGTATACGCTCGACCCTTCCGCGGCCGACATCTACAGCGACCCCAGCGCCGGCATCTTCGTTGACGCCGTGCTCTCACTGTCGGTGTCGTTGCCTGATAAGGGGATCTCGGTGGTCACTGGCGCAAGTGGCACCGCCCAGACGTTCAACAATTTTCCGAATGGGCCGACCCTTCTGACCGACCAGGTTTACATCATCGGTGGCCCTGTTTCTTCGGCGAGCATGCTCGGCGGCGCGCCTATTCAGTCGGTTGAGGTCGATTTTCTGTCCGAGCGAGCCACGCCCCCGGACGAACCGACGATGCTCGCGTCCGACGCGCTGCCGTTGTTCCAGCTCCCCGTCGTCGAGGCGTTCGTCATCCTTACCACGGCGAACGGCACGACGTTCGTGAACTTCGAGCTCTGCCCGGTCGGGCAGTGCGAGCAACCTTCGGTCTGCACCGTCACCCCGACCTATGCGAATGGCACCCTGACGATGAACTTCACGCTTGGTACTCCGGCACCAGCTCAGTGGCACGTTGCGCTCCTGGCTGTGGGAAACGTCTACACATTTGTGAAGACGACAGTGGCGGCTACGGCTTCAACCAGCTTTCCAGCGCAGTTTTCAATGCCCCCGCTCGGTACCGTCGCAGTGTTGTCCACCCTCACGACAAGCACCGGGCTCACGTGCACCGATCTCGAGACCGTTGATACGTCTGCTTCAGCACGACACTGATCGTCGACATCCGGGCGTTCCGAGATCCCGACGTGCGTCATCGTGCTGGACCGCGCTGCTCTTGAGCCGGAGATTGTTGTTGAGGCTCGGACGGAGCTTGCGGTTGAGCTTGACCTCGCGCCTCCGTGGCGGCAAGTAGAAGCGCGGCAGTGAGGGTCCGGCGAGTTTCATGGGTTCCTCATCAGTTTGTCGGGTCACACGTACCTGTATCGCGAACCTCCTGCGTCCCTCCCTGTGGCGTCACACAAAATTGCCTTGACCCCGCCACGCGATTCAGAGATGAATAAGCGCCCCTCAATATTTCGAAAGGACCACCTCATGAAGCCAGCAGTCCTCCTTGCCGCTCTGTTGTCGCTCGGTCCGGTTTCCAGTGCGTTCGCGCAAACATTTTCGTACAACGTCAGGGTTACGTCAGCAAGCGGCGACGACGCAGCAGCTTTTTCACAAGGCGACCGCATCCTCATCACATATACGCTCGATCCTTCGGCGACCGACGTCAACGGCGACCCCGACGCTGCCAACTTTCCCAACGCCGTACTCTCGCTGTCGGTGTCGTTGCCCGACAAAGGGATCTCGGCGGTTGCCGGCGCGAGCGGCCCCGCACAAACGTTCAACAATTTCCCGAATTCGGCAACAACCATGAACGACCAGGTTTTCTTCATCGGTGGCCCCATTTCTTCGGCGAGCATGCTCGGCGGAGCGCCGATCCAGTCGGTTGAAGTCGACTTCCTGTCTGCGTCTGTCACGCCCCCGGACGAACCGACGATGCTCGCGTCTGATGCGCTGCCGTTGTTCAAGCTCCCCGACCGTCCAGGCGTTCGCCATCTTCACCAACGCGAACGGTACGACGTTCGTGAACTTCGAGCTCTGCCCGGTCGGCCAGTGCCAGGAACAGTCGGTCTGCACCGTCAATCCGACCTATGCAAATGGCAACCTGACGGTGGACGTCACGCTTGGGACTCCAGAAGCTGCACAGTGGCACGTCGCATTTCTGGGTGTGGGCAACGTTTATACGTTCCTGAAAACGCCGGTGCCCATCATTACGCCGGCGGTGAGTTTTCCGTTACAGTACGGCCTGCCTCCAATCGGCACGATCGGTGTGTTATCCACTCTCACCACCAGCGCCGGGTTGACGTGCACCGATCTCAAGACCGTCAATACGTCGGCTGAAGCGCGCAACTGATCGTTCGCCGAACGAGGGATTCGAAGGCTGTCAATGACGGAGCTGCCGGTCCCATTGGGCCGGCAGCGTGTTCGTTATTCGCATGGTAGAGCAACGTGCTAAAACGACGGCAGCCGCCACGTCAGGCCTCCCGACAGCTCGGCTGTCGTCCCAACAGCGTGCCATTCGTGCGCGCGAAGACGGAATTCACCGTTGACTCCCACACGGTTCGTCAACCACACGGTAGCCCCGGACGCAACCGCATACGTCGGATCCCAATCAGTGCGGAAGTCCGATTTCACCATCGCCGCGCCGAGTCCTCCGCCGACGTATGGCGAGACGGGGCCTACGTTCCAGGTGTAGCGCAGCAGCGCCTCGGGCATGAACACCGTTGACGGACCGAACTGCTGCTCAGGTTTCGCGAAGATCCCGCCAAATTCCAGACTGACGTTCGAGCTGAACGCGCGCGTGGTCCGCACAGCGAAGCCCGGCGCATTTCCGGTTCCCGACAAGTCATAGTCGATCCGTGCGCCCGAAACAGTGATATCACCCCATGCCGGTTGCTGCGCGTGGGTCATTGAAACGCCAGCAACCGCG
Organism: Vicinamibacterales bacterium; assembly: GCA_963850295.1. Taxonomy (GTDB): domain Bacteria; phylum Acidobacteriota; class Vicinamibacteria; order Vicinamibacterales; family JAMQPK01; genus JAMQPK01. Next base: position 182,700 of record CAWKKU010000012.1, on the reverse strand, counting down.
AGCGCCACGATAAAGAAGATCGCAACCCGAGTTCCGAACCGCATAAACACCTCTCGCGAATGTATGTTGATGATGTGAGCCGCCTACGAATTTTTCGGGTCTGCGTTGAGCAAAGCTCATACCGGCGGGCTCGATGTTGAGACGCGAACGATCGCGCGCAGAAACGCTGTTCAGACCATGCCGTCCGTCTCAAAAATCGGACGATGCCGTTGCCGCTGTCCACGTCGGTGTGCGTTTTGCTATTACCGTGGTATGACACAACCATCGGGTAAGACGATTACTGGAAGCGGCGCTCTTCGGCGCGGTGAGCGCACGATTGCGACGGTCACTTACAAGATCCATCTCACGTCCCAGAACGGGCAGGCAACCGTCGTCGGAGACGGCCCGGTGTCCGAGCGACGCTCCAAGGTGAGGGCGTAGGCGCCTGTGTGACAGAATCGCCGCCGTGTCCGTGGATCCGGCGGCCGTCTACACCAATCGACTCGCAGCACATCGGTCTGCTCTGGCACGGCTGGAGCAATTGGATGCACGGTTTGCCTACGCCCGCATCGGTGTGTTCGCGCTTGCGATTGCGACAGGATTCCTCGTCTGGCGTGCGACCGCAACTCCGTGGATTCTGCTGGCACCCATAGCCGGGTTTCTCGTGCTCATGGTGCGGCACGACCGGACGATTCAGGCGCGCAACCGACCGCCCGGGCAGTCGCTTATTACGAACGTGGGCTCGCCCGAATCGAAGATCGTTGGATCGGCACAGGCGAGCCAGGCATCCGCTTCATCGACGAACACCACGCTTACGCCGAAGACCTGAATCTCTTTGGCCCGGGGTCGCTGTTCGAGCTCCTCTCGACCGCCCGGACGAATGTCGGCGAAGACGAACTGGCCAGCTGGCTCCTGTCCGGGGCGCGAGGAGACGTGATCCGCGCTCGTCAGCAGGCGGTGGCCGAGCTCGCTTCAGCTGTGACGCTGCGAGAGGTGATGGCCACTGCTGGCGGCACCGCGACTATCGGCGTCGATGCCAGCGGGCTGCGCGAGTGGGCTGGTCAGGACGCGCTTCGCGGCCTACCGTACTTGCGGGTCACCACCTACGGCATGGCGGCCGCGGCGGCAGGCGCCACCGTGTTCCTGGCGATCACGGGCAACCTGCTTCCACTGCAGGTCCTGCTCGTGCTCCAGCTGGTTGCGCGTTACGCGGATGGAGACCGCCTCGATCGCATGCTCCACGTGGCGGGCGGTAAGGTGCGCGAGCTCGAAACGCTCGGTGATCTGTTTTTGCACCTCGAATCGGCATCCGTTTCAGCGCCCCGGCTCGTGACCTTGCGCGAAATGCTTGCCGCGCATCCAGCGTCCGCATCCCGTGCCATCCGCTCGCTCCAGCGGCTGTCGGAACGCCACGCATGGGGACACAGCCTGCCGCTTGTACCCGTCGTGCTGTTTTTCTATGGAGTCAGCGTGGCTGCATGGGCGATTGACGTGTCACTCATTGCCGTCCTCGGTGTTCTGCTCTTCAGCCCAGTCCTCGCGCTGACGGTCGAGCGCTGGCGTCACTCGCACGGCCGGCATGTGGGAACCTGGATTGCGGCCCTCGCGGAGTTCGAAGCCACGATTGCGTTGGCTACGTATCACTTCGAACACCCGCAGGATCCGTTTCCGGTGATCGAGGCTGACGGCCCACAACCAGTGGCGATGTTCGACGGTGTCGGTCTCGGCCACCCGCTGGTGCCGCTTCGGCAGATGGTGCGAAACGACGTGAGATTGACGTCCGGCACGCAACTATTCGTCGTCAGCGGCTCGAACATGTCCGGAAAGAGCACGTTGCTGCGCAGCGTCGGCGTCAACGCCGTGTTTGCGCTGGCCGGTGCGCCGGTCCGAGCGGCCTCGCTGCGCATTTCGCCGCTGTCGATCGGCGCCACGCTGCGCATCCAGGACTCGCTCCGCGAGGGACGCTCGCGATTCTTCGCCGAGATTACGCGGATCCGCCGGATGGCCGATCTCGCCTCCGGTCCGGTGCCGCTGCTGTTTCTGATCGATGAGATGCTTCACGGCACGAACTCGCACGACCGGCTCGTCGGCGCGTCCGGCATCCTCCGCGCCCTCCTCGCTCGTGGCGCGATCGGTCTCGTCACGACCCACGATCTGGCGCTGACAGCCATTGCTGACGAGCTCGCGCCGCGCGCAGCCAACATTCACTTTGAAGATGCGTTCGAAGACGGCGAGATCCGGTTCGATTACCGCGTCAAGCCGGGGCCGGTGACGCGAAGCAATGCGCTCGGCCTGATGCGCGCCGTGGGGCTGGATGTAACCGCCCTGCAGACGGAGTGAATCCTTCTACGAACGGCGGCCGTGCAGAATTACTATCATCAAATGGAACCCGCCCAGAATCTGTACAACCAGGCCGCCACGCATTTTTCAATGCGGATTTTCATCCGCCCGGGAGCGGGATTTGACGGCGAGCTCATGGTCGAGCTCGCCGAGCGCTTCCGCGCCAGCCTGCTTTTCCCGGGCATCCGCTTGACCGAGCTCGACACGAAGCGCCCAGGCATGGGCGCAAAATTGAACAGCGGTGAGTTTTCCGATCGCCGCTGGACCGCGACCGTCAAGAAGCTGCGCGCCAACCAGTATGCGGTGCTGTGGCTGAGGGCGCAGTCACCCGATTTCTCGAATCAGAAGATCTGGTTGTCGATTCACGTCAATCCGCCCGGAGGCGACGAGCACGTGGGGGCCGAGACCGTGCACGTGTCATGCAGTGTTTCGTACCTGCGCCACCTTGCAGCGTCTCCGGATAAGGTCGAGGCGCTGTTGAAACTTGGAACGATTGCCTGGAATCGTGCGGGGCAGCCGGCGTATGGCTACGGAAATCTGGCGATCTCGCCGCGGCGACCGACCATGCTGGAATGGGCGCAGATGCCGGCTGGCACGCCGTTCCCGGGTCTGGCGATCCACGTGCCTGCCGAGCGCCCTCATCCCGTTCCGATCGCGTATGTCGGCGACGTCGATCTCAATCTCGAGGGAATGTACGCATCGGGACGGGGAATCAAAGGCGCGTTCTGGGCGAATTTCCTGACCGCCGATCACGTTGCTATGGTGGGAGGGGAGTCGGCACTGCGCGCGCAGCTTCCCGGCGTGCACATCGACGCGCTCGACCGGGGCGGACTTCTCCTGGTCGCCACCGATAGTCCATTGCCCGCAGATAGCGAGCTGAATCATGCGCGGTTTGTTCAGCTCGACACGGCGCTGAAACCCGCGTACCTCTCGCGGGAGGCGACATCAGAAAACAAGCGCCAGATGCTGGGCTACTTCTATCGGGAACGCAGCTGACGTATCGATCAGCGATCGCCCTGGTCGCCGTAGCCGGATTTCACTTTCCGCTTGGCTGTCTTTCGGCGATCGGCCGGCTGCGAACGCTTCAATGTATCTCTCTCCTTGAATCGGCCCTTTGCCGTCCGCTTTGCGTAGGATGCGCCTTTTCGGGATTTGACGAGGTCGCGTTTCGTCGAAGATCGCTTCTTGGCCATAGTGGAATCGGTGCAACCAGCGTGCCGAACAGGTGTCAGTCTCCAATCGCCCAGCGCAGCATGCCCGCGTCGACAGGTCTCGCAAACCGCCATTGCCGTTGCTCGACCAGGCGTCTCACCGCGCGTGATAACTCACCACAATCGAAATAGCGAATGGCGCCTGCGTCGAGTACCGGAAGGACGGCAAGCGTGCACTGAACGCAGCAGTGCGTGCCCTTCGGATAGCCGTGGTGAAAGTGCGAACGCATGATCCCGAAAGCCAGATCGCGCTCCACCCGGTGATAAAACTCCGAGCCTCCACATCTTCTGCCGAGCGCCTTTTGTCCCGCAACGAGGAGGGCGCTTCGCAGAAATGTTCCGATCGGTGCCCCCGAGATCGAGAATCCCGCGGGGTGCCGAACGCGCGCTCGCAGCTTCAATTCAGGAAAGGCGGCGAGTTGCGCGGGCACCGTGTCGCGGATGAACGACACATCCTCGGGCGCGAGGCGCTGTTTCGTTCGGGCCCGCTCCGCGACGAGCCACAGTGTGTCGAGATCCATACACCTCCTGAGGAGGATATTTTCGCGCAATCCCCATCCAGCGGGCATGGGAAACGTGATTGCCGATCCCGGACCGCGACTGTAGACTGTCGACCGTCGACTTTCGACTATAGACGCCATCTCGGCTCCGGTTCGTCAATTTCGAAATCACAAGGAGCTACTCGTGACCGATTCTGCTGCCGCCACGTCGCTTGCGCCAGATTTTGCCGCCGACAACCCCGCGATTGCCGCGCTCCAGGCACAGCTCCGTGGTGAAGTGCTGACTCAAGGCTCCACCGAATACGAAGCCGCGCGCACGCTGTGGAACGCGATGATCGACAAGCGTCCCGCGTTGATCGTGCGTTGCCGCGGAGCCGCCGATGTGGTTGCCTCGGTGAACGTTGCACGCGAGCAGGGACTGCTTCTCTCCGTCCGTGGAGGAGGCCACAACGTAGCCGGCCTTGCTCTCTGTGACGGAGGAATGACGATCGATCTCTCGCTGATGAAGAGCGTCCGCGTCGATCCTGCCGCGCGGACAGCGCGTGCGGAGCCGGGCGTGTTGTGGGGAGAACTCGATCGCGAGGCGCTAGCGTTCGGGCTGGCAACTACCGGCGGGATGATATCGACGACCGGCATCGCCGGGCTCACCCTAGGAGGCGGACTCGGATGGCAGATGGCGCGCCTCGGTCTTGCCTCCGACAACCTCCTGTCCGCCGACGTCGTCCTTGCGGATGGGCGATTGGTCACGGCGAGCCCCACGCAGCACGAAGATCTCTTCTGGGGCTTACGCGGCGGTGGCGGCAACTTCGGAATCGTCACGTCGTTCGAATTTCAGTTGCACCCCATGGCGCCCACCTTCACCGGTGGCATGGTGCTCTATCCGATGTCGCAGGCGAGAGAGGTGCTGCGTTTCTATCGTGAGTTTGCAAAGAGCTCGTCCGACGATCTCACCGTCTTTGCGGGCCTCATCACCACGCCGGATGGTCTCGATGTCGTAGCGCTCATTGCCGCGTGGTTCGGTGCCCCGGAGCAGGCCGAACAAGAGCTTCAACCGCTTCGCAGTTTCGGAACGCCGCTTGCCGATCTGATCGGACCGATGACCTACCGCGATCTGCAGACGATGATGGACGCCGCGGCGCCGGCGGGGATGCGGCGATACTGGAAATCCGGGTATTTTCCGGATCTACCGGACGAACTGCTCGACGTTCTTCTCGAGCACGCTGCCTCGAAGACATCCCCGTATACCTTAATCCTCATACTGCACATGCACGGCAAGGCTGCGCGCGTGGCAGGTGATGCGATAGCCTTCGGCGCGCGCGCTCCGCAGTGGGACTTCGACATCATCCCGCAATGGGTGTCGCCCCTCGAAGACGCGAAACACGTCGGCTGGGCGCGGCAATTCTGGAACGAGGCCGAGCGATTTACACGCGGCGTGTACTCGAATCATCTCGATACGGACGATGGCACGCGCGTGCGGGCAGCGTACGGGCAGAACTACGAGAGGCTCGCCGCAATCAAGCGCAAGTACGATCCCGGGAATCTGTTTAAGGTGAACCACAACATCGCGCCGTCGGCATAGCGGCTGGCGCAGGGTCCGGCTGAAGCCGGACACTAAGTACGATGCACGTGGAGCTACGGTGAGTCGGGCCTGCGACGGCACGGCGACAAACCGGGCGGCGGGGATGAATTCCAGAGCGATCCGATGATCACGGGGCGGTTGAGGTCGCCGTGCTCGAATGCGACGAGCACCTCATCGCCGACCTCGGGAAGAAGAAAGACGGCGCGGTCTTCACGGACGGCGCGCAGCAGTGTTTGCCAGCCGGCGCCGGGGGTACCCGGCAGCCGGTGATACCGGTGCGAGACGCCTTGCACGAGGTACTTCCCGTTGAACGCGTCGCCGGCGTGTTGGATGACGATTTCAGCTCCGGCGCGCAGGGACGCTTCGCCATCGACGGCCAGCTCGGCAGAGAGAGCATCGGCGGTGTTCGCCGCCAGTACACCGGCCGCAGCGGCATGTACGGCCGCGGCAGTCTGAAGAGATTCGACGAAGCCGAGCTCGGTCGATGACGCGGCGGGCTCGATGCCGGACGCCGCACTCGACAGACCGATCGCGTCCTGGCGGGCCTTGCCGACGATCTCTACTTTCTTCACCGGATCCCATCCGCGCACGTTCACCTCTTTCACCGACTCCGGTGATGCGAGCCACGCGAGCAGTGCACGGACGCCCACCTCGTTCGGCAGGCACCCCACGCTGGTCGGCGGCGCGAGACGCCGCTTCTCGAAGTGCAACGTCATCCCATCGGTAAACACCTCGTAGCCGATTGCCGCGGCACGTTCCCTGAGAAAGTCGAGATCGGTCTGGTTCTCCTGCTGGACTCTGGTGTGCGGGATCGTCGCCTCCGGGCCGCCGGCCTTCACCTGAAGACCCGCCTCTGATCCGAGCTGCTGGGCGATGGCCGCATCGGTCAGGCCAGTAAATGTGCGCGTCTTTCTGCTGCGGTTGAGGCGGTGCGCTCTGTCGTGCCCGCGGACGATGACGACCAGTTCGCCCGAGGCCTGGACGAATCGCTCGACCGCGGCAACCTCTCCCTGAAAAAGCACCTGCCCATCGATGCTGGCGATGTCGAGGCCGCGTCCCACGGCAGGGGCCGGCGTTCCTGCGCGGAGCGCCACGGATGTGGTGGGAGGCTCGACCCGGCTCTCATCGACGACGACCGCAAGAACTCGACCCAACGGCACGACAACACCGCCTGCGCGCACGACGAGCAATCCACTTTGTCCGTGCAAGGCGGGACTCAGGAACGCGAACACGAGAACCGCGGCCGCAACACGCGCTCGAGCAAGAGCCATCTTCCCTCCTCGCGGACAGTACCAGCCGGTGGGGTACCCGCGCACTATTGCAGCACAGATCTGGTCTTTCAGTCTTATCACCTGGGACACCCACGTCTTCCGCGGGCGTTGTGTGGTATAAGGTCCGCCTCGACTCCAACACAAGCGTTCGCGCGAAATCTCAATACGCTGGAGAGGTAACGCCATGAGCATGAAACGACGGGAATTTCTCGCGGCCGGTCTCGGACTGAACATTGCGGCGGTGACGGGGGCATTCGCTCAAGAAGCGCCGGGCCGTGCCGGCGGCGCCCGCGGCGCAGGGGGTGGCGGCGGTCAGGGACGCGGTGCTGTTCCCAAGGCGATGGCGAAGACCACCAGGATGTTCAAAGCGCCGGGCCAGTTTCCAAACGGCGTGGCTGTGATGAGCGATGCGCCCGGAGGGCTGTGGATCGGGCAGCAGAAGATCACCGCCGCGAACTCGAAGACCTACAACCTGCCTGTCCTGCCGGACGCTGACGAAGCGGCCTGGCTGGTCGACTGGAATGGCAAGCTGCTCAAGACGGTCATGACGCCGTGCCGCAATTGCTCGGGAATCGGTTATGGCGGCGGGCACGTGTGGATGGCCGCCAACGCGGACCCCTTGGGGATCTTTGAAGTGGACATGAACAGCAAGCTGATCAGCCACCGCCAGATCCCGCTCAGCATCGATGGGCGCGGCGGCGGCTGCCACGGCGTGAAGTGGCACAACGGGAAGGTGTGGATTGCCGCGTTACGTCTCGGCGGCATCCTGCGAGTCGATCCGAAGACATGGGTTCCCGAAGTCCTGATTCGCGCGAGCTCGGAAGAGAAGCCCCGGCTGCATGATGTGGCGTTCGACAAAGAAGGGAATATCTGGGTCGTCACCGGCAACAACAGCACGAGCTACGCAGACGCGCAACCCGGGCTGAACAAATACGACGGCAAGACCGGGCAGCTCCTGATGACCGTGGATTTTGCGCCCGGGTCGTGCGACCCGCACGGGCTGGACTGGCACGATGGAAAACTCATCAGCTGCGATGCGGGCATCCATCCAGGATGGAAGGCCAATGAGAGCCCGCACGCCGGTTACATCTTCAGCATCGAGATCACGTAGACAAGACGGGACCGGCCGCTGCCCGCGTGGCGGCCGGTTCTACGTCGCCTCGGCGTCAATTCCAACGTCCCCCAGCCTCCCGGCAGAGCGTAAAACCGTCAGCCAGGTTTGCCATCAGCGCCTTGCGCGCATGCATCGACGCGACAAGGTGAAGTTCCGAGAGACCCGTATGCGCGATCTCCTTTGCGGCGAGCGCTTCCGGAATGACGCCGGTCACGTGCCCGCCGGCGGCGAGCACCGAATCCGCGAGCGCCCCCATCAGTCCGACTCGAGCGCCGCCGTAGACAAGAGCGATTTGACGCTGCACGAGGACGTGACCGAGCTCCCGCGCTGCCGCGACGTATTCCGGCCGAAATCCCGAGCTCGAGCCGGTGAACACGCAGATGCTTTTCAGTTCGTGGCTCATCGCACGGTGATTGTCGTCAGCTCAACCTGGTCGCAGAACGTTCACTCGTTCCGGAACGAGTTGCGTTGCGCCCGGTCTACACGCCGCCCACATTCGTGACGACAATCGTCGCGATGTAATCCTGCGTTCTGATGGGGGTGGCCGCCCGCGGATACGGGGCGAGCTGGACCAGACCGATGCTGTAATCTCCGAGCGGCGCTGTTGTCTTGCCGTTGGTCGTGCTCAGTAAGCAATCAGCACGCAATCCGGTGACGTCACAGGCCGGCGGAGCAGCGACGCCGTTTGGCAGCGCGGTTGGCAGTGTGATGTTGACCGCGACGATGGCTTCGCCGGCCCACACGCACATCGCATCCATCGGACAACGCGAGTCGGCCGGAACGCCGGTGAAGGTCACCGTCACGCCTCCGTCGAGTGTCGCGCTCGCGCCGTAGCGCAGTTCGAACGGCTCGCCGAGGCCCGGCGCGGAAGGTTGGATTGGGCTGCCGCCGCAGCCGATGCCGAGCGCGAACAGAATCCCCGCAACTGCTGAACGTGCGACCATCACAATGATTATGCCCGAGCTGTTTGCTCGCCGGCCCGATGTTCTCCCAGCAGCTCGTTATGAACGCGGGCGCGCTCGCGATCGATCTGATCCGGCGTGGCTCCAAGGCGGCGGAGGATCGCTTCGGTGAGGGCGAGCGCCACTTCACCTTCGCCGGTAAACACCATATCAGCGCCGGCGCGTTGAAGACCGGGCACCTCGCGGAGATAGGCGGCGCGCGCCAGCACCCGGACACTCCCGATTGATCTCACGCGCCAGACGAATCACTTCCGGCGTCGTGCTCATGCCGGCGGAAGTCAGAATGAGCGCCGCGGCGTTGGCGACGCGCGCGGCTTCGAGCGTGTCCCGATGCGCGCTGTCTCCATAGACGGCGTCGATACCATCCCGGCGCAGCTCCCGCACCGTGTCCATGTTCATTTCTATGATCGTAGGTTCGATGGCATTTTCGCGCAGCAATCTGCTGACCGTCCGCCCTGTGGGTCCGTAACCGACGACGATGGCGCGCTGGCGAGGGTCGAGGGCGTCCGGCGCGTGCGGCGCGAGATCAGAGGCGTCGCGCGGGTTCAATAACTTCCAGAGACGCGGGCGCGCGCTTGCCCAGCGCTCGATCGGACGTACCGATCGATAGAGAAGCGGATTGGCGACTATGGAGATGATCGACACGGCCACCAGCGTTTGAGTGGACTCGGGAGTGAGGATGCCGAGATCGCGGCCGATTGACGAGAGAATGAACGAGAACTCGCCGATCTGCGCCAGCGCAATCGCGACGGCAAACGACACTTTGAACGGGTAGCGGAGCAGCCACACCAGCGCGAATGCGATCGCGGGTTTGCCGAGCATCACCACCGCCAGCGTGGCCAGGATGAGCCCCGGCGCCTCGAGGAGATACCGCGGATCGAGCAACATGCCCACTGACACGAAAAACAGCACCGCAAACGCGTCGCGCATCGGCAGCGCGTCGGACGCCGCGCGCAGGCTGTAGTCCGACCGGCCCACGGCCAGTCCCGCGAGAAACGCGCCGAGCGCCATCGAGACGCCAAACACCAGCGACGATCCGACGGCGATGCCGAGCGCCAGCACGAGCACCGTCAAGGTGAAGAGCTCTCGCGACGAAGTGGCGGCCACGTGATCGAGCACGCGGGGAATCAGTCGCGTGCCCACGGTGACGGTGAAGACGACGAGGGCGGAAACCTTCAGCGCGGTCAGGCCCAGTGCGATTCCGAGATTCGACGACCCGCCGCCGAACAGCGTCGGCAGAAGTACGAGCGCGATGACCGTGAACAGGTCTTCGACGACCAGCCACCCGACGGCGATATGACCCGTAGGCGTATGCAAATCGCGATGATCGGAAAGGATGCGGATGAGCACGACGGTGCTCGCCACGGCGAGGGCCATGCCGAAGACGATGCCGGCGGACCAGTCCCATCCGAAGCCGCGGGCAATCACCGCGCCGAGCGCAGTCGCCACGGCGCTCTGCGCGATGGCGCCGGGGATGGCGACGCGGCGTACCGCCAGGAGCTCTTCGATGTGGAACTGCAGGCCGACGCCGAACATCAGCAGGATGACACCGACTTCCGCGAGCTGTTCCGCGATGCCTCCGTCGGCCACGAAACCGGGAGTGTAAGGACCGACGGCCATTCCGGCGAGCAGATAGCCGACGATCGGAGACAAGCCGAGGCGCTGCGTGATGTAGCCGAAGACGAGCGCCGCGGTGAGGCCGCCGGCCAGCGTCAGAATGAGGTCGAGATTGTGCACCAACGGATCGTACTCGACGGCGCGGTGAGCCGACAGCCTGGCCGGTTGCGCATGTTCCATCAGGAGGTCACGAGTGAGGCGTCACATCTTGTTCAGCCTTTTGATGTTGGTTGGACGCATGGAATGCCGGTGCGCGCGGGAGTGGCGTTTCGATGACGAGATCCGGCGTCAGTCGCGGCGTGGGACCGATCCCGGCAGCAGCCGTTCGAACACGGCCACGACCGCGGCGTAACATTCGCACGACATCTCCTCGAGCCGCTTGCGATCGACGATGGTGATGCGCTTGGTGCCGTTGTGGATGGCGCCCGTCCGTTCGAGAGTGCCGAGCACGAGGCTCACCGTCGGCCGCCGCGCGCCGAGCATGTAGCTCAGCAGCTCGTGGGTCAGCTGAAACTCGTCGCCGGTTACGCGATCGTGCGTCATCAGCAGCCAGCGGCAGCAGCGCTCCTCCACGGAATGCATCGAGAAGCATGCGGCCGATTGCATGATGAGCGCCTGATACGCCTGCGCGTAACGGCTCACCTGATCGTAAAACGGACCACGGCGATCCAGCTCGCGGCGGAACGCCTCCACGGTCATGGCCTGCGCCGCGCCGTCTCCACCTGTACGAACGCGTCGCCGACGGCGATGTCGCCGCCGAGAAACGCCGTCACGCCGACCATGCCCTTCGTTGCCGATCGTGGCGACTTCCACCATCCGGCCGTCGGACATCACGTTGGTGATCGAACACACCCCGCCGGCAGGAAAATACACGGCGTCGATCTTTTCGCCGGACTTGTTGAGCGCATTTCCGGAACTCGTAAGGAACGGTGCTGAGTGCGGGAGAATACGGCGGTAGTCGGCCTCGGGAAGCGCAGCCAGTAGCTTGTTGGGGGAGTGTTCTGGTGGTGTGGCCGCGACGGCCCTATGTAGCTTAGACTTCGCCACTCATACACCCCGGTCCCCTCGAAATTGTGCGTCGACTACTGTCAAAGAGGCGAGGGCCGTAGCCTATTACGTTCAGCGCGAAAAACCTGTCATCTGCATGACACGGCTCGAGTTGTTCGCCATCAGACAACTCTCCAAAGTTGTTCGATCCGATGACAAACGCTCCTCATAAGGGATATCCTTGCAGCCTCCTCTGCTTTTCCGCGCTGATGCCGCCTCGCCTAATGCGAGAGACCAGGCCAAGCTCCAGCCCCCAAAGCAATTCGACCGATGTCCCACGCTGGAGGCTCAGTTGAAACAGCCCGTGTCCCCGGTCCCCAACCATCCGCCTCCGCCGCAGTCGGCCAACAAGCTGCTGGCGGCCTTGCCGGCAGCCGACTACCTCCGCATTGCTCCGTTCGCTGACGCCCACACCGCAAACGTTCAAACTAGTGCTCCACAAAACCGGCGAAACGATGACGACCGTGTACTTCCCGGTGGGCGGCTGCTGTTCCACGACCTACGTGATGCAGGACGGCAAAATGGTGGAAGTCGCCACCATCGGTAACGAAGGGGTGGTCGGGATTACGTTGTTTCTTGGCGGCACCATCGCGCCCAGTGAAACGTTCGTGCAGGTCGCCGACGGCGACATGCTCGCGATGCCGGCCGACGGTGTTCATGACGGAGCTCAACCGCCGGGGCGCGTTCTACGACGTGATCGGCCGGTTCGCTCAGGCGCTGCAGATCCTCACACATGCAGTCGGTCGCGTGCAACTCGTTCCACACGGTCGAGGAGCGATGCGCGCGATGGCTCCTGATGACGCACGATCGCGTCGAGGGCGACGAGTTTCGATTGACGCACGAGTTTCTCAGCTACATGCTCGGCGTCCGGCGTCCGACGGTGAGCCTGGTCCTCGGCACGCTCGACAGGGCCGGCGTCATCGGCATCGGGATGAAGAAGATCACCATCGTGAATCGCAAAGGGCTGGAAGCCGCGTCGTGCGAGTGCTACGAAGTCGTCAGAAAGGCGTTTGCCCAGCTGCTGCCCCAGCCTTCCAGTGTGAGATCCAATTAATCCTCGAATTTGTTAGCTAACGGACATCTTTAAGGGTGGGGGTAATTTAGGCTCGGATCAGATGAACACCCTGAACCAGCTGCTCACCTCGCTGCCGCCCGAAGACTTCGCGCGAGTCTCCGCGGCGCTGTCACCGCGCGCGCTGAAGGCGCGCCAGACTCTCCAGCGGCGCGGCGAACCGCTGAGCGCTGTGTTTTTTCCGGGTCACAGTCTCTCGTCGCTGATGATCTCCATGAGCGACGGCGCGACAGCGGAAGCGGTTGTCGTCGGGTGCGAAGGTCTTGTCGGCATCGAGGCGGCATTTGGCGCGCAAACAGCGATGTGCGATGCGGCCGTGCAGGTTGACGGGCGATGGCGGTCGCGCATGTCATGGGCATCGATGCGTTCCGGCAGGAGTTCGATCGGCGCGGCGCGTTCCATGCCAACGTCATGGCCTACGCGCAGGACTGGACCAGGTTCCTGCTGCAATCGGTCACGTGCAATGCGCTGCATGCCGTCGAAAATCGCTGCAGTCGCTGGCTGTTGCACGCCCACGATCGGCTTGCCAGCCACGCATTTCCCCTGACGCACGATCTGCTCTCGACGATGCTGGGCGTCCGCCGCCCGACTGTCACGCTGGTGATGGCCGATCTGGTGCGCCAGGGCATCGTGCGCACGAGCCGAGGCATGATCGACATCGTCGATCGCGATGCTCTGGAAGCGCTGCTCGTGCGAGTGTTATCGCGTTGTGCGAGACGATCTTCGAGGGCGCCCGACATCAGCCGTTTGCGCGCCTCCGACGCCGCGGCGTCGTGGCACGCCGCCTCGTAGGAGCGGCTACTCGTGCGGCGCGGCTGCGGCCTGAACCGCCTGCCTCAACGTTTCGAAGGTAAAAGGTTTCGTCAGGAACACGGCACCGTGGTTGTGGGCCTGCCGGACGAACTCGTCTGGGGAACTTGCGCCGCTGGTGATGACCACCGGCAGGGCCGGCCATCGTGCGTTGATCTGCTCGACGAGCCACAACCCGCTGCGGCCCGGCAGGACGACGTCGACGATGACGGTCAGCGGCTTTTGCCGCGTCATCAGCGCCAGGGCTTCGTCGGCGCCTTCCGCTACCTGCGTGCGATAGCCGAAACCTTCAACCCATTGCGCGACCATCCGGCGCACCAGTGATTCATCCTCGACGACGAGAACGTACGGCTCCTGCGTAAGCATCGGGCGGGTGTTAGGAGCCGGCAGCAGCGCGAGGGGCGGCGGCTGTTTTTCGTTCGTCCATCGCCTGCACGGCTCGAGCGAGCGCCTGCAGTACCGTCTCGCGGCCGAAGGGCTTGAGCAGGTAATCGACGACACCGATCTTCCTGGCCGATCGGATCGTGGGGTAGTCGTCGGCGCCCGACACCATCACAATCGACACATCAGGCCATTCCGTGCGGATCTGTTCGGCGAGCCAAAGCCCGTCGCGCAGAGGCATGCGGACGTCCGAAAACACGATGTCGGACGCCGCGGACTTCATCAACGCCAATGCATCGTTGGCGCTCGGCGCTTCGCGGACCACGCAGCCTGCCTTTTCGAGGAAGCGGCGAAGCACGACGCGCGGCGACGACTCATCGTCTACGACAAGAACTGAAGGGCCCATTACGAAGCGTATCGGTGCAACCGCCGCGCGGCATTAATCGGCACCCGGGCGCCCCCCGCTACTGTTTCCGCGAAATCGGACGATAAGAGCGCACGTATGAGCAACTACGTGTGGACCTTCGAGCGCGACACCCAGCGGCTGACGGTGATGCGCCCCAGGGACTGCGATCCGTTGGTACTCACAGTTGTGCTCGAGGGCGAGAGCCCGCGCCAGTACGAATTCGACTACGAATACGAGCTGATGAGGTTCCAGACCAATATGGAGACATTTCTGCTCAAAACGGGATGGGCGCTCGCCAACTTCTCGCCGGAACGCCGCGGCGGCCGCGACAGGCGGTCGTTTCCGCGCATCGACGACGAGCGGCGCCGGTGGTGGACCGACGGACTTGCCGCAAAACTGAAGGTCGTCTGGGGATAAACGCCGCCGGGGTTGCATTCGTCCGGTAAACTGCGGAAGATCGGGATCAATGCCGCTCCTCGTCATCGGCCTGATCACCGTTTTCGGCGCCTTACTGGCGTATCGCACCATTCGCCCTCTCCGGCGCCACCGCAAGGACTACGATGCGGGATCGGTCAGCGAGTACTGGCTTCACCAGCAGCGCGGGAATTCCGACGATCGCTAAGTCCGTGTAAGATTCCTCCACACAACACATCGCCTGCAGGAGGTTCATCATGCTGACTCGTCGCGAACTTTTCGGCGCGGCGCTTGGGGCCGTCGCAGCCGCACCCGTATTTGCGCTGCCCGGCGACAAGATGCGCTACGCCATGAGCGGACATCAGTTCCGTTTCATGAAGCCGCACCCCGACACCGGCGTCAAGATGACGGCGCAATATGGCTACCACGGGCTCGAGCCGTTCGAAGACGACATGCCGCAGTACATCAAACAGCCGCCCGAGGTGTTCAAGCAGGTGCTCGACGCTGCTGGCATCGCCCTGTGCACCGTCGGCAGTGGCGGCCAATATCTCGATGCCAAGCGATTTCCCGAGACGGTGGAGAGCAATGCCGCCCGCGCGCGCTATGTTGCGGCATTCGGCTGCAAGCACCTGAAGGTGAATCTCAGCCGCCGCGTCGGTCCCGAGAATCTGAGCGCCGAGAACGCCAAGGTGCTGGCGCGCAATCTCAACGAAGTCGGCAAGCGGACGATGGACGCCGGGATCAAGTTCGCGTTCCACCCGCATGCGTGGACGCTGGTCGAGCGGCAGCCGGAGCTCGACATGGTCATGGAGCTGACCGACCCGAAGTTCGTCTTCCTCGTGCTCGATACAGGCCACGCGACGCTTGGCGGCATCGATCCGGTCAAGGCGCTTCGCGACTATTACCCGCGCGTCGCGTCCATCCACTTGAAGGACGCAGAGGCCAAATACAACACCAGCAACGGATGGCGGGGACCCGCGCCGAGCGAAGACGAACACAAGCGGGTGAACCTGTACAAACGGCTGGGCGCCGGCGGCGTGGACTTTCCCGCGTTCTTCGCCGAACTGCGGCGTCGCGGATATGACGGGTGGGTCACGATGGACTTCGACGCGCCGCGTCCCGGCGAGGGCACCGTCGAACAGGACATGAACTCACACAAGAAATATTTGACCGAAACGCTGAAGGGTCAGCTCAGAACCTGACCTACCATCCGTCCCCGCGCGGCGCCATCGCGCTTGGCCTGGTGGTCATGGCGTGTGGCGTCGCGCCGATTCTCGGCTCGCTCGACATCATTCCTTACACGCTCACGCCCGGCACGCCGGTGTGGGTCGGCATTGCCGCGGGCGCGGTATTCGTGCTCGCGGGCGCGGCCCTCATCAACGGCTACGCGTTCGGCGGCGGCGAGGACTTCGAGGCGCGCGCCACGCCTGGGGTTTACCGAGTGCAGCAGCTGCTCGGGTTCACTATCTGCGCGCTCTTCGCGGCGATCGCCGGCTGGGTCGCGTTCGGCCCGGGCGAGCGGGAGTTCACGTCTTCCATCAGTCTGCCGTTCTGGCAGAGCAAGGGGCGCGGCAGCCCGAATATCGGCCGCGCGGTGTTCGGCGCCGGCGCGATCATGTGCGCGGGCATCGCCATGGTCGCCCTTGTGGCTGCCTTTCGCAAGCGGCGATAATCGTCGATGTGAAACTGCACCAGGTCCTGTTCGACGAGCTGTACGCGCAGGGCGTGCGGCAGATCTTCGGCATTCCCGGCGACTTCGTGCTCAACCTCTACGAGGCGCTCTCCGAGGACGGTCGGTTTCAGCTGGTGACGCTCAGCCACGAGCCTGCCGTCGGGTTCGCGGCTGACGGCGCCTCGCGCATCACCAATGGTCTCGGCGTCTGCGTCGTCACCTACGGCGCCGGCGGCCTGAATCTGCTCAATTCCGTGGCGTGCGCCTACGCCGAAGAGTCCCCGCTCATCGTCATCACCGGCGGCCCCGGCAAATCGGAGAAGCGTCTGGGCGTGCAGGTGCATCACGAGGTGAAGTCGTACGACTCGCAGTTCAAGATCTATCAGGAAGTGACCGAGTTCGGGGCGGTCCTCGACGATCCGCGAACGGCGGCCGCCCAGATTCGCAAGGCCATCGAGGTGGCGCTCAAGTTCAAGCGGCCGGTCTATCTCGAAGTGCCGCGCGACATGGTCTTCGCCGATGTGAACCCGCTGTCGAGCGTGGAACAGGTGGAACTGCGCGTCGATGAAGGGGCGGTCGAAGAAGCGGCGCAGGAGATCGTCAGCCGGCTGAAAGCCGCGAAGAATCCGGTGCTCATCGTCGGCGTCGAGGTGCACCGGTTTCATCTCATTCCAAAGGTCCTGGAGCTCGCCGAACGGCTGCAGATTCCGGTGACGTCGTCGTTCCTGGGCCGCGGGGTATTTCCGACCCGCCATCCGCAGTTCATCGGCACCTATCTTGGCGGCGTCAGCCCTCAGCCGCTTCGCGAGATCGTCGAGTCGAGCGATTGCCTGCTGCTGCTCGGCGAGCTGGTCAGCGACACCAGCCTGGGTGTCTCCGCCGAACGCGTCAACGAAGACAACCTGATCGTCTGCGTGGCGCGCGAGGTGTTCATCAAATACCACCGGTTCGAGCATACGCCCATCGACATGCTGGTCGATCGGCTGCTGATGTCGGAGCTTCCGGTGCGCGGCCATATCGTCGAGGCCATGGGCACCGACGTCTCGGCCGAGATCTTCGATCCGTTCAAACAGGACGAGCAGATCAAGATGAAACACGTCATCAAGCTCGTCAACGAGTTCCTCGAAGGGCACCCCGACTTTCCGCTGATCGCGGACACCGGCGATGCGTTGTTCGCGAGCGTCGACATCCGCTCCAACGAATGCATCGCGCCGGCGTATTACGCGACGATGGGGTTCGCCGTGCCGGCGGCCCTCGGCGCGCAGATCGCGAGCGGACGGCGGCCGCTGGTGCTGGTTGGCGATGGCGCCTTTCAGATGACCGGCAGCGAGATTTCGCACGCGCGCAAATATCGCTGCAATCCGATTGTCGTGCTGCTCAACAACAGCCGGTGGGAGATGCTCCAGGCATTTTTTCCCGATGCGCGCTACAACGACACGGTCGGGTGGCCGTTTTCCAAGCTCGCCGATCTGTGGGGCGGCCGCGGCTTTCGCGCCCACACCCCGCGACAGTTCAGGGACGCTCTCGATGCCGCGTTCGAAGAAGACAAGCGGTTCTCGCTGATTGAGGTGGGGCTGCAGCCCGGCGACATCTCCCCGATTCTGCGCGGATTCGTGGATGCGGTGAAGAACAGCGTGCATGCCACCTGAGGCATAGAGCAGAGAGCAGAGAGCAAATCGCAGAGAGCACGTCGTCCGCTTCTGTTTTTCGCCCTCATGACGCTCGTCTGGACGTGGCCGCTGGCGCTCCATTTCGACAGATTCGATTCCGGGCAACCCGGGCGACAACTACAGCTTCTTGTGGAATCTGTGGTGGATGCGCAAGGCGCTCGAGCGCTCCCGAGCTGGACTTCTTCCATTCGAGATATCTGTTCAGCCCATTCGGTGTCGATCTCATCAATCACCCGCATACGGCGCTGCAGGGTTACATCTCAGCGACCGCGCTGACGGGGTTGCCGGTGATCCAGGCGGAGAATCTCTACATCATCGTGTCGGTATTTCTGAACGCCGCGTGCGCGTACGCGCTGGCATTCGACATTGCGGGCAATCGTCGGCTGGCGCTGGTTGCGGGGGTGGCATTCGGGGGCTCCCCGTATGTCGCGGCGCAGCTGCTCGGTCATTTCGACCTGCTGACCGCATGGGTGCTGCCGCTGTTTGCGCTGTGTTTCCGGCGCTCTCTGCGAACTGGAAGCATCGGCGCGGCAGTCGCGTGTGGGGTGTGGATTGCGATCGCGGCGTATGCCGCCTACTACCACGTCGTCTACCTGGCTATATTTGCGCTCGCCTACACGATTGCGACGTGGGATGCCGTTCGCATCTCCCGCGAGCCTCGGCCGCAGTCGCAGCGGCTGTTCACCACGCGGCTGATGGTCATCGCGCTCATGGCGGCTGATGCCTGTCTGATCGCGGTGATTGCGATTTCGGGCGGCGAGGTGTTCGAAGTGCATGGGCGTTGGCATTTCGGCCACCAGCTTGCACAACCCGCTGCTGTTCCTGTGGCTGCTGGCTGCCGCATGGTGGCTGACGCGGGTTCGCGTCAGAATTCAGTTCCGGCGGCCCGGCGGCGAGGCGTTCTGGAAAGGCGCACAGGCGCTGATGATCACCGCGGCGTCGTTCGCCGTGTTGTGCCTGCCGCTCATCGCGCAGGCGTTCAGGCTGGCGGCGTCGGGCCGGTATGTGAGCCAGACATATTTCTGGCGCAGTGCGCCGCGCGGCGTCGATCTGCTCGCGCCGGCGCTTGGAAACCCGTTCCATCCTCTATATGGCGGCCTTGTGAGCCGGATGTATGACAGCCTCGGGCTCAACCGCATCGAGGCGGTCGGCTGGATCGGGGTTGTGCCCATCGTCGTGTTGCTCGTGCACAGGGGCGCGTGGCTCGACGGCGAAGAAGCGAGACGCTGGAAGGTGGTCCTCGTGGTGTTCGCTATCTGGGCGCTTGGTCCCTTCCTGACGTTTGCCGGTGCGAACGTCGGCCTGCCTTTGCCGCAGGCCCTGGCGCGGTTCGTTCCGCTCGTCGACAACGCGAGAATGCCGGGACGCGCGATTGTGTGCGTGTACCTCGCGCTTGGCGTGCTGATGGTGCTGCGATTGGCGGCCGCGCCCGTATTCGCGCGGCCCGTTGTTCAATGGGCCCTCGTCGGTGCGATCGCTTTCGACTATCTTGCCGCGCCGATTCCGCTCACCGCTCTCGATCGCCCCGCCGTGTATGAACAACTCGCCACGATTCACGACGAGGGCGCCGTGATTGAGGTGCCCTTCGGAATCGGTGACGGCCTGACGGCCGGGCGGGGAAGTCAGGATCGCCGGCTTCTGTATCACGCGACGATTCACGGCCATCCGGTCGTTGGCGGGTACATCGGCCGCATGCCGCCGGCTGTTGCGCAGGCCTATGGCGCCATGCCCGTGATCGGAAATCTGCTGAGACTCTCGAACGGCGAAGAGGCGATTGAAGACGACAGTACGCTGGCGCTTCCGTTCCGCTATCTGGTGCTCGATACCGCCACCGCGCCGCCGAAGATCGTCGAATACGTCAAGTCGGCGCTGGACATGGATCTCATCACGCGTGCCGGCGGCAAAGAGCTGTATCGCGGTGCAGGGGATGAAGCCGGGGAATGTCAGAGCGTCCAGATGATGATGGCAAAACACGCCGCGCCCGAGGCGAGAGCGAGCCATCCCCAGGGCGGGTCACTGGCAGGTTCCACCACATCAGCACTCCGCTAAGGATCCACAAGATGAGTGCCACCGAGACGACATCGACGACGACGGCCCACACAGAATCCCAGAACCCGCCCATGTCGTAGCCGCCGCGCGTGTGCAGGCCCGACAGAAACGGCCTGAGCGCGAACGGACGCCGTTCGACGACCAGTCGTGTTTCGTCGATGAAGTAGTTGATGCGAACCGGGGCAAGAAAGTCCGGATGACCGACCTGCACCTGTTTCGGGTTCACCCGGTAGACGTAATAGCCGCCCGAAATGCCGGCGACGTCCATCATCGCGCGGCCGAGTGGGCGGAGATTATCAGACGCGGCAGGCGCCGCCGCGTCGAAGTGGTGTTCGGCGAGCCGTGTCCAGCTGGCGGCCTCGGGCGACGGATGATTGATGGGAATCGAGCTAACGCCGAACATCACCACCCACGGCAGCAGGAACAGCCCCATATAGAGATGCGCTCGACGGACGACATGCAGGAATGTCATATCGTCACGACGAAGAAGATGAAGATAGCCGCACCAGTCATGGCACAGGCGGCGCCCCACAAACGTGTGGCGCGCATCTCCCACCACATCCACAGCCCGGAGAGCGCCCAGAACACCATCGCGACTATCACGGCGTCAACGCTGACTGCCATCGCCAGATCTGCCGCATAGGTCTGCTGATAGCCGCGGCGGCGGTGAAAACGGTTGAGAAATCCGCTTGTCTCGAGCTCCATCCGTTCGACGACGAGGCGGCGATCGCGAGGCGTGAAGGTGATGCGCAGGGGAGAGAGCATCCTCTGGCGATTGATTGTGATGCGACCGTCCTCGGCCGGGCCCTGGACGCCAAACGCGCCTTGAAGCCCCAGGTCGGCGAGAATCTGCTGAGCTATCTCGCGAGGGGGTGTGCCGGGCTCGAACACGTTTGTGTATGTTTGCTGATTTCCGTGACGAAAGTCGTCGGGCGGGGCATCCGATGATTCATCGCGAGTGTGCTGAGCGCATAGCCAGTCATCCATGGCGTCAGGAACAGCGCCAGGTACATGTGGGTGCGCCGGACCACCCTGGAAAACACGGCGTGATTATAATTCTCTCTATCGTGTCGCCGATCCCATCATGACAACGCCGGCCGCTCCCCTGGTTCTCGTCGTCGAAGGCGATCAGGGAGTGAGGCTTCCGCTCGAAAAATTCCTCGAGCTCCAGCAAATTCAGAGTGGTCAGTGCAGAGACCTCGGACGCGGCGATCAGCGCGATTCACCGGCATCGTCCCGCGGCGGCGATCATCGATCTTCGTCTGGAGCGCGGATCGGGAAGGGACGTGGTTATCGCGATGCCCGCCGGGCGCGCCGGTGATTATTTTTTCCGGAGTGCCGGAAGAATCCGCCGAGCTCGAGCGCCTGCGGCCGCGTACGCGTCTCGTGCACAAGCCGTATTCGCTGACGATGCTCGTCGAAGCACTGCGCGAGATGCTCGACAGCGCGAAGCTGGCGTAGGTTCTGGTAGAATTTGGGTTTCCCGGTTGCAGTGAGCGAATGTTAGGATCGACGGGACCTGGTAGCTCAGTGGTAGAGCATCGCACTTTTAATGCGAGGGTCGCGGGTTCGAGCCCCGCCCGGGTCACTTTTTAGTCGCGGGGGCCCCCCGCCCCGCTCCTCGGCGCTTCGCTTGCGGGGCCCCTTCGCCCCGCGCCGCTCGCGCCGATCTTTCTTCGCGATGATCTCCGTCTACCATGAGACGGCCTGTCATGGTGGACATTCGACCCTACCAGCTTGCCAGGGTTCTCATCTCCTCCATTAACGTCATGGCGTCCTGCTGATGCGGCCGGTAGTACGACCACCAGGGATCGCTATCCTCGGCGGAGGTCGGGCGCTCCGCCAGGCGCTGGATCGTCGTCATGGCGCCGCGGCGATCGCCCGATTGCCGCGCCAGCTCACCCAAGGCGAGCTGCGGTGCTTGTGCGTGCGGATAGAGTGCGGCGGCATTTTCAAAATGGCGCTTCGATTCGTCCCGGCGGCCGCGCGCCTGCTCCGCCCGGCCAAGAAACAACTCCGCGAGGTAGAGGAGAGGCTTGTCCGGTTTCGCCTCGATCGCCAGGCGCAGCTCCGCTGCAGCCTCCTGGTGCCGGCCTAATTCGCCGAGCGTCCTGCCAAGTCGGACTCGAATCACGGCATCCTCGCGCGACAGATTTGCGGCCTGTCGAAGGAAACGTTCCGCCCGTTGAAGCTCGGCCTCTCGAGCCGCGACCGCGACGTTGACGCCATCAGCGCGCAACACGTCTCTGGCTGCCTGCACCGCGGGGGAAGACAGCTCTTCATGCAGATAGGCGCTGTCGAGGAGAAATACCGGTTCAGCGGGGAAGAGCTGCCGGGCCTTCTCCAGGTGCGGCGATGCTTCAGCAAGGCGCGCGCCGTGAAGAAGATGCGCGGATACAGCGCGATACCATAACGACGTGCCGGTATCGTTGGCGGGACTGGGCGCGATGCTGTCGAGCAGCTGGCGGCCGATTTCCCAGTGCGTCGTGCCCGCTCGCCATCCCTTGCGTCCTCCATCTTCTACCAGCGGTTCGCCGCTGAGAGTGCCTGGAACATACGCCGCGATGTCTGCGTGAAGCACGGCGCCACGCCTCAATAACTGGTTTGCAATCAGGCTTTCTCCGCCGTACAACGTTCGTTCGAGCTGATCGAGCGTAATCTGGCGGCTGTAGATCACGAAGACGAGACGATCGCGATCCTGACGGTCGCCTTGCTCGGAACGCCCTTGTTCAGCTCTCGCCAGAAACTTCACAAGCTCTCTGATGTCGCGCAGCAGAATCTCGAGCTCACGCTGCGGCCATTCACCAATAGCGCTTGCGGCAGGATCGATGCATCCTGGTGTGTGCCGCCGAACCGCTTCGACCCAGCCCAGTAGCCGCGCCAGCCCAGGGTCTACTCCTGCCGCCAGAGAACTGCGCCGTGACATTTCGGCGCTGTTACTGCCCGCGCAATGTGGTGTGACTCGCGGAGCTACTGCCCGGCGCAAGTGCAGGTTCACGGTCTTGAGCTCACCGAACGTCAGCTCCACTTCGACCGCGCCGCTGCCGACGCTGCCTTTCGAGCTGCGGACGAGGTAGGTGCCCGATGTATCTATATCGATGATGTATTCGCCGGTGGAGTTGGTTCGGACCTGCCATCTCTGTCCTCGCCCCACGGCACCGGCCTGGACGCCGAACCCCACTCCCGAGGCTGAAATGCGTGAGACCTCGACACTGGCGTCAGCCACGAATTGACCCTGCTCATCAGTGACTGTTCCGCGAAGTTGTCCGAGGGCCGGCACGGCGGTGCCGAGAACGAGCGCGGCAATGAACCAGCCGATCGTGCGGCTGACGGGTGTTCGCGGATGCATGGATTCCGGTGCCTAGCGTGCGCGCCGCCGGCGTTGGCGTCAAGCGGACGGAATTCTCAACAGACGATACAATCGCCGGCAAGGCGAACGGGACCTGTGGACCTTTCCATCAACGAAGGCACTCTTGTCGTCACCGGCGGTCCCGGCGATACCGCTCAGACGGCTATCGTCATCAAGAAGACGCCGAAAGGTCTCAGCGCCGCCGGCGCAGAGCAGATGTTGCTGGAGAAGTGGTTTGGCCGGCAGGGGAAGGATTGGACGCGCAAGCAGCAAGACCTGCTCCAGCAGAGCGGCCGAACCTACGACGTGTATCGCGTCACTCTTGCGGACGGGTCCGAGCGGATGTTGTATTTCGACGTGACGGAATGGCTAGCGCTTCAGGGTAACCGACATTCCTTCGCCGCTCGGCGAGACGATTGACGTCAGGACGGCGGGACTGGTGTGAATCGTCTTCAGGAAGTCCGCCATTTCGTCCTTCTTGTTGACGACGTTGTGGCCGAGGAAGAGGCCGCCCTTGTCCATGCGCGGAAACACCAGCGAAAAAAACTTCTGATAGTCGCGCTTCCAGGCGTCGCAGAAAATGAAGTCGAAGGTCCCCGCCACTTTCGGAATTTCCGCAAACGCGTCGCCCGACACCACCTGCACGACGTCTGACAGTCCGGCTTTCTTGATGTTCGCCGCCGCCTGCGCCGCGCGGGCCTTGTCGTATTCGATGGTCACGAGCGTGCCGCCGGTCTCGCGCATGCCGAGACCCATCCAGATGGCGCTGTAGCCGCTCGCCGCGCCGATCTCGAGGGCCCGCTTCGCCCCGCGGGTGACGACGAGCAGCCGGAGAAATCGGCCGTCTTCCTCGGACACGGACAGCAAATCTTTGTCGGCCGCTTTGATCTGCTTCAACAGCGCATCGATCTGCGGCGGCACGTGTTGCGCGAGCGTACGAGTTGGAGCCGCGAACAGGGCAAGGAGGATGAGGACGACACATTTCATACGAACATTATATCGATAGGTTCGGAAGTTCGTGGGTTCGTAAGGTTCGTAAGGTTCGTGGGTTCGTAGGTTCGCAGGTTCGCGCGATCACGCCGTGCGGATTTCATCGTGCCATCGTCTTCATCGCGTCATCGTGTTTCCGTCTTCGCGTCTTCGTGTCTTCGTGGTGGAGTTCTTCAGTTCAGACTGTGGTTCGGAGGTTCGTAAGTTCTGGGGTTCGTAGGTTCGTAGGTTCGTAGGTTCGTAGGTTCGTTGTGGGGTTCGTGGGTTCGCGCGATCACGCCGTGCGGATTTCATCGTGCCATCGTCTTCATCGCGTCATCGTGTTTCCGTCTTCGAGTCTTCGCGTCTTCGTGGTGGAGTGTCTCCAGTTCAGACTTTGGTTCGTAGGTTCGTCGGTTCGTAAGTTCGTGGGTTCGTGGGGTTCGTAGGTTCGCGCGATCATGCCGTGCGGATTCATCGTGTCATCGTGTCCATCGTGTTTCCGTCTTCGCGTCTTCGTGCCTTCGTGGTGGAGTTCTTCAGTTCAGACTGTGGTTCGGAGGTTCGTAAGTTCGTAGGGTTCGTAGGTTCGTAGGTTCGTGGGTTCGTGGGGTTCGTGGGGTTCGTGGGTTCGCGCGATCACGCCGTGCGGATTTCATCGTGCCATCGTCTTCATCGCGTCATCGTGTTTCCGTCTTCGAGTCTTCGCGTCTTCGTGGTCGAGTGTCTCCAGTTCAGACTGTGGTTCGGAGGTTCGTCGGTTCGTAAGTTCGTGGGTTCGTGGGGTTCGTAGGTTCGCGCGATCATGCCGTGCGGATTCATCGTGTCATCGTGTCCATCGTGTTTCCGTCTTCGCGTCTTCGTGCCTTCGTGGTGGAGTTCTTCAGTTCAGACTGTGGTTCGGAGGTTCGTAAGTTCGTGGGGTTCGTAGGTGCGCGCGATCATGCCGTGCGGATTTCATCGTGTCATCGTGTCCATCGCGTCATCGTGTTCCGTCTTCGAGTCTTCGTGCCTTCGTGGTATGCCTTCGTGGTTGTGCCTTCGTGGTTA
The DNA here is from genome assembly GCA_963850295.1 of Vicinamibacterales bacterium. GTDB lineage: Bacteria > Acidobacteriota > Vicinamibacteria > Vicinamibacterales > JAMQPK01 > JAMQPK01. The sequence continues at coordinate 157,238 of CAWKKU010000012.1, read as the reverse complement.
TGCCTTCGTGGTTATGCCTTCGTGGTCAGGTCATCGCGTCATCGTGGTCTGCTGCGGCTGCCGTGGCGCGGGCGTCTGCGATGCAATCGGGGATGCCGACGCCGCGGAAGCCGGCGGCGGAGATGAAGATGCCGGGATGGTCCGCCAGGCGCGCATCGAGTTTTGCCATCAGCGCGCCGTGTCCCACCTCCTGCTGCGGGCTCGATCGATTCCAGCGATACACGCGCGTCAGCGTGGGCTCTCCGGCGATGTGCAGGATCGTCCTGAGATCGCCGAGCGCCGCCTCGGTAAGCTCACCATCGCTTTTCGACAACACGTCCGGATCGCGCGCGCCGCCGAGAAAGGCGCGAAGCAATGCCTGTCCTTCGGGCGCGCGCTGCGGCCATTTCGACGAGACCCACGCGCCGGCGGTGATGTGGATGCCTTCGGCGCGCGGCACGACAAAACCCGTCCCATTGAGCTCGTGATGAACCGACGAGCGCGGGAATGCGAACACGACCGTCGCGGTGGAGAGATAACGGATCGAATCGCAGGCGGCGGCCAGTTCGATGTCGTGGGGCCGGAGCAGCTGGGCGGCAGCAAACGCCGGCACGGCGAGGATGACCGCGCGCGCGCGGACGCTCGGCTGGCCGTCGACGTGCACGGTCAGCACATCGGTCCTGTCGATTCGCGACACGCTCGATCCGAGGCGAACCGATTCACGCGGCAGCGCTCGCATCAGCCCGGACACCAGCTCGCCGATGCCGTTCGGAAACGACCGGAACACGCCGTCCGCATGACGCGTGCCCTGTTCGCGCCGGAAGGCCCTGATGACGCTGCCGGTCTTTGTCTCGGCCTCGACGAGCCGGGGAAACAGCGAGTGCATCGACAGGCGCTCGACATCTCCGGCGTGGATGCCGGCGAGGAGCGGCTCGGCGACATACCTCACTGCCTCGTCGCCGAAACGGCGCCGGACAAACGCGCCAATCGATTCATCCTCCGATGCCGATGCCGGCGGGATGAATATTTCGGCCGCCATGCGCAGCTTTCCCGATGTGGAGAAGAGCGATGTCGCGAGGAGAGGTTTGAGACGCGTCGGAAACCCGAGTATCGACGACCCGGGCAATGGATGCAGCGAGCCGTCTCGCAGGATGTACGCCGTCCGCGGCGGTTTGGTCGGCACGAGCCGGTCGCCGAGGCCGAGCTCGTTGCACAACGCAACAGCGGCGGGTTTCTGGATGAGCAGCGCGTCGGGGCCGGCATCGATGACGAATTCGCCGGCCTGTTCGGTCTGGACGATGCCGCCAGGACGCGAGTCGCGTTCGAGAACGACGACCGATCGCCGTCGCTTGGTGAGCTCGTACGCCGCGGCGAGCCCGGATACTCCTCCGCCGATGACGGCGACGTCGATCGTGTCGTCTACCACGGATTGAAGCGCATCACGCCGGGGCTGCGACCGCCTGCGCCACGAGCGCGGCCAGCGTGCGGATGAACGTCGGAGAGGTATTCAGCGACTCCGTGCGGCGCAGCCTGGCGCCTGCCGAGCGTGCGGCGTCGGCCGCCTGCACGTCGATATCGAACAGAATTTCGGTGTGGTCGCACACGAACCCGATCGGCACGACGAGGAAATTCCCTGACCCTGCCTGTGCCCGGTCACGGATGACGTCTGACACGTCGGGTCCGAGCCATGGCTCGGGTGTTCGCCCGGCGCTTTGGTATGCGATGTGGTATGTGTGAATCCCGCAGCGATCGGCCACCGCCTTCGCCGTCGCCGCGACCTCGAGCGGATACGGGTCGCCAGCCGCCGCCACCCGTTGCGGCAGACTGTGCGCGGTGAACAGGATCTCCTCACCCGCCTGTGGATTCGCGGCGCGCACTCTCTCCGCGAACGCCTCGATGAGCAGCGGATGGTCGTGGAACGATCGCGCGCACGAGAACTCCACGCCCGCCGGCACCGCGGCCTGGGCCGCGTCGATGTACTTTTGAACGCTGAGCGTCGAAAACTGGGGCGCGAGCGGAATGCCGACGATGCGCCGAATACCCGCGCCGGCGATCTGGCGTACCGCGTCGGCAATGAACGGCCGCCAGTTGCGCATGCCGACGACGACAGGGCTGCGCAGGCCGTCCCTGACGAGCTGCGCCTGTAGTGCTTCCCCTTGCTGCAGGGTAATGTTGGTCAGCGGCGACCGCCCTCCAATGGCCTCCCAGTTGTGGGTCATCTCTTCGATCAGAGCGGGCGACGGCTCGCGGCCGCCGCGCACCAGACGCAGATAGTCGGCCATCTGATCCACCGACTCGGGCGTGCCGTGCGCCATCAGCAGGACGGCGGTTTCGGAGGCGCTGTCAGGCATGTGCCAGCCTGATATCGATGCACGTGCTGGGCGAGCGCCTGCACGTGATCGACGGCCGTGGACGGCAGAATGCCGTGTCCGAGATTGAAGATGTGTCCGGGCCGTCCGTTGGCCCGCTCGAGCACGCTGTCGGCGGCGGCAAGCATGCGATCGAGCGGCGCGAGGAGCAGCGTGGGATCGAGGTTGCCCTGGATCGCCCGATCGTGGCCGATGCGATCCCAGGCTTCGTCGATCGGAATGCGCCAGTCGGCGCCGATGACGTCTCCGCCCGCGTCGCGCAAATCCTGCAGGATATTCGCCGTGCCCGTGCCGAAATGAATCGTCGGCACGCCCATGCCGCGGATCGCGTCGAAGATGCGGCGCGTGTGTGGAAGCACGAACTCACGATAGTCTTCGGAGCTCAGCGCGCCGGCCCACGAGTCGAAGATCTGAATCGCCTGCACGCCGGCCTCGATCTGCGCCTTCATGTATTCGCCCATGATCGTGCTCAACATCTCGCAGAGCCGGTGCCACGCGCGCGGGTTGGAATACATCAGCGACTTGGTGAGCGCGAAATTCTGCGAGTGTCCGCCTTCGATGGCATAGGACGCGAGCGTGAACGGCGCACCGCCGAAGCCGATCAACGGCACGCAGTGCGCCCCCTCGAGCTCGCGCCGAATCATGCGGATGGCATCGAGGACGTGCGACAACGCCTCTCGCGGCTCGAAACATTTCAGCCGGTCGATGTCGGCTTCGCTGCGCAGCGGATTTTCGATCGCGGGCCCTTCGCCGCGCACGAAGTCGAACGGGATGCCCATCGGCTCGAGCGGCAAGAGAAGATCGGAGAACAGGATCGCGGCGTCGACGTCGATGCGGCGCACCGGCTGGAGCGTGACGATTGTCGCGAGCTCCGGCGACCGGCAGATGTCGAGCAGCGAATGCCGGCTGCGGATTTCGCGGTACTCCGGCATATAACGTCCGGCCTGACGCATGAACCACACAGGCGTGCGATCGACAGGCTCGCGCCGGCAAGCTTTGAGAAAACGATCGTTCATTTGGGAGGGGATCGTACTACAAGGTTCCAGGTTCCAGGTTCCAGGTTCCAGGTTCCAGGTTCCAGGTTCCAGGTTCCAGTTCCGGGTTCCAGGTTCCGGGTTCTGGTTCAAGGTTCCGGTTCTGTTCAAGGTTCCGCGTTCGAGGTTCTCTTCAGCACCACGAACCTCGAACAGGAACCGGAACAAGGAACTGGGAACCAGGAACAAGGAACTGGGAACCAGGAACAAGGAACTGGGAACCAGGAACAGGAACTGGGAACCAGGAACCAGGAAACCAGGAACCCTGCGAGCGCTATGCCTTCAGCAGGTTTCGGGCTAGCGCGAGCAGATCTTCGAGCCAGAGCGGTTTGAAACGCACTTCGGCGCCCAGTCCACGCAATTCGCGCGACACGGCATCGTCGAGGAAATAATCGCCCGTCACGATCGCGACGGGGATCTTCTGCAGGCCATCTTTCGATCGCAGCAAGCGGAGAAACTGCAGGCCGTCGACGAGAGGCATGCGGAGGTCGAGGATGATCGCGTGCGGCTGAGAACGTTCTGCCTGATTCAGGCCCGCCTCCGCCGAGAGCGCGGTGACGACGTGGTAGCCCTCGAGCCGCAGCATCCGCTCGAACGTTTCGGTAACGCTCGGATCGTCGTCGACGATCAGAATCGTTCGTGTGGCTGCCGGCGTTTGCACTGCGATCGTGGAGGTATTTTTCGGTGTCTCGGTGGCCATTGTAGCTCTAGAGCGGAGTATCGGTCCGGACCCCGGAGTTCGTTAGACGCCCGAAATCGCCCAAACCGCTTAAAGTAGGGTCTTTATTTACAAGGCGGCTATGTTATAGTCGCGATTTCGTGAGCCCCATCCTCGTCAGGCCAGTCCGCGAGCAGCTCGAACACGACAGGGTCATACGCCTCCTGCAAGCACGGTTTCGCCGTCGCTTCGATGTCGGAATCAATCCAGGTTCAGAGCAGAACAGCGCCGTAGGTACAGGACCGTCAGCGGTTTATCCCGGACGTCGTGCTGGCATCGCAGGATCGCGGACGCAAAGTGATGGCCGTCATCGAAGTGGAAACGGTCGAGTCGGTCAATAACCTCGAGGCGCTCGCCGAGTGGGTGCCGTTCGGACGTCTGAAACCGGAATTTCACCTGTATGTCCCGGCGGCGATGGTGGACGTCGCTCGGCGTATGTGCACCGACAGCAACATCCCGGTCGCCGAAATCCATAGCTACCACTGGATTGGCGACGAGATGCGTTTCCTGCCCGTCTACAAAGCTCCATCAGATGGGCGTGCGGCAGCCGCGAAACCGGCGCCGAAGGCCGCGCCTCCGAAGCGTGCCGCCGCAAAAAGTATGAAAAAGAAGCCGGCGAAAGCCGGCGGCGCGGAAGCCCGTCAGGAAAACCTCGAAACCGGCCAAACGCAAATAGCTTTGCCAACATTGCGGTTCACCCGCGACAAACGCGGGTACGAAACAACGTTCCTCGTCCATGCCGTTCGCCGCGATGGCCGATCGCGCGAGCGCATCCTGTATTGGTTCCGCACGCCGCCAGGCGTGCGCGTGGGACGTCCCGCGCTCGACGAAGAGGCCATCCGCTGGATAGAAGATCAGAACCCCGATATCGAGTTCGACTGGCCGAAAATTCTCGAAGCCAAAGCGCCGCCCTCCGCCGCCGCCCGACGACATGCGGGCCCGCCGCGGCCGGCGCGACAAGAACGAACGGAGGCGGCAGCCTGCCGCGCAAAAACCCGCTCCACAGCGCCGCGAACCGGCGACCAGCCGGAATCGACGTCCGAACCAGAAATTGCGGAACCAGAGCCAGCTGGAACCAGAGCCAGCGGAACCGGAACCCCGCGTGGAACCGGAACCCTTGGAACCCGACGCCTCTTCGAGCGACGAGGATCTGGTCGAAGCGTTCGAGCAATTGACCCATCCCGATGCCGAGGAGACGGTCGAACCGCCGGTAAGCCCTCTCGAGCAGACGTTCGGCCCGGAGCAGCTGACACGCCTGCGCGCGCGGTATGCCGGAATTGCAAGCGCGGATCGCCGAGCGCGGAGGCGATCCCGATCGCATCCTGGCGCTCCGCGCCCAGGCAGAACAGTTCAATCCCGATGTGTGGGTCACCGAAGAGGAGATTCGGAAAGGCGTCGAATCGTTCGAGCCGAAGATCCGCGAGCTGCGTGCGGCGCTCGGGTTGCGCCGCAGGCGCCGATCGCGCAGGGGAGGGCGTCGCCGGCAGGCTGCCCGGCCAGATGCGACGCCGCCGGCGGAACCCGAAAAGTGGCTGAGGGGTCGCCCCTTATCCCTTGGTATACTCACTCCGAAGGTCCTTCCCATGAAAAACAATCTCCGCACCTGGTGCGTCGCGGCCTTGCTGGCCGTTGTTCCGGCATCTGGCAGCGCCCCGAGCGCGCAGCAACCCGCCGGCGCCGGCGCAGCCGCCAGCGAAAGACGGAACGCCGCCCACTTTCCGGACGTCGGTCAACCTCGTCAGTTCCGACGTCATCGTCCGGAACCGGCGGGGACAGTTTCAAGCGGACCTCGCGAAAGAGGATTTCGAAGTGTACGAAGACGGCGTGAGACAGGACCTCACGTCGTTCACGCTGGTGCACGGCGGCCGCGTTTATCAAACGCAGACCGCCACCGCTGCACCGGTACGGGAAGGCATCATCCTTCCAGCATCGCGGCCGGTGAACGACGCCGCGGGGCGCATCATCATCTTCGTTGTCGACGACCTGCATCTCGAGTTCCGCGATACCCATCGCGTCCGCAAGCTGTTCCGCGACATGGCGAAGGAGCTCGTGCACGACGGCGACCTGTTCGGCATCGTCTCCACCGGGACTTCGTCGATTGCTATCGATCTGACCTATGACCGCGCGCGGATGGAAGAAGCGGCCAACAAGATCACCGGCGGAGGCTTGAAGCCGTCCGAGATCATTCAGCAGTCCGCGCATGGCGAAACGCCGCAGGAAGTCATGCACCGGGCCAACGTGGCGTTCGAGACCGTCTACGAGATGCTCGGGAACCTCGAGAAGACGCAGCATCGCCGCAAGGCTGTGGTGCTGATCAGCAACGGTTACGACTTCGATCCGTTCGCGTCATCGCGCAACGGCACCGCGGACAACGTATTCCTCAACAACCGTAACGTGAATCGCCAACGACCCGAGCAACAGGATGCTCAACCAGGGCAACCAGTTCAATGACGCGGAGCTGTCGATGCGCCTCGTCGAGCTGACGCGGCAGGCGAACCGGTCCAATGCGACCTTCTATACCTTCGACCCGCGCGGTCTGGTGGCCGGCGGCGACATCGACGAGCCCGTCGATCCGGTCGAATGGGAGTCGCACCTGCGGAAATCGCAGGACAGCCTGCGCGTGCTTGCCGAACAGACGGGCGGCATCGCCGTCGTGAACACCAACGACCACACCAAAGCCATCAGGCGCATCGATGCCGAGACCAGCGACTACTACGTCATCGGGTACTACTCGACCAATCCCGATCCCACGCAGCGCCGGCGGCAGATTGAAATAAGGCTGAATAAGAAAGACGCGGAAGGGAACAATCTCGACGTGACCTACCGGCGTGAATATACCCTCAAGCCGGTTGCGGCACAGAAGCCGCGGGGCTAGCAGCGACCTACGCGGTTCGAACCGCGGTCAGCATCGGCGTGCCTGCCTGCCGCTCGGAGATCGTGTGATTTCTCCGGTGGCCGTGCGTCTTGCACGCGTCGCCTTTTTCCTCGACGTAATTCACGTCCCGATTCGTGGCCAGGTCGCGATACCTGCCGACGATGCAGCCGCATTCGAGAGTGGTGAATCCGAGGAGTCGAACAAAACTGCCCATACGTCCTCCGCGCACCGCTTCAGCAATTCCCGTACCTCGAGTGTAGCCAGCGGATGCTACGAAGAGTTAACGTCGGCGACAACGGGTGGGAACAACTTGTCTGATAAATCGGACGGCGTAACCAATTACTTGGATAGCAGGTTCCTGAAGCGCTCGAGGTCCTGCGCGCGCTGCGCCGCCGAGGCGCGTCGCGCGCTGGACGATTCTGTAATTGAAAGCGAGATGCGCAAGCAGCGAGACGGCCATCCAGCCTGGCCTCCCCGGCGCAGTCGTCAAGAAACCAAGGAAATTCAACAGAGTAGCGGAGAAAAACACCATCGAGAACAACGGGTCGAGTCCTCCGGAAGGGAACCGCGCGCCATAGTTCATTGCCGTCGTTTCCCACGCTCTCGAGTCGGTTTGCTCTTCGTAGAACACCTGGATGTATCGCCCGATCCGCTCGACGCCCGTGTGCACGAAGAAGTTGATTTCGAAGGTGGCGACCAAAATTATGAATGGGACGAGCTGGGCGGGACCCGTCCGGCCGGCAATGAGGAGAACCGTCACAAGCCCGCCCCATACGGCCAGACCAATCAAAACAGCACACAGTCTTACAGTTCCGCGTTCCCGGATTGTGGCCCTGAGGGCGGCATATTCGGCGGTGCTCAGGTCGGGGTTGGGCATCTGCAGAGGATATCGAACATTTTCGCTTGGACCTCTATCGCGCCTTTGCTAGAATACCGATGAAACATTCAGTGATTCGTAACCTGTCTATTCACAAGAGTTTCGTAGGTATCTTGCGCTCTGCGGTTCTGGGCCTGGGCGTCAGCCTGTCCGCCGCCGGCGCGGGAGCCACAACCCTGCAGTCTCCGGCCGGCCGGTTTGTGCCGGTTGCCGAGGCGGCATCCAAGGCCAAGCCGTCGGCCACGGCCCGTGCCAGGGCACGTGCTGCGCGCATTCGCGCCGCCCGCGCCAAAGCCAGCCGCTCGGCCAGGGCGCTCGCCGAAGCGAAGACACCCAAGTTCCGCACCGACGACGCAGGAAACGTCGTGCCGGATATCCGTGCGGCCGCGGCCATCATTTACGAGCCGGCCACCGGCAAGGTGCTTTACGAAGAAAACTCAATGGACGAGCGCTCGATCGCCAGCATCACGAAGGTGATGACCGCGATCGTATTCCTCGAGACGGCGACCGACCTCGACCAGGAGGTCACCATCGTCCGCTCGGACACGCTGCGCGCGTCCACGACGTATCTGCGCACGAACGACCGCGTTCGCATTTCCGATTTGCTGCACCTCCTGTTGATTCCGTCCGACAACGCCGCGGCTCGCGCGCTGGCCCGTCTGTCGCCGCTCGGCTCCGACGGTTTCATCGCCAGGATGAACCAGAAGGCCGACGACCTGGGCCTCAATCACACCGCCTACACCGACCCGTCGGGGCTCTACGCCGACAACATCTCGTCCGCGTATGACATGGCGCGTCTCATCTCGTTCGCGTCCGAGGACGATCGCATCGGACCGATCATGCGGACGCCCGAATATTCGTTCCGCACCGTGGCCACCAAGAGCAGGAACGGCCGTGTCGTCACCGTCCGCAACACGAATCAGATTCTCCGCAACGGAGACATGAACGTGCTCGGCGGCAAGACCGGTTTCATCAGCAAGGCGGGGTATTGCCTCGCGACGCTGCTGAAGATGCCGGATGGCGGGCCGTCGCTGGCGGTGGTTGTGCTCGGCGCGACCTCGAACTTCGGCCGATTCTGGGAAACGCGCCACCTCATGTCGTGGCTCTCAGACAGCACCAGCACCCTGGGTCTTTCCACTCCAGCTGTTTCCACAGCAAAGTAAGTTCCCAAGAAATTCCCAAAATTCAACCGCAGGGACGCGGAGACGCAGGGTTTTTCTGTTCTTCTGTTGAGAAGAATTCTCAGCGCCCCCGCGCCTTTGCGGTGAGAAATTAACTCTGATAACCGCGTTGGATGGCGGCGGCGTCGAGGGGCAGCGTGGCGATCGAATCGACTGCCAGCAGCGCCGGACGGCTGCCGTCGCGGCCGTCGAAGGCCTTCAGGTAGCGGTGGCATTCGTCACACGCGTAGATGCGGTAGCGCCCGTCCCGGCTCGTAAATGACGTGATACGCGTCCGATCGCTGTTTTCGCAATAAGGGCAGTTGATCGGGTCGTATCGCCACTGTCCCGTGCAGCGGCAACAAATCAACAAGCGATCCGCGGCAGGGGTGATGAACGCGAACTCAGGCTCGCCGCCGCAGAGGGGGCAGCAGGGCTGACGCCAATCGCTGAGCTCCAGCCGCGGCAGCAAGGCTTCGGCGCAGCGCGCCAGGAACGGGCGCATGGCCAGCAGCAACACCTGATCGAGCAGCTCGCGCTCCGGGGTGCGCGTGTCCGTCTTTCGGCGCGCGGGAGTCATCGCGGTGTCATACCAGGTGGCGACCACAGCTTCGATCCGGCCGTCGCGGGCCAGGGCCTGGATGCGGTCGTAGTCCGCTGTTTCCAGCGTCTCGAAGCGCCTCAGGATGTCCGCGGTCTGGCGGATCATCAGGCGGAAGTCGCTCCAGTCGATGGGGATGTCCTTGAACTCCAGTACCGGCCGGCAATGGGTGTTGTCGGGTTTCCTCCTATCGAAGGTCGCCGAAGGAAGCGGCACGCGCGCCTGGATGCGGCGCTGCGCGTTGAGCAGCTCGATTTGCATGTCGGCTGCCGAAGCCAAATCGGGCTGCGTGTTTTTGAGCTCGCGCAGTTCCCGAACCTCGCGCGACTCAGCCCGCCCCGGGCGATCGGCGGGACGCTCCGCCGGCGGATCTGTCTTGGGGCTGGTCACCGGTGAATTGTGGCTCACCGTTCAGTACTGATGCAATAGTATCCACTCCCTGATGAGCGTTTCCGTGTTGATGATCGGTTCGGAGGCCCTGCCGTTCTCGAAGACGGGCGGCCTGGCCGACGTGCTCGGCGCGCTGCCCGTTGCGCTCGGAAAACTGGGGCATCGCGTGACGCTGGTCACGCCAAAATATCGGGGCACTCAGGCCCACGGAGCGGCAAAGGTTATTCAAGTGGCGGGCGTCGGTGGGGCGGTCAGCGAGACGCGCGTCGTCGAGCAGCCGCTGGCCGAAAACGTCAAGGTGGTCCTGGTAGACCGGCCGGAGCTCTACGATCGCGCCTCTCTTTATGGCGCGGGCGGTGACTATCCAGATAATCCGCGGCGTTTTGCGTTCCTGTGCGTCGCAGCCCTCGAATACGCGCTGCAAAGCGGCGAGCCCTACGACATTCTCCACGCCCACGACTGGCAGGCCGGGCTGGCACCGGTGTATCTGCGCACGCGCTACGCGGACGAGCCCCGGCTGCGCGACATGACCGCGATTTTTACGATTCACAACCTCGCCTACCAGGGGATCTTCCCGGCCGAGTGGCTCGCGCCATTGGGCCTTGGCCTCGAGATGATGTCGATCGACGCGATGGAGTTCTGGGGACAGATCAGCCTGCTGAAGGGGGGCATCGTCTTCTCCGACAGCATCACGACGGTGAGCCCGACCTACGCGAGAGAAATTCAAACAAAAGAATACGGATTCGGCTTCGAGGGCGTCCTTGCCACGCGCTCGGACGACCTGCATGGCATCCTGAACGGGATCGACGTCGATCGCTGGGACCCGCGCCGCGATCCCTATCTGCCCGAGCCGTACGACGAGTCGGCGCTCGAGAGAAAGGACGCGGCGAAGAGGGCCGTCGCGGAATTGATTAACGGCACCACGTCGTTCGAGCCGGATCGGCGGCCGGTGGTCGGCATCATCTCGCGGCTCGTCGACCAGAAGGGGTTCGACCTGGTTGCAGAGCTGGCGCCGGTGCTGCCAGCGTACGGCAACTTCGCGGTGCTCGGTACGGGCGATGCACTGTACGAGACGATGTGGCGCGAGTTGGCGGCGGCGTACCCCGAGTCGTTTGCCGTCAAGATCGGGTTCGACGAGCCGCTGGCTCATCTCATCGAGGGCGCGGCAGACATGTTTCTGATGCCTTCGAGGTTCGAGCCCTGCGGGTTGAATCAGATGTACAGCATGCGGTACGGAACGGTACCCCTCGTCCGCGCCACCGGAGGGCTCGAAGACACGGTTATCGACTACGACGAGGCCGCTGGAACGGGAACCGGGTTCAAGTTCCGGCCCCATACCGCACCGGCCCTTTTGGCAGCGATGGAACGGGCAAAAGCCGTCTTTCATAACCCGAACACATGGAAGGCATTGCAGATGGCGGGGATGCGACAGGATTTTTCGTGGGACCGATCGGCCCGCGAGTACGTCAAACTGTATGAGAACGCCAAGGGCCGCCCCAGGGCGTATATGGGAACGATTCTTTAAGTAGTGTCCGGCTTTAGCCGGACCTGACACGGTGTCCGGCTTTGAACCGGACCATTCCGGGAGATGAGATGGCCTCAGAAAAGATCCAGATTTTCACGGACGGCAACTTCGACCAGACGGTGGTCAAATCGGACAAACCTGTGCTCGTAGACTTCTGGGCGGAATGGTGCGGACCGTGCCGGCGGCTGGCGCCGACCGTAGACGCGCTTGCGACCGATTATGACGGGAAAGTGACGGTCGGAAAGCTGAACGTCGACGAAAATCCGAACACGGCAGGGCGCTTCAGCATCCGCGGGATCCCGACGATCCTGATTTTCAAGGCCGGTGAGATCGTGGAATCGGTTGTCGGCCTCGCCGACAAGGACCATCTCAAGCAGCTGATCGACAAACATGTGTAAGCGCTGGAGCGGCGCGGGGCGAAGGGGCCCCGCAAGCGGAGGCGCTATACCGGGGGGCAGGGGCCCCCGGATCAAACATGAGCCCACATCGGAACCTCGTCATCGTCGGGTCCGGCCCGGCCGGACTCACCGCCGCACTTTACGCCGCCCGCGCCAACCTGAAGCCTCTGATGATCGAAGGGTTGGAGGCGGGTGGTCAACTCATGATGACCACCATGGTCGAAAATTTTCCCGGCTTCAAAGACGGGATCATGGGGCCCGAGCTGATGGCGGAGATGCGCGCCCAGGCGGTGCGGTTCGAGACGGAAATCATCCAGGGCAACGTAACCCGCATCGAGGTGAACCGCTGCCCGATCAGGATCGAGTTGAGCGAGCGGATTATCTACGCCGAGTCGCTGATCATCGCGACCGGCGCTTCCGCACGATTGCTCGGCGTCCCGTCCGAACGGCTGCTGATGGGACACGGCGTTTCGACATGCGCCACGTGCGACGGATTTTTCTTCAAAGGCAAACCGATTGCCGTCGTCGGCGGCGGAGATTCGGCCATGGAGGAGGCGATCTTCCTGACGAAGTTTGCTTCCAAGGTTACCGTCGTCCATCGCCGCGACACGCTGCGGGCGTCGAAGATCATGCAGGACAAGGCGTTCGCCAATCCCAAGATCGACTTCGCGTGGAACAGCGAAGTCGTCGACGTTCTGGACCCCGGCAAGGGCGTGGTGACCGCCATCGTGCTACGCGACGTCAACACCCAGGAGCAGACGGCGCTTCCCGTGGAAGGCGTGTTCGTGGCCATCGGGCATACCCCGAACACGAGCCTGTTCAAGGGCCAGCTCGAGATGGACGCCAACGGCTATATCGTGACGCACGACGGCACGAAAACCAGCATTCCGGGGGTGTTCGCGGCGGGAGACGTGCAGGATCACGTTTACCGGCAGGCGATTACGGCAGCCGGCTCCGGTTGCATGGCCGCGATCGACGCCGAGCATTATCTCGACCGGGTTCCTGCCGATGCCTCGAAGGGCTTAGAGCTTAGGGCTCAGAGCTTAGGGGAGAGTTAAGGGTTATCTGAGTTCAGGTTATAATCCCGCATCATGTGGACCAAGATGATGGGCGGGCCGCGCAAAAAGGCCCCCAAGACGATTGCCGTTGTCGATCCCGATCGGTGCTTCGGCGCGTTCGCGTGTTCGATTTGTCAGGCCGCCTGCCCGGTCGCCGGGTGCATCGTCGAGGAAAAAGACCGCGATGGCCGCATGATTTGCGCCGTCCGGGCCGACCTGTGCATCGGCTGCGGTCTGTGCGTCACACTTGGCAACCCGACGGCTCCACAGCAGCGCGAGTTCGGCTGCCCGCCCGACTACGACGCCATCAACATGATGCCCTTCGAGCTCGTCGTCCAGGCCCTGCAGGCCTCGGACAAAGAGGAGACGACGACCACCGTCGCCGCTTCGCTGTAGCTCCTACCACCCGAAACAATCGGTCTTGAAGCCAGACGCCGGGCATCGCCACACCGCGTGCGTGCGCCCGCCCGACTTCTGATCGTTCGTCGGTGCGGGGAGGGCCGATCGAATCGGCGTATCGCATCTCTTTTGAGTGTGTCCGCCCTGTAAGGGCATTATAGAGGGCAGCGTGTTCTGGCAGGGGCGTGACCTTGTAGCGGAATTGAAAGAAACCGGACGCATTACGCGGCTCTCCGCGTGGCGGGCCGTCGTCGAGTTCTATGAGGCGGACGATTTGACCTATGCCGCCTCGGTTGCGTATTACGCGCTGTTGTCGATGTTTCCGTTCGCGCTCATCGCCGTTTCGATTCTGGGGAGCGTGACGGCCGATGACGCGACGCGGCAGAAGGTGCTGCTGTTCGTCCTGCGGTATTTTCCCGGGCAGTTCGATTTCATCATCTCGCAGCTCGACGCGTTCCGCCAGACGCCGATCCGTCTCGGGATTGGCGGTGCCATCCTCCTGGTGTGGGGTGCCCTCGGCGTGTTCGGAGCGATCAGCACGGCAGTCAATCATGCATGGGGCGTGGAGAAGACGCGAAGCTTCTGGAGCCACCGGCTGTTTTCGTTCCTGATGCTCCTGACAGCGGGGCTGATGCTGATGATTGGCCTGCTCGGCGCGACGGCGGCGCAGATCATCGGCGCGCGCTGGTTTGCCGGCGTGTCGGAGAATTATCCGGCGCTTCGCGTCATGCAGGGCTACCTCATTCGCAACGCGCTGCTGCTGCTGCCGGCGCTCGTGTTCGGGCTGATTTATTACTTCGTGCCGAACGTCAAGGTGCTCGTGAAGGACGTGTGGCTCGGCGCCCTGATCACCGGGCTGCTCTGGGACGCGGGGTTCACGGGCTTCTCGTGGTTCATTCGCGATGTCTCGCAGTTCACCAGGATTCACGGATCGATCGCGACGGTCATCGTGTTCCTGATCTGGGTCTATTCTTCCGCCGTCATCCTGCTCTGGGGCGTCGAGTTCACCGCGTCGTACAGCAAGATGCGGCGCGACATCAGGGCAGCTGGAGCTCAACCGAATGCCTAATCGTCTCGCGGGCGAACGCAGCCCGTATCTTCTGCAGCACGCCGACAACCCCGTGGACTGGTATCCATGGGGCGAAGAAGCGTTCGCACAGGCGCGAGCGCTCGATCGGCCGATTTTTCTGTCGATCGGGTATTCGACCTGCCACTGGTGCCACGTGATGGCGCACGAGTCGTTCGAAAACGAGGCGATTGCGGACATCCTGAATCGTGATTTCGTGTCGATCAAAGTCGATCGCGAAGAGCGGCCGGATGTCGATCGCGTCTACATGACGTTCGTGCAGGCGACGACGGGCTCCGGGGGATGGCCGATGAGCGTGTGGCTGACGCCGGATCTGAAACCGTTTTACGGCGGCACCTATTACCCGCCCGATGCGCGCTGGAACCGGCCGGGGTTTCCCGACATTCTCCGCGAGATCGTCCGCGTGTGGCAGCAGGAGCGGGAGAAGGTCGTGATGTCTGCGTCGAACCTGACCGAGCAGATCAAAGGGCTGCGCTCGGTGGAGCCCGGCATCGAGGTGCCGTCCGTTGACGCGTTGAAGGAAGGGGTCGCGCAGTTCGCGCAGATGTTCGATCAGGCGCGAGGCGGATTCGGCGGCGCGCCGAAGTTCCCGCGGCCGAGCGAGCTGCTGTTTCTGCTTCGTGAGACGGCGCGTACCGGCGACTACACGCCGGCATTCATGGTGGCGAAGACGCTGAAGTCGATGGCGCTTGGAGGCATGCGCGACCACGTCGGGGGCGGCTTTCACCGGTATTCGGTGGACGCGAACTGGCGCGTGCCGCACTTCGAGAAGATGCTGTACGACCAGGCCCAGATCACGCTGACGGCTCTCGAGATGTATCAGGTTGCCGGCGACACGTTTTTCGCCGAAGTCGTCGAAGACACGCTCGAGTACGTGCTGCGCGAGATGACGAGCCCCGAGGGCGGCTTTTTCTCCGCCGAAGATGCGGACAGCGTGCCGCCCGAACACGCGGCAGATCCGCGCGCGCACAAGACCGAAGGCGCGTTTTATCTCTGGACGCAGCAGGAGCTCGAGGAGCTGCTGAAAGGGGACTTCGACGTCATCCGCGATCGGTTCGGGATACTCCCGACTGGTAACGCTCCTGAGGATCCTCAGGGGGAGTTCACCGGCAAGAACCTGCTGTATGTGGCGAGCTCTGTCGAAGAGCTGGCGGAAAAGACCGGCACGGCCGCGGACCAGGTTCAGTCGATTCTCGCGCGCGCCCGCATGACGTTGTTCCAGGCCCGGCTGTCGCGGCCACGGCCTCACCTCGACGACAAAGTGCTCACCGGCTGGAACGGGCTGATGCTCGCCGCGTTCGCCCGCGCCGCTCGTGTGTTGCCGAGAGCCGATTCACGTGCGCGGTACCTCGAAGCCGCCGAACGGTCGGCGCGGTTCCTCGAAGAGCACATGTGGGATGCCGGCCGGCAGATCCTGAAGCGGCGGTATCGCGACGGCGATGCAGCGATCGACGGCTATGCCGAGGACTATGCGTCGCTGATCTTCGGCCTCGTCGAGCTCTTTCAGGCCGGCGGCGACCCGCGCTGGCTGGCGCTTGCGCGCACGCTGCAGCGGCGGCAGGACGAACAGTTCTGGGATGCATCCGACGGCGGCTGGTTCAATACGACAGGAGCGGACCCGACGGTCATCCTGCGGATGAAGGAAGACTACGACGGTGCTGAACCGTCGCCGAGCTCGATGTCGGTGATGAACCTGTTGACGCTCGCGCATCTGACCAACGAGCCGGAACTGTTCGAGCGCATCGACAAAACGCTCCGGATGTTCGGCCCACGCATGGGCCAGGTCGCGCGGGCGGTCCCGATGATGATGGCTGCGCTGTCAACGTATCACGCGAAGGTGGCGCAAGTCGTGATCGTCGGACGGCGCAGCGACGAGGGGACGAAAAATCTGATGAAAGAGGCGTCGGCGAAATACGACCCGTTCAGCATCGTGGTGCCAGTCGACCCCGGCGATCGTCAGGCGGAGCTCGCGCGCATGCTGCCGTTCATCAGCACCATGGAAATGCGCGACGGCCGCGCGACGGCGTACGTGTGTCACGACTTCACGTGCACGGAGCCCACGACCGATGCGGCTGGACTCGCCGAGCGCCTCGCTCGTACAATCGAAGCCCAGTAAAAGAACACGACACAGAGACACAGAGGCACAGAGATTTCTGTTCTCATGAAATTTCTTTCCTGAAGAAAAACGTTCTCTGTGTCTCTGTGCCTCTGTGTCAAAAAGGCAGGTAAATGGAACTCCAGGTAGACGTGTGGCTTCGCGGTACCGATTTCGCGAAGACGCAGGTCATTTCCGAAATCACAGCCAATCCGGCCGCATGGACCGACCACGACGTGTCGATGCTGCTCAAGGCGATGCTCCGTGCGATTTACCACGCGAAGAATCCCGAGCTCGAGCGACACGCCGGTGTTTCTCAGAGGGTTCAGCTGGATCGTGAACCCGTTCGAAGACGGCGGTGTCGTCGTCGCGATTGAGATACAAACCGGTGCCGCCATCGCCGGACCGTTCCGCATCGACAAGAAGCAACTCGAAGACATGATCTCCCGTGCCATCGCTCAGCCGACGACCATGGCGCCATCTTCAACGTCGGTGCATTAACCAACAACATCCTGTCCCACCGCAGAGACGCGGTGACGCAGAGGATCGCCTTTTAGACAGAATATTGCTCCTCTTCTTCGCGTCCCCCGCGTCTCTGCGGTGAAACACGAAACTCACTCCCACGCGGGCAGCTTCAGCTTTCCGTTCAGCACCGGCGCGAACAGGTCTTCGTGTTTTGCCACGCGTTTCAGGACGACGTCGAACGTGAACTGTTCGGATGTGATCCCGCGCTCGATTTCTTTCCAGGTCACCGGCGTCGACACGCTGGCCGTTGGCGTCGGACGCACGGAATAGACGCTCGCCAGCGTGCGGCCCCAGGCGTTCTGGTTGTAATCGATGAGCACGCGGCCGCGCGGCCGTTTGGCGACGCGATATTGGGCGGTCAGGATCTTCGGGTATTGCTCCGCGAGCGTCACCGCCAGCGCCTTGGTGAACGTCCACACGTCTTTTTGCGTGGGGCCGCGCTTGATCGGGACGTACACATGAACGCCTTTGGACCCGCTGGTCTTCGGGTAAGACGGCATCTTCAGCGTATCGAGCGCTTCGCGAAGCAGGAGCGCCGCCTCCAGCACCTGTTCGAACGGCGCGCCGGGACCTGGATCGAGATCGAAGTGGAAATAGTCCGGGCGATCGACGTCGTCGCATCGTGAGTACCACTGGTTGAGGTCGATGCATCCGAGATTCACGACCCACAGCAGTGCTGCGAGATCCTGAATCATGGGGAAGTCGATGACGTTTCCGGAGCCGTGTTCGATGGCGCACGTCTCCAGCCAGTCCGGCCGCGGCGACGGGGTGCGCTTCATGAAGAAAAACGGCCCCGCCGCTCCATGCGGGTAGCGTTTCATCACCATGGCGCGCGACGCTGATGTGCGGCAGCAGAGCAGGGGACACGGCGGCGTAATACCTGAGGAGGTCGCCCTTCGTGATGCCGAGATCGGGCCAGAATGAGCTTGCGCAGGTTCGTCAACTGGACGAGCTTGCCGGCGGCGCGAACCTGAACGTTGTCGATGTCGGCGGGAATCGCAATCCCAGCCCTGGTGTGGCGCGCCGGCACATGCCGAGGCTACAATGCAGCCTATGGTTTCGACAACGCGAACGTTCGGGATTGTCCTTATTCTGCTCGGCGTGGCGAGCTATGTTCTCACTGGCCGCACCAGCGTGACGGCTTTGATTCCCGCGTTCTTCGGCGCGATTTTCGTGGTCCTGGCGTTCGTTGGCCGAAGTGAATCCGCTCGCAAACACGCGATGCACGCCGCGGTGGCGCTGGCGCTGCTGGCATTGCTTGGCACGCTGGGACGGGTCGTTCCCGCGCTGGTGAGAGGCGAGCTCGCGCGGCCGGCTGTGCTTGCGCAGCTCGTCATGAGCGTGATCCTCGTGGCTTACATCGCGCTCGGTGTGAAGTCGTTCAAGGAAGCGCGGCGCGCCCGGCTGGCGCGATAGTTCGCGAGGGCGGCTCTCGGATGGGACGCCAAGTCGAATTGAATGGCGGCTCCGGGCGGCGAGGGGTGTCCGCGGACGACCCGGCCCACCCCCGCAACGACCATCTTGCTTTCCGGCTGGGTCATGAAATCGATTTCGAATTCGACCCGCTCGCCAATCTCATAGGTCTGATCGACCTGTAACAGCACACCAGTGACGCTGAGGTTCACCACCTCGCCCGCGTGCCAGTGCGCCGCCGCAACAGACCTGACCCGCGCCGGCCACCTTACCCGATGGCGGCAGGCGCGCTGTGTCTGGGGTCGAGCCATCAAGTAACCGCCAGAGCAAGATCCGGGCGCACCCTACGGCCCCTTACGCGGCTGTAAGTGATAGAGCCGCTTAGGTTACGCCAAAGACACTTTTCGTAATCGGGTGTAAATCTTTCGAGATCGGGAAAATTTTTCCGCCGGGGCGAGTGGGACTAGTCGCCGGCGCCGCACGTCAACTTCAGCGACTCGATATTGGCTGAAATGTCGGGCGCCAGGTCCGCATGTTCTGAGCCACGGTCGAATTCGCCCGCAGGACCCTTGAAGCCGGGTTCTGAGAATACGGTGAGTCGGGCATCGCTCCCCACGCGAATGCTGCGTATCTGGTTCGCCCACCGGCGATTGTTGGTGTCGGGAAGGCCGTTGAGGGTGGGCCAGTTCCCCGGGCCATTCAGCACGTCGGCTGCGTGCCGGAAGGCCGGAGCCTGGAAAAACATCACATAACAACCATTTGGATTGGGCGCCCGGACCGCCATTCGGGGCAGGTGGGAAGCGCAGCCAGCGCTGAGCGCCGCAAGGCCGAAAATGATGCCTCGCATGGAAATATCTTCGTCACAGTAGGTGTCGGCGCAATAATGGCGGTTCAACAGGGGACGGGCTTATGGGCAAACGCAACTGGCTCCGCCTGGTCGTATTGGCGGTCTTCCTTTCGGCGGGACACGCGGCGGCACAGAGGGCTTCGTTTCGTACCGGTGTTGACCTCGTCCTTCTGAGCGTGACCGTTACCGGTCCGGGTGGGCGGTATGTGCAAGACCTTTCGCCCGAGGACTTCGCCATCACCGAAGACGGCCGTCCGCAGGAGCTCGCGTACTTTTCTCCGGCGAGCGTTCCGTTGTCGGTCTCGCTTCTCATCGATACCAGCTCCAGCATGGACGAAGAGATGCCGCTCGCGCAGCAGGCGGCGAAAGACTTCGTCGCCAAGCTTCGCCCGGGAGATGTCGCGGAAATCGTCAGCTTCGACAGCCGCGTCGAGGTGCTCCAGCAGCTGACAGACGATCGCGCGGAGCTCACGTCGGCGATCAATCGCCTTCGCGCCGGCGGCGCCACGTCGCTCTACAACGCGGTTTACATCGTGCTGCGGCAGCTCGGAAAATCACGGCCGCAGAACGACTCCGACATCAGACGGCAGGTGATTATCGTGCTGTCCGATGGGGAAGACACGTCGAGTCTTGTGACATTCGAGCAGCTGCTCGATTCGGCCAAGCGCTCGCAGACCGTCATCTACACGGTGGGGCTGGGCTTGGAGGATGCGCTGAAGACGACGCGTTCGACCGGAGAATACGGCCTGCGTCAGCTGGCGCTGGAAACGGGCGGCCGGTTGTTCCTGCCGAAACGTTCTCTGGATTTGGTGGATGTCTACATGCAAATCGCGAGCGAGCTGACGAGCCAGTACGTCGTGGGCTATCTCTCGAGCAACGCCAGCGCCGACGGCGCCTTTCGGCGTGTGGCTGTGCGTCTGCAGCGGCCGAACCTGCAGGCGCGGACGCGCGCCGGTTACTACGGGCCAACGCCGTAGCGCGCGTTGACTATTGATTCAGCGAGATGTCCAGCGTTCCGTGACGCCCGGTGAATCGATCCCGCACGATCATCCTCAAGGCAGCCGTTTCGGGCCGCAACGAGAGGCGCAGAGTCAATCCGGCCGTCGCGCCTGGCGCGGCAGCGGCGGGCCTGCCTAGTGTCGCCCGCTCTACGCGGAACGCGAATTCGCCGCTGGCCATTTTCTCGCCCGTAATGATATCGATCTGCGCCACGCCTTTGCCGTCCGCGTCCCGGAAATGCAGATCGTCGAGCGCGATCTGCATGCGGACTTCGACCATGCGCGCGCCGGGTGGCATCGCCGTCATCGCGTCCAGCCGAACCAGGCTCGATCCGAGTGGATTCGCAAGAGCGTTGCGCCATTCCGTTTCGCCCCATTCCATGGGTTGCTCGGCCGCCGCTTCCGACATGTAGCCCTGACGATGGGTGACGGTGAGGTTGGGGCGACGGACGGTCACGCGGATCGGATGCCACTTGTTGTCGGGCGGGGCAACGGCGTAAAAGCCGACGGAATAGATGGCCCGCTGGTCCTGAGCGGTCGTCCTCAATCCTTCAGTCGGATCGTTCATCGTCAGCGTCACCCGTCCGCCTGTGACGTCTGCGAACAGATCCAGTGATTCGCGCACGGGCTCTCCGGCCAACCGCGAGCTGACGGGATAGATTGCGATTCCTTGCGTGGCCAGCCGTTCGGCTGTCTTTCTCATCTGCGGTTCGAAGTCTCTCGCCTGGCCGCGTGGGCCGATCCGCAGCGGCATGCCGTTGCCCACCCAGACGATGTTCTTGCGGCCCGGAAAGCGGGCGAGATGATCGCCGAGCGCCTCCAGCCCTGGAAGCGTGAGATCGATGCGATTGGTCTGAACGTTCTCATTTACGAAGCCGGTTGCCTTGGCGTCTTGAGCCGCCGCGTCGGCTCGCGCCGCCGCCGCTGTCCCCGATCCTGTTGCGCCTGACGGGCCGAAATCGGCTGGCCTGTACCCGGGTGTCGCGAACAGCTCCGGCAGCACGAGATCCATTTTGGACGCCTGCGCGCGCAGCGATGCCACGTCGTCGGTAAAGTCGCTGAGCACGTCGATAGACCGGCGCCCGAGGCGAAAAAGGCCGACGCGTGTATACGGTGGAAGCGCGTCGAGATAGGCGAGTATCTGATCGCGGATGGCGGTTTGCGTGAATTGAAGCGTCACGTTCGCCGCGGGGGTGTTCATGCCGTCGACGAGAATCGCGGTGATATGGCGCGCGCCGTTGGAAGCAGCCTCGAGCCGATTCGTGAAACGGCCGGCCGGCAGAGACGTCCGTGAAAGCTGCGGCGGAGCGCCGTCGAAGCGAAAGAATGCGACCTCCCTGGGCTCGCCACTTTCAGTGACGACGATGTCCTCTTTGCTCAGGTCGGTGACCGGGTTGCCGCTGGCGTCGCGCACGACAATGGTGAAGTCGATGAGCGTGGTGCCGGCGCGGAATGCAGGGGTGTCCTGGGCACGAACCGGCACAGCCGGCGTCACAGCGAGTACGGCGATCAGGAGAGTGGCAGCGGACCGGCGCACAAACATCACTATACCAATCCCGACGACGGCTCAACGTCTGAAACGCCGATCGGGTTTGATCTTGAGGGTGACTGGTTTGCGCTGCCGCATTTCCGCCATCGCCGAGCCCTGCAGCACGAGGTAATCGGCGATTGGCGCCGACACGTCGTACACACCGCCAGGGACGTAACGCCGGAGATTGATCCCATCGACGTGTCCTGTCGGCCGCTTGAGGATGCGCACCTTCACACTGTGGTGATAGCAACAATCGTGCACATGTCCTGGATACGTCTGAGGGCTAGGCGGAATGTCGCCGATCTTTCTGCGCACGCAGCGACGCGCGAACAGGCTGCCGCGGATCGGGCACGACCAACTGCCACGAGTGATCGCAGGCGCCGCAATAGTAGGCGAGCGTCACCTTCGTACCCGTGATAATGCGCTCGAGGCGCACCAATCCCACGCGATGACACTGTTCACAAGGTATGTTTTGAGGCATTCAGCCACTCGATTCCTGGCCGAATTGAAGAGGAACGTCGCTCGCAGGACCGCGAGGACGTCAGGGCCATCTTCTGCCTGTGAAGGGCGGCCGTCAAGAACACTTTCTGCTGGCAACAACTCGGCGGGCCGCTTCTCCGGCCTCGCGCACAAACTGTGCTAAAAACGCGCAGCGTGTGCCGCAATAGACCTTCGGTACAAACGACAATCCTGTGATCGGCGCAAATATGAAGGGCATTCTGAGGATTTCCAGATGGCCCGTTGGCGGGAGCGCCGGGCGTCAATCTTGCTCCTGTTACCGGCCGGAGGTCAGAAGAGATCATGAAACGCCAGAATGAACGTACAGCGGTCGTCGATCACGAAGAGGCGATGGAAAGGGCTGTCGCGGAGTTGTTGTTCGACGCCAGACTTGAGTTGAGCGCGGAAAACGGAAGTGACGTCAAGCGCCAGGTGCGCGGACAGGGCGCTGACGCGGAGGGGCAGAGACGCAAAGAATACTTGTAAGAAGATCTCCGCGACGGCGTTAGCGAACCCTGTTCACTGCAAATGCAGCCAGTCGGATTCGCTCAGCGATTGCAGGAAGGCATCGACCTCTGCCAGGACGCCATGCCGATCGGCGTACTCCAGATGCTCGCGCAGCCGAATCATTTTCGTCCGGGCAGGTAGCTCCCACGCAGCATCGACGAGTGGAGCAGCAGGCGCTTCACCATTCGCCCTTGGAAGCATCTCCCACAGTCGCGTCCACGGCTCTGGTAACGGACAGACCCGGGCGTTCGATTTTGTGAGGTTGATAACGTCCTCGAGCGTCCGCACAGACATATCCCTCAATAGGTATCGGTCTGTAACCGATCAAGGCACTATTGCCGCGTCACCATAGGCCGTGACCGCCTCGCAAACTACTGGAAGAGCTCCGCCTGGCTGGTTGCGGAACCGCGACTCATACCCAAATACCGGCATTTCCTGAACGTCGGAGTAGGCGCGAATCTTGCCCTGAGGCGAATCCACGGAGGCGCCCATGCGTCAGATTCTGATTGTTCCGGCCGGTGCGGCGGTGTTGCTGGCTCTCTCGCCCGGCATGCGCGCCCAGTCGGCGTCGGCTTCGCTCACGGTCTCTGCCAGCGTGGCGAAAAACTGCACCATTTCGACCGCTCCCGTCAATTTCGGCGCCTACGATCCTGTTGCTGCCAATGCGACGACGCCGCTCGACGGCATAGGGACGCTCACCGTGACCTGCACGAAGGGGGCAGCCGCCCACATCGCCTTGAACGACGGCAGCAACGGTGTTGGCAGTGATCGACGCATGAGGCAGTCGGCCCTGGAATACCTCACCTACGAAATCTACAAAGACCCGGCTCGCACCGACGTGTGGGGTAATACTGCCGGCGACGACCTCGACCTCGTCGCTGCGCCCAACCGCAACCCGCGCACCGTCACGGTTTACGGGCGCGTGCCGCAGGGCCAGGACGTCGCCGTGGGGAATTACTCCGACACCGTCGTCGCGACGGTGAACTTTTAGCCGGGAGACGACAGATGCGGCTTCGACTGTGCTTCGCTGCGATAGGGTCCTTGCTGCTTTCGGCCGATCTCCGCCACGGCGTCGAACTTCATCGTTACGCCGACTGAGATCAACCTCTCCCCTTCGGCGACCAGCGCCTTGGTGACATTGCGCAACCTCAGCAAAGCGCCGTTGCGGTTCGAGATCACGGTGTTGACATGGTCTGAGGACGAGCGCGGCAACATGACCCTGCAGCCCTCGACCGACGTGACGTTCTTCCCAAAGCTGGTCGAGCTCGCTGCGGGCGCATCGCGCAATATACGCATCGGGATTAATGCTGGCGTCACGCGTGACGTGGAACAGTCGTTCCGGCTCTTCGTCGAAGAGCTGCCTGATGAATCAGCAGCGACGGCGAATGCCATCATGATTCGCACGAAGGTGGGGATTCCGGTGTTCGTGCGCCCGGTCAAGCCGGCCCGCACGGCGGTGATTGACGGGGTCTCGGTTTCGGACGGCAAGGTTCTGGCGCGCGTGCGCAATACCGGCAATCTGCACATCAACGTCGACACTGTCTCGGTCAAGGGCACGGGCGCATCGAGCGCGCCCACGTTCAGCAAGGAGGGCGCGGGCTGGTACGTGCTCCCCGGGGCGACCCGAATCTTCGAAGTGCCGATGACCGCCGCGGAGTGCAAATCGACCACCGCCGTCGCGGTCGAGGTGTTCGGACACAACCGGTCGCTCAAGGGCGCAAGCCAGGTGTCGCCGGCTGCGTGCGCCGCACCCTAGGACTGATCGTGGCGGCTGCAGCGGGCGTGCTGTCGCCCTTGCCGGCCGCGGCGCAGGACCACTCGATCTGGGCCCTCGTGATCAACGAGGAACCGAAGGGCGACGTTGACGTCGTGCTGACGCCCGAGGGTCCGTGGGTCGATCCCGCGTCAATCATCGCAGCGGGCCTGTTGAGCCTGCCGTCAGGGCCAGCGCCGCGTCTTTCGCGCCGGAAACCACCGCGCGAGTGTTGATCGCGTCGCTCGCACCTCTGTTACTTTCCAGCTCGACGAAGCTCAGATTCGATTGCTGATCTCCGCGGACCCATCGCTGCTGAGCACCACCACGCTTGCGATTTCGAATCCGCGGCCGCACGGATGGAGGGTCCAGTCGAACCCCGCAGCCTTCCTGAACTATTCCGCCAACTGGTCGACCGACGGCGCGTCTACCGGATATGGCGAGCTCGGACTGCACCTCTTCGGGACGCTGTTTGAAACGGCGGCCGCCGTCGACGAGGTTGGAGACGTCACACTTCGGGCTCACCAGCCTGACGTTCGATCAGGTGAACGGCCGGCGCCGCTGGGTCGTGGGTGACACGATCGGACGATCGACGACGCTCGGCAGTGCGGCCGTGGTCGGCGGCTTCAGCTTGTCAACCCACCAGGACCTCGACCCCTATTACACCCGTTATCCCTGCGCCGCAAATCAGAGGGGCCGTACGCACGCCGTCGATCGCCGACGTCTACGTCGACGGACGCCTCGTATCTTCGGTCCGCCTGCCGCCGGGCCGCTTCACGTTGAACGACCTGCCGATCGAAACCGGCCTCGGCAACGCGCACGTCATCCTTCGTGACGCGTTTGGCCGCCAGCAGACGATCGACCTTGGCTTCTACCTTTCAACGCAACTGCTCAAGCGCGGAGAGCAGGATTATTCGTATGTCGTCGGATTGGAGCGAACGACGACTGGTACCACGGTCGAGTACGGCCGGACAATGGGCACGGCGATCCACAACATCGGCCTCGCCGATTGGCTTACCATCGGCTTCCAGGCGGAAGGCGCGGAAGACGTGGTCATGGGCGGAGCCGGCTTTCATATGCGCCTCTGGCGGCTGGGCACGTTCGGCGCGGAAGGGCTCGTCAGCCAGGCAGCACCAGAAGACGCGCCGAAGCAGCAGGGGTATGCCGCGACCGGCGTGTATTCGTTTCTTTCGAGCCTGTTCAGCGGAGAGCTGCGCGCGACGTGGATCGGCCCGGAATTTCGAAACCTGTTTCTCGAACCTGCCGACGAAGCGCAAGTGACCGCGGACGGATCTGCGACGGTGTCGCTGGGGTGGCTCGGTTCTTTCACAGTCGGCGCGACGCTCGGCGGTCCTGATGCATTCACGTCGCGGATTGCGCAGACGACGCCGGATTTTCTCGGCCGCACCTACAAACCGTCGCCGACGACGCTGGAGAGTCTCGTCCACAACGCAGCACGATCGTCTCCTGCGGCTGGCGTATACGGTGAACGCGACATCGCGTGTGCAGCTGTCCGCGAGCGCGACGCGAACGGACAAGCGGGGTTTACCGATCACGTGGGAGGGCTTTGCGTCGCTCACGTTGCGCTGGGCTGGCGCACGACGGCCAGCTCGGTGACGACGGTTGACACTGAAGGCGAGTCGTTGACCTCGGTGAACATCCAACGATCGCTGCCGCTCGGACCGGGCTTTGGGTTTCGCATCGATGCGGACCTCGAGGAGCCCTATCGCACTCAGGGCACGTTCGAGGTGCAGCATCGCCGCGGCATCATCGGAGTGCGCGGCGAGGGATCGGAGACCACCGATGCACTCGGCGCTGTGAACCTTGCCGGCAGTATCGTTGGCATCGGCGGCGAAGTACTGCTGTCGCGGCCGGTGGAAGACGGCTTCGCACTCGTCAAAGTGCCTCAATCCAGGGGCGTACGCGTGCTCGCGAACAATCAGCTGGCGGGCCGGACGGGAAGGCGCGGGTCGCTCTTCGTGCCGGACCTGCGGTTCGTACTTGTCGAGCCCCATCGGCATCATCCAGGATGATTTGCCGGTTGAAGTCAGGCTCGGAGAAGTGTCGCAGGACATCGCCGTTCCGTATCGCGGTGGCGCGGTCGTGACGTTCGAGGCCAAGCTGATTCGGGCGGTGACGGGACGAATCGACGTGCGCGGCACGCACCCCGCCTACGGCACGTTTTCGGTCGAGGTTGGCGGCGAGCAGTTCTCCTCGCCGCTCAATGCAACCGGCGAATTCTATTTCGAGGATCTGCCTCCCGGCGACCACCCCGCCGTCGCGACGTGGCAGGGGCGATCCTGCCGTGCGACGGTGCGAATGCCGAAAGGTGTAGAGCCGATGATCGATATCGGCGCAGTGCCGTGCGTAGAGGTGTTGCCGTGACGGCAGGGCGCGCCGCGGGCGTCGCGATGGTCGCCCTGATGCTGATAGGTGTCATAGCCGGCGCCGGGTCTGCTGAACAGTACCCGCGCGGGCTGCTGTCTCGTGCCTCGAAGGGCTGCGTGATCGAGACGCGGCCCTTGAGCTTCGGCTATTACGACCCCCTGAACCCGATCGCCATCAGCGCGCTCGCCCAGGTCATCTACACCTGTGGGGTGAAGGACGAGATCACGAACAGAGGCGTACAGAACATACGCATCGAGATGTCACGCGGCTACTCGAACTCGTACAGCGACCGCCATATGACGACAGCCGATCCGACTGAACACCTCTTTTACAACGTCTACCTGGATGCGGATCATCGGACGGTCTGGGGCGACGGCTCGAACGGCACGGACTACTATTTCGATCCCCGTCCGCCCAACAAGGAGCCCGTAGTCGTGCCGGTGTTTGGACGCATTGCTCCCCTGCAGGACGTGCCGGCGGGACAATATATCGATGTCCTTCAGGTCACCATACTGTTCTGATACAACTAGAAATTGATCGTCAGAACCGCGTCGCGCGCTTCGCTGCGACGGGGTGCCTGTGGGCGCTGCACGCGCGCGGGTGCGCCGCGACGGACGCAGGTGACGTCAACCGGAAATATTGGGAGGACCGAACTGGCAACCGTGCGCGGGACGTCTACCTTGCACGTGGAGATGACGGTCGCAGTGACGAGGAGCGGCGCCGAGGCGGATTGCGTCTGTGCCAGCGCGGGCGTGCCCGCTAAAATGAACGCAGTTAGAACCGTTCGAATCACGCCCTTTCATCTTAGCCGTCGTTCACCCCTTCTTTACGTTTATTTACATTGCTGCTACGCAGAAGCGATCGCAAAATGTTTAAGCTTCTCGTGCATGACGGAAATGCGACCGAGAAATGATATCGCCCGCGACCGCCCCAAGTGCCCCAGTTGCGCAAACGATCGCCTGATGACCCTGGTGCGGGTCTCGTGGCAAGGCCGAAGCACTGCCATCGATTGGCGCTGTGGAGAGTGCGGCCATGAGTGGGTCATCGAAGAGGCAGCGGGACGTTCTACGAATGGCCGAGCTGCCCAAAACCCCAACTAGCCGCTCATCGACGCGGCCACCGAACATGCCGCGATCATCGCCTACTTGCGCAGTCCGTTGGTTGACGCTTCCTCTCCATCTCCCTATACTTCGCGATTCGTTCACTACATTCCACCCGGGAGGGCCAATGAGACGGATTGTAACGTCGACACTCGCGCTCGGCGCTCTGCTGTTCATCGTTCCGCCCGCGTTTGCCCAAACGCTAGATCCCACGACAACTCTCCAGCAGCGCTATTCCGACTGGATGACTGCGTTTCGTCGAGGGGACGGAGCCACGATGGACAAGATTGAGGCGGATGGTCTCGTGTTGATCTTCCAGGATGGAACCGTGTGGTCGAAGCAGAAACCGCGAGTGCAAGAACTCCAAGGTCGGGGCCCCCTGCCGTACACGCACACGCTTGAACAGGTGCATGCCCGTGTCCACGGAGATGTCGCTGTTCTGACGGGCATCCAGAACGACCTCAATACAAAAGACGGGAGCAAAAGTCAGGGACCGTTTACGAGCGTCTGGAAGCGAGAAGGTGGGGATTGGAAGGTGTGGTCGGCCCATTGGTCGGAGAGACCGGGGAAGAAATAGCATTCGCCACTGAGAACGATTACACCTTCCGGCGATCCCGTTTCTTCCGCAGTGCTGGTTTGTCCTTGTTTTGTTGCGCCGGTGCGTCAGGAGACGAGTCCGCGTGCCATTCATGGTTGCAGCGTCCACAGTAGTATGCGACGGTGACACGCTGGGCAGAAATTACCGTCTCCGCCCGGACGAAAGCGTTCACGCCACACCGTGGGCACTTGGGCATCGTCGGCACGCCGCATGGAGAGCACGAACCGCGCCAAGGCGTTGCTCAGCAGCATGTTTGATCGCCGCTACTGCCCAGAATCTGGAGCTTCAATTCACTTAAGAGTGAAGCGTGAGACCTTAAAGTTTGCTTGAGGGTTCTAAAGGTACTCATTCATCGGCCGAGCATCATCTGCCCATGGGCACCATCGTCAGACGACGGTGTCTAATGCTTCCGTGAAGGCACACGTTTACGGATCGCTGACGCTGGTGTCTACCGTCCTGTTGCTGCTGCTGTCGCCAATCCACGCGGCAGCCCAATCAGAACGACTGATGGTGGACGATCCTGACGCCTATGCCGTTTATGCCGCTGTCTTGAACCGGCCATTCAGCTCGGGGGACAAACCCCTAAGCAGCTTCGTGCTCCTTGAAGAGACGAGAAGCCAATCGAACTGCCAAACGAGTGACCGTGTTTGTCCTGAGTGGAATCCGATCTGGAAGGCTTACCAGCAGGCCAATGCTGTGGTTCGCTTTCTCCGCTCCGACGGAGATCTGGGATTGCCCTATCGGCTAGTGCCGCTTGCCACAGCGAGAGAACTATTACTGAAGGCTGGCTACGATGGTAAACGGGTTCAGGGTGGATGGAGCAGCGCCTACGCGAGCTTCCCCAACAACAAGCTTCTAGCGGTGTCTTCGGTTGGCTTTGACCCGTCGAAGACTCGCGCAATCGTTGCCGTTCAATACAACTGCGGTTTGTCGAAGGAATCGGTGATTCGCGATTATGACTGCCACGGCGGCCGCCACGAGTTGCTGATCAAGCAAGAGCGACGTTGGGTGTCCGCCAATATCCCGTCGTGTGCGTGGATGGCGAGCCGACAACCTGGCCCACATTGGCCCACTGGCGCTCATGAACGAGGGCGGCCAAAAAACAACATATAGCCGTCAGCGTCCTTGAGTTCGAATCCGCGCAGGTCATCGTGGGTGTTCTTGAGTGGCGCGAAAAACTCGACATTGCGCGACGAGAATTCTGCCGCCAGTGCATCAGGATCGGGGACATAGAAATAAGCGTCCCAGCGGGCAATACCGTGTTTGATACCTCTCGTGTAGTTCGGCACTGGATCGACACCGATGGCTTTCAGCATGATCATCGCAGCACCCCGCTCAACAATGCCGAAGAAGATGTCACCGGGCTCGGGCCCTTGAAACGTGATGTCGAACCCGAGGCGGTCGCGATAGAACGCCAATGCGGCGGGGACACTCTTGACGATGAAGAACGGCGCAATGCCTAAAATGTCCGGCTTAGTCATGTCGTGATTCTCGTATCCCATTGGCCCACGTCGGCCAATCTTCGAAAAGGAGGGAAATCGGCGCAACTAAATGCCGGGGGCGGGGATCGAACCCGCACGACGCTTTCGCGTCACAGGATTTTAAGTCCTGTGCGTCTGCCAGTTCCGCCACCCCGGCGTTAGGGTGTAAGTATTGCACGTGGCAGGACTTGCAGTCGTCCCCTTCACGGGCCACGTTGCTGTCTAGTTGCTCTGCTTCTTACCCGTCCCTTTCTTGATTGTTTGGCTCGGTTCCAGCATCAGTGCTGCTTTGATTGTGTCGCCATCGAGCGACAGTGACAGCACTGACCAGATCGGCACGCCATTCTCGCGCATCGCGGACGGCGCCTCACGGTTGATCGTGAGCACCAGCAGGTTCGCGTCCTGAAGGATGCCGGTCACCTCTTGTGGTGTATTTCCACTCTGAATACTCGCAGCGACAACTCCATTCTGGTTCCAGATTCGTACCGTCTGCGTCGTCTTGAATGCCGCTGGCTCCGTAAAGTTGATCACCCACGTCCCCATGAATGCCGTGCGTCTGCGGGAGTCAGTGTCGAGTTCTGCGCGCTTGCCCCAGACGCTACGAAGATAAGAAGCACGGTCATCGGAAGCCATCGTTGGTGCATCATTATGTTTACGCCGCCTTTCCTGGAAAAGTCCCAAGCGGATCCTCGCCACGTACATGATTTCACGGGTTGAAAACCCATTACACAGGTGATCCTATAACCTTCAGGTTAATAGTCACGACCCCACGATTTGGACGCCATTTCCTGAGGAGGCCACAGTGTTTCAGTTTCCGAAGAGTCGATGGACCGAGCTTGCCGACGAGCTCGGGAGCGCCTTTGCCGCCGGCGCGCCCGGGCACGACGAGACCGATGCGTTCGTCGCCGACAACTACGCCGTGCTCAAGGCTCGAAAAGTGCTCGCGGCGGGAGTCCCCGAGGAGCTGGGCGGAGGTGGCGCGTCGGTCGCGGAGCTCGCCGGTATGCTGCGCATGCTCGCGCATCACTGCAGCTCGACCGCCCTCGCGCTATCGATGCATACCCACCTCGTCGCAACGGCGGCGTGGAGATGGAAGAACCAGAAAGCGCCGGTGGACGGCTTGCTCAAGCGCGTTGCCGCCGAAGACCTGGTGCTCGTATCCACTGGTGGTGCGGACTGGCTGCTCGGTTCGGGTAATGCCACCAAAGTCGACGGCGGCTATCGTGTGACGGGACGAAAGATTTTCTGCAGCGGCGCGCCGGCGGGCGATCTCATGATGACGACCGCCGTGATCGACGATCCAGCCGATGGACCCACCGTGCTCCAGATTGCCGTGCCCACCAGGGCGCAGGGTGTGAAGATCCACGACGATTGGAAAGCGCTCGGCATGCGCGGCACCGGCAGCCACGACATTTCTTTCGAAGAGGTGTTCGTCCCGGACGCGGCCGTGGCGCTCAAGCGTCCGAGCGGCAAGTGGCATCCGCTCGTGCACACCGTGGCGATGGTCGCGTTGCCGGTGTTCAATGCCGTCTACGTGGGCGTTGCCGAGGCCGCCCGCGATCTTGCCATTGGGGCGGCCCGAAAGCGTCGTGACGATCGGGTCGTGCAGGCGCAGGCGGGAGAGATGGAGAACGAGCTGATGTCCGCACAGCTTGCTCTCGCGCGAATGATCGATGTCGCCATGACACGCACGCCGGGCGAGGACACGACAGCGGAGGTGATGTGCTGCCGCGCGATTCTCGGGCGAGGCACGCGCGCCGCGGTCGACAAGGCGATGGACCTTGCCGGCGGCGGCTCGTTCCTGCGCAGGAACACGCTCGAACGTCTGTTCCGGGATGTCCAGGGCGTCCGATATCACCCGCTGCAGGAGAAGCCGCAAAACGTGCTCGCCGGCCGGCTCGCATTCGGATTGTCATTCGACGACGTAAGTTAATTGAATTGTCCATAATCGCGTCACAAATAGAATGAATTTCCCCATCAGCACGAAGCCGGCGTTGGTACTCGGTTTGCAATTTTAGGCGGCCTCTTTCTCTACGAATTGTCCGCGTCTTTAGTGCTAGCGTGAATTCTCCCCAGTTGTTGTGCTCGGGAGGAAGACATGGCAAAACGCTTGCTATAGCCAGAACGTTGCTCACGAGCATTTGTGAGAGCACAAACGTGCGGCGCGCTGATGCGTTGAGATGAGGATGAGGAAAGCTCGTTATGAGAAGGAAAGCTGAAACGAATCGCAAAGCCGGCCGTCCGCCAGGGGGAATTGACGGGCAGCGCGTGCGGGACTATCCGCAGGTCAGTATCCGCGTTCCACCGAAGCGCTACGATCAGCTCGCGGCGCTCAGCAGAATGACGGGGTTGTCGCGTCTCGAGATCTTCATCCGGGCCATCGACTGTTACGAGGGCACCCTTCGAGCGCAGCGCCGCCGCCAGCGCCGGAAAGCCGCATGATATGCTGTTGCCTTCGTCCCAGTAACCGTTTCTGAAGGAGCAGTCACGTGATGAAGAAAGCCCTCGCATTCCTCGTGGTGGCGGTGTCTGCGCTGCCGATCGTGGTTGGCGCGCAGCAGGCCGACAACGCGAAGATGTTGCAAATGTTTTCCTCCCAGGCCCGCACCGACTGGGGGAATCTGCAAGTCATTCTGTTGAACGATCGAACGGTCGAAGCGCTGTTCGGCAGCTCGCCGGCCAAGGCGGCGTTCCGGACCAAGGCGCGAATGACGAGCGTCTTCTTCGTCCAGGGAACGGCCAACAAGGACTTCGAGTTCAAGCCGGAAGTGACCGTCGAGCAGAAGGGCGAGACGCTCACCGGGCAAAGTCACCCCGATGAAGAACTTTGCGGGCGGCAAAGTGGCGAAGGGGGACACGCTTCAAGGGCTCGTCGAGCTCCCGAAGAAGCTCGATCTCTATCAGGCGTTCAAAGTGAACGTCGGCGGTCAGAACGTCGATTTCCGTCTCAACCAGGACGACGTCCGCGACTGGGGTAACCGCTGAGACCTTCCTGATTTCTTCGAGACTTCGTGGTTTAGCTCTTCGTGTCTTCGTGGTTCAGCCTTCGCGGTTACGGCAGGCTGAGCGCAATGAGCTCAGCCGGCCGGCCCGCGGCGCTCACCGCAACCACGATGTACTGCTTGTTGTTCACCATATAAGTCATCGGCACGCCGGTGGTATTTGCCGGCAGCAGCGTTTCCGACACGATCTCTCCGGTCGCTTTGTCGTACGACCGGAACCACGATCCCTCCTGACCGTTCACCGTGACGAGCGGGCCGCGCTCTCCAGCCCACAGCAGCGTTTTTGTCAGCATGATGCCGAGCCGCCCGCCGCGGCCGGTCTTCGGAATCGTCACGCCCTTGAGACGCTCGTGATTTTTGATGGCGTCCGGCGTGTCGCCGATCGGCTGCATCCACACGTGGTCGCCCGTGTTCATGTTGATGGCGGTGACGCGGCCGTACGGCGGCTTGATCAGCGGTAGACCAAACACCGTGATCGGCGGCAGGTTGGCGCGCCCGGCGGCAGGAGCGGGTGCCGCTGCTACCGGCGCCGCACCTCCACGTCCGCCGCCCCCGTCGCCTCCACCGCCGCCGCCACCCTG
Source organism: Vicinamibacterales bacterium (assembly GCA_963850295.1). GTDB lineage: Bacteria > Acidobacteriota > Vicinamibacteria > Vicinamibacterales > JAMQPK01 > JAMQPK01. The sequence continues at coordinate 123,451 of CAWKKU010000012.1, read as the reverse complement.
GATGAAGTTCATGTTCGAGCGCGCTGGATCGTTGATCAGGCTCAGCCGCGTCGGGTTGGTTGTCGAGAAGATGTAGACGATGCCGGTTTCGGGATCGAAGGCGCCGCCTTCCCAGTTGGCGCCACCGGTCGCGTTGGGTAGCATCAACAAGCCCGCTTTACCGCCGTCGTTCATGACGATGGGCGGCGTGAAGATCGGGCCGATCTTGTGGAGACCCGCAATACGCAGCGCCTCGGCTTTGAGCTCGGGTGTCCAGTCGATGAGATCGGCTTCTGACACGCCTTGACGATCGAATGGCGCGGGCCTGGTCGGAAACGGCTGAGTCGGCGAGTACCACTCGCTGGGAACGTTGCCCTTTTCAACCGGCCGCTCGACGATCGGCCACACCGGTTCTCCGGTCATGCGATCGAACGTGTAAATCCAACCCTGCTTGGAGGGCACGCCGATCGCTTTGATCGGTTTGCCGTTGACGTTGATGTCCATCAGGATGCCCGGAGCCGGGAAGTCCCAGTCCCAGATGTCGTGATGGATCGCCTGGAAGTACCAATACCGCTTGCCTGTATTGAGGTCGAGCGAGACGATGCAGTCGGTGAACAGATTGGCGCCCGGGCGGTGCCCGCCGTAATAGTCGCCGGTTGCCATTTCAGTGGCGAGGTAGACGCGATTGGCCGCCTCGTCGATGGTGATCGCGCCCCAGTTGCCGGCGTTCCCGGTATACGACCACGAATCGTTTTCCCAGGTCTCGTTGCCCGCTTCGCCCGGCTGCGGAATGGTGTGGAAGATCCACAACCGCTTGCCCGTGCGGACGTCGTAGCCGCGAACGTAGCCCTTGACGTTTTCTTTCGCGCGCGGCGCGCTCCCGGGTGTGTGCGCGGCCCCGATAACCACGACGTTATTGCCGACCGCGGGCGGAGCGTTGAGGCCGATGTCGGCCGTTATGAGATCGAGCCCAGGCTGATCCAGCTCGGTCTTCAGATCGACGATGCCGTTTCTGCCGAATGAAGGAACGGGGACGCCCGTTTTCGCGTTGAGCGCAACGAGATGATAGCCGGGCGTGACCGTGAGGATGCGTTCGTCGCCTTTGCCGTCGGTCCAGTACGCGACGCCGCGTCCCGCTCCGAGCCTTGGCGCGACCTGGCCGCGTTTGCCTTCGTCCATGCGCCACATCCACAGCAGTTCGCCGGTGGCGGGATCGAGCGCGACGACGTTCCGGCGCACGCCGGCCTGGGTGTACATGACGCCGTTCACCATCAGCGGCGTCGCTTGCATGTTGAAGTCAGGGCGCACGCCGAGGTTGTCGGTCTTGAATCGCCAGGCGATCCGCAGATTTCTGGCGTTCTCTTTATTGATCTGATCCAGCGGCGAGTACTTCGTGCTGCCCGGCTCGCCCGCGTATGAGCGCCATTCACCGTTCGTGGTGCCGTATTGGGCGGAGAGCGATGCGGCGGCAACGACGAGCGCACCTGCGAGCACGAGGAACCTGCGCGCCATAGAGGAGCCTCCTGAGTGTGGGGTGGTGAGGGGATTATAAGGTTCCTGGTTCCTGGTTCCTAGTTCCCGGTTCTGGTTCGGGGTTCTGGGTTCCAGGTTCCGCGTTTCGCTGAACCCGGAACAGAGCACGGAACTGGAACGTGGAACCCGGAATTGGAACGTGGAACCCGGAATTGGAACGTGGAACCCTAACGCCGGACGTCAGGGGAGCGTTAGGGCGATCAGTTCCGCCGGTTTGTTGACCGCCGCCACGGCGATCACGATGTATTGCTTGCCGCCCGACATGTACGTTATCGGAACGTTTGTCACGTTCGCCGGAATCTGCATCTCCGACACGATTGCGCCAGTTGCCTTGTCGTAGGACCGGAACCAGGAAATCGTCTCGCCGTTCATCGTGTCGAGCGCGCCGCGCTCGCCGGCGAACATCAGCGTCTTGGTCAGCATGATGCCCGTCCGGCCGGCACGGCCGGTGTATCGCGGAATGGTGACGCCCTGCAGCAACTTGTGGTTCTTGATGTTTTCCGGCGTCCCGCCGATCGGCTGCATCCACACGTGATCGCCCGTGTTCATGTTGATCGCGGTCACGCGGCCGTACGGCGGCTTGAGGAGCGGCAGGCCGAACGCATTTAGAGGTGGCGCGCCATCGGCGGCTCCGCCGGCGCGTCCGCGCCCGCCGGCCGGTGCGCTGCCCGCGGCAGCGCCAGGACCGCCGCCCGCTGGACCGCCGCCCTCTTCGGCGGGTCCGGCGCCGCGGCCACGTCCGCCGCCGCCACCGTCGATGAAGTTCATGTTCGACCGCGCGGGATCGTTGATGAGCGACCGCCGGTTGAACTCGGTTGACGAGAAGATGTAGGCAATCTTCGTCTCGGGGTCGAATGCGCCCCCTTCCCAGTTCGTGCCGCCGTTATTGCCCGGCATCATCAACATGCCGAACTTGCCGTCCTGGCCGCGATCGATTGGCGGCTCGAAGACGTTGTCGCTGTACTTGTGCAGATTCAGCACGCGCAGCGCCTCGGCTTTGATTTCCGGCGTCCAGTCGTTGACGTCGCTTTCCCGGATGCCCTGCATGTCGTAGGCAGCCGGCCTGGTCGGATAAGGCTGCGTCGGGGAATACCACTCGCCCGGCACTTTGCCGCGCGGTACCGGCCGCTCTTCGATCGGCCATACAGGTTGGCCAGTCACGCGATCGAAGGTATACAGCCACGCCTGTTTCGACGGAACGGCGACGGCTTTGATCGGCTTGCCGTTCACAGTGATGTCCATCAGGATGGGCGCCGTCGGAAAGTCCCAGTCCCAGATGTCGTGATGAATCGCCTGGAAATACCACAGGCGCTTGCCGGTGTTCAGATCGAGGCAGACGACGCTGGCGGAAAACAGATTGTTGCCAGGGCGATGGCCGCCGTAGTAGTCGCCGGTACCGTCTTCGGTCGCCAGGTACACGCGGTTGAGCTCTTCGTCGATGGTGATGGGACCCCAGTTGCCGGCGTTGCCTGTGTACGACCATGAGTCGTTTTCCCAGGTGTCGTTGCCGAACTCACCGGGCTGCGGAATGGTGTGGAAGATCCACAGGCGCTTGCCGGTGCGCACGTCGTATCCGCGAATGTATCCCTTGATGTTTTCTTTCGTGCGCGGCGCGCCGCCGGGAAGATGTGCGGCGCCGATGACGATGACGTTGTTGCCGAGCGCGGGCGGCGAGTTGAGACCAATGTCGGCGGTCTCCAGATTGATGCCCGGCTGATCGATCTCCGTCTTCAGATCCACAACGCCGTTCCTGCCGAACGACGCAACCGGCAGGCCGGTCTTCGCGTTCAGCTGAACCATGTGGTAGCCGGGAGTGACGGTGACGATGCGCTCATCACCCTTGCCGTCGGTCCAATACGCCAAGCCGCGTCCGGAGCCCTGGCGTGGAGCGGCGGCGCCCCGCTTGCCTTCGTCCATCCGCCACATCCACAACATCTCGCCGGTCGAGGGATTCAGCGCCACGACTGAGCGGCGCGTCCCTGCCTGCACGTACATCACGTCGCCGACGACGATGGGGACCGACTGCATGTTGAAGTCGGGACGCAGGCCCAGATTGTCGCTTTTGAAGCGCCACGCAATGCGCAGATTCGCGACGTTGTCCCTGTTGATCTGGTCGAGCGGCGAATATTTCGTGCTGCCAGGTTCGGCGGCATAGGAGCGCCACTCGCCGTTTTTCGCTCCCTGCTGGGCAGCCAGCGGCAACGTCGAGCACACCAGAGCGCAGACAATCCATAGCTTACGAACCATGCAGTCTCCTTAGGGGCTGAAATGTGCTGCGATTATAGGCGATATAAAATGAAGGCCGCAAAGTGACTACCCCGAAAAAGAAGCGGCTCGTCGTCAAGGTGGGCACCAACACGTTGACCGGCGGCGAAGACCATCTCGCCCGCCCGGCCATGCTGGAAATCGCCCGCCAGATAGCGCACCTCGTGCGCGAGGGGCACGAAGTGGCGCTCGTGTCGTCGGGTGCCATCGTCGCGGGCCGCCAGGCCCTCGATGTTTCGCGAAACGGCAAAGCCGCCTCCGCCCGCATTCCGTTCAAGCAGGTGCTGGCCGCAGTCGGTCAGGCCAAGCTGATGCAGATTTGGGACGAGCTCTTCTCAAAGGAAAAAATGCTCGTCGCGCAGACGCTCTTGACGCGCGGCGATCTTGCCGATCGCCAGGGTTACCTGAACGCGCGGAACACGCTGCTCGCCCTGCTCGAGCGCCAGGTGATCCCGATCGTCAACGAAAACGACGTCGTCGCGACCGAAGAAATCAAGATTGGCGACAACGACAACCTGTCGGCGCTCGTCGCGAACCTGATCGACGCGGACTTGCTGATTCTGTTGACCGACCAGATGGGCCTGTACACCGCGGATCCCCGGCGTCACGCCTCGGCGACCCTGATTGCGGAAGTGCCGACGATTACCGATGAGATCGTGGCGCTGGCCGCAGGCGCGGGAACGGCGCGGGGCACAGGCGGCATGCAGACCAAGCTTCAAGCCGCCCGTCTGGCGACCGAATCGGGCGTGACCGTACTGGTAGCGGGGGGGAAGACCGACAATATCCTTATAAGTGCCGTCAAAGGCGATGCGGTCGGCACGAGGTTTCCGTCGAACCGGACGCGGATGGAGAGCCGGAAGCGGTGGATCGTGGCGGGGCTTACTGGCAAGGCGGCGGCGCAAATCGATGCCGGTGCCGCGGCCGCTCTGGGCCGTGGCCGCTCGCTGCTCCCTGCCGGGGTCGTAAGCGTGAAAGGCCGTTTCGACCGGGGCGACAGCGTGAACATCGTCGGGCCCGAGGGGAAGGCCGTAGGGTGCGGCGTGGCAAACTACAGCTCGGCCGATCTCGAGCGCATCAAGGGGTGCCGCTCGCCGGAGATTACGCAGATCCTCGGTTACAACTTCGGCGACGAAGTCATCCACCGGAACAATGTGGTCATGCTCTGACGCGGACTGGGGACTGGGGATTAGGGATTAGGGATTAGGGATTAGGGATTGGGGATTGGGGATTGGGGATTGGGGATTGGGAAGTCGAAATGCCTGTGACCACTGACGAGCTTATCGAGAAGGCGGCCGCGGCGAAAGCTGCGTCGCTTCGGCTTGCGCAGGCGGACACCGCGCAGAAGAACCGCGCGCTCCAGGCAGTGGCCGGCGCGATTCGCGCGCGCGAGCAGGAGATCCTGGCGGCAAACGCTCAGGACTGTGCGAATGCCTCGCCGCGAATCGAAATCGATCGCCTGCGTCTGACGCCCCAACGGGTTGCGGCGATGGCGCGCGATGTGGAGGCGGTCGCGGCGCTGGAAGATCCGGTTGGCGAGCGGTTCGACACGGTGACCCGCCCGAATGGGCTGGTGGTGTCCAAGCGGCGTGTCCCGCTCGGCGTCGTCGGCGTGGTCTATGAATCACGCCCCAACGTGACGAGCGACGTCGCGGCCATCTGCATCAAGACGGGGAATGCGGTCGTGCTTCGCGGCGGCAGTGAGGCGTTGTCGAGCAACAACGCGATCGCCGCGGCGGTGCAGAGCGGATTGCGAGAGGCAGGCCTGCCCGATGCGGCCGTGCAGTTCATCACATCCACCGACCGCGCGCTGGTTCAGAAGATGTTGAAGCTGCGCGAGTACATCGACGTCATCGTTCCCAGGGGCGGCCAGGGGCTGATCCGGGCGACGATCGAAAACGCCACGATTCCGGTGATCGAAACCGGCGCGGGCGTATGCCACACCTATGTAGACCGCGCCGCGGATCCGGAGATGGCGCTGCGCATCGTCTTCAACGCCAAGGTGCGGCGTCCGACGATCTGCAACGCGCTCGATACGCTGCTCGTGCACCGCGACATCGCGCCCGCGTGGCTGCCGAAGATGGCCGCCGAATGGAACACGGCACGTGTTGAAATTCGCGCGGATCCGCAAGCGGCGCGTCTGTTGGGCGATGCTCCATATGTACCCGCGACGCCCGAAGACTGGGGAACGGAGTTCCTGTCGCTCGTCGCCGCGGTGAAAGTAGTTGGCGGCCTCGACGAGGCGCTCGAACACATCCGCGAGCATGGGTCGGGACATTCCGAAGCCATCGTCACCGGAGACAGGGCTGCCGCCGAGCGGTTCCTGAATGAGGTGGACGCGGCGGCCGTGTTCGTCAACGCGAGCACCCAGTTCACCGACGGCGCCGAGTTTGGACTAGGTACTGAAGTCGGCATTTCGACGCAGAAGCTGCACGCCCGCGGTCCTATGGGGTTGCGAGAGCTGACCACGTATAAATGGATCGTGGAAGGCACCGGGCAGATCAGGAACTGACGAAGAATTGGCAGATTGGTAGATTGGTAGATTGGTAGATTGAAAATGGAAAAAGTAGCAAGCATGGCCGAGAAGCGGTCGGCGAACGCACTGAGCGGGCGGTCGATTGCCTTCATCGGCGGCGGGGCGATGGCGGGCGCGATGATCGGCGGGCTGCTGGGCTCGCACACTGTCGAGGCGAAAGCCATCACCGCCAGCGATCCTCACGCCGATCGCACGCAGGACCTCGAGAAGCGGTTCGGCGTCGCGACGACCGCGGAGAACATCAAGGCCGCGAAAAACGCCGATATCGTCATCCTGTCGGTCAAACCGCAGATGTTACGGTTCGTGTTCCGCGATCTGTGCGGCAAGCTGCGCAAAGACGCCCTCGTGCTCTCGATCATCGCGGGCGCGCGGGTCGAGTCGATGAATCAGGGCCTGAAGCATTCATCGATCGTCCGCTCGATGCCGAACACTCCGGCGCAGGTGGCGGAAGGGATGACCGTGTGGACGGCGAGCGGCGCCGTGACGTCGTCGCAGCGCGGCGAGGCGCAGGCGATTCTGCGCGCGTTCGGCAAGGAGCTCTACGTCGCGGACGAGGCGTTTCTCGACATGGCGACGGCGATCAGCGGCTCTGGTCCGAGCTACGTGTTCCTGTTCATGGAAGCACTCATCGATGCGGCGGTGCACCTGGGCTTTTCGCGCGAGGACGCGCGCACGCTGGTCACGCAGACGGTGCGGGGCTCGGCGATTTACGCGGAAAACTCCCCCTCGCATCCCGCTGAGATGCGGAATCTGGTGACCTCGCCCGGCGGCACCAGCGCGCACGCGTTGTATCAGCTCGAAAAGGGCGGGTTCCGAACGCTGCTGTCCAAGGCCGTTTGGGCCGCGTTCCAGCGCAGCGTCTCGCTGTCCGCGCTGAACTCCGCCGTCCAGCCGTTCGAAGAGAAAGAGGAGTCCGAATAAATCGGGGTCGGGTGTCATTTTCGGAGGACGTCCTCCGAAAATGACACCCGACCCCGATTTTCACGAGCGGCGGAACAGGAATTCTTCGCGAAGCAGCCGGGACGGCTTTGGCGGCTTCGGCATCAGCTTGAACTCCTCGATCGCGTGTTTGCGGATGTGCTCGAGCGCTTCGTCGAGGCTGTCGGTGACGAGGAACAGCTTCAGGTCTCCCGCGCTTACCGTCCCCGCCTTGACCATATCTTCGAGCAGCGCCAGAAAGCCTCGCCAGTAGGTCGCGCCCATCAGCACGACGGGGTAGTGCAGGATTTTCTTCGTCTGAATGAGCGTGAGCGCTTCGTTCAGCTCATCGAGCGTGCCCAGCCCTCCCGGCAGCGCGATGAACGCGTATGAATATTTGAACAGCAGCACCTTGCGCACGAAGAAGTACCGCGACGTGACGATGCGATCGCAATAGCGGTTGGGCGCCTGTTCGAAGGGCAGCACGATGTTGACGCCGACCGAACGGCCGCCGGCTTCGCGCGCGCCGCGGTTCGCCGCCTCCATCAATCCGGGCCCGCCGCCTGTCATCACCGTAAATCCCAGTCGCGCAAGACCTTTGCCGACCTCGATGCCGAGCTGGTAATACGGATGCCCGTCGCTGATGCGCGCCGACCCGAACACGGTCACACACGGTCCGCAGAAATGCAGCGTGCGGAAGCCCGCGATGAAGTCGGCGATGACTTTCACCAGCAGCCGCGCTTCGCGCAGCCGGGAATGCGGCCCTTCCAGCAGGGTCCGATCTTCGGGCTGCGGCGACGTTTTGACGGGAATCGGCGTCTGGGGAGGCGGGACAGTAGCGGCCATTCAGCGGTTGAGTATCAGGATACAACCTCTTCAGCGAACACGAAGAGGATCGCGCCGACCGTGGCGGCCATCATCACGGCGATGATCCAGGTGATGAGGCAGACGACAATCGCGCGTCCGGTGCTCCTGTAGTCGAGCGCCTGCCGAATGGCAATCACCATCGCGACGAACATCCACGCTGTCGAGAGGCCGTAAATGACGTCGCCGACGCCAGGCAGAAAGCCGAAAATGCGGAGCATGCCGGGCGAGGCGGCGAATCCGATGGTGCGGAGCAGTTCGCCGACATTGGTCTGCGTCTGCGGCTCGGGCATCAGGTAGACGCCGACGATGTAGGTGGCCGTCGCCCAGAATACCCATAGCAGCAGCGCGAGCATCACGCGATGAAGCACTGGCGCATTGTAGAGGCTCGAGGTCAGACCGATGCCCGCGGCGAGGCTCGACAGTACGACGACGAGCAGCGCCTGGCCGGTGGCCTGGCGATCCGCTTCGATCTCCTCGAAGACGGGGACTTCAAGCCTTGCTGCGCCGATCGCTCTCTGCGGAAAGGTCATCGACGACCGTCAACTCCCTGCGTTCTGTCGCGTATGCATCGACGAAGCTGATCGCGGCGGCCATGATCACGGGCCCGAGCACCAGACCGAGCAGCCCGAACGTCGATATGCCTCCGAGGAGGCTGATGAAGACGAGCAGGCCGTTCATCTCGGTCCTGCCCGCGAGAAGCATGGGCCTGAGGAAATTGTCGATCAGGCTGATGCCGCCGGCGCCGACCGCCAGCAAAGCGATGCCGCGCCCCACTTCGCCCGTCAGGATCAGCCACACAGACACGGGCATCCACACAATCCACGCGCCGAGCGGCAGCAGCGAGAAGAACGCCATCATCACCCCCCAGAACACCGGGGCGCCGAGGCCGAGCAGCGTAAACATGAGGCCGCCCACCGCTCCCTGCACGAGCGCGACGATGACCCCGGAGCTGATGCTGGCGCGGATGAGCTCCGCTGTTTCGCGGATGCGGCTCTCGCGGAACGACGGATCGAACGGCAGCACGCGCCGCAGCTTGGTCATGATCGCGTCACCGTCGCGGAAGAAGAACCACAGGGCGAACAGCATGATGATCACGTTGACGATCACCACCACGATGTTCCGCAGCAGCGCGCCGGCTCCTTCGGCAACCAGTCCGGCGATGCGCGATGTCCCCATCTTGAGCGCATCTTCGAGATTCGGAATGTCGCGGCCGAAACGCTGGCGCTGGAGCCATCCCCACGCGGTCTGCACGCGCTCCATGCCCCTCGAGCTGCCTGCCGCCAGATCGATCGATCCGATCGTCTGGGTCGCCTCCTGAATGAATGCCACGACGATGAGCACGAAGGGGACGACGATGATCAGCGCCACCGCGGCGGTACTGATCGACGCCGCCGTCGATTTGCCGAAGCGTCTCTCGAGGCGCTTGTGCTTCGAATAGAAAAACGCCGCAAAGATGGCCGCCCAGGCCAGGGGCCTCAGGAAGGGCTCGAAAAGCTGGTAAAGAAGGTATCCGAGAAGGAGGACGCATCCGTAGAACAGCAGCGTGGTGCTTCGCTGCCGTGCGAGTTGATCCGGCATCTGCTACGAATCTGACACCGACGTTCGGTAATGTAAAGGGCTACAATTACCGGCGTGCAGCAGCACCTGCTTGCGGCCGTCACGCTTGCCGCACTCATGATGGTGGCCGCTCCCATGCCGGCGCAACAGCAGCGAGGTCCTATTTCGACGCGCTCCAGCGGGAACATTACGGATATTCCCGGCATCACGGTGGGTCACTTCACCCGCAGTGAACGCCTCACCGGATGTACGGTGATCCTCGCCGAAGCGGGCGCCGTCGCGGGCGTGGACGTCCGCGGTTCGGCTCCGGGCACCATCGAAACCGATCTACTGGATCCGGTGAATCTCGTGCAGCAGGTTCACGCCGTGTTCTTGTCGGGCGGCAGCGCGTTCGGCCTCGATGTGGCGGCCGGCGTGCGGCAATACCTTTTCGAAAAGAAGATCGGTTTTGAAACTCGTGTCGCCAAGGTTCCGATCGTGCCAGGCGCGATCATTTTCGATCTCGGCGTCGGCGATCGTCCCGATATCTGGCCGACCGCGGACTGCGGTTATCGCGCGGCGAGCGCGGCGATCAAAGGGGCCGTCCTCGAAGGGAATGTCGGCGCCGGAGCGGGCGCGACAGTTGGTAAGACGGGTGGAGGCGCGGGGCCGATGAAAGGCGGGCTCGGCACTACATCCATCAACGTTCCCACATCTTCAGGCACGCTCATCGTCGGCGCGATCGTCGCCGTGAACGCCGTTGGCGATGTGATCGATCCGAGCAACGGGTCGGTAGTCGCCGGCGTCCGCGCGAAAGACGGAAAGGGGTTCGCCGACGCGCGCAAGCTTCTGCGCGCCGGGCCGCCGCAGATCAAGGACGGCCAGAACACGACCATCGGCGTTGTGGCCACCAACGCACGGCTCACGAAAGTGCAGGCCACGAAGGTCGCGCAGATGGCGCAGGATGGCCTGGCCCGCGCGATCTATCCGGCACATACGATGGGGGACGGCGACGTGGTCTTTGCGCTGGCGACCGGCGCGATCGAGAGCGCCGATGTGTCACGCATAGGCGCCCTCGCCGCAGACGCGATGGCCGAAGCCATCATTCGCGCGGTCAGAGCCGCCGAGAGCATCCCGGGCTATCCCGCCGCGAGGGATGTTCCATAACGGTTACTTTTCACTTTTCACTTTTCACTTTCTACTTTCTACTTTTCACTTTTCAACGTTCCACTTTTCGTCGGAGGCCCCATGGCGGCAAAGCACCGGATAGCGGTGATCCCAGGTGATGGCATTGGTCAGGAAGTCATTCCGGCAGCGTTGACGGTGCTCGAGGCGGTCGCCTCACGCAGTGGTTTTTCGTTCGACCTCGTCGAGTTTCCGTACGGATGCGCGTATTACGCGAAACACGGCCGCATGATGGCCCCTGACGCATTCGATCGGCTTGCGGAGTTTCCCGCGATCTACTTCGGCGCCGTCGGCGATCCATCCGTGCCCGATCACATCGCGGTGTGGGAGCTGATATTGCCGCTGCGGCAGCGCTTCGATCAGTACGTCAATCTGCGGCCGATGCGGCTGTTTCCCGGTGTCAACTCTCCGCTCGCCAACCGGAGTCCCGCGGATATCGACATGATCTGCGTCCGCGAGAACTCCGAAGGGGAATACGCTGGTATCGGCGGAAAAATCCACGCCGGCACGCCCTACGAAGCCGTCGAGCAGTCCGGGTTGTTCACGCGGCACGGAATCGGACGCATCGCCCGGTATGCGTTCGAGCTGGCGGCGACGCGGCCGCGCCGCGAGCTGGCGAGCGCGACGAAGTCGAACGCCCTCCAACATTCGATGGTGCTCTGGGACACCGTCGTCGACGAAGTGCGCAAGGATTATCCGGCGGTCAACTTCAAGAAGTACCACGTAGACGCGCTTGCGGCGCGCATGGTGACACATCCGCAAACGCTCGACGTCATCGTCGCCTCGAACCTCTTCGGCGACATCCTCACCGACCTGGGCGCGGCGATTTCAGGCAGCCTGGGCCTGGCGGCCAGCGGCAACATCAACCCGGAGCGGAAGTACCCGTCGATGTTCGAGCCGATTCACGGATCGGCGCCCGACATCAAGGGTAAGGGGATCGCCAATCCGATTGGCGCAATCTGGGCGGGTGCCTTGATGCTGGATCACCTGGGCGAGCGCAAGGCGCACGACTCGATCGTGGACGCGATCACGAAAGTCCTGTCGAGCGGCGACACGAAAACGCCCGACATGGGCGGCAACGCCACCACTAAGGAAATGGCCGCCGCAATCCAGGCAGCGGTGTCGGCTTAGCTACTGGCTATTGGCTACCGGCTACCGGCTAGCTATGCCGTCGCTTCAATCGGTTGTGCCAGAGTCCGGCCGGCGAGCGACGGCTCGACCAGGAGGCGGAGGCCGTAACCGTCGGGCGTTCCCGTCGACTTCTGGACCGCGCCGACGCGATAGACGGCTGAGAGAATCTTTCCGGACTTGAGCGTCGACGGCAGCCCGTCGATGTTGCGGACATCGCGCTCGAGCTGGAAGGTCACCAGGCGGTAAAGCGGGATTGTGGTCGATTCGCGCCACTCGATGAACACGCCCGTGTCGCTTACGTCGCGTGTCATGACGCTGGCAAAGCGCGTGGTTCCCCGCGAGTCTTTCCACGTCACGCGGCCCGGCAGCGCCAGTTGGCGGCGTTGCGCTCTCGTGCCCGCGGTCGGTGTTCTGTTTCGCGATGCTCAATGCCTGCATGATGGGCCTCCAAGGGAACCAGGGGAACCAGCCGACGTTAGTGCCTATATCAAGTGATAGGCCAGCCAGTTAGCCACCTCTTTCCTGCACACTGTTTTACACGTAACTAATTGTGCAACAACGTCTTAAGCGCAGACATGCGTACAGAGGCCGACATAGGTAAAACGGAATAAATGGATACAAGGTATCCAATCGCGCTTTTAGATGATTACTTTGTATCCGCGAGGGAGGCGGCTTCGAAGCCCAGCCGCCGCAGTTTGAGATAGAGACCGCGGCGCGTGAGACCTAACGTCCGGGCCGCTTCCGAGATGTTCCCGCTGCTCTGGTGGAGGGTTGCCTCGATAATCTCCCGCTCTAGCCCGTCAACGGCTTCCGCCAAGGAGGTAACGGGCATTCGAGTTCCCGGGCGTGGGGGGCCGTCGATCCCCGCCTTCTGAGGCAGGGTGCCGCCGGACGCGATTTCCGGAGAGAGGTGTTCTGGTCCGATCCCCTGACCCGCACGGCTCAGCGCCACGAGCCGCTGAATCTCGTTACGCAGCTGGCGGACGTTCCCTGGCCACCAGTGTTGCGCCAGCAACTCGAGCGTGTCGGGCATGAGGAAGACATCCGGTTTCGAGAGCCGCTCCGAGGCCTCGCGCAGGAACAGGCTCGTCAAGTGCGGAATCTCCTCGCGGCGATCCCGGAGCGGCGGGATGAGAATCCGGATGACCGTCAGCCGGTAATAGAGGTCTTCGCGGAATTTTCCCTCCGCCACGCGCTGTTCCAGGTCGGCATTGGTGGCCGCAATGACGCGCACGTCAACCCGCTGGGGCCGCGTCTCGCCGATTGGCATGATCTCGCCCTGCTCGAGAAAGCGCAGCAGCTTCGGCTGTACGTCAATCGGCAAGTCGCCGATCTCGTCCAGGAACAGGGAGCCGCCGGCGGCGGTCCTGACCAGGCCCAGCTGATCGCTGACCGCGCCCGTGAAGCTGCCGCGGCGATGGCCGAACAGCTGGCTGTCGGCGAGCTCGCGCGTGGTGGTCGTGCAGTTGAATGGCAGGAACACCGCCGAGCTTCTCAACGACCCGACGTGGATGGCTCTTGCAACAAGCTCTTTGCCGACGCCGCTCTCGCCGGTGATCAGCACGGTGAGCTCGTTGCCCTGCAGCCGCTGAATGTGCTCGACGACGCGCATCATCGCCGGGCTGGCGCAGAGGAACCCGGGCACCAGCGGTTCGAGGGGTTGTTCGTGGACGATTTCCGCAGGGGCGGCAGGACGCTGGCGTGCCGCGCAGAGGTCGAACCCCTGGGCGGCAATCGCGGCGATCATCCTGAGGCGCCGGCGAAGTCCGTCGAGAAACGGCCTCGGTGAAAATACCGCGACGTGCCGCAGCCCGTCGATGTCGCGGCCGATCGGCTCCGATACCACCCATCCCGTTCCGTGCGACCGGCCGGCTGCCCTCAACGCAATTATGCGAGCGCGATCGCTGTCGCCGCCGGTCCAGGCAACGAGACGGACGTCGCCTCCGGCCTGGGCGACGAATACGACGGCGCAGTCGCCATGGAGTGTGTCGAGCACGGCGGCAGCGGTTTCATGGCCGAGCAGTTCCGGGAACGCAGCGGCGTCGATCAGGCGCCTGACGATGGCGTCATCGGCGTCGATCGACTGCACGACCGCTTCTGCCGGCTCGGCCGCGGGCGCATCGGCTGCCGCCTGTCGTGTTTCGATCAGATCGCGGGCCGCGCCCAGAGACTCGAATATCGAGGCCGCAACCTTGAATTGATGTTCTCCCTGCGCCCGGGCGCCGGCGCGGCTCGCAAGCCGTCCGAGGGCCAGGTGACTGCGCCCGCTCTGGTAGCCCTCGCCGATCAATTCGAAGACGCTGGCGCTCTGCGCGATGTCGTGGTACCCCTCCGACAGCCGTCCGGCCGATGCGTGCAGCCCGCCGCGCAGGCGGAGAAACTGGCCCCACGCGCCGGGCATGGCTCGGGCATCGATGCGCGCGGCGATTGTTCCGAGCCGCGACTCGGCTTCTTCCGTGCGGCCCGCCGCGATGAGCGTTTCGGTGGCGATCAGATCGGCTTGTATCGTCTCGGCCGGCGGTGCGTGCGCCGCGATTTCGCCGGCGAGCTTCAGCGTTTCTTCGGTTGCGCCCCGGCGTGCCGCGAGCTTGGCTTCGAGCACGCGTATCGACCACTCGTACCAGAGCCCCGTCTGCGCGCCATAGCTCCCGTACGCTTCGCCGGCCCGGCGCAGGTAATCGCTTGCTTCCTCATGGTCGCCGCGCATGAAGGCGATTTGCGCCAGCGAGTCGTACACGGCGCCGGTGATCTCGTTGAATTGGGTCTGGCCGCGGGCTTCGAGCGCGCGAAGGAGCACTTTTTCCGCGCGCTCGACCTTGCCCAGGTGTACGAGGATCTGTCCGAGCGTTGCCAGCGAAAGCGCGAGGCCGCGGCCCGGGCCGTTCTGCTCCTGGAGGGCCACGCTCCGCTCCGACAACATCACCGCCTGCTCGTGCCTGTACCTGAAGGAGCGCGACGTTCGCCTGGTTGTTACAGATGATGCCGAGGACGTCCTGCGCCTGAACGGACGCGGCTAGGTGTTCTGCCTGGCGCATGGCTGTCGTCGCTTCCTCGATGCGCCCGTTCTGCGCGAGCACGACCCCGGACAGGGAGTGGAGAAGCGCAAGATAACGTCGATTTCCCGCGGCGTGGAGGGCCGGCGCCGCCTTGGCGATGTGCTCCCGGACGATTGCCGTATCGCCGACCTGCTTGTAGCAATGTCCGAGCTCGTAATGCGCGAGGCCGATGGCTTCGGAATCGTGCGCCTGTTCGGCGTGGCGCAGCGCCCGGCCGAGGAGCGCAATCGCCCGCGACTGGTCGCCTTTGGCAAAAGCGATCCGCCCGTGAAGACGCCAGAGCGCGGAAAGGAGCGCGGGAGAAAGGTCATCGCGCGGCGAGTCTGGCGGACGTCCCAGCGTTGCTGCCGCCTGCGCGAGGTCGTCGCCCATCAGATACGCCTCGGCGAGCGTGCATCGCAGGGCAACCTGATCCTCGTGTTTGAGTCCCGAGGATTTCAGCGCCTGCGTGAGCACGCCGATCGCATCGACGTGTCGGCCGCGCTCGAGCGCGGTTCGCGCGCGCGCCAGCGCCGGCTGAAAGGCGATGGTGACCACCGACGGCAGTATACGACACCCCTCGATTACGCCCAGGGCGAGCCCTTCGTGTCGCGCGGGCAGGTACAATGGAAGCTGCGTGAAGCGTCATTGCACTGTTCTGGTCGTCATTCTGGCGATGGGGTGCGGCCGCGAGGAGTCACGGCCGGTCGATCCGCCAGAACGCGGCGCCGATTCTGCCGCCTCGCGCCCAGTACCGTCCGCGCCCGCCGCGCAGACCTCGCCGCGCGTCGTGGCGCTGGGTGACAGCCTCACCGCTGGCCTCGGCCTCCCGCGCGAGCAGGCATATCCAGCCCTGCTGCAGCGGAAACTGAAAGACGCCGGGCACGATCTGGAGGTCGTCAACGCGGGCGTCTCGGGTGACACGACCGCCGACGGATCGCGGCGCGCGGCCTGGGCGCTTGAAGGCGACGTGCGGCTGCTGATCCTGGCCCTCGGCGCCAACGACGGCCTGCGCGGGCTGCCTGCCGCGCAGATGAAAGAGAACCTCCAGCGCGTCATCCACCGCGCAAAGCAGCGCGGCATTCCCGTGCTGCTCGTCGGCATGGAGGCGCCGCCGAATTACGGGGAACCTTACGCCCGCGCTTTTCGTCAGGTGTTTGAGGACCTCGCGCGCGAAAACAAGGTGCCGCTCGTTCCATTCCTGCTCGAGGGGGTCGCCGGCGTCTCCGCGCTCAACCAACCTGATGGCATTCATCCGACCGACGCCGGCGCGGCGCGCATCGCGGATCATCTGTGGCCGGCCGTGCAACCGATGATCGACGGCAAATGATCGAATTGCGCGGCGTCTCGAAGACGGTCACGAGCGGCGACCATCAGCTCACCATTCTTCAGCCTCTCGATCTTGCGGTGCCGTCGGGACAGCGGCTGGCGATCGTCGGGCCGTCGGGAAGCGGTAAATCCACGCTGCTCGGGCTGATCGCCGGGCTGGACGCGCCGTCGAGCGGGGCGATTGAGATTGACGGCACCGATATCACGCGGCTCGGCGAAGATCAGCTCGCGCGCCTCCGCGGCGAGAAGATCGGCTTCGTTTTTCAGGCATTCCACCTCATTCCATCGCTCACGGCAGTTGAAAACATCCTCGTGCCGATGGAGATTGCCGGGCGGCGCGATGCCGCAACACGCGCGCGCGAGCTGCTTGCCGAGGTCGGCCTCGAGGATCGCGGGCATCACTATCCGTCGCAGCTGTCCGGAGGCGAGCAGCAGCGTGTCGCAATCGCGCGGGCGCTGGCGAACCAGCCGGTCATCGTGCTGGCCGATGAGCCCACCGGCAATCTCGACACCCGAACCGGCCATCACATCGTCGAGCTCCTGCTCGGCATCAATCAACGGAGAGGGACCACGCTGGTTGTCGTCACCCACGATCAGGAAATCGCCGGGATGGCCGACGCGCGCATCTATCTTCGCGACGGTCAGGTCGCAGAGCGGGTGACGGCCTAGATGCGCTTCGTTCTCCTCACCGCGCTGCGCGAGACGCGATCGGCATGGAAACGGCTGGTGTTCTTTTTCGTCTGCATTGCCGTCGGCGTCGGAGCGATCGTCGCGCTGCGGTCGGTGATTCAGAGCGTGCGCCACGTGCTGTCCACGGAGGCGCGGACGCTCATCGCCGCCGACATCCTCGTCTCGTCCGATCGTCCGTGGCAGCCGGGAACGCCCGAGCGCATCGCGGCGCGCGTGGCCGCCATGCCGGACAGCGCGCGCTCCGAATCGATCGAGATGCCGACGATGGCCCGGACGGTGCTGATTGACGATGAGGAGGGAGGAATCAGTAAAGTCGTCGAGCTCCGCGCCGTCCAGCCAGGATTTCCTTTTTATGGACAGTTCCTTCTGCAGGACGGACGCCGCTATTCGCATTCGATGCTCGCCGGCAACGGAGCGCTCGTGCGGCCGGAACTGCTGGCCCAACTCGGCTTGAAGGTCGGCGACGAGATCGCGATCGGCCGGGGGCGTTTCACCATTCGCGGGGTGATCGCGCTCGAGCCCGGGCGGTCGGTCAGCGCGTTCAGCCTCGGCCCGCGCGTGATGATCGACTATGCCGATCTTCCCGGCACCGGACTGCTTGCGTTCGGAAGCCGTGTGATCCGCCAGATCCTGCTGCGGGTGCCCGACAGCGAGATCGATGCGCTTGCACGGGAGCTGCAGAGCGAGCTCCGCCCGCAGTTCGTGCGCGTCCGCTCGTATCGCGATCGGCAGGAGCAGATCGGGGAAGACTTCGCGCGGGCGGAGAACTATCTCAGCCTTGTCGGACTGGTGATCGTCGTCCTCGGTGGTATCGCCGTGTCCAGCGTCACCCGCGTGTTCGTGCGGCAGAAGATCCGTAGCATCGCCGTGATGAAATGTGTGGGCGGAACGAGCCGGCAGATTCTCGCTGTGTATCTGTTGCAGTCTCTCGCGCTTGGGCTGCTCGGCAGCCTTATCGGCGTTGCCCTCGCTGCCGGCGCGATCGCGGCCATTCCCGATCACCTCAATCAGATCGGAACCCTGAATGTCACCTACGGCCTGTCATGGTCTGCCTCGCTGCAGGGCATCGGCATCGGCGTGCTCGTGTCGCTTCTGTTCGCGGTGGTGCCGCTCCTCGAGGTCAGGCAGGTCAAGCCATCGCTCCTGCTGAGACACGACACCAGCACGGCGCGCATCGATTGGGTGCAGGCGGGGGCGACGGCGGTGGTCGCCGGCGCCCTCGTCGCTCTCGCGTCCTGGCAGGCGGCGTCGATTCGAGTGGGCTTGAGCGTGTGCATCGGCTTCATCGGCCTCACGCTGATCCTGCACGGGGTCGGCTGGCTGCTGACGCGGATGACGCGGCCGCTGGCACGCTCGACCTGGTTTCCGATGCGGCAGGCCGTGCTGCATCTCGGCCGTCCGGGCAATCAGACGCGGGTCATTCTTCTCACAGTCGGGCTGGGCACGTTCTTCATCATGGGGGTGCGCGGCCTGCAGGTAAACCTGCTCAAACAGTTCGCGCTGCAGATCGGAGAGAACACACCTGATCTGTTCCTCGTGGATATTCAGCAGGATCAGGCAGCCGACCTGAAGGCGTTTCTCGACCAGCGTCTGCCGGCCGGCGCGCAGCCGACGCTCATCCCCGTGCTGCGGGCGCGTGTGACGGGCCGGGGCGTGCGGCTCGAAGACGTCGAAGACCTTCAGGGCCGCGGCATGTTCTCGCGCGAGTACACAATCACCTACCGGCCGAAGCTCGAAGCCAACGAGACGATCGTCACCGGACGTTTTCCCGGTCCGTTCGTCAGCGGATCCGATGCACTGCCCGAAGTGTCCATCGAAGAAGGCATCGTCGAGCGCTTCGGCATCGCCGTCGGCGACGTGATGCGATTCGACGTGCTCGGCCGGCCCATTCACGCCCGCGTCAGCGGCGTCCGGCGGGTTGAATGGCGCGATGGGCGCAGTGGCGGGTTCATGTTCGTCTTCGGCGCCGGCACATTCGACGAGGCGCCGCACTGGTTTATCGCGCCGGTGCGCGCCAGCATGCCCGATCGGATGGAGCGCGCACGGCTGACGCACGATTTAGTGGTGAAATTCCCGAATGTATCGGTCATTGATTTGCGCGAAGTACTCGAGGCGATCAGGAAGGTGTTTCAGGTCGTCACCGTGGCCATCGACGTCGTCGGAAGCCTGGTGATTCTCACCGGAGGATTGATCCTCGTCGGTGCGGTGGCCGTGACGAAGTTCCAGCGAGTGTACGAAGCGGCGATCTTCAAGACGCTGGGCGCGAGCTCGCGCGAGATCGCGGCCATGCTGGCTGTCGAATATGGCCTGCTTGGCACGCTCGCTGGCGCGGTCGGCTCGTTTGGCGCGCTGGCGCTCGGATGGGGCGTGAGCCGGTACGCGCTCGACATCCCGTGGCGGCCCGAGTTGCAGGAAAATCTCATCGGTACGGTGGCTACATCGGTCCTGATCATGGTGATCGGCGTTGCCGCCAGCGCCGACGTCCTCAGGCGGAAGCCGCTTGCGGCACTGCGTGCCGAATAGCTAAAATATCCAGTTGCCTATGGATGTAACAGCCTTCAAAGAGATGCTGCTGCGGAAACGGGGGGATATCCTGTCCGGCGGCGGCCGAGACCCGCTCACCGTCACACTCGACACCAACACCCGTCAGGGGGATCTGGCCGATCAGGCGACGGGGAACAACGAAGTCCATATCCAGCTGAAACTGAAACAAACGGACGCGAAGATTCTTCAGGCCATCGAAGAAGCGCTCGAGCGGATACAGAAAGGCACGTACGGCGTCTGCCGCGACTGCGGAGAGCCGATTGCCGAAGCCCGGCTGCAAGCCATCCCCTGGACTCGTGTGTGTATTACCTGCAAGGCGAAACAGACTTCGTGACCCCGGCAGAGCTCCTCACCTTTCTTCAAGAGTTCTATCGCGACGTGCTCGACCTCATTCAGCTGCGTCAGGTGCATGCGCGTTCGGTCACCGACTACAACGCCAACAATGCCTACCAGCAGGTGCTGGGGCGTCAGGACGTCCATCTTCAGTGGCTGTCCGACGCCGTCGTCGGTCTCGGTGGCCAGGTGCCGTCGCCGGGGCAGTCGCAAGACAATGCCGTCACCTCGAAAAGCGAAAAAGAGGCGGCGCAGGCCGCCGCAGGAGTTCGCATCCAGCGTGAGTTCATCGAGCGCTGGGCGCCGCGGGTAGAAGGTGTCACCAACGCCCGCCACCGCAAGATGCTCGAGCTGATCCTGGGCGAGATGAAAGAGCACCTGCGCGTGCTCGAGCAGGCCGCCGCCGGACGCAGCGACGTACTGGGCCGCCATTCAGATGGCAAAGTCCTCCGCGGCACCGTCCTTGCCACCCGTCCCAAAAACTAGACGGTCTGACCCCGTCTGGGTGGCAATTGCACTCGGGAGCAATCTGGGTGACCGGCGCGCGCACCTGAGTTACGCCATCGACGCGCTCACGCTCGACGTCACCGACATCAAGGTTTCGTCATTTCAGGAAACGGAGCCGTTCGGCGTGGGGGAGGAGCACGGTCCCTATCTGAATGCCGTGCTCGTGGGACAGACGACGCTGTCGCCCCGGACTTTGCTGGACCGGCTGCTGGATATCGAAGAAGAGCGGGGAAGGACGCGGCCCTATCCGATGGCGCCGCGGACGCTCGATCTGGACCTGATTCTCTACGGCAGCTTCATCATCACCGAAGATGGACTGTCGGTTCCGCACCCGCGCTTCCGCGAGCGTGAATTCGTCATGCGGCCCCTGTCGGAAATCGCGCCGGACATGACCGATCCGGTGACCGGGAAAACGATCGCGCTACTCGTAGCGGAGCGCGACAATCGGGTCTAGCGCCGCAGCCTTCCGGGCAGGGTAGAAGCCGAAGAAAATTCCCGTAACCGCCGAGAAGCCGAACGCCATGGCAATCGCTTCCGCGGGCACCGCCGTCGGGAACTGCCAGATGCGCGTGGCGAGATCCGCCATGCCGAAGCCAAGCCCAATACCGATCCCGCCGCCGAGCAGACTGATCACGATCGCTTCGACGAGAAATTGCAGCAGGACATCGCGTCCCTTGGCGCCGATCGCCATGCGAATGCCGATCTCGCGCGTACGTTCGGTCACCGACACCAGCATGATGTTCATGATGCCGATGCCGCCGACGATTAGCGAGACCCCGGCAATGCCGGCGAGCAGGTTTGTCATCGTATCGACGGTTGCGGTCCGGATATCGGCGATCTCCTGCTGCGTGCGGATGGTGAAATCGTCAGGGTCGCCCGCGACGAGCTTGTGCTGCGAACGCATGAGAACGGCGATCGCGTCGGCCACGCCGGTGACGTCGTCGGCGCTCGCCGCGGAGATCGTGATGTTCTGAATATTCTGCTGCCCCTGCAGCCGTTTTTGCACCGTGGTGAAGGGCGCGAAAATCGTGTCGTCCTGGTCGTTGCCCATCGCCGCCTGCCCCTTGGTGTCCATCATCCCGATTATCTTGAAGGGCTGATTGCGGATCCGGATCATCTGACCTGTCGGATCGACCTCAGGGCCGAAAAGCTGCTCGCTGACCGTCTTGCCAAGCACCGCCACCTTTGCGGCGCTGCTGACGTCCTGAGGGCTGAAGAACACGCCGTATTTCACCGGCCACTGGCGAATGAGCGGGAAGTCGACGTCCGTGCCTTCGAGCCGGGTGGACCAGTTCTGGTTGCCGGCGATGACCTGCGCGCGCAGATTCACTCCAGGCGCGATGTATTGAACGTTGGGGACTTCTTTTCTGATCGCCTCGACGTCTTCGATCTTCAAGCTCGATGCCGCACCGACGCCGCCGCGCACGCCGCCCATCGTGAAATTGCCCGCCATGACGGTCACCATGTTCGTGCCGCCGGCCTTGATCTGCTGCTCAATCGCCGCCTGCGCACCGCTGCCGAGCGCCACCAGGGTGATGACGGCCGACACGCCGATGATCATGCCGAGCATCGTCAACGACGTGCGCATCTTGTTGCGCGCCAGCGCCTTGAGTGCGATGCGGGTGGTCATTACGGGCGACATGGGCTGAGCCTCAATCTGAAATCTAGAATCTAAGAACTACGATCGAAGAACTTGGTGTCACGCTATGCAATAGTGGGCATCGACGCGAGCTCGATCTCCGCGTGGCGTCTCTTTGCGACCGGCTGGTTGCCGACGATGCGGCCGTCCCTGAATGCGACGACACGTGTTGCGTATTCGGCGATGTCCGACTCGTGTGTGATGAGCAGAACGGTAATGCCTTGCTCCGTGTTCAGACGCTGAAAGATTCCCATCACTTCGACGCTGGTGCGCGAGTCGAGATTGCCAGTCGGCTCGTCGGCAAGAATCAGGGACGGCTGATTGATCAGGGCGCGTGCAATCGCGACGCGCTGCTGCTGTCCGCCCGACAGCTGATTCGGATGATGGTGCGCGCGTTCCGACAACCCGACGGATTTCAGCGCCGCCATCGCCCGCGCGTGCCGTTCCGAGGCCTTCATCGCCTTGTCGGTGTAGAGCAGCGGCAGCTCGACGTTGTCGAGCGCCGAGGTTCTCGCCAGCAGATTGAATCCCTGAAACACGAAGCCGATCTTGTTGTTGCGCACCTCGGCCAGCTCGTTGCGGCTGAGCTTGGCGACGTCGCGGCCGTCGAGAAAGTACTGGCCGCTGGTCGGGTGGTCCAGACAGCCGAGAATGTGCATCAACGTGGACTTGCCCGACCCGGATGGGCCCGTCGCCGCGACGAACTCACCCGGCTCGATGTCGAGCGACACCCCGCGAAGCGCGTGGACCTTCACTTCGCCCACGTCGTACGTCTTCACGAGCTCGCGAACGGAAATGACCGGCATTACTGACCTCGACCACCGCCACGGTTGCCGCCGCCACCGCCGAAACCCTGACGCCCGCCACCAAGCCCAGGAAACGCGTTCCCGCCCTGCGGCGTCGGTGTCTGGCGCACGGCGCCGGTCAGGACACTGGTGACCACTTCGGTGCCCTCCGAAATCTCGCCGTCGAACGCCTGAATGAGCTCGGTCTGTTGTCCGTCGGTAATGCCCAGTCTCAGGCGGACGCGCTGCAGCTTGCCGCCCGCGTTCAACCACACCTGGCCGAACGACTCCGTCGCCACCAGCGGCGCAAACAGCGCGTCGAACGTCGTCGCTCCGGCGGCAGGCGTTGGCGTGGTGCGCGAGGTATTTTCACGCGGCCGGTTCGCCGTTCCGGCGCCTTGACCGCGGCCGCCTGCGGCCTGCGCTGAAGCAGGCGCCTGAGCCTCGCCTGGAGGGGTGAACCCACGCGCCCGCATCCGCTCGAGAGCCCGCTCGCGCTCTTCGGGCGTCATCGCCGCCAATCGCTCTGCGAAGTTCCCACGGTCCCTCCGGCCGCCACCGCCCTCGCGAGCCGCTCCGTCCTCGGTTTGCACCGAGGCCTGACTGCCTTCTCCCTGGCCCGCTTGTGAAGGCTGCGCTGCGGGTTTTTCCGTTGCCGTGCGCGCTTGCGCCCGCACGGTTGCAGCCGCCTGCGGCGCTTCCGGCTTCTGCTGAGCCGCAGGTGCCGGAGCAGGTGGTGTGGCGCGGGTATCGGGGCCCGCCCCGGCGCCTCGTCCGCGCCCTCCGCCGGCCGGCGGGGGCGTCTGTCCAAGCGCCGTAAAAATCTCGGCCGTCGGACGGAAGCGCAACGCGCCGTTCGGTACGCGAAGGACGTTAGCGCGGCGCGCAATCTCGATGTTCACGTTCGCCGTCATCCCAGGCTTCAGCTTCAGCGCGGGGTTCGGCACGTCGATGACGGTCTGATATGTCACGACGTTCTGCACGGTCGTCGGCTGTAGACGCACCTGCGTCACATTGCCGACGAACTCGTCGGTCGGATACGCATCGACCCGGAATCTCACGATCTGACCCGGACGGATCCGGCCGACGTCCGACTCGTCGAGGCTCGCCAGCACCTGCATCTTGGTCAGGTCGGCGGCGAGCACGAACAACGTCGGCGCCGACATGCTGGCGGCGACGGTCTGGCCGACGTCGACGTTGCGCGAGATGACCAGTCCGTCGATGGGCGACTCGATGACGGTGTGCTGAAGGTTGACCTCGTTCTGACGCAGCGATGCCTCCGACTGCGTCACCGCCGCCTGCTGCGATCGCAGCTGCGCTTCGGACGACCGCACCGCCACCTCGGCCGATTCGAGCTCCATCTGCGCGATCAGCTTTTTCTCTGACAGCTCGCGGGCGCGGTTGAGCTTCGTCCGCGAGTCGTCGAGCGCCACGCGAAGCCTTTCCAAGTCGGCCTGCGCGCGAATCAGGTTCGCGCGCGCCTGCTCAATCTGCGTGGCGAACAGCGATGGATCGAGCCGCGCCAGGACCTGGCCCTTTCGGACCAGTGAGTTGAAGTCGGCGTTCAGCTCGCGGATTGTTCCCGACACCTGGGTGCCGACCTGCACGGTCGTAACCGCCTGCAGCGCGCCGGTGGCGCCGACGGTTTCAGCGAGGTCGCCGCGAGTGACCCGCGCGGTGTTGATCGTCGGAGGAACGGGCTTCTGCGTATACCGGTAATAGGCGTAGCCGCCGCCGGCAAGGATGGCAAGGGCGCCGGAGATGAGTAGTAATTTTCGCATCAATACCTAGTTTGACGCAGGGCGCGCCGGTCTCGTTCGGCGCGCCCTTGTGAAACTTTGGTGACAGCCAGGCGGGCGTTAATGGGACGCCGCGGGCTCCTGGTGCGGCCGCTTCCGCCACAGGCCCGACAATCCCTCCTCGAACAGCGTATACACCGTCGGGACGAACACGAGCGTGATGAAGGTAGACGTCAACAGGCCGCCTATGACGACGCGCGCCAGCGGCACCTGCAGCTCGCTGCCCTCGCCGATTCCCAAGCGCCATCGGAACCAGCCCCAGCATCAGGCAATAGAGGTCATCAGAATCGGCCGCAGCCGCGTGCGCCCGGCGACTTCGACCGCTTCGCGGAGCTCCATGCCGTCGCGGCGGCGGAGGATGTTGGTGTAGTCGACGAGCAGAATGGCATTGCTCACGACGATGCCTGCGAGCATGATGACGCCCAGGTACGCCTGCAAGTTGAACGACGTGTTGGTCAGGTAGAGCGCCAGGACAACGCCGATGGCTGCTGTCGGCACGGAAAACATGATGATGAACGGATCGCGCAGCGACTCGTACTGCGACGCCATGACCGCGTAGACGAGAACCAGCGCCAGGATCAGCACAAGACGCAGTTCGTTGAACGTCTTCTGTTGCTGCTCGATTTCGGCGCCGAAACCGATTGAAAACTGCTGCGGCCGGCTGATCTCGGGCAGGCGCTGGTTGACCGCGGCGACCGCCTCGCTCAGCGGAATCTCCGGTTCCGCGCTGACCGAGACGATGCGCTCCTGGTTCTTCCGGTCGATCTGGCTGGGACCGAGTTGCGACTCAATCTTCATGACGTTCTTGACCGACATCGAGATGCCGCCGCCGGTGTTGACCATGACGTCGTTCACATCGGCCAACTGCTCACGATCTTCGATGCGCAGGCGAACGATGATCGGATATTCGTATCCGCCCTGGCGGAACTGCGCGGCCGTCGTCCCCGCCACGTTGGTGCGGATTGTTTGTGCCACGGTCGTGGTGTTCAGGCCGAATAGTGCGGCTTTCGGCCGATCGACCTGCACCGCGAGCTCGGGCCGTGCCTCTTCGCGGCTCAGCCGCGGATCGGCGATGCCAGGCGTGCTTTGCAGCATGTCCTGCACATCCTGCGCGATGCGGCGGGCCGCGTCGAGATCTTCACCCCGGATTTCCACGGCCATGCGGCCCTGGTCTCCGCCGACGCCGCCAGACATCAAGCGGTTGATCTGGTTGTTGCCGCCGCCCGAATTCGCTCGCACGATGACGCCGGGAATGCCCGACAACTGGCGGCGTAAATCGAACGCGATTTGATCGCTGGATCGCGTGCGTTCACCCTTACCCACCAGGTAGATTCCGATGCGCCCCCGGCTCGTCCCGCCGCCGAACATGCCGCCGCCGCCACCGCCTCCGCCGGATCCGGCGCTGGCGATGATGGTCGTGGCTTCGGGCACGAGCTGCTGTATCGATTGTTCGAGGCGAGACATGATGGCGTCGGTGCGCTCGATGCGCGTTCCAGCGGCGAGCTCTGCCGACACCTCGACCACACCTTCGTCGGTCTGAGGCGCAAGCTCGGTATTGAGCAGCGGAAACATCATGATCGCGGCGATAACCGACGCAGCGCCCGCGCCGATGACGATCGGCCGATGCGCGAGTGCCTTGTGAAGGAACCGTCGATAGGCGTCATCCATCCCATCGAGGAAGCTCTCGCTCCAAGTGAACAGCTTTCCACTGAGACCTCTCCGCTCTTCCACCGGCGCTGGCAGCTTGAGCAGATACGCGCAGAGCACCGGCACGAGCGTCACGGCGACGAGCAGCGACATGAGCAGCGAGAAGATCACGACGACCGACAGTTGCTTGAACAGGATGCTCGAAATGCCCGTCAGGAAGAGCAGCGGCACGAACACCGCAATGTGCGTCAGAATCGACGCCACGATCGCGCTCCACACCTCCTCCGACCCTTCAATCGACGCCGTCACGCGGTCCTTGCCATGCTCCATGTGGCGATACGCGTTTTCCAGCACGACGATCGCGGCATCGACGACCATGCCGATGCCCAGCGCAAGTCCGCCGAAGGTCATGACGTTCAGTGTGTATCCGTTGAAATACAGCAGCGCAAACGTGCCGACCACCGAAATCGGAATCGACGTGCAGACGATCAGGGTCGAACGGAAGCTTCGCAGAAAGCAGAAGATGATGAGCGTCACCAGCCCGGCGCCGAGCAGCGCGTGCTCCTGCACCGAGTGGATCGATCGGTTGATGTAGATCGCGCTGTCTTCGAGGACGTTCAGCTTGATGTTCGGCATCTCCAGGTTGATGCGGTCGATCTCGGCCCTGACGCCGTCGGAGATCTGCACGGTGTTGGTACCGGACTGTTTCTGCACCGACAACCGGACGCCCGGGCGGCCGTTGACGCGAAGCAGCGAACGGATGTCTTCCGTCGTGTCCTTTACTTCGGCGACGTCGCGGATGTAAATCGGCACGCCATTGCGCGTCATCAGAACCAGGTTGCGAATCTCATCGAGGCTCTGGAACTGCGACTGGCTCCGGAGCAGATACGTCCGGTCTCCCTGGTTCACCTCGCCCAGCGGCGTATTTTCGTTCTCGGTACGGAGCAGCGTGACGACGCGCTCGACCGGCAGGTCGAGCGCCGCGATTTTCTCTTTTGACAGCTCGACGTGAATTTGGCGCCGCAGGCCGCCGTTGGTGGTCACGGCGGCGACACCGTTGACGCGCTCGAGGCGCGGGCCGATCTGGTTCTCGGCGAGCTCACGAAGCGTGACGCGGTCGTAGTTGCCCTCGATGCCGAGGCTCATGATCGGCATCGCGTTCGAGTCCTGGCGGAAGATCGTGAGCGCCTCGGCGTCTTCCGGCAGGCGGCCGCGCACGCGGTCGAGCCGCGTCCGCAGGTCGTCCATCGCTTCGCTCAAGTCCGTGCCCCACGCAAACGACAGGCGGACGACGCTGGAGCCTTCCTGCGACGATGAATTGATCTGCTCGAGGCCGGCCACCGCGCCAACCGCCTGCTCGATGGGCCGCGTGAGCAACTGCTCGATCTCCTGCGGTCCGACGCCGGGATATCTGACGATGACGCTGACCGTCGGATAGGTGACGTCGGGCAGCAGGTCGACCGGCAGCCGCGTCAGCGAGATGCCGCCCAGCAGAATGATGATTCCGCTGATCATGAACATCGTGACGGGCCGCGCGATTGCAATTCGGGGGATGCTCATTTGATCTCCATGCTTACTCGCGGGAGCCCCTCGCCCCGCTCGAAGCCGCTCGCTTGCGGGGGCCCTTTGCCCCGCGCCGCTCGCGGCTTTCCTTGATTAGGGACCGAACGTTATTTGCCGGGCTGCTGCGCCTGGTTTGCGTTCACTTGTCCGCCGCCGCCCTGGCGTGCGCCGCCTTGACGTCCGCCGCCGGCGCGGCCGCCGCCGCCACCGCGCTGGCCCGCCAGGACGATGCGATCGCCCGCACGAAGCGCCGCCGCACCGGTCGAGATCACCCGCTGACCTTCGCTGACCCCGTTGCGTGATCTCCGTGACGTCCTGCTGCTCTATGCCGATGGTGACGGGCGTGAACACCGGCTTTTCTCCATCAGGAATCCACACGCCGAGCTTCCCTTGCTGATCGACGACCGACGCGGTGGGCACGACCAGCGCGTTCAGATGACGCTCGACCGTAAAGCGCACGCGCGCGTACATGCCGGGCTTCAATCGATAGCCGGGATTCGGAATCTCGATCTCCACCTGAGCCGTGCGCGTGGCTGGATCGAGAATCGGCGCGACGCGCGCGACGCGGCCGGCGAATGTTTCTCCGGGGTAGGCGTCCACTTCGGTCTCTGCGGTCGTTCCCTGCGTAATCCGCCGGAGATCGCGTTCGACAACGTTAATCACCAGGCGCACGGTCCGGATGTCCACGACCGAGATGAACGAGGTGTTGACGCCGACGCTGGCGCCCGGGTCGAGCAGTGCGCTTGCCAACGAACCCGTCAACCGGCGACGTGATGACCGTGTTGGCGAGGTTGATCTTCAACTCGTCAAGGCGTGCCTTCGACTGCGCCATCTGCGCTTGTGACAGATCGAGCTGCGCGACGGCGGCCTGATACCTCGCCTCGGTGTCGTCGAACGTCTGCCGGGGCAGCAGGTCGCGCTCGAACAGGCTGCGTGATCGGTCGAGGTTGTTCTGCGCCAGCTTCAGGTCGGCCTGCCGCTGACGAATCGTCGCCTGCGAGACGTTGTAGGTGGCTTCAGCCTGATTGATCTGCTCGACGAGCTCGCGATCTTCAATCTTCGCGATCGCCTGTCCGCGGCGCACGGGATCGCCGAGCTTCACGTAAACCGCATCCAGACGGCCCTGCGCCCGCGGCACTGCGTCAACGGTGGCGGCGCCGATGAGGTTGCCGACCACCGTGACGGTATCGATCATGTCTTTCTTCGCTACTGGTATGACCTCGACGGTTATCGGTGGACGCGGACCACGACCGCCGCCGCCCATACCGCCGAAGCCGCCGCCGCCCATGCCGCCCCCGCCGCCACCTTGCGGGCGGTTCTGGCGCTGTTCTCTCGCTGCATCCTGGTCGGCAGCGCTTGCCGCGCGGTCGCCGGCAAAGTAGTAGACGGCTGCGCCGCCAACGACGATGAGCAGGAGAGCGATGATGCCGTATTTACGCATAATGAAAACTGGGAACCTCTCTCAGCGCGCGCCGGCTTGCTGGACGCGGTCGTACTCCACGAGTGCCTTCCGATAATTGAGCAGCTGGCGCAGCTCCGAGTTCTGCGCCTCGCGAAGATCGCGCTGCATCTGCACGACCTGATAGTTGTTCGACATGCCCACTTCGAACCGGCTCATCTCGGCGTCGAGCCGGCGCTGCGACAGGTCGCGCGCGGCGCGGGCGGCCGCCAGTCCCTCGAC
Source organism: Vicinamibacterales bacterium (assembly GCA_963850295.1). GTDB lineage: Bacteria > Acidobacteriota > Vicinamibacteria > Vicinamibacterales > JAMQPK01 > JAMQPK01. Next base: position 93,952 of record CAWKKU010000012.1, on the reverse strand, counting down.
GCTGTTGGTCACCTGGAGCGCCGCGTTGCTGACCTCGGTCGCCACCGTCAGCTCGGTGGCGCGAATCTGCGCCTGGTTCTGCTGAATGAGCAGCCGCGTGCGCGCGGCCTGGGCTTCGGACGCGTTGCCGCCAATCGGATAGTTGATGTTGAGCGCGAACTGCCAGTTGGGGTAGTCGCGGCCCCACAGCGACGACAGCGCGTTGTTGTAGCCGCCGTCGAAAAGGACGCCGTCGCGCCGCTGATCGAGGCCGTTGCCCACCAGGTTCCACTGCGTGCCGCCCAGTCCGGAGGCGCCGTACGTGACAAGCGCGTCGACGTCAGGAAGCGACGCGTCGCGCTGCGACTTGAGCAGCACGTTGTTGGCGTCGTAGTTGTTGCGGGCAATCTGCAGGTCGGTGCGCTGCTGGAGCGCCGCGCGCACCGCGGCTTCCAGGTCGATGGCCACGGCCTGATAATCGGGGCGGTCGACCGGCTCGATGTGCTGCGACCAGAGCGGATCGTTCGTGCCGCTCACGATCAAACGCTTGAGCGCGAGCTCCGCCGTGCGCATCGTCGCGGTGGCCGTGGTGAGCGCCTGCTGGCGCGTCGCCTCTTCGGCTTCGGCCTGCACGACGTCCATCGGCGCCATCGTCCCGACCTCGACGCGAATCTTGTTGTCGCTCAGGAGCTTCGACGCGAGCGAGAGCGACTCCTTGGCGACTTCGACGGCCTGAATCGTGAACACGTAATCCCAGTACGCCGCACGGACAGCGGCCAGCGTGTTGGTCGTCCGCGCCCTGAGATTCAGCTCGGCATTGTCGCGGTTGATGACCGTCGTCTGCATCTGCTGACGGGTTTGATCGATGCGGAACCCGCGCAGCAGTGGCTGGGTGTAGTTGAACAGATAGCTGTTGTTGTACTGCGGGTCGAACCGGGCCAGCTGATCCGTCGGCGAGACAATTTTGGCGTTGTTGAAGGTCAGCGAATAGTTGCCGCCGCCCCACTTCACGTTCTGCAGAAAGCCCGTGTTGTAGGTCATCGTCGACACGTTCGGGGCGCCGGGGTTCAGCAGGTTGGTCGGCGGACGCACGTTGTCGCGCCGGCCGACCGTCGAGGTGGCCACCGGCTTGTAGTTCGCGTTGAGCGAGGCGAGCGTGAAATCGAAGGTCTGCGGGTTGAGCCGCTCGACCTGAATCTCGATGTTGTTTTCCATCGCCCGGCTGACGGCATCTTCGAGCGTCAGCGGAGTACGAGGCCGCGCCGGCTGCTTCCTGCGCGCGCACCCGCGTGGCTTCGAGGCCCTGCGCGTAGCGCTCGACCGCCTGTTTGACGAGATCGTCCGTGCGCGGGTTATTGGACGCCGGCGTTTGCGCGTGCGCAGCACCGGCGATGAAAACGAACGACGCCGCCGTTACAAGCTTTCTTCCCAACATCGAGAGCTCCATCAAATATGAAAAAGAGATCTATTTACGGTTCCGCTCAGCTTCGTGACGCTTCGAGATGGCATCGAGCCCTCGTCGCTGGTCCGGAGTGAGCACGCTATGAATGCGTACGAGCATCGTCGTCCGCTCTTTACTGATTGAGTATCTCGCCATCTCGAGCCGCTCGGCTGCCTTCAGCAGCTCGCGCTGGTTTACGCTCGGGCGCTCCATGAGCAGCGCGGAAGTCGCTTTGCGCGCGGTCGAGATCTTCCTTGTCGGCCTTGAGCCGGGAGAACGAGGTCTGGACGATCTCGTTGATCTGGGCAGACTGTTCCGCCGTAAGCCTCAGCTCCTGGATGTACCGCTCCGTCTTCCACCAATTCGACGGCGGACGCGGCGAATGGATCGACGACTTGTCCTGCTGGGTGGCGCCGGCTTCGAGCCGCGCGGCCAAGCCGGTGGGCATGGCGAGCCCGCACACTGCAATCGCTATCAGAATCTTTTGCATGAAGTTACCTCTGCCGACGACTAACCCCAAATACGACGGAGACATACAGGCCGTTTACCCGGACCGCCTACGCTTCGGGGCAGGAGGGCGGGTTACAGAGAGCCGACAGCCGCAAAGCCGCCGTGCCAACCAGGTTATCGGGGGTCGAGGCCCCCGAAGTAAGCCCGATGGAGATTTCTCCCGCGGCCGGCAGCCAGCCAGTCGCCCGGAGCTCGGTTTTGGCCCCGGCTGGCCGGTAACGGAGAGCGTCGGCTGACTCGAGGCATTCGGGGTCGGCAATGTGGTAGGTGGGCACCGTCCGTGCGCAGATGCGGGCAAGGTTGCACGTATTGCTGCTGTTATAGCCACCAATGACGATCATCAGGTCGATCTGCTTGTCGTTCAGCAGGTTGACCACAGCGTCCTGCCGGTCCTGGGTGGCGCTGCAAATCGTGTCGAACGCGCGGAATCGCGCCTGAATGCCGTCCGGACCGTACCGGTCGGCCATCGCCTGGCGAAACAGGTCCTGCACCTCCAGGGACTCGGACATCAGCATGGTCGTCTGGTTCGCCAGGCCGATCAGCTGCAAATGGCGATCGGGATCGAATCCCGGAGACGCCGCGTCACGGAATCGTGACAGGAACGCCGCCGCATCGCCGCCGTGCCGGATGTAGTCGCACACGGCATTCGCCTCGTCGAGATTCAGGACGACGAGATAGTGGCCGTCGCGATATTCCAGGGCCTGCGAGGCCGTGGCCTGCGTTTCTTCGTGCCACACCTTGCCGTGGATGATCGAGGTGAAACCCTCCTGCGCGTAGCGTTTGACGTTCTTCCAGACGTTGAGGACCGAGCCGCAGGTGGTGTCGACCATGACGCAACCCACCGCGGTGAAATGCTGCATCTGCGCTGTGGTGACGCCGAATGCAGGAAGGACGACCACGTCCTCGGGCCCCAGGGGCCGCCTGCCGGCCGGCTCGTCGCTCAAAAATTCGATGCCCTTGTTGCGCAGCCGGTCGTTGACATGCGGGTTGTGAATGATCTCGCCGGTGAGGAAGACACGGCGATCGGGGAAGCGCTCCCGCGTCTGATACGCATAGTCGACGGCGCGGTCGACGCCGTAGCAGAACCCGAATTCGCGCGCGAGATGGATCGTCAGCCGGCCCGACCGGTACTGATAGTCCTCGGCCTTGATGCGTTCGACCAGATCGCTGTGGTAGTTCTGGTTGAGCTCGGCCGCGACCGCATGCTTCAGATCGAGGCCCTTGCGAAATACGAGTGAGGAAGTCGACATGCTGGGAAGCCGCGGTTCCTAAATCCCGGGCGAAGCGGGGGAGATCACCGCGGATAGCTCGCTTCGCGGATCTCCACCGGCGTCGTCATCGCGTCGATTGCGATCAACTCTGCTGCCCGCGAGCCCATCAATGCATCGTCGATCTCGGAGAGGAACTGCTCTTCGCGCAGCTCCGCGGCCGCTTGCCACGCCACGGTCGGCGTGCGGACGGGCTGCTGGACCGCAGCTCCCATCGCCGCGTAGTGCGTGCGGCGGTCGAGCGCGAAACCGAGGAACATGCCCGCGGCGAGGCCGGCGGCTGCTGCCGCGGCGACCCACCGCCGCGCGGGGCCGAGGAGACGATGTGAGACCGGGTGGATTGCCGGCCTGTGTGGAAACGCGACCACTTCCGCGGGATGGTCGCGGCGCTCGATGCGCCGCAGAATGCGATCGCGCTGGTCGTGGAGCCGCTCAGCGGTAAATGCCTGATCGGCTTCCGAGGCGGCTTCCTCGCGTACGTGTTCGAGCGTCCGCACGACCTCGTCGAAGCGCGCCTGACACTGGCGGCACGAGGGGAGATGCGGGTCTTCGCCGCCAACCACGTAAGCTTCGAGCAGCTGGTCGTCGGTGAGGTGGCTGCCAGTCATGGATGCACGGGATGTGAAACGGTTGTCAGATCGCATGGCGCTGTCCTTCCATGGCCGTGCGCAGCTTTCGAATCGCGCGGAACAAGTGAACCCTTACAGTCGATTCGTTCAGGCCGGTCATGGCGGCGACGTCGCGCGTCGAGTGATCGGCGTAGTGACACAACATGAACACGAGGCGCTGCCGATCGGGGAGCTTCCGCACGGCGGCGATCAGGTGCTCGCGCCACTCGCGCGCCAGCAGCTGCGCTTCGGGGGAGCGATCGGCCGTCCGCGTCGCGTGTTCGATCGTGTACTGGTCGCGGCGGCTCGTGTCGGCGGCGGGCACGAGCCAGCGCGAACGCCGCGTCCGTGCTTTCTGCCGATCGAGGCAGCCGTTGATCAGGATTCGTGTAAGCCATACTTCGAACGACAGATTCCGCTGGAACGACGCGATGTGTGTATACGCCTTCACGAACGCATCCTGCACCGCTTCGTCGGCCTCGGCCACATCGCGCAGGTAGTGCCACGCGATGCGCGAGGCGCGCCGCTGCTGGCGCGTGACGATTTGCGCGAACATGTCGCGCGCGGCCTGGTCGTTGCCGGCCGCGATCAGATCCTGCACCTGACCAGCGAGCGTCGATTCGATGTCGGCGGGACGAGTCTGTCCGGGCGCGAGCGAGTCTTCGCGCGTCGCGTCCCGCGGGGAAGCCGGAAGGGCGGAGCCGCCAGCCGTCATCGGATCGTGCCTACTCATCTATACGACTACGCTGGCCTTTCATTTACAGGCGGTTAGGGGGTTTTGGGGCCGGAAACCTGATGCAATGATGATAGCATCCACGCGTGGGATTTGAACCCGTAATCGGGCTCGAAATACACGCCCGCCTGCTCACCGAAACCAAGATTTTCTGCGGCTGCAGCACCCGGTTCGGCCACGCCCCGAATACCAATGTCTGCCCGGTTTGTCTGGGCTTTCCGGGCGCGCTGCCGGTCCTCAACCGGCGGGCGGTCGATTTTGCCGCCAAGGCGGCGCTGGCCCTCAACTGCGAGGTCCAGGAACGCTCGATTTTCGCCCGGAAAAACTACTTCTACCCCGACCTGCCGAAGGGATACCAGATCTCCCAATACGAGCTGCCGCTCGCCACGCAGGGCGCGCTCGAATATTCGGCTGGCGGCCGGGTCAAGCGCGTGCGGATTACGCGCGTGCACATGGAGGAAGATGCCGGCAAATCGCTGCACGAGGGGTTCCCCGATTCGGACCGGAAGACCTATCTCGACTTCAACCGCAGCGGGACTCCGCTCATCGAGATCGTGACCGAACCCGACCTGCGTTCCGCCGCCGACGCGGCGGAGGCGTTCCGCCGGCTCCGGGAGATTCTGATCGCCATCGGCGTCAACGACGGCAACATGGAGGAAGGGAGCCTCCGCTGCGACGCCAACGTGTCGGTGCGGCTGGAGGGCGCAACCCGGCTGGGCACCAAAGCCGAGGTCAAAAATATCAACTCGTTCCGCTACCTCGAAAAGGCGCTCGACTACGAGATCGAGCGTCAGACCGGCATCGTCGAGCAGGGCGGCACGATCGTGCAGGAGACGCGCCTATGGGACGCCGCGGCGCGGGAGACGGTGTCGATGCGCAGCAAGGAAGACGCGCACGACTACCGGTACTTTCCTGAACCCGACCTGCCGCCGGTCCAGATGACGCCCGAGCGCATCGCGCAGATTCGCGAGTCCGTCTCCGAGTTGCCCGAGGCGCGGCGGCGGCGGGTCATGCTGGAATACGCGTTGTCGGAGCTGGAGGTCAACGCGCTCGAAAACACCTCGCTGACGGCGCTGTTCGAAGAGACGGCCCGCGCCTCCGGCAACCCGCGCGCCGCGTTCAACTGGGTATCGGGCGAGGTCGCGCGCAAGCTGAACGAGCTCGGGGAACGGTTCGACCGCGCCCGCATGCCGGCCGCTGCCCTCGCCCGCTTGATTGCCCTGGTGGACGCATCGACGATCAGCGCGTCGATCGGGAAGACGGTCTTCGAACGCATGTATGACACCGGCCGCGCGGCCGACGACATCGTCGCCGCGGACGGGCTGGCGCAGATTGGAGACGAGGATGCGATCTTGTCGAGCGTCCGCACGGTGATCGCCGCCAACCAGGATGCGGTCTCGCAGATTCGTCACGGCAAGACGGGGACCTTCGGCTTCCTGGTGGGCCAGGTGATGAAGGCGACCGGCGGCAAGGCGAATCCGAAACTGGTGAATGAGCTCTTGCGTCGCGAACTACAATTAAGCGCTTGATCGAAACCCACAATCTTTCAAAACTCTACAGCCGCGGCGTGTACGCGCTGCGCGATCTCTCGATTCGCATCGAAAAAGGGGAGTTCGTCTTTCTCACGGGCCCGAGCGGTGCGGGCAAGTCGACGTTCCTGCGGCTGCTGCTGCGCGAAAGCCTGCCGAGCGACGGCGCCGTCAGCGTGGCGGGCCGCAATCTCGCCCGCCTCAGCCCGCGGCAGGTGCAGGCCTACCGCCGCAGCGTCGGCTTCGTGTTCCAGGATTTCAAGCTCATTCCGCGCAAGACCGTGCTCGAAAACGTGGCGATCGTGCCGCGCGTCCTTGGCGCGCCGACGTCGACACAGCAGCGCAAGACGTTTCAGGTGCTGAAATGGGTCGGCCTGCAGCACCGGATGAACGCGTTCCCCCAGGAGCTCTCGGGCGGCGAGCAGCAGCGCATCGCCATCGCGCGCGCGCTCGTGAACGATCCGATGGTGATTCTCGCCGACGAGCCGACCGGCAATCTGGATCCGGATTTGTCGCTCGACATCATGAATCTCTTCCGCGAGGTCAACGCGCGGGGCACGACCGTGCTGATTGCGACCCACGATCGCGATTTGATCCGCCGCGTCGGCCGCCGCGTCATCGCGCTCGACCACGGACGGCTGATTGATGCCGACGAGCGCGCCGCGACCGCTACGGAGCCGCGAGCGGCGCGCGGCGTAGGGGCCCCGTCCTTCGAGTCGCCTCAGGACGTCCCGAGCGCGAGTCGAGGGACGCAAGCGAGCGGCGAGGAGCGGGGCGAGGGGCCCCCGCGACTGAAAAATGATGCGCGCTCTTAAATATTCGTTCGACGAAGCGGGCGCAAGCTTGTGGCGCGGGTTCAAGACCGCGGCGATCGCCACGGCGACGATCGCGATTGCGTTCGCCGTCCTCGGCGCGTTTCTGCTGCTGACGGCGAACATGGAGCGGTTGTTCGCGAGGTGGCAGGACGCGGCGGAGTTTTCGGTATACCTGGCCGATACCGCAACGCCGGCGCAGCGCGCGGCGGCGGAGCAGTCGCTTCGCGGCAACGACGTCGTCGCGGCGGTCGAGGTCGTGTCCAAAGAGGAGGCGCTCCGCCGCTTCAGACAGAACTTCAGCGCGCTCGCCGACGCCACGACCGGCACCGAGGGCAACCCGCTTCCTTCGTCGCTCGAGGTGCGGCTTCGATCCAACGCCGACCCCGCCGCTGTGGAAGCGCTGGCCACGACGGCCGCGCAGCTCCCGGGGGTCGCCGACGTTCGCTACGATCGCCAGTGGATTCAGCGGCTGATGCATGCGGTCGACGTCGTTCGCGCCGGCGGCGTGACGCTGGCCGCGCTGCTGGTGTTTGCCGCCGCCCTTACGGTCGCCAGCGTGGTGCGCCTGGCGCTGTTCGCGCGGCGCGACGAGCTGCACATCATGCAGCTTGTCGGCGCGCCAATGGGCTACATTCGCGGACCGTTCATCGCAGAGGGGCTGATTCAGGGGGCGGCGGGGGCGCTCATGGCACTGGGCATTCTGTGGATCACATTTTTCGCCGTGAGAAGCCGCGCCGATTCGTGGCTGGCGGGTGCGATCGATCCGGCTTCGCTCGTGTTCCTGTCGATCCCCACCTCGCTCGGGTTGCTGCTTGCCGGCGCGCTGGTCGGATCGCTCGGCGGCTTCATTGCCGCGCGCAGCACGAGCGAGATCGCCGATTGAGGCGCCGACGAGGTCTCGCCCCGTCGGTTCAAGCGAAGGCGAATGAAATTTCGTTGACACGTGCACGCCCGCTTCGTAGACTGGATTTACCCCTAGATGACGCAGTCGAAGGCGCGGCCCGGGTCCAATCTGACCGATTTTTATCGGGAAGAGTTCCTCAAACATCGGCGTTGTCTCGAGCAGCAGCGCGAGTACTACTCGGACAGCGCGATCAACCCCGTCGAAGCCGCCCTCACCCGTATCCTTTCGCAACTCGATCATCTTTCAACCAAACAGGACGCCGACCAGCTCGTCAGCGGGCTGCTGCGCAAGTTCAACGTGGTCACCGGCCTTTCGCGCTGGTCCGATCCGAAGAACGTTCACTGAGACGTCGACGCTGTCGAAGTTCCGCCAGGATTTTCTCACTATCGCGCGTGGCGCCATCGATGCCGCTTCGCCTCAGCATCTAATCGATCGGGCTATTCGGGATCCCGCGATTGCGCCGCTCGTGGCGAAGCCTCTGCAGGTCATTGCGGTCGGCAAGGCCGCGCCGTTCATGGCCGACACCTTCGCGCGGCTGGCCGGCGATCGCATTCGCGGCGGCATCGTCATCGGTACGCATCTTCCCATCGATCTGCCTGCGCGGCTCGAGTGGATTCCGTCCAGCCATCCGCTGCCCGACGAACGAAGCGTGGCCGCGGGACGCCGCGCGCTCGAGGTCGCTCGTCGCACCGATCCCGGCGAGACGCTCGTGGTGCTGCTCTCAGGCGGCGCGTCGGCGCTGATGGCGGTCCCCGCGGGAAACCTCGCGCTCGAAGACAAGCGGACGGCGGTCAACGCCCTGCTCAAGGCGGGTGCCGACATTACTGCGCTCAACACGATCCGCAAACATCTCTCGGCGGTCAAAGGGGGCCGCCTGGCCGCGGCCGCGGCCGGCTCGACCGTGTGCCTCGCGATCTCCGACGTCGTGGGCGATGACCTCAGTGTCATCGGTTCGGGCCCGACCGTGCCGGACCCGTCCACGTTTCGCGATGCGTGGGACTATGTTGATCGATTCGGGGTCGAAGGCCTCCTCACCAGCGCGGCGAAGAACTATCTGCGCGCCGGTCTCGAGGGGAAGATCGACGAGACGCTGAAGGCGGGCGACCCGCGCTGCGAACGGTCTGTCACGACGGTGATCGGCGGCCGCTTCAACGCGATGGCCGGCGCCGCCACGACGGCCCGTGCGCTTGGGTTACGACGTCGCGACGATTGACGACCCCGTCGTCGGCGACGCGCGCACGATGGGGCCCGTCGTGCTCGAGCGCGCCCGCGCGCTCGCCGCGGGACGCGCAAGGCCGCTGGCGGTCATCGCGAGTGGTGAAACGACAGTCAAAGTCGTCGGACGCGGGAAAGGGCGGCCGTAACCAGGAAATCGCGCTTTCCGTGGCGACGGCGCTCTCGCAGGAAGCGCAGGACATCGCCGTGGGCAGCATCGGAACGGACGGCATCGACGGCCCGACGGATGCGGCCGGCGCCTACTCCGATACGACCACGATTGCCCGCGCTCGCGAGCAGGCGCTCGATGCCGACGAATACCTGGCCGACAACAACGCGTACGCATTCTTCCAGCAGCTTGGCGATCTGATTGTCACCGGACCGTCGACGACGAACGTCGGCGACCTCCAAGTGGTGCTGTTTCGCTAACCCCAATCCCTAATCCCCAATCCCTAATCCCTAATTATCAATTCCTACCCCATTCCGACTATAGTCAGTCCATGCTCTCTCGAGAACAGATCGTTCAGTCGCTGCGCGACAAGGTGACGCATCCGGCAACGGCCCGCGAGTTGATCCGCATCTTGAAAGTGCCGCGCGAAGAGCGGGCAACGTTCCGCCGGCTGTTGAAGGCGCTCGTCAGCACAGGCGAACTCGTCCAGACGAAAGGCGAACGCGTCGGCCTCCCCGAAAAGATGGACCTCGTCGTCGGGCGCCTGCAGACGCATGCGAGCGGTTTTGGATTTGTCGTTCCCGACAAATCGGACGGCGATGCGCCCGATGTCTACATCTCCGCGGGTAACGTCAAAGAAGCGATGCACGGCGACCGCGTGCTCGCGCGCATCGAGCGGCGGACGAGCGAGGACCGCGTCGAGGGACGCATCATCCGCGTGCTCAAGCGCGGCAACGAGACCATCGTCGGCCGCTTCGACGTGGAGGGCTCGGGCCTCGGGTTCGTGCAGCCGTTCGACAGGCGCCTCCTCACCGACGTGCACATCCCGACCGGGCAGTCCGGAGCAGCAGAGCCCGGAGAAATGGTCGTCGTCCAGATCACCACGTGGCCGACGCCGACGCGCGGTCCCGTGGGCAAGGTGGTGGAAGTGCTCGGCGATGTCAACGAACAGGGCGTCGACACCGAGATCATCATCCGCAAGTTCGGCATTCCCGACGCGCATGGCGAAGCCGCAATCGAAGAGGCCTTGCGCTTCGGCCCCGTCACGGCGAAAGACACGGCCGGCCGCACGGATTTCAGAACCACGGTGACCGTGACGATCGACGGAGAGCACGCGCGCGATTTCGACGACGCCATCAGCATCGAGAAGCTGCCCAACGGGCACTACTGGCTGGGCGTGCACATCGCGGACGTCGCGCACTACGTGACCGAAGGCACGGCGCTCGACCTCGAGGGCTACGAGCGCGCCACGTCGGTGTATTTTCCCGACCGCGCGGTTCACATGTTTCCCTCCGAGCTCGCGACCGGAATCTGCAGCTTGAATCCGCAGGTGGACCGCCTCGTGCAGACGTGCCTCATGGAAGTGGACGCGAACGGATCGGTCGTGCGCTCCGAATTTCACGACGGCGTCATCAACACCGCGGCGCGCATGACCTACACCGACGTCAACGCGATTCTCACCGTCAAGCCGCCCGAGCTGATGGAGAAATATCGCAGCCTCGTGCCGAAGTTCGAGCTCATGGGCCAGCTGTTCCAAGTGCTGAACACGCGCCGGAAACGGCGCGGATCGATTGATTTCGATCTGCCCGAGGCCGAAGTGATCCTCGACGATGCGGGCAAGGTGGAATCGATTGTCGAAGCCCAGCGCAACATCGCCCACAAGCTGATCGAAGAGTTCATGCTGCTGGCGAACGAAACCGTGGCGACTTACGTCGAGGGGCGCGGCATGCCGTGCCTGTACCGGATACACGAGCAGCCCGATCCCTTGAAAGTGGAGGAGTTCGAAGAGTTCATTTCCGGGTTCGGCTACTCGCTCGCGGCGCCGCCCGGCGCCGTGCGGCCGCGGAATTTTCAGCGGCTGCTCGAGAAGCTGCACGGCAAGCCCGAGGAACGTCCGATTGCGTTTCTGATGCTCCGCACGATGCAGAAGGCGCGGTATGCCGAACGGAACCTCGGCCATTTCGGCCTCGCCGCCGACTCATATACGCACTTCACGTCGCCGATCCGCCGCTATCCGGACTTGATCGTCCATCGCATGCTCCGGGAGCTGCGTCACAAGGGCATCGACATGGAGCGGGTCGAAGAGCTCGAGGCCGATCTGCCCGACATGGCCCGCCACTGTTCAGACATGGAGCGCCGCGCCGACGAAGCGGAGCGCGAGCTCGTGCAATGGAAGAAGGTGCGCTTCATGGCCGACAAGGTCGGCGACGAGTTCGAGGGCTACATCACGGGAGTGGCGGCGTTCGGGCTGTTCGTACAGCTCGTCGAGCACTACGTCGAAGGCCTCGTGCACGTGTCGAGCATGGCGGACGATTACTACCGCTTCCTCGAGAAGAGCCATTCGCTGCGCGGGGAGAACACGCAGAAGGTGTATCAGCTCGGCGAGCGTGTCGAGGTGCAGGTCGTGCGCGTCGACATGGAGCGGCGCCAGATCGATCTGGGACTGGTGGAGATTCTTGAAACCGTCAGGGCCGACGAGCGGCGCCGCGGGCCCCGCCACAGCAAGGCCAAGCCGAAACGCGAGCAGCGCAGCCCCGTGAAGCGCCGCAAGCAGCGGCCGGGGCGCGGGGAGCGGGGGAAGCGCAGTAAGGATAAACGAAGAACGTAGAACGAATAGAGATCCGCGTCGTGCGCACGGCCGTTATCCCTTTTTCGCTTTTCGTTCTGCCTTTACGTATTGTCTTTGGACTGTCCCCCTCTTTCATGCCGTCTTTGAAGCTGCGAATCGACTTGCCGATGCCCGTGGCGAGCTGCGGCAGACGGTTCGCGCCGAAGATCAGCACGACGATGAAGAGGATGATGAAAAGTTCCGGCAAACCAATCCGACCCATTGCTGGCTCCTTGCTGTCTGGCTGAAAACTGACGTGAAATCTAGCGTTCGCGGGACAAATCGACGACTGTCTGATTGTACCAGCAAAGCCAGCCGATACGATAGATTAACGTGCCAATGCCGCACCCATTGTTACTGGCCCTCTTTCAGGACGTCAGCGCTGCAGCCGGGGCTGCGCGAGAGCTGCATCAACTCGGGCTGGGCGCGGCGGATCTGTCGATCGTCGCCCGCGACCATGCGGCCGAGAAGCAAATCGCCCAGCAGATCGACGGCAGCCCGGGGTCGGAAATCGAAGACTCGCCCACTGGCGGCGCGTCTCGGCGAGCTGAGCGGATATGTCCTCGCCGCCATTGCCATCGGCCTTCCGGGCACCGGCGCGGTGGTGGCCGCGGGACCCCTTGCGGCCGAGCTGGGAGAAGTGGCGGGGCACCTGGCTGGCGACCTCAAATCGGCGCTGGTCAAAGCCGGCATTCCCGAGGACGAAGCCGGGCGGTGGCGCGCGCAGATCGAGAGCGGCGAGATGATTCTGCTTGGCGCGCATGCGCGGGGCGTGGACAGTCGCCGCGTCGAAGCGGCGCTGATGAGACACAGCGCGGGCCCGGTCATCGCGACCGAGTGGGACGCTGACTGAAAGGCGAGGAAAGATGGCAGTCGAGACAGATACCGGCCGTTTCACCGTGGGCGTGTTTCAGGACATCGCGTGGGCGGAGAAGGGCGTTCAGGCGCTCCGCGCACAAGGGATAGCCGTGGAGGCGTTGTCGATCCTCGGCAAAGCCTCGCCGGACATGTCGGCGTTCATCGAGCGCGCTCTCGGAGCGCCACAGTCGCTGGATATTCACGATCTCGGCCCCGCGATGACGCGCGGCCCGCTGGTCGCCGTCCTGCAGGGCAGCGATCAGGGGCTGACGAAAGCCGGCATCGCCGGCACGATGCGCCGCGTCGGATTTCAGCAGCACGACGGGCGGATTTTTCATGTGCTCACAGGCCGCGGTGGTGTGCTGGTGGCAATCCACAGTGAGCCCCGTGCCGCCGATGCCCTCGCGGTACTGCACTCTTACGGTGGCGGTAACGCGGCGATTGGAGCCTGGACAGGACGGGTCTGAGAATTTCGGCGGTTCAAGGTTCCAGGTTCCTCGTTCCGGGAACCGAAGAGTACGGAACCGCATTTGCAGGCTTGCACCCCGCTAGATGAGGGCGCAGAATAGGATCTGGCTCGTTATTCCCAATACATGAGTGATCTTCGCGCAGACGCACCGGCGGAAGTAAGGTTCCTGTTTCAGGAGTCGCGCAAGCGTTCGGGCGGCTCCCTCGCCGTTTCACTCGGGGTCCATGCCTTGCTGTTTGCGCTCGCGATCTGGGTTGCGCGCCATCCGTCCGTGGCGCCCGCGGCGAATGCGGCATTCAACGATCTCAGCGATCAGATCGTCTGGCTCGACGTCGCCGGTCCCGGCGGCGGTGGCGGCGGCGGCGGAAACGAGAACCCCGAGCCCGTCAAGAAGGCCGAGCTGAAGGGCGAGGACAAGCTGACCGTACCCGTCGCGAAACCGCCGGACCTCCAGCCACCGAAGGAAAAGCCGCCGCAAGATCCGGTGCAGAACCTCACCATTCCCGCGCAGACGCTCGCGTCTGCGGACCTGGCGCAAGCTGGAGCGATGGAGGGCATCCCATCAGCCGAATCGCTGGGGCTCGGTCGCGAGGGTGGTGCGGGTACTGGCGTTGGCACGGGCATCGGTCCCGGTCAGGGCTCGGGTCTCGGACCAGGCTATGGTGGCGGCACCGGCGGCGGCGCGTACCGGCCCGGCAACGGGGTCGAGACACCGCGGCTGCTCAGGGAAGTGAAGCCGAAATACACCGCCCCCGCGATGCGCGCGAAAATTCAGGGCGAAGTCCTGCTCGAATGCGTGGTGCAGCCCGACGGCACCGTCGGCAACATCCGCGTCGTGCGATCGCTCGATCCGACCTTCGGCCTCGACCAGGAAGCCATCGTCGCCGCGCGTCAGTGGCGCTTCGCGCCCGGCACGCGCAAAGGCGAGCCGGTGCCGGTGCTCGTCACGATCGCGATCGCGTTCACGCTCAGGTAGAGGTTCGTAAGGGTTCGTGAGTTCGTGAGAGCAGAGGGTTCGTAGGTTCGCAGCAAACGAAAAAGGCCCGGAGATTTCTCTCCGGGCCTTTTTCGTTTAGTTCTTAGTTACTGCGTCAGTTCCTAGTTCTTAGTTCCTGCGAAGTTAGTACATCCCCCCCATGCCGCCGCCGTGGCCGCCGGGCATTGCCGCTTCCTTCTTCTCCTCGGGAATTTCCGAAACCAGCGCTTCGGTTGTGAGGAGCAGTGACGCAATCGACGACGCGTTCTGCAGCGCGGAGCGGACGACCTTGGTCGGGTCGATGACGCCGGCGGCAATCAGGTCTTCCATCTTGTCGTCCTGCGCGTTGTAACCCATCGAGCCGGTCGCATCCTTGACCTTCGCGAGGATGATCGAACCTTCCATCCCGGCGTTGGTCGCGATCCAGCGGAGCGGTTCCTCGATGGCGCGGCGGATGATGTTGACGCCGACCTGCTGGTCGCCCTCGAGCTTCATCCCCTCGAGCGCCTTGCCCGCGCGGATGAGTGCGACACCGCCGCCGGGCACGATGCCCTCTTCGACGGCCGCTTTCGTTGCGTGCATCGCGTCCTCGACGCGCGCCTTCTTTTCCTTCATCTCGGTCTCGGTGGCCGCGCCGACCTTGATGACCGCGACGCCGCCGACGAGTTTCGCGAGCCGCTCCTGCAGCTTCTCGCGGTCGTAGTCCGAGGTCGTCTCCTCGATCTGCGTGCGGATCTGCTTGACGCGTCCCTCGATGTCCTTCGAATTGCCCGCGCCCTCGACGATCGTCGTGTTGTCCTTGTCGATCGTGACCTTCTTCGCCTTGCCGAGATCCTCGACCTTGATGTTCTCGAGCTTGATGCCGAGATCTTCGGTGATGGCGCGGCCGCCGGTGAGGGTGGCGATGTCTTCGAGCATGGCCTTGCGGCGATCACCGAAGCCGGGCGCCTTCACCGCCGCGGCCTGAAGCGTGCCGCGCAGCTTGTTGACGACGAGCGTGGCGAGCGCTTCGCCTTCGACGTCTTCCGCGATGATCAGCAGCGGCCGGCCCATGCGGGCAACCTGCTCGAGCACCGGCAGAAGATCTTTCATCGAGGCGATCTTCTTCTCGTGGATCAGGATGACCGGATTCTCGAGCACCACTTCCATGCGCTCGGGATCGGTGACGAAGTACGGCGAGAGATAGCCGCGGTCGAACTGCATGCCTTCGACGACGTCGAGCGACGTCTCGAGGGTCTTGGCTTCTTCAACGGTGATGACGCCGTCCTTGCCGACCTTTTCCATCGCGTCGGCGATGAACTTGCCGATCTCCGCGTCGCTGTTCGCCGAGATGGTGCCGACCTGGGCGATCATCTTGCCGGTGACCGGCTTCGACTGGCTCTTGAGCCCTTCGATGACCTTCTCGACCGCGCGATCGATACCGCGCTTGATGTCCATGGGGTTGGCGCCCGAGACGACGTTCTTCACGCCTTCGCGGTAAATCGCCTGCGCGAGCACGGTGGCCGTGGTCGTGCCGTCGCCCGCGATGTCCGAGGTCTTGCTCGCCACTTCGCGCACCATCTGCGCGCCCATGTTCGCCAGGGGATCCTTGAGATCGATCTCCTTGGCGACGGTCACGCCGTCCTTGGTGATAGTGGGGGAGCCGAATTTCTTGTCGAGAACCACGTTGCGGCCCTTGGGGCCGAGCGTCACTTTTACGGCGTCGGCCAGCTGGTTGACGCCGCGAAGAATCGCCTGACGCGACTCCTCGCCGTAAATAATCTGTTTTGCCATCGTTAGCTCCTGGTTGTCTATCTACTTCTTTTTGCCGCTGCCCGAATCGATCACCGCGAGCACTTCGTCTTCGCGCATGATGAGATATTCGTCGCCGTCGAGCTTGATCTCCTGCCCCGAGTACTTGCCGAACAGAATGAGGTCGCCGGCCTTCACATCGAGGGGGATACGCCCGCCGTCGTCCTTCACCTTGCCGTTGCCGACGGCGACGACTTTGCCCTGCTGCGGTTTTTCCTTGGCGGAGTCGGGGATGATAATTCCGCCGATCTTTCTGTTCCCCTTCCTCGATGCGCTGAACGAGGATGCGGTCGTGTAGCGGTCTTGCGTTCATAGGTCGCTCCAGCTGTGAGTGAATAACGTGTTTTCTCGAACGAACAAGGAATTTCTCCGTAGGCGGGGGTTAGCACTCGCCTTACAAGAGTGCTAATTTAACCCTCCCGATTAGCACTGTCAAGTGGGGAGTGCTTACGGCCGTCTCTTGATGCGGTGCTCGGCAATCTTGCGGCTGAGGGTGTTGCGGTGGAGTCCCAGCACGTCGGCCGCCTTCGACAGGTTGCCGTCCGAGGCAGCCAGCACGCGGCGTGATGAACCGCTTTTCGAACTCCCTTGTCGCGTCCGTGAACCGGATGCCTCTCGACCATCTCTTCAACGAGCCGTTCAAGCCGTTCGTTCATAGTCGCCCCCCTCATTCGAGCTCGAGACTGCTCAAGCAGCCGGAACGCCTGGATGTATTTCTCACGCGTCTTGGCGATCACATCCTCCGGGAGTGAAGGAACCGGCGGCTGTTTGTTCCACCGGATCGACTCGAGATAGTCGCGAACGAACTGTTTGTCGAAGCTCGGCTGGGGACCGCCGGCCGCATAGATGTCGCGCGGCCAGAAGCGCGACGAGTCCGGGGTGAGCACCTCGTCGATGAGAAGAATCTCGCCGGCATTGGGCCCGTCGACGATGCGGCCGAACTCGAACTTGGTGTCGGCGACGATGATGCCGCGATGTTCGGCATGAGCCGCGCCGCGCGAATACAGCCGCAACGTCATGTCGCGCAGCTTTTCAATCGTCTCCCGTCCGACGATCCGCCCGGCTTCCTCCTCCGATATGTTCACGTCGTGGCCGGTCGTGGCCTTGGTTGCGGGGGTGAAAATGGGCTCGGGAAGCCGATCGGATTCCCGAAGGCCTTCCGGCAGCCGTATCCCGCAGACCGAGCCCGACTGCTGATATTCCTTCCAGCCCGAACCGGAAAGATAGCCGCGGGCCACGCACTCGATCGGGAACGGCTCGGTCTTGCGGACGAGCATCGAACGGCCCTGCAGCGCCTCGCGGTGTTTCTGTGCGATCGCCGGGAAGTCTTCGACGCGCGTCGAGCGCATGTGATTCGAGACGATGTCGCTCGTTTCGCCGAACCAGAACGCGGAAAGCTGCGTCAGCACCTTGCCCTTGTCGGGGATGCCGGATCGCCAGGACGTAATCGAACGCCGAGATGCGGTCGGTCGCGACAATCAGCAGAAGGCTGGGGTCGTCGGGAAAAGCGTAAATATCGCGAACCTTTCCCTGATTGTGCCGGGTAAGGCCGTCCAGAGATGTTTCGAGAATGAGTGAGGAGGATGCCAATGCGAGACCTCGGAAGCCGAAAGGGCCGAAAGGGAAGGGGCGATTTTACCGGGGACGCTACCGAGTAGCAACACCACTACTAATGCGCTCTTGGTAATCCCCGCAACCCCCCTTATAGTAGACGCGCTGTTTTGTTCGGGATTCATGCGAAAACACGCCCGCACCATAATCGTCATCGCGCTGTCGGTCGGCCTCTTCGCACTTTTTTTGCGCGGAGCGCACCTCGACGTGGTCTGGGCCGAGATCAAGGGCGCCGATCAATGGCTGCTGGCCTTGTCATGCGCCATCACCGTGTTGACGATGGTGTTGCGCGCGCTGAGGTGGCAGTACCTGCTCGCGCCGATCGGACCGGCGCGGTTTGGGCCGGCGTTCCGCACCACGATGATCGGCTTTGCCGCGAGCGCGGTGCTTCCGGCGCGCGCTGGTGAAGTCATTCGCCCGTATCTGCTCGCCCGGCAGGAGGGTTTGAGCGCAACAGCAACGTTCGCCACCATCATCATCGAGCGTCTGCTCGACGCGATCACGTGCGTGATGCTGCTCGCCTCGTTCGTGCTGTTTTTCGATCCCGGAATGGACCGCGCCGACAGCCGGCTGTACTGGCTCGTCGAGCTCGGCGCGATCACCGTCGGCGCACTGGCGCTCGCGGCGTTGTGGACGATGTTCATCGCCGCGCGCGATCCAGAGGCCGCCGGCCGCTGGGCGTACAAACTCGAACATCTGCTGCCGGGACGTCTGACGCACAAGCTGGCGGAAGCGCTCCTGAAGTTTTCCGAGGGTCTTGCTGTCGTCCGCACTCCGAGGCGTCTGGCCTCGGCGCTTTCGTGGTCGTTTCCGCTGTGGCTCTCGATAGGCGCGGGCATCTGGATGGTGACCCGGGCGTTCAACATCGACATGCCGTTCACCGGATCGTTTCTCCTCATCGCGCTGCTGGTCGTCGGCGTGTCGGTGCCCACGCCGGGCGGGGTCGGCGGATTCGAGGCGGCGGTGCAAATCGGCCTCACCTCCTTTTATGGCGTGCCGAACGATCGAGCGGTTGGCGCCGCGCTCGTGCTCCACGCCGTGTCGCTGCTGCCGACGGTCGTGCTCGGCGCGCTGTTTCTGATTCAGGACGGTCTTGGTTTCGGCGCGGTTCGCAATCTTGCGCACGCAGCAGCGGAGGGTGAACCATGAAGGCTACGCCAGGGATTCGGGATTTGGGATTGCGGGATTGGGGAGTCGCGGTGAAGTGTCCGTATTGCGCGCACCTGGGAGATAAAGTCGTCGACTCGCGCGAGAGCCGCGAAGGCGAAGTCATACGCCGGCGGCGCGAATGTCTTGGCTGCGGGAAGCGCTTCACGAGCTACGAGCGCATCGACGAGATTCCCTACATGGTCGTCAAAAAAGACGGCACGCGCGAACGGTTCGAGCGGCAGAAGCTCGTCACCGGGCTTCTGAAAGCGTGCGAGAAGCGCCCGGTGAGCGTCTCGTCGCTCGAGGCGATTGCCGATCGCGTCGAGAGCACGCTGCAGGAGCGCAGCGAGAAGGAAATCACCACGCACGAGATCGGTGCGTTCGTCATGCAGGAGCTCAAGAAGCTCGACAAGGTGGCCTACGTGCGGTTCGCGTCGGTCTACCGCCATTTCCGCGATATCGGCGAATTCATGACCGAGCTGAAAGATCTGCTGAACGCCAAAGAATGAAAAGACCGCTGCGCGATAATCCGCGGCTCATTCTTGCCGGGATAATCCTGCTGCTGGCGGCCCTGGCCGGGATCGTCTCGCTCGCCAACCGCTCTGCCGGACTGTCTCCCGACTTCCTCACCGAGTTCGTTCTCTACGGATTATGGGTCGCCGACCTCACCATCCTGCTCGGCCTCACCTTCGTACTCGCGCGCAACGTCATCAAGTTGATCGTCGAACGCCGCCGCGCGCTGCCGTTCGCGCGCTTTCGAGGCAAGCTCGTGGCGGTGCTGCTCGGCATGACACTGGTGCCTGCGGTGCTGGTTCTGCTGGTCGGAAGCGAGCTGATTCGCAATAGCGTGGGCCGCTGGTTCAACGCGCCCGTGGACGAAGTGCTGACCGCGGCCGATCTCATCGCCAGCGACTACTACCGCGAGCGGCAGGCGCGCGTCACCGCCGAAGCCCAGCGTCTGGCCGGCGCGCTGTCCGAGGCGTCGTTCGAAGCCGTTCAGGTCGGCGCCGTCCGCGATCGGATTCTGCCCGAGGTCACGCAGGGGCGCGTGAAGATGGTCGAGGTGTACCGCGTCACGCCCGGAACCGATCCTCCCGAAGCGATGCCCTATGTCGATGTGGCGGCGCCGGACATGCCGCGCGGCTATACGAAAGCCGTGGCCGACCGCATGGCGAGTCGTGCCGCCGTCGGCCAGAACGATCCGCCGACGCCGGAGCAGCTGCCTGCCGGCGGAGAGCTCATCCGCGCATCGGCCGTGGTGCGTCGCCAGGGCCCGGGGCCGCCGGCAGCCGTCGTGGTGGTCAGTGACTTTCTGACCGGCGAGCTGGCCTCGCGCGCGCGACGCATCAGCGATGCGTATGAGGAC
This sequence comes from Vicinamibacterales bacterium, assembly GCA_963850295.1. GTDB lineage: Bacteria > Acidobacteriota > Vicinamibacteria > Vicinamibacterales > JAMQPK01 > JAMQPK01. The sequence goes on along the minus strand of CAWKKU010000012.1, from coordinate 73,953 downwards.
TACCGGCAGCTCGAGGTGCTGCGGCGCCCCCTCGCCGGCGTGTATCTCTCCTTTTTCCTCATGATGACGCTGATGATTCTCGTCGGCGCAACATGGATGGGGCTCTATCTCGCCAAACGGATCACCGAACCGGTGCGGCGGCTGGCGACGGCGGCGCGGGAAATCGAAGCGGGCCATCTGGACTATCGAGTGGACCGTGAGATGGTGAGCGACGATGAGTTCGGGTCGCTGGTCGAGGCGTTCAACAGCATGGCCAACGAAGTCGGGAAGAGCCGGAGGCGGCTCGAGCGATCGACGGTCGATCTGGAACGCAAACACGTGGAGGTCGAGGGGCGTCGCCGCTACATCGAGACGATTCTCGAGCGCATCGCGACCGGGGTCGTGTCGATCGACGCAGCCGGCAAAGTGAGCACGCTCAACAGCGCCGCGATGCGCCTGCTGGGGCTCGGTCCCTCAGCCGTCGGCCTCCCGGCGACGGAGGTGTTCGGGCGTGACGATCTCCAGCCGTTCGGCGCGCTGCTGCGCGCGGCGGCCACGGGGAAGGCCGAGCCTTCGGCCCAGGAGATTGCGTTGTCGCGCGACGACCGCGAGCTCCAGCTCGCCGCCATCGCGACGGCACTGCGCGGCAGCGAAGGCACCGACGGCATGGTGCTGGTCGTCGACGACGTCACGCCGCTGATCCGTGCCCAGAAGGTAGCCGCGTGGCGTGAAGTCGCGCGCCGGCTCGCGCACGAAATCAAAAATCCGCTGACGCCGATTCAGTTGTGCGCGGAGCGCATCCGCCGGCACTTCAACACGGCATCCGGACCGACGCAGGCGCTCGTCGAAGAATGCACGTCGACCATCGTCGGCGAAGTGGACTCGCTCAAGGCGCTGGTGGACGAGTTCTCGCAGTTCGCCCGCATGCCCGCGCCTCGCGCGGTGCCGACCGATTTGCACGCCGTGTTGAACGAGGCGCTCGCGCTGTATTCGGGCCTGCTCGGCGATGTCCAGTTCGAGCGGCACTTCGCCGACAAACTGCCGAAGGTCCGCGTCGACGGCGAGCAGATCCGGCGGGTGGTCATCAACCTGGTCGACAACGCAATCGAAGCGATGAATCGCTCCGGCGTCATCACCGTCGAAACCTGCCACGATCCGAGCGCATCGATGGTGCGCCTGGTCGTGGCCGATAACGGCCCCGGGATTCCTGCGGCAGAAAGGGAGAAGCTGTTCATGCCGTATTATTCGACCAAGCGCCGCGGCAGCGGCCTGGGTCTCGCCATCGTTCGGCGTATCGTCGCCGAACACGGCGGCACGATCGAGGCCGGGGACAATCAGCCGCGCGGGACCAAGTTCACGATTGAATTGCCATGCTGAGTACGGAATCTCACCGCAAAGACGCGGGGACGCTGCAAATTGTCGTTGGAAGAAAAAACGCTCTGCGCCGCCGCGCCTCTGCGGTGGAGTACAAAACACCGTGACCAAGGCATCCGCTTCCATCTTAATCGTTGACGACGAGCCGGGCGTGCGGTCGGCGCTGAGCGGCGTGCTCCGCGACGAAGGGTACGAGGTGAACGCCGTCGAAAGCGGCGAGCAGTGCCTCGACCGCATCGTCCGCGAGGTCTTCGACGTCGTCGTGCTCGACGTGTGGCTGCCCGGCATGGACGGGATTGCGACGCTCGGGCGGCTGCGCCAGATGAAGATCGACTCGCAGGTGGTCATGATCTCGGGCCACGGCAACATCGAGTCGGCGGTCAAGGCAATCAAGATGGGCGCCTTCGACTTCGTCGAGAAGCCGCTGTCGCTCGAGAAGACGGTGCTCGTCATCCGCAATGCGATGCAGCGCCGCCACCTCGAGGCGGAAAACCGCGCGCTCCGGGCGCGCGCCGACCGCGCCGGGCGGATGGTAGGCGAAAGCCTCATCATGCGGCAGCTGCGCGAACAGGTGGCGATGGCCGCACCCACCAACGGGCGGGTGATGATTTTCGGAGAGAACGGAACCGGCAAGGAGCTCGTCGCGCGCACGGTGCACGCGCTGAGCCGCCGCCGTAATCAGCCGTTCGTGGAAGTGAACTGCGCGGCGATCCCGGAGGAGCTGATTGAAAGCGAGCTGTTCGGCCACGTCAAAGGCGCTTTTACCGGCGCCGTGGCCGATCGCAAGGGCAAGTTCGAAGCGGCGCAGAACGGGACGATCTTTCTCGATGAGATCGGCGATATGAGTCTCAAGACGCAGGCGAAGGTACTGCGCGTGCTCCAGGAGCAGGTGACGGAACCGGTCGGCAGCACGTCGCGGGTCAACGTGGATGTGCGTGTGCTCGCGGCGACCAACAAGGACCTGCCGACCGAGATACGCGCGGGCCGCTTCCGTGAAGACCTCTACTTCCGCCTCAACGTCATTCCGATCTTCGTGCCGCCGCTCAGGGAACGCGCGGAGGACATTCCGCTGCTGGTCGAGCACTTCGTCGCCGACTTCGCCGTGGAATACGGCCGCAGCGCGAAAACGCTTTCGCCTGGCGCGATGGCGCGCCTGAAGATCTACCGGTGGCCGGGTAACGTTCGGGAGCTGCGCAACGTCATCGAGCGTGTCGTCATCATGGCGCCGGGCGACGAGATCACCGAACGCGATCTCGCGTTCCTGTCGGGCGATTTGCCGGTGGATCGGCCGGGCGACGGCAGCGACGCGCCCACCGTTCCGCTCTACACCGCGCGAGATCAGTTCGAGCGCGAGTACATCCTGCGCGAGCTTGCCAATCAGGGCGGCAATATCTCGCGCACCGCCGAAGTGCTCGGCGTCGAGCGGAGCAATCTCTACAGGAAGATGCGCGCCTTCGGCATCGTGCCGAGACGATCGGAAGTCGCAGACGAGGAAGAAGCGGTCTAGCTCTAGCCAGTAGCCGGTGGTCCTGGGTCTGGTCGCTACTGCGGCAGGCGCGCCTCAAGCACCTTCCCGATATCCTCTTCCCGCAACTTGAGCCGCCTGGCCGGATTGGCGGGGAGCGCGTTTGACGGCACGAGCCCGACAATCTCGCTTTCGAGCACGCGCACCCCGTCAACCGATGCCTCTTTCGCGATCGCGTCGAACACCGTGACCATCGACGTTTCCTGGTAATTGGTGAGGTTCATCGACACCTGCACTACTCCTCGAGCCTCCAGCGGCACGCCCATCGCCTTGACGAACGGCAGGCCGCCGCTGCTGGCGCGGATGGCCGAGGCGATGCGCTTGGCGACGCTCAGACGGGTCGTGGCGAGGTTCACGTTGTACGCGATCAGGATTGGGCGAGCGCCGATGGCGGTGGCGCCCGCGCTGGAGTGCGGCCGGTCCGGCCCGAAATCGGGTTTCCACTCGGGTTGCCGCATGCGATGCGCGAGCCCGTTGAGACCTCCGCGCCGCACGTCAGCCAGGCTCCGCCGGTGATCCGATGATGCGGCCTCTTCATACAGAAATACGGGCAGGCCAAATCGGCCGGCGACGGTCTTTCCGACCTCGGCGGCCAGTGCGACGCACTGTTCCATCGTTGCGTCGCGGAGTGGAACGAACGGGACGACGTCGACAGCGCCGATGCGCGGGTGAACGCCTTCGTGCGTCCGGAGATCGATCGCACCGATGGCGGCGGCGAACAGCGCCAGGACGGCCTCCCGCACCGGCCCTGGCTCGCCCGCGAACGTAAACACCGACCGGTTGTGCGACGCGTCGGAGGTCTGATCGAGCCGGTGCACGCCTGGGACGGCAATCGCGGCTTCGAGCGCGGCAATGACATCGGCGCGGCGTCCATCGCTCACGTTGGGAACACATTCAATCAGCGTCACGGGAAATCCTTGTATCACAAGTCGTTCTGCCTCATAATTTGCCCGCCACGTGATGAGATAGATGACGAGATTCCTTGCACCTGGCCCGCTCCTGAATCTGCGCTGATGCCGGCGTCAGACCCTATGTCCGATCCGCTTCGCACGAATCCAATCAGTGACACGAGATTGCCGGGCGACAGCGATGCCGATCGCGACGCCAAGATCGAAAGCCTTCTGATCGCCGGGCTGGATCATTACTTCGCCGCGAACTACGCGCAGGCCATCGACGTCTGGACGCGCGCGCTCTTCCTCGATCGCAATCATGCCCGCGCCCGCGCCTACATCGAACGCGCGCGCAGCGCGATGGCGGAGAAGCAGCGGGAATCGGACGAGCTGCTGCACAACGGCATCGCGGCGTTCGAACGCGGCGAAATCGAGGCCGCGCGCCAGCTCCTGAACGCGGCGGTTCAGCGCGGCGGGGCGCACGACGTGGCGCTGGCATTTCTGACGCGAATCGATCGGCTGAGCGCCGGTGTGCCGGTTGCTCCCGCTCCGGTGGCCGTGCCTCCGTCCCTGCCGTTCAGGTCGAGGACCGTTGTCGCCGCGCCGGTGCGATCGCGGTGGAGCCGTGCGATCGTTACGCTGGTCGCGGTGATCCTTATCGCGCTCGCCGGCGGAGTTGCCGCCTCCTGGGATCAGCTGCCAACGTGGATTCCCGCGCTGCGCAGCGGTGCCGAGGACGGCCTTGCGCCGGCACGAACCGCACCAGAGCCGCTCATCGTACCGCGAAGCTCCGAGACGGCGATGGATCGCGCGCGCGCCCTGCTCGAATCGGGGCGTCTGCACGACGCACTGCGCGCCGTCGAGCTCGTGCGTCCGACCGATCCGCTTCGGCCCGACGCCGACAAGCTGAAGGCGGCCATTCAGCGCGAGCTGCTCGCGCATCAGACGCCATGAAATGTCCAAAGTGCGGCTACCTGGCGTTTGAAAGCGGCGATCGCTGCCGGAACTGCGGTTACGAATTTTCGCTGACACCATCGGCGGCGGCATTCGACCTGGAGCTCGATTCTCCGCCCGAGCCCCGGCCGCCGCTGGATCTCGAACGCATCATCGGCGACGTCGAGACCGATGCCGCCGGCGATCTGCCTCTCTTTTCTCCTCCGGGCGGCGATCTCCCTCAGCCAGCCGCGGCCACGAGGCGCATGCGGAGTGGCGTCTCCCGGACTGCCGTTGACGATGCTCCGTTGATCACTTTGCCGCAGGCGCCGCGCGCGCCGCTCGGCGTCCGCCGCGCCACGCCGGAGATCCCGCGCGCAAAGGCGCGGACGACGCCGCCAGGACATGCAGAGGGGCTCTTCGCGATGCCGCCCGCGGCGGTTGTCGGTGAGCGCTTCGAATCGCGCCAGCAGGTGACCGCATCAGGCGATTCGCTCGCCGGCCCGGTCAGCCGCGTCATCGCCGCGCTCGTCGACATCACGCTGCTCGCGGCCCTCGACGCCGTGGTCGTGTATTTCACCGTGCGGCTGCTCGGCCTCACGACCGCGGACGTTCTTCAGTTGCCGCTGCTCCCGCTCGCCGCGTTTTTCCTGTTGTTGAACGGCGGCTACTTCATTGCCTTTACCGCCGTTGGCGGGCAGTCCATCGGCAAGATGGCGCTCGGGATCAAGGTGATCGATCAGGAAGACGGCTCGGTCCCGGTCGGCCGCGCCACGCTCCGCACGCTCGCATATTTCGTCTCGGCGCTTCCGCTTGGCGCCGGATTTCTGCCCGGCGTGTTCAGCCCCGACCGCCTCGCGCTCCACGATCGGGTTGCGCACACGCGAGTCGTCCGCCCGTCATCGAGCTAGCCGACTGCGCATGCGGCGTCTCGCGGTGTTCATCTGCAGTTTTGGCTATATCGGTTTTTTTCCGTTTGCGCCGGGCACCGTTGGTTCCGCCGCCGGTATCGCCGTGTACCTTGCGGCACGATGGACCGCGATCCCCTATCTCGATCTTTTCCTGATCGTCCTGTGCGCGGTTGCCGGCGTCGTTCTGGTGCCACCCTGCGAAGAAGACCTGCGATGTACCGATCCCGGTCCGATTGTGATAGACGAAGTGATGGGAATGCTGATGACGCTGTTCATGATTCCCGTCGGAGCTGGCGGCCTCCTCCTGGGATTTCTGTTGTTCCGCGCGCTCGACGTCGTCAAGCCGTTTCCGGCTCGCCAGTTCGAACGGCTCCCCGGGGGATACGGGGTGATGGCTGACGATGCCATGGCGGCGGTTTACGGGAATCTGCTGCTCCGAGGCGCGTACTTTCTCGCGCCTGGTCTCTTGTCATGAGAGCGGAGGTCGTCGCCGTCGGCAGCGAGATGCTGACGCCGACACATCTCGACACCAACTCGTTGTTCATCACCGAACGCCTGAACGAGCTCGGCATCGATCTCCAGGCGAAGGCGGTGGCCGGCGACGATCGCGAGACGCTGAAATCCATCGTCGCCGACGCGCTCCGCCGGACCGATCTCCTGATTCTCACCGGCGGCCTCGGCCCAACCGACGACGATCTGACGCGGGATGTCGTCGCGGATTTGATCGGGCAGCCGCTCGAATATCACGCATACATTTTCGAACAGATCGACAAGCGGTTTTCCGCCCGCGGGCTTCGCACACCGGCGATCAATCGCCGTCAGGCGATGGTGCCCCGTGGGGCGGTGGTGCTGCCGAACACGAACGGCACGGCGCCGGGCTTGTGGATCGAACATGACGGCAAGCTGATCGTGCTGCTCCCGGGCCCGCCGCGCGAGCTGAGGCCGATGTTCGATGCGGTCGTCGAGGAACGGCTGTCGAGCCGTACCGGTTCGTCACGCTTGTTTCGCAGGCTGCTACGCATCACCGGTCAGAGCGAATCGTCCGTCGAAGAGAAGATGCAGCCGCTCTATGCCACGTGGATGTCAGCGCCGGTCAGGATCTCGACGACGATTCTCGCATCGCTCGGACAGATCGAGCTCCATCTCACCGCTGCCGCCTCGAACCCCGAAGATGGGCAGCGGGCGCTCGACGCAGCCGTGGGCGACGTGCAGCGGACGCTGGGACGCGATCTGTTCAGCGTTGGCGGAGAAACGATGCCGCAGATTGTCGGCGAGCTCTGCCGCACGCGAGGTCTCGACGATCTCCGCCGCTGAATCGTGCACCGGCGGCCTGGTGATGGCGCGCCTCACCGAAGTGCCCGGCAGTTCCGCGTATGTTGACCGCGGCGTCGTCGTCTACACCAATCAGTCGAAGATCGACGTGCTCGGAGTGCCGGAAAGTCTGATCCGGGACCACGGCGCCGTAAGCGAGCCGGTGGCCGAGGCGATGGCCAGGGGAATGGCGCACGTCGCCGGAACCGATCTGGCCGTCGGCGTCACCGGCATCGCTGGACCATCCGGCGGCACCGCTGACAAACCTGTCGGGATGGTCGCGATTGCCGCCGCGTGGTCGCGCGCCGGAAGTGTTTCGTCGCGCGTGCGCACCTTCAACTTCGTGGGCGGACGCGAGATGGTTCGCTTTCAGGCGTCGCAAGCCGCGCTCGACATGGTGAGGCGCTGGATGTTGGAGGACGTCTGAAGGTCGGCCGGTGACCAAGCGCCTGTTCATCGCTGTTGACATCAACCCCGCGACGCGCGGCCAGATTGCGGCGCTCTCGAGAACGGTTCGAGAATCGATCGCGCCCTCAGTCAAGGCATCGTGGGTTCATCCCGACCGCATGCATCTGACGCTCCGGTTCTTCGGCGCCGCAGATGCGGCGATGGAAGAACAGATCCGGGACGCTCTGGCGTCGGCAGTGCCGATGCAGCCATTCGACATTGTTCTCGACGGCCTCGGGATCTTTCCCGAGCGGGGGGCGCCCCGCGTGTTGTGGGTGGGCATTGGCGACGGCCGCGATCACCTTCAGCGCCTGCATCAAAGCCTGCAGGGGTTGCCCGGCCCGCCCGGCGAGGCGTTCAAACCTCACCTGACCCTCGCCCGGTTCCGGGAGCGCGTCGGCCGGGCCGAACTCGCGGAGGTGGGCCGGATTCGGGCATCGGCCGGACCATCCAGGATCGATCGTGTAACCTTGTACCAAAGCCGCCTCTCACCCGCGGGCCCGGCCTATTTGCCGCTCGCGGAGGCGCCTCTGACATGCCCGACATCGTCATCGTCCTGATCGTCGGATATCTGCTGGGCTCGATCCCGTTTGCCTATCTGCTGGCCCGCCGGCACCGGGGGATCGATCTGCGCCTGGCGGGCAGCGGCAACGTCGGAGCTGCGAACCTGCTGCGCACGACCACGCGAAAAATCGGCGTCAGCGCGATGGCTCTCGACGTCGCGAAGGGCGTCGCCAGCGTGCTCGTCGCGCGGCTCATCGACGGCGGCGGAAGCGGTCCCGCATTCGCGGGCATTGCCGCGGTACTCGGCCACATTTATCCCGTCTGGCTCGGCTTCCGGGGTGGAAAAGGGGTGGCGACGACCTGCGGGGTGTTCTACGATCCTGGCGCCGCAGGCGACGCTGATCGCCACGCTCGTGTTTCTCGTGCTCGTGTGGTGGACGCGCTACATCTCGCTGGGATCGGTTGCCGGTTCGGTCATCCTGGCACCGCTCGCGTATGTATTCGGCGCGCCCGGAGTGACGGTCATTGCCGCGGTCATCGTGGCGGGCATCGTGGTCCATCGCCATCGATCGAACTTGAAACGCGTATTTGCCGGCATCGAGCGGAGGATAGGACAGAGCGCATGAAAAACGTCGCGATATTGGGAGCAGGAAGTTGGGGCACGGCGATCGCATTGCATCTTGCGAATGTCGGGCACGACGTACGGCTGTGGGGACGCAATGCGGATCTCATTCATGAGATGAAGTCGCGGCGCGCCAATGCTGTGTACCTTCCCGACATTGTGCTGCCGGCGGGCGTTCGCGCCCACCACCTCGCTCGAAGAGGCGCTCGAACGCGCGGACATCGTCATCGCGGCGATGCCGTCGCACGGCACGCGGGGCGTCATCCGCTCGGCGGCGCCGCTGATTCCGCGCCAGGCGCTGATCGTGAGCGCCGCCAAAGGGATCGAGCAGGACACGCTTCCAGCGCGTGTCCGAAGTGATCGCGCAGGAAGTTCGCGGCGCGCGGCCGATCGCGGTGTTGTCGGGACCGAGTTTCGCGATGGAAGTGGCGCGCGGCCTTCCGACGGCGGTGTCGGTCGCCTGCGCGGATCCCGTGCTTGCCGAAGACGTGCAGCGCGAGTTCCGCGCGACCTACTTCAGGCTCTATGCGAGCACCGACGTCGTCGGCGTCGAGATCGGCGGCGCGCTCAAGAACATCATCGCGATTGCCGCTGGTGTTGTCGAAGGGCTGGGCCTTGGCCAAAACGCGCTCGCGGCGCTGATCACGCGGGGACTCGCCGAGATTACCCGTCTCGCGTGTGCGGCCGGCGGACGCCGGGAGACGCTGGCGGGATTGAGCGGCCTGGGCGATCTGGTGCTGACGTGCACCGGATCGCTGAGCCGCAACCGTCATGTCGGCGTCGAGCTGGCGCGCGGGCGCAGCATCGGCGAGGTCGTGGCGGGAATGAAGATGGTTGCCGAAGGTGTGAAAACGACAGGTGCGGCGCTGGCGCTCGGGAAGAAATATGGCGTGGAGCTGCCGATCGCCACGCAGATGGCCGAGGTGCTGGCGGGCAAACGGAGCGCCGCCGGCGCCGTCGAAGAGCTGATGCTGCGGCCGCAGAAAACCGAACAGGAATATCGCTAGGACCTCATGGGATTTTTCGATCGCATTCGGGAAGGGCTCTCCAAGACCAAACAGCAGATCGTTCAGCGGTTCGACGAGATCGTCTCGCAGGCAGAAGCGCCGGAGCGCCGTGGCCGTCCGATCGACGTCGACACGATCGACGCGCTCGAAGAGCTGCTGATCATGGCCGACGTCGGCGTCGCGGCGACGGATCGGATCATCGCGGCGGTGAAAACGCAGACCGCGTCGGGCAAGAGCCTCCGCGATTCGGTCAAAGACGAGATCCGCGCGATCTTCGCGGCGGTGCCGGCCGCCGCGTCGAATGGGCACACGCCGCAGGTGGTGTTGATCGTCGGCGTGAACGGCACCGGAAAAACGACGACGGTCGGGAAGCTGGCGCAGCTGCTGAAGTCTTCGGGCCAGCAACCGCTCGTCGTGGCGGCCGACACGTTTCGCGCCGCCGCCGTGGAGCAGTTGGAGGTGTGGGCCAAGCGGGCGGGCGTCGACCTCATCCGCGCGCGCGAGGGCGCCGATCCCGCGGCGGTCGTGTTCGACGGAATCGCGTCAGGGAAAGCGAAGGGCCGCACGCCGATCCTCGTAGACACGGCAGGACGCCTTCACACGAAGGTGAACCTGATGAACGAGCTCGAGAAAATTCGCCGCGTAGCGTCGCGCGAGGTAGCCGGCGCGCCCCATGAAGTGCTGCTCGTGCTCGACGCCACCGTCGGGCAGAACGGTCTGAGTCAGGCGCGCGAGTTCATGAACGTCGCGGGCGTCAATGGCGTCGTGCTGACGAAGCTGGACGGGACGGCAAAGGGCGGCGTCGCCGTCGCGATTGCATGCGAGTTGAAACTGCCCATCCGCTATGTCGGGGTCGGCGAATCGATCGACGACCTGATTCCGTTCGACGTGAACGAGTACGTGGACGCTCTGTTCGAACAGAAGTGGTAATGGTCTGACCCCCTTTACGTTTTCGTAAATGCTGGCGGACATTGATTACATGACCCGCGCGCTCGATCTGGCCGAGCGCGGGCGCGGGACGACCAGCCCCAATCCGATGGTCGGCGCGGTCGTCGTCCGCGCGGATGGCACGATTGTGGGGCAGGGCTATCACGAAATGGCCGGCGGGCCACACGCCGAAGTGCGCGCGCTCGATGAAGCTGGCGATCTCGCGCGCGGCGCGTCACTGTTTTGCACGCTCGAGCCCTGCAGCCACGCCGGACGCACCGGCCCATGCGTGGAACGGGTGACGCAGCGCCGGCATTTCACGCGTCGTCGCCGCAACAGCTGACGCCGATCCGCGCGTGAACGGCCGCGGATTCGATTTCCTGCGGCAAAAGGGCATTGCCGTATCGGTGGGCCCCGGGCGGGATCGCGCGCTGCGTTTGAACCGCGCGTACTTCACGTACAAGACCAAACACCGGCCGTTCGTCATCATCAAGGCGGCAACGAGCCTCGACAACCGCATTGCGGCGAGGCCGGGTGAGCGGACGCCCATTACGTCCGAAGAATCTCTGCGTCACGCCCATGGCGTGCGCGCTGAAGTGGACGCCATCGGCGTGGGATCCGAAACGGTTCTCGTGGACGATCCGCTGCTGACGGCGCGTGACGTCTACCGCCGCCGGCCGCTTTCGAGAGTGATTTTCGACCGCCGCCTCCGGGTAGAGCCGACGGCCCGCGTGTTCTCGACGCTCGACGCGGGACCGGTGATAATCGTCACCACGCCCGAGAGTATCGCGAGCAACGCCGGACGCGCGCGTCAGCTGTCAGCTGCCGGCGCCGAGGTTGTTCCGATTGCCGGTGGCAGCCTGACGGACGCCGTTGCGCATCTCGGCCAACGGCAGATTATGTCGTTGATCCTCGAGGGAGGGACCGCGTTGCAATCCGCCGCCTGGTCCCTCGGGTTGGTCGATGCGGTCCATCTTTACGTAGCGCCGGTTTCGTTAGGCGACGAGGCTGTTGCGTGGCTCGATCCGGCGGTGGTACCGGTGGCGGCTCTGGCCGATCGGCGCTCAATGCCGCTCGGTCCCGATATGTTCATGGAAGGTTATGTTCACGGGATTGATTGAATCCGTCGGCACCGTCGCCGGCGTGAAGCCGATCGCTGGAGGCTTCGCGCTCGACATCACGACAGACGTGGCAGCCGATCTTCGCCTCGGTGAAAGCGTCTCGGTAAACGGCGTCTGCCTGACGGTCGTCGACACCGACGCCGCGTCACACCGGTTCTCTGCGGAGATCGGTCCCGAGACCGCGAAGGTGACTAGCCTCGGAGCGCTTACGATTGGCTCGCTGGTGAACCTGGAGCGCGCGATGGCGGCGAACGGGCGTTTCGGCGGCCACATGGTGCTCGGTCATGTAGATGCCGCCGGCACGGTGCAGTCCATTCGGCCCGACGCGGACTTCTATTGGGTGACCGTCAGCTTTCCGGCGTCGCTTGCGCCGTATCTGATTCATCGCGGCTCGATTGCCGTGGACGGCATCAGCCTGACGATTGCGAAGCTCGAGGCGGCGTCGTTCGACGTTCAGGTCGTGCCGTTCACGTGGTCGCACACCAACCTGCGTGCCGCGCGTGCCGGCGATGGCGTGAACCTCGAGTGCGATATGGTCGGCAAATACGTCGTTCGCGCGCTGGAATTATCCAGCGCGATTCACCGGCGCTGAGCTGCCGGGTACGTGGTGTCCGCTTTCAGGCGGACCTTGACGAGAACTTATGACCCCACCGCTGAAAATCGCCAAAGGCCGCAGGAAGAAGGGCAGTCCGTTCGCGCGCGTCGAAGACGCGATCGAAGCATTCCGCGCGGGCGAGATCATCATCGTCTGCGACGACGAAGATCGCGAGAACGAAGGCGATCTCACGCTTGCGGCCGAGCGGGTGACGCCGAAAGCCATCAACTTCATGGCCAAGCACGGCCGCGGCCTGATCTGCATGCCGATGACGGGCGAGCGGCTCGACGAGCTCGACATTCCTTTGATGGTGAATCAGAACACGGCGCGTCTGGGCACGGCGTTCTGCGTCACCATCGAGGCGAAACATTCGACGTCCACGGGCATCTCGGCCGGGGATCGCGCCAACACGGTGCTCGCCGCGATCGATCCCCGCACGAAGCCGTCTGATCTCGCGCGACCGGGCCACATGTTTCCGCTCCGCGCCCAGCCTGGCGGCGTGCTGGTGCGCGCGGGCCAGACCGAAGCCGCCGTCGATCTTGCGCGCATCGCGGGACTCTATCCAGCGGGCGTCATCTGCGAAATCATGAACGACGATGGCTCCATGGCGCGGGTGCCGGAGCTGACGAAGTTCGGCAAGCGCCATGGCCTGTTGATGATCACGATCGCGGATCTGATCAAGTACCGCATGCACAACGAGTCGATGGTGAAGGAGGTGGCGAAAGCGAAGCTGCCTACGCAGTTTGGCGAGTTCGAGATGCATGCCTTCGAAAACCAGCTCGACAAGCAGACACACATCGCACTCGTCGCCGGCGACATCGGCACCGGAACGGACGTCGTCGTGCGCGTGCATTCACAGTGCCTCACCGGTGACGTGCTCCATTCGCTGCGGTGCGATTGCGGCGGACAGCTCGATGCGGCGATGCAGCGGATTGCTGAGGAAGGCCGCGGCGTGCTCCTGTATCTCAACCAGGAGGGGCGGGGCATCGGCCTGGCGAACAAGATTCGCGCCTACGAGCTGCAGGATCAGGGGCTGGATACCGTGGAAGCCAACGAAAAACTCGGCTTCAAAGCCGACCAGCGGGACTATGGCATCGGGGTGCAGATTCTCAGGGAGTTAGGCGTGCGCACGATGCGGCTGCTGAGTAATAATCCGCGGAAGCTGGTCGGCATCGAAGGCTACGGGTTGAGCATCTCGGAGTGGATTCCGCTGGAGATCCCCGCGTCGGACTCGACAAGGCGGTATTTGAAGACGAAGAAAGACAAGCTCGGGCACAAGCTGTCGTCGGTGTAAGGCGAAAGTGGAAAGTGGAAAGTGGCAAGTGTCCGGCTTTAGCCGGACCCAAGGGAGATACTCATGAAAATGCGCGCCGTTGGACTCGCCGTAATCGTTGCCGGGTTTGCTGTTGTGTCGGCGCAGGAAGCGCCCCAGGCGCCGCCGGCGCGGCGCGGAGGCGGGCCGCCTCCGGGCCAACTCGTGTGGGCCCCGAAAGGGGTCAAGCTGAACGAGTGGGTGGCGCCGCACAAGCCCCATACGAAACTGGTCGATGTGCTGGCGAAGCACAAAGGGCACGCCGACTGGACCGAGGTCATCGTTGACGATGACACGCTCCACGGCGGCGTACATCTCGATGGGGCCGGGCAACAAGACGCCCCGCCGCATGAACGCCGACACCCGCGAGTGGTGGGTGGTTCAGGACGGACAGATTCGCTTCACCATCGACGGCCAGCAGCCGTTCGTGGCGTCGAAGGGATATCTCGTGCAGGTGCCGTATCGCACCCTGTATGAGATGGAGACCGTCGGCGACCGGCCTTCTCTGCGATACGAAGTGAACATCGCGAAGGCCCGGAAGATGTATCCGATGGACGTCAAGCCCGTGCCGCTCGCCGGATTCAACTTCGTGCCCGTCCGCGTGCCCGGGCAAGGCACCTATACGGAAGGCAACAAGCCGTTCGTCGATTTCAATGCCGTCGTCGCAGGTACGGACGCCACACGCCGGTTCGTGCACGACGATCGCGCGGTGGCGAACATCATCCTCGGCAAAGGCATTCCGCCGCCGCCGCTCACCGAGCGCGGCCATTTCCATCCGGAGAGCGCCGAGTTCTGGTTCATCCTGCTCGGGAAGATTCGATACAACATCGAAGGGATGCAGGTCTTCGAGGCCGATCAGGGCGACATCGTCTACGTGCCGAAGCAGCGGTTCCATCTCGCGAGCTTCGCGGGCGACAGCATGTCGTGCCGACTCGCGATGAACGGCTACACGGACCTGTCGCATTCATACGAAGCGCAAAACACGAAATAAAGAAGCGCAAAACAGGCGAAAGGTAAAGAGGTGGCCCTTGGCCCTACCCTCCCTTTCATTGACAGTTTCCCCTCTCATCCGCTACGATAAGCGTTTGCGCTAGAGCAGCTTAGCGCTACCAATGGTTCCTGGTTCCGAGTTCCGGTTCCAGGTGCGCGGTGGCGCCTGACCAGTTGCGCGCATCGGATCCCGGAATGTTTGACTCACTAAGTACCCGTCTTCAGGACGTCTTCAAGAGCCTCCGCGGCGAAACACGGCTGACCCCGGAAAACGTCGAGGCCGCGCTGCGTGAGATCCGTCTGGCGTTGCTCGAGGCCGACGTCAACTTCAAGGTCGTCAAGGCATTTGTCGATCGGGTACGCGATCGCGCGCTCGGTCAGGACGTGTTGCGCAGCCTGTCGCCTTCGCAGCAAGTCGTCAAGATCGTCCGCGACGAGATGGTGGCGCTGTTCGGCGACACCCAGGGCGGCCTCAAGCCCGGCACTCAGCGCCCGCGCGTCATCCTGCTGCTTGGCTTGCAGGGCGCCGGCAAGACCACGACCGCCGGCAAGCTGGCGAAATGGCTGACGAAGCAGGGAAAACACGCCCTCCTCGTTTCCACCGACGTAAAGCGTCCGGCCGCCATTCAGCAGCTCAACGTGGTCGCGCAGAAAGCCGGTCTCGGCGTTCGCGTGCACGATCCCGCCGGCCAGATGGATCCGGTGGCGCGCGCGAAGGGCGCCGTCGCCGAAGCCACGAATCTCGGCTACGACATCGTCATCGTCGACTCCGCCGGCCGTCTGCACATCGACGATGAGTTGATGACCGAGCTCGAGGCGATTCGCGATACGACGAGCGCATCGGACCTGCTCTATGTTGCCGATGCCATGACCGGACAGGACGCCATCAAGAGCGCAGGCGAATTCAACCGGCGTCTCGGCGTGAGCGGCGTGATCCTGACCAAGCTCGACGGCGATGCGCGCGGCGGCGCGGCGCTGTCGGTCGTCGCCGTCGTGGGGGTGCCGATTGCCTTCATCGGCAGCGGCGAGCGGCTGGAGGATCTCGAGCAGTTTTATCCCGATCGCCTCGTGTCGAGGCTGCTCGGCATGGGCGACGTGCTGTCGCTCATCGAGCGCGCCGAGCAGGCGATCGATATCGAAGAAGCGCAGAAGCTCGAAGAGAAAGTCAGGAAGGACGAGTTCACCCTGGAAGACTTCCGGGAACAGCTTCAGACCATCAAGAAGATGGGACCGCTCGAGCAGATCGTCGGGATGATCCCGGGCATGGGCAACATCAAACAGCTCGCGGGGCAGAAACCCGACGACAAGCAGATCGCCCGCATCGAAGCCATCATCAGTTCCATGACACCGCACGAGCGCCGCCGTAGCGACGTGATCAACGGTAGCCGCCGCAAGCGCATCGCGCGGGGCAGCGGCACCACCGTCGAAGAAGTGAACCGGCTGCTCAAGCAGTTCGTGCAGATGCGCAAGATGCTCAAGATGGTGGGCGGCATGACCAGCGGCAAGCCGGATTGGAAGGCGCGGGCGAAGCTGAGCTCGCTCATGCGCAGGTAAGCGAGCGGGAATCTGAAATCTAGAATCTACAATCTAGAATCTGGATACCCGGATCAGAGGTCGTATTTCAAGATTTTAGATTGTAGATTTGAGATTTTAGATGTCCGGTTCTTAGTACAGGAGAGGTAGCACATGTTAGTGATTCGGATGAGAAAGATGGGCTCGAAGAAGCGGCCGTTCTTCCGCGTGGTGGTCACCGATTCGCGCGCGGCGCGCGACAGCAGTTTCGTGGAGATCGTGGGGCACTACAACCCGCGCCTGAAACCGGCGAAGGTGCAGATCGACCGCGAGCGGATAACCCACTGGGTCGGGAAGGGCGCGAAGCTCTCCGACACGGTGCGCACGCTGCTGAAGCGGCACATGTCCACCCCCACGGCCGAGGCGGCGGGCAAGCCGGCTGGAGCGACGGCGTGACAGCCGTTCGCGACGTCATCGAAACTGTCGCGAAGGCGCTCGCGGATTCACCGCAGAGAGTCTCCGTGACGGAAACGGAACATCACGGCACGACGCTCGTCGAGGTGTCAGTGGCTCCTCCCGACGTCGGCAAGCTGATCGGGCGCCAGGGCCGGACCATTCAGGCCATGCGTACCATTGCGACGATGGCAGGCGAGCGGATAGGCAAGAAAGTGAATCTGGAAGTCAGGGACTGACGGGAGTCTGGGAGTCCAAGGAGTCCAAGGAGTCCAAGGAGTCCAAGAGTCCAAGGAGTCCAAGGAGTCCAAGAGTCGCGATGGCCGGAGATTGGGACGAGATGGTGCTGGTCGGGCGCGTCGCGCGCGCTCATGGGAATCGCGGCCAGGTCATCGTCGATCCGGCGACGGATTTTCCGGAAGAGCGGTTCAGGCCAGGCTCGGTGCTGCTCACGCAGCGCGGTGGAAGCATCGATACCCTGACGGTCGAGAGCGTGCGGTTCCATCGCGGCCGGCCGATCATTGGCCTTGCCGGCGTGACGACGATGGACGCGGCAGAGGCGCTGGCGGGAAGCGAGCTTCGGATCGACGCCGACGCGCTGCAGCCGCTGCCTCCGGGAACGTTCTACCGCCACGACTTGATCGGATGCTCGGTGGAGACACCTCGAGGGAATTCGATCGGCGTCGTCACGGGCGTCGAGGGGGACGGGGCGGGAAGCCGGTTGATCGTTCAGATTGGCGGCGAGGACGTGTTGATTCCACTGGCGGACGGCATCTGCCTCGAGGTCGATACCGCTCGCAGGAAGATCGTTGTCGAGCCGCCCGATGGGCTGCTGGACTTGAACATCACGAAACGGCGGTCCAATGCGTTTTGACATCGTCACGATCTTCCCTCGGATGATCGAGGCGGCGGTTGCGGACGGCATCCTCGCGAAAGCGATACAGCGCGATCTGCTGACGGTGAGCGCGCGCGACCTTCGCGACTTCACCGAAGATCGGCACCGTACGGTGGACGACGTGCCCTACGGCGGCGGGCCCGGCATGGTCCTGAAGCCGGAGCCGGTGTTCAAGGCTGTCGATGCGATTCGCAAGGACGTGGGCGAGCCGCAGGCGATCGTGATGGTTTCGCCGCACGGGCGGCATTTTTCGCAGGCCGAGGCGGCGCGGCTCGCGATGCTGGATCGCGTGGTGATCCTCTGCGGCCGATACGAAGGCATCGACGATCGCGTCCGCCAGAATCTGGCGACCGAGGAACTCTCGATCGGCGACTACGTGCTCAGCGGAGGGGAGCTTCCGGCGCTGGTCATCGTCGACGCGGTGGCGAGGCTCATCCCAGGAGTGGTCGGGGACGAAGCGTCGGTCGAAGGCGATTCGTTCTCACGCGGCCTGCTGGATTACCCGCATTACACGCGGCCGGCCGAATTCAGGGAGTGGAAGGTGCCGGATGTGCTCGTCTCGGGCCATCACGGCGAGATTCGCAAGTGGCGAAAGCGGCAGGCGATCGAGCTGACGCTGCTGCGGCGGCCGGATCTGCTGGCCGATGCAGAGCTGGATGTGGAAGAGCAGGATATCCTGCGAGAGTTGATGGAAGCGAAGAAGGGAGTCGCCCATGGGCGCGATTGAGCTGGTTGACAAGACACAGATGACCGAACGGCCGCAGCTGAAGGCCGGAGACACCGTGAAAGTGCACGTGAAGGTGCGCGAGGGAGACAAAGAACGCATCCAGGTGTTCGAAGGTATGGTCATCGGCATGCACCGCGGCGGGGCGCGGTCGTCGTTCACCGTCCGCAAGGTGTCGTTCGGCCAGGGGGTGGAGCGCATTTTCCCCCTGCACTCGCCGATCATTCAGAAGGTTGAGGTCGTACGCACGGCGAAAGTGCGCCGCGCCAAGCTGTACTTCCTCCGCGACCTCAAAGGCAAAGCCGCCCGCATGCGGGAAAGCGGCAAGTAAGCGACCCGCGGATCCGTATAATCCCCAAGATGGTTCGCGTATCGGCCACGCGTACTTTGGAGAACGTTCTCCGCAAGCTGGGATTCAATCGGGTGTGCGGCGTAGACGAGGTCGGCCGTGGGTGCCTGGCTGGTCCCGTCGTCGCCGGGGCCGTCGTGCTGCACCCCGATCGGCACATTCGCGGGTTGAGCGATTCGAAGACCGTTCCGGCCGACGAGCGCGAGGAGCTTTTTCAGGAGATTACCTCGCGCGCGCTCGCGTGGGCGGTCGCCGAGGCGTCGCCGACCGAGATCGATCGGATCAATATCCATCAGGCATCGCTGCAGGCGATGCGGCGCGCGGTCATGTCCATGGCGCCGCTTCCCGATCTCGTGCTCGTCGATGCCTTCCGCATCCCCGACCTGCTCATGGCCCAGCGCGGCGTCGTGCACGGCGATCAGCGCTGCGCGGCCATTGCCGCTGCCTCGATTGTCGCCAAGGTGACGCGCGACCGGCAGATGCGCGACCTTCACGCGCAGGACCCCCGTTACGGATTTGCACGCCACAAGGGGTACGCCACCGCGGAGCATCTCGCCGCCGTCAGACAATTTGGTTATTCCACGGTGCACCGCCAGTCGTTCAGCCCGCCGACGCTGCCGTTGGAATTTGATACGATTGATTGACGGTTCTCGCCTGACCTGTGCCAATCGATCGCGAGGAAACGCTCCGTAGAGCGGAAAAGCTGCTCCTGGAAGGGAAGATCGATCCGGCGATCGCGGAATACCGCGCGGTCGTGGAAGAACTGCCCTCGGACTGGAGTACCGCAAACCTGCTGGGCGATCTTTACGTGCGCGCCGGTCGTATCGACAACGCCGTCGCCGAGTTCACCAGGATTGCCGGACATCTGGGCGGCGAAGGATTCCTGTCGAAGGCGATTGCCCTCCATAAGAAGATCCTGAAGATCAAGCCCGACGAAGAGACCTCCATGCTGCAGCTCGGCGACCTTTCGGCGAGACAGGGATTGATGGTCGAATCCCGCGCCTATTACGCGACGCTGATCGAGCGGCTGAAGGCGCGCGGCGACACAGCCGGCGAGGCCTACGCGCGCGCGCGACTCGACGATCTCGCGGCGGCCGTGACGCGGGCGAAAGCGAAGGCTGCGGAGGCGGCTCAGGTACTGGCGGATACGTGGAAGGAGCCGCCTGCTGCCGAACCCGTCGCCGTCGAACCGGAAGCGCTACAACCTCCTGCGCCCGAGCCTTCCGTGCCGGAAGCAGCAACTCTGGAATCAACTGCCGCGGAACCGGAGCCTGCGGAACTGGAACGTCCCCCAGCACAGCCGCTCGAAAGCGTGTTGAAGGGGCTGCGCGACGAAGCCATTCACGACGCGTCACCCGAGACCGCCGAACAATATTTCAAGCTCGCCGCGACCTACATGGAGATCGGGATGCCGAAGGAGGCCATCGGCGCCCTGCAGGTGGCGGCGCGTTCGCCTGCCCATGCCTTTCGCGCCGGCGCGATGTTGGGGAAGGCGTACCTCAACACGGGAGATGCGCACAAGGCGATCGAGTGGTTCGGGCGGGCCGTCGAGTCGCCCGCACCCGCGCCCGAAGCACACTACGCGCTGCTATACGAGCTCGCGACGGTTCTCGAATCCAACGGAGAAGGTGCACGCGCGCTGGCGGTGCTGCTCGAGCTGCAATCGGAAGCAGGGGAGTACCGGGACGTTGCCAGCCGGCTCGAACAGCTGAAGATCCAGACAGGCGGAGCGGCGTGTTGAGACGGCTCCTGCTCGTCGCGTACTTCATCGAGGTCGGGCTCGTTCTCGTGCTCGTGCCCTGGTCGGCTTTCTGGGATCGCAACTACTTTGTCACGGCCATGCCTTTTCTTCACGACGTCATCCGCAACAACTACGTGCGCGGCGCGGTGTCGGGACTGGGCGTGGTGAACCTGCTGATGGGATTCAACGAGCTCGCGGCGGTGCTGATGGCGCGCCGGCGGATGGAGACGATGGAAACGATCGAGCAGTCATGATCAGCCTGGTCAGCGACCGCCGGCGCTGGTCGGCCGGTCCGGAAGCGCTCGAACGGCTCGTGTCGCTCGTCCACGCCGCGGCACGTGCCGGCATTGACGTGATCCAGATTCGCGAGCGGGATCTCAGCACGGCAGAGCTGGTGAGCCTTACGACCCGCTGCGTCGCGGCCGTGAAAGACACACCGGCCAGGGTTGTGGTGAACGATCGCACCGACGTCGCGCTCGCGGCCGGCGCACATGGCGTGCATTTGCGTGGCGACTCGATCGAGGCACGGCGGGTTCGGGAGCTGCTGCCGGCTGGCGCCCTGGTGGGGCGCTCCGTGCACACCGCGGCTGAGGCGGCGTCGGTTGCGCGAGAAGGCGGAGTGGACTACCTGATCTTCGGCACGTTGTTCCCTACGCCATCGAAGCAAGGACCCTATCCGCTCACCCCCGTTGCCGAGCTGGCGGCGGCGTGTGCGGCCGCTCGCGGCACTGTTCCGGTGCTGGCCATAGGCGGCATGACCGTCGAGCGCGCCGCGGCGGCGCTTCGAGCGGGCGCGTCGGGGATCGCCGCCATCGGCCTGTTCATACCCCCTGACGGCGCATCGCTCGAGGCCCACGTGCAGGCGGTAGCCACCGCGTTACGTCGCGTGTTTGACACATGCGAGGCCGTTCCCTAACATGGACCGCAATTCAGAGCTGATGCCCCAGGCTCCCCCAGCCCGGACAGTCGGCGCCCGCCTGCGCGAGGCGCGCGAAAGGCGCGGCGTGTCTCTCCGGCAGATTGCGAACAGTACCCGCATCTCCGTGATGTCGCTCGAGGCCCTCGAGCGCAGTGATTTGTCGCGCCTGCCGGGAGGGATCTTCACCCGCGCGTTCATCCGCGCCTATGCAGAGGAAGTCGGTCTCGATCCCGATCGCACCATGCAGGACTTCATCGCCGAGCTTCCGCCTGAGGCCGCAAATGCGACGGCCCGCTCGGTCATGACCGAAGACGGCGAGCAGCTCGAGAGCGATCGCAGAGCCGTTGCCACAGCCATGCGGCTCGCCGCGGTCAGTCTGCCTATCATCGGATTGGTCGTGTATTTTGGCCTCCGAGGTCCTGCCGCGGATACGAGCGCCCCCTTACCCGTCGAGCCTGCAGCCGCGGCTCCGGAGACAGCGGGCGGCACGGGGGCTGAGCCGCAGAGTGCCGAAGCACCGGCGACACCAGCCGCCAGCGCACCGGCCGGTAGCGTGCCGGCCGCGGGATTGACGATGGAGATCTCGCCGCGCGGCGCATGCTGGGTATCGGTGACAGCCGACGGCGAACCGGCGTTTTCCGGGGTGATGCGTCCCGGCGACAAGCAGGTCGTGCACGCGAAGGAGCAGATCACCTTCAACGTCGGCGACGCCGGCGCGTTTGCGTTTACACTCAACGGGCGCGCCGGGCGGCCCCTGGGCGCTCCGGGTGACGTGGTCAGCGGGCGCATCACACCTTCCAACCTCAACGACTTCATTACACCCTGATGGATCTCGGAGTTCGCAGCCCGCTGGTGGATTTCTTCAAACGTGGAGAAGTCGCAAAAGATGTTCGTCTGCTGGCGGCGCGCGGAGCGCTGGCGCCGCGGGCCCACGAGCAGATGGCGCTGCTCGCGCTGCTGACCGAAGACGGCGACGAGGAAATACGCGCCGCGGCTGAAGCCACGCTGGCGTCGATACCGGCCGAATCGCTGGCGGCGTTCATCGGCCGTACGGATGTGTCGGAAGGTCTGCGGGAATTCTTCCGCGGCCGCGGCGTCGAGCCGGTGCCTGGCGCCGACGTCGAGGGAGACGAGCCGCTGGTCGATACCGAGCCTGCCTCTGACCCCGGGCCGCCGGCGGCTCAAGGCGAGGGCGAGGGCGAGGCGACGGACGATGAGCGGATGAGCGCGAGCCAGCGCCTCGGCGGGCTCAACGTGGCTCAGCGCATGAAGGTGGCGATGAAGGGCACGAAAGAGGAGCGCGCGATCCTCGTCCGCGATCCGAACAAGCTCGTGTCGGTGTCGGTGCTCAGCAGCCCCAAGGTCACCGCCTCGGAAATCGAGAGTTTCGCGAAGATGGGAAACGTGTCGGAGGAGGTGCTGCGCCTCATCGGGATGAACCGCGCCTGGTTGAAGAACTATGGGGTGATCTCGGCGCTGGTTAAAAACCCAAAGACTCCGCTCAGCGTGTCCCTGAACCTGGTGCAGCGTCTCAACGACAAAGACCTGAAGATGGCCGTGCTCGACCGGAATCTGCAGGAGCCGTTGAAGCTTGCCATGCGCAAGCGAATAACGTCCGCCAACCAGAAACCGTCATGATCAGGATGCTGTCGGCGGACGACAAGCACGCCGAGATCAAGCGCCTGTATTACCAGACCTCGCGCATGACGATTGCCGAAGATTTCGCCAAGGCCATCGATCTGTTGAAGTCGATGCCGACCGAACAGGAACGCGAGCGGGTTGCAGTTTACATGGACGGGCTCGCGCAGATGCGGTCGGATTGGTTGAAGGAACGTGGGTGGAAGCCGAAGCCGAAAAACGTAAAAGGAAGAACGAAAAAGGAAGAACAAAAAGCCGCGAAGCGCCACAAGCGTCCGGCGTGAATCCGAGGGCGATTCCTTCTTCGTTCTTCGTTTTTCCTTACTCGCGTTTCCGATTCCTCCTCAGCGCGCTTTTAAACCCTTCCACATCGCGCGTATTCAGCACATCGTCTTTCGTGAGCCACGCGCGGCGGGCGACCTGGACGCCCCATTTCATTCTCCCGAAGGCGCCCTTGCTGTGCGCGTCGGTGCTGATCACCAGCTTCGCGCCGCGATCGCGCGCGGCCCTGGCGTTGACGTCCGAGAGATCCAGGCGGTCGACCTGTGCGTTGATCTCCAGCGCAACGCCTGCGGCGATGGCGGCATCGATGACGGCGTTGATGTCCAGCTTGTACGGTTCGCGGCGCAACAGGATGCGCCCGGTGGGATGGCCGACGATATCGACGAACGGGTTCGAGATCGCCCGCAGGACGCGTTCCGTCATCTGCGCCGCTTCCTGGTTGAACGCGGAGTGCACAGATGCGATGACGATGTCGAGCTCCGCGAGGCAGTCATCGGCAAGGTCCATCGAGCCGTCCGGGCGGATGTCGCATTCGATGCCGGCGAGCAGCGTGATGCCCTCGAGCCGCTCATCGATCTCCCGCACCCGCCGCGCGTGCTGACGAGCCCGGGATTCGTCGAGGCCGTTGGCCATCGCCAGCGACTTGCTGTGGTCGGTGATGGCGAGGTACTTCAGGCCGGCGTCGCGCGCGGCCATGGCCATCGTTTCGATGTCGTCGCGGCCGTCCGATTCGGTCGTGTGCGCGTGAATATCGCCCTGAATGTCTTCGACCCTCACCAGATCCGGAAGCGCCCGGCGTTCCGCCGCCTCAATCTCGCCGCGTCCCTCTCGAAGCTCCGGAGCAATCTCAGTCAGGCCCAGTGCTTCATAGATGCCCGCCTCGGTTCGGCCGGCAACCGCGGTCCCTTCCTCTATCCGGAATAATCCTGTACTCGTTGAGTTTGAACCCGTGGGAGATGGCTCTGTCGCGGAGGGCGATGTTGTGCGATTTCGAACCGGTGAAATATTGCATCGCCGCCCCGCGGCTTTCGTCGGGTACCAGCCGCAGGTCTGCCTGGATGCCGCCCGACAGCCGCACGCTCGATTTCGTGTCACCCTGTCCGAGGACCCGCTCGACGAGCGTGTAGGTCGTGAACGTGGACATGACATGCGGGCCGAGGGCATCTCCCGAGTCTGGTTGAGGGACCGATGCAAGAATGTCGATGTCACCTGAGGTTTCGACGCCGCGGCGGATGCTGCCGACGTGTTCGAACACCACCGCGGGACATTCCGCCCGCAGGTATTCGAGGAGCAGCATCGCCGCCTGGTGCGCGTCGGGCAGAAGCCGCCTGCCGCTGTGCTGCTTGCGCTCCGCGCACGCCTTCAAAATCATCTCTTCTTTTTTCTTCCCGAGTCCTTTGAGGCCGCGGACGCGGCCGTCGACGCACGCGGCCTCGAGCTCTTCGATGGTTTTGATGCCGAGCTGGGCGTAGAGCTGCGCGACTGTTTTGGGGCCCACGCCCTGCAGATGGAGCAGATCGAGAACCGTCGGCGGGAACTGCTCCAGCAGTTCCCGGTGATAACGCGCGTCCCCGGTTTCAGCGATCTCTCGAATCTTCGACGCGAGATCCTTTCCGATGCCGGGAATCGCGCGCAGCTCGTGTTCGTCGAGAAACGCAAGACGTTCCGTGGCGTGAGCGATCGTCTCCGAGGCGTTGCGATACGCGCGTATCTTGAAAGGGTTTTCGTTCTTGATTTCGAGCAGGTCGGCGATCTCCGAGAAGATATGCGCGATGGCTAGGTTCTCCATACTCGCAGTCCTTCGGTTTCAATCTGGTACTCGAGCAGTCTCGCCCCGCCGGAAGAGAGCGCCTGTTTGACGGCCGGAATGTCTTCGGGCTCCGCGACACAGAACAGGCAGCCCCCTCCGCCCGCCCCGCAGACCTTCGCGGCCTTCGCGCCGGCCGCGGTTGCGCCGGCGATCAAGCTGTCGATCATCGGCGTTGTCACGCCCGGCGCGAGGCTCTTCCGCGCGTCCCATTCCAGCGCGATCTGGCGCGCAACGCCGTCCCAGTCTCCGCGCGTCAACCTCTCACGCAGGCCGCTCGCCGCGTCGGAAATGCGATCGAAACATTCAAAGACGTGGCGATCGCCGTCGATGTGGCGCTTGGTGATCTCCCAGTTGTTCGTCCCCGAGAAGTGTGGGGCGCCCGTGTAGGCCAGCGCGATTCGGCGCTGGAGTTCGCCGGGGTCGACGTCGATCGCGTGGCGCCTGACGCCGTCGGGTCTCAACTCGATTGCCGCGACGCCGCCGTAATATGCGGGACGGTAGTCCTGCAGGCCCGTCGGCACGTTGATCACCTGCGCTTCGACGTTCATGGCAATGGTGAGGAGTAGTTCGCCGTCGACGGCCATGCCGGCCCACTCCGCCAGCGCCCCGCACACGGCGACGTTCAGCGCCGACGAGCCTGCGATGCCCGCTCCCGTGGGCGACTCGCCCCGCGTTCTGAGCGTGAGATTTTCGGCGCGGAAGAAGTACGCGAGCCTGCTGAGAAGCGGCAGTCCATTGCCGTTGGAGAGCTCGTGCCACCCCGCGACGTCTACGGTCTTGCCCGTGTCGATCGACTCGAGCACGACCCGGCCGTCGGTGCGCGGAACGATCTCGGCGTGCGCGCGCAGGCTGATGGCGGCGTTGAGCGTCTGCGCGTTTTCGTGAAACAGATAGAGCGGCCAGATGTCGAGGGTGCCGCCGGCCAGATCGATGCGCGTGGGGGCGGAGCTGCGAATCTGCGTCATGCGTGGGCGCGGAGCAGCAGCACGGGCACGCGCACGGTGTGGCGTACCTTGTCGACCGTCGTGCCATGCACGATATCCGAGAGAAAACGATGGCCGTGTGTGGACATCGCAATCAGATCGACGCGCTCTTCGGACGCGATGCGGATGATTTCCGTCGCGGGATCGCCCATGGCCAGCCGCGAATCGACCTGAAGCCCCTTGCCGCGCAGCTCCTCGGTCCGTTTCGCGAGGTAGGCTCGGTCGTCGCGAATTTCGTCCGACTCGCGCAGCTCGAGATCGGCGAAGTGGCGGGCGGCGAAGCCGTCGGCCACATGGACGAGCAGCAGGCGAGCCTGTGTCATTCGAGCCAGAAGCACGATGTGCTCGAGGATGGCTTCGTCGGCCTTCGAATGTTCCACGGCGACGAGGATGTGCTGATACACGTCAGGCCCCGGCAAACGTCTGGTACAGCAGGTATACGTTGAGCGCGGCGATGATCACGCAGACCGGCCACGCGAGCGCCTTCACCCAGAACTTGCTGGCAAACGGTCCCATCATCTTCTCACTGCTCGTGAACTGCACGAGCGGAAAGATGGCAAACGGCAACTGAAGGCTGAGGATGACCTGGCTCAGCACGAGCAGCGGACCGGAGCCCTCCTCGCCTTTGATGGCGATGACCACCACCGCCGGGACGATGGCAATCAGGCGCGTGATGAGCCGGCGCAGCCATGGGCGCAGGCGGATATTGAGGAATCCCTCCATGACGATCTGACCCGCCAGCGTGCCGGTCAGTGTGGCGTTCTGCCCCGAGAAGAGAAGGGCAACCGCGAACAGCGTGCTGGCGACGGTTGCGCCGAGCAGTGGGTCGAGCAGCAGATACGCGTCGCCGATGTCGGCGACATTTTCGTGCGGCGTGCCGTGGAAGACCGCGGCGGCCATGACGAGAATGGCGCCGTTGATGAAAAGCGCCGACATCAGCGCCACGGTCGAGTCGATCGTGGCGTAACGGATGGCTTCTTTCTTCGCCTCGTACGAGTCGCCGTATCGCCGGGTCTGCACAATCGAGGAGTGCAGATAGAGGTTATGCGGCATGACGGTGGCCCCCAGAATGCCGATCGAGATGTACAGCATCTCCGGGTTCCGCAGGATCTCCGTGCGCGGAACCAGACCGGTTGCGAGCGCCGCCATATCGGGCTGCGCCATCCAGAGCTCTATGGCGAAGCAGCCGGCAATGCCGAGGATCAGCGTCAGCACGATCGCTTCGACGTAGCGGAATCCGCGGTTCTGAAGGTACAGCACCAGGAACACGTCGGTCGCCGTGAGGCACACACCCCAGAGCAGGGGAATGCCGAAGAGCAATTGCAGTGCGATGGCGGCGCCGAGCACTTCCGCGAGGTCGCATGCCGCAATCGCTATCTCGCACACGATCCACAACAGGAACGTCGTCCGCGGAGAGTAGGTGGCGCGGCACGCCTGGGCGAGGTCGCGGCCGCTGGCGATGCCGAGGCGCGCGGAGAGCGCCTGCAGCAGAATCGCCATCATGTTGGAGAGCATGATGACGCTCAGCAGGGTGTAGCCGAACTTCGCGCCGCCGGCAATGTCGGTGGCCCAGTTGCCCGGGTCCATGTAGCCGACGGCCACCAGGTATCCCGGCCCCGCGAACGCCAGCATCTTTTTCCAGGGCGGTCCGGTTACCGGGATAGGGATACTGCCGTGAACCTCTGGAAGGCTGCGGCGATCCCACTCGGGGTCTGGGGTGGCGACGGTGGCGGGCTGCTCCATCAACTGGCCATCAACTCTATAATGACAAGTCGTGTCGCCTCAACCGCTTCGCCGTCGCGTCGGCCAGTTGCTCATCGGCAGCTTCACGGGAACGGACGTTCCTGCAGAGATGAAATCGCTTGCCCGCGAGTTCGATCTCGGCGGAATCACGCTATTCGGCAGGCTCGGCAACATCGAATCGCCGGAGCAGGTGGCGGGCCTGTCGTTCGATATTCGCGCTCTTGGTGTGGAAATGCTCGCGTGGGTCGGCATCGACCAGGAGGGCGGCCGGGTGGCTCGCCTGCGGGCGCCGTTCACCGAGTGGCCCCCGATGGCCGTTCTGGGCCGGAGCGGCGACGACGCGCTGGCGAAGAAGTTTGCCGCGGCGCTCGGCGCCGAGCTCAGGGCAGTGGGGATTTCGCTCGATTACGCGCCCGTGCTCGACATTCACACCAATCCCAAGAACCCGGTCATCGGCGATCGCGCCCTCGGCGAGAAGCCCGATGTGGTGGCCAGGCTGGGCCGCGCCATCATCGAAGAGCTGCAGCGCGCGGGAGTAGCCGCCTGTGGAAAGCACTTTCCGGGTCACGGCGACACCGCGGCCGATTCCCATTTCGAATTGCCGTTTGTGGAACATCCACCTGACAGGTTGAGAGCCGTCGAGTTCGTGCCGTTCAAGGCGGCGATCGACGCGGGCGTGTCGTTCATCATGACGGCACACGTTCTGGTGCCCACCCTCGACGAAGAACGTCCGGCGACGCTGTCTCCCAGAATTGTTCAAAGGCTCCTCAGAGAGGAGCTCGGGTTCAATGGTGTGATCGTGTCCGACGACCTCCAGATGAAGGCTATCGCCAACAGCTATGCTCCGGCGCAGGCCGCCGTCATGGCCATTGCAGCCGGATGCGACGCGGTGCTCATGTGCGGCGAAGGGAAAGCTGCCGATATCGAGCTTCAGGCACAAGCCCTGGAAGCGATCATTCACGCCGTGGAGGACGAGACGTTGTCGGTGAAGCAGGTCGAAGCCGCGCTGGAGCGTAACCGTGTTGCCAAAGAACGGTATGCGTCGAAGTGGCAAGGATGGCGGCCGCCGGCGGCGGCCGACCTGCGGCGCATGATCGGCTTGGAGCAACATCGGGTGATCTCTGAACAGATGGCGGAGTTCGTCTGATCCGGATGCTGAAGCCACAGCGGCTGCGTCCCGGCGACCGGATAGCGATCGTTGCGCCTGCCAGCCCGTTTGCCCGCGAGGAGTTCGATAAAGGCGTAGCCGAGCTGACTCAGCTCGGATTCGAGCCAGTTTTCGAAGAAAGCGTCTTCGCGCGGCACGCTGGCTATCTTTCGGGTGAAGGAGCGGTGCGCGCGCAGGCATTTCTTCGAGCGTGGACCGATCCGTCCGTGAAAGCGCTGATCGCCGTGCGCGGGGGCTATGGCAGCATCCACCTGTTACCGCATTTTGCGGCCGTGGATCTGCGCCGGACGCCGAAGGCTTTCATCGGATACAGCGATCTGACCACGGTGCTGACGTATCTCACGACGTCGTGCGGCATCGTCTCGTTCCACGGCCCGATGCTCGACCGTCGCTTGTCGCGCGGCATCGACGCGTACGACCGCGGTTCATTCCTGCGCGCGCTGAGCGAGGCGGAGCCGGCGGGAGAGTTGGCCTCCAGCGATCTCGAAACGTTACGGTCCGGCGAAGCGGCTGGCCCGCTGATTGGAGGCACGCTCGCGCAACTCGTGGCCTCGCTCGGAACGCCTTACGCCGTGCGGCCTCCGGACGGGCACGTGCTGTTTCTCGAAGACACAGGCGAGCGGCCGTACAAGCTCGACAGAATGCTCACGCAATTGCGGCTCGCGGGTGTTCTGGCCCGCGCGTCTGCCATCGTGCTCGGCGAGTTCGTCGAATGTGACGAGCCACGCGGCGAGCCGTCAGCGCGCGGAGTGCTTGCCGATCTGCTGAGGGAGTTCGAGGGGCCGATCGTTTACGGGTTCCCTTCAGGACATACCGCACGCCCGCTGGTGACGCTGCCGTTCGGCGTGCGCGCCCGAGTCGTCGCCAACCATCATCCACGCTTGATTATCGAAGAGGCCGCGGTCGAGTGACGATTCACTTCATTGGCGTGTGTGGCACGGCAATGGCGACGTTAGCCGCCTTGCTGAAACGGCAGGGACACGACGTCCAGGGCTCCGATGAAAACGTGTATCCGCCGATGAGCACGTTTCTCGAATCGGAGCGGATCCGGACCCTGACCGGCTATTCCGCCGATCACATTACGCCGTCGATCGACATGGTGGTCGTCGGCAACGCGATCTCGCGCGGCAATGCTGAACTCGAAGCGGTACTCGACCGGAAGATGCGGTACTGCTCGCTGCCCGAGGCAGTGCGCGAGAATTTCCTGTGGAAGGCCCGTTCGATCGTCATCGCCGGGACCCACGGGAAAACAACGACGACCTCGTTGACGGGCTGGCTGCTCGTGCATGGTGGAGTCGATCCCAGCATTCTGGTGGGCGGCATCGCGCGAAACCTCGGCGAGGACGGGTCGAGCTACCGGCTGGGGCAGGGGCGCGACTTCGTCATCGAAGGTGATGAATACGACAGCGCGTTCTTCGACAAGACCGCGAAATTTCTGAAATATCTCCCTGACATCGCGGTCATCAACAACGTCGAGTTCGATCACGCCGATATCTACGCCGACCTCGATGCGGTTCGGCTGGCATTCAGGCGGCTCGCCAATCTCGTCCCCCGATCGGGACTGCTGCTGCTTGGCGCCGATTCTCAAGATGCCGCGGCGTTGAAGAAAGCGGCTGTCAGCCCGGTGGAGACGTTCGGCCTCAGCGAGGGCGCTGACTGGCGCGCGACCGACGTGACGGTATCGGCGGCGGGGCAGGCGTTCAACGTGTGGCATGGCGGAACGCGGTTCGCGAACATGGAAATCCCGCTGTTCGGTCTGTCACAACGTCCGAAACGCATTGGCGGCGATTGCCGTTGCGCACACCGTTTCGATTCCGGCGGCGACGATTGCAGAAGGGCTGCGGCAGTTCAAAGGCGTCAAGCGGCGGCTCGAAATCTACGGCGAGGCCGCCGGTGTGACCGTATACGACGACTTTGCGCACCATCCCGACGGCCATCGCCGAAACGCTGGCCGGGCTGCGCGCCGCGAATCCACATCGGCGCATCTGGGCGATCTTCGAGCCGCGATCGGCTTCGTCCAGCCGCCGGGTGTTCCAGCAGGACTTCGCGCGGGCGTTCGGGCCGGCCGATGAAGTGATCATCGCGCCCGTGTTCCGGACGAATCTTCCGGAAGGGGAGCGGTTGTCGGCACAGCAGCTCGTCGCCGATCTCAAGGGCGCCGGCCAGCGCGCCAGGGCCGCCTCCTCGATCGACGACATCGTTTCGACGATCGCCAACGAAAGAAAGCCTGGCGACCTGGTGGTGTTCATGTCCAATGGCGGCTTCGGCGGCGTGCACCAGAAGACGCTGCAAACCCTCAGGGGATGACGCCCAGCTGGATCGTTCCGCAGGGTGACTCGTGTGTCACGCTTCAGTTCGACGCCGGGATGGATCCTGCCGTCAATGCGCGATGCATTGCGATTGCCGAGGCGCTCGACCGCCGGCGGCATGCGGGTGTTCGAGATATCGTCCCGACCTACAACGCCGTCACCGTGCATTTCGATCCCCGCGCGGGCGACCGTAATGCCCTTCACCACGACTTAGCCGAGTTGTCCTGTAACGATGCGCCCGGGTCGGAGCTTCACGGCGAGCTGGTCACAATCCCGGTGAGATACGGCGGCGACGCCGGGCCCGACCTGCGTGATGTCGCGTCGTTTGCCGGGTGTTCCGAAACGGAAGTCGTCCGGCTGCACACCGCAGCGAGGTATCGCGTATTCATGCTCGGCTTTCTGCCCGGGTTTGCCTACATGGGCGAGGTGGACGCTCGGATCGCGATGCCGAGACTCGATGCGCCGCGTCCGCGAGTGCCTGCGGGATCTGTCGGCATTGCGGGACTGCAGACGGGTATCTACCCGTGCGACACGCCTGGCGGCTGGCGTGTTGTCGGCCGGACCGCGGTGGCAATGTTCGACGCCATGCGGCCGCAACCGTTTCTGTTGAAGGCCGGCGACAGCGTGAGATTCGTCGAGGCGTGAAACGAGTTGAGGCCTGAAACTAGTTGAGGAATGACTCGTGGTGGTGATATCGCGGCCTGGATTGTTGACGACGGTGCAGGACCTGGGCCGGTGGGGATGGCAGTCGCGCGGCGTGCCTGTGAGCGGCGCGATGGATGCGTTTTCGCACCGGCTTGCGAACCGCATGGTCGGCAACGCTGACAATCTGGCGACGCTGGAAGCGACTTTGACGGGACCGGAGTTGACGTTCGATCGAGACGCCGTGTGTGCGGTGGCAGGGGCTGAGTTCGCCTTGAGCGTGGATGGAGCGGCCGTCGGGATGAATCGTGCGATCGAAGTGAAATCGGGCTCGACGCTGTTGTTCGGCGAGCGCAGGCGCGGCGCCCGCGCATATGTCGCCGTGGCTGGAGGCTTCGACGTGCCCGAAGTGCTCGGCAGCCGCTCTACCCACACGCTGACACGTATGGGAGGGTATGAGGGACGAGCACTGAAAAGGGGAGACAGGATTCGGATAGGAGTAAGGGGAGACGGGCAGGGGGCAAAGGTGATTGCCCCTCGCTCCTTGCCCCTGACACCTTTCCATCACCTGGCCGCCCTGCGAATGATTGCTTCCGATGCACGGCTCGCGGCTCACGTGCTCTTGCAAGGGTTCCGCGTCTCCCCGCACTCGAACCGTATGGGCTACCGCCTCGAAGGCGAGACTCACGAGACAGCAGCGCCGGGAGAGTTGATTTCGGGTGCTGTAGCAACAGGGTCGATTCAGGTGCCCCCCGATGGCCGTCCAATCCTTCTCATGAACGACCACGCGACGACGGGCGGGTATGCGATCGCTGGCACCGTGATAACGGCGGACCTCCCGCATGCGGGACAACTTGCACCGGGAGATTCGGTTCAATTCGTCGAGTGTTCCCTCGCGGAAGCCGACGAGGCGCTTCGTCTGCAGGAGGCGCACCTTGGCGTTGCGTGACGGTGCCTTTGCCGGCCAGATGCGTGCCCGCTTTGGCGAAGCGCTGAAAAACGACGTCCCCCTTGCGCCGCTGACGACCTTCAAGGTCGGCGGTCCGGCTGAGTGGCTCATCGAGACGCGCTCGTGCTGAGGAAATAGTTGACGCGCTTCGAATCGCGCACGCGAACAGCGTGCATGTCACGCTGCTGGGCGGAGGCTCGAACGTCCTGATAGGCGACCGCGGAGTGCGCGGTCTCGTGATCAGACCGCGAGGCGGCATGGTCGAACAGATCGATCGCGGGCCGCGTTCGTGCCGATGCGGCGACGACAATCAACGGACTGGTGCGCTGGACGGTCCAGCGCGGCATCGCCGGGCTCGAGGCGTGGGCGGGCACGCCTGGCACCGTGGGCGGCGCCATCTACGGGAACGCACATTTCGGCGGCCGCCTCATCAGTGAGCTCGTCGAATCGGTGCGGCTTGCCGAGCGGAATGGCGCAACGCGTGATCTTCGCCGCGACGAGATGGAATTCGGGTACGATCGAAGCCGATTGCAGAAAACCGGCGAAATACTCCTGTCGGCCGTGTTCCGCGTGTCGTCCGGCGATCCGGCGGCGCTTCGCGAAGTGGCCCGCCAGTCGCTCGCATACAGAAAACAGACGCAGCCGCTCGACACTCCGAGCGCCGGCTGCATTTTTCAGAATCCCGATCGACGCGACGTGCCCGAAGGCATCCCGGCTTCGGCCGGCGCGCTCGTCGATCGTGCCGGGCTGAAAGGTGAAGCCCGTGGCGGGGCGCGCGTGTCCATCGCGCACGGAAACTTCATCGTCAACGAAGGCAACGCCACGGCGGCCGACATTCGCGCGCTCATCGACGTGTGCCGAACGCGCGTCCGCGAACGGTTCGGCGTCGGCCTGCAGGAAGAGATCGTCTACATTGGAGAGTTTTGATGTCGAGTCTGCTGATTGAGGGAGGACGCCCGATCTCGGGTTCGATCGAGGTCGAAGGGAACAAGAATGCGGCCCTGCCGCTACTGGCTGCGTGCCTGCTGACGACCGAAGAATGCGTCCTCACCAACATGCCGCGCATCGGCGACGTCGTGGTCATGGCCAAGCTGCTGACCGAGATCGGCGCCGAGGTGCATGGCCTGGGCACGACGACCGTGCGCGTGCGGTGCCGCGAGATCAAGACGTCCGAGCCGAGCACGGAGCTCGTCGGGAAGTTGCGCGGATCCGTACTGCTGCTCGGCCCGCTGCTCGCGCGGACGGGGCGCGCCATCCTCGGCATGCCGGGCGGAGACTTTCCGGCGCGCCGGACGATCGGCACGCACATCGACGCGCTCGTGCACCTTGGCGCAAGCGTTCTGCCGTCAACCGGCCACGCCCTCGAGGCCCCCGGCGGGCTACGCGCGGCCTCGATGTACCTCGACGAGGCGTCGGTTACCGGAACGGAGACGGCGCTGCTCGCCGCCGCAATGGTCGAGGGGGTGACGGAGATTCGCCACGCTGCGACGGAGCCACATGTCGTCGAAGTGTGCGAGTTCCTGCAGAGCATGGGCATCGGCATTACGGGCGCCGGGTCGTCCACGATCCGCGTCGAAGGAACGAAACGGCCTCGCGGCGCGAAACACGAGCTGAATGGCGATTACATCGAAGCGGGCAGCTGGGCCGTGGTCGCCGCCGTGACGGGCGGCGAAATCGAAGTGCGCGGCGCGCGCGCCGAAGACGTCGAGGGCATCGCCTACGTCTTGAAGCGGATGAACGTCGCGTGCGAGTTCGAAGACGGGCTCATGACCATCGAGAAATCGAAGCCGGTCGCCGCGGGAAGGATCACCACCGGGTTGTGGCCGAGCTTTCCCAGCGACTTCGTGAGTCTGGTCACCGTGCTTGCGACGCAGGCCGATGGGCGCACGCTTGATTCATGACTGGATGTACGAGCTCCGGCTGTTCGCGCTCGAGCAGCTCAGCGGCATGCGCGCGGATCTGTTCCTGTGCGATCCCCACCGCATTATCGTGACGGGGCCGAGCAAGCTGAGGGGGCGGAAGCTGGACAGCCGCGATCTTCGATCAGGAATGGCGCTGATTGCCGCTGGCCTTGCCGCGGAAGGGCAGAGTCGTCTCAGTCCGGTTGAGACCGTGGAGCGGGGCTACGGACGGCTTGTCGAACGCCTCAAGATGCTTGGGGCCCAGGTTGAGCAGGTGGAACAAAGAGTGTCACTACCTCAGGTTTGACGACTTTGCCCATGGCATTTCTGGGCAGCTCGCGTGACGCACGCCAGATCGCGGGGAATTTTGTAAGGGGCCAGGCGCGTCCGGGCCCACGCCCGCAGCTCCTCCAGATCGAGAGTGCCGCCCTGACGAAGCTCCGCCGCGCAGCAGACGCGCTGTCCCCATTCGACGTCTTCGACACCTACGACCACACATTCAGAGATGGCCGGATGCGTGCGGAGCACCTCTTCGATTTCGAGGGCGGAGATCTTGTGCCCTGCGCTCTTGAGGATGTCGACGCTCGTCCGTCCGAGCAGTCTGTAAGAGCCGTCTTCCAGGACGGCGGCGTCGCCTGTGCGGAACCATCCATCGACGAACGATTCCCGCGGTGCTCTCGGGCTGACGCCAATATTCCGAGAACACGCCCGGTCCTTTCAGATGGAGCTCGCCATCGACGATTCGCGCCGACACGCCGGGCAGCGGCTGGCCGACAAAGCCCGGGCGGCGCTCGCCGTGCAGCGGGTTCGACAGGGCCATGCCGACTTCCGTCATGCCATACCGCTCGAGCAGTACGTGCCCGGTGATCTGGTGCCAGCGATCGAGAACGGTACGCGGGAGCGCCGCCGACCCCGACATCATCAGACGCAACGCGCGGCATCCGCGAGAACGTGCCTGCCGAACATCGGGGCTCGCCGCCTCCCATGAACGAATCAGGCGATGGTAGATGGTCGGCACCGCGCTGAAGACGGTCAGCTCTCCCGACGACAGCCGATCCCATACGGTTTCGCTGTCGAATTTCGGCAGCATCTCGAGTACGGCGCCGCTGTGCAACGCGCAGCACACGACGTTGAGAATGCCGTGGACGTGATGCAGCGGCAGCGTCAGCAGCGTGCGATCCGAGGCGGTCCATTCCCACGCCGTGACGAGCGATTCGATCTGCGCGTTCAGCGCCGCGTGTGTCGTCACCACGCCTTTCGGGCGTCCTGTCGTGCCGCTCGTGTAAACGATCATTGCGCGAGCGTTTGCTGTGTCCGCTTTCCGGCGCGTCCGCCTGAAGGCGGACACTACGTACATTTGCTGGGTGCGCCAGGTTGGGGTCGATCGTGTGAAACGCGGCCCCGGTTGTTCGCGCGAGGGGTTCGACAACGGCGGCGTTGTCGGCATCGGCGATAACGATTGACGTTTCGGCGTCTCGAACCAGGTAATCGAGCTCGGCCGGCGGGATGGTTCATCGGCAATGGGACGCAAATCCCGCCCGCACGCCAGATGGCCCATTGCGCGGCGACCCAGCTGAATCCGGGTGTGACGAGGAAAGCAACGCGAGCCTCGTCGAGATTACCGCGGCCATTCAGCAGCTGCGACGCCGATCGTCGATGACGCGCGATCGAGCTGCTCGTACGTATATGAGCCTTGCCTGTCGATGATGGCCACCCGCGTGCCATGAGCGCTCGCGCGCGCCACCACAGGAGGCAATCCCGCGACTCCCTGCCGGCGCATGTTATTGCGGCGCAGGTTGGTTCGGATTGGGAGGCGGCTGAAGAGGCGGCGGCGCTGGGGGCAATATCGGCCCGATTGGGGGCGCGCCTGGAAGCGGGCCGGGTTGCACGGGAGCTGAGGGCTGAGGGCTGCCGGGAAGCGGCAAATCGGTTCCGCCAGGAGCCGGGGCCGACGGGCCGGGCGGTGCGGCGCCAAACGACGCTCCCGCATCGCGGCCGACCTGAAATGCGCGGAGATCTTCTTCCGTCAGCTCCAGGACGCGGACGATCCGCGGCGTCAGCACCAGAATGACGTCGGTCTGCTGCCGCTCGTCGCGCGAGTGGCCGAACATGCGCCCGACGCCAGGCAAATCGCTCAGCCCCGGGATGCCATCGCGCACCCGCCGTTCGTCGTCGCGGATAAGCCCGGCAAGCATGTTCGTCTCACCGTCTTTCAATCTGATCTGCGTCTTGATGGAGCGGTTGCCGAAAGTCGGAATTCCTCCGAAGCCGACGCCGGAAACGCTGGTGACGGACACGGCAAGCGTGAGCGTGACGTCGTTGTCGAGGTGCACTCTCGGCGTGATGTCGATGTTGACGCCGATGTCACGATAGTCGTACGAAGTAATCGGCTGCTGTGCGATACCGCCCGTTGCGATGGGGGAGAACTGCGTAATCGGCACCGGAACCTGTTCGCCGAATCGCGCCTGCGCCGCAATCCCCACCATGGTGCGAAGCTGAGGGTTCGCCAGCACCCGGGTTGTCCGGTCCTCTTTCAGCAGACGGTAATACAACGCGGGAACGCCAGTGAGGAACACCTGTGAGCTCGTGAGATTTCCGAGATCTTCCAGCGTCAGGCCCGGCTGGTTGACGTCGACGGCGCCGCTAATCCCGGCCGTCGAGCCCGGCGATGCCAGCTGGAGGCCGTATTCGCGAAGCCTGTTGCGATTGACCTCGAGCACCTCGACGTCGATCAACACTTCCGGACGTGCCTTGTCGATCCTGTCGATCAACATCCCGGCGGCGACGACGCGCTCGCCGGTGTCGGTGATCGTGATGGCGTTGGTCCCTGCGATTGCGGCGATGCGGCGCGCGTCGATCACGATGCGCAGCAGGTCCATCGTTTCCTTCACATCGGCGTTGCTCAGGTAGAAGGTTCGCACCACTTCCGCTTCGTACTCTTTGCGCTTCGCTGGGGTGTCCGGAATGATGGTGATGGTGCGCGGTGCGGTGACGCGATAAAACGTCCTGGTGCTGTTGGTAATGGATTGAAGCGCTTCGCCGAACGTCTGATTGCGGACGTCGATGGTGATTGGTATGGGCTGAAACGCCGGATCGAATACCACGTTTACCTTGGCCAGCTGGGCGAGCGCGCGAATGACGACGTCGCTGCTCGCGCTGCGAAAGCTCATCGACTCTGGCAGCGGCTCGGCGGGCACCACCATGCCGGGAAGAGGCTGATTTTTCATGCGCTCGACGAGCGCTTCGAGCTCGGTCTTGCCGTCGCGATTGACGGGAACCTTCGCGCGCAGCAGGTTCTGCGTCGCTTTCAGCTCATCGGCAAGGACACGGTTGTCCGGGTTCAGTTCCGACCCGAGCTGATATTCGGCGACGGCTTCTTCGAGCCGCCCCATGGCGGAAAGACGTCGGGCACGCGTGAAATGGTCCTGCGAGGCGCGCAGCCTGGCACGCTGCAGACCGCTGCGAGCCGTTGTGCTGTTCGGATCGCTTTTCAGGGCGCGTGTGTATTCGACGACAGCGAGGTCGTAGTCCTGCCGCTCTTCGGCGCGGCGCCCGTCGCGGAGGGCCGTGCTGGTCGCGCACCCGGACAGCATCAGCAGTATCCAGAGCCCGGCAAGGCACCGGCTCATTGAGTCACCACGTCGACATTGCGCGGCATCTGGAAGACGAACTGATTATCGGCAAGGCCGACGTTCTCCTTGAGATTGGTGAACGTGAAGGCGGATCGGCCTCCCTGCGCGTCGACGGTGATCAACATTCGAAGGTTCAAGGTCTGGGGATCGACGACCAGCGTCAGCGATTCGTATTCGGGTTCGCGTCGCTTCGGCGTGAGCTTGAGCGCCACCGACCCCGCGGGTGCGTCTGGCACCTTGTCGAAGGCCACGTTGAAATCGCGGGTGAGATTGCCCCTCCCGGTCAGAAATAACGCCGGCGTCGGCGCCTGATCGCCCTGCGGCATCGTTCCCACGATCACTTGCCTGTCCTGGGGGATGTACGAATAAATCTTCCTTCCGTCCGACACGAAGAGCTTTTTCTCGGGAGAGGTGTATTCCCAGCGCATCTTGCCCGGCTTCTTCACCAGCAGGTGTCCGCGTTCGGTCGCCTGTTGTTTCAGCACTCCGCCGCGATAGCTGTGAACGAAATCGGTAGAGAAATCGCCGACGCGATCGTATTTCCGCTGCAAGTTGGCGGCGGTCGTCTCCGCGGACGGAGACTGTGCCGCGGATGCTGCGGATAGAAAGAGAACCAGGGCTGCCAGGAGGAAACGAAGCTGCACCGTAGAGTACACGATAACACGCTCAGGGCCTACGGCTCGTCCCTTATCCCTAGTCGTAGCCTTGGGATAGGGGCGAAGAGGCTCGAGCCGTATGCCGTGTACCCGCCCGGCACGAGAGCCGCGAAACTGAGTCCCCGCTCGAGGGTCAGCGCATGCTGCCGGTCGACGATGACGTGACCGAACCCCGCCCGGCGGATGGTATCGGTGGGCAGCCAGGACGTCATCCGGATATCGACGTCGGAGGAGGCCAGACGCCCTCGGACACGATACGGCTCGTCGGCCGAGTGAAACAGCGCGGGCGTTTGGCCGATGTGACCCGCGACGAAGATGAAGTTACGCGGCTCGGGGACCTCTGTCGAACCCCCGGTGAGCCACGCCCAGGCCTCGGCGAGTTCGGTCTTGTCGATCGGGAATTCCCGGTCGGGACGAAGCAGGCCGAACAGGTAGGGCGTGCCGGACGGCAGCGCCCTGATACGGGACACGAAATCGGAGGGTTCGGCTGCGGCGGGCGCATCCCCTGGCGCGTGCAGCACTCGGTATGCGTGTGGGGTGATGATGACCTCGCGCCCGATCGCATGATTGTCGGCGACGAGCTTCGTCAATTCGCCGGTGCCGGCCCACGGAAGTTCCCCGGCCACGAACCACGGCAGCTGCGGCCGGCGGCTCTCCATGAAATATTCGAACGCGTTCTGGATTTGCCAGTTGGTATCCACGCCGTACGCCGCATCTTCGCGTGCGGTGAACTCGGACAGCAGCGATTCAGCGCGTGTGTCCCAGCTGCGATCGACGGCAGGAAAAGTGTCGTATCCGCGCCATGCCGGATAGAGCAGCAGCAGGGCTACGACCGAAGTCGTGAAAGCGGGCGAGGCGAATTTCGAGAGCGCCCATGCCGCAGCCCCGAGGCCGGCGCCGGCCCAGAGTGCGATGACGTAATGCGACGGCATGAAGAAGATGTACGCGTCGCCGACGTTGTAGGTCCACGCGAACCCCATGTTTGCCGCGAACAGCAGAGCGAGAAGCACACCCCGCCGAGGCCAGCGAGCCGTCACGTACCCGAAACCGATGCACGCCAGGATTACGCCCGGCAGCCCGACTTGCTGCCGCAGATCGAACCAATACATGGCCGGTCTCGTCCGCAGCCCGGTTTCGGACACGTTCATGACGAGCGTTTCACGCCAGTCGGCTTTGGTGACGTCGAACCAGAATTTCCCAATCCCTTCCGAGAATGAAGAGGGCGGTTCGAGGGATGTCCACAAGCCGCGGAAGTTCCAGCCATATTGAAGCGCGCCCAGAAGCGCTAACCCGAGTGCGAGCGCGATGAATGGAGGCCGCAGCGGATCGCCATCTGTTGCGCGCCGGTGCATCAGCAGAAACAGCGCGAACGCTGGGAGCAGCAGGACCATGCTGAGGTGATTGCCGAACCCGATGGCGTAGATCGCGTAGAAAACCGCGAGCCTTCCTGGCGATGGCCGATCGGCCCAGGCCATGAGGGCGATCGTCGCGGCCGCGAGTATGAGCAGGTGCAGCGTGTAGACCTCTGCGGTGACCGCCTGCGACCAGAAGGTGTAGGAAAATGCGAGGAAGAGACCGGCCGCCAGTCCGGCGAGGAGCGAGTCGAACAGCCGGGCTCCCAAACAGACCGTCAGCCCCACGGCAATGGCGCCGTACACCGCCGACGCGAGGTTCATGGCGCGCGCGGGTTCACCGGAATGCAGCCAGACGAACAGATTACCGAGCGCGTAATAAAGCGGGTAAGCCTGTCGTGGCGTCAGCGTGAGCGAGCCGGCGCCGGTCTGGAAGGACGCACTATCGCCGAGGTCGAGCCCTGGAAGCAGCGTCGCGTAATAGCAGCAGAACGCGACGGCCGCCAGACATGCGGCAGCTAGCCCTTCGCGAGGGAGCCTGGTTCGGGTGGTGCCGAGCGTGGTGCTTCCTTCGTTTCGATGGGGAAGTTGGCGGCCAGCCATTCCGGGACCCCGCCTTTGAGGACTTGAATCTTGATGCCCTTGCGCAGAAGTTCCCCGGCGACATGGGTGCT
This sequence comes from Vicinamibacterales bacterium, assembly GCA_963850295.1. GTDB lineage: Bacteria > Acidobacteriota > Vicinamibacteria > Vicinamibacterales > JAMQPK01 > JAMQPK01. Next base: position 33,173 of record CAWKKU010000012.1, on the reverse strand, counting down.
GACCAGCTCATTGGGGTCGGAATCGTAGGCGACGATGTCGCCGCCGGCCGGGATGCTGACCGAGTCGATGGCATACGGCGGCACCCGAATCGCCCCCGGCAGCTTGACCGTGCTGTGCTCGTAGGCGTATTTCAGGCGGACGTCGAGGATCGTCGGCTTCTGGCCTTGATCCATGCGTTCTTTGAGCTGTTCTTTGGTGATGCGTTCGACGGGCACGGCGCTATTCTCGCTTCGCCTTGCACAACCGTCAAGCCAGGCTATGCCGACCGCTGCTGGCGGACCGCTTGCCGGGGAGCGAATGCGAGCGTGCGGGCGGCGGGGACGGGTTGGGATTTCGCTGGAGGGGCGACCGAGGCGAGCTCATGTTCGTTGTGAACCGCCCATCCGTTCGACCGTTTCCCGCAATGGATGCACCTCAGGAAGATCGATCCCGACGCGCACGAGACCCCGAAATCGTGCCGCCCCGAGAGATAGCAGTTCAACCAGTTCCACATGTCGGCCTCTTCTGTTTACGCACCTTCTTTAAAGGCAAGGACGGTACCGCCTTTGCCACAGGCCGCCGCTCGCCTGGCTCTCGCATATTTTTCGAACAAATTCGCGCGAGGCGTGTTGCCGCCGGCGGTCACGTCGCGTTGACGGAAGCAATGGCGCCTCCACTCCGGTGGCTAATTCTGGGACTCGAATTACGGGTTTCGTTCCGATATGCCCCGAAGGAGTGAGGTTTCGGGACGCTGGAGCCGAAAACATAGGGCAGAGGACCGATTGACATGTCGCGAGAATTCAACATCGGCGAGCGCAAGTTCTGGATTGTGTCGGAACCCCTGGACGCTGGCTGGAAGGCCCAGGTCATCGAAGTGCTCAACGCGGAAGGCGCAACACAGACCCTCGACATCGAGACCCTCGGAGACACTCGCACCCTTGCCGACGACCGGGCGATCGGCCAGCTGCAGCACCGCTTCCGCGACCAGTCGTTCTAACAACTGAGAACGCGATTTGCACTATCAGATGCGGAGGTTCGATGCCTGTCGCCGCCGATACGCTGCAATCCGTCCTGGACCGCCTCGCCGATGTCCAGTCTGACGCTCCAGTCGTGAGCGTCTATATCGATCTGAAATCCGATCCGGCCACTCAGAACTACAAAACATTTCTGGCAGAAGCCGAGAAGGAGCACGTGGAGGCGGCGCCGGAGTTCGAGAAGATCCGGGCGTACCTCGACACGGAAAAGCCGTCGTCCCAGGCGCTGGCCGTGTTCTCTTCCTCGGGCGAGCCGGCGTTCTTTGAAGCGATTCAGCTCGATGCGCCGCTCGATGGCCATCGTTTGTACATCGACACCGAGCCTCACGTCTTCCCGCTCGAGCGCCTCGCGGATCAGTTTCAAAGTTATGCAGCGCTGCTGGTCAACACCAATGCCGCGCGCCTCTATGTGTTTTCTGCCGGCGCCGCTGAACGGCAGATCACCGTCAAAAACAAAAAAGGAAAGCGGGTGTCGGCCGGCGGCTGGTCGCAGGCGCGTTACCAGCGCAGGGCGGAGAACCTCCACATAAAACACATGAAGGAGGTCGCCGACGCGGTGGAGCAGTTGATGCGCGAGGAACGTATCGCGAGAATTCTCGTCGCCGCTGACGATATCGCGCTGCCTCTGCTGCGTGAGCATCTGGCGCCGGCCGCGCTCGAGATGTTGACCACGGTAGGTGGCGTCGACATCAAGACAGCCGATAGCGACGTATTTCGCGTCACGCTCGAAGCGTTCCGGGAAGCGGATCAACAGAGCGATCAGGAGCGTGTGGAGGCGATGCTCAATGCCTATCGCTCGCGGGGGCTTGCGACGGTCGGGGCTGCGGGCGTCCGCGCCGCGCTCGAGCGTGGTCAGGTAGACCGGCTTCTCGTGCCGGCAACACCCTCCACGGGGGCTGCGGATCAAACCTCATCGCAGGTCGAAATGACAGGGCCCAAAGAGCAGCGAGGCGACCTCGACGAGAGTGCCATCGAAGAGCTGGTCACGCTCGCCCGCCGGACTGACGCCGAGATTACCTTCATCGAAGACGCCAGGCTGTTGGGGCCGGCGCGCGGGGTGGGTGCGATGTTGCGATACCGGTTATAACCACTTCGCCTTTTTGAAGCGGTAGTACACCCACCAACACGAAAGCCCGATCAGCGCCATGGCGAATGGATATCCCAGCCGCCATTGCAGCTCGGGCATGTATTCGAAGTTCATGCCGTAGATGCCTGCAATGGCCGTCGCCACGGCAAAAATCGCTGCATACGCGGCCAGGCGTCGCATGTCTTCGTTCTGCGACACCGACAGCATCGACAGATGCGCCTCGAGCGCGGTGCCCAGCAGGTCCTGCACGCTGTCGATCATTTCGTTGATGCGAAGCGTGTGGTCGAAGACGTCCCTGAAATACACACGAGTCGGCGCCGGGATGAGCGTTTCGTCCTCGAAGCGCTGCAGCCGCCCCGACATTTCGATGACCGGAGCGACGATGCGCTTCAGGGAGATCAGGTCGCGCTTGAGCTTGTAGATCTGCGTGGTGCTGTCCCGGCTGAACGGCTCGCTGAGTATGCGCTGCTCGAGCAGTTCGAGCTCCTCACCGAGCGCGTCGACGATCGGAAAGTACTGATCGACGATGAAGTCCATGATGGCGTAGAGCGCCATGGCGGGGCCGAGCTTGAGCAGATCGGGCATCGACTCGACCCGGGTGCGGACGTTGGTAAAGGAAGTGGCGTAGCCGTGCCGGACAGTGAGGATGAAGTTCTGTCCGAGGAACACGTGAATCTCGCCATATTGGACGGTACATGCTTCCGCCGGTTGCGGCTCCTTGATCTGAGCGGTGCGCAGCACGACGAACAGCGAGTTCTCGTAGCGTTCGAGCTTCGGCCGCTGATGGGCGGTGAGCGCGTCCTCAATCGCGAGATCGTGGAGCCCGAACTCCTCCTGCATCTTGCGAAGGAGCGGCTCGTTGGGTTCGAAGAGGCCAATCCACACGAACGAGTCGGCACGCTCGATGACGTCGCTGATGTCGTCGAGTGACACCTCGCCGACCCGGCGCCCGTTCGAATACGCCACACTGGCAATGACGCTGCCCGCAGGCGAGGGCACCGTAGTCATCCGGCCATTGTAACTGCGCTCGACCTTCGGCGCCTGCGCTGGAACTCCGCGAGGGAAACGCGTAGCATTTCGCTATGGCGAAACTGATTTCTTTTCCCGTGGGGCGCACTTTGAGCTGCGCTCTGCCGCTGACGATGGCCGCCACCCTCCTGGTCTCGGCCCAGGCGCCCAAGGGATTGCCGGCGCGAAAAATTCCACCACCCGCCTCGAAGGCGCCGGTTTCGGGATATACCGTCGTCCGCAGCTATCCACACGACCCCCGCGCGTATACGCAGGGGCTCGAATATTTCGACGGGTTCCTCTACGAAGGCACCGGCCAGAAAGGACGCTCGGCCCTTCGGAAGGTCGAGCTCGAGAGCGGCAAAGTGGTGCAGGAAGAGAAGCTGCATCCGCAATATTTCGGCGAGGGCATCACCATTACCCAGGGGAAGGTGTTTCAGGTCACCTGGCAGGATCGTCAGGGCTTCGTCTACGACGCAAAAACGATGAAGTTCATCCGCAACTTCACCTATTTCGGCGAAGGCTGGGGGCTCGCGCACGATGCTACAGGCCTGATTTTGAGCGACGGAACCAGTACGCTGCGGTTCCTCGAGCCGACGCGATTTCAGGAGCGCCGCAAGCTGAAGGTCGTCGACGCCGGCGTCGCCATCGATCAGCTCAACGAGCTCGAAGTCGTGCGCGGGGAGATCTGGGCGAACGTCTGGCAGACGGACTATATCGTCCGCATCTCACCAAAGGACGGCCGCGTGCTCGGCTGGATCAATCTGACCGGGCTGCTCGGCGCACCCAACGCCAAGCTGGGCGCGGATGCCGTGCTCAACGGCATCGCGTTCGATCAGCAGAAGAATCGTATCTTCGTAACAGGGAAGCTGTGGCCCCGGGTCTTCGAGATCGCGCTGAAGTAGTTATCTCGGCACGGTCTTTCTGATGGCTTCGGGCAGCTTTGGAATCATCGGCCCCAGCGCCGCAAGCGACGCAAGATTGATCTCGCCCACGATATTGACGACCGTCAGCTCGTTGGGCTGCGCGCTGAGCACCACCAGGCCGCCGTTGGTTTCCTTTTCGCGGAAGATGTAAATCTCGGTGAGCTGCTGTTTTTCGCGGACGCTCACAATGCGCGACCACGCCGATCCCGACACCTGCTTTCGCACGCTCTCGACGTCGGAATCCGAATAGGCATTCGGAGTACTGAACTTGAAGCTCTTCACATAGATGCCCTTGATGTCGTCGATCATCGAGTTGAGCTGATCGGCATCGGCACCCTTTCCCGGCCAGAAAGCCGGCAGCCTGCTTCAGCATTGCCGTGTCGACGCTGACGTCGACGGTCTCTTCGGATTTCTCCCCAAGCCGGGTGAGCTGATCGAGCTGAAGTCTTGCGCCCTGCGCCAACGCTGGCACCGGCGCGAGCAACACGGCAAGCGCAAGGCAGGTGCTAGTTTTTCTGAGGTTCATGATGGGTCATCTCCTGGACTTTGGCTTGCACCGCCGACACTTTTTCACTGGCGATCTGCAGCGCGAGCACTACGTCGTGTGCGGCCTGCGCGGTCTGACGGTATTGCTGCGATTGCTGTTCCTGCGCCTGGTGCGCGTCGCGCTGCTGTACATAGTAGCTGCCGCCCGCGACGAGCACCAGCGAGGCGGCAACGGGCAGCGCGAAGCGGCGCCATCGCGTTGGCGTGTGAGGAATGACCGCGCCACTCGATCCGATCTTGTTCAGCACTCTCTCGCTGAATCCCTGGGGCGGCTCCTTGCGCTGCAGCGCCTGACGAAGGTCGTGTTCAAGATTCATAAAAATGTCCCTGCTCGACGAGCTTGCGCCGGAGCGCATCCATCGAGCGTCGCAGGTGGCTCTTGACGGTGTTCACCGGCATGTCGAGTATCGTCGCGATTTCCGACAGATCGAGGTCCTCCTGGAAGCGCAGCGTGACGACGATCCGCGGCTGGGGAGGCAACTCCGCGACCAGCCTTCGCAGCAGCGCGTCGAGCATCGGGTCGCGCAGCCGCGGCATCACACTCGGCTCCCGCAACGTGTCGATCGGCTGTTCGAGCCGATGGCGCGGGCTCCGGACCCAGTCGATGCAGCGGTTGCTGGCGACGCGGCGCAGCCAGAACACCAGATGGCTTGCCGACTCGACCCGGGTCAGGTTCTGGTGCAGGGCCAGAAACACGTCCTGCGCCAGCTCTTCTGCCTGGCTCCAGCTCTGCAGGAAGTGAAACGCCAGCCCAAAGACCATCGCCTGGTGCTCCCGCACCAGCCCGGCAAACGCCGCCTCGCTGCCGGCCCGGGCGTCCTCGAGCAGTTCGTCCGCGGACGGGGTGGGGACGGGAGCCGGCGAAGCTGCGGCAAGCATCTGAATCTAATACGTCGGTAAGGTCGAAAAAGGTGCAATCTCACTAGCCGGTAGCCAGTAGCCAATAGCCGGTAGCTGGAAAAAGATGCAAGATACGCACACGATGACAGGCATGGCTCAGGACGTCCGGCTTGCGCTTCGCGGATTTCGCAAGAGTCCCTCCTTTGCCGCGGTAGCCCTGCTCACCCTGGCGGTCGGCATCGGCGCCAGCACTGCGATCTTTGCCATCGTCGACGCGGTGTTGCTGCGCCCGATTGTGGCGGATCAGGAGCGTGTCGTGCGCGTCTGGAAACGCGACCGAGTAGGCGATCAGCAGCGGCTGTTCATCTCGTATCCGGAGTTTCGCGCGTGGCGCGATCAGGCGAAGAGCTTCGAGGGGCTCGCCGCCATCAACTACGCCGACACATTGTCTACCGCAATTACGGTTGGCGATCGCACCTCCGCCGTGATTTTGGCGCCTGTCTCGATCGAGTTTTTCGACGTGCTTCGGGCGGGCACGCCGCTGCATGGCAGGTTGTTCCAGCGTTCCGACGAATTGCCTGGCGCTGCACAGGTTGTGGTGGTGAGCGAGCGCTTCTGGCGGCAGGCGGCGGGCGGGGCGCCGGAATTTGTCGGGCGTCAGCTCGTTGCCGCAGGAGGTGGCCGCTCGCTGACGGTCGTCGGCATTGCGCCGGCTGGTTTCGAATATCCGCTCGGCACCGACATGTGGGTGCCGATTCCAAGCTTCTTCGGCGCTGGCGGCATGGGCGGCTCCGATTCCAACGAGCTCAACCAGCAGATCGAAAGCCCCCAGTTCGCGCATTTCGAACTGCTCGGCCGGCTGGTCCCGGGCGCAACGCCCCAGGCCGCCCAAGCGGAACTGGATATTCTGTGCCGGCGCTTTGGCGAAACTTACCCGCACGATCAGAACCGAACCGACCCCGCGGTTGAGCCGTTGCTGAGCACGGTGCTGGGTAGCAGCGATCAGGTTCTGCGTTTTCTGTCGGCGGGCGCCGCGTTGGTGTTTGTGATTGCCGGTGTCAACGTGGCGATGCTCCTGCTGATGCGGTCGGAGACGCGTCGAACGGAACTAGCTGTTCGAACGGCGCTCGGTGCGAGCCGCGGGCGGTTGCTGCGCCAACAGATCGTCGAGAGCATGCTGCTCGCTGTCGGCGGGGTAGTCCTCGCTACTGGCATCGCGACGCTGGCCCTGTGGACGGCTCAATGGTTGGCGGGCCCGGACATTCCGCGCCTGGGGGATGCCGAAATCGGTTGGCGCGTCCTGATCTTTTCCATGGTCATCGCCGCCGTATGGGCGCTGATCTTCGGGACGGCCCCCATCTGGAGCGCTTCACGCGCCGCACCTGATCCAGCCACGCTCCGTTCGTCGTTCCGTGCTGTCCGGGCAACGGGGAGCCTCCGGATGTTCACGGTTGCGGAGATTGCCGCGGCCGTGATCATCGCAATCGGGGCAGGACTGCTGTTGCGGTCGTTCATCAACCTGCAGCGAATCGAAAGAGGTTTTCAGACCCACAATCTCATCGTCACCACGTTGCTGCTGCCGGAAGCCGAATATCCGAACGCCAGAACGAAGCTGCAGTTCTTCAAGGAACTGATCGCGCGCGTGGAGTCGATATCGGGGGTCGCTGCTGGCTCGACGATTCATATGTCTCCAGGCAGCGCGACGGTCGGCTTGAGCGCGAAGATGGTATTCGAGGGACAGACCCCGGCAGAATCAGCCTTGAATCCGTGGATGACGTGGGAACCGACTTTACCCTCACATTTCCGCACGCTCGAGATACCGGTGCTGCAGGGGCGCGCATTCTCTGCCGCCGACGATAGCAATGCGGCGCCAGTGGTAATCGTGACCCAGGCCGTCGCGAACCGGTATTGGCCCGGGCAAAACCCGATCGGCAAACGGCTGAAATTGGCCAACAGCGAAAAATTTCCATGGACGACCGTTGTCGGCGTCGTCGGCGACACGCGTTACCGCGAGTTGACCAAGCCGTGGATGACCGCGTATTTCCCCGGCGAGCAGTTCTTCTTTTTTCAGCCGAAGCTCGTCGTGCGAACGGCTGGAGATCCTGAACGCATCATTCCGATGATTGCGCAGACGATCCGCGCTCAGGAGCCCGATGCGGCGATTGAATGGAGCGAAACCATGGACAGCCTGCTGGCGCGAGGGTTGTCGCGCCAGCGCACGGCGCTCGGTGTGAGCGTCGGGTTTTCGATGGTCGCGCTGCTGCTTGCGGCGGTGGGCGTATACGGCGTGTTGTCGTACGACGTACGCGCGCGACGGCAGGAACTGGCCCTACGTTCGGCTCTCGGGGCGGAACCTGCGAGGCTGTTCCGAACCGTGGTGGTGCGGAGCCTGGCACTCGGCGGCGCGGGTGCCGTCGCTGGCGTGCTGGTCGCAGCCGCTCTGACGAGGACCGTGCGTTCGCTCCTCTATGAGGTGGCACCGCTCGATGTGGGTGTGTTCGCGGCGGGCGCCGGAGTCCTGCTGGCGATCGTGTTGATTGCCTCGAGCATTCCCGCGCGTCGCGCCGCTCAGGTGGATCCGGTTGCGGCGCTGAAGTATGAGTGAGTCCTGGCTGGCCGGTAGCCGGTGGCCAGTAGCCAGTAGTCCTGTGGCTGGTAGCTACTAGCCGGTAGCCAATAGCCGGTAGCGAGTGCCCTGATGGTGGCGATCGAACTTGGCATCGCTACCTTCTTCGACGGATTGTTCTCGGCGACTGAGATAGTGTTGACGGTGTTGATAGGCGGGTTCTCGACGGCCGGGATTCGTGAGTGCATCCGCTCGCGCGAATCAGTTATTACGCACTGCCTCGCCGCGGTTGCGATCGGTGCCGTCGTTCAGATTGCGGCCATGTGTGTGTCGTTCATGCCCGCGTTTGCAAACCGCTAGCTGGGCAACTCGTTCCGGAACGAGTTCACTCAGATTGCAGGAATTTCATTACCTCCGTAAGATTCTCCGCGCATCGAACGTTCGGCGACACCGAACGGACGAGGATGGCGCCCGCACCGAACGCACCCACGGGATCGCAGTCGCACGCCAGGTTGTCGCCGATCATCCAGATGGGTGCGCCGCGTACGGAGTGCTCGATGGCTGCTTCGAAGATTCGACCATGAGGCTTCTCATATCCAATCAGCCCTGAGGTGATCACTGTGTGGAAGAACCGGCCGATACCGAGAGCGTCGACGATGGTTGCGAGCTCGGGTACGTGATTGGAGACGATGATTTGACGCCAGCCGTCGTGAGCGGCCTGTTCGAGCGCTGGCACCGCGTCCTCGAAGAGCCGATACCGTGTCGCGTCGAGGATGTCCGCACGAAGCTCGGATAAACGGGCGGCCCGGCTCGTCAAGGCCAAGACGTGCGAACGCCTGTCGATACGCCGCATGAACCGCTTCCCACCAGAGCTCGGGCGTGTTCAATTCGGGGTGAGCGACCCGCTGCCATGGGAACTGACGCTTGAACTGGCGGAAAAAGTGACTGGCGGACACGTCGTGACCAGGGGAGTGGAGCGTCACCAGGCGAAGGGCCGCCTCCGACCACATCCTGGGCCGGCTCGCCAGCGTGCCGTCGAAATCCCACCAGAGCGTGCCAGCCACCGACAAACCTTCAGACCCTCGCCATGGCACGTGCGTGCACCGCTTGCGCAACCGCGCGTGCCGACTCGAACGCGCCTTGCATCCACGAGCTCATGTCGGTCATGTAATCGCCGGCGAAGTGGATACGTCCGTCGGGCTGCCGAAGCGGCGCCAGCGCCTCGTGCGCTGCTCGCGTTTCAGCTCTCCATGAGCCGCGGCTCCACGGGACGCGAGGCCACGATACGGAAAACGCCGTCTCGAACTCGCTCGTGTATTGAGGGTGAATGCGCGCTCCTTGCTCGAGCGCAAGTTGTTGCCGTTCGGCCGGCGTGCGCTCGCGCATCGTTCTCTTGAAATCCATGTAGTAGCCCACGAGCAGGCCTTTACGCGTCTGGAAACCGTGGGATGGGTAAATGATCTGCCCGATCTCCTGGTCGGTCCACGACCTGCCGCCGTGGATCTCGTCATCCTCTTCCCAGAAACGCCGCTTGAACTGAAGGCCGATTTTGCCCGCGCCATCATAGCTGGCCGCGGAAATGGCGGCCTGCACCGGTTGTGAAAGATCCTTCTCGACGCCAACCAGGACGGGAAGCGGAATAGTGCAGACACAATAGTCCGCATCAACGCGCCGGAGCTTCCCGCCTTCATCGGCATAGACGGCCCATACGCCACGTTCGCCCTGCCGAATTTCACGCACCGCCGCGCGATACACGATCCGGTTCCCAAGCCGCGAGGCGAGTGCCGCCGGCAGGCGGTCCATCCCGCCCGCAACCTGCATCATGGCGGGTTGAGAATCCCAATCGATGCCCAGATAGAAGTCAAAATTTGCGCCGAGCAAGTCACGCAACGCCAACGGCTCCGACCGCGATTCATATCCGCTGCGTCGCGGCGAGCCGCGGTACTGCCGCTGCTGATCGAGTGCGCCCAGCCTTCGGAGATACGCAAGCAGCCTCTCGCGGTCGTCGTTGTTCAGCGGTTGATCGAGCTGCGCCTGCGACAGCGCTTTGCTCAGCAGTTCAGCGATGTAACCGTCGAAGTCCGCCCGTGCCTCGCGCAAGCGAATTCGCCGGCCGTTGAGGGTGGACGACCTGGTTTGATAGAGATACGCGCTCTCGGAGTCCGCCACGAAAACTTCGACGGGCACGTTCAATTCGCGGCAATAGGCGAGGGTTGTGCGGTGGTGATGCGAGATGCGCATCGGACCCGCGTTGAAGTACAGCCCTTCGTCGAACGCCGCTGTCTGTTGCGAACCGTCTTCTTCGCTGACGGTGCCTCGCCTGACCGTAAACACGCGGCCGCCCGGCCGTGGACGAGCTTCGAGCAGGCGGCAGGCGTAGCCGGCTTTGCCCAACTCGTATGCGAGGGTGAGTCCGGCGAGCCCCGCGCCGAGCACAAGCACTCGCACTCCCGGTGCACGACCTGTCAAGTCGAAGGGCGCCTGTGACGGATAGGCGAGCAACCCGAGGCCAGTCATCGCCTCGTAGGCAGCCGACGCACCTCCCGCCACGGCGATGCGAGTAAGGAAGCGGCGCCGGGTGAGGGTCATGCTGTCCTCCTGACAGAGGTGAGAGCCGTATCCTACTTGGAATGCAGCGGAACGACACCGCCCCTGTCGGAGCTCCGGGCAGGCAGCCATTTGCCGTCCACTCGCACCATCAGCCGCCCGACGGCCCGCTCTCGCTCCACACCATCAAGTTGAAAGGCGAGGTCACCGGCGGTGATGAAGTGGGGCGGCGTTGCTGGCGCCTGTGCCCAGAGATACGTTCCGAGGGCGAAGACGGCGATAAGGACGAGTTGCAGCACCGCGAAGCGTTTCATCGTCATATCGAACCTCCGGCGGGTTTAGACTCAGGTCGTGGCCCGCTGGCCGGGCGTATCGCTCTTCAACGGGAACTGAAGCGATGATCGACATCAGCCCATACAACCCGGATTGGCCGAGGCAGTTCACCGAACTGCGCGAGCGGCTTTCGCCGTGTCTCGGCGACGTGGCGGCCGCTATCGAACACATCGGCAGCACGGCGGTGCCCGGCCTGGCGGCGAAGCCGGTCATCGATATCGACGTGGTCATCCCACGGTATGCGAAGGTCATCACCATCATCGGGCGGCTCGCGAGGCTGGGCTACGTGCACCAAGGCAATCTGGGTATCGAGCACAGAGAGGTGTTCAACCCGCCGCTTGAGTCGTCTCCGCATCACCTGTATGTATGCCGGCGCGGCAGCGTTGCGCTGCGCAACCATCTCACGTTTCGCGATCATCTGCGCCGGTATCCAGGCGATCTCGCGGCATACGCCGCCCTGAAGGAAACGCTCGCCACGACATCGGCCGACGTTGAGGGATACACAAGCGGGAAGACCGACTTCGTTCTCTCGATTCTCTCGAAATACGATTTCTCGGAAGAGGAACTGGCGGAGATCCGCCGCCCGAACCAATAGCCTCGATGTTTCGGAGACGACGATGCCGTTCAAGAGTCAGGCACAGCGGCGCAAATTTGCCGAGTTGTTGGTGAAGGGAGAGATCTCCCCCGAGACGTTCGAAGAGTGGAACCGGGAAACCGGCAAGAAGAAGCTGCCCGAACGCGTCAAGCGCAAGAAAAGCACGCGCAAGCGCAAGTAAACCTTATTCGGTCGTTGCCGGCCGGAAGCGGCCTATCGTCGCCGTCGACAGCCGGCCCAGCCACGCCTTCGCGCCCTGGCTGACGAACGACCGTTCGAACTCGTCGAACTTCACATAGGCGACCGGCACCAGCAGCAGCGTCAGAAGCAGGCACAACGACTGCCCGCCGATGATCGTCACCGCGATAGCAGCCCGGCCGGTGCCGCCGATACCGATGCCCAGCGAGGTCGGAATAAGGCCCGCGATGATCGCGGCCGTCGTCATCAGAATCGGGCGGAGCCGCGTACGGCACGACTCGACGATCGCGTCGCGAATCGGCAGCCCGCGGGCGCGGAGCACGTTGGCGTAATCCACCTGCAGGATCGAGTTCTTCTTGACGATGCCGAGGAGCAGCAACATGCCGAGCGCGCTCCACAGATTCAAGGTGCGTCCGGTGGCCCATAGCGTGAACAACGCGAAGGGCACGGCAATCGGCAGTGCCATCATGATGACGATCGGCTGGAGGAAGCTCTCGAACTGCGAGGCGAGAACCATGTAGACGAAGATCATCGCGAGCCCGATCGCCATGATCAGATTGGCGGTCGTCTCGTCGAGAATTCGCGACTGTCCCTGCAGCCGATACGACATCGTGGGGGGCATCTTGAGCCCCGCGAGCATCCTTCGCACCTCGCCCGCGGCCGCGTCGAGGGCGTGACCTTGCGTGACGTCGGCGATGAGCGTGACGGTGAACTGGCGGTTCGACCGCGCCAAGGTCGTCGGCCCGAGCCCCCGCCGGAGCGTGGCGATGTTGTCGATGCGCACCGGGCCAGACACCGAGGGCACCGTCAGGCGCCCGATTTCTTCGATGTCGCGCCGCTGTTCCTCGCGCACGCGCATCTTGACGGGATATTGCTCAGCCGCCTCTTTGTAGAACGAAATTTGATCGTCGCCAGATACCGCGAGCCTGAGCGTGTTGCCGACCGTGGCCATCCGGACGCCGAGGTCGGCGGCGCGCTTGCGATCCACCGCGACGTGCACCTCGGGATTCGACAGACTGAGGTTGATCTTCACGTCGGTCAGGCTCGGCATCTTCTGGGCTTCGGCGAGCGCGCGCGTCGAATATTCGGCAATTTGCCCGAGATCGGGCCCGAGGATGTTGGCGGAAATCGCGAAGCCGCCCTGGCCTTCGCCGCTGCCAAGCGCGTTGCGCGAGGTGATGCTCGGCCGGTAGCCCGGAAACGCCGCCAGCCGGCGCCGCATCTCGGTGATGATGTCGGCCTGCGTGTTCTCGCGCTCGCCGATCGGCAGCGCCTGGCAAACCAGATGGATGTGTGTAGACGCGCCGGAGCCGCCCGCGCCGCCGATCGACGGCTGGATGGCAGCCACGCCTTCGATCCCGCTCACCGCCTTCAGCAGCTTGAACGCGACTTCGGACGATCCCTCGAGCGACGTGCCTTCGGGCGCGTCGAGGTGGACGATCCATTCGCCCATGTCTTCGTTCGGCACGAACTCGCGGCCCACCATCGAGTTCAGCGGGATGGCCATGAGCACGGTGACGGCGGAAATGGCGAAGATCGTGCCCGGCCGATCGAGCGCCCAGTTCAGCATGGCCGTGTAGCGCAGGTCGAGCCAGTGGAAGAAGCCCGATTCCTTCGTCTTGTGATCGGCCTCGCCGTCCGACGCCTTGAGAAAGCGCGAGCTGAGCATCGGCGTCATCGTGAAGCTGACGAGCATCGACACCAGAATCGCGAATGCCATCGTCCAGCCGAACGGGGAGATGAATCGTTTGGCGTAGCCTTCCATGAACGCAATCGGCAGGAAGATGACCACGAGCGAAAGTGTCGTCGCCATCACCGGCAGCGCCACTTCGCGCGTTCCCTGGATTGCCGCATCGAACGGCGACATCTTCTTCTCTTCGATGTAGCGGAAGATGTTCTCGAGCACGACGATGGCGTCGTCGATGACGATGCCGACGGCGAGCGTAATCGCGAGCAGCGTCATGTTGTTCAGCGTGAACCCCATGATGCGCATCAGCGTAAAGGTGGCGATGATCGACGCGGGGATGGCGAGCGCCGAGATAATGACCGCCCGGATGTTCCGGATGAAGAACATCACGACGATGGAGGCGAAGAGCGCGCCGAAGATCAGATGCTCTTCGAGCGAGGCCACCGACGCGTAGATGAAGCGCGAATCGTCGCGCGTGATGGTCACGTCGACGCCTGGCGGCAGCGTGCGCTCGATGCGATCGAGCGCCGTTCGCACGCCTTCGACGACGGCAACGGTGTTTTCCCCCATGGCGCGGCGGATGTCGATCATCACCGCCGGGGCGTCGCCCAGCCACACCGCGCTGGTTGGCCGTTCGGACGTGTCTTCGGCACGGCCGATGTCGGCCACGCGGATCGGCGTGCCTTCCTTGGTGGCGATGACGATGTTGTTGAAGTCGTCCGAGACGTCCACGCGTCCGAGGGTTCGCAGCAGCAGCTGGCCTTTGCCCTGCTCGATCGTGCCGCCGGGAATCTCGACGTTTTCGGCGACGAGCGCTTCGCGCACCTGGGTCATCGACAGCCCGTACCAGTTGAGCTTCTCGATGTCGACCACGATGTGGATTTCGCGCGCCCGTCCGCCGGTCAGGCTGACTTCGCCGACGCCGTTAATCGTCTGGATGCCGCGGACGATTTGTTTGTCGGCGAGCTCGGTGAGCGTTCGCAGGCTCATCGACTTCGACGACACGATCAGCGACATCACCGGATCGGCGTCAGGATCGATTTTGGTGATGACGGGGGGAAGCAGATTCGGTGGCGCGGTGCGGATGGCGCCCGCCACTTTCTCGCGCACGTCGTTGGCGGCCTCGTTCAGATCGCGTTCGAGCACGAACCGGACGGTCATGCGCGCCTGACCTTCCGAGATGCGGGCCTGAATCTCGTCGATACCAGACACGCCGCTGATGGCCTGCTCCATCGGCTCGACCACGGAGGTCGACATCTCGTCCGGGCTGGCGCCCGGCAACGACAACGAGACGCTCACGGTCGCGGGATCGGCTCTGGGGAACAGGTCGACGCCCAGTCCCTGAAACGAGAACGTTCCGAGCACGACGAGCGACATCACGAGCATCGTCGCCGAGACCGGCCTGCGGACGCAGAATTCCGACAACATCAGATTTCCCCCTAGCTCGTCACGACGACGAGCTCGCCACCGTTCAACGTCTCGACGTCAGAAATCACGACCCGTTCGCCGGCCTTCACGCCGCTCGTCACTTCGATTCTGTCGCCGAGACGCTCGCCCACCTGCAGCTCCCGCATCTCGAGGCGATCGCCGCTGACGACGAACACGCGATTCACGCCATATCGGTACTGGAGCGCATTGAAGGGCAACGTCAACACGTCGTCGACCTTGCCGCTCTCGACGTGCACGCGCGCGAACGTGCCGGGCTTCAACGCGCCGTCGCCATTCGGCACCTCGGCTTCGAACGGGAACGCACGTGTGCCGGTATTGACGGCGGGGCTGATGCGCGTGACCTTGCCTGTGAAGGGGCGCGCGGGATATGCGTCGACGCGCAGCTCGACGGGCCGGCCATCGTCAATCCAGGGCGCCATGCGCTCGGGAATTTCGGCGATCACTTTCAACGGGTCGAGGCGCACGATCGACATGACGGCCATTTGCGCTTTCACCAGCTCACCCAGATTCACCAGGCGCCGTTCGACGAATCCGGGGAAGGGGGCGCGGATCTCGGTATCGCGAAGCTGCCGGTCCGACAATTTCATTGCCGCTTCGGCGGCCTGAATGCTGGCGCCGAGGTTTCTGGCGTTTTGCAGCGCCACTTCATAGCCCGCCTCTTTGGCCTGGAGATCGGCCTGTGCGTCGTCGAACGTCTGCTGCGCGACGAGCTCGCGCTTGAGCAGTTCGCTCGCACGGTTGAACGCACTGCGCGCCTGCACGAGCTCGGCGCTCGCGCGGCGGACATCGGGCGTGTTCTCGGGCTCGGGAAGGTGCTGGGGATCTTTCGCGCCGTACTGCGCGAGCGTGCGTGTGAGCGCGGCCTGCTGCTGTTGAAGTGAGTACTGCTGCCGTTCGTTGTCGAGCCTGACGAGCACCTGGCCGGCCTCCACGCGATCGCCGAGATCGGCGAGGATGCCGCGCACGGTGCCATCTGTTTCCGACGAGATGGTGACCTGGTCGACGGCGGTCAGCGTGCCGACGACGTCGACGGACCTGCGAACGGGATCGAGCTTCACTTGCACGACCGACACCTGTCTCGCCTGATCCGACGCGCCCGCCTGCGCGGAGTCGGGGCCGGAGCAGCCGGCAAGGGCCATGGAAAGAGCGACGCCCAGAGCGAATCGAAGTGGGGACATGGTTCTCACGTATTAGGGGTTACAGGCTCTCCGAAGTATACGATCTCACGCCGGAAAAGCGGCGTCGGCCTATGGTCGTACCACATTTTGAAACGTCTCTGTCGATGGCGGCGCTATAATCCGCGCCATGTGGGCAGGCCTGCTCTGGTTCGTGCTTCTGGCCGCGGCTTTGCTCTGCTACCCGCGCCGGCCGCGAACAGCCGGCACGTTGTGGATCATGCTCGGAGCGTTATCGCTGCTCAAAAACCCCGAGCGATACTCTGACAGCTGGTTCGGCCCTACCGGCGGCTTGTTCATGATCGGTCTGGGCGTGTGGTACCTCATCAAATACCGCAACCCCGACGTTCGCTCGAAGCACATCGAATACTGGACGGCCAAAGCTTAGAGAGCCTTGCGATGCGCCTCGCATGTTGACGAAGTGATCAGCGACATTCGTCTCGCGTGCCGGTCCCTGCTCAGATCTCCTGGATACCTCTTCGGGGCGGTCCTCACGTTCGCTGTGGCGATGGCGGCCAACAGCGCCATCTTCGCGGCCGTTTACGCGGTGCTGCTCAAGCCGCTTCCGATGCAAAACCCCGAGCGCCTCATCGTGTGGTGGGAAACGAACCCGCGTCAGGACGTCGTGGAGGTGTCATACCGCAATTTCCAGGACTGGCAGGCGTCCAGCAATACGCTCACCAGCGTTGCCGCATTCGGATCGTCAGCGTGGCCGCTTCTGATCGAGCCGCAAGGTGGAGCAGTCAAGCTGGCCACAATCGGCGTGTCGTCGTCGTTCTTCGACACGCTTGGGACGCGGCCGTTTCTTGGACGCTTCTTGCGTCGTGATGACGATGGCTCGGCACAGTCCGCGCGGGTGTTGGTGCTCAGCCACCGCGCCTGGTTGAGCCGTTTCGGAGCGGATCCCGACGTCGTAGGAAGAACTGTGAAGACGGAAGACGGGGTTGTGCGGATCGTCGGGGTCGCTCCGCCGCAGCTCGACTTTCCACGCGGCGTGGACGCGTGGCTGCCTGTTGTGCCTGTACTTCGCGGCACAACAGGGATCGACGGATTCCGTGACATTGGCGTCCTGTTCCTGCTCGGCCGCCTGCGAACCGATACCGCTCCAGCAGCCGCTGCGACTGAACTCG
Organism: Vicinamibacterales bacterium; assembly: GCA_963850295.1. Lineage (GTDB taxonomy): Bacteria > Acidobacteriota > Vicinamibacteria > Vicinamibacterales > JAMQPK01 > JAMQPK01. The sequence goes on along the minus strand of CAWKKU010000012.1, from coordinate 16,072 downwards.
CGCGCATCGCGAACCATGCCGCTGCCGGTGGAGCGCGACGATTCGGTTCGGGTCTCAAGGTGGATGAGTTTCTCGACTATCAGCTCGGCCCGGTCAGGTCGGCACTGTGGTGGCTGTCGGCGGCCGTGGCCGTGCTCTTGCTGATCGCCTGCGGAAACGTGGCCGCCCTGCTGTTGACGCGGGCGCTCCAGAAGAAACGGGAGCAGGCGGTCCGGCTGGCACTCGGCGCCGGAGCTGCGGCGCTCTGGCGGCCATGGGTCATTGAGACGGTAATTGTTTCGATCGCCGGCGGTGTTGCGGGTTTGGTCATCGCCCGCTGGTTGATTGCTGCCATCGTTGCGCTTTCGCCAGACGACATTCCGCGATTGACCGAAATGTCGATCAACCTGCCGGTGGTGTTGTTCACATTCGCGGCGTCCTGTGCGGCGGCCATCGTCAGCATGTCCGGATCGCTTTTCCACGGCCGGCCGCCATCGATCGTCAGTGACCTGAACGAAATGGGCCATTCCACGGACAACCAGAAGTCCATCAGAACCAGGGGGATCCTTCTCGCCATTCAAGTCGCGCTGGCAATCGTGCTGATGACGGCCGCCGGGCTGATTTTTCGCAGCTATGTAAACGTCCGTCAGATCGAGCTGGGATTCGATCCCGCCGATGTCGTCACACTGGAAATCGATTCGCAACGTCCGGCGCCAGAGCACAACGAATGGGTACGAGAGCTCCTGACACGTGTGAAAACCTGGCCGGACATCGAGTCCGCGGGCGCAGTCCATCTTCGGCCATTGGCTTTAGGGGCGATCGGCTCCGATGCCACAGTCGTATTGGAAGGGCAGCCCAACGAACGGAGAAGTGCAGGGCTGAACCCGGGGGTGAATTATCAGTCGGCGACGCCGGGATATTTCCCGGCCATGCGCATTCGGGCGCAACAGGGCCGCCTGTTCGACGCGCGGGATGACGCTGGAGCGCCACGCGTGGTACTGGTGAGCGAAACCACGGCGCGAGTGTTGTGGCCACACGACGATCCCATCGGTCAAAGATTGTCGCTGCCCTCGGTGTCACCCGGCGAGCCTGCGGCGAGCTGGCGTACTGTCGTCGGGGTTGTCCCGGACGTCCGGTATCGCGGACTCGAAGATGTGCGGCTCGATCTCTACGAGCCCGCCGCACAATCGCGTTCACGGGCCGCATATTTGATGGTGCGATCGTCGCGAAACCCTGTCGCCGTGGCGGCAGCCATTGAAGCCGAGGCGCGGCGCATGGAACCGAAGACGATCATCGGCGGTATCACCACCGTGTCGGCGATCGTCGATCGTGCGCGAGCGGTATGGACGCTCAGCGTGTGGATGTTCGGGGTGTTTGCGATGGCGGCCCTTACGTTGTCCTGTGTGGGGTTGTTCAGCACGGTGTCGCTCGATGCAGCGAGGCGGTCCAAGGAAATTGCCCTGCGGATTGCGCTGGGTGCGCAACCGCGCAACATCGCACGTCACGTGGTGAATGCTGTCGGCAAACCGCTTGTCGCCGGCGTCATCACCGGCCTGGCGCTGGCGGTGTTCTCGACGCATTGGATGACCAGCCTGCTGTTCGGGGTTGAGCCGCTCGACGGCGCAACGTATTTAGGCGTCATTGGCCTCGTCGTGGCGGCTGGACTGGTCGGATGTTCGTGGCCATCTTACCGGGCCGCTCGAATCGATCCGGCAGCGGTACTGAAAAGGGAATAGGGCGTGGCCATCATAATCGCCGCATGCAAGTGTGAACACTTTGCTTGATTGCAGGTCCAACCAGCCGCCTGCCCGGCGGGCTCTCAACTACCAGTCAGCCGGGATCCACATCGCGATTCACGCGCGGTCTCACAGAATCACCAGCAGGTTGCGATGAAATAGAGGAAGTGCCGGGGGCCTGCCGTGTGGCCATAAAGTTAAAAAAGTGTTGACACTCCAATCATGGCACTGCTAGCTTCTGCACCTTCGGAACATCACGGTCCGTTTCCCATCACAGGTCCCGGCTGTGTGTGCCGGCCCTGCACGTCAAACAGTTGTCGGATCACTTTCTGCCGGTGAGACGAGCGTCGGGCAAGTCATCAACGGCTCACCGAAAAGCGAGGGAAAACAATGAGGACGTTTCACGCAATCGGGCTGGCTCTGATTTCCTTCACCATCACACTGGCCATCTTTCAGCCGTCTGCACCTGCGCTCGCGCAGCAGCAGGCGTCCTCTGCCACGCAGCAGCGTGAGCTGGCGCTCAGAGCAACGGAGGGAGCGGGCGCCACCATCTTCGGCAATGTTTGCGGCTCGTGTCACGGCATTCAAGGCGCCAACGACGCGATGTCGCAGGACATGCTCAAGCAACTGACGCCTGAGAAGCTCTATGAGTCGATGACCACCGGCACGATGCGCACCCACGCCGATGCGGCAACGCTGACCGACGATCAACGAGTGGCCATCGCGGAGTGGGTGAGCGGAAGACGGTTGGGCTCCACCGCGAGTGGGGGAGCCGAGACCATGCCAAACAAGTGCCCCACATCTCCTCCGGTGACCAATCTGTCCGCGCCGTCCTGGAACGGATGGAGCCCGGACATGACGAAGAACAATCGCTACCAGACGGCGAAGGCGGCCGGAGGTCTCGGGCCCAGAGAGTCGGGAGCGACTGACGAGTTGCGACGGCATGGCTTTTCACCGGCTGCGGTTGCGAGGCTCGAACTGAGATGGGCGTTCGGACTGCCGTGGACGTCTTCGGCGTATGGGCAGCCGACAGTCGTCGATGGCAGGGTCTTCATCGGTTCCGATTCGGGATATCTCTATTCGCTCGATGCGACCACCGGTTGCGTGCACTGGTCATTCCAGGCGCAGGCGGGGTTGCGCAGCACGCCGACGATAGCCGCTGTCAAGCGAGGAGCGCCCCAGACGGCTGCGTTCTTCGGCGACATTCGCGGCAACGCGTACGCGGTCGATGCGTCGAGTGGCAAGCTTCTGTGGAAAACGAGGGTCGATGCTCATCCGCTGGCGCGCATCACCGCGGGCCTCACGGTCCATGAGGGGCGCGTCTATGTTCCCATCGCCTCGCTCGAAGAGCCCGAGTCGGCCAGCGTCAACTATGTCTGTTGCACGATTCGGGGGCTGGTTGCGGTGCTGGACACCTCAACGGGCAAGCTAGATCTGGAAGACATACACGATTCCGGAAGAGCCCTCTGAGCAGAAAAAGTGACGCTGGCGTCAAGTTCCTGGGACCGTCGGGTGCCGGAATCTGGGGACCGGTCACGATCGATCCCAAGCGGCAGGCTGTGTATGTCTCGACGGGAAACGCGTTTTCCGCGCCAGACCTGGGCCGAGCCAACGCGGTGATGGCGATGGACATCAACAGCGGGAAAGTGTTGTGGGTGACGCAGGCGATGCACGGCGACGTGTGGCACACCGGGTGCCCGCAAGGACCATCTTCAGCAGGACATCCGCCACGGAGCGCTCATCGTCGCCCGAATGTGCCGCCTCCGCCTCCGCGAGCCGGGGGACCGGCGCGCGGACGACCCGCGAACTATTACTGTCCCGACGAGAAGGACAATCCGGATTGGGATTTCTCCGCCGGCACGATCCTCGTCGACCGGCCGGGCGGCGGCTCGCTCGTCCTGGCTGGCCAGAAATCCGGCGGCGTGTGGGCACTGGATCCCGACAACAAAGGCAGAGTGGTCTGGTACTCGGATATCAGCAGAGGACAGATCCTCTTCGGTGGCGCAGCGGACGAAGAGCAGGCGTACTTCGCGATGAGAGGTGCCTACGGAGGGTTGGTCGCCATCCGGTTGACGGATGGCCAGGAACGGTGGTTCGCAGATCTCCCGCCTCAGGAGTCGATGGCCCAGCATACCGGCATCAGCGCCGCCGTGAGCGTGATTCCCGGAACTGTGTTCAGCGCTGGGCTGGATGGGATGCTGCGCGCCTTCTCAACTTTCGATGGCAGACCGATCTGGCAATACAACACGGCGAAAGATTTCGAAACGGTCAACGGCGTGAAGGCGCGCGGCGGATCCATTGGTTCCGCCGGCGCCACGATCGTCAATGGGATGGTGTATGTCACGTCGGGATATACCGGATTCCAGAACGGTCGTCCGGGAAACGTGTTGCTGGCCTTCGGTCAGCCGCGAGAGTAGGCAAGACGCGATATCAGTCAACAGTCCGCGATATCTCGAATTCCCGAAGGAGCGCAGCTATGGGCACCACGAGTAGCACTCTGTCGATCAGGATCAGTATCGTCGCTCTTGGAATTGTTTTGTCCCTTGTCTGTCCAAGTACAAGTGCCTGGGCACAGACCGTAAGCGGGGGCATCCGGGGTACCGTGGTCGATTCAACCCAAGCGGTGATTCCAGGTGTCGCCGTGATCGCGACCCATGTCGACACCGGCGTGGTTCGTACCGGTGAGACGACCGGGGAGGGAATCTACAACCTCGCGGCATTGCCGGGCGGCATGTACCGTGTCGAGGTCGTTCATCCCGGTATGAGAACTGAGATCCGCGAGAACGTTCGCGTCACGGCGGCGAGCGTGACCAGCCTCAACTTTGTTCTCGAAGTCGGGAATACCTCAGAGACGATCTCGGTGACGGCTGACACGTTGCTGCAAGCCGATACCAGCATGACCGGCGCGTCGTTGGATACGCAAGCGTACGCCGAGCTGCCGCTCACGTCTGGCGGCAGCCGGCGTCCCAATCGCTTCATGGCGCTCGTACCCGGGACAGCTGGAAATCCGACTGGCTTCGGCGACAGCATTGCCGGCGGCCAGGCCAGCACGAAAGAGATTCAATTGGAAGGCGCGTCCATGGTCACCCAGGAAATCAGTGGTGATGGGCGCAATGTCACGTTCCCGCCCGACGCGGTGGAGGAGGTATCGGTCGCGACGGCGGGCTACTCTGCCGAATACGGAAATACGGGCGGCGGCGTGGAGCGCTATGTGTTGAAGTCGGGTACGAACCAGTGGCGCGGCAGCCTCTACGAGTACCTCCGCAACGAAGCGTTCGACGCAGCCGGCTACTTCGACGCCGTTGTTCCCGTCCATCGCGAGCACGAGTGGGGCGGCACCTTCGGTGGGCCACTCCTCAGGAACAAATCCTTTTTCTTCTTTTCGTTCAACCGGTACACCTTTGCGGACGCCGAGACGAACAGTATTTTGTCGATGCCGACTCAGGCCTTCCGGAATGGGGACTTCTCGGCCTGGTCGCAACAAATTTACGATCCGTTGACCACGCGGCCGAATCCCGCCAACCCCGCCCAGTTCATACGCGATCCGTTTCCCGGCAATATCATCCCCGCCGACCGCATCGATCGCGACGGCCAAGAAAATCCTCGAATACCTGCCTCTGCCGAACATGCCGGGCAATTATCAGAATTTCAACGCAACGGTTGCCAAGAGGACCAACGAGCGGACGACGTTCGCGGTGAAGGGAGACCACCAATTCAACGAACGGCACCGGATGAGTGCCAGCCTCGTCTTCACAGACGACCCGGGCTTTACACCACATGGATTACCGCATCCAGCCGGCGGTCAGCAGATCAGGGATTTCGGGTATTGGTTTCCGCGCGGCACACACGACTGGGTGCTGGGTACCAATCTTCTGAATCAGTTTCGCGTCGGCTACAACCGCCAGACGCAGTTGCAGGATCAGCCGAGCAGGTATGACGAGCCGGGATGGCCGACGCAACTGGGGCTTCGCGGAATGGAGCTGGCGACGGCGCATTTTCCGCGTATCGCCTGGAGCTTTACCGGCACCTCGACTGCGCTGGGCTACAACGATCGATTTGCGACCACCTACACCGCCAGCGACGGGTTGTCGTGGACGAAGGGAGCTCACAGCTTCAAGTTCGGGGGCGAAATTCGGAGGCAGGAGACCTTCAAGTATCTCCAGAACCAGGCGAACATGAATTTTGCCCGCAATCAGACCGCCCTGCCGACCGCCATCGCCACCACAGGGCTGGACTTCGCGAGTTTCCTGCTCGGGTACGTCGATTCAGCGGGCCTGAGTATTTATGGCCCTTACGAGCCACGGCAAAGCACGTGGCAGTTTGGATTCTACGCGCAGGACGACTTCAAGGTCTCGGACCGTCTGACGATCAACTACGGCCTCCGATTCGATATCCTGACGCCGCTTACCGAGGCCAATGATTACTATTCGATGGTCGATACGACGAAGCCGAATCCTGCCGCCGGCAATCTTCCCGGCGTTTACGTCTTCGCGGGACAGGATGGTGTCGGCAGTCGAATTGCGCCGGCCGACAAGAATTCCAACAATCTCGGGCCGCGGCTGGGTTTCGCGTATACGCTGAACGCAGAAAACCGTTCTTCGCGGCGCCTACGGTATCAGCTATTTCCAGACTGGTGCCTACGGCGGGGGTAACAACGTCAATCAGAATGACGCCTACTGGCCCACCTCGACGACATCTTCACCCGACGACCTGAGCGGAGCCTACACGTTCACACAGGGTTTTCCCGCTCGAGACCTCGTGATTCCGCCGCTGATTACGCCGGCGCTCGGTGTTGGAACCGGGTTCGTCAACTACTGGCATCCGACGGCAGCTCGGGCGGGACGTTCGCAGAACTTCAGTGTGGGGATGCAGAGAGCGCTTGGCAGGAGCATGAGCATCGACGTCGCGTATGTGGCATCCAGAGGGGATCATCTGCCGGTGAGAGTGGATATCAATCAGCTCGATCCCAAGTACTTGAGTCTTGGATCGCTATTGACCAGGAACATCCGCGATCCACTGGTTGTGGCTGCCGGTTACACGCCGCCCTATGCAGGATTCAACGGATCGTTGGCGCAGGCCCTCCGGCCGTTCCCGCAGTTTCCGAACATGTTCCCCGGCGGCAGGAATTCGGATACGCGAGGCACGTCGACCTATGATGCCCTGCAGGTGAGGTTCGATAAGCGTTACTCCGCCGGCGTGTATGCCACGGTGGCCTACACGTGGGCAGACACCCTGACGAATGCCCCGAACAACTTCGTCAACAATGCTCCGATGCACAGGAATGCCTACGATCTCGAGATGAGCCAGGCACGTCCCTCGACCTATCGACCCCATACCCTCGCCACCGGGTTCCTCTACGACTTGCCGGTTGGTGCAGGAAGGAAGTTTCTCGACAACACGAGCGTGCTCGCCAAGATCATCGGTGGTTGGCAGCTGAGTGGAATTCTGCGTTATGCAAGCGGCCAGACGCTCGGAGTCAGTGCCACGCAAACGAACCCGGTCTACCGCGGAGGAGCGACGGCCGAGGGAATCGGCGGCAGCACCGCAATTCCGCAGACCGCGGATATCGTTTCTGGGGTGCCGATGACGTTGGATACCGAGAACTTCAATGCGCGGACGGATCGTTATCTCAACCCAGCGGCATTCGCCCAGCCGACGGCAGCGTTCGGCTCATCGATGCCCACGATCGACGGGTTGCGCGGGTTTGCTTCGCTGAACGAGGACCTGGCCATTTCGAAGACGATTGGTCTTGCAGGGCCGCCAACAGCTTCAGATTCGCGTGGAGATGTTCAACGCGTTCAATCGTGTGGAATTTGGGCTCCCCGCGAGCAACATCGGCAACCCGGAAACATTCGGGAGAATCACCAGCCAGGCGAACATGCCTCGAAACATGCAGATTGCGTTGAAGTGGACATTCTGATGCGCTCTGGACTTGTCATCGCCGCCGCGCTCGCCGTCCGTGACGATTGGATTCGCGCAGGCGCCGCCCGGGAATCCGGGCGGCGGCCGCGGTGGCGGAGGTGCAGCTCAGGCACCTTCGGCAAATGTACCGGCGCGCGGCTCCGCATCGGTCCGTGTGCCGGCGTGGCGGCAGCTGCGCACTGCGGTAGGGAACCTTCTCGGCTGGCAGGTCGGTGTGTCGCTCGGAAGCTTCCGGCAGGACACATTTCTCGAGGCGGCCCGGAAGGCTGAAGCGCTGGACCTGGCGGTCGTCGCAGGCGACAGCACACAAAAGGTCAGCATTCAGATTCCAAAAAACCTGGACTACAGGTTGGCGCCAGGAGAAATGAATGCGGTCCGGGATCGGATGACGACGCTGAGCTTGCGGATGCCGGTGTATTTCACGGCTGAGATTAGCGTTGACGAGCCGATAGCGCGAAAGCAATTTGAGTTCGCGAAGAGCCTTGGCGTGGAGACGATCGTCGTCGCACACACGCCCAAGGTGTTTCCGGTTATCGAGAAGCTTGCGGATGAGTTCGGCGTCAATGTTGCGCTGAGCGGAAGCCTCAAGACAGTGGTTGACGCGCTTCAAGGACGTGGCCCGCGAATCGGGGCGTACGCCGACCTCGGAACCTGGATGCGGGATGGTGTTGCGCCGCTTGATGGAGTTGCGCAGCTCAAAGAGCGGCTGCTGGTGCTCAAGCTCGGCGATAGAAGCGCGCTTGGCAAGAGTGCGACACTCCTGGCTGAAATCTACCGTCGGGAGCTGAAGCCGTCGCTCATCATCGCGGGTGCGGACGGCGGGTCGGATGTCGTGGCGGAACTTTCCCGTGCGCTGGAAGCCTTTGAAAAGGCTGTGCAGCCAGTGGTGGCCGAGCGCGTGATGCAGCTCTCGCGTGGCATCCCCATCAAGGGACCGGATCGATTGACGCCAGAGGAACGGGAGAAGATTGTTGCAGCGACTCCGCAAAAACCTGCAGCGACGCCGAAGGCACCGAGAAAGCTGCTGATCTACGACGCAAACATCGGCTACGGCGGCGCGAATGGCGGGCATCGTTCGATCCCGGCGGCGAACATGGCGATCGAGCTGTTCGCGAAAACCGGTGCCTACGAACCGGTCTTCAGCAATGATCTGGAGAATTTCAAGTACGACAAGATTGAAGAAGTTCGACGCGGTTTTTCTGAACAATACAGTCGGACAAATCTTCGTCGATCCCGAGATTCGCGCCGGCTTGAGCCGTTTCGTGCGTGAAGGCGGTGGGCTGGCGGGGTACCACGGGACGAGCCACGCCTCGATGGACTGGCCGGAGTTCGCTCAGATGCTTGGCGCCGTCGAGGGCTCCCACCGCGAACCGACTGAGATGGCGACCGTCAAGATCGACGACCCGGCGAGCCCGCTCGTCGCGGCGTTTGGCGGCAAGTCATTCGTACATCAGGACGAGTTCTATCGCTTCGTTGAAGGACCGCTGTCGCGTGACAAGGTGCACGTCCTGATGAGCATGGACGTCGAAAAGACGGATTTGAATCAGGGCAGGGGCTGCATGCGGCCCTGCGTGCGTCCCGACGCTGACTACGCGCTCAGCTGGATCCACAGTTACGGCAAAGGCCGGGTCTTTTTCACCGCATTGGGTCATACGCCGGCGTTTTTTGCGTCGCCGAATCTCAGCGACTTCTTCTTCAGGGGCATTCAGTTCGTCCTCGGAGATCTTGACGCCGATACGACTCCGAGCGCGAAGCTCGGCGCGTCGACGCCACGTTAGACTGCCGCCGGCGTGCAGCGGTTGCTGAACGCCATCAGCGATCGTCAAGACTCCATAAAAATTGCGATTCGTTGCGTTTGACCAGCCATTGGTTACGGCCGGTCACGACAGGCCGATCACGCCGATACACACGCAATCGAAGGCTTGATGCCGCCGGCATCCCGAGATCAATCCATCGGTGCACCCGCTGCACCAAATAGTCGGTCGCGGTGGCGTTGCCGTACGAGATCAGCTCGTCGTCCTTTGCAAGAACAAGCGATCCGCTGGTGCGATCCCACAGCCCAAAATAGTGGTATTCGGTCGCGGCGTCGTGCGCCTTTACTGTCTTGTAGGCGCGGAAGGTAGGCTCGGTGACGCCAAGAAACGAACGAATACCCACCGTCTGCCACATGAACCACTCGCGGCCTTTGCCACCCCACCAAAACGGCCGTCTGGCAACTTCCTGGCTTTTCAATTCGTTCCACTCTGGTAACGCCTCGACGGGGAGCGGATCCAGACTGTCGAGGTTGTATTTGCCGCTGAGTTGCACGAACCCACACGGCAGGGAGTACCTGGACTCGAAGTAGTCGTCCACTTTTTCAAGCAGGAAGAGATTGTCGCCGCCCCCTTCGTTCTTGATAACGGTCAACAGCAGCCCGCCAGGTTTCATCTGCTCGTAGAACGCGCCCGCGAGATCGTAGGTTCCCGCAGTGAAGGCAACGCGATCATAAGGTGCACCAGGCGCATACCCATCGCCCCCGTCACACCCGATGACCCGGACGTTCCTGATCCCGAGCCCCGCGATCGTGTCGGTCGCGCCCTCGGCAAGCTCGGGAATAATCTCGAGGCTGTCGACTCTCCCGGAGGGTCCCACGAGTTGTCCAATCAATGCTGCGTTCCAGCCAGAACCTGTTCCCAGCTCGAGAACCGTATGCCCGGGTCGAAGTTGCAGCAAGTCGAGCATGCGAAGCACAAACTCGGCTGAGAAATCGTGGAGCGAACGTTATCGTCATCGTCGCCGAAAAGCGTTACGGGGTTGTCCGCATAGAGCCTCGCCAGGTGCTCGTGAAGATTGTGTTGGGTTACTTCGCACCATTCTTTACTCGCCCGTTCACGGTATCGCCGGACAAAGCGGTGCCGCGGCATGGCCAGAACGCCTCGACCGTCGCATCGCTGATAGGAGTCTCCTGGTAGGTCTGCTGCGCCTGGTTGAGAAGTTGCTGTTGATAACGCGTGAAGGAATCCATGTCGAACGATGAATTGTAGGTCGTCCGGCCGAACGTGAACCTGCCACAGGTCGATTTTTGGAGCAAATCGTCGCTTATCGGTAGCTTATCATCGTGGGCATGAAACAGTTCAGCCTGCTCTGTTGCCTTGTCGTCTGCTTGAGTGCTGTGCCGGCTGCCGCACAGACGGCGACACCATCGATCGACGAGAAGACCCGCGATCTGCAGAAGCTCGATGGTTTCGTGCCCCTTTATTGGGATGCCCGCTCCGGCACGCTCTGGATGGAGATTCCTCAGCTCGACACGGAGATCCTGTACTACACGGCATTGTCGGCGGGGCTCGGCTCGAACGACATCGGCCTCGATCGCGGGCAACTTGGCGACACGCACATCATCTCGTTCGCGCGCGTTGGAGCAAAAGTGCTGATGATCGAGCCGAACTACGCCTTCCGAGCGGTCAGCGACAGTGCGGACGAGCGACGCGCGGTGCGCGAAGGCTTTGCGCGCTCAGTACTCTGGGGCTTCGTGGTGGGTGCGGAGACAGACGGCCGCGTGCTGGTCGATGCGACCGATTTCCTGCTGCGCGACGTGCACGGTGTCATACAGAGTCTGCGCCCCGCCACTTATCGCGTCGAACGCTCGCGCAGCGCCGTCAACATCGAGCGGACGAGGGCGTTCCCGAAAAACACCGAGATCGACGTCCTGCTTACGTTTGTCAGCGACGGTGGCAACGAAGCACAGGCTGGCGGCGGGCTCGTCGGCGGGCGACTGACCGACGTCACGCCAGCACCGCAGGCTGCCACCGTTCAGCAACACCATTCGTTCGTCGAGCTGCCAGGACCTGGTTACGAGCCGCTGCCATATGACGCGCGTTCGGGCTTCGGCGGCATTTCGTACTACGACTACGCCACGCCCATCACTGAGCCGATCGAGAAACGCTTCATCCGTCGCCACCGTCTGCAGAAGAAGGACCCTTCGGCGCGCGTGAGCGAAGCGGTGAGGCCGATTGTCTACTACCTGGATCGCGGCACACCGGAGCCGATTCGATCGGCGCTCCTCGATGGCGCCCGCTGGTGGAACCAGGCGTTCGACGCGGCTGGGTATCGCAACGCATTTCAGGTGGAGATGATGCCCGAAGGGGCGGACCCGCTCGACGTTCGCTACAACGTCATCCAGTGGATCCACCGATCGACGCGTGGGTGGAGCTATGGGAATAGCGTCACCGATCCGCGCACCGGCGAGATCATCAAAGGGCACGTCTCGCTGGGATCTCTGAGGGTCCGCCACGACTATCTCCTAGCCGAAGGGCTGCTGTCACCGTATGCGAACGGCACAGAGACGCCGCCGGAGTTGGCGCAGTTCGCACTTGCGCGGCTGCGGCAGCTCTCGGCGCACGAGGTCGGCCATACGATCGGTATCAGTCACAACTACTACGACAGCACGGCCGGCCGAATTTCGGTCATGGACTATCCGCACCCGCTCGTGGCACTGCGTGCCGACGGCAGCATCGACCTGTCGAACGCGTACGCGGTTGGCATTGGGGAGTGGGACAAGATCGCGATTCGCTATGCGTATGGCGCTCATCGGACAGGCACGGCCGAGGCGACTGCGCGACAGGCTATTCTGGGCGAGGCAACAGACCGGGATTTGCTGTTCCTCAGCAACCAGGACACCGACTTCAATCCGAAGGTCGATCAGTGGGCGAACGGGACCGATCCGGCTGCCGAGCTGATGCGCATGATGAAAGTGCGGCGCGCGGCGCTCGATCGGTTCGGCCCGACGGCCATCCGGCGCGGCTGGCCGATGGCACTCATGGAGGAAGCGCTTGCTCCGCTTTTTCTCCACCATCGATATCAGGTGACGGCCGCCGCATCGGCGCTCGGGGGGCTGCATTCGATTTATTCGGTGCGAGGCGACGGTAAGACGCCCATGCGCCCGGTGCCGGTTGCCGAGCAGCGCGCCGCTCTCGAAGCGCTCGCCGCCACCTTGCGCGCCTCGGAGCTCGTGGTCCCGAAAGCGGTTCTCGATGTGTTACCGCCGCGACCGACAGGCTATCCTCGGCACCGCGAGCTGTTTCCGCGCTATACGGGTCTGCCGTTCGATCCGGTCGCGCCAGGTCTGGTCGCGGCCGACCACACGATTACCGAGATACTCAATCCCGAGCGGGCGTCGAGGCTCATCGCGCAGCGAGCCTACGATTCGGCGCTGCCGTCATTCGAAGATGTGATCGCTCGACTCATCGCGGCGATTTTCGATGACACGACGACGACGGCGTATGAGGCACTCGTCAACCGGGCGGTCGAGCGCGCGCTCGTCGATCGGCTGATCGTTCTCGCCGGCCAGGCGCCGAATCCACAGGTCCGGGCAGTGGCATCAACCAGCCTTGGCTCGTTTGCGGAAGCAAACGCAGTCGGTCGCCGAGGCTGATGAGTCAGCCGCGCATGAACGCCTCATTGCGGCGGATATTGGTCGCTTTCTCGATCGCCCGATGGAAGCCGCGCGGCCGATTGTGATGCCCGCGCCACCGCCGGGTGCACCCATCGGCACGCGTGATCCAGAGTGGCTGTCGAGAGATGAAGCATGGTGTGGCCTGTCGGCAGCGGAGACCGGGGACTTCGTCGTTCTTCCCGCCGCTCTGGTGAGCCGGCCGACCTCAAAGTGAGACGCCCGTGATCGCGTCAAGCAAGTCTGGAGGATTGAGGATGTTGCGGGCCGCGAATTCCTCGGCTTGCGGGTACCTGGTGGCTCGCACGCGGTCGGCGGCTCCGGTCAGATCGTAATAACGTCTGACGCAGCTGTATCTCTGGGCCAAGCAACAGCCAGTACGCTGCCGCTGGTCGTTCAAACGGCATACCCACGCTCCCCGCATTTACCACACGAACGCTTCCCACCATCCGATCAAACTGCATGTGGGTGTGCCCGCAGACAACCACCTGCGCATTCAGTCCCTTGAAGATCGGCATAAGTCGCTCTTCGGGTGTCAGCCGAGTAAAGATCTCAATTTCGCTTCGCGGAGTGCCGTGGCAAAACAACACCAGACCCAGGCTACTAACGCTCATCAAAAGTGTCTTGGGCCAAGTTGATACCCGCTCGATCCATTCTTGCGACATCTGCTGTGCGGTCCACCGTACAACCGCCCTGCCAGGCTCGGGAAGCGGTTCTCCTGTCCTGGTCCCCCAATACTTTACGGTTGCAGGGTCGTCAGTCGCTGACCTTTGTGCGAGGACAGCAAGCTCGCCATTGCCATGTATGAAGTGGACTGGAATCTCAAGGTTCATGAGGAAGTCCAGAGTTTCAACAGGCATCGGACCTGGCAACACGTCACCACCAACAACAATCTGATCCACGCCGGTTGAACGAATGTCGTCTGCCACAGCCTCCAGGGCCGGTAGATTGGCATGGATGTCGTAAAGCACAGCGATCCGAATCGCGGGCCCCAAGATCGGCGGAGTGGAAAGGAAAGTCAAATTGCCCGTAGCGGCTACGGCGGGCAACCTCCGCCTGAACAGGAGAGCGAAGGTTGGTGGACGGCAGGAGGATCGAACTCCTGGCCTCCGCATTGCGAACGCGGCGCTCTCCCAGCTGAGCTAGCCGCCCACCGTGGGCACCAAACGACCGGTGCGAACAGGAATTTTACCACACGGAAGTACAATCCTTCGCCTATGTCCTCCGTCAAGCGCATCGGCGTACTCACCGGCGGCGGCGACGCGCCTGGACTCAACGCGGTCATCCGCGCGGTCGTGAAATCCGCGTTCAACGCCGGCATCGAAGTGCTCGGTATCGAAGACAGCTTCGACGGTCTCATTCAGCCAGGCCGCACGCGCGTGCTGGGCCCGAAAGACGTCACCGGAATCCTGCGGCTGGGCGGCACCATCCTCGGCACCACCAACCGCGGAAATCCCTTTGCCTACCCGGTCGATACTGCCGACGGTAAAGTCGACTATTCAACGCTCTGCATCGAGAACTTCCACAAGCTCGGGCTGCAGGCGCTCATCGTCATCGGCGGCGACGGCACGCTCAGCATTGCGCATGAGCTCGTCAAACGCGGCATTCCGATCGTCGGCGTGCCCAAAACCATCGACAACGATATCTTCGGCACGGTGAGCTGCTTCGGGTTCGACACGGCGGTCGATTTCGCGACCGACGCCATCGATCGGCTTCACAGTACAGCGGAAGCGCACCACCGCGTGATGGTGGTCGAAGTGATGGGCCGCTACGCGGGCTGGATAGCGCTCTACGCCGGCGTCGCAGGCGGAGCAGACGTGATTCTGATCCCTGAAATACCGTTCGACCTGAATGTGGTTGCCGACCGCTTGCGTGAGCGCGAAAAATTCGGCGCGCGATTCAGCATTGTCGTCGTCGCCGAAGGCGCCGTGCCGCTGGGCGGCAAAGTGTCGCTGATCGCCAAAGGAGATGCCGCGACGGCCGAGCGGCTCGGCGGGCTGAGCGAGCAGGTGGCGAACGAACTGGGGAAGCTTACGGGAAAAGAAACGAGGTTCGTCGTGCTGGGGCACCTTCAGCGCGGCGGAACGCCCACCAGTCACGATCGCGATCTCGCCACGCGGTTCGGCGGGAAAGCCGTCGAATGCGTGATGCAAGGGAAGTTCGACGTGATGGTCGCGTCACAGCCGCCCGATATCGTGACGGTACCCCTCGAGGAGGTCGGCGGAAAACAGAAACGCGTGCCGCCGGACTTCGATCTCGTCCGCACGGCACGCGCGATTGGGATTTCGTTTGGCGATCGGCCGGCCGGCCCAGCCTGAATCGTTTCAACCACAGAGCGCACAGAGATCGCAGAGAAGCTCTGCTTATTTGCCGCTCGTGCTCACCGCGGCAGGTGTGTGGCCTTCGATGGTTTTGGCGAACGCCGTCACTTCCTGCGGAGCCTTCACCGAGCCGAAGAGCACCTCACGCGCCGTGACATTGGCGCCGTAGACGTCGCGCATGTCCTTGTCCGCCGTCTCGATGACCGCACCTTCGAGCGCCGCGCCCGCGAACAACCCCTTGCTGCGCGAATAGCTGAGGATCTGTGAATTCAGCTTCAGGTCCGTCGCCGCACCTGCTTCGCGGCCGATTGGCCCGGCCGCCACCGACACGTTGCCGCCCAGCTTGACGTTGGTCTCCAGAAGGCTGCGCGCGCTGTCGGGCGTCATGAACAGCATCACATAGTCGGTGGCCTCGGCGCCGATTTGCAATCCGAAGCTCGCGCCGCCGAGGTTCAGATACGCCGGCGCGCTCCAGCCGTCCGCGCCGCGACAAATGACGACGCCGCGGCCTCCGCGGCCGCCGATGCCGAAGGCAGCTTTGATGACGGTGGGGAAAACGGCGATGCAATCGGCGTTGTCGAGGATGCGCTGCGGAATGGCCTTGTCAGGCGCGCTCATGACTTCGCGAAAGATCGTCGCGGCCTTCGTGGTCTGCTCGATTTCGTCGTGCGTGTCTTTGGCCGTCT
>CAWKKU010000011.1:0-121614 GCA_963850295.1 Vicinamibacterales bacterium | reverse complement strand
TCACGCGGCGGGCAATCGTGGAGCGGGCCGAGCGCCTGCTGCTCAACGTGCCTGAACCCGTGCCGATTGCCCAGCTCAGCACCCTCGTTGGGGTGAGCGAGCGCGGCCTCCGTAACGCCTTCAACGCCGTCCGCGGGATGAGCCCCAAGCGATGCGTGATTCACGCCAAGCTCAACGAAGTGCGCCGTGCTCTGTGCGACCCTCGCCCGTCACGTGCGACGGTGACCGACATCGCCACGGAGTTCGGGTTCTTCGAGTCGGCCGCTTCGCCGGCCGCGACAAGGCAGTGTTCGGCGAAACGCCGTCCGAGACACTTCGCGGACAGCTTCGCGCCCAATGAGCGGCACGTTGACCATGAGCCGAGGAGCCTCTCTCCGTTCGGGGCCGCGGTGCGCCGGTGGGTCTCGGCGGTGGACACCGGCTCCGCGAGTCGTGAATCTCTCGAGGCAATGTCGGCAGAGCGGGCACGGCTGCGGGAGAGCGAGACGCTGCTGCGGCAGGTGACCGACATCGCCCCAGCGCTGCTGTGGATGTCGGACCCCGACGCGCGGTTTACCTATCTGAACAAATATTGGCTCGATTTTACCGGCCGCCCGGTCGAGACCGAGCTCGGATTCGGGTGGCTCAAGGGCGTTCATGACGCCGATCGTGACGGCTATCGGAAGGCCCACGACGCCGCTTTCCTCCTACGCCAGCCGTTCCGCACGGAGCTGCGCCTGCGCCGATCGGATGGCGAATACCGGTGGCTGCTCGTCATCGGCGCCCCCAGGCGCGACCAAACGGTTTGCTTTGCCGGGGACGTCGGCACTTGCATCGACATTACCGAGAACAAAATCTCCGAACACGCGCTCGCGACCGTGAGCGGGCGCCTGATCGAGGCGCAGGAGCAGGAGCGCAGCCGCCTGGCCCGGGAGCTGCACGACGATATCAGCCAGCGCCTGGCGTTGCTGGCGATCGAGCTCGAGCGGCTGCGGACCGATGTTCCCCACGCACGGAACGAACTGGTCTGGCGCATCGACAGTCTGCGCACGGCAACGATGGAGATCTCGCGAGACGTGCAGGCCCTCTCGCACGAGCTCCATTCGTCGAAACTCGATTTCCTCGGCCTGGTCGCGGCTGTCGCGAGCTACTGCCGGGAATTCTCGGAGCTGAAGAATATCGCCGTGCAGTTCACGCACCATGATGTGCCGCCGTCGCTCTCTCGCGACATCTCGCTGCGTCTCTTCCGCGTGCTGCAGGAGGCGTCACATAACGTCGCCAAGCACAGCGGCGCGCGCCGGTTCGAGGTGGAGCTCCGGGTACCGCCGATCACGCCTTTCTGACCGTGCGTGACACCGGCAAAGGCTTCGATCCCGCCTCGGCGACAACCGGTCAGGGACTGGGCCTCATCAGCATGCGCGAGCGTCTCAGCCTTGTTGGTGGGACGCTCTTGATCAGGTCCGCCCTTAACCGCGGCGCCGAGCTGGTGGCGGAAGTTCCGCTGTCCGGGGCGGGCTTCGCCGCCGTGTCACTGAAGTAAGGATGCCACTATCAACCTCTTGACACTCTAAAGCCTCGATCACTAAGCTCTGGCATCCATCTGCCGTGACCGGTCACGGCGGGCCGTCAGACGCGTTTTCGATTGGTGGCTTCATGTGTGTTGACCGGATTGCGTGGGCAGCAGTAATCACGCTGACAACGGTCGTCGTCACAGTGGGCCCGGCGCTCAGCCAGACACGCGACGACACCTCACCGCCCGCCACGTCGGAGCCCAAAGCCTCCGAGGACGATCAGGCCCGCCTCCACGAGCTTCGTGAGTGGGTTCACGTCTACACCGCGTGGAAAGAATGGTTCGACAAGTGGAAGGGAAAGCGGGAGCCTGGCTGGTTTGGCGCGCGCGAGCGTCGAACCAAGCCCGATCCGCCGGCCTGGCTGGCTGAATATTGCCGCGTGACGCCCGTTCCCGACGGCGACTTCGCCATCGGATGCGAGCTTCTCGCCGACTGGCGCGAAGACCCCGTGGCCGCCGCTATCAAGGAGAAAATCCGCAGCGAGCGTGCGAACCGTGAGGCGCAGACGCGCACGCGGTGGTGGAGCCAGGTTCACATCGACGCCTTGTGGCTGACGCCGCAGGTGCCGGCGAGCTACGGCGTCATCGGTGTACACCTGGCACTGAAAGTCGCCGGCCGTTTCCACCTTTTTGCCGCGCCGGGGGCGATGCTATTGAATTTGCCTGCCCGCGACGGGACTCGTGAGTGGAAGCTGGCGACGATCTCGGTCTCAGCTACGCGCTCGCCGATTTCAAGCTCCCCGGACATGCACGCACCGCGACGCTGCATCTCAACCTCGCGAAGGCCGGGTCGTGGGAAGCCGCAGCTCGGTGGTTGATTCGAGCCTCGACCTGATCGGCTTCTCGTTTACTTTCAAGTAGCGCACCCTACTTCTTCACCTCGAGCACGAGGTTTTGCAGACGCACGGGCTCGCTCGAATAATTCTCCAGCTCGATGGTGTTCTTTTTCTTGTCGAAGGTGATTTGCGCTCCGTACGCCATCCTGCCTTCGCCTTTTCCCGATTTGTCGAACCTCATCTCGAACAACGAAAAGCGATAGTCCCGCGTCCGCGATGTACCGGTCTGTTCCCGGAAACCAATCACGCGCGGCGTGACGATGACGATACGCCTGCCTCCGTCCTCGCCGGGAAAATTCATCGCATACCGGATGTCAGTGCCCAGACGCATGATGTTGTTCGGATCGGGCCCGAGGTATCCCGGGAAATTGAATTTCCCGAGATCCGGCTGCCTCTCCAACTCCCGCAATAGTGCGTCCTCGTTCTTCTCGAGGAACGTGGTAATCAGGTGCTCGCGCTGCGCCGGGCTGGACCAGCCGTTGATATTGATCCGGATGGTCTGATTGGCTCCGGTCGCCACGTTGCTCATGTTCAGCGCCCACCCGGTAATCACCACGTCATCAGTAGCGCTCGGGGTCTTGGACTGCCCCGCTGCCGCGGCGCCCATCATCGTCGCGGCGATCGCGGTCACTGCGGCACACGTCGCCAGGATGCTTTTCATCGATCTGTTCCTTTCGCGTGTGCCCTGCCGTTAGAAACGGAACCCGAACGTGAGCGGCCAGTAGCTGCCCGTGGTGTCGTGCGTCGTCGGCCGAGTTCGCCGGCATCGCAATCGGAGGAACTTCCACGTCCCGACCGGCTACGTAGTGATAGCGCGACTCGACGAAGAACTCGGCATCGTCACCCATCTTGAAGCCGACGCCCGCGCCGACGTTGAATCCGAAATCCCACCCGCCGCGGGACCCGACGACCGACGACACGGGATACGCGCCGCACACGTACCAGCCGCAGATAATTCCCGTGCCCTCATATTCCGTGATCTCAACCTTGCGATAGTACATCCCAGGGCCGGCGGTACCATACAAGCGCACCGGGCTGTCAGGACCCGTCATGTTCCCTATGAAGTTGAAGGCCAGCTGGTGAGTCTGATGATTCGCCGAAAATCGCGTCGCGCCAATCGGCAGTTCGTCGTTGACGTTGAACCACCGATAGGCGTATTCGAACTGGAAGGCAACCCGGTGGCTTGGAGCATCGAACGTCACCCCGATCGCGGGTCCCCAACCGGTGCCGAAATTATCTCCAAGATCGCCCATGTTGAATGTCGGGCCGCCGCCAAAATTCACGTGCCAGAGCCGCTCCTGGGCCTGACCCGCCGACGGCGTCAACGCCAGAAGCATTACACCGAAAATAATCGAACTCACCGCTCTCATCGTGTCCACTCCAATCTGGAAGAAGCTCCGCCTCGGCAAAGGCAATACACGCGCCATCGACGTGTAGATCGAAGACGATGCGGAATCCCTCACAGTTACGCTCTTCATGCATCGTGGGACGTGCCGCGCGTCCCCATCTGTGATGAGCCGCGTAACGAAATGTGGTGAGTTGACCGTGCCTGTGCATGCGAGGGGACACAAGAACCGGGCACGCAGGTTGCTGCAGCCGCGGGACATGAAGAAACTGTTGCCCATCACGCTCGCAGCACTCGCGGCGGCCGTTTGTCTGTCGTGCGAAGCCCAGCCCCGTCAACGGCCGCTCGACATCGGACCGGTGACGAGCGGAGAGGGGACGGTGGAGTTCGAGCGCCGCCGGCTGCAGGGCACGTGGAAACTCGATCGATTCGAAGTCGTCGACAGCAGCGGCAACAACTGGGTGGTCAAAGCCCAGGCGAACCTTACCTATGACGAATACGGGAACCTCAGGGTCGAGGGAAAACTTCTCGAGCCGCTCCCCGGACAAACCGCGCTGCAGCATCCATTGCTCGGCTATAACGGCGCCATCGTCATCGATCCCACTCGAAAGGAGTTTCGACTCGCGGACACTCAGAGCGTCGGCAAGATCGATCCGGCGCTGGGCGGCGCCATTGACACGTCGCACGTGCGCCGCTATGAGCTGATGCCGAATACGCTCAAAATCTGGTATCTGGCTCCGGACGGCAAACCCACAGCCGTCGCGAGCTTTTCGCGCTAGTTACGGATGTTGGTCAGGGCCGCCGACAACCTTGATGCTGCCCGTCACGACGGCTGTGCTGTCATCGTTGCGGTGCACTGTTGCACGGACCTCGAACTCGCCACCCGGCAGGCCGCGGACCCTGAACGTGTGGCTGCGCGGCGCGGATGCGCCGTTGAGCTGGACCGAACTGCTGCGGTAAAACGTCTCGCCTTCGATCTCCCACTGCAGGGCGCGGTTCATCTGGTTTCTCGCCACGAGCACCTTCAACTCGGCATTGCCGGGATATCTCGCCACGGCCGGTCTCACCGACAGTGCAATCGGATCGTCGGCGCTCAGCGGGCCCGAACCGGCCAGGATGCCTGCGGCCAGCGCGAGACCCAGATGCAGGTTCATCCCTTGCCCTCGAGCGAGGTGGCTGGGGCGGCAAACCATTGGTCGCGCGGTACGATCTTCGGGGCCTCGGGATCTGCTTCGTAATTGGGCGACATGATCTGCACGCCGAACTCGTTGAATGCATCCTGGATGTTCGCGCGCAGCGCGCCGAGGGTCGGGTTACGGAGATGCGGCTGCTCCAGACAGACGAGCAGCACGTATTCAACGTGAAAATCCCCCAGGTTCGATTGACGCACGGCAGGGACCGGCGTGCGTCTGATTCCGGCCGTTCGCTCCGCTGCCAGCAGCAGCAGCGCATGAACCTGCCGCCACGGCACGGCGTAGCCGATGGTGACGGTCGTCGGAACGAAGACACCTTCGGCAGCAGCAAAGCGCGAGTAGTTGGTGATCGGCGTCGACACGACGACGGCATTGGGGATAGTCATGTCTTCACGGCTTGGGGTCTTCACCTTCGTCGACAGATTGCCGAGATGGGTGACGGTGCCTTCGATGTCGCCGATGCGCACGAAATCCCCGAGCCGCAGCGCGCGGGAATACGTAAGCGTCATACCGCTCATGACCTGGTTCACGATGCCGCTCGAGCCGAGCGAGATAACCAGTCCGACAAACACGCTCACGCCCTTGAAGGCGTCGGAGTCGCTCCCGGGGAGATAGGGGTACGACGCAATCAGTGCAAGCAGCCACATCAACGTCGTCACCAGCCTGCGGGTCGGCTGTGCGGTTTCCGGATACACCGCTGGAAGCGTCAGGCGTTCCTGCTCGACAGCGTCGAACACGAGATAGGTCAGCCGCACGGCGAAGCGCGTGATGATGACGATGATCAGGACCGTGAAGAGGTCAGGGAGCGCGTGCACGAAAGCGAGACCAAGCGCTCACGAGCCTCGCCAGCAGAAATTCCCGCAGTGATTCACCCCAGGGCCGGGTGTATGGAAACCTCCGCAACACGAACGTCAACCACACGTATGTCAGCGCGAGGCCGGCAACCACGGCGCTCGCCGTGATCGCGTGGCGAAGAATTTCCGGCGCGTGTGACGCACGAACCAGCTGGAGGTGGTTCGCAGAGATCTTCTGGAGCTGATGCTCCGCGGTTTCGGGAACGCGAACCGCCAGAACACGATGCGTCCGTGCGATCGACCAGAGAAGTGGAACGAATACGACCGTGGCAATCAGCGCCTGAAGCGCACCCCAGGCGACGCGGGCGGGCGAGCGGAGCTCGGTCTGCTCGTCCATGGCGGTTTGCAGCCGCGCTGCCGCGAGCGCCACCTTCTGCTCGAGCGTCTCGCCCCTCAACTGATCGAGATCTGCCGGAATGACGACGAACGCGTTCTGCGTGCCGACGCTGATAACCCCGACGTTTTCGACGATCACCGACGACACCGGCCCATCTGGTCCTGCTTCGGCGATCGCATCGAGACGCTCGAACGCAGCCGCAACCCGCTCCGCCGGCGTCCGTCCAAGCAGGCCGGCGCGCAGCTCGACGATGTCGCGATTGCTGTAAATGAGCTTCGAGGGAATTGGTGTGGGCGCAGGACTCGCTTCCTGCTGCGCCGATGCCACCCCTGCCGCGAGTACGAAAATCCCAAGGAGGCAGATGCGAATCATTGGATACACGTGCACACAAGCTGGCTGGCAACTGCCATGCCGCAGGCCGATGAACGCGTGGCGGGAGAAACACGCGCGCGTCACGGCATTTCGCCGCCATCGTCACCGCACGTGGTGACGTTTGGGGATGCAGGAGCATCTCCATCCCGCCATTGGCGGTGCGCCTCTTGCACGATGGCATGCGAGTGAAATCGAGTACATGGCGCGCCAGCGTGTTCGTGCTGATCGCCGCATTGACCGGTCCATCGCTCCGCGCACAGGAGTTGCGGGCGGATGAAATCGCCGCCGCGCAGGCCGCGAAAGCCACTCAACTTGCGCCCTGGAAGCCCAGCCGTGCCGAGACTCTCCTGCTCACGTTGCACAGGTCGCTGCTCGAACTGCCCGAGGGCGTCTATCCGTACTTCGACAGCGTGCTCAGCGGGGGCGGGTTCACTCTTGGCGCAGGCTATCGCCGGTTTCTGGGCGACCGCGCGAACTGGAACGTGGCGGGCCTGTACTCAGCCAAGGGGTACAAGCTGATCCAGCTCGACGTCGCCGCGCCACGTGTTGCCCGTCGCGCGCTCGATTTTCGTTTGCGCACCGGCTGGCGAGATGCGACTCAGGTGGCGTTCTTCGGTCTCGGTTCAGAGAGCGTGACGGACAACGAATCGAACTACCGCATGAAGCAGGCCTATGCCGGCGCGGAGTTCGTTGCGCGTCCCCTGCGGTTGTCGAAGTTCACGGGCGGGGTCACATTCGAAGACTACACCATCGAACAAGGCACCGGCAGCTCCCCATCGATCGAAACGATTCACACTCCGGATTCAGCTCCGGGTCTGGGTCTCGATCCGGCGTACCTGCATGCGTCAACCTCGGCAGCGTTCGACTGGCGTCCCGCTGCCGGCTACGCGCGGAGCGGCGGACTATACGAAATTGCGTACCATCGTTTTGCCAACACCGACGGCACCTACGATTTCGATCGGATGGACGCCGAGGTTGTCCAGCACATTCCCATTCTTCGCGAGAACTGGGTCGTGTCGCTCCACGGCCGTCTGCAAACGACTCTCGGCGACGAGGACCAGGTGCCCTATTTCCTCTTACCGTCGCTCGGCAGCGGCAGTACGCTGCGCGCGTACTCGAGCTGGCGATTTCGCGACCGGCACAGCCTGCTCATGTCGGGAGAATGGCGGTGGATTCCCAATCGTCTTGGCCTCGACATGGCGCTGTTCTATGACGCCGGAAAAGTGACGCCGCAGCTCAACGACATCAGCCTCAAGGGACTGAACAGCAACTTCGGCGTCGGCCTACGTTTTCACGGCCCCGCAACCACGGTTCTTCGTGTCGAGGTCGCCCATGGGCGCGAAGGCACGCAAATCGTCTTCGGATCGACCGCCGCATTTTGAGAATGTCGATGACACACACTGTCCACAAGGCCGCGGCCCTTCTGTGTCTTGCAGCGCTGCTTGCCGTCGCACCGGCGCCGGCGGCTTCGACCCGGCGGTTTCTGGACGACGACCCCGTCAGCCGCGAGCCTGACACGCAGGACGCGTCCGGCGTCCAGGAGTGGGACATCAATCTGATCACCGACCTGGCCATCAACCTGTTTGGCCGCCCAGGTGATTCGAACCCGGACGTACGCGCGAAAAACGTGAACACGATCGACGAGGTGCCCGATTCGAGCTGGTTTACCAACCGGATCGTTGCGCGCCCGATCGGAATCGACGAAGCCGTGCTCGGACCGGTGACGAGCGACGGGCCGGCCGCCGGCCCATGGACGGTCGTCGCGCCAAAGAACCAGGGGTTCGCTCCCGGATTCGTGATTCGCGACGTCCGCGGCGAAATGTGGTTCATATCGTTCGACGCCGCGGGATACCCGGAGGCCGCCACCGGAGCGCTGATCGTCGCCAACAAGATTTTCTGGACGCTTGGCTACTGGCAGGTCGAAAACCATCTGGTGACCGTCGCCGCCGCCACCATCACCATCGCCGACACCACCATGTTCAGGCCGGTGTCAGGTAAGAGACGGCCGATGCGGAAGTCCGATCTCGACGAGGTGTTCAGTCGTGCGCATCGTGCCGAGGATGGTACGTATCGAGCGGTGGCGGCGCGTGCCGTCCCCGGCCGGACCGTCGGCGGATTCCGGTATCACGGCACCCGGCCTGATGATCCGAATGACGTGCTGCCGCACGAACACCGCCGCGAGCTGCGAGCACTCAAGGTGTTCGGCGCGTGGACCAATCTCGTCGACATGAAGGCGGGCAACACACTCGACTCCGTCATCACCGAGGGCAACCGCGGTGTCGTCCGCCACTATCTGCAGGATGTCGGATCGACGTTCGGCAGCGGAGCGAACGGACATCGCGAATATGACGAAGGGTGGGAACATCTGTACGAACGCGATCTCACCAGAAAACGGCTGTTGACCTTCGGGTTTTTCATCCAGCCGTGGCAGACGCTGGAATATGAGGAGAACAGCGCCATCGGACGGTTCGAAGGCCACACGTTCGACCCGGCCACGTGGAAGCCACGCGTGCCCACCGCCGCCTTTCTGCGCGCGCGCGCCGACGATTGCTTCTGGGCGGCCCGCCGCGTCGCCGCATTTTCCGATGAGCTGATTCGACGCCTTGCGGCGACCGCTCGTTACAGCGATCCGAAAGCGACGACGCTGCTCGCGGATATCCTGATTCAGCGGCGCGACAAGATCGCCGCCGCATATCTGACGGTTCTCAACCCGCTCGTCGACTTCGCTCTCTCCGCCGATGGCGAGCTGAGCTTCAGGAATGCCGCTGTAGACACAGCGTGGCACAGCCGCCTGAGAAGGGTTATCAGGCCACGTGGGCGCGCTACGATAACGGCTACCGGACAGTCGATCGCCATCGGCGTGTCATCTCCTTCCGCCTCCTGCCATTGCGCGCGCCCGATGCGCTTCCGTCCGGAGACAATGCGTTCGTAAAAATCGATGTCGCCTCCGTCAGCCCGTCGAAGAACGCTGCGGATCTCCCCGTCAGCGTGTTACTTCCGGCGCCTGCGCGACGGCTGGAAACTCGTCGGGGTCGATCGGCCCGCCACGTAATCGGTCGCGCAAAGCGGGCTGAATCCACGAAGGGCTGCTGTATTTTTCGCGGCGCTGCGTGAAAATTCCCACCTCGTGTTCGGACGATTCCTCTATTTCCGTCAACATAGGCCCGATTCCTTGCTTCGTCGCACCTCACCCTGTGGCACACGAGTTGCCCTTTCCCACGACAGTGGAGGACGCCGTGCCAAAGGTTATGACAACGAACTGGAAGACCATCGACGGGAACGAAGCCTGTGCCAACATTGCCTATCAACTCAGCGATGTCATCGCGATCTACCCGATCACACCCTCGTCTGGCATGGCGGAATCGGCCGATGCCTGGGCATCTGACGGGAAGCCGAATGTGTGGGGCAGCGTGCCGCATGTCATCGAGATGCAGAGCGAAGGAGGCGCCGCGGGCGCGGTGCACGGAGCGCTGCAGGCGGGCTGCCTGGCGACGACGTTCACTGCCAGTCAGGGTCTGTTGTTGATGATTCCCAATATGTACAAGATCGCCGGCGAGTTGACGCCGACGGTCTTTCACGTCTCGGCGCGAGCGCTGGCGACTCACGCGCTGTCGATTTTCGGCGACCACAGCGATGTGATGGCCGTCCGTGCCACAGGGTTCGCGATGCTCTCGTCCAGCTCGGTTCAGGAAGCGCAAGACCTGGCGCTTATCGCTCACGCGGCGACGCTCGAGGCGCGCGTGCCCTTCGTGCATTTCTTCGACGGATTTCGCACCTCGCACGAGATCACCAAAATCGCTGCGATCGACTCGTCGGCGGTGCGGCACATGGTCGATGACCAACTGGTCGCAGGCCATCGCGCGAGGGCACTTACGCCGGATCGGCCGGTCATTCGTGGAACGGCGCAGAATCCGGACGTCTTCTTCCAGAATCGGGAAGCGGTCAACAACCATTATGCGGCCACCCCGGACATCGTGCAGCGTTCGATGGAACGGTTCAAGCTGCTGACCGGGCGAGCCTATCAACTGTTTCGCTACCATGGCGCCGCTGACGCCAAACGCGTCATCGTTATCATGGGGTCGGGTGCTGAAACCGCCGAAGCCGTGGTCGATGCGCTCGGTGCCGATGCGCAGGTCGGCGTGCTGACCGTGAAGCTCTATCGGCCGTTCAGCGTTCCAGCCTTCATCGCCGCCCTGCCTTCCACGGTCCGTTCCATTGCCGTGCTCGACAGGACCAAAGAACCCGGAGCCATCGGTGAGCCGCTCTACCAGGACGTGGTGACCGCCATCGGCGAAGCGATGGGTAGCGGAGCGTCTTGCTTCGCAGTCGCGCCCCGGATCATCGGCGGACGCTACGGGCTCGCCTCCAAGGAGTTTTCGCCGGCGATGGTCAAGGCCGTGTTCGATGAGCTGAACAGCCCCGCGCCGAAGCAGCATTTCACCGTCGGCATCACCGACGACGTGACCCGGTTGTCGCTGGCCGTTGACGAGCACTTCGACCTGGAATCCAGCGGGAATGTGCGCGCGATCTTTTTTGGGCTCGGCTCCGATGGCACGGTGGGCGCGAACAAGAACACGATCAAAATCATCGGCGAGGACACCGCCAATTTCGCGCAGGCCTACTTCGTCTACGACTCGAAGAAGTCCGGGGCTGTGACGATTTCTCACCTGCGATTCGGGCCGCAACCAATTCACGCTCCCTATCTGGTCTCCAGTGCCTCGTTTGTGGGATGCCACCAGCGCCAGCTTCTCGACCGCTATGACGTGCTCGCGCATGCCGAGCCTGGCGCGGTGTTTCTCCTCAACACGCCCGGCCCCGCCGATCGGGCGTGGGACGACCTGCCGTTCGAGGTCCAAGAACAGATTGTGGAGAAGCGGCTTCGCTTCCACGTGATCGATGCGTACGCGGTGGCGAAAGACGCGGGTCTTGGCAACCGGATCAACACCATCATGCAGACCTGCTTCTTCGCGATTTCAAGCGTGCTGCCCCGCGATGAAGCGATCGCGCGCATCAAGCACTCCATCGAAGCGACATATTCCAAGCGTGGCGCCGCCGTCGTCGAACGGAATTTCACGGCCGTCGATGCGACGCTCGCCAACCTCCACGAAGTGCCGGTGCCCCAGGCGCCAACCGCCTCGTATCACCTGCCGCCGCTCGTCCCCGACGCGGCACCTGACTTCGTCAGGCGGGTCACGGCCGTCATGCTCGCCAATCAGGGCGACCGGCTGCCAGTCAGCGCATTTCCCATCGACGGCACCTGGCCGGTGGGCACGACAAAATGGGAGAAGCGCAATCTCGCATCCGAGATTCCGGTGTGGGATGAGCACCTTTGCATTCAGTGCAACAAGTGCGCGCTGGTGTGCCCGCACGCAGCCATCCGAGCGAAAGTGTATGACGCCGATTACCTGACCTCTGCTCCCGCGACCTTCAAGAGCACCCCCTATCACGGACCCGATCTGGCCGGTGCCTACACCATCCAGGTGGCCCCGGAAGACTGCACCGGGTGCACCTTGTGCGTGGTCGTCTGCCCGGCAAAGGACAAGTCGAATCCCCGTCGCAAGGCACTCGAGATGGCTGCCCAGGCGCCGCTTCGAACGGCCGAACATCGCAACTACGACTTCTTCCTCGACCTCCCCTACGTGGATCGCGCGCTGGTCGGAGGCGACATCAAGAGCACGCAGCTGCTCGAACCGTTGTTCGAATATTCAGGCGCGTGTGCCGGGTGTGGAGAAACGCCGTACATCAAGCTGATGACGCAGTTGTTCGGCGACCGGGCGTTGATCGCAAACGCAACCGGCTGCTCATCGATTTACGGCGGCAACCTGCCGACCGCTCCGTATACGACGAACAAAGACGGCCGCGGACCGGCCTGGGCCAACTCGCTCTTCGAAGATAACGCTGAGTTCGGTCTCGGCATGCGGCTGGCAGTTGACCAGCACCAGACCCGGGCGCGCGCCCTGCTGAAGAAGTTCGCGCCTGTGCTGCCCGACGATCTCGTCGCGGCGCTTCTCGCTCGAGATCAATCGAATGAAGCGGGGATTCAGGCGCAGCGGCGCGACGTGGCGATTCTGCGGCAGCGCCTCCGCGAGCTGCCTTCGGCAGCCGAGCTTCGCGATCTCGCCGATTATCTGGTCAAGAAGAGTGTGTGGATCGTCGGCGGCGATGGGTGGGCATACGACATCGGTTATGGCGGCCTCGACCACGTACTCGCGACGGGCGCAAACGTGAACGTGCTGGTGCTCGATACGGAAGTCTATTCAAATACGGGCGGACAGCAGTCGAAGGCGACGCCGACAGGAGCCGCTGCAAAGTTTGCCGCATCCGGAAAGGGCGGCGCGAAAAAAGATCTCGGTCTGATGGCCATGGCGTATGGGAATGTCTACGTCGCCCACGTCGCATTCGGCGCAAAAGACTCACAAACGCTCAAAGCTCTCATCGACGCAGAGTCGTACGACGGGCCCTCGCTCGTGATCGCTTACGCACACTGCATTGCCCATGGCTACGACATGGCGTGCGGCCTGGCGCATCAGAAAGTGGCGGTAGAATCGGGATACTGGCCGTTGTACCGCTTCGATCCCCGGCGCGCGATCACCGGCGAGCCGGCTCTCGTAATCGATTCAGCCGCGCCAAAGACCGATGTCACGGAGCTGCTGGCGAACGAGGGCCGCTTTCAGATCACCGCGCAGCACGATCCGGAACGGTTCAAGGCGCTTTCAGCGCAGATGCACGACGATATCATCAGGCGTCTGGCCCTCTATAAGGAGCTCGCAACACATCGATGACACTCGACAGCAACGGTCTCGGAACGACGCGCGTACTTCTGCTTGCCGCCGCGATCGGTGCGTCCACCGCCGCTGCCGTGTCCGCCCAGTCGTTACAGGCTCCCGGCTGGAACGCAGATCTGAAGCTTCCCGAGGCGTCCGACAAGAATCCCGATCCGAAGATTGTTGAAATCGATCTTCAGGCGCGCGTCACGTCGCTCGAAGTCGTGCCTGGCATGCGCACCAAAGTGTGGACGTACAACGGCGGGCTGCCCGGACCGCTGATTCGAGTCCGCCGCGGCGATCGCCTCATCGTGCACTTCTCCAATCAGCTTCCGAGCTCGACCACCGTTCACTGGCACGGCGTCCAGGTGCCGATTGAGATGGATGGCGTGCCCGGTGTGTCGCAGCCACCCGTCGAGCCGGGAGGTTCGTTCACCTACGACTTCATCGTTCCCGATGCCGGTTTGTTCTGGTACCACCCGCACGTGATGTCGGCCGCGCAAGTGGGGTTTGGGTTGTATGGTGCGCTGCTCGTCGAAGATCCCGACGAGCGTCTCGACGTGGCCGACGAGATCGTCCTGGTGCTGAGCGACATTGCCATCGAAGACAGCAGCGGCGAGCTGCAATCGCCCGACAGCGGAGGCGCCGTGGGCGCGCTGTTTGGGCGCGAAGGCAATCACCTGCTCGTCAACGGCCGCATCAAGCCGACATTGACCGTGCGCAGCGGAGCGCTGCAGCGATGGCGGATCGTCAACAGCGCGAAGAGCCGGTACTTTCAGTTCCAGCTGGACGACATGCAACCATTTCTGCTCATCGGCGTGGACGGCGGTCACATGGAGTATTCGCTCGAACGCGAGGTGATCGTCCTCGCTCCGGGCGAGCGTGCCGACCTTCTGGTCGCGCCGACAATCGAGCCCGGCGGTAGTTTGACGCTCATGAACGTCCCCTTCGACCGGGGTTACGGGAGCGTCGAATTCCGATCGGCCGACGACTTGATTGCGTTGAAGGCCGCGCCGCTGCCGCCCATTCCCGTGGCGGCCTTCCCGAAAGTCACGCGCGACATCCCGGCGATGTCCGCCGACGGAGCCCGGCCGGTGAACATCGATTTGATCACGACAAAAGACAACGGAGTGATGGCGTTCGACATCAAAGGCGGGCCGTTCTGGCGGGGCACCTCGATCAAGGCTGAGCTGGGCGAGAAGCAGCTATGGACGATTAAGAACAACGCCGTGTGGGCACACCCTATCCACCTGCACGGCTACTTCTTTCAGGAGGTTGACGACAAGGGAATCCCCGTGAGCCCGCGGGCGTGGAAAGACACGATTCATGTGGCCGCCGAATCCACGAAAAGATTTCTGGTAAAGCTCGACCGCCCCGGATCGTGGATGTATCACTGCCACATCCTCGACCACGCCGAGGCGGGGCTCATGAGCACGGTGGACGTCGGCGGCGACACTGCAGCGCCGCTCGGCACGCATCATCAGCACTGAGAGCCGAGCCCGCGAAGGCGCCTGTCCCAAGCATGACGATGACAATCGAGGAAATGACCAATCGCGAGTGCCGCGAGATGATCGCGAGAACGCAGCTCGCCCGACTGGCGTGTTCGCTGGACGACCAACCCTACGTCGTTCCGATTCATGTGCACTTCCATGACACGTATCTCTATGGTTTCGCGAGGTTAGGTCAAAAAATCGAGTGGATGCGGCGGAACCGGCGAGTATGTCTCGGATTCGACGAGATCACGACTCGCAAAGAATGGGTGAGCGTGGTCGTATTCGGCGAATACGAGGAGCTGCCCGAGGCCGCCGAATTCGGCAGTGCGCGCAGCGTCGCTGAACAGCTGTTTCAGAGGCACGCTGTATGGTGGGAGCCAGGGTCATTGCCGCTAGGCGGCGCTCGGCCTCGCAGCCAAATCCTCTTCCGCATCGTGATCACCCGCATGACCGGCCGGCGGGCCCGCGCTGACGTGTCATCGGACGCGCTCCTCGTGCCGATCGCTCAGGCCGCTCGCCCGCCAGGGCTTTTCGCTCGTTCGCTGCGTCGCATATTCAGGGGGTGAGCCAACACATTGCTGGCGGCTGCACAGGCCGCCATGCGTCAAAACAGGCAAAAGATCTCCTCCACTTCCTTGAGGCTGGCCACGAGATCTTGTGATCTCGCCGGAGGCCCCAGGGCCCTCCCGATAGCCGCAACTGCTTGAAACATCGTGCGATGCGCGTGAACCCCGCCTCCGCGTCGGGCGGATGCGGAGTTGCATGGTGATACGCACCGCGCCAGGGCGCGAACCATTGAGGAGGAGCGACATGCTTTCGACCAGAGCCATCGGCGCAGCGTTCATCGCCATCATGCTCACGGCAGGACCCGCACAGGCAGACACACTGCTCATTCCGCTCTTCGGGGTGAATTTTGGCGGCGATTCCGGCAAGGAGTTCTCTGAGGCCTTCGACACCAGTCAATTCAACTGGGGTGTGAGCGTCGCCTTCATGGGCGGCGGCATCTTCGGCGTCGAGGGCGACCTCGGTTACAGTCCAGACTTCTACGGCAAAACCGATCTCGGCGGCAGCAACGTGCTCACGGCGACGGGCAACCTGCTCATCGGGATTCCCTTCGGCGGCCAGCAGGGCTTCGGCATCCGCCCGTACGGCGTCTTCGGCGGGGGTCTGCTCAAATCGAAGTCGGACTTCGGCACCGGCGTCGCCGAGATCGATGAGAACGATCTGACGTGGAGCGCCGGCGGCGGCGTGATGATGTTCTTCGGGACCCGCACGGGTATCCGTTTCGATATCCGGTACTTTCAGACGTTCGACGATCTGGAGCTCCTCGGCGTCCCGGTCGCTCAGTCACCCGGGAAGGTCGATTTCACGAGAACTTCGCTGGGTTTCGTGCTGAGGTTCTGACGCCGCGACACCGCCGCGGCGCACGAGGGACAACACAAACACTAAAAACGGTTTCAAAACTCTGCGCGCGGGGCCTGTCGCCGGTCTGCCCCACCCGTCCTCGGCGCCAACAGCACCCGTCACGTGGGAGGCGCCTGCGCGGCGGGCGGGGCGGCCCCGACCGTCGCCACCCGCTTCGATTTGTTTTGAAACCCGTGAGTACATAGTGTCCGGCTTCTTGACCGCCGTAGCCTTGGCGTAGGCGGTCAGCCGGACCTTCTGTGAAGGTAGAGTTCTCCGCGTCACCGCGTCTCTGCGGTGAGATAGGAAGCGAGCGCCTCACTCTGCTTTCTGATATGCGACCAGGACGATGTCGCCGCTCAGTTTCCGCATCTCGCATCGCACGACATCGCCGGTGGTAAAGGGCCACGCTTCGTCGTCGGGTCTGTCGCCGATCAAACGATAGCGATCGCCGTCCAGAGGCTCGGCCTCCACGGGGCGCCATGCGCGGACGCCTTCGTCCAGCAGTTCGACATACACGGTGGTTGTGAACATGCTCAGGGTGCCCTTCGATGCGCGATTGTGTCCGCCGCTACAGCCGTTCCTCCCGCGCGCGGCGAAGCACGTCCGCCACGTCGTCGGAGTAGTCACCGTCGAGCCGTTCCACGGGCAGTCCATGATCCACGAGTGCCTGCGCACAGCCGGCCCAGTCGCCTTCGCCCGCCTCGTGGTTGCGCGACGCAAATGACAGCGTGCCGTGCACGTTATCCCCGAACCCGTGGGGCTCGGTCCAGTTCGCGCCATGTTCGAGCAGAAAGCGAGTCAACGCGGCGTCGCCGTTGAAGACCGCCTGATTCAACGCTGATGCATCCCAGCCCCCGCCGCGAACCGCGATCGGCCACCCCAGCTCCACCATCACCCGGACCGCAGCGCCGTTCCGCGCTGCTGCCAGTTCGGGCAGCAGCTGGAGCTTGTGGTCCGGCAGGCCGCGGATGATGCCCGGCTGTGCCTCGAGCAAGCGGCGGGCCTCGGCGGCGTCACCGCGCGCGCAAGCGGCAAGAAATTGGTCCTCGACCGATAACACCTCCGCGGCGCCCGCGGCCGACAGCATGGCCGCGGCCTCGGTCAGGCCGAACTGCAGCGCAAGCTGGTAAGCGGTCGTCCCGTCTTTGGTGCGCGCGTATGGGTCCGCGCCTTTGTCGAGCAGTGCCTGCACGTGTTCGGGCGAGCGGCGCCGCCGGAGCGCATGGAGCAACGCGGTCTCATTGCCGCGTGACGTGTCGTTGACATCGCGCGTGTGCGCGAGCATCAGCCGCAGGCCGTCCATGTCGTCGAAGTCCAGCTGATGCAGCAGCGCGTTCGTCCCTTCCACAACAGCTCCCGCGTCCAGCAGCGTTCGCGCGATCGTCAGATCCCGCGTGTCTCTCGAGTGGTAGAGCGACTCGTTGTCGTTCGGGGTGGCACCAGCGTTCAGCAGCAGGCGCGTGAGCGCAGCATCGTGGTTTTTGCCTGCGGCGCCATACAGCGCGCTCAGCGGCTCGTTATCGGCCGTGCGCGTGGACTGGTTCGGGTCGGCCCCCGCGTCGAGCAGCACCCGCGCGGTCCGGTGCAGACCGTCACGGAATCGCTCGAGTCGGAGCAGGCCGGAATGCGTGACCGCGACGAGCGGCGGCATGGCATAGCCCACCCAGGCGCAGCAGGGACACGTCCATGCGTCGAACGTCCGGTTCACGATGGCTGGGTCGTGGGCGACGGCCGCCCGGACTACTGCGTCATCCCCCACCGCGCACGACAGCAGAAAATCTCCCTGGATCAGTTCAGGATGCTCTTCGAGGATCTTGACCGCATGCTCCGGCTGCGGCCGATCGTAGTCGTGGCCGTACACAACGTTGAGCCACACGGGAATCGCGTTTGCGCGGTTGTTCAGAAGAACGTTGTTGCGCAGGTCCACGTAGTTCTTCAGATTCGTCCACGACGGAAAGCCGTATTCGCGGGCCAGACAGGACTGCGCGTCGTGCAGCTTGAGGCCCATCGCGGCGATCTCCACATCGGGTTTACCTGCGGCCGCCGGCAATGACGCGCGAAAACGTTCGAACGCCTCGGCATCGCCGGCGCCGTAGCCGCGAAGCAGATCTTTCGCTTGTTTCTTCAGATGGTCGAAGTTCGGCCGTTCAGGAAGACGAGCCACAGACACCTCCATGCATCAAAGCCGAGGGTCCGCAACTCCGGCTGCACGAAGGTATAGAGACAGGCGTGCTGTCACACAAGTGGGTTCAACCCTGCCCGCGGACCCGGAGGCGGCTTGCACCGCCTGGAGGCATATTACGCACGGGAGTTGAGCGTGGCAAGACCGAAGGCCGGTTCTGCCGACTTGTCCGCCGTAGCGCTTTGCGCGGAGGTGGAAGCAGGATAGCGCGAAGGTGGGCCTACCCAATCGGGGGATCCGCAGCCCACATCCCTCTGGCATGCTCGGAGCATGACAACCGAACTATTGACTCAGTTTTCAGAATCCCTCGCAGACTCCGTCTCCGCGGCGGCACCCTCGGTCGTCCAGATCCACGGCGCTGGCCGCCCGGCGAGCGGGCTCGTCTTCGCACCTGACATCGTCATCACAACCGCGCGTGCGCTCGGGCGTGAGGATGGACTACAGGTGCGTGGCCACGATGGTTCGACCCTCGAAGCTCAGCTGGCTGGCTGGGATCCGACGACGAGCCTTGCGCTGTTGCGGGTGGCAGGACTTGCCGGCGCGCCGATCACGCCCGCAACAACACAACCGCGCGTTGGCCATCTCGCGCTCGCCATCGGACGATCGTGGAGCAACGCTCTCAGCGCCAGTGCGGGTATCGTTGCGGTCATCGGCGGTCCCCTGCGCACAGGCCGGAGGCGCGCCATCGATCAGGTGCTGCGCACCACCGCACCGATGCACGACGGGTTCGCCGGGGGTGCGCTGGTCGATACGACAGGCGCGCTGCTCGGCGTCATCACATCGACGCGCATTCGTGGGACGACGGTGGTAATTCCCGCGTCGATCGCGTGGAAAACGGCTTCGTCTGTACTCGAGCACGGTGGTCTGAAGCGTGGCTATCTCGGCATCGCCGGCCAGCCGGTTCGTCTCGCCGCCAACCAAGGGCCGAAAGGCCGGGAAGCAGGTCTGCTCATCGCCGTCGTGACACCGGAGAGTCCGGCCGCCGCGGGCGGTCTTCTCGTGGGCGACATCATTTTGGCGCTGGATGCGAACCCGATTGAGTCGCCGGAGGATCTCTTCGACCTGTTATGGGGAAACCGCGTTGGATCTGAGGTCCGGCTCGACGTCCTGCGAGGCGGCGTCGCCAGACAGGTACCTATTACCGTGGGAGAGCGTCCAAAGGATTGATGAGAGTCGTCCTCGTCGGTCCGGCGGACATACGTGCGCGTCTACGGACGCAGATGAACGGATCGGCGACGATCGTCGGCGAATTCGCCTCGCTCGGCTCAGCACAGGCGGCGAGGCTCGCTGCGGATGCGTTCGTAATGGCGGCCAGCAACGCTGACGGCGACCGGGAAATTGTCGAAACACTCACATCCCGCGAGATTCAGGTGTTGGAGCTCCTGGCAGAAGGCCGATCGAACAAAGCGATCGGCCAGCAGCTCGGGATCAGCGACCAGACCGTGAAGTTTCACGTCGCGGCGATCGCGGGAAAGCTCGGCGCCGTGAATCGCACCGACGCGGTCCGTCGAGCAATTCGACGCGGCATCGTGTCGGTGTGAGGATGACGATTTCGCTCACAAAATTAGGATTGTGCGAAACGTGCCGTACAGCAAAAAAGGCCCTGAAGCTACGCTTCGAGGCCTTCGACTGCGACTTTCGACTTTAGACCGTCGACTTTAGACCGTCGACTTCCGATTATTCAGTAAATTGGTCGGGGCGAGAGGATTTGAACCTCCGACCCCTCGGTCCCGAACCGAGTGCTCTACCAGGCTGAGCCACGCCCCGACAGCCGTTCATTGTACACGAGTTGTTGGTTCCGAGTTCCTAGTTCCAAGTTCCGGGTTCTGGTTCCCCGTTCTCAGTTCCTAGTTCCGTGGTCTGATTTCCTCTTTCTGGTTTCTCGGTTCCGCGGCACGAGAACCGGGAACGTGGAACCCAGAACCCGGAACCCAGAACCCGGAACCAGAACGTGGAACCCGGAACCTTGGAACCCGGAACCTTGGAACCCGGAACCCCCGTGTTCGCGGTCTTAGACCCGATCGTCAACGCCGCGAACACCGGACTTCTTTGCACAGTGCGCGCAACAGTAGAACGTGCCGTTCGCTTCCACGCCGTGGCCGACGATCTTGCAGGCGCAGTGCGCGCACGTCGGCGCGAGCATGTGGATCGCGCACTCGAAGCTGTCAAAGGTGTGAGTGGCGCCGCCCTGCGTGACCTCGAACGACTTGTCGTAGTTGTTGCCGCACACTTCGCATTGAGCCATCGTCCCCTCCATCGCCGCCCGCCTTCGCGCTACGCGCTTCGGCGAGGCAGGCTCTCGATCTCCTGCAGCATCTCTTCCACCGCCGGTATCACGTTGTGCGCGGTGAGGTCGGGCTGCAGCGGCGTGACGGAGATGTACCCGTCGCGCACGGCCTGGAAGTCGGAGCGGTCGTGCGGCTCCCACTCGTTCTGACCTTCTTCGATCCAGAAATACCGCTGCCCTCTCGGATCGATGCGCTCGTCCACTTTGGTGATGTGGTTGCGCCGCGCCTGCACGGTCACCTTGAAGCCCTTGGTTCTGCCTTTCGGCACGTTGACGTTCAGGAAGGTGCGCGCCGGGATGCCCTTGTCGAGCACCGACTGCGCGACGACGCGGGCGCCGCGCGCGGCCTCTGAAAAATCGAACCCGTCACCGGTGTTCTGGAGCGACACCGCAATACCCGGGGCGCCGAGCAATGCCGCTTCGAACGCCCCCGACACGGTCCCGGAATACGTCACATCGTCGCCCAGGTTCCACCCTTTGTTGATGCCCGACACGACGAGATCCGGCATGCCGCGCAGCACTGACGTGATGGCGATGTTGACGCAATCGGTTGGCGTCCCATCAACCGCGTAAACGTTGTTCGAGAATGTTTCAAGTCGAAGAGGCCGCCGCAGCGTCAGCGCGTGGCCGATCGCGCTGGCTTCGGCCAGCGGCGCGACGACGATGACATCGCCCAGCCCTTTCATCGCGTCGGCGAGCGCCTTGATTCCTTCCGAATGCACACCGTCGTCGTTGGTCACGAGGATACGTCTCATATAACGGGATTATCGGCTGGAGCGGCCAAGAGCACAATGCGGCCCGAACCATGTCGTACAATTGAGTCACAGACGTCATGGCAACCTTGAACGACGTTCTCGCCGCGCGCACGCGTGAGGGCGAGCTGTATCACCGTCTCGACAAGGAATGGGTGCACTGCTACGCGTGCGGGCACAACTGCAAGATTCCCGACGGAGCGCTCGGTGTCTGCAAGGTGCGCTTCAACCAGGGCGGCCGGCTGATGGTGCCGTGGGGATACGCCGGCGGCGTGCAATGTGATCCGATCGAGAAGAAGCCGTTCTTCCACGTCCATCCCGGAGCACTTGCCTACAGCTTCGGCATGTTCGGCTGCGATCTCCATTGCGGCTATTGCCAGAACTGGGTGACATCGCAGGCGCTGCGCGATCCGCGCGCCGTGGCGCCGCCGCTCGACGTCACGCCCGATCGTCTCGTTCAAGACGCCGATTTCACGCGGCGCGAAAATCGTCGTCAGCACCTACAACGAACCTTTGATCACGAGCGAGTGGGCCGTCGCCATTTTCAAGGAAGCGCGCGCGGCGGGATTGATGACGGGGTTCGTGTCGAATGGAAACGGCACCCCCGGTGTACTCGAGTACCTCCGCCCCTGGATCGACGCGTACAAAGTCGACCTCAAGAGTTTCGACGACCGCCACTATCGCGAGCTCGGCGGCCGGCTGCAGCCGATACTCGACACCATCCGCCAGCTGCACGACATGGGCATCTGGCTCGAGCTCGTGACGCTGCTGATCCCGGGCTTCAACGACAGCGACGACGAACTGAAGCGGCTCACGGAATTTGTCGCAAGCGTGTCGCCGGATATCCCCTGGCACGTGACCGCGTTTCACGGCGACTACAAGATGACCGAGCCCCAGAACACGACTCCGGCCGATGCTTATCCGGGCGGCCGCGATTGGCGCCGGAGCCGGCCTCCGCTACGTTTACGCGGGAAATCTCCCGGGCAAGGTCGGTCAGCTCGAAAATACCCACTGCCCGCAGTGCAACGCGGTTGTCGTGGAGCGTTACGGTTACCTCATCCGCGGATACAATCTGAGGCCTGAGGGCGCCTGCGCATCATGCGGCACCCATATCCCCGGACGTTGGAGTGATGTCTTCACCGAACAGCGCACCGCGTTTCCGATTCCGGTTCGACTGCGCGGCATGACGCGATGATTCGAGATCTGCTCGGCCGGCCGCTGAAAAATCTCCGGCTCTCGGTTACCGACCGGTGCAACCTGCGCTGCAGCTATTGCATGCCCGAAGCCGAGTACGTCTGGCTGCCGCGCCACGACATCCTGAACTTCGAAGAGATGAGCTCGCTCGTGGATGTGTTTGCCAGGGCGGGCGTCGATCGCGTCCGGCTCACTGGCGGCGAGCCGCTGCTCAGGCACGATCTGCCGGAGCTCATTTCGATGATTTCGCGCAAGCCCGCGATCCGTGACCTGGCGCTGACCACCAACGGCGTCATGCTGGCCGACCAGGCGCGAGCGCTGCACGCCGCGGGCCTGCATCGCCTGACGGTGAGTCTCGATACGCTGCGGCCCGACCGCTTTCGCGCGCTGACGCGATTCGACGCGCTGCCGCAGGTTCTCGGCGGGATTGCCGAGGCAGTGGGCTACTTCCCCGGCTTGAAGATCGACGCGGTGATAATCCGCGGCACCAACGATGACGAGCTCGTGCCGCTGCTTGAATACGCCAGGACGATCGGCGCCGAGCTGCGCTTCATCGAGTACATGGATGTTGGTGGCGCCACGCACTGGTCGCGCGATCGCGTGATGTCGAGGCAGGAGATGTTGACCGTGCTTGGACGCGAATACGGTCCGATCGCGGCCGTCCTCGAAAGCTCGAGCGCTCCCGCCGATCGCTTCCGCCTGGCCGACGGTACCGTCTTCGGAATCATCTCGTCCACCACCGAACCGTTCTGCAGGAGCTGCGATCGCAGCCGGCTGACGGCAGACGGCATGTGGTATCGCTGTCTCTACGCCACCAGCGGCACGGACCTGCGCACACCCGTGCGCTGCGGGCATGTCGCAGGACGCCTTGCTCGAATTGATTACGAAGGAATGGAGCGGGCGTGCGGATCGCGGGGCCGAGGAGCGTCTCGCCGTACACGATCGATCGCCCCTCGTGCCCGCCAGCAGTCTGAAGAAGAACCCCCACCTCGAGATGCACACCCGCGGCGGGTAGCGCCGCGATTACGCTTTTACCGGTCGCCGGTGCGCAGTACTTGTCGAACGCGTCGGTGAGGTTCTTCGCAATCATCTCGGCGCTCTGGTTTTCGATGTTGCGCCGCTCGAGCATCCACAGCAGCTTGCCGTCGCGCATCAGCGCAATCGACGGCGAAGACGGCGGATAGCCCGTAAAGTAGCCGCGCGCGCGCTCGGTCGCATCGATGTCGGCGCCGGCGAACACGGTGGCGACGATCTCGGGCTTGGTCTGGTGGTTGAGCGCCATCGCCACGCCTGGCCGCGCTTTGCCCGCGGCACAACCGCAGACGGAGTTGACGATGACCATCACCGTGGGGCCCTGCTGATCGCCGGGCTGTCCGAGCTGTCGTCCGAGCACGGCGTCGACCTCGGCGGCGGTACGAAGTTCGCGAACGCCGAGGTTGGTCAGTTCCTGGCGCATGGGAGCAACGAAGAATTCCGGGTATGTCATAATTCACCATTATCGCATGAGACAGACACTTCTTCA
This sequence comes from Vicinamibacterales bacterium, assembly GCA_963850295.1. Classification (GTDB taxonomy): domain Bacteria; phylum Acidobacteriota; class Vicinamibacteria; order Vicinamibacterales; family JAMQPK01; genus JAMQPK01. The sequence goes on along the minus strand of CAWKKU010000011.1, from coordinate 97,527 downwards.
GAAAGTCTGGGACGCGCATGCCGTGCGCACCCTGCCCACGGGACAAACGCAGCTGTTCATCGGGTTGCACCTGATTCACGAAGTGACGAGCCCGCAGGCCTTCGACATGTTGCGCAGCCGCGGAAGCAAAGTGGCGTTTCCGAACCGCACCTTCGCAACGGTCGACCACATCGTCCCCACGCTGAATCAGAGCCGCCCGTTTCTGGACGTGCTCGCCGAAGAAATGATGTCGGCGCTCGAGAAAAACTGCCGTGAGTTCGGCATACCGCTCTACGACATCACCAACGCCAATCAGGGCATCGTGCACGTCATCGGTCCCGAGCTCGGACTCACGCAGCCCGGCATGACGATCGCCTGCGGCGACAGCCACACCTCCACGCACGGCGCGTTCGGCGCGATTGCCTTCGGCATCGGCACGTCCCAGGTGCGCGACGTGCTCGCGTCGCAATGCCTCGCGATGGAGCCGTTGAAGGTGCGCCGTATCACCGTCAACGGACAGCTTCGCCCTGGCGTGTATGCGAAGGACGTGATTCTCGAGATCATCCGCCGGCTGGGCGTGAAAGGCGGCACCGGCTACGCCTACGAATACGGCGGCGACACCTTCGACCGGATGACGATGGAAGAGCGCATGACCGTGTGCAACATGTCGATCGAAGGTGCGGCGCGCGTGGGCTACGTGAACCCGGACGAAACCACGTTCAAATATCTCGAAGGACGTCCGTTTGCGCCGCAGGGCGCCGACTTCGCCAAAGCGCGCGCCTGGTGGCAGTCGCTTGCGTCGGATCCTGACGCGAGCTACGACGACATGGTCACGATGGACGCGACGGCAATCGAGCCGACGGTCACCTGGGGCATCAACCCTGGCCAGTCGGTGGGCATCAGTGAAAAGCTGCCATCACCTGCCGAGATGGGAGGGAACGACAGGGCGTCGGTCGCCGAAGCGCTCGAGTTCATGAGCTTCCGCGGCGGCATGCCGATCGCGGGCACGAAGATCGACGTCGCGTTCATCGGCTCCTGCACCAACGGCCGGATTTCGGATCTCCGCGAAGCCGCGCGGCTGGTCAAAGGGCATCGCGTCGCGCCCCACGTCAAGGCTCTCGTCGTCCCCGGGTCGCAATCCGTTCGCCGGATCGCCGAACAGGAAGGGCTCGACAAGATTTTCACCGCGGCCGGTTTCGAGTGGCGCGGCGCGGGCTGTTCGATGTGCCTGGCGATGAACCCGGACCAGCTGCAGGGACGGCAGATCTGCGCGTCGTCGTCGAACCGCAACTTCAAGGGGCGCCAAGGCAGCCCGACGGGACGGACGCTGTTGATGAGCCCGGCGATGGTCGCCGCGGCGGCTCTCGCAGGCGAGGTCGTCGACGTTCGCCAGATGCTGTCGGATGAGCCGCGAGCGGCGCGGGGCGTAGGGGCCCCCGCAAGCGAAGCGGCGGGGAGCGGGGCGTGGGGCCCCCGCGACTAAAGAAGAGGTGCACGCGTAATGGACTCACGCTTCATCGACAGGATCACCGGCCGGGGTCTTCCGCTGCGCGGCCACGACATCGACACCGATCGCATCATTCCGGCGCGGTTTCTGAAATGCGTCAGCTTCGAAGGGCTCGAGGCGCACGCGTTCGAGGACGATCGCAAGCAGCTCGAAGAGCGCGGACAGATACACGCGTTCTCGAATCAGAGATACGCGGGCGCGCGCATCCTGATCGTGAACGGCAACTTCGGCTGCGGCTCATCGCGCGAGCACGCGCCTCAGGCGCTTCAGCGCTGGGGCATTCGCGCCGTGGTTGGAGAATCGTTTTCGGAAATCTTCTTCGGGAACTCGGTCGCGCTCGGTATGCCGTGTCTCACGGTGACCGCGCCACGACGCTGAGGCGCTGCTTGTTGCCGTCGAGGCAAACCCGCAGACAGAGATCAGCATCAGCGTCGGCAGCCAGACCGTCCAGGCGGACGGCAAGACCTATCAGGCGGACATCCCTGCCGGCGCGCGCGAGGCGTTCACCGCAGGCACCTGGGACGCGACCGGATTGTTGCTGGACGACTTCGATCAGGTCCGCAACGTCGCCAAAAACCTACCCTACGTCAGCGGGTTCTAATACTTAACAGGAGAAGGAGAGAACGGGAGGTTTTTGAAAAATTTCTCCCTTTCTCTCTTTCTCCTGTTTTTCGTAGCGCTTGATCACTTGCGGGCGATATCCAGAAACGCCTGCGCCGCGTGCGACAGTTCGCCCTTGCGGTAGAGCAGCCGCAGCTGTCTCGGATATCTCACTTCGGGGATCTTCACCGCCACCAGTTGCTTCCGTTCGATTTCCGCGACCGCGCATCGCCGCGGCAGCAGCGCCACGCCCATCCGCTTCTCGACCGCCCGTTTGATCCCTTCGAGGCTCGGCAAAGCGATCTGAATATTGATTGGCGCGTGGTGCACTTCCGCCTGACGAAGAACCCTGTCGCGCGCAGGCGACGGATCGCTGTGAGCGATGACGGTCTCGTGCGCGAACTCCGCCATCGAGACCGTCTCGCGTCCGGCGAACGGATGTGATGGATGGACGAGCAGCACCAGCTCGTCGGGGCCCAGCGTGACGGCGTTGACGCGCTTGTCGCCCGGGTCGAACGTGACGATGCCGAAGTCGAGCGATCCTTGCGCGACCTCCACGCCGACCTGCCGCGCCGGCACGCGGCGCACGTCCACGAGGATTCGCGGGTGCTTCTCGCGGAACCGCTCGATGAGCGGCAGGAGCACGTGCACGCCTCCCTCGTTCGATCCGATGAGCACGCGCCCGCGCTGCAGGTCTCGCAGCTCGCGAACCGAGAGCTGCGCCTCCTCGGAGAGGCGCTGGAGCCGTTCGGCATAGCCGCGCAACACGCGCCCCGCCTCTGTGAGGGTGCCGTCTTTCGACGATCGATCGAACAGCCGCTCCCCGACTTCGTCCTCGAGGCGGCGGATCGCCTGGCTGACGGCAGGTTGGGTCCGATGGAGCTTGATGGCGGCGCGCGAAAAGCTGCGCTCTGCGGCAACGGTGAGAAAAACGCGTAATTCCGCCAGATCCACGGCGGGTAGTATAAGATAGTGTTATAACAAAGTCATTAATATAGATTTGACCATTATCGCCAAGTGCCGTACAAACGTGAACATGTCCACTGACCGCGTCACGATTTTCGATACCACCCTGCGCGACGGGGAGCAGGCCCCCGGGTTTTCGCTGCGTACGAACGAAAAGGTGGAGCTTGCCAAGCAGCTCGATGCGCTCGGTGTGGACCTGATCGAAGCGGGCTTTCCCATCGCGTCACAGGACGACGCCGAAGGTGTGCGCCAGGTGGCGGCGAGCGTCCGGCGGCCCGTGATTGCGGCGCTCGCCCGCTGCCGGCCGGAAGACATCGAGCGCGCCGGCGATGCGCTCAAAGGCGCCGAGCGCTCGCGCATCCACACGTTCATCGCGACCTCGGACCTGCACCTCGCCAAGAAACTCAACATCACGCGCGATCAGTGCATGGCGGCGGCGACGGCTGCCGTCAAGCAGGCGCGCGGCTACACCGACGACGTGCAGTTTTCTGCCGAAGACGCGACGCGATCCGACATGGACTTTCTGGCCGCCGATCGTCGAGGCGGTCATCAAATCGGGCGCGACGACCATCAATCTGCCCGACACGGTCGGCTACGCGACGCCCGGCGAGATCCACGATTTCTTCAAAGAGATTCAGGCCAAGGTGCCGAACTCCGACAAAGCGGTGTTCAGCGCGCACTGCCACGACGACCTCGGTCTGGCCGTGGCCAACACGCACGCAGCCGTAACGGCCGGCGTGAGGCAGGTCGAGTGCACCATCAACGGCATCGGCGAGCGCGCGGGAAACGCGTCGCTGGAAGAGATCGTCATGGGTATGCGAGTTAGACCGGATCGACTGCCCTTCTCGACGGGCATTCGATCCGAGCAGCTCTTCCCCACCAGCCAGCTCCTCTCGTCGCTCACCGGCCAGTACGTGCAACCCAACAAAGCGATCGTCGGACGCAACGCCTTCGCGCATGAAGCGGGCATCCATCAGGACGGCATGCTCAAGGACCGCCGGACTTACGAGATCATGAACCCGGCGGATGTCGGCGTGCCCCAGACGACGCTCGTCCTCGGAAAACACTCGGGCCGGCACGCGGTGAAACATCGCTGCGACGCCCTCGGCCATGCCCTTACCCGCCTCGAGCTCGATCAGGTCTACCGCCGCGTCATCGCCAAATGCGATCATGCAGAAGACATTCACCGACAGCGACCTGATGGCGGTGATCCTGGAAGTCAAGGCCACGCCGGTTCGCTGATCACGAAAATACAAACGAGATTAGAAGATTAGGACAGGATGTTCTACAGCGCGAGAGACGAGAGATCGACTCTCAGCACGGAGCCACGGGCAGCGCGTCGGCGGCGCGCGCCAAAGCCGCGGAGAGCACTTCGCGATTCCGGAAAGCTCACCACGCTGTCGTGGGATCTCCGTGACTCCGTGACTCCGTGTTGAATCTCCTTGACCTCCTGATCTCCTGTTGAATTTTCAGTGCGGCAATTTACCGAATGGCACTCTGCGCTGGAACATCTGATAGATGTGATGCGCCTCGTGATGGGCCATGTATTCGATCTGAAAGTGCACATCGAAGTGGGGAAACTGGGGGTGGCGCGCCTTGCGATGCCACTCGGCCGGCGTGAGCCCTTCGAGGCGGCGGCATAACGCTTCCCGATCGCTCAGATACTCGGCGAGCACCTCGGCGGCAGGGCGGCGTGTCAGCGCGACGAACGCCTCGTCGCCGTCGGGACTTTCATACGGGACGATCGTCGTTTCCTCCGTCAGCATCCGGCTGATGCGATCGACAAAAATCTCCTCCATCCGGCGGAAGTGGCAGATCAGCTCTTTCATCGACCATTTGTCGGGCACCGTGCGGCGTCCCAGCGAATCTTCGTCCAGCCCCGAGGCCAGACGCTGCACGTCGGCCGCCTGCGCGCGCAGGCGCTGCACCAGCGCGAGATGCACCGCATGTTTGTCGCCGTGGTCGTGGTGATGGTGCCCGGGCATGCGCGCCATTATAGAATGTGGCATCGGAGGAACGCATGACGAAGCTGAGTCGCCGTGACTTTTTCGCAACGTCCTCGCTCGCTGTCGGTACATTCGCGCGCGCGTTCGGCCAGACGCCGCCCGCGCCGCCTGCAGACCTCGTTCGATCCGCTGCGAGGCAATGTCGGCATCTTCAGCGGCCGGGGAGGCACCATCGGCATGCTCGTGGCGCCCGACGGCGTCGTCGTGGTCGATACGCAGTTTCAGGACACGGCGACCATCGCGCTCGCCAACCTGCAGAACATGACGAAGCGCAAGATCGACTTCGTCGTCAACACGCATCATCACGGCGATCACACCTCGGGCAACGGCGTGTTCCGCCCCGCCGCCGCCAAAATCGTCGCGCATCGCAACGTGCCGGCGCTGCAAAAGACCCAGGCCGCCAACGCCAAGTCGGAGGCGCAGCAGGCTTACGCCGATACGACGTACGACAAGACATGGTCCGAAAAGGTGGGCAGCGAAACGATCGCGCTGAAATATTACGGGCCGGGCCATACCAGCGGCGACAGCGTCGTGCGCTTCCAGAGCGCCAACATCGTGCACATGGGCGATTTGATGTTCTATCTGCGCCACCCGCGGGTGGACCGTCCGGCGGGCGCATCGATCAAGAACTGGATCGTCACGCTGGAATCGGTGGTGAAGGACAACCCCGCCGATACGATTTACATCGCGGGCCACGCGAAAGCGAACCACCCGGTCAACGTGACGCGGGCCGAGCTGCTGAAGTTCCGCGACTATTTCTCGGGCCTCCTCGCCTACGTGGAAAAGGGCATCGCGTCGGGCCGATCCGCACCGGAGATCGTCAAGGTCGCCAGCGTGCCTGGCTTCGCCGATTACGAAGGCAGCCCCGAAGGCACGCTGCAGGCCGCATACGAGGAACTGACCGCGAAGGGATGAAGATCTTCGGGCGTCTGCTGCTCGTCCTCGGCATCTGCAGCATCTGCGCTCACGCCCGCGCTCAGGAACCACGCCTTCCCGCGCCTGCCGTCACGCCGGTCGAAAGCACGGCGATGATGCAGCGGGCGCGTTCGCTTTCCGCCGCCGGCAATCACCGCGAAAGTGCCTCGACATGGCAGGCGATCGCCGCGCGCGAGCCGGCGATCGCAAGCTTCGCGAATCGAGAATCCATCCGCGCCTTCATCGCCGCCGGCGACATCGACGCGGCGCAGCAGGGGCTGACCGCGATGGGAACGTCCGCGCCAGCCGAGCTCCTCCTTGCCGCAGCTGACGCTCTGCCGTGCAGCGCGAGCCTACGACTGCGCCACGGCTCTGTATCGCAGGAGCAGACAGGCCGCCGGACGCTCCCCCGTAGCCGACGATGCCGCGCTGAGGCTCGCCGAAACCCTGGAACAGGCAGGCAAGCCCGCCGAAGCGCTCGCCACCTATCGCGACCTCCAGCTGACGTTCAGAGAGGCACGCGCCTACGACGCTGCAATCGCGGCCATTCGCCGCCTTGCGCCCGGCACAGACGCAACAGATCGACTCACCGAATCCAACTTCGACACCATCGTCGATCGGCTCGCCGGCGTCGCGGCTTTCCGGCGCGCGGTCGAGGTCCAGGATCAGTGGCTGAAGGCCTTTCCAGACACCGTACGCAGGCCGCAGATCGAAGCGGCTGCCATTCAGCATCTCTACTCGCTGCGCGCGAACAACGAAGCGCGCGCGCGCGCGACCCTTTATTTTGCGCGTCACGGCGACGGAGGCGAGGCGCACAAAGTCAGGATTACGCTGTTTCGCCTCGACGTCCGCGAGGGGCTGACGGCGGACGTCGAACGGCGTGGGCGGGCGATCATCGACGGCGAAGTACCCGGCGCGACGCTCGACGATCGCCAGGACGCCGCGAGACTCGCTCGCCGAATATCTCGTGAGCGTCGGACAGGCGGAGAAAGCGCTCGGAGTTTACGACCGGCTCTACAAAATGGCGACGGGCCGCAGAGCGCGCATCGACGCACTGTGGCGGATGGCCATCGCGTCGCTTCGCGCCGGCAGCCGTACTCGCGCGATCAGTGAGCTGCAGCAGCTGCTTCGACTGAAACCGGATTCGGAAACGGAACGGGCGGCCACCTTCTGGCTCGGATATGCGCTGGACGCCGGCAAGGCGCCGCTCGGCGCCGCGACGCGCGAGCACTGGTCCTCGCTCGTGCGCCGCTTCCCTTTCAGTTACTACGGAGTCCGCGCAGCGTCCCGTCTCAGCATCGAGCTGCCGGCGCCCACGCTCACGTTTCCCGATCTGCGGCTCAGCGACATCGTCACCGCGCATGCCGATTACCAGGCCGCCGCCCTGCTTTCACGCGCCGGCCTTCTGGCTGATGCGGCGGTCTACGCGCGCCGGCTGAACAGCGCGTTTCGCCGGGACGATGCGGTGGCGCTGCTGGCGGCACGCGCGTCAGAGGCGGCAGGCGACTATTCGTCGTCCTCGACGTTGATGTCGTCGCATTTCGGTCCGTATCTGCAGCAGCCCGCGGCGAATCTGCCGGACGACTTCTGGGCGCTCGCGTATCCGCGCGCTTACTGGCCGGAAGTGTCCGCGGCTGGCAAGCGCCACAATGTCGACCCGCTTCTCATGATCGGCCTGGCGCGGCAAGAGTCGCATTTCGATCGAATGGCGCGCTCTCCCGTAGGTGCGGTCGGATTATTTCAGGTGATGCCGTACACGGCGGCTGAGCTCGATCCGACGTTCGCCGATCCCGCGGCCCTCGAACGCCTCGTGGAGGCGGACGTGAGCGCGGAGCTCGGTGCGATGCACCTCGCCGGAACGCTCGAACGTTTCGGCGGAGCGGTCGCGCCGTCGATCGCGTCCTACAACGCCGATAAGGAACGTGTGCAGGTGTGGTGGGATTCCGCGAAAGGGCAGCCCGAAGAGCTGTTCATCGACAGTATTCCGTACCAGCAGACGCGCGCCTACGTGAGGCAGGTGCTCACGAACTACTGGATGTATCAGCGGTCCGCACGATCAGCATCGCCGCGAAAATAACCGCGATCGCCACCGCCATCCGCGGCGTAAACCTCTCCCTAAAATCAGCGACCCCAGAATCATCGCGATCATGGGATTGACGTACGCGTAGAGCGAGACGATCGACACGGGCAGGTGCTTGAGGGCGTATACGTAGCAGACATAGCCGACGAACGTTCCGACGACGACGAGATACAACACGGCGGCCAGGCTGTTCAATGTAGGTGCCGCGTCCACCCACTCGCCGGTGATGGTCGCCACCACCATCAGGATTGCGCCGCCGAACGTGATCTGCACCGCCGTCGCGGCGAACAGATTTTCATTGCGCTTGTGGCGTTTGGCGTACGCCGAACCGATCGCCCAGCCAAGACACGAGCACTGCGTCATGATGACGCCGAGGACAATCCGGCTCGCCGGTACATCGCCGGTGAGGCTCGAGCTCGTCAGCAACACGATGCCGCCGAATCCCAGAAGCAGCCCCACCACCTGACGGGCTCGCACGCGCTCTCCGTCCGGCATGAACCGTTCGACGCCGATCATCCAGAACGGAATCACCGAGACCAGCACCGCGGCGACGCCGCTCGGAATGAACTGCTGCGCCCATACGAGGCAGCCGTTGCCGAATCCGATCATCAGCAAGCCGAGCAGCGCGTGGCCGGGCCACGAATCACGCGACGGGAGCCGGATGCCCTTGACGCGGAGGATCAGCGCGAGGATGAGGCCCGCGATGACATGCCGTGGACCCGACATCGCAAACGGCGGAATGCTTTCGATCGCCACCCGCGTGGCGAGAAACGTGGTGCCCCATGACAGGCACACCGCCAACCAGGCCCAATATGCTCGGCGAATCTGGTTTGGGGAGGTATCGGACGGTGCGCTCAACGTGACTGTGATGCGGGAGTGTTCGGCAACGTGAATCCGAAAATCACATACGTGGTGGCGGGTGCCGGGCGCGCGCGGTATGCGCCCGCGCGAAAACGCATCTTGCCGAGCGCCTCGCTCGCAACCCCTTCGAAACCCGGTACGAGCGCCGCGACTTGCCGCGCTGTCGCTATCCGGCCGCTCTCGTCGAGTGCGACCTCGTAGAGGAGCACCGAACCAAACAGCGCCTGCGCCGGAAACCCGGGTTTGACGAAGACGAGCGGATACGCAACATCAGCTGAGGGTCTGAGAAAGTCTTTTGGCGGCTCACCCAGCGTTGGATTGTTGTACAGCTCGTGTGAGCGGTAGACCGCTGACACTGTTATGGGTGCGTCCACCGCCGACTCGGCACCGGTGATATCCCTCGCCCGCGCGGGCTGGAACTGCCATCGCGAGATGGCATCGAGCACCATCTGCGTGTACGGCGGAGTGCTTCTCAATACCGTGGGCCGGGTCGCGCGGCCGCGGATGTCGACGAGCACCTCCACCAGCACCTCACCGCCGCCGGCGATCATCGGATTGGGAATGGGAGGAAGTTCGGCGCGGACAAGGCGAGGGGGCGCAAAAAAAGTGCCCTGCGCCACGAGCGGCGCTGCCAGCCAGAACGCGAGCGCCAGTTGGCACAGCGCCGTGCGGTGCATCCGCTCTGAGTGTAGCCTAAGTCTCCGCGGGCTTGCCGACCGCGGGGGTCCATCCGGGCGGGTCGCTTGCCGGGAAGGATTCCTCTGCCGCGTTGTTGATTTGATCGAGTTTCGTGGCACGTTTCGGCAATGCCGGCTGGACGCACCGGCCGATCGCGCTCAACGGCGACTTGTATGCCTGGCTGACAAGCACCGTCCCAACAGCAATCAGGAACAAACCCAGCGCGCCGAGGGCGCGCGACCGTGAGCGCTCGTAATCCTGTCGGTCCCAGACACTTGCGGCGCCACGATGCATGGTGAGGTTGGACGGTTCGTAAGCCATGCGCACGGTGAAGCAAGTCGCAGGCCAAACGCCCGGTGATCCACTACAGGCCGATGGCGGCGATAAATCCGAGCATGCCCACCAGACCGATGGTGACACCCCATGCAGCCTCGGTGTGGGTGGAGTGCTCGAAGCTTTCGGGCAGCAGTTCCTGGATGACGAGAAAGATCATCGCGCCGCCGGCGAATCCCAGACTCGCGGGCAGCAGCGGTTGAAACACGGAGACGAGCAGAAACGCGGGGACAGCGACAATCGGCTGCGGCATGCTCGTGAGTATCGAATACCAGACGCATTTGGCGACCGAGGCGCCGTTGGCGCGGAGCGGCAGCGACACCGCCGTCCCTTCGGGAATATTGTGCACGGCGATGGCGACGGCGAGCAGCCAGCCGAATTTGATTTCGCCCGTGGCATAGCCGACGCCGATCGCCGCGCCTTCGGGAATGCTGTGAACGAACAACGTCAGCAGCAGGAGAATGGCCTGCTTGGAGCTCTTCTCGTTCAAGCCGGCGAGCGTCCATCCACGTTGGTCGATCTGTTTCGACGTCCACGAAAAAAATGCCGCGCCCGCCAGCATGCCCGCGACAACCTCGACCGCTCCGCCGCGGCCGAGCGCTTCGTCCGCGAGGGCGAATACCGAGGCCGACAACATCATGCCGCTGGCCGTGGCCGCAGCGATGCCGCGCCACCTCGGGCTGCTGCTCTTGAGAAAGAGAACAGGGAGGGCGCCCAACCCGGTCGCAACCGCGGTAAAGAGCGCCACCCAGAAAACCTGTGCTGTGGTGATCAATTAGCGTGTGAGGCTAGAGGGGCAGAAATGGTCGGGATGACTGGATTCGAACCAGCGACCCCTTGACCCCCAGTCAAGTGCGCTACCAGGCTGCGCCACATCCCGACGCCATAATTGTACCGCGGATCACTGCACGACGACATATCTCGCCAGCCGCCTGACTTCCTTGTCGTCGACGTATTTGCCAATCTCCTTGTGGAATTGTTCCATCGATTTCCACGGCCGGTATTCCTTGAACTCGTGCAGCATCCGATTGCCGACACCGGGAATCGTGAGAATATCCGCGTCGCTCGCGGTGTTCAGGTTCAAGGGGATGAAGGCGTATTGCCCCAGCCTGGCGACCTCCTGCTGGTTGACGTACTTGCCGATCTCCTTCTGAAACTGCGCCCAGCTGCGCCACGGTCGATATTCCTCGAACTCGTGCGCCATGCGCTTGCCTGCTCCGGGTATCAGCATGATTTCCTCAGCCGTCGCCGTGTTGAGGTTCACATGGACGAAGCCTTTGCCATAAAACGCGTTGGCCTGCTCCTGCGTCAGCTTCTGACTCAGCAGAAACTTGTTGAGATCCACGACACTCGCAAACGGCCGCGCGGCGAGGAGCGCCTTCACGGTGGGCGCGGTCATCTGCGGCATCGCCAGCAGATCTTTTTCGACGGCGGTGTTCACATCAACGATGCCGAGCGACTTTCCTACCTGCCCCTGCGCGGGCACCGCGGCAAGGAGCAGCGCAGCGACCAGCCCGACTAATTTTGCAACCATGTAGACCTCCTCAAATACGCGTAACCCATCCCGAGAATGCCCATCTGCACCAGCGTGCCCGGAGACAGGGTCGGCGGCGATTTCGCCTGCAGCACATGCCAGATGAGCGTGGCGCCGCTCATCCCCGGATCCATCTCGAGCTGAAACTGGCGGCTCCCATCGAAGTGCAGATACATTCCCACCAACCCCGCGAAGATGAACAGGATCATGATGATGTGAATCACACGCGGAGTCCAGCGGCGTGGACTCACACGATCGAGGATCAGCGCGGCCAGACCCGCGGCAAGCAGCACGATCGGGATCGTCTGCCGAAGATCTTCATAATGCGAGAGCAGCGACAGTTCTGCGAGCAGACCGGCCATGCCGAGTATCAACACGCACCAGATGAGGGTGTCTATCAGGGACAGGCGGCGATCAATGGCCACGGCCGATCCTAGCGGCGCTTTTTGGCTGTCGTGCGAACCGGTTTCTGCGGGCGATTGCCGTTCTTTCGTTTGGCAGGCGCGGCGGGCCCCTGAAAGGCACGCTGAGAATGCTGAGAACGCTCCGCGTCGACGCGCGCGATCCCAGGACGTCCATTCAACATATCCAGCAGGCCGATCAGTCCGCGTTTCACTTCGGCGAACCGTTCGCGCGCGTTGCGGCCGAGCAATTCCTTGATCGGCGCGGCTGTCTCCTCTTCGAACACCGGCGGCGCCTCTTCTTCGATGCGCCGCCGCACGCCCGCGAGGGTAAGGCCTTCGCTGAATACGAGCTGCTTGATCCTGAGAACGCGTTCGACATCGGGCCGCCGGTAGATACGCGGTCCCCCGGCCGATTTCGATACGCCAAGGTCGGGAAATTCAGACTCCCACGAGCGCAGCACGTACGGCTGCACGTTGGCGATCTCGCACACCTCGGACGTCTTGAACAGCGCGCGCTTGGGAATCTCGACGTCAGCCACAAACAGCCCTGTTTGCTGCAACTTGCGCGCAGTATAACCCTAGCCGGTAGCCAGTAGCCAGTAGCTTGTAGCAGCCGGTAGTCATTCGCTCGTCGCCAATAGCCCTGAGCTCAATGTTTGCGCTTCCGGACTTGCAGTCTGATGGGCGTCCCGAGGAAGCCGTACTCGTTCGCGGATGCGGTTTTTCAGAAAGCGCTCGTAGGAAAAGTGCAGTTGCGTCTGCACGTTCATGAACAGCGCGAACGTCGGCGGCGCAACGCCCACTTGCGCGCCATACAAAATGCGGACGCCTTTTTTTCCGTCGCTCGGCACCGGATGCGCCGCGGTGACTTCCTGAAAAAACCGGTTGAGCTCGGGCGTCGGAATGCGGCGCGAACGTTCAGCCAATACCCGGTCGACGACTTCGAGCAGTTTCGGTGTGCGTTCACCCGTCAGCGCCGAGATGTGCACGATAGGCGCGAAGTCGAGGAACTTGAGGTTGAACCGCAGCTTGTCGTCGAACGATTTCGAAAAGTCCTGCCCTTCGCCTTTCACGAGATCCCACTTGTTGATGGCGATGATGACGCTGCGCCCCGCACGTTCCGCTTCGCCGGCGATCGCTCCGTCCTGATCGGCGGCGCCGAGCGTCGCGTCGATGACCAGCACGACGACGTCGGCGTCGGCGATGGCGCGTTTCGCGGTCAGCACACTGACCGCTTCGACGGCGCCCGAACGCGCCACGCGTCCGGGCTTGCGGATGCCGGCGGTGTCGACGATGCGGAATTGCCGCTGGTGCCAGCGGAAGCCCGTGTCTACCGCGTCGCGCGTCGTACCCGCAACCTCGCTGACGAGCATCCGCTCTTCCCGCAGGATGCGATTGACGATGGACGACTTTCCGACGTTCGGGCGGCCGACAATCGCGATGCGCGGCTCTGGTGTTTCGGCCTTCTGTTCTTCGCTCTTCTCCGGCAGCCGGCCGATGACTTCGTCCAGGAGATCGCCGACGCCCTGGCCATGTTCCGCCGAGATTTCGACGATCGGCTCGAAGCCGAGCTCGTAGAAATCGAGCGTGCCGGCACGCGCGCGCTTGTCGTCGGTCTTGTTGATGGCGACGATCACCGGGCGGCCGGTCGTGCGGATGGCGTTGGCCACCTCATAGTCGGCGGACACCAAACCCTCGCGCCCATCGACTACGAAGACGAACACATCGGCCCCCGACACTGCCTTGCGGCCGTGGTCGTGAACCATCTTCTGGAGCGGGTCTTCGCTGCTGCCGAACATGCCGGCCGTATCCGTCAGCAGAAAAGGCACCGCGCGCCAGTCGGCTGGCTGCTGGATGACGTCACGGGTAGTCCCCGCCGTCGGATTCACAATCGCGCGCCGCGTGCCTGCGATTCGGTTGAAAAGTGTCGATTTCCCGACATTCGGGCGTCCGACCAAGACGACTGCGGGAAGCTGTTTGGGTGTCATGTCTAAAGCCGAAAAGCAACTTAGCCGATACCTTGACAGCGTAAGTCACTGTTTCTTAATATATTTACACGTCTCCAGGAGAGCCTAAGCATGATCAAGGTCGACATCGTCAACGAAGTTTCGAAGATCGCCGATATCACCAAGGTGAAAGCCGAGGTGGCTGTCGATGCTGTATTCGATGCGATGCGGCTGTCGATGCAGCGGGGCGAACGTATCGAGCTCCGCGGCTTCGGGGTGTTCCAGGTGAAACCGCGCAAGCGCGGCATCGGACGCAACCCGCGAACCGGGAAGGAAGTTCGCATCCCGCCTGGGCGAACCATCCGCTTCAAGCCCGGTAAAGATCTGCAGAACATCAGCTAGCCGGATTCTCCTCGTGCAAGACCCGCTGCCGGAGCTGACGCTCCCCGACACATTCAGACCGCCTCGCAAGTTTCGCGACCGGCGCTGGCTCCACCTGCTGCTGCTCGTCCTGACGATCGCCACCACGACGCTCGCCGGCGCCAACCACTTCGCGTCCTACATAACAGACTTCGGAAGACAGCCGCTCGTCATGACGCCGACGGGGCTGCTTCTCGGCGGCTTCTGGTACAGCGGCACCATTCTGCTCATACTCGGCGCGCACGAGCTGGGCCACTATCTCGCCTGCCGATATTATCAGGTGGACGCCTCGCTGCCGTTCTTTATCCCCGCGCCGTTGCCGCTCACCGGCACACTCGGAGCGTTCATCAGAATCCGTGAACCGATTCCCACCAAGCGGATGTTGTTCGACATCGGCATCGCGGGACCGATCGCCGGATTCGTCTTCACGGTGCCGGCATTGGTATTCGGCATTCTCCTGTCGCCGATCGTGAAGCTGCCGGAAAATTTCGAGGGGATGGAGCTGGGGGAGCCGCTCCTGTTCAAGATGGCGACGTGGATGATCTGGGGATCGGTGGCGGAGGGGTATTCCGTGAACCTGCATCCCATGGCGTTTGCCGCCTGGTTCGGGTTGCTCGCCACCGCGCTGAATCTCTTTCCCATCGGCCAGCTCGACGGCGGACATATTTCATACGCCGTGCTTGGACGCCGCTCCTCGACCGTCACGATCATCGCCATCTCGATCGCCATCGGCCTGACGTTCTACTCCACCAGCTGGGTCGTGTGGACGCTGCTGCTCGTTGCGATGACGCTGGTCATGGGACCGCATCATCCACGCACGATCGACGAAGACGTGCCGCTGGACCCCGCGCGGATGTGGCTCGCCGCGTTTGCCCTCGTCATGCTCGTGTTGTGTTTTACCTACAACCCGATCTCCCCGATTGAGTTGCTTAACACTGGTCGATAGTCCATGGTCCAGGGTCCATGGGCGACGGTCTCGTCGATGACGCAGACCATGGACTATTGACCATCGACCATCGACCATCGACCAAAGCATTGGATTCCAAGCGATGGCACCATACCCGGCGCGTATGGTAGACTGCCCGCCGTCCGAACCATAGAAATCGGTCTCAGGCCTAATTCTCAGAACACGTGTGCGCACACCAGGCTTCTCTGAAGGAGGATGGTAATGAATCGTGGCTCTCTGACTTTCCTTGCCGCGCTGATGGTGCTGGCAGGGTGCTCGGCAGCGTCGGCTCAGGAAGCGACGATCGGCGCGGGGAAAGTCGAAATCGGCGGATTCCCCGGTGGAGGCACGTTCTTTGTCGGCGGCGACGATAACCAGGAAGTGAACTTCAACGTCTACACCGCCGGCGGCGGATTGACCTACTACTTCACCGACGTGGTGGCCGTCGAAGGCGAATTCACCGGAAGTGTCGGATGGGCGCAGGACGTCGGCTTCAACAACACACAGATCATTCACAATCAGATGCCGACCGTGTGGGGATACTCGGGCAACATCGTCTTTTTCCCGGGCGGCAGCGCCGGCAAACAGTTTCCGTTTTACGTCACCGGCGGGATCGGCGCGATCGCGCTCTCGCCGCGCGTGCCGACCAAGGTCTTCGGTTACGACGTCGACACCGTAGGGACGCAGATGTTCATCGCTGAAAACATCGGCGGCGGCATCAAGATCTTCCGCGGCGGCGACGCACCGAACTGGGGCTTCCGTATCGACTATCGTTACCTGTTCATCAACGAAAACAGCGACGCGCCGGCCTTCTTCGCCAGCACCAAGAGCCGGGGCGCCCACCGGATCTACGCCGGGATGCTGTACACCTGGAAGCGGTAGGCACAGGAAGGGCTAGGGGCAAAGGGTGAGGAGCAAGAGGCTCACGCGAACGTGTGATACTTGCCCCTTGCCCCTCACCTCTTATCCCTTTCCCGTCGCCCTCTTTCTCACACTCGCCGCTCTCCTCGCTTCCACAACCGTCACTTTCGCCCAGGCCGACGAACGCATCGTGTACGTCAGCGTCGTTGACAGAGATGGCGGGCCCGTTCTCGACCTCACGATGAAAGATTTCATTGTCAGAGAGGACGGCGTTTCGCGGGAAGTGTTGCGCGTCGCCAAAGATGACGACCCGCTGCAGATTGCGTTGCTCGTCGACAACAGCACGGCCATGCGCACCCACCTTCCGCAACTGAGGAAGGCCGTCTCGGCGTTTGTCGCCGCCACACGCGACGGCGTGCCGATGGCGCTCATCACGCTGGCGGAACGGCCGACGATAGCCGCCGGCTACACCACCGACCGCGCGGTGATGCAGGCGGCGATCGAAAAGATGTTTTCCTTCGAGGCCGGCAACTACCTGCTCGACGGAATCGCCGAGTCGTCGCAGGGACTGGCCAAGCGCACCACGTGGCGATCGGCGATAGCGGTCATCACCGGGCTCGGGCCAGAGATGAGCTACCGCCAGTACACCGAGGTCCTTCGGTTCTTCAGAGAGGGTGGCGCGTCGCTGCACGTGTTGCAGCTCGGAATGGGCGTGGGCGGCCGCGGACGCGAAATCGTCGTGGCCAGGGGGACGTCGGAAACCGGCGGGCGTTTCGAGGAAGTGCTCACCCCCGGCGGGTTGGAATTGAAGGCGCGGCAGCTCGGAACGGAGATCTCGAACCAGTATCGCGTGACCTATGCGCGCCCGCAGCGGCTGATCCCTCCCAAAAAAACCGAAGTCAGCGTGAGACCGCAGAACCTGCGTGTTCGCAGCAGGGCTCTGACCAACGAGAAAGATCGGCAGTAACCGCGGACAGCTCCGTACTCCAGTTCACCACCACGCGCAGCTCGCGCGGCTTCAGCGCGCTCTTCAGCATGACGAAATACCGTCCCAGGGGATCGACGTCATAGGCAGCGAGGTTCGCGCCCGGGTCGTGCTCGAAGTGCCCTTCGAACACCACCGCCGGTTCTCCAAGACTTTCCTTTTGGAGTGTGCGAAACATCATCCGATCGCCTTGCCGATAGTACAGGCCGAATCGCGACCAGGCCGGCTCGGTCGCGCCGCCCGTCGTCAGGCGGCGGGCCTCGCTCGCGCCGGCCAGCGGCGCGACGAAGATCTCATCCCGCCCCGCTTCATCCGACACGTACGCCACCCATCGGCCGTCGTGCGACACGCTCGGCGATCGTTCGTTGGCGTCGGACGCTGCCAGCGGAGCCACCGATTCGCCGACACGATAGACCAGGACGTCGCGGCGCTGCGTGCGGCCGATCTCGTAAAACGCCAGAAGTTTCGGCGGCCGCGACCAGCTGCCGGGATTACGCGGCACCGCCACGTCGGTCGTGAACAACGGAGCGGGCGCAGCCTTTGCCCCGACGGCCGCCACGTAGATCTTCTGCGCGCCGTCGCGATTCGATCCGAACGTCAGACGGCGGTTGTCGAGCCACGCAGGCGAATGGTTGTCGCCGCCGGCAATCGTCGTCATGCCGCGGTCCGGACGCGCCGTGGCGATCACTCGAATATCACGCGTCATGATTCCCGACCTCGCGACGACGGCAATGCGATTGGTATCCGGCGACAGGCGGGGCGTCTGAAACGCCTCCGCTGGCATCGACAGCGGCGACGCTTTGCCATCCGGAGTCACCCGCACGAGACGGCTTCGCGCGTCATCCGGTGTTGCGCGGAGCCAGACAAGAGTGCCGGTAGACGATACGGAAAACCCGGAACGTCCCACCGTTCCGAAACCGCCAACCGTCTGCAGGCCTTTCGCGATTGTCACCGGCACGCCCAACGTCTCACGTTTGCCGGCATCCAGTTTCACGGCCATGAGATTGCCGAGGTAGCCGTAGACGAGGTATTCCGTTCCGACCGATTGCGCCTGCCCGATGATCGGCACGCGCAAACGTGTGCGCGCCCCGTCGCTCGACAGCAGTTCGAGATGCGGGTCGCGCGCGCGCCGCGACACGGTAAACGCGATGGATCCATCCGCAACAGCGTGGGGCCAGCCGTGCTCGAGTTCTCCATCTTCAGCATTCAGCGACGTGAGGGCCGTCGCGGCTCCGCCGGATGCGGGCACCTCCATGAGCCCGCGATCGCCGAGCGGCGCGAACACGATGCGATCGGCCGCCGTCCACGTGGCGCCTGCCGAATCAGCGGGCGCTTCAACGATCCGGGCCGGCTTGCCCTGTCCCGTTCGTGCCACGCGCCAAATCCACCCGCGCGCAAAAAATCCTATGTTCGACCCGTCGGGTGAGAAGAAAGGCAGACTGCCGCCCACGGACTCAGGCAGTTCGCGATCCGGTGTCTGTTCTGGCGTAATCGGGCGGACAAAGATGCGCCGTAAGCCGTCGGCGGCGGTTTCGGCGGAGTACGCGAGCCACTGACCATCGGCCGACACGGAAAACGCACTGAGCGTGCGACCTTCCGGGACAGGCGTGTTGAACCGCTGCGCCGGCGGCAACGGCACCGGCTTACATGCGGACACCCCGAGCGCCAGTATGGCGACGCTCAGGAGGCTTGATATCATTGGCACCGCAGCATGCGGAAATGGATCGTAGTGGCAGCCGTCGCGCTGGTCGTGCCGGCCGCGTGGTGGCTCGTTCACGTTATGGGCTCTCGAATTCTAACCGTGACGCCTCTGTCGGAAGGTATTTCTCACGCCCTGGCCACGGAACGCGCGGCGAACATCAGCGCCGTCCGCTACAACCTCTCACTGAACATACCGCCAGGCAAACAAGACCCGATCAGGGGCAGTCTCAGCGTGCGACTGCGGCTTGCCGACCGGTCGCCCATCGTGCTGGATTTCACGCAACCCGCGGACCGTGTCTCATCCATACAAGTGAACGGGCAGGCCGTTACCGTCAGGTCTGAACACGGTCATCTCGTCATCGGCGCCGAAGGTGTGCGCGACGGCGAAAACGTCATCGACATCGCCTTCACGGCCGGCGATCAGCCGCTCAACCGTGACGACAACTTTCTCTATTCCCTGTTCGTGCCGGCACGCGCGTCGCAGGCGTTTCCCTGTTTCGACCAACCCGACATCAAGGGATCGCTGACGCTCGCGCTGGAGATGCCGGCCGACTGGGTTGCCGTCTCGAATGGCCCCGAGATTGGCCGGACGGCGTCATCGGATCGCGTCACGGTCAGGTTTGGAGAAACGCAACCGCTGCCGACGTACCTCTTTGGCTTCGCTGCCGGCAGGTTCACGGTCGAAAGGGCACAACGCGGCGACCGGGAATTCCACCTGTTTCACCGCGAGACCGATTCCGAGAAGGTCGCGGCAAATCGCGAGATCATCTTCGATTTGCACCAGCAGGCGCTCGACTGGCTGGAGACCTACACCGACCGGACAATTTCCTTTTGCGAAGCTCGACTTCGTACTCCTGCCGGCGTTTCAATTCGGCGGCATGGAACATGCGGGCGCGATCTATTACAACGCCGCGGCACTCTTCCTCGACAAGACCGCTACCCAGAATCAGCTCTTGTCGCGGGCGAGCCTCATCGCGCACGAAACGGCTCACATGTGGTTCGGCGATCTCGTGACGATGAAGTGGTTCGACGATGTGTGGCTGAAAGAAGTGTTCGCCAACTTCATGGCCGCGAAGATCGTGAACCCGTCGTTCCCTGATATCGATCACGACCTTCGCTTCTTTCTCCAGCACTACCCGTCGGCGTACGAGGTTGATCGCACTCCAGGCGCCAACCCGATTCGTCAGCCGCTCGACAATTTGAAAGAGGCAGGGAGCCTGTACGGTCCGATCATCTACCAGAAGGCGCCGATCGTCATGCGGCAGCTCGAACAAATCCTCGGGCCCGATGTCCTGCGCGACGGGCTTCGCGACTATCTCACAAAGTTTGCGTTTTCGAACGCAACATGGAGCGACCTGATTGCGATTCTGGATGCCCGCACCGAAGAAGATCTGGCGGCGTGGAGCCGGGTGTGGGTCGAAGAGCCGGGGCGTCCCACGATAGAGACGCACGTTCAGCCAGCCGGCGGGCAGCTCTCTAAGTTGTCGTTTACGCAGAAAGATCCGCGCGGAAGACCACTGCTGTGGAACCAGCAGCTGCAAGTGGCCCTTGGCTACGATCACGGCGCGCGCATCACGGCGCTGAAGATGGACGGGCGTTCCGTCGAGGTGCCGCGGGTCGCCGGGCTGCCGCTTCCGCACTACATCCTGCCCAACGGCGAGGGAACGGGTTACGGTCTTTTCAAGATCGACGCAGCCAGCAAGACGTTTTTCCTGAACCGCCTGTCGGAGATCGGCGATGGCCTGACGCGAGGCACGGCGTGGGTGACTCTCTGGGACGACATGCTCGAGGGAGCGACCGCGCCCCGCGACCTGTTCGAGCTTGGGCTTCGAACGCTTCCTCAAGAGAGGGAGGAACTGAACACGGCGCGCATTCTCAACGATGTCGTCGAGCTCTTCTGGCGGTACCTGCCCGATGGCGATCGCACGACACATACCGCCCGGCTGGAGGGCATCCTGCGCACGGGTATCACAACAGTCGAGCGGCATCTCTTTGAAATCGGCGTACTTCGGAGCGTTCCGCCGCACGGTGACCACATCCGAGGGGCTCGCCTATCTCGAACGTATCTGGCGCAGGCAGGAACCGATCGCCGGCCTGACCTTCGCCGAGACCGACTACATCGACATGGCGCAGGAACTCGCCTTGCGTGGTGGCGCGAACGCGGAGCGCATTCTCGCGGAGCAGCAGGCCAACATTTCCAACCCCGATCGGAAGGCGCGATTTGCGTACGTCGCGCCCGCGCTCTCGCCTGATGCGGAAGTCCGCGACGCGTTTTTTGCTCGGCTCGCCCATGCGGAGAACAGGGCGCGCGAGCGCTGGGCTTCAGACGGTCTGGCGTTCATCAGCCATCCGCTCCGCCGCGGGCACGCGGAGCGATACATCAAGCCGGGCCTCGATCTGCTGGGCGAGATACAGAGAACCGGAGACATTTTTTTCCCGCTCGATTGGACCGGTGCGCTCCTCGACGGCCACAACTCCGGGGCGGCGGCGCAGACGGTCAAAGACTTCCTGGCTGGTCAGAACAACTATCCACCACGGTTGCGCCAGGTGATCGAACAGAACGCGGACCCGCTGTTCCGGGCAGCCCGGGTACAGCACTAGTCAGATAAAACAAGAGAATGGGAGAAGGGGAAAATTCTTGTTCAGGCGAAGTGTCGCGCAGTCTTCGCAGTGAAAATCGCAATCTCGACGCAGAGCCACAGAGGCACAGAGGCAGTTCCGTACCCAATGACAATGCATCGACGGCGCGCTAGCGCGCCGCGAGAATACGCGAACGTGAAATACAAGAACGATTGACGTTGTGTCGCTCTTGTATTTCGCGTTCGTGTATTCTCGCGCGTTGGCCGCAATCGGCCAACGCCGTCGATACATCGCTAATGTAGGGGCGCCAACACGCCGTGGCTCCGTGACTCCGTGTTGAGGCAGAAATCGTTGGTCTCAGCGTCTTCGCGTCTCTGCGTCGAAGGGCTCGATTCTCCTAATCTCCTGTTCTCCTGTTTGAATTTCGCATTTACAACACCGACACCGGATCGATATCAATCGCCACGCGCCTGCGCATCTCTGGCTCGGCGGCGAGTGCGGCAAGGACGGCGGTCCTCATGTTTCCGCGATGGTTTCCCTTGAGAAAGATCTGGGCCCGGTACTCGCCGCGGAGCTTCGCCACCGGCGCAGAGGCCGGCCCGAGCACGCGGAACCCCCCGGCGTCGGCCGCATTCCGTAGATGCTGCGCGAGTGTTGCCGCATCGCCCAGCGCGGCGCGCGCGTCGGCGCCTTTCACCACCAGGTTCACCAGCGCCGTCAGCGGCGGATAGCGCATCGTGCGGCGATAGTTGAGCTCATCGGCGAAAAACCCCGCGTAATCCTGGCGGCACGCATGACGCACGCTGTAGTGATCCGGGTAAAGTGTCTGCACGATCGCCTCTCCTGGCTCGGATCCTCGTCCAGCTCGGCCGGCAACCTGCGTCAGCAGCTGAAAGGTGCGTTCGGCGGCGCGGAAGTCGGCCAGGCCGAGGCCGACGTCGGCGGAGATGACACCGACCAGCGTCACTCTCGGGAAATCGTGCCCTTTGGCAATCATCTGCGTGCCGACGAGCACGTCAATCGACCCGGCGGCCATCGAGCGGAGAATGTCCGCCGCCGCGCCTTTGCGGCGCACGGTGTCGCGATCGAGTCTCGACACGTTCGCGTCGGGCCAGGCGGCGGCGATTTCGGCGGCGACGCGTTCGGTGCCAAAACCACGGCGTTCGAGATATGGTCCCTTGCACGCCGGACAGGCCTTCGGAACGAGCATGGCGTAGTTGCAGTAATGGCAGCGCGCGCGATGGCGTTCGCGTCCTTCCGAGTGCACGATCAGCGACACGCTGCAGTTCGGGCACTCGATAGTGCCGCCGCATTGCCGGCAGAACACCGCGGTGGCAAGGCCGCGGCGATTCAGGAGGATCAACGACTGCTGTCCGGCCGCCAGCCGAGCGGAAATCGCGTTGCGCAGGCGCCCGCTCAGAATCACGTCGGGGCCGTGTTCGGCGTATTCGTGACGCATATCCACGATCGAAACGGACGCCAGCGGCCGATCCTGCACCCGACGCTCCATCAACACTCGCGTATATCTGCCGCTCGAGGCGTTCTGGCTGCTCTCGAGCGATGGCGTCGCCGAGCCAAGGACGACGAGCGCCCCTTCATGTTTACCGCGCATGACGGCAACATCGCGGCCGTTGTATCTCGGCGTCTCTTCCTGCTTGAACGACGTGTCGTGCTCCTCGTCGACAATGACGAGACCGAGGCGCGACAGCGGCGTAAACACAGCGGACCGCGTTCCGACGACGACAGACACCTGCCCGCGGCGGATCCGATACCACTGATCGGAGCGCTCGCCGTCCGACAGGCCGCTGTGCTGAACGGCAACCCGGTCGCCGAACGCGTCTCTGAAGGTTGACGCCACGGCCGGTGTGAGCGCGATTTCCGGGACCAGCACGAGCACCGACTTCCCCTGGCGCAGGACACGCTCCGCAAGCCGAAGATAAACTTCGGTCTTGCCGGAACCAGTGACCCCCTGCAGCAGGAAAACGGCGAACCGTTCGGCATCAGCCGCAGCGCCTAGTTCCTCGAGTACCTGCTCCTGCTCGCCGGTGAGGACTCGACCGGCCGAGGAACGCGACAGGCGCGGTTGCCGTGCCGCTGCTGAAAGGATCCCGCTCGATTCGCTCGTGTTGAAAGGCGACGAGCCCTTTTACCGCGAGACGCCGCAGAACGTCCGTAGATATGCCCCGCTCGTTGAGCTCGGGGACGCGTACGCCATGCGGCGAGCCCCGCAGGATCTCGACAGCCGTCTTTTGCCGTCCGCCCAGGGCTGCCGCGCATCGCTTCAACGTCATGGCCTTGAGCCGTGAGCGTCGCGATTCGAACGGTTTTGTGCGCCTGTGTCGAAGGGACCGCTGCCGCAAGCGCGTCGCCAGCGCCACACGCGTAGTACTCCGCCACCCACAACGCCAGGTCGACGACCGGTCCGGGGAGAAACGGCTCGTCATCGATGATTTCGATGACGTTCCTGATTTTGTCGGGAGTGGTGGTCTCAGCGGCGGCGTCGGGAAGAGGATCGACCACGATCCCGGTGAGCGACCGTTTCCCTACCGGGACGACCACGCGGGCGCCGCGCTGAGGAAGCGCCACGCCATCGGGAACCTGATACGTCAGAACGTCGAGAAACGGAATGGGGACGGCGACCGAAACCAGACGCACTGGATCACGCTACGTTTTCGCCAGCGAGCAGCGCGCGGACCTTTTTCATGTCCTCCCACACTTCGCGGCGGCAGCTTGGGTTGCGAAGCAGGAACGCGGGGTGGAAGGTCGGCACGAGCTTCGCCCCCCGGTAGTCGTAGACGCGCCCGCGAAGCCGCGAGATGGAATCGGTCGTCTTCAGCAGAGACTTCGCGGCGAAGGTACCGAGGGCAACGATGACTTTCGGTTTGATCGTATCGATCTGCCGGAACAGAAACGGCTCGCATTGCTCGACTTCGTCGGGCTCGGGATTGCGGTTCTCCGGCGGCCGGCATTTGATGACGTTGGCGATGTAGACATCCTCGCGCTTCAAGCCGATGGCCTCGATGATTTGCGTGAGCTTCTGGCCCGCGCGGCCGACGAACGGGATGCCCTGAATGTCTTCGTCGCGCCCTGGCGCTTCGCCGACGAACATCAAGTCCGCGTTGGGATTGCCGACGCCGAAGACAATCTGCTTGCGCCCGAGATTGCACAGCTTGCAGCGCGTGCAGTCGCCGATGTCTTCGCGTATCGCACCAAGCATCGAGATTGGGGTCATCCTCCGCATCCCCTTCGGGCTCTTTGATCTCTGCTCGCCGTTCCGTGCTCTCTGCTCTCAGCTCTCTGCTCTCAGCTCTGTCAGGTCTTCCCCCCCACACCGCGTCTTTCCTGTACCCGCTCACACCAAGCTCCTCGAAAAATCTGATGTGTTCGGCAAGGGCTTCTCGATCGATCGGCATCAGGTTCGCACGGCGGTTCGAGTGAGAAGGAGGTCTTCGATGTGCCGGACGATCTGCTGGGCGATCGCGGTCTTGGATTGCAGCGGGAGAATCTTTTCGCCGGCCGCCGAGACGAGCGTCACTTCGTTCGTGTCCACTTCGAACCCCGCGTCCGCTCTCGACACATCGTTCGCCACGACGAGATCCACGCGTTTCTCGCGCTGTTTGCGGTGCGCCGCAGCGACCACATCGTCCGTTTCGGCGGCGAATCCAACGAGCATCGGACGATCGCTGTCAGCCCTCAGCCTGCCGAGCTCACCCAGAATGTCGGGCGTTCGCGTGAGAGTTACCGTGAGCGTTTCCGCGTCCTTGTGAATTTTCTGCGGCGCCACGCCCGTAGGTGCGTAATCGGCCACTGCGGCCGCCATGATGACGACCTCAGCGCTCGCGGCTCTCGGCACAACCGCATCGCGCATCTCTGCCGCCGTTGTCACGCGAATCAGCTCGATGCCGGCCGGGGGCGTCAGCTCGGTCGGTCCGCTGACCAGCACGACCTGCGCACCGCGCGCGCGGGCCGCGGCCGCCATGGCGTAGCCCATTTTTCCGCTCGATCGATTGCCCACGAAACGCACCGGATCCAGCGCTTCGCGCGTGGGGCCCGCGGTGACGAGGACAGTTTTCCCGCGCAGCGGTCCGGAAGGTGTCAGCAGTTCCCCCGCCGCGCGCACGATGTCCGCCGGCTCCGCCAGGCGCCCCTTGCCAATCCAGCCGCAGGCGAGATAGCCGGCGCCCGGATCGACGAAATACGTTCCGCGGGCTTGCCAGCACGTCGAGGTTCTTCTGCACGGCCGAGTGCTCGAGCATGTTCGTGTTCATGGCCGGAGCAATCAGAACAGGAGCCTTCGTCGCGAGATACAGCGATGTCAGGAAATCGTCGGCGATGCCGTTGGCGAATTTCCCGATGATGTTCGCCGTCGCCGGCGCGATCAGCAGGAGATCGATGCTCGAGGCCAGCGAGATATGTTCGATGTCTGAATTGGCACCGGGCTCGAACTGGCTCGTCAGCACGCGATGACGGGTAATCGCTTCGAATGTGAGCTCGCCGACGAAACGCTTGGCGGAACGCGTCATCACGGCGACGACATCGTGCCCCTGTTTCTGGAGGCCGCGGACGACTTCGACAGACTTGTAGGCGCCGATTCCGCCGCACACGCCGACAGCAATCATTGCCATGCGTTCATCGCCCCCGTTAACGGTGAAACGTTCGCAATATGTCGAGCGCCGTGTGCTGCATGCATTGCAGCTTCGACCGCTCGGCCTGCACGATCGCGCGGAGCCGCTCCACGCACGATTCGAGCTCGTGGTTCACGACCACGTAGTCGTATTCCTTGAACGCCGACACTTCTTCCCGCGCCACTTCGAGCCGGCGCCGGATCGCCTCTTCGCTGTCCTTGCTGCGGCCGCGAAGCCGCCGCTCGAGCACTTCGTAGGACGGCGGCAGGACGAAGACGGCAACGTGCGGCAGCCCGGTTGCGCGCACCTTTCGCGCGCCCTGCACGTCGATCACCAGCGCCACGTCTTCCCCGCTCGACAGGCAGCGCTGTCGTGTCGCCGGCGTGCGTTCCGTAGAGATTGCCGAACACGTCGGCGTACTCGAGGAACTCGCCGTTCGCGACCATCTGCTCGAAATGCGCGCGGCTGACGAAATTATAGTCCACGCCATTTGTCTCGTCCCCGCGCGGCGCGCGCGACGTATACGACCGCGACAGCTTCAGATGATCGGTCACTTTCACCAGGCGCTCGACGACCGTGGTCTTCCCCGTCCCCGACGGGGCAGACACGATGAACAGCAAGCGGCACTCTTTATTCGACATTCTGCACTTGCTCGCGCATCTTCTCGAGCTCGGCCTTGGCGGAGATCACCAGATTCGACACGCGCAGTCCGTCGGCCTTCGATCCGATCGTGTTGACTTCGCGGTTCATCTCCTGCAGCAGGAAATCCAGCTTTCGTCCGACAGGCTCCGGAGAGTCGGCCAGCGCTTTCCAGTGCGCAAGGTGCGCGCGGAAGCGCGCCATCTCTTCGCTGATGTCGGAGCGCGACGCCACCCTGACGATCTCCTGCGCAATCAGGTTGGCATCGGCGGCGATATCGACGGTGAGCTCCTGCACGCGCGCGGCCAGCCGCGCCTGCAGCTCCAGGCGTCCGAGATCGGCAGCGTCGTTGATCTCTTCGAGCATGCCGCCGAGCAGCGCCCGCCTCACTTCGAGATCCGCGTTCAGGTGGTCCCCTTCCGTCGATCGCATGCCGTCGAGCTGTGTGACCGCTTCCTCCACCGCTCCTTCGAGCATCTCCACGAGCTGCGCCACCATGGCGGCATCACGTTCGACCGGCCGCTCGCGCACCGCGAGTGCCTGCGGAAGGCGCAGCAGATCTCCCGGTGTGAGCGGGCCCTGCACGATCCCCCGTGTGCGTGCGGTCTCGAGCGCGGCTGAAAGCGCCACGGCCAGCGATTCGTTGAACTCGACCTCGACGCTCGGCGTATGGCGGTACTGGACGCTGGCGGCGAGCTCCACTCGCCCACGGCTGATCCGGCGCTGGACGGTGCCGCGAATACGTCCCTCGGCTTCCGCGAGCGTCTGCGGAACGCGGAGCTGGAGGTCGAGATGGCGGTGGTTCACCGCCCTGATGGTCACCGTAATCGTCGCCGCGTCCGATTCCCGCGCCGCAGACGCGAATCCTGTCATCGACTTGATCATTGGGCTACCGGATTCTCCCTGCTCTTGGGTTCGAGAAGCTGCATCTTGTAAAGCGCCGCATAAACGCCTTCGCGATCGAGCAGCTCCTCATGACGGCCCACCTCGGCGATGCGGCCGCGTTCGAGCACGATGATCGCGTCCGCTCTCATGATCGTCGACAACCGGTGCGCGATCACGAACGACGTGCGGTTCAGCATGAGTGTCGCCAGCGCATCCTGCACGAGCAGCTCGGCTTCCGTGTCGAGCGACGAGGTGGCCTCGTCGAGGATGAGGATAGGCGCGTTTTTCAGCAGCGCGCGGGCAATGGCGACGCGCTGGCGCTGACCGCCCGACAGTTTCTGTCCGCGCTCGCCGATGCGGGTCTGATAGGCATCCGGAAGCGTGGCGATGAACTCGTGCGCGTGCGCGGCTCTGGACGCGGCCTCGATCTCGGCGGCTGACGCCTGTCACCGACCCGTAGGCGATGTTGTTCGCGAGCGTGTCGTCGAACAGCACGGTTTCCTGCGTCACGATGCCGATCTGGCCGCGCAGCGACTTCAGCGTCACGTCGCGGACATCCTGGCCGTCGATCGCAATCATGCCGCTGCTGACATCGAAGAAGCGCGGAATCAGGTTCACGAGCGTGGTTTTGCCCGCGCCGCTCCGCCCGACGATCGCGATCATCTGGCCGGCGGGTACTTTGAACGACACATTCCGTAGAATGGCTCGCGGCTGCACATCTTCGTAGGCAAAAGACACGTCGCGGAATTCGATGGCCGACGAAAACGGCGGCAGCGGACGCGCCGCCGGCGACTCGGCAACCTCGGTGTGGGTGTCGAGCAGCTCGAAGATGCGATCGGCGGCGGCAATCGCCTGCTGCAGGTTCGCGTTGACGCGGCTCAGCTTCTTGGCGGGCGCGTACATCATCAACATCGCGGCCAGAAACGCGGTGAAATCGCCGGTCGTCAGGCGTCCCGACGCAATCTGCTCGCTGCCGTACCACAACGCGCCGGCCATCGCGATGCCGCCGAGCAGCTCCATCGACGGAGGCATCACCGACAGTGCCCGTACCACGCGCATATTGGTGCGGTACAGGTGGCGCAGGGCTTCGCGGAAGCGGCCCGCCTCGCGCTCTTCGGCCCCGAACGCCTTGACGATGCGGTGGGCGGCAAATGTCTCCGCCGCGACGTGCGACATGTGCTCCTGCGCCTCCTGGCTGCGCCTCGCGGTGCGCCGGATGCGCTGGCCGAGGCGGACCAGCGGATACACGATCACCGGAGCGCCCGTGAGACACAACATCGCCAGACGCCAGTCGATCCAGATCAGAATCACCGCGTAGCCGACCAGGGCCAGCGACTCTCTGGCGAGGTCGCCCGCCGTTTCAGAGACCGCGCGCTGCACCTGGCCGACGTCGTTCGACACACGCGAGAGCAGCTGCCCGACGGTATTGCGGCCGAAGAAGCCCGCTGACTGGCCAAGGATATGGCCGTAAAGAGCGTCGCGCACGTCCATCACCACGCGCTGCCCGACGTCTTCCATCAGATAGCCGGAGAAATACGACCCGATGCCCTTCAGGAAATACAGCCCGATCAGCGACAGCGCGATCATGCGCAGCCCCTGCCCGCTCGGCAGCACTTCGTCGAGGATCGGCCTGATCAGATAGATGACCAGCGCCGACGCCAGCGCGTAGATCGCCATCGCGACCACCGCCCAGGCCAGGCGGCCCTTATATGGCTTTGCGTACCGAAGAAGCCGGATGAACGAGTTCACTCGGTAAAGCGATATTTGATCAGGACCCAGAGCGCAACCACCCCGTCGCGCCAGGTAATCTTCTTGCCCTCTTCGTAGCCGCGGCCGTCGTAGGTAATCGGCACTTCGTAGACGCGAAACCCGCGCTTGAAGATTTTTGCCGTCAGCTCGGGCTCGATGCCGAAGCCGTTGCTGTCGAGCGTAAACGACCGCAACACGTCAATCCGCATCGCCTTGTAGCAGGTCTCCATGTCGGTCAGCATGGTGTTGTAGAGCACGTTCGTGAGAAACGTCAGGAACAGGTTCCCGAGGTAGTGCGTAAACAGGAAGACACGATGACGGCCGAGGAAGCGCGAGCCGTAGACGACGTCGGCGCGACCCTGGCAGATCAGCTCGATGAGATCCGGAAATTCTTCGGGCGAATATTCCGTGTCGGCATCCTGAATCACGACGAGATCGCCGGTCACTTCCTTGAAGCCGAGCCGCAGCGCCGATCCCTTGCCGCCGTTCGGCTTCTGCAGCAGCTTGAAAGTGTACCTGTTCTGAAGCCCGCGCAGGATCTCCGACGTGCCGTCCTTCGAGCCGTCGTCCACGACGATGAGCTCGATGCGGATCGACGGGACGGCCAGCACGCGCGCAATCATGTCTTCGATCGTCTCGCGCTCGTTGTACACGGGCATGACGACCGAGAGCAGCGGGTCGGCGATTACGCCTTTGATCCCTGCCATTACCGGCCGACCGAATAGTAGGTGAAGCCCTGGGCTTTCATCTGGTCGGGGCTGTAGATGTTGCGGCCGTCGAAAATCACCGGCGATTTCATGAGCTTTCGCATTCGCGGGAAATCGGGCTCGCGGAACTCGTTCCACTCGGTGGCGATCACCAGCGCGTCGGCGCCCTTGAGCGCGCTATAGCTCTTATCGGCCAATGTGATCGTGCTCCCGAAGATGCGGCGGGCAACCGGCTCGGCCTGGGGATCGAAGGCCTGGACCTTCGCTTTGGCCTGCAGAAGACGGGTGATGAGCGGAATCGACGGCGCTTCGCGCATGTCGTCGGTTCGCGGCTTGAACGACAGCCCCCAGACGGCAATCGTGCGGTTTTTCAGCGACCCGAAATGATTCTCCAGCTTGCGATGAAGCGCACTTTCTGCGCCTCGTTGACGTTGTGCACCGCTTTCAGCGTCTGGAAGTCGTAGCCCCGGTCGCCGGCGAACTTGATGAGCGCCTTGATGTCTTTCGGAAAACAGCTCCCGCCGAATCCGATGCCTGGAAAGAGGAACGACGGACCGATGCGCTTGTCCGCGCCGATCGCCTTGCGCACGTGATCGACATTGGCACCGAACGCTTCGCAGACGTTCGCCACTTCGTTCATGAACGAGATCCGCGTGGCGAGAATCGCGTTCGCCGCGTATTTGCACATCTCGGCGCTCGCGCAGTCCATCATCATGATGGGAGCGCCCGTGCGCGTAAACGGCGCGTAGAGCTCCATCATCAACGTGCGCGCGCGATCGTCTTCGACGCCGATGACCACGCGGTCCGGCTTCAGAAAATCTTCGACCGCCGCTCCCTGCTTGAGAAATTCCGGATTGCTGACGACGCTGAACGGATGCGACGTTTCGCGCCCGACGATCTCCCGCACGCGGGCGGCGGTTCCCACCGGAACGGTGCTCTTGTCGACGATGACCTTGTAGCCGTTCATCGCTTTGGCGATGTCGCGCGCCACCCCGAGGACGTGCGTCAGATCGGCCGATCCGTCTTCGTGCTGCGGCGTGCCCACGGCAATGAAAACGATGCCGGCGCCGCGCACCGAGCGCCGCAGATCCGTCGTGAACTCGAGCCGGCGCTCCTTCCGGTTGCGCCTCACCATCTCTTCGAGGCCAGGCTCGTAAATCGGCATGATGCCGCGGCGAAGCCGCCGGACTTTGGCGGCATCTTTGTCGATGCAGGTGACGTCGTTGCCGTTCTCCGCCAGACAGGCTCCCAGCACCAGGCCGACGTAGCCCGATCCGACGACCGCAATTTTCATTCGTGATAACTCCCGTCCAAGCTCGCTGAAGGGTATGAGCAGGCCTGTGTCGACGCAATCGGCATAGTAAATCCGGCGACTTTAACACAATCTCCAATTGCTTCCAACCCGTTGACCAGCAAGGAAATGCCTCGTGTCTTTGTGATAGGCTCCGGCCCGTGCGGATCGTCATCGATTACCGTCCGGCCCTCCGGGCCCGCACCGGCGTCGGCGAGCACATCCATCAGATCGCCGCCCACCTTGCACGCAATCGCGCCGACGACATCACGGTGTTCTCGAGCTCCTGGAAAGATCGGCTGCCGTCTGACCTGCCGCAGCACATGCCTCGTGCACGCGCGGTGGATCGACGCATCCCCGTGGGCATGCTGAACCTGTCGTGGCATCGCCTGCAGTGGCCGCCGATCGAGGCTCTCGCCCGCGGCGCCTTCGATGTCGCGCACTCGCCCCATCCGCTGCTGATGCCCGTCAGGACCGCGGCTCAGGTCGTGACGATTCACGATCTGTATTTCTTGTCGAACCCGGAACGCACATCGGCCGAAATTCGGCGCGACTACGCGTCGCTTGCGGCCGCACACGGGCGCCGCGCCGATCGAATCATCGTCGTCTCGCGCTTCGTGGCGGGCGAAGTGCACCGGCTGCTCGACATCCCGCGCGATCGCATCTCGGTGTGCATGAACGGCGCGCCTGAATGGACAACGGCGCCGGCTCGAGCCGGGTCCGACGGATACGTGCTCTTTGTGGGAACGCTCGAACCCCGCAAGAATCTCAGCGGTCTTCTCGAGGCATATGGCCGGCTGATCGCGCGCCACGCGAACGCTCCGCGTCTCGTGATTGCCGGAGGATCGGCCGCTGGTGCCGGTGCGGCGATCGCCGCGGCCGAACGCGCTCCCCTGGCGGGACGGGTAGAATTTCGCGGGTACGTGCCCCGCCACGAGACCGAGGCGCTGTTCAAAGGCGCGCAGATGTTCGTGCTGCCTTCCTTCGATGAAGGATTCGGCATACCCGCGCTGGAAGCCATGGCGGCCGGCGTGCCCGTCATCGCGTCGAATCGCGGTGGCCTGCCGGAAGTCGTGGGCGATGCGGGCCTGCTGATCGACCCCGATGACCCGGAGAGCCTCACCTCGGCGATGCTGATGATGACCAGCGACAGCAGCCTTCGCGCGAACCTCGCGGTCAAGGGATTGGAGCGCGCGCGGCTGTTCACGTGGTCTCAGACGGCGCGCGATGTCCGCAGCGCCTACGAAGAGGCGCTGCTCGCACGCCGGCGGCGCGCTCCGATGGCCGCGGCACCTGCCCCCAACGTGCACAACCGAGATGCGCATCGGCATTGACGCGCGCGAGCTGTGCGGCAAGCCAACCGGCGTCGGACGGCACCTCGCGGGGATCCTGCGCGCGTGGGCGATCGATCCCGTTGCCGCGAAGCACACCTTCGTGCTCTACGCGCCGCAGAACATTCCGCTGCCGCTTCCAAACGCGGAGCTGCGGCTGCTCGACGGCGGCGCGGGAACGGCCTGGGAGCAGATCGCCCTGCCCCGCGCGGCAAAATCCGATCGCCTCGACGTATTTCTCGCCCCGGCTTACACGGCACCCCTCCTGCTCAGCACGCCGACCGTCGTCATCGTGCACGACATCTCGTTCGTCGCACATCCCGAGTGGTTCCGGCGAAAAGAGGGGCTCCGGCGCAGGTTCCTCACGCGCTGGTCATGCCGCCGCGCCGCGCGCGTGCTGACGGATTCCGAAGCGTCGCGGCAGGACATCCTGTCGCATTTCGCGATCGCGCCCGGTCGTGTCGAAGTGGTGAATCCAGGCGTACTCGCCATGCCGGCCGGGGGCACGATTCGGCGCCAGCCTCTGGTGCTTTCGGTCGGATCGATCTTCAATCGCCGTCACCTGCCCGACCTGATCGGCGGGTTTACGTCGATCGCCAAACGGTACCCTGCCGCACGTCTCGAAATTGTCGGAGACAACCGCACGTACCCGCACCAGGATCTGAACGCCGTCGTCGCGGCCGAAGGCACGCAGTCACAAGTCTCCGTTCGCACGTATGTGCCTGACGAGCAGCTTCCCGAGCTCTATGGGCGCGCACGGGCGTTCGCTCTTCTCTCGGAATACGAAGGTTTTGGCTTGCCGCCGCTGGAAGCGTTATCGTGCGGCGTGCCCGCGGTACTGCTCGACACGCCCGTCGCCCGTGAGATCTGCGGCCCTGCGGCTCTGTATGTGCCGAACACCGAGCGTACGGTCGTCGCCGCCGCGCTCGAGACGCTGTTGTTCGACGAGGATGCCCGCCGGCGTGTGTTGCAGGCCGCGCCAGAGGTGCTTGGGCGCTATTCGTGGACGCGCGCCGCGTCACAGACACTCGCCGCGCTGGAGCGCGCACGATGACAGACCTCACGATCGTGATCGTGAGCCACAACACGAAATCCGATCTCGAAAACTGCCTTCGCTCACTGCACGGACACGCACCCCGCGTCTCCCACGACATCGTCGTCGTGGACAACGCGTCGCACGACGGCAGCGTCGAAGCCGTGCGAGCGAAGTGGCCGGACGTCCGGGTCATCGCGCTCGACACCAACGTGGGCTTTCCCGCCGGCAACAACGCCGCCATTCGCGCCACGTCGAGCGAGCTCGTGCTTCTGTTGAACAGCGACACGATCGTGCCCGAAGGCGCGATCGATCGGCTCGTCGCCGAACTGCGATCGCTTCCCGGCGCGTCGATTACGGGACCGAAGATCGTGGATGCCTCAGGCAGCCCGGAGCTGTCCTACGGCAGGATGATTTCCCCTACGGCTGAGCTGCGTCAGAAGCTGCTGCTGCGTTTTGCCTCGCCCGAACGGATCGAGCTCATGACCTCGCGCACGCGGGAGGTGGACTGGGTGTCGGGTGCGTGCCTCCTGGTGCGGCGGAAAGACGCGGAGGCCGCCGGTCTCATGGACGAGCGCTATTTCATGTACTGCGAAGACGTCGATTTCTGCGCCGCCGTCCGGGCCAACGGCGGGAAGGTGTATTTCACTCCTGCCGCCCGGATCGTGCATCTGCGCGGCCGATCGTGGCGGGCGAGCCCGTTGGCCACCGCCGAAAGCTACCGTCGCAGCCAACTCGCCTTCTACCGCAAGCACCACCCGGCGTGGGAGCCGATCCTCCGCCTTTACCTAGCGTTACAAGGGAAACTGCCGATAAATAGGGGGTGAGTGACAGCGCTCAGTTCAGCTGGTCTTGCCCTCAATGTGGACGCCTTGTGCCGAAGCGGTTCGACACCTGCCGCTGCGGCGCGTCCGGTGCGCTGCCTGTGCCGGAGAGTGCGTCCCTCGAAACGCCAAAGCCGGCATCTTCTGCGCTCTCCTGGATCGCCCTGTGTTTCGTCGCACTTGCGGCAGCGGGGACGCTCATCGCACTGCAGGTGATTCCTGTGAAATCGGCTGCGACCCAGCCCGCATCCGCCTTCGCTCCTGGCGGAGCTACGCCCTTCGACGCAGCTCAGGGCGCCCCGAGCGCGAGCCGCGGGGCGGCGGACAAGCCCAACGCACCTAGCCTCGCACCTGGCGGACCCGTCGCATCTAGCGCACCCGTCGCACCTGTCGTACCTATCGCACCTGAGGCACCCAGTTCGTTGGAAGACGTCATCAGCCGATCGATTCCGGCCATCGTGTCGATCGAAGCGGGTCAGGGACGCGGCAGCGGGTTTTTTGCGGGGCCGCGCACGGTGATCACGAACCGCCACGTCATTCAGAACTACGTTTCCGTAACGGTCAGGCTGTCGAGCGGGCAGGCGCTTCCGGGACGAGTGGAAACGTC
The DNA here is from genome assembly GCA_963850295.1 of Vicinamibacterales bacterium. GTDB lineage: Bacteria > Acidobacteriota > Vicinamibacteria > Vicinamibacterales > JAMQPK01 > JAMQPK01. The sequence goes on along the minus strand of CAWKKU010000011.1, from coordinate 62,534 downwards.
TTCGACGGAGCACGACCTCGCGATCGTTCGAGTCGACAGTGCTCCATCGACTCAACCGGTCTTGCCGCTCGGCACTGCGAACGACGTCCGCCCCGGTCAGGAAGTAATCGCGATCGGGCTCGCCCTCGGCGTCTTTCAGAACAGCGTGACGCGCGGCATTATCAGCGCCGTGCGCCGCGCCGATCGGACGGTGATGCTGCAAACGGACGCCGCCATCAATCCCGGAAACAGCGGCGGTCCGCTCTTGAACCGTCACGGCCAGGTGGTGGGAATCAACACGATGAAGATCACCGGCACGGCTGAGTCGCTTGGCTTCGCGGTCGCGGTGGACCACGCGCGTACGCTGCTCGCCGGCGGTAGAGAGCCGGCTCCGGCTGTCGCCGGGGCCCAGCCGAGCCAACCGCTTGCGCCGGCGTTCAGCGCGCGATCCGACACCGACATCGCGCGCGAGCAGGGTACGCGGCGGTATCAGCAGGTCGTTGAGGCCGCCGCCCGTCAGGCGGCGCAGCTCGATTCCTATTGGGTCCGCATCAAGACGAACTGTTCGGTCAGGGTCGTGCCCGGCCACGATCGCGAGTGGTTCGGACTTTGGGACGGCCGCGCCTCGCTCACCTCGCCCGACGCGTCGTGCAGCTCCGCAATCCGGGAGATGGAAGAGCTCGCCGGCGAAATCCGCACGGTCATGGCCGGTGCGCAGGAAGATGCCCGGCGCGCCGCAGCGCACCCGGGCGAGCTCCGCGAGATCCGCCGGCGTCATCGAATGGACTGGACGGGGTTTGAACGTTAGATCGTCGATCGTCGATCGGCCATCGTCGAACGTCGATCGTCGGACGATGGACGATGGACGATGGACGATGGACAGGATGGACGATGGACGATGGACGATGGACGAATAGAATATCTAAGTGAGAATCGGCATCGATGCCCGCAAGCTCCATGACTTCGGCATCGGCACTTACATCCGGAATCTGCTGCGCGAGCTCGCGGCCCTCGATCGGACCACGGAATATGTATTGCTGACGAGGCCGCAGGACGTCGGTGTCGGCGCGACGTTGGGAGAGAATTTTCGCGCCGTGCCCGCTCAGTCAGGCCACTATTCGGTCGCGGAGCAAGTCTCGATTCCACTGGCTGTGCGGCGTGAAGGGCTGGACCTGTTTCACGCGCCGCATTATGTGCTGCCGGCGCTGACGCCGACCAAGTCGGTCGTCACGATTCACGACTGCATCCATCTGATGTTCCCGGAGTATCGCCGGCACTGGCTCGGGCACGCGTTCGCGAAGACGCTGCTGCACACCGCCGCACATAAATCGGACCGCATCTTCACCGTATCGGAGCAGTCGAAGAAGGACATCCTGACATTTTTCAATGTGCCGCCGGAAAAGATCGTGGTGACGCCAAACGCGATTGACGACCGGTTCAGCACGCCGCCGAGCGAAGAACATGTCATCAACACCCGCGAGCGGTACCAGCTGAGCCACTCGTACCTGCTCTACGTGGGGAACATCAAGCCGCACAAGAACCTCGAACGCCTCATCGAAGCGTTTCATCTGGTGCGCCAGCAGGGACGGTCGGAGCTCGAGCTGATCATCATTGGAGACGAAATTTCGAAGCTGCAATCGCTGCGACGCGCCGTCCACCGATACGACATCCACCGATCTGTCCGCTTCCTCGGATATGTCCCGGACAAGACGCTTGCGGTGCTCTACCGCCTGGCGGCGTTGTTCGTCTTCCCGTCTTTGTACGAAGGGTTCGGTCTTCCCCCGCTCGAGGCGATGGCCAGCGGCACTCCTGTTGTAACGTCGAACGTCTCGTCGCTGCCGGAGGTCGTCGGCGACGCGGCAATTCTGGTGGATCCGTACAGGGCAGAATCCATTGCCGACGGGATTCTCACCGTGCTGCGGAGCACCCATCTCCGCAACGACCTGAGCAAGCGCGGGCTGGAACGGGTCAAGGAATTTTCGTGGGCTCGATCCGTTCACCGCGTGCGCGAGATCTACGGCGAGGTGGTGTCATGAGGGTCGCGCTGGTCCACGACTGGCTGACCGGCATGCGCGGCGGCGAAAAGGTCCTCGAAATGCTCTGCGAGGCCTACCCCTCAGCCGATCTGCTGACGCTCTTTCACGTGCGCGGCAGCGTCTCACCGGTCATCGAACAGCGCCGCGTGCGGACGTCGGTCCTTCAGCATCTGCCTGGCATGCGCAGCCTGTATCGCTATTGTCTGCCGCTGTTTCCAGCCGCAATCGAGCAGTTCGACCTCGACGGCTACGACCTGATCATCAGCACCAGCCACTGCGCCGCGAAGTCGGTGGTCAAGACCGGCCGAGCGCGCCATCTCTGCTACTGCTTTACCCCGATGCGCTATGCGTGGGACCAGTTCGAGGCCTATTTCGGCGAGGGACGGGTCGGCACGCTCAAGCACCGCGCGCTCAAGCCGGTGCTGAAGGCGCTCGCCCGCTGGGATGCGGCGACGGCCGGCCGGGCCGACCGCTACGTCGCAATTTCTCACCACGTTGCCAGCCGGATCCGGCGGTACTATAATCGTGACGCCCTTGTCATCTACCCTCCCGTCGACACCGAGTTCTTTTCGCCCGATGACGCGGTTGCCGCGGAAGACTTTTTGCTGATTGTGTCAGCGCTCGTCCCGTATAAACGCATCGACCTTGCCATCGAGGCCTGCCGCCTTGCCAATGTGCCGCTTCGCGTCATCGGCGATGGTCCCGAACGCCGCAATCTCGAAGCTCTCGCCGCGCGCACCGGCGCGGACGTGCGGCTGCTTGGCCCGCTTTCAGACGATGAGGTTCGCCATGCGTATCGCCGCGCCGCCGCGGTGCTTCTTCCCGGAGAAGAGGATTTCGGCATCGCTCCAGTGGAAGCGCAGGCCTGCGGCACGCCGGTTATCGCACTGGCGCGAGGCGGCGCGCTCGAGACGGTTGTGGACGGCGTTTCGGGAGTGCTCGTGAGCGAACCGACGCCGCAGGCATTCGCCGACGCGATCGCGCGTGCCCGTCACACCCCATTCGACCGGGCCGCCATCCGGGAGCACGCCGTCAAATTCGACCGCTCTGTGTTCATCCGATCGATGCGGTCGGCGATCGAGAGCCTGACCGATGCTTAGACGCTACGGGCGGCTCCTCGTCGCCTTTTACGTACTCTCGGACGCGCTACTGGCGATTGCCGCGTTCGGCCTCGCCTACCTGTTCAGGTTCTGGAGCGGTCTGATTCCCGTCACGCGCGGCTACCCTCCATTCGCCCAATACGTCGCGGTGATGCCGTTCGTCGCCGTCCTGGTGCCGATTGCGTACTACTCGCAGGGCGTATACCGCCTGCGCCGCAGCCGGTCCCGGGTCGACGACTTCTTCCTGGTTTTCATCAGCACCGTCGTCGCGGTCATTCTCGGCATCGTGACCACGCTGTATGTCGACGCGTATCACGCTTCGCCGGAGGAACAGGCGGTTGGCGCGTATCAGGTCTCGCGCATCGTCTGGGCGTTGTTCCTCGTGATCAACATCGTGTTGACGTTCGGCTCGCGCGAACTCGTCCGCGAAATTCTCGAGCGGCGATGGAAGGCCGGGATCGGCCTGAAGCGGATCCTGATTGCCGGCGCGGGAGATCTGGGACGCGTGGTTGCGGAAAAGATTCTTCAGCACCGCGAGCTCGGGTATCAGGTCGTCGGTTTCGTCGACGACAGGGCCGGCGGCGATCATCTCGGTTATCGAGGCCTGCCGTTGTTGGGGACCCTCGACGACACTCCGGAGATTCTGCGGCAGGAAAACATCGACCACCTGTACGTGGCGCTACCGCTCGACGAGCACGTCAAGATGCTCGACCTCATCGAAAACACGAGCCGGGAGATGGTCGACGTGAAGGTGGTACCCGATCTCGTCCAGTTCCTGGCGCTGCGCGCGCGGCTCGAGGATCTCGACGGCGTTCCGATCATCAACATTCACGACGTGCCGCTGCAGGGGATCAACGCCGTCATCAAGCGGGCGATCGACCTGGCGATAAGCGGTTCCTGCCTCCCTGCTTCTGCTGGTGCCGTGCGGCGTCATCGCGCTCGCCATCAAGTGGACGTCCCCGGGGCGCGTGTTCTACCGCCAGGAGCGCATGGGGCTCGACGGCCGCCCGTTCTGGGTCTACAAGTTTCGCTCGATGCAGACCGACGCCGAACACACGACGGGGCCAATCTGGGCGCGCGACGACGACCCGCGCTGCACGCCCGTGGGACGGCTCCTCCGGCGCTGGGATCTCGACGAGCTGCCGCAAATCTGGAACGTCTTTCGCGGCGACATGTCGATCGTCGGACCGCGGCCGGAACGGCCGTTTTTCGTGGACCAGTTCAAGCACCGCTTTCCGCAGTACATGCTGCGCCACAAGGTGAAAGCCGGCATTACCGGCTGGGCGCAGGTCAACGGCTGGCGCGGCAACACCTCACTCGAAAAGCGCATCGAGTTCGACCTGTATTACATCGAAAACTGGTCGGTCTCGCTCGATCTCAAGATCATGTGGATGACTCTCTTCCGCGGCGTCCTCCAGAGACAATTTTGAAATGAGCAAACGTATTGTGATCACTGGGGCCGCGGGCTTCATCGGCTCCCATCTGGCCGAAGAACTGCTCAACCGCAACTGCGCGGTCGTCGGCATCGACAATCTGCTCACGGGCGATCTGGCGAACATCGCGCATCTCGCGGGGCGGGACTTCGTGTTCATCAAGCACGACGTCACCAACTACATCAACGTGGACGGACCGGTGGACGTGGTGCTTCACTGGGCGAGCCCGGCCAGCCCGATCGACTACCTCGAGCTGCCGATCCCCACCCTGAAGGTGGGTGCGCTCGGGACGCACAAAGCGCTTGGGCTGGCGAAAGCCAAGGGCGCGCGATTCGTCATCGCCTCGACGTCCGAGGTGTACGGCGATCCGCTCGAACATCCGCAAAAGGAATCCTACTGGGGCAACGTCAACCCCATCGGGCCGCGCGGTGTGTACGACGAAGCGAAGCGGTTCGCGGAAGCGATGACCATGGCGTATCACCGCTATCACGGGGTGGATGCGAAAATCGTGCGTATCTTCAACACCTATGGCCCGCGCATGCGGATCAAAGACGGCCGCGCGGTACCGGCGTTCATCTCGCAGGCCTTACGGAATGAAGACGTCACGGTGTTCGGCGACGGCACACAGACGCGCAGCTTCTGCTACGTCGACGACCTGGTCGACGGCATCCTCCGGCTGATGGACTCGAACGTCAACGAGCCGGTGAACATCGGCAACCCGCACGAGATGACGATCGAGGGCATCGCGCGGGCGATCATCGGCATGACCGGCTCGAAGAGCACGATCATCTATCAGGACCTGCCGATCGACGATCCCAAAGTCCGCCAGCCCGACATCACCAGAGCGCGCACGCTGCTCGGCTGGGAGCCGAAAGTCACACTCGAACAGGGCCTGGTGAAGACCATCGAATATTTCAAGCGCAAGATGGGTGTGTAGGGAGTCCGTAAGAGTCCGGGAGTCCAGGAGTCCAAGAGTCCGGGAGTCCGCGAGTCCGGGAGTCCGGGAGTCCGGGAGTCCGGGAGTCCGCGAGTCGGGAGTCCAGGGTCGAAGCACGTAGTGTCCGGCTTTAGCGGACCTTGAAGTCATCACCTCGACACTCGCCGCCCCGGGCTTTCTCTACGCGCTGTTCGGCGCGACGTCGATACAGGCGATCCGGTCTCGTCGCACAACGTACGATCATCAGGCTCTCCTGATCGCCTAGGAAGTTCGTATCCCAATCCTGGCGTTTCTCAGTGGCTCCGTGGCTCCGTGGTGAGACAGCAAGATCGGCGAAGCCGGCGTGATCCGCCAAAAGAAACCTCCCCTTCTCTCCTTCTCCTGTTTTACTTGTTACGTTTTCTCGGTTTGATTGATGATTTTCGTTATGTTGAAGACATAATGAAACCCCGAGATCAACGTGATCGCGGCTGAGGCATAGATGCCGGCGGTGACCAATATCGAGGGGCGCTGCAGATAATTGAAATACATGATCGTGACGCAGGTGATGATGTAGGTGGCCGTCGCGATCTTGCCGTAGATCGATGGCCGGAACTCCCGCCGGCCGATGGCGAGGTTAATCACCGCGACCGTCAGCACGATCAGCAGGTCCCTGCTGATGATCAGAATGGTGAGCCACACGGGAAGCTTGTTGACCAGACCGAGACCGGGAACGGTCAGCACGCTCACCGTGGCCACGATCAGGAGCTTGTCGGCCATCGGATCGAGCCACGCGCCAAGGCTCGTGCGGCGGCTGAACTTTCGCGCGATGAGACCGTCCAGCATGTCGGTGAGCCCCGCGACCGCAAAGACGATCAGCGCCCAACCGAGATGGCCGTATACAGTGAGAATCACGAAAGCGGGGGCGAGCAGCACCCGCATCAGGGTGAGCTGATTCGCCGGCGTCAACACGCTCATTGTGAGGTGGTGAAAAGGCGCTCGATTCGGCTGACGGCGTCTGTCGCTTCAGCGCCGCTGACGGCCCGCGACAGCTGAAACAACCCGCCGTCGGCCAGCGGAAGAACTCCCGCGGCCACCGAGAGCGAGGCGTCAGCATAATGCAGATTGCTGACGCCGACATCCGTCATTTTCTGCTGTCGGCTCTGCCAGTCTTTCAACAGCTGCGGTCGGCCGGCGGCGATGACCTTCAGCAGCCGCGCAACCGCGTGTGCGAGGTCGCTCCGCGTCAGCACATTCGCCGGCTGGAAGGTGTGGTTCTGGTACGGTTCCATGATGCCGGCAGCGGCGGTGGCCATGATCCAGTCCGACGCCCAATGGCCGCGCGCGTCGGTGATGAGCACCGCGGCGGGGGGCGTCTGCTGCATGAGCGCTCCGAGGCGGATGCCGATGAGCGACGCGAGGTCGCCGCGCGTGACCGTCGGGCGGTCGGGAATCGCGCGGTATTCGGCCGGCAGCTTCAGATACGCCAGCCGGGTCTCGAGGGCGCCCATCCGCCGGCGCAGCTCGGCGCTCGGCTCGAGATTGTTCGCGTCCACATACATCGCCAGCGCCCCTTCGAGATCGCCGCGGGCGTCGAAAATTTCGCCGATGCGGATTCGCGACGTCGCATCCGACGCATCCATTTCAATCGCGCGCCGGTACCGGGCGAGCGCCTCCTCGGTTTTCCCCTGACGGGCTTCGACGTCGGCGAGATCGCGCACCAGAAATGCGCTGTCGGGCGACGCGGCGATTGCCTGTTCGTACAACCTCGCCGCTTCGTCGAGCTGGTTCGCCTGAGCGGCTTTCCGCGCTGACGCCACGTTGGACTGAAGGGCGCGGGCCCGCAGCACTTCCACTCGCCGGGCAATCGCCTGCAACTGCGGATCGGCTTTGAGCGCCGATTCGAATGAGGCAAGCGCCTCAGCTTCTCTGTTTTGCGCGAGCAGGGCTTCGCCGCGGCCGACCAGGGCGGCGACATATCCCGGGTTCGCCTGAAGCACGCGGTCGAACCGCGCGATCGCAGGCGTGAAATTACTGCGGAGGGTGTCGAGGTATCCGAGGGCGGTGTCGCTCGGATAAAACTGCGGCGAGCGCTTCAGCACCGCCTCAAATCCGGTCTCGGCGCGATCGAGATCCCCGGCCTGGAACCAGCGCCAGGCGGCGTCATGTTCGCGGACCAGGTCGGCTTGCCGTTGATCGGGCTGGGCCAGCGCCGGAAAGATGTAGTCGGGATACCGGGGCGTCGTCACCACCGCTGGTGCAACGGTGCGGCCGCACGCGCTCATCAGGACCGCTACGAGCACGGCATAGGCGAGGCGTCTCAACGTCCACCTGCCGCTTTGACTCTGTCGAGCACCCGCCTGGGCACATCCGCTTCGATCGCCACGCGTCCGTCGCTGGTGACGTGGCTGACGACGCGCGCATGCCGGTAGACGCGTGCAATCTTCTCGCGATCTTCGGCGCTGTCTTCGTCGAATTCGAGCGTCACGCGTCTCGTGTCCAATTCGAGTCTCTCCGCGACCGCATCGATGATCTCCTTCCGGCCGCGCGCCTTCAAGGCCGAAATGCAGAGGGCGCCCGGGTTCCTGGAACGAAGACCCTCAGCCTCTTCGCGGTCGATCAGGTCGCACTTGTTAAAGACGTCCATCGACGCGACATTGGCGGCGCCCACTTCCTCCAGCACGCCCCGGACCGCCTCGACGTGGCGATCGCGATCCGGATCGGCCGCGTCGATGACGTGAAGCACGAGATCGGCCTCGGCGACCTGCTCGAGTGTCGCGCGGAATGCCGCCACCAACGTATGCGGCAGTCTGTCGATGAATCCGACCGTATCCGACAGCAGCAGACGCCGCTTGTCGGGCAGGCTTACCTGTCTGACGAGGGGATCGAGCGTAACGAAGAGCGCGTCCGAGGCTTCGGCCGATTCTTTTGTCAGCAGGTTGAACAGCGTGGTCTTTCCCGCGTTCGTATATCCCACCAGCGCCACGAGCGGCACGGACGCTTTCCGGCGGCGCGCCTGAGAATGCTGGCGGCGTTTGCGAATCGAGTCGATCTCCTGCGAGATGGCGTGAATGCGCTGACGAATGCGCCGGCGGTCCGTTTCGAGCTTCGTTTCGCCAGGTCCCCTCGTGCCAATCCCGCCGCCAAGCCGCGACAGCGCCGTGCCCGATCCGGCGAGACGAGGCAGCAGATATTTCAGCTGCGCCAGCTCGACCTGCCACTTGCCTTCTCGAGTGCGCGCGCGGCGCGCGAAGATATCCAGAATCAATTGCGTGCGGTCGATCACTTTGCGATCGACGCGGTCTTCGATATGCCTGAGCTGCGCGGGTGTCAGCTCGTTGTCGAAAATGACGAGATTGGCGTCTTCGCGCGCGCACGCATCCGCCAGCTCGTCGAGTTTGCCGGCGCCGATGAAGGTGGCGGGATCCGGCGTCGGCCGCTCCTGGATCATCTGCAGCACGACCTTGGCGCCGGCGGCCTCGGCAAGACCGGTGAGCTCTTCCAGGGAATGTTCGGCGTCCGACTTTTTCGAGCGCCTGAGCGCCAGACCGACGATGGCGGCGCGTTCGAGTGGTGGAGACGATCGCATTATTGCGAAAATTTTAGCACGCGGTCCCAGGGCACGACGCCCGCGCGCACGAGTGCGGGCGACTGGCCGGTCACGTCGACAATCGTGGACGGAAGCCCCGCCGGAGTCGGTCCGGCGTCGATCAGCACGTCGATCGCATCGCCAAATATCGTGACCACGTCATCCGGCATGGACGCGGGCGGTTTCCCCGAGACATTTGCGCTCGTCGACGTGATTGCATGCCCCGCAGCCGCCGCCAACGCCCTCGCCACGACATGCGATGGCACGCGCACGGCCACCTTGCCTGTAGACAGGTGTACGTCGGCGGCCAACCGTGGTGACGCGGGAATAATCAATGTCAGCGGACCGGGCCACCAACGCGATGCGAGCCGCTGCGCGAGCGGCGTCATCGTACCCACGTGATCGGCAATCTGCTCCGCGTCCGCGGCGATGAGAGGCAGCGGCTGATCCGCCGGCCGCCCTTTCACCGCGAACACCTTTCGCACCGCCGCCGTCGAGCGTGGATCGGCGCCGAGACCGTAAAACGTCTCGGTGGGATACGCGACAACGCGGTACTCCCGAAGGGCGGCGACCGCAGCCGCGAAATCGCCGGCATCGATCGCAGACCCTGTCACGCGCACTCTGATCATGCGCGCAGACCGTACAACTCACCGTATTTCGTTTCCAGATAGTTCAAATACGGTTCGGTCAGCACCGGATTGCCCGTGATGCGCTGCACCAGCTCGGTCGGCTGGTAGCTGCGCCCGTGCTGGTGAAGCACGTGGCGGAGCCATTCACGCAGCGGCCCGAACTGGCCGCGCGCGACCAGCGACTGCCAGTCCTGCTGACCGGAGGTGAATGTGTCCCAGAGCTGTACCGAGATGAGGTTGCCAAGCGTGTAGGTCGCAAAATATCCGAACAACCCGATCGACCAATGCATGTCCTGCAGGACGCCACTGGCATCCGTGTCGGGCGCGATTCCGAGGTACTCCTCCATTTTCGCGTTCCAGAATGCGGGCGCATCGGCGGCCGAAACGCTGCCCGTCAGGAGAGCAATCTCCATTTCAACGCGAAGCATGACATGCAGGTTGTAGGTCACCTCGTCTGCCTCGACGCGGATCAGCGACGGCTCCACGCGGTTGATGCCGCGATAGAAATCGTCGACCGTCACATTGCCCAGCTGCGATCGAAACCGGTCCTGCAGACGCGGAAAGAAATGCTGCCAGAACGGCAGGGACCGGCCGACGAGGTTCTCCCACATCCGGCTTTGCGATTCGTGCACGCCCAGCGACGAGCCGCCGCGAACAACGGTCCTGTTCCACTCGGGGCTCACACCTTGTTCATACAAGGCATGTCCAGCCTCGTGCATGCTGCTGAACAGCGTCTCGAATGGATGCCGCTCATCGAATCGCGTGGTGATTCGCACATCGTCCGTGCCGATTGGAATGGCAAATGGGTGGGCGGACTTGTCGGTCCGGCCGCGCGTCCAGTCGAAGCCAAATGTCGTAATCACCTCCGACGCGAACGCGAGCATGTCCTGCTCTGAGTACCTGCAGCGTGAGAAACGCCGCAACCGGCCGCGGACGCTGCCCAATCGCTCGCGTCAGCGCGACCTGTCTCGATCGAAGCGCGTCGAACATCGCCTGAATGTCGGCGGTGCGGACCCCGGGCTCGTAGGCTTCGACGATGGCGTCGTAGGGATGCGCGACGGGTTCGAAAAAGCCCACGTATCGCTGCTGAAGAGCGACGATCTTCTCGAGATGCGGCCGGAAGATGGCGAAGTGCGACTGTTCGCGCGCCTCTTTCCAGGCCTGATGGGCTGCCGACGTGACCAGCGCATGTTCCGCGACGTATTCGCCCGGCACACGGACAGCGCGCAGGTAATCCCGCGACGTCACCCGGACGAGGCGCCGCGAATCGGCGTCCGGCGCCAGCGATTCGGTCTCGCGCGCGGCATCCTCGAGCGCGCGACCGACCTCGTCGGAGGTAAACTTTTCGTGCGCGATACGCCCGATAGTGGCGATCATCTCGCCGTGCACGGGCACTCCGCCCCGCGGCATGCACACGCGCTCGTCCCATCCGACGAGCGCCGCCGAGTGGCGGAGATCCATGACTTCACCAATGAGCGCGTTGAGCCGTTGCAGGGACATCGTTACGGCTGAAACGGCGGGAGCTCGCATCGAAGCGGCTTGTCGTGCCGGTACCCGAGAACGTAGTCGGCCTGCATCAGCTTGTGGATTTCGCGCGTACCCTCATAAATGACGGCACCCTTGGCGTTGCGGAAGAACCGGCCGACGGGATAGTCGTCCGAATAGCCGTTGGCACCGTGGATCTGCACGGCATCGGACGCGGCGCGTTCCGACGCGACCGTCGCAAACCACTTGGCGAGCCCCGTTTCGCGCGTGTTGCGCTTTCCCTCGTTTTTCAGCCACGCGGCTCGCTGCCACAGCAGACGCGACGCCTGATAGTCGGACTCCATCTGCGCGAGCATTTCTTTGACAAGCTGGTGCTGGCCGATTTCGACGCCAAACGCCTTCCGCTCGCGCGCATATGTCGCGCTCGCATCACGGCACGCGCGGATCAAGCCGGTGGCCCCCGCTGCGACGGTCAGACGCCCCTGATCGAGGGCAAACATGGCGATCTTGAAGCCCTCGCCGGCTTGCCCGAGCAGGTTCTCCTCGGGCACCTCTACCCCGTCCATGGTGAAGAAGCCGGTATTCCCGGCAAGGATTCCCCATTTCTGCGTCAAGGTGCCGCTCGAAAAACCCTTATAAGCGCGTTCGACAATAAACGCGCTCAGGCCGGACGGATCCTTCTCGCGTTTTTTTGCCGCATCGGTCCACGCGATGACAAGAAAGGTGTCGGCCACGTCGGCCAGAGAGATCCACATCTTCTCGCCGTTGAGCACATATCGATCGCCGCGCTTCTCCGCCATCGTCTGAATTCCGCGCGCGTCGCTGCCGGCCGACGGCTCGGTGAGGCCGTAGGTGGCAATCAGGGCGCCCTGCGCCTGCGGCACGAGATAGCGCTGCTTCTGCTGTTCGGTTCCCCAGGTGAGCAGGGTGAGGCAGTTCAAGGCGACGTGGACCGACAGAATGACCCGCAACGAGGTGTCCACGTATTCGAGCTCTTCACATGCGGCGCCGAGGCTGATGTAGTCCATGCCGGCGCCGCCATATTTCGCGGGTACGCAGATGCCGAGCAGCCCGATCTCGGCCATCTTCGGCAACAGCGCGCGATCGAACGTGTGCTCGCGATCGAGCTGCTGAATGCGAGGCGCGACTTCCCTTGCCGCCCACTCGCGGGTCGATTGTTCGACGAGCCGGTGCTCTTCGTTCAGATCAAAGTTCACTCAACTGGAAATGCTAACACTGTCGAGGTTTTCATGTCTCACCGCCGAGACGCAGGGACGCGGAGTTGGGTTTTCGAAAACCGTCTCAGCGCCTCAGCGCCTCTGCGGTGAGACGAGGGTTATTTCTTGCGGATAGTAACCGGTGCGCCACGGGAGAGGTTGAGTCGATCGCTGGCGTTGCCGGCATTGATGGCGATCTCGAGATGGTCCGTACTGCCGAACAGCGCGCACACTTCGTCGGCGGCGGCTTCAGCATACGTGCCGATGACGCGTCCGACGCGATGGGTCGCCGCGGAAATTTCGATGCCGTTGGCGTGCGCGAACTTGTCGAAGAGCTTCCGATCGATGTTCGTCACCAGATTGCCGAATCGATCGACGCGCAGCACTTCGCCCGACAGCACGTCCTCCGATACTTCCGGCATCGGGATGGCGAGCTGTTGGATCGGTCCGGCGGATCGCCCGAGCGCCGAGAGATCCACACCTTTGGCCAGCCAGGCTGCCGCGGGCGCGAAGCGATCCCGTCCTTCGAAAGTGCGGCTCACGGTCGGCCTCGCGTAGCGCCGCTCGGTGAGCTCGACGATACGCCGCGCCGGCGTCTCCCGGAGCACCGCCGTGAGGACTCCGTTGTCCGGCGCGACGAATCGATAGTCTCCCGTATCGGCGGCGATGCCCCGCCTGGCCGAGCCGACACCGGGGTCGACGACAACGAGAAAGATCGTGCCGGCCGGGAAATATTTGTAGCTGGCGGCAAGCTCGAGCGTTGCCGTCATCATGTCGTGCGGCGGAATGTCGTGGGTGATGTCAACCAGCGTGACGTCGGGACAGATCCCCAGGACGACCGCTTTCATGGTGCCAGCGTAATGATCGCGAGTGCCGAAGTCGGTCAGGAACGCAACGACCGGTCGGGCCATGACGCCTCGAAGCGGCTACGTGGTCTGGGCGGGCTTTCTGAACAGGAACTCGCGAACGTTGGTCTTCAACAGGAACGACTCCGCCACCTTGAGACCGTCGAACATCCGGATGATGTCGCGGTTCGGCAAAGCCGTCTGCTTTTTTCCGCCCGACGAATACGGCCGCTGTTTGAGCGAGTCCTCGTCCATGATGACGTACTTCGAGAACCGTGTCTCAGGGACACCGACCGTGGTGAAAAAGGCGAGAATCGCCCCCTCCGGCCTGAGCAGCGTCGTCAGCGACGACGCCAGCACCTGCGCCGACGGTAAATCGAGAAAGTCGAAGAAGTTCCAGCAGAGGATCCCGTCGATACTGCCGGCTTCGTGCTTGAGCCGCCCTTTGAGAAACTGCGCAAACGGCACTTCGGGATTTTTCCCGTGCCGCTCGAAGTCCGCAAAGAGATCCTCGAGGAGGATCTTGCACCCCAACCGCTCGCCGAAGAAATTGACGTTCGACCCAACGACCGGGCCGAGATCCAGCAGAACAGGAGACTCTCGAGCCGTCAGACTTGCCAGAAACTTACGCAGGGCCTTCGTGGGATACGGCTGCCCGTCTTCCGAGGGTGCGGCGGCCGGAGCCGCCGCCTCGGTACGAGCTTTATTGCGCGAGTCCCAGAGCAACTATCCCACCTTCTGCGCGGGCTGGGGCTGAGCGACGGCCTGGGGCTGCGGCTTCACTTCTGCCGGCCGCGGGCCGGTTGCCGTCTTGCCCTTGGTGGCCATGTCCACACTGCCTCGGAAGTGCGCCCCCTCGGCGATCGCGACGCGCGGCGAGGTGATGTCGCCCTCCACGGAACCGTTCTCGCGGATGTCGACCTTCTCACTGGCGCTGACATTGCCGATGACCTCGCCCAGAACGACGACGGACTTGGCGAACAATTCGGCTTTGATCTTGCCGTTCGGGCCAATCGTCAGGACGTGATCGCGGAGCTCGATCTTCCCTTCCACATGGCCTTCGATGGTCAGGTCTTCGCTCCCGTTCAGCTCACCCTTGATGACGACTGACTTTCCGATGTTCACAACGTCCCTCGAATTCTGGCTCTTGATGGTCTCTGGACGGACGGCCTGCGCCGCTGCTGCAGGAGCCGCCGCAGCTGCTTCGTTGGTAGGCACCGCCGGTTGCGCCGGTTGTCGCACTGCTTCGTCACGCTTCCACATTCGTACCTCCCCGAACTTTCGGGATATGACAGGAGACCCCGAGCATGGCGACCCCGGGTCGTGAGCGGGTACGGCCAGTATAGGTGACCGTCCCAGACGTGTCTAGCCCTTATTTTCCTTTGGGTTAGAGGTAATCGACCGTGTGTTAACATGGCCGATTAGCACATGCGCATCTATCTCGATCACAACGCGACGACCCCGGTTGACCCGGTCGCAGCGCACGCCATGATGCGCGCATTCCAGGATCTTTTCGGCAATGCATCGAGTGTTCATTACTACGGGCAGCAGGCAAAAGCGGCAATTGATGACGCACGGAGCGCAACCGCGGCCCTGATTGGCGCCGAACCGTCCGAAATCATCTTCACCAGCGGCGGCACCGAGGCCGACAACTTCGCCATTCGGGGGGTCGCCGAAGCGCTCGAAGTCACCGGCCGCAAGCACCTCATCACGTCGGCCATCGAGCACGAAGCGGTGCTCAACACGTTCAAGGCGCTGGCGAAACGCGGATGGAAAACTACCCTGCTGCCGCTCGACGCCAGCGGGATCGTGTCGCCTGACCGGCTGCGTGACGCCATAACCGGCGACACGGCGCTGGTCTCGGTGATGCACGCCAATAATGAGATCGGCACGATCCAGCCGATCGCCGAGCTCGCCGCTATCGCCCACACACAGGGGGCGCTGTTTCACACGGATGCAGTGCAGAGCGCGGGCAAGATCCCGGTGAACATCCGGCAGCTCGGGGTCGATATGCTCGCGATGTCGGCGCACAAGTTTTACGGCCCGAAAGGCGTGGGGGCGTTGTGGGTGAAGCGAGGCATCCGGCTGTCCCCCTTCCTGAGTGGTGGTAAGCAGGAGCGCAACCGGCGGGCCGGGACGGAAAACGTTGCCGGCATCATCGGCATGGGCGCAGCCGCCGAACTGGCGACGAAGAAGATGGATTCCGAGTCGGCGCGCCTCTCGGCGCTGCGCGATCGGCTCGAGACCGGGATTCTCGCCGCCGTGCCGCAAACGGAGGTCAACGGCGCCCGCGAGGCCCGCGTGCCGAATACGACGAACATCAGCTTCGACCGCATCGAGGCGGAGTCGCTGCTGATTGCGCTGGATCTCGAAGGCGTGGCGGTCTCGACCGGCTCTGCGTGTTCATCGGGCACGCTCGAACCGTCCCACGTGCTCAAAGCGATGGGCTTGCCCGTCCATCGCGCGCAGAACTCCATCCGGTTCAGCCTCGGGGCGAGCAATACCGAGGAGGAGATAGACCGCGTCATCGCGATCCTCCCGCGCGTCGTTGCCAAACTGCGCACGCTCTCCGCGGTCGGTACTCGAGCATGACCCCGGGATTGGGGATTCGGGATTTGGGATTGGTTTTATGAAGGTTGTTGTCGCGATGTCCGGCGGCGTGGACTCGTCGGTTGCAGCGGCGCTGCTGGCCGAGGCCGGGCATGATGTCATCGGCCTGTCGATGCAGCTGTACGATCAGAGCGAGGGCGAGTCGGGCTACGGGAGCTGCTGCAGCCTCGACGACCTCTACGATGCCGGCCGTGTCGCCCGCCGCCTGAACATCCCGCATTACATTGTCAATTTCGAGCGGGAATTCCAGCGCACCGTCGTGTCGAATTTCGTCTCCGAGTACGTCGCCGGGCGCACCCCTATCCCCTGCACGCACTGCAACAGCGACCTGAAGTTTGCGACGCTGCTCGATCGTTCCATGGCGTATGGCGCCGAGACGGTGGCAACCGGGCACTACGCCCGCATCGGCATCGACCCGGCGACCGGCCGCCATGTATTGCGCCGGGGCCTCGACCAGACGAAAGATCAGTCGTATTTCCTGTTCGGGCTCACGCAGGAGCAGTTGTCGCGCGCGACCTTCCCTGTCGGCGACCTGTCGAAAGACAAGGTCCGCGACATCGCGCGGACGCTTGGGCTTGCGGTTGCGGAGAAGCCGGACAGCCAGGAGATCTGTTTCGTGCCCGACGGCGATTACGCGGCGTTCATCGAGCGCAAGACGGGCGCGCTCGACAGCGGCGGCGCCATCATGGATCGGTCAGGCAACGTCGTCGGCCAGCACGCCGGCGTGCATCGCTACACCGTGGGACAGCGCAAGGGCCTCGGCATTGCCTCGCCCGAACCGATGTACGTGCTGCAGATCCGCCCTGCCGAAAAAGCCATCGTCGTGGGACCGCGCCCCGAGCTCGAGCGCGCCTCGTTGACGGCGTCGCGGGTCAACTGGATCTCGGGCCATCCACCCGCGGATGGCACGCGTGTGGCCGCGCAGATCCGCCACCGGAATCAACCCGCCCCGGGACGAGTCCACCCGCTCACGGAAGATCGTGCGCAAATGGACTTCGACGCGCCGGTCTCGGCCATCACGCCAGGACAGGCCGTGGTGTTTTATGACGGCGACCTGGTGCTCGGTGGAGGGTGGATAGATTAGAGAATCGGGGATTCAGATTCTCCAATACAGGAGAAAGGGAGAACGAGAGAAATTCACTCAGGTCCGGCTAAAGCCGGACACTACGTACTCTTATAAATCCGACCAAACCGAACCTCCTATTCTCCCGTTCTCCTGTTTGCATTTTCTTGAGAGCGTCCCAGTTTCCGAAGATGTTCGTCAGATAGCCTGAAAACGGTCCATTCGCTGAGAGGTTCTGCGCCCAGCTTTCTGTAAAAGCCTATCGCCGGTTCGTTCCAGTCGAGCACCGACCATTCGACCCTTCCCCATCCACGATCGACGGCGAGACGCGCGAGATGTTCGAGCAGCGCCCGGCCGACGCCAAGTCCGCGAGCCATGGGGCGGACATATAAATCCTCCAGATACAGTCCCGGCTTTCCGAGAAACGTCGAAAAGTTCGGAAAGAACAGCGCGCACCCTGCGGGAGCGCCGTCCACGCTCGCGATGACCGCTTCGATGACCGGCCGCGGGCCAAACAGCGCCACGTGAAAGTCCTGCTCGGTCGCGACCACATCATGCGCGAGCTTCTCGTATTCGGCGAGCTCACGCACGAGCGATACGAGAAGCGGCACGTCTTCCGGGGCCGCCGGCCGGATCGAGATCCCGCTCATTCCATTTTTACCGTCGTGCCGTCGAAGGCACCGATTTCGCGTTTCGTGTCGTAGTCAACGATTGAGATTCGAAAGCCGGCGCGCTGTGTGTCACACACGGTGGCGAGACCGATGAGCATATTGCGGCGCTGCTCGAAATTGTACTTCGTCCACACCGCACGATTGACCCAGGCAGTGTTCTTCGCGCACTCGTAATCGACGAGCACGCCATTGGTCATCATATTGGCGACAAGCGCCGCCGCCATCTGCCCCTGGTCTACCGGAATGTCAGTGCTGGGGCTCGAGCGAAAGAACAGCAGGACCAGCAGCAGGCCAAGCGCTCCAAGCGCCGCAATCACGCCAAGCGGATTCGTCGACCGCTTCCGACTGTCGGGATCTGCCATGTTATGGACCCAGTACTTTCATCTCTGCGATCGACCAGTAATACGTGTCGTCATTCTTTGTGAGACCCATGCGTATGTAACGCGCGGGGGCCGGCGTGAACCGGTATCGGAGCGGGACCTCGCGCGGCGATTCGAAAGCGCCGGCGAATGCGAGTCCGGCGCTTCCCCCTTCCCACACAGTCCGCCACTCGGCGCCATCGGCCGACACGTCTATTTTCAGCCCTCGTGGAAAATCTTCGCCGAATGGCCCCAACATGAGGTCGAGTCCGTTGACGGTACGAACCGCGCCAAGATCGATTTCGATCATCGTTCGATCGCTCTGCGGCCCGGACTCCCATCTCGTGCGTAAGTCCCGGTCGAACATCAAGGTGATTCCCGGCTCGTTGACGTTCGCGCGGATGACGGCGGCTTGAAGCGGCGTCCCAGCCGGCAGCACCGATTCCGCGCGCTGCGGAGCGACAATGCGATACAGGCTCTGGCGCCCCTCGGTACAAATGTGCGTCGCGCCCGGATGTGCCTCGAGATAGCGATCCCAGCGACCCTCCGGATCCGGCTCCCGATCGATGATGACGTCGGTCACGCCGGTCGCGGCAAGCTGCGTCAATACTCCAGGATCGCGGAGCGTCAACCCGAACCGAAGTGCTGCGTAGTGCGGTGGAAAGTAGCCGCTGTAGCCGTTCACCAATGGCCGGCCGTGCGACATCTGTCGGTACATCGCCGCCACGTCGGGATAGGTGTGACCAAGCGGAAGCTCGAGGATGGCTCCCCCGCCGTCCCCGGCGCAACTCAACGCCGCGAACGGCTTGGGCGTCGCCGCGAGCGGCATCGCCGACATCCACGTGTCGGCCAGCACGCCGAACGACACGATGAACGCCATCGCGAGACGGCCGCGTCCAAATTTCGCCGACAGTCGATCGAAGACGATCCCCCCGATCACCGCCAGACACAGGGTCGTCACCATCCAGAACCG
This sequence comes from Vicinamibacterales bacterium, assembly GCA_963850295.1. Taxonomy (GTDB): domain Bacteria; phylum Acidobacteriota; class Vicinamibacteria; order Vicinamibacterales; family JAMQPK01; genus JAMQPK01. The sequence goes on along the minus strand of CAWKKU010000011.1, from coordinate 43,629 downwards.
CGCGGGCACGCGGAGCGAGTTGAATCCCGGGAGGTGCATGAGCAGCGTATACGGCCCGCGGTACATCAGCTGATTGCCCATCAGAGTGGGCGTTGGCCCGAGGCAGCAGAGCCACATGATGAAACCTGCGAAGCTATAGAACGCCAACACCGAGCGCGAGGCATACGCCCGGCGCAGGCCGGGACTCGTGAGCCCGAGGCCCAGAGCGAGCACCAACGCAAAGGTCAGCGGCTTGATGGGGTTCGACACCGAGAGTATCCGCATGCCAAATGGTTCGATCCTCCACGCTCCCATCACAACAGCGCTGAGCGAGACGAACGCCGTGAGGACGGTCAGGAACACGAGGACCCGCCGCATCATCATCCAGCTGCCGACCTGAGCGCGGCGGCGATCGCGGACGAACAATGCACCGGCGGCAACCAGCAGCGTGATCGTGAGCCCTGGAAACAGCTCGCCCTCGGCTCGCCGGAACACCTCGAGCGATCCCCACAGCGCGAGGTGATTCGTCGCATAGAGCACCGCTGCCACATCGGCGCCGAACTCGCGAATCGTTCCGAAGTCGCGCGCGAATCCGAAGGATGTGTGGATGGCACGATAGCGAAGCAGGAGCGGGAGTATCGCGATCCCCGCGACGGCCCACGCCGACATGATGGCGACGAACTGCCGCGGGTGCGACCACGGGCTGGCAAACCACAATACCCACAGGCCGACGAACACGCTGAAGAACAGAAGGTAGTAGCCGTTGCAGATCCCCTGCAGAAGCCAGCCGCCGGCAAACAGCGCGAGCCACCGCAGGCCTGGATCGCTCCGACCCGTGGTCGAGGGGCGAAGATACCGATGCAGGCCAAGCAGCGCAAACGGCATCGGGAACGAGGCGAGCGACTGAATCTGCGGAAGATGGGCGATTCGATACGGCGCAAACCCGAACAGCAGTCCTGCGATGAACGCCGCATCGCGGCGGTTGGTCACCTCGTAGGTCAACATGTACGCGCCAATGGCGCTCAGCGGGAACGTGAGCAGAAAGACGACGTTGTAGGCCGCCTGCGGGCCGAGTCCCAGCCAATGGAGCGGTGTCGCGATGATGCTGAGGCCGAGCAGATTTTCAGAAAAGCTGATCACGCCAGGCGCAGGATAAAACGCCGGAGCGTTCCACCATCTGGCGGTCAACGGCGCGGCCTGCGTGTTCCACCACAGGATCCAGGTATTCAGCGCGGGGTCGCCGGCATCGTTCGGCAGCACCGACCCGATGTGAACAATCAGCGGATATGTGAGCGCGATCGCGAGACCGGTATAGAGAAGGAACGCGAGGACGGACCGTTTCATTTCAGCTCGTAGATTCTCACTGCAGGCTGGCCGGCGACACGCGCAACGGGTTCCCAGTCGAGCCTTCCAAGCCGGCTGCCCGGGGAGAACCGGTGGCGGAACTCATCCGCTTCCCAGTCGTCGACAACCATGAATGGCTGAAAGCCGGCGGCCAACATGTCGCGAACGGCGGTGTCGAGTTGATCCTCCTTGAGCCAGTCGTATCGCAACGTGATTCGATTTGCGTAGTATCGCACGCTGCCGCTGTGCTGAACCGACAACACCATGGCGTTTGCCGGCGCGTGTAACGCGAGCGCTTCCGCGGCGCGGATATGCCGCCGTTCGTAGTCCGCCGAGTTGAAGATGCCCGTATCTCTGGCGACCTTCGCACCGGATGCGACGATGATGGTGCAGATCACCGCGGCGAGAGGTACGCGCGCGACGATGGGCACCTTCGCCGCGATCCAGACAATCGCGGCAGCCAGCAGCACGAACAGCGCCGGGTACGCCGGCAGCAGAAACCTCAAGTAGAACCAGTGGTCGAATGGAGAATAAAACGCATACGAAAGAAACGTCAGTGCAAAGAGCGCGAACAGGCTGGCACGCGGAGACACCGCGTTCGTGCCGCCACCGAGCGCGCCGCGGACGATCAGCGGAATGAACGCGAGGAACACCAGCGGCGTCTGTGTCTGTGCGAGCCAGGCGACATGATTGCTCACGTTCGCCGGCAGCGACGCGAACCCATACGACTCCAACAGCGTCCCGTAACCGAATGTAAGAGGACCGCCATAGAGATAGACGTTGAGCGCCATGAGGGCAACCAGCGAGGGCGCCAGACCGATGGCGTACTTGAGGAGCGCGTCATGCGTCTTTCCCCACGGCCGCCAGAGCACCGCCGGCATCAGCGCGAGCAAGAAGAGATTCGGGCGAATCAGCAGCGTGAGACCCGCCACCCATCCGGCCGCGCTCGCGTAACGGCGGCCGCCCCCTTTCATCAGGAGCAACGCAACAAGCGCCCATCCGGCAGCCGCCGGCACGTCCGACATGGGGACCATCACATGATTCAAGAACGCCGGCGAGGCGGTGAGCAGTACGGCTGCAATGGCGCCGGCGCCTCTGCCTCCGGTGGCCTCTCTCCCGAGCGCGTACGTGAACCACACCAGCGCCGCTCCACTGGCAGGCGCGACGAAAAATGGACCGTTTTCGCCGAACACGGCTGAGAACAAGGCCATCACCATCGACAGGCCAGGCGGATAGGTTGGTACGATCGTGCCGTCGGTGCCGTGAGGACGATAGCCGAGCGGCGCGAACATCCATTCACGATCGGGCCAGGAAAACTGCTCGACCCAAGGCTGCGCGAGCCTCAACGTGCCGTTGAGCCACAGACGCGCCTGGCTGACATAGCCGTACGAATCCGAGCCAGCAGCCGCAAAACTCCCGTACCGCAGCCCGACATAAAGTCCGATCAGGCCGCCCACGGCGACGGCAATGGGAATCGCCGGCTCGAGGGCGCGCAACATCCAGCGCCCGTCCTCCTCCCGCTGATCGCGCGGATACCGCCACAGGTACCAACCGAAAAGGAGCACACCAATGAGAAACGGCCGAAGAGGCTGGCGCGACGACAGTCGGAGCGGTCCGATGGTCCATCCGACACCGCCGGTGAAATACGCAACAACCGCCCAGATCGGCAAGCTGCAGGCAAGGACGTACAGCAAGCGGCGGCCGAAAACCGTTAGTAGCACTGGCTGTGGGATGGTAACCTACGCATTCATTCCTGAGGAGGTTCCATGAAGCTTCGCGCGGTGCTCCTGCTGCTGCCGCTCTCGGTCGCCGTACAGGCCCAACAGCCCACGCAAACGCCTGCGGTTCGCTCACCAGAAGTGTCCGCCGATGGGCGCGTGACATTTCGCGTCATGGCGCCGAACGCCTCGAAGGTCACCGTCTTTTGCGAGTGCCTTACGAATGAGCCGGCGCTCACGAAGGGCGCGGATGGCGTGTGGAGCGTCACCGTCGGCCCCATCGAACCGGACATCTACGAGTACCACTTCACCGTCGACGGCGTCGACAACCTCGATCAGCGGAATCCGGTGATCAAATACAACAGCCGGCCCAACCTGATCGAAAGCGTTGTCGAAGTTCGTGGACCATCGCCGGCCTTTTACGATCTCAAACCGGTTCCGCACGGGACCGTGGAAATTCGCTACTACCCTTCGAAGTCGACGGGGACGACCCGGCGCGCGTTCATTTACACGCCGCCGAACTACGAGCGTTCCACGGCGCGGCTGCCGGTGTTGTATCTCCTGCATGGCGCCGATGGCGACGAGACGGTGTGGACGCAGTTCGGCCGCGCCAATCTCATCCTCGACAATCTCATCGCGGAAAAGCGCGCCGCGCCGATGGTCGTCGTCATGCCGTTCGCGTATGCGTATCCATGGCACGCCGGCGTCCCGGCCGACAAGCAGCGCGCGGATTTTCAGAAGGACCTGCTCACCGATTTGATTCCTTTCGTGCAGAGCAACTACCGCGTCGCGGCTGACCGCGAACATCGCGCGCTTGCCGGACTGTCCATGGGTGGCGGGCTGACGCTGGCCATCGGGCCGCGCAATCTCGACACCTTCAGCCGGCTCGCGGTCTTCAGTTCAGGCGGCGGGCAAGCCCCGGAGAAGACGCTTGCGGACGTCGGCGCCAATGCGAAGAACATCAACGCTCAGCTGAAGCTCTTCTGGATCGGGGTCGGCACCGAAGACGGGGCCATGGCGGGAGCGAAGCGCACGTCCGACTTCTTCAACGCGTCGGGCATTAAACACATTTACAAGACCAGCCCGGGCGCCCACACGTGGATCGTCTGGAGGAAATACCTCAACGAGGTCGCGCCGCAGATTTTCCCTGCGGCGCGACCGGAGAACTAGCGGACCTGGATCTGGTTGACGACGCGATAGTCGGGCGCCTTCTGCTTGGCGATGCGTTCGGCGGTCGCTTTCTGAGCGGCCGTCGGGACGTGTCCCTTCAAGGTCACCGTCTTCGTGTCGCCGTTGGTGTCAACGTCGATGTCGTTCGCGTTGAGATCGTCGGCGTCGATGAGCGCCGTCTTGATCTGCATCGTCTGGGCGGCGGCGTCGAGCGTCGCGCCCACTGAACGCGTGGCTTCTTTGGTTTCGTGAGCGGCCTTGTCGCCGGCGCGCTCCATCGCATTGCCGGCTTCGCGCGCTTCTTGCTTCGCTTCAGCGTTCGCTTCGCGAGCTTCCTGCTTGATCTCGGCGTTGGCTTCGCGAGCTTCCTGTCTGGCCTCTGCGCTGGCGTCTTGTGCAGCGTCTTTCGCGGCAGCAGTATTTCGTTCAGTGTCCTGCTCCACTCCACGTGCGGTGTTCTGGCACGCAGCGAAGAGCGACACCGACAACAATGCCGCTGGTAAGCCCAACGAGGTAATACGGCTTTTCATGCAATTCCTCCTCAAATGTGTCCTGACAGCGGACATCCGGTCTGCCTTCCATGGTGCTTGAGCAAAACGCTCGCCAGTTGGGATTCCAGGGAAGCTTTCGCGTGTGCAGGAATGGAACTTGCTCGCCCCCTTCGCATAGAGCGCCTATTGTGCGAATCGTGACCATCAGGAATCCACAAGTCGTCCTCGCGGAAGGCGCTTCTGACAGTCCTCCTGGGCGCATTTACAACGTCACGCCGAATGTCGCGATGCTGATGATTGCGGCAGGATGGGCGCGAAGCGAAACGCGATCGCGCGTCCGCAGGCAAGACGAGCGGCAGGCGAATATCAACCGCCGTAATGGGCCTGATCGCCGTTCAGTCGTGGCGTGACGTCATTCGAACCGCGAAAAATCTACCTGCGCCCGCGCCACTTCTGTTCCCTCCATCATTATTCTTATGGGCAGCACTCGATCCTCGATCGTTGGAGCGTTGAATGAGATGTCGACGGTCGCACCGAGGATCACCAGCACGTTCCCGGGCTTGCTCTTCGGCGCGTAACTCGGCGTCCTGGTCGCGCTGAGCGGCAGCAGCGTGGGGTCGCCGAGGAAAATGTCCACTGGAGGCACGACGTAATAGTTGTTCAGCGGATGAAAGCGGAGACGTGCGCGCACGGTTACCTGTCCCGTCATTGGACGCAGCAGATCCTTCAGCGACCGTCCTTTGGAGTCGTAGCCGCCCCGGCCGAGCACCCAATTGCCGCCTTTGATTTCCTCCTCGGCTGCCAGAACGAACCGGCGGAACTCCGAGATCACCTCGAGCTGCTCGATCAACGGATCGGCGATCTGGACGATGTATGGTGCGTGAAAGCGCGCGCGCTGTGCATCTCCCGAATTCGCGAGGTTGAACGCCCTCGCGATATCCTGGTCGGTCAGCTTTTCGGTAATCGCGGCGACCTCGACCGACGGAGCCGCGAGCATTGCGGCGGCCATCAAAGCGCGAAGGGCTATTCTCACGGTGGAACAGTGTACGCCAACCGTGTCACACTCACCGTATGGGCTTTGTTGTTTCCCGGATGCTCACGCCCCTCGTCGCCAGGCTCGGCTCGCGCACGATCCTCGGCATTGGCGGAACGTTGTTTCTGCTGAACATGGTCATCCCCGATCCCATTCCGCTCGTCGACGAGTTCCTGATTCTCGTCGGCACGATTCTTCTCTCCCGCCTTGCGCAGCGCGGCGCGGAAGGCGCAGGCGCGACTGCTGCACCTGGCGCCACGGGCGCACCGAAACACGTCGGCCGCGGCTCGACGCAAAAATAGCCGGTAGCCAGTAGTCAGTAGCCAATAGTCCTGTGGCTGGTAGCCGAGCGGAGCCAAGTTCCGCGCTCGGTGTCTAACTCTTCAGTCACGCACGACAATCCGCGTCAGCAACGGAGGGTGACATGCCCCGAACCATGTTTGAGGGATTGGTGTCTTCACGCGCGCGCTCCAATGGCAGCTGGTACACGCTGCCTCTCTCGTTTATCGTGCATACAGCGGTGCTTGCGGTGCTGGTCGCAATCCCGCTGCTTGCGACAAACGTGCTTCCGCTTCCGCGATCGGTATTGCAGTACACGCCGCCGGCCATCATGCCGATCGTCGAAACGCCGCAGCGTCTGCGGCCTGTCGTCAAGCCCACCATACAGGGAACCGTTGGTGCGCCCGTCGTTGCGCCAGAGACGATTGCACCAGAATCGGGCATCGTCGTCGATCAAAGCGCGATTGAAACCAAAGGGCTCGACGGCATCGTTGGATTCGGCGAGACGCCGATCGTCGAGGCGCTGCCGGTGCCGGCAGCGCCGGTCGCTGCTCCTCCAATACGTCTGAGCAGTGGCATCAAACCACCGTCGCGCACGAAATACGTCGCACCGATCTATCCGGACATTGCGCGACAGGGGAAGGTTCAGGGCATCGTCATCATCGAAGCGATCATCGGCATGGACGGGCGTGTCGAGAACGCCCGCGTGCTTCGATCGCATCAACTGTTGGACGAAGCCGCGCTAGCAGCAGTACGTGAGTGGCAATACACGCCGACGCTGCTGAACGGCACGCCAACGCCGGTCATCATGACGGTGACGGTTGTGTTCAAGCTGAACTGACTACTGGAGGTTCGTAGGTTCGTTGGTTCGTAGGTTCGTTGGGTTCGTAGGTTCGTTGGGTTCGTTGGGTTCGGGGTTCGTGCGTGCAAGGGGCACGAACTACAAGCGTCGGCGACGAAATATGACGGCGTATGAGAACATCACGACGGCCGAACTCACGAACCTACGAACCCACGAACCCACGAACTAAGGAGTAACAACGTAAAATTCCTTGGAATGCTCAACACGCTTGCCGTGTCCGGCTATCGATCGCTCCGCGATCTCGTGATCGCTCTGGATCACCTGAACCTCGTCACGGGCGCGAACGGCACCGGAAAGTCGAATCTGTATCGCGCGCTCCGGTTGCTTGCCGAAATCGCCCAGGGTCGGGCGATACCTTCGCTGGCGCGAGAAGGCGGCTTGCAATCGACGTTGTGGGCCGGCCCGGAACGTTTCTCCCGCGCGATGCTCAGCGGGAATCAGCCGGTGCAAGGCGGCCCGCGAAACCATCCGATCAGTCTGCGTCTGGGATTTTCAGCCGACGAGTTCAGCTACGCCATCGATCTCGGCCTTCCGCCGGCTGGACAGGGCGCGTTCGGCCACGATCCCGCAATCAAGCGCGAGTGCATCTGGAGCGGGCGGACGCTGCGGCCATCGGCAATGCTGGTCGACCGTCACGCCTCCCTGGTGAAGAGCCGCGAAGACGATCAAGCTGACGGCTGGGCGATTGTCACCAACGGCCTGGCATCGTTCGACAGCATGATGACGCATTGTGCCGATCCCCGCCGAACGCCTGAAATGCTCACGCTTCGCGAGGAGATGCGCGCGTGGAGGTTTTACGATCACTTCCGCACCGACCTGGCCGCACCCTCTCGCGCACCGCAAATAGGCACGCACACTCCTGTTCTGAGCCACGACGGCGCCGACCTGGCCGCCGCGCTCCAGACCATTCGTGAGATTGGCGATACCGACGCGATCGATGGCGCCGTGGAGGATGCGTTTCCCGGCGCGCGTGTGGAGGTGAAGCACGACGGAGGCTGGTTCGAAGTGGAGATGCGGCAGGAGGGGCTGCTTCGACCGCTCAAGGCTGCGGAGTTGTCGGACGGCACGTTGCGCTACCTGCTCTGGATCGCCGCGCTGCTGACGCCGAGACCGCCAGGTCTGCTCGTCCTGAACGAACCGGAAACCAGCCTGCACCCCGACCTTCTGCCCGCTCTCGGCCGGCTGATCGCACAGGCGTCGGAACACTCACAGGTCATCGTCGTATCGCATGCGCCGGCGCTCATCGATTCGCTGCAGCAGCTGCCCGAGTGCCACTCCGTCACGCTGGAAAAACAACTCGGCCAGACGGTACTGGCCGACCGAACAATTGACCCGCCGGCGTGGAAATGGCCGTCTCGCTGAAATCCACCGAAATCGCTGAAGTACCGCGGCGCGGAGAATTTTTGTCTTCTGCCTCTCCGTCTTTGCGGCGCCCCCCGGCAAACTTCTTCGGAATCCGGGCGAGTCCAGAAGGCATCGCCCTTGCAATCCGCGAGACGAGCGAACGAGACGCGTCGTCCTTTCGGCATTCGAATGGGCGGCACGAGGCCGTGTTTTGTAAATCGGCAAGCACGTCCCTCGTTCGCCCCCTCTCCCACCTTTCCAAACCAATGAGACGTTGTGGGCAGGCCTGCGCATTCGCCCCGCGCCGCTACCGCGCATGCTGTCAGGAACCGACATCTGATGTAGCGAAGGGGAGGCGGGTTGGCAACCGGGTTCCTCCTTGGCTGTGGGAGTGCTGAAGTCTTCCCTTCGCTACCTGCTTTTACCGGCCCGGTGCCGGTTCTTCACATCATCGACACAGCCGGCGGCGATCATGCGCACCGAGGTGATGTTATGGCTGTCAAGCTCACAGCTCTTGCGGACCGGCGGGCCGACAACCGGCTTCCGGCGCCACCGTGCTCCCGTTGCGCCGGGGGCCACACCATGGTCGGAATCATCCGGACGACGCGATTCGTCTACTTCAGGTGCCCCAGTTGCGGAGACGTTCAGCCCAAGCTGATGCCGCCGCTGACGCTGTCGCACGGACTCGTCGCGCACCTCGTCTCGGATTAGGGTGACACCGGCTTTCACTAAAGCCTCTTTCAAAACCTGGTTTCCAGGTCGATCCAGTAGCGGCGTATCGGCTTCGGCAGGTCGGGGCCATCAACGACGCCCTCGAGCAATCCACCGTTCCTCTCGATCGTCTTGATCGATCCAATGTTGTCGGCGTCACACGTCAACAGACACCGATCGAGCCCGCACTTGTCCCGCGCAATCTGCAATGCCAGCCGCAAAATCATCGTCGCATACCCCTGACGTCTGAACTCCGGCACAACGGCGTAGCCGATATGCCCACCCTGGCGCTCGAGAAATGGATTGAGCGCGTGCCGGATGGACGCGCGACCCACGATTCGGGTTTCGGCAAAGCCGAAGAGAAAGGTCGAGGGAACGTGCCGCGGCGACGGAAGGTTGATGCCCCGTTCCTGCTCGGCGAGCACGTCAAGGTACCGCCTGAAAGGCATGCCCTCGACGTAGTAGTGCAGGAACGATGGGACCTCTGGCGACGTCGCCCGATGAGCGCGCAGGAACTCTTCCTCCTCGTCCGCTCTCGGTCGCCTGAGCGTCAGCTTCACCTGTAGACTGTCGACATATTCCGCGGTGGATACCGCTCGCCCGCGGCGACTCCGGGGGGCGCGATCTCGTCGAGGGTCGCGACGTCCTGCACCGTGAGCGTGACCGCCGCAGCGCCCACGTTTTCTTCCACTCGCGAGCGGCGCTTCGATCCGGGAATGGGCACGATGTCGTCCCCCTTCGCCAGCAGCCAGGCCAGGGCGAGCTGCGCGGGCGTGCATGTCTTCTGCGCGGCCATCTCCTCAATCTTGCGAACCAGCGGCATGTTGCTCTCGAAGTTGCCTGGCTGAAATCGTGGATAGGTGTGGCGCACGTCGTCCGCGGGCAGGTCGGCCATCGCCTTGAAGCGGCCTGTCAGAAATCCCCGGCCCAATGGACTGAATGGAACGAAGCCGATGCCGAGCTCCCGGCAGGTGGCGAGGACGCCGTTGGTTTCGACGTCGCGCGTCCACAGCGAATATTCGCTTTGAAGGGCCGCGATGGGATGCACTGCCGCCGCTCTCCGAAGCGTCCCGGGCGCGGCTTCCGACATCCCGAGATAGCGCACCTTCCCCGCTCTCACGAGCTCTGCCATCGCGCCGATCGTCTCTTCGATCGGCACATCCAAATCCACCCGATGTTGATAGTAGAGATCGATGACGTCCACACCCAGCCGCTTCAGCGATGCATCGCAGCATTGGCGCACGTATGCCGGCGACCCGTTGACCCCGATGTTCGCGCCGGCCGCATCGCGCACGTTCCCGAACTTCGTCGCGAGTACCACCGAGGCCCGGCGATCGCTGATAGCCTTGCCCACAAGGATTTCGTTGGTATGTGGCCCATACACGTCGGCGGTATCGAGAAAAGTGACGCCGAGATCCAGAGCCCGATGAATCGTCCGGATGGACTCTTCGTCATCACGGCCCGTGTAGAACTCGGACATGCCCATGCAGCCGAGACCAATCGCTGACACATTGGGGCCATTCCTGCCGAGTTGTCGTGTATCCATATTGAGGAGCTATTTTACGCCGAGGCCACTCAGCCCGCGGGCATCCCGCAACACTCCGTTGGCTGCTCACCACCGGTTGTAACCCGCTCAGGCTTCTGCCTGAAATGCCGGAGTTTTTCGCCCGTTGATGCCGGCAATCGCTGGCTCGCTCCTTGCCTCGCTCCGCTCGTATCTCGTGGTGTGCAGACGCGCGCATCGCAACAACACCGCAAACGGGAGGCGACATGAAGATGAACCAGAACGTCATGTTCTCGGCAATCGCCATCGGAATTCTGACGATGGCGGCGGGCAGCGTTGCCCAGACCCCGCCTTCGCCAGACCAGCTCGTGGCGGCGCTCAAGCAGAACATGGCCGAAAGCCAGAAGCGACTTCGCCAGTACCAGTGGATCGAGACGACGGCCATCAGCCTCAAGGGCGAAGAGAAGTCGCGAAAGCAACAGCGTGTCTATTACGGGGCCGATGGAAAATTGACGAAGGTTCCGATGGGCGAGCCCAAGCCAGCGGCCGAGCCGGACGGGGGAAAACGCGGCCGCCGCGGCGGCGGACGAGTCAAGGAGAACATCATCGAGAACAAGAAAGACGAGATGGTGGAGTACATGGAGAAGGCCGGCGCCCTGATCCACCAGTACGTCCCTCCGGACCCCGAGCGCATTCAGAAAACAAAAGATGCCAACAATCTGAAGGTCGTCCCGCAGCCGGACGGAAAAGTTCGCCTCGAGTTCCAGAACCACGTTCAGCCGAAAGATTTGATGACCATCGACGTAGACGCGAAGGCAGCGCTTCTTTCCGCGCTTCGCGTCGCCACCTATCTCGAGAAGCCAGAAGACACGGTGACGCTCGACGTGAACTTCGGCACGCTCACCGACGGCACCAGCTATACCTCCCAGACCACGCTCGAGGCCAAAGCCAAGAACCTCCGCGTCGTGGTCGGCAACTCCGGCCATCGTCCGCTGGCGAAATAAGACACGGATGAAGGAGGCGGAACCGCCCGGGCGTGCCCGCATGCTGGCGGCGATCACCGCCGTCCTCGCGCTGCTGGCGCTGGTCACGCCACTGGTCGGCGCCGAATTTCCGGGGTCGCGTGTCGGGTGGCTGCTGGCGTGTGCCGCGTCGATTGAGATGCTGCACGGCTTGCGTCGCGCCACGGCTCGGGCATGCAGGCAGGCGGCAGTCAGCGCGCTGATCAGCCTGCTCATCGCGTTTCCGCTGATCTACGCGTCCGCCGAAACCTTTCCCGCCCTGCGAGTGCTCATCGCGATCTTCTTCGCGGTCGACGTCGTGCGCTACGCGGCCCAGGCAATCAGACAGAAAGGGCTCAGGGAGCGGCGGTTGGCGGCAGCCGCGGCATTGGGCAACACCGCCGTGCTCCTGCTCATCGTGCTCCCGCGCGCCTGGATTGCGGGGTGGGTATCGGCATGGGTGGTGGCGCTTGCCGGCGCGGCCCGCATCGCCGGCATTGCCTGGAACATCGCCACAACGCGCATCTACGAAACGAGCGACGCCGATCAAACCATTGCCGCCGACCTTGGCCTCGACGACGAGCCCGAAGCGATGGCGATTGCGGCAGAAGTGCAAGCGGCGGAAACTGCGCGCGCGTCCATCGATCGCGGGTGGACTCTCGCATTCATCGTGACCTTGTTCGCCATTCACGAAGGACGAATGACGGTCGATCGCACGCTGCTCAGCATGGCCTCGCCAGCGATTGCGGTGGCTGGCGACATGTTGATTGCGGTCCTGATTTCGCTCCTGCTGTTTACGCCTGCCTACGTGCTGTTTCGCACACCGGTGCGGTGGATCGAGCGCCGTGCCTGGAATTGGTATCTGCAACAACGCCGGGCGGCCGCGCCTCGATGGATCGCTCGAGCCACGGAGTCGTACTTGCGATGGAGCCTCGCGCTGGCCATCCGCATGCGATCGGCCAGGTACTCCCTGCCGGCGGCGCTCTCCCAGTCGCTCCAGCGCGGGCTCCCCGCCGCGGCCATCATCGCGGCCACCGTACCGCTGGCGGGTATGAGCTGGTATTTCGATACCGAAAACTGGGCGTCTGGCATGTGGAACTCCTGGGCCGCGTCGAGGACAAATCGCTGGAGAGAGGCGATGGTGACGGCGGTGTTGTCGCAGAGCGGCGGCGCTGCGACGAGCTCGACTTTCTCTGTGGCGCCTTCCGGAATCGACAGCGGCGACTTTTCGTTCGTCGTCATCGGCGACACCGGCGAGGGCGACGCCTCCCAGCATGTGCTGCGCGATCAGTTGCTTTCGGTTGCTGGAAAAAATGACGTGCGTTTCGTCGTCGTGTCGTCCGATGTCATTTACCCGAGCGGAGAGATGAAGGATTACGAGGCGAAGTTCTGGTTGCCCTTCAAAGGCATTTCGAAACCCGTCTATGCCGTTCCCGGCAATCACGACTGGTACGACGCGCTCGAGGGCTTCGCGGCGACGTTCTTCGAACCCCAGGCGGCACGAGCCGCCATACACGCTCGCGTCGAAGCCGACCTGCGCGTCACGAGCACAACCGACGCGCGTGTTGAAGATCTGATCAATCAGGCAGGCCGGCTGCGCGACTTCTATCGAGTGCCGACGGGATTCCAGCGTGCCCCGTTCTTCGAGATCCAGACCGATCGATTTGCTCTCGTCGCCGTCGATACGGGAGTGTTGCGGACCCTGGACGATTCGCAGCAGCGCTGGCTGGAGGGCGCGCTCGATCGAGCCGCTGGAAAGTTCACGATGGTGATCCAAGGCCACCCGTTTTTCGCCGGCGGACACGACACGGCGGTCGATGACGAGTCGTTTCGCGGTCTCAAGACCGAACTGGTTCGGCGCGGTGTCTCCATCGTGATGGCCGGCGACACGCACGACCTCGAGTACTATGCCGAGCCGGGAATTGACGGGCACCCGGCCACTCATCATTTCGTAAACGGCGGAGGCGGCGCGTACCTCAGCTTCGGAACGGCGCTTGCCTGGCCGGCCCGCCCGCCGATGGACCAGTGGGCGTACTACCCGAATCGTGAGTCGGTCGCAATGAAGATCGAAACCATGACGCCGTGGTGGAAGCGGCCGGCGTGGTTCTGGGTGCGGCAATACGATGCGTGGCCCTTTGGCCCGGAATGGTTGTCCGGCATCTTCGATTACAACGCCGCGCCGTTCTTTCAGAGCTTTGTCGAAGTGCGGGTGGAACGCTCCGCCAATCAGGTGCGAGTCGTCCCGTATGGCGTGCACGGGCGCCTGACGTGGGGCGAGATTGCGGCTTCTCCGAGCCTTCGACACGAGGATCGACCGATGCGAGGAGTTCGTGGAGTGGGTTGTGCCTATGGGCCGCTAGAGCTGCAGCTGAAGGCGGGTCTGGAAAAAATGCGTCTTGCCGACGGTTCCGAATCGATTGAGCGAGCTGTATCCGTACGCGACCTCGAGCCTCACTTGATCCGAGAGATACCAGTTGAGCATGGGCGTCAGGCGCCAGGTACTTGCCTCCCGCGATCGCCTTGTCGTCGAGGTCCGCGTACGTGCCGTGCGCCACGATCTCCCAGGCGCCGGGCCCGCCGGAGAACACGGTCCGAGCAGGAGAAACCTGATTGAAGTAGCCGCCGCGAAGGTTGTAGGTGCGCGTCTCACCGGTGATGAGCCAGGTCACGAAGGCTTCGCCGCCGTGGAAGCATCGGGTCGCCCGACGCTGGCGCGTCGACGTTCTGGAAAAAGTACTCCCCACCTACAGTGACCGAATGGGGCCGCCAGTAGGTCTCGATCGAGGTCATTCTTGAGTGGCTTGCGTCGAACTCGGCGGTGTCCATGAAGAAAGGAGCTGCCCAGGCTCCCGGACGCGCTTTCAGCCGGATCTTCCCGTCCTTCGTCTTGCCGTAGCGTTCGCTCACGCCGATGTGAAGCAGGTTTCCGCCGTCGGGCGAAAGAATAGGCACCCAGGCGAATCGTCCCGAGATCTGGTTCTCGTAGGAGGAGAATGTCTGCCCTTCGGAGAGTGCATCGCCGTAGAAACCAAGATTCCAGAGGATCTTTGCTTTCGGCACGTAACCGAGCCATTTGACGCCGTCAGCGAGGATGGGCAGGGTCGCGTCGTTGATGGGTTGGCGCTCCATGGTCCAGCCCCCATATCCGATCATGACCTTGTTCATCGAGAAGCCTTCTTTGGTCCGGCCAACGGCGATATGCCCCCAGATTTCCGGGACGGCGATGATCACGTGCGTCTGGCGCATCACCCACTTTTCTTGCGGCGCAGTCGTACATGACGCCGGCGCTCCAGCTGATCGCCCGCTTGGTCTTGAAGCTTCCGTTGAACAGGATTCGTGTGTCCCGCATCTTCCACTGGGGCGAAAGATCCGGGAACTGCTCCTTGCTGTCGGCGTCCTGGCCGTAGGAGGCGTAGTCGAAGAGAACGCCGCCGCCCAAACGGATGCTGCCGATCGGCCCCTCGAATTCGTTGAAACTGACCATCCGGCGCCGAGGAGCGTCGCCCTCACCGGCCTCCATGGTCTCGTCGATGTGTGGCGTCTGGGAAGGCGGGGCTTGTTGCGTCGCGGGCGGCTGCTGAGCCTCGACCCGCGACGCGCCGACCGCAGCGGCGAGTGCCAGTACACTGCGCGACTGCAATGACTCGTTTCACGCGGTGTCCTAGTAGGTCCGGAACATCGTCTGCGCTTGCGCGGCCGTCGGCTTCTTCAGCAGCGCCAGCGACAGGAGAATTCGCGCCTTCTGCGGGTTCAACTCGTCCGACGCGACGAAGCCAAGCTCATCGTCGTTGAGCTCGACGTTCCGCCCGACGAGGCCCGTCGTGACGCGCGAGGCGCGAACCACCATGACGCCCTTTTTCACGGCATTGGCGGCGGAGGTCACGGCGGCTTTGGTCATGTTGCCGTTCCCAACGCCGGCGACCACGATACCCCTGGCGCCGTTGGCCACGGCTGCGTCGATCAAATCTCCCGGCATATCCATGTATGCGTAGATGATGTCGACGCGCGGCATCTGGCTCACCTGCGAGATGTCGAATTCGCTCTGCGTGGTGTGCTTCCACTCAGGCTTGAAGTAGAAGTCGTTCTTGCCGTAGGAGGCCACGCCCATCAGGCCGCGTACCGGCGAATGAACGTCTCGACCGCGGTCGTGCTGGTCTTGGTCAGCGAATGTGCGGCGTGGATCGAATCGTTCATCACGACCATCACGCCACGCCCTCTGGACTGCGGGTCCACGGCCACGCCGACGGCGTTGTACAGATTCAGCGGACCGTCAGCACTGACCGCGGTGGACGGACGCATCGAGCCGACCATCACCACCGGCTTGTCGGTCTTCACCGTCAAGTTCAGGAAGAACGCAGAGTCTTCCATCGTGTCGGTGCCGTGCGTAATCACAATCCCATCGACATCCGACGACTTCGCCAGCTCGTTGATGCGCTTGGCGACAGTCAGCAGGATCTGGAAGCTCATGTCCTGCGAGCCGACGTTCGAGATCTGCTCGCCCTTTACGGTGGCGAGATCCGAAATGCCCGGCACGGCGGCGAGCATCGCGTCGATGGTCACGGCGCCGGATTTGTAGCCGGACTGCGTGCCCGTCGCCGCGGCACCTGCAATCGTTCCTCCTGTCGCCAGAATCACCACGTTGGGCTTTTTGGCTTGAGCGTGCGCAAGCTGGCTGGCCAGGGCCAGCACGACGATTGCCGTTCCGATCGAAGTGTTTCTCTTCATGACGATGCTCCTCATCAAATTACAATCAGCGCACGAATGTCAGTTCTTGGGCTTGGGATATGAGCTCCTGCCCAGATTGGTCAGCTTGGCCGGATCGAGCATCTCGGCAATCTGCTGCTCGGTCAGCAGCTTCTTCTCCCGGATGATCTCGAGGATGCCCTTGTCGGTTTTGTACGCCTCGTTGGCGAGCTCGGTCGCTTTTTCGTATCCGAGCACGGGGTTGAGCGCCGTCACGATGCCGACGGTCTCGTTCATGTAGCGCGTCAGCACTTTTTCGTTGAGCGTGATGCCGTCGATGCAGGAGGTACGGAATGTCCTCGAGGTGGTGAACAACAGGTGCTGCGACTCCATCATCGCCAGACCCTCGAGCGGCTCGTAGGCGTTGAGCTGGAGCTGTCCGGAATGCGCCGCCAGCGTGACGGCGTAGTCGTTACCCATTACCCGGAACGCCACCAGGTTGACGAGCTCGGGAATGACCGGATTCACCTTGCCGGGCATGATCGAAGAGCCGGGCTGCAGCGCCGGAAGGTTGATCTCCGCC
The DNA here is from genome assembly GCA_963850295.1 of Vicinamibacterales bacterium. Taxonomy (GTDB): domain Bacteria; phylum Acidobacteriota; class Vicinamibacteria; order Vicinamibacterales; family JAMQPK01; genus JAMQPK01. Next base: position 26,927 of record CAWKKU010000011.1, on the reverse strand, counting down.
AGACCCGCGCGCGGCCCCGAGGTGAGCAGAATCAGGTCGCTGGCAATCTTCGACAGCTTGATGGCCGTGCTCTTGAGCGCGGAGGAGTAGATGACGAATCCCTGCTGCTCCCATGTGGCCGCCAGCATGTCCTTCGCCGGCACGATCGGCTTGCCGGTAAGTTTCGCCAGATGCGCGGCGGTTTTTGCCGCATAGCCCTCGGGCGCATTCAAGCCTGTGCCGATCGCGGTGGCGCCCATATTGACCGTGTAGAGGTGCTTTCTCCGCCTCACGAAGAAACGCGATTTCGCTTTCCAGTGACGCAGCGAACGCGTGGAACTCCTGTCCCACCGTCATCGGAACCGCGTCCTGCAGCTCCGTGCGCCCCATCTTCACGATGTTGATGTAGGCCTCACCTTTCTTCCGGAACGACGCCGCAAGGTTCTCGAGCTCCGCGGTGAGCTTGTCGTTCCGCAGCAGCAACGCCACTTTGATCGCGGTTGGGATACGAGTCGTTGGTCGACTGCGACATGTTCAGGTGGTCGTGCGGCTCGACGATCTTGTAGTCGCCCTTCTTGTGTCCGCTCAGCTCGAGCGCGATGTTGGCCATCACCTCGTTGGCGTTCATATTGGTCGAGGTGCCCGCGCCGCCCTGATACCAGTCCACCTTGAACTGATCGTGGTATTTCCCTTTCATCAGGGCGTCCGCGGCCTTTTCGATGGCCGCGAGCGTTTCCTTGTTCATCGCGCCGACGTCGGTGTTGCCGCGCGCCGCCGCCAGCTTGACGATGGCCCACGCCTCTACGAACCCTGGATAGTGATTGATGGGGATTCCCGAGATCTGGAAGTTCTCGAGCGCGCGCGCTGTCTGGACGCCGTAATAGGCATCGGACGGCACAGCCTTTTCTCCCAGCAGATCTCTTTCCATCCGCGTCGGTCCGCTGGGCGCCGCCGGCTGAGCCGCCGCTGCCGACTGCGCCGCCTGCGCTGCGGGTGCGGCCACATCCTGAGGCGCGCATGCAGAGGTGAAAGCGAGAGCGGCGATTGCGACCAGTAGTGATTGCCGACTAGCCGTTGCAACTGTATTCATCATCTCAACACTCCAGCTTTCCAAGTGCACGTCCGCGTCAGAACCTGAAAATGATCCCGCCGTTGAATTGGAACTGATTCGAGTACTGCGCATCGCCAACCAGATAGCAGCCATACCAGGGATCGCACCACCATCCGCCGGCATCGGTCTTGATGTAGGTCGGCGTCCAGTGCAGCCCGATTCGCACGCCGACGTTCGGCGCCGGGTAAAGCTTCACGCCTCCGCCCCACGTCGTCGAGAACTGCGTCTCGCTGCTGATGGTCCGCGTCTGTCCGAGGATCGTGCCGGTGACTTCGCCGAAGGTCGTGGCGCCGAGCCCGCCGAAGAAAAACGGTCGCACCGCGCCGTCGGGGTCGCCCCAGTTGTAGCCGAAATATCCGTGATATGTGCGTGACGTCCATGTCGCCAACCTCACGCTGGTTCGTGCCGTCGGCAACGAGCGTCGACGCTTGACGTCCAAACATGAAACCAATTTCGGCATTTTCGCCGGCGAGCACGCCGACGCTGAATCCGAACGTGGCTGAGTCTTTCGGGTCGATGCGATCGTAAAAATTCCCGTCGATGCCGAGTTGTGGGTCTCCATCGACGCCGTCAGAGAAGGCCCAACCGGCGAAGCCGCTGATTTCCACACGGGCCTGTGCGGAGACTGGAAGCACTCCGGCCATCACGATGAGCCCCGTCCACACCAGAATCCGTGTCACCATACCGGTCTGTCTTATTCATCGAAATCTCCATTAGCTGCGCTGAAAGACGCGAACGAGTTGTCCGTAGCACGCCAACTCGGCGTGCGCACACATCGGCGCAGTGTCACGTTAGCGAAGGCGCCGGTGCTACGGCTATGCGGAAACGGCACGAGGAAGTAACCGCGTGGCGCGCGCCGATCGCACCTCGCGATCAGCGCGCGCCTGGAGTGTCAGGATTCCTTCTTGACCGGCGGCGGGAAGTTCTTGAGAAGCTTTGTCATCGCCTTCGTCAAGTTCTTCTGCTGTTTTTCAGGATTGGCGCGCGTGTCGATCGTCTTGGTCGCCGACCCGCGCCACACCAGCTTCTTCTCCGAGGGAACATACATATCCAGCGCGAGCTGGCCGATGTAGATGGTGGACGTCGTCCCCGTCGTCGTTCCGCCGCCGTAGCCACCGCCGCCGTACCAGCCGCCTCCCCACCCAGGTCCGTAGCCCCAGCCGGTATCGAACGACGTGTATTGCTTTTCGGTGGAGACCGCCGTCTGATAACCGATATAGAGGTCCGCGGTGTCAGAATCAGATCTCGTCAGACCTTTTTTGGCGAGCTCGGCATCGACAGCCGCTTTGATCTGCCCGTCGACGAGGTTGTTGTGCGGCGCCTCTCCGCCCTTGAGCGAAACCCACCTGTAAGTCTTGAATGCTGCGAAATTGGCTTCCTTGTCGAAGTTGTAGCGCACGTCCTGCGCAAATGCGGTGCTCGTTGCCGCCGAGCAATACGACCAGCGACGCGAATTAGAATTGCCTTCATCGTTCGTCTCCTTAGTTACTACGGCTCGCAGACAGCGGGTTGCCGCCGAGCGCATTCGAGATGGCCGTGATTGCCCGCTGGCCCTTCACGCTGTTGCCTGCATCGTCGAGCGGCGGCGCAACAACCGCGATACCGAATTTTCCCGGTGACACGGCGATGAGCCCGCCGCCAACGCCGCTCTTCGCCGGCAGTCCCGTGTGATACAGCCACTTTCCGGAGTCGTCATACAGCCCGGCCGTCGCCATCACCGCCAGGACGCCTGGCACTTTGGTGGCATCCATGATCTGTTTGCCGGTCACCGGGTTCTTGCCGCTTGCGGCGAGCGTCGCCGCCATCATCGCCAGATCTCTGGCATTCACGCCGATCGAGCACTGACGGGTGTAGAGATCGACCGCCTGTCTCCAGTCCGTCTTGATGTAGCCGTAGGCGAACATCAACGCGCCGATCGCCTGGTTGCGCTGGTTACTATCAGACTCCGACTTGTAGACGTCCTGCAGCACGGTCAACGATCGGCCTGCCGCGTCGTTGTGGAAGCCGAGAATCTTCGCCCATACCGCATCGGCGTTCGAACCGAGCACCATGCTGGTGGACGAAATCGCGCCCGGATTCACCAGCGCGTTCATCTCCGGCGCACCGGTTCCCACCACCGAGCGGACTCCTTCGATCGCGATGATCGAGTTGAATCGTGCGCCTGTGGCATCGACGCCGATCCGCTTCTCGATGGCCTCGAGCCCCTGCTCCTGGATCACCTGCGCCATCGTGAAGACCTTGGAGATCGATTGAATCGACACTTCCGTCTTCACGTCGCCGGCTGTAAAGACCTTGCCGTCCACGGTGACCAGCGCGATGCCGAAGAGATTCGGATCGACCTTGGCGAGCGCCGGAATGTAGTCGGCGTTCTTTCCCTCCTTGAGGTTCTGGAACTGCTTGAACGCGCCGTCCACCGCTGCTTGCGGATCCTTCTGCTGTGCGCTCAGCAGCGAGACCGAAAACGGCCACGCCGGCGAGGATTCCAGACAGCTGCTCGTCGTGGTGCCGAGAGAAATTTCATAATCATCACTAGCCTCCTGCCTTGACCGAGAAGTTGTATCTGAACGAGAACTGGATCTTGACGGCCTCGCCGACGTACGGGTCCCGGAACATCTCGCGCTTGCCCCACTGCAGCTCGCCGCCCATCATCACGCCCGGGACCGGGCTGAACAGGAGATTGCCCAGCGCGTAGTGCCCGTCTTATATGCGTTGGCGGCCTGCCCTTCGAGGTTGTCGATGTAGGTGCCCGAATAGCCCACTGAACGTCGACCACTTGGAATTCCAGTTGTGGTCGACGAAAAACACGGTTCCGGTAATGGGAATGGCCTTGCCTTCGATCGGCGTGACGGCGTTTCCGGGATTGGGGACGATGCCGACATCGACGGGAGCATCGTTCATGTAGTTCTGGATGCCCTCGCCGTACGCATATTGCAACCGAAGGGTCGTGCTCGACCCCAGCTTGACGTTCGAGCTCAGGTTGATGCCCCACCGCGTCGCATCGCCGGACAGCTCGAATTGATCGGCGAGCATGTCATCCCAGCTCATCCTGCCCAGGATGCCAGCCACTTCGAAGTAGCCGCGCGAGCCGCCGAAGCGGTACTCGCCGGTGAAGTCGGGTATCGGGCTGCGTCCTTTGACGTTCTGCAATTCGATGCGGTCCGACAGCACGCCGGCATCGCCCGACGCACCCGGGCGCTCGACGGCGAGCGTCAGCCGCGTGTCGCCCTGAATCGGCATATAGCGCACCTGGACGTTGCGGAAGAAGACCATGCCCGCCGGGCCCCAATATTCGAGCGAGTTCGGAAACACGTCGGGGTCCATGAACGGGCTCCAGTACTGTCCCGCGCCGACCTTGCCGAGCTCACCGTAGGCATGGCGCAGGCGGAACGTGGTCTGCCCTTCGTCCACGCCAGTCCCGAACAGTTCGAACTCGAAGGTCGTTCGCAGCTCGCCCAGTGCCGTGGGCGTGAACCCTCTCACGCCCAGGCGGCTCTGTCGCACCCCTGCGAACGTGTTGCCGTCCTCGCCAAACTCCCCCTCGAAGGAAGGCAGCTTGTTGAGGCGCATCGTGTCGAACCAGTTCGGATTGATCGTGTTCAGGTTGATGCCCATGTCGAGCATGGCGAAGCCATAGATCTCTATGGATGCGGGCTGCGCCATCGCGTAGGGCGCCGATCGCCAGCAACAGCACGAATGCCGCTGCGAGCCGCCACGCAATTGGCCTTCGACGCGTTGTCCGGTCGGGCTGTTGGTCTGTCGATGTCATGAATCTCTCCTTCTGTGTGAGCGCGCTCATTTGAGGTTTGCTTGTTCCCATGCACGCACCCGAGTGCGGGCCGCATCGAAAATTCGTTCGTAGTTGCCTTTGCGCACCTTGTAAGCTCGCATCGGGCGTGAGCTGTTTCCAGACCGGCGCCCACATGTCGAACACGGCGAAATACGGATCAGGGCCCGCGGGCGCCACCGTATCCGTGCCGAACAGGAAACGATCCGGATATTTGTTCAGCATCGAAGACACGCGGGCGATGGACTCCGGACTGGCCACGGCGTATTTGGCGACTTCATCCCACGAGATGTCGAAGCTGACATGGGCGAATGCGGGGTCGTTGACCAGCGTCTCGACGATGCCGACATGGCCCGGAGTTCGCTCGGCCGCCTCCGCCGACACGCGGATCGGATGCACAATCCGGCCGAGGCCGATATGCGCCCAGATGATCGAGGTCTTCGGATGGCGCTTGAGAAGCGCTTTCATCTGCGCGAGGTAGACCGGGTCGGCGTCCGTCTTGGCGAACGGCATGTCGACGTCGTTGTGAAGGATGCAGACGAGGCCGGCTTCCCCGGCAAAATCCAGAATGCGATCGAGCGCTGGATTGGTCAGGCTGGCGGTTTCGCCCGAGATCTTCGAGGAGACGAATTCCTTGTGAATCGTGAACTCGCCGAGCCCGGTGAAGACGCCAGGGAACGTCCGGAGGACCCGCCGGATGTGATCGACCGCATACATGTCGGCCGGATTGAATCCGGTGATCATCGGATCGAATCGCGCCTGCTGTTCCTTCGACAATGAGCGGTAGACGCTCGCAATATGCGCGTCGGTGAACGAGTAGTAATAAAGAGGTGCATCGGTCTGCAGGTAGTAGGTGGGCGCGAACTCTCCCGAGTTCCCGAACGACCATTGCTGCTGCAGAGGAATGCCGAACAAGCGTGGACCGGCTGACGCGGTTGCCCATGATCTTCAGGAACTGCGGCCCGCTGATTCCCTCCTGAACGTAGTTCGTCAGGTGAAAGTGCGAGTCGTTGAACTGCGTGGCCTCGCCCGGCCCCTGCGTCGACACGAAGATGACCCCTCCCGCGATTGCGCAGCCGGCGACGAGCGCGGTCAGTCGGAGGCGTTGCCAGGAGGTCATCTGGGCTCCACCCCTAGCAGAAGATCGAAACGACGAGAGACACAGTCATCGCCGTGCGTCGGAGCACGGGAGATGCCAGCCGGACGTCAACCGCTTTTGTCGGCTAAGTTGTTCAAACTGAAGGGACGAACACCCGCAGGACCGACAAGCGCGTTCGATCGCTGACGAAGCGCTGATAAAACGCTGGCGAAGGGTTGTGAGATGCGGGACGACCGCAGACCGGGATTTTTGGACTACGGCTGCTTCGGCGCCGCCTCGGCTCCCGGTGGTTCGCTGAAGGGCTCCACGGGGATGCGCTGATAACGCACCTCCAGGACCTGCAGTTCCTCGGTACCGGCCGGCGCGTGAAGCACCACGCTGTCGCCGGGCCCACGCTTCATCAATGCGCGGGCAAGCGGTGACAACCAGCTGATGTAGTTGCGATCCAAATCGACTTCGTCGGCGCCGACGATGCTGACCATCTTCTCCGTGCCGGCGGCGTTCGCGTAGCGCACGGTCGCTCCGAAGAACACGTGACTCGATGCCCGGCCGGCTCGTGGAGCTTCCGGGTCCACCACTTCAGCGGCGTCGATCCGCTTGGTGAGAAAGTGGATTCTTTTGTCAATCTGGCGCAGCCGCCGTTTGCCGTACTGATAGTCGGCGTTTTCGCTGCGGTCGCCATTGCTCGCGGCCCAGGCGACGACCTTCGTGACAGCGGGCCGTTCCCTGCTGAGCAGAAACCGCAGCTCATCTCTCAGCCGCTGCAGGCCGCTCGGAGTGATGTAGTTCTTGGCTGCGGTGGACGCGGTGCTCATTCCCGTCCATTATTCAATCACGAGCGGCCTTCCGTCACGACTGGAGGCCAAATCGCCTGTCGAGCTTCGTCAGCTGACTGGTGAAGCCCTGGACCTGCATCCGGCTGAACGCCTCGTCGTGCATCGGGTGCAGCGTCACCACCATCCGCACGCGATCGCCCACCTCGGAGAACTCCGCGACGATCGTGCTTTCGTATGGGGTCACGCCCGGCAGGAAATCGATGATATGGGTCAGCACCAGCCGCTCGCGCGGCCGCAGCTCGGTGAAAGTGCCGTGTGTTTCGTGCGAGACGGGTTGTCCCATCCGCTTCATCGCCTCCACCTGTTGCGGGGCGTCGGCGATCATAGCGTAGTGCAACTCCCCGCCGGGCCTCGCGTCGAGTCGGCGGACATCGACGCGGAAACCCTCTGGTCCCCACCATGATTCAAACCCATCCTTCGTGGTCCAGAGCGCCCAGACGTCGGCCAGGCTGGCCTTGTAGGTGCGCTCGATCGTGATGTTCTTCACTTGTTCCTCTCCTTGTGCGGTTTGGCGCGCGAGCGCGTCGTCTGACTACGGCGAAGGGCATCGCCGAAGCGGTCGAGCCGCGCCTCCCAGAGGTTGCGGTATCCGTTGATCCACGCATCGAGCTCGTGAAAGGGCTCCGGCCGAAGCGAATACAAGCGCCGTTGGCCATCCGGCCGCACGTCCACAAACCCGCGCTCGTAAAGGATGCGCAGGTGCCTCGAGACCCCCGACTGGTCGATGTCGACGGTGTCGACGAGATCGTTGACCGACCGCTCCCCGGCCCGGAGCGCGTCGACGATGTGCAATCGGACAGGATCGGCGAGCACCTGAAACGTTTCTATATGCATGACAAGATATATGTATACCAATGCATATAAAGAAGTCAAGGGAGAGGAGCCCTGAAGGAAAAGCTGGGTGGCCGCCTACTGCAGGCGCAGCGTCATCGTTGAGAAGTCGATCGAGAACCCCGACCCTTGTCTGAGCAAATCCTGTCCGGCGTTGCCCAGGCAACAATCTCCGCCGATCAGTTCGTTGCGTTGAAGGGTGATGTGCGCGGGGCGCAAAAGGACGGTTTTCGAATCGATGATGAAGAGCACCTCCGGCAGGGTGATCGACTCGAACGTCTGCGTACCGCCGATTCCGTTGATCTCCTGAGTTCCCTTCTTGCCATCGCGCGCAACGAGATCGGCAAAACTCGCCGCAAAGTCAGCGTTCAAATCCGTCGTCGACGCGCCCGTGTCAAACGTCGTCAAGACCTCCCTCCCGGCCACGTCTGCCCTGAGCAACAAGCGATGCGAATTGAATACGAGATTCGGCACAGCCCGCCCTGGAAGGGGCCCGCCGAGCTCCACCGCCCCGTCTTTCGACCACTTGATGCTTCCGGTGTGAACGAGGATCGGCATGCCGATGATCCCGATTTCAGCGAGCGGGGCCCACGGCGGCGCGGCGAACACCGCGAACGAGACATTCTGGAAACGTATCGAGCCAATCACCACTTCAGCCGCGATCGCCGTTCGGAACGGGACCGTTGTGCCCGAGGCGTCGGTAATAAATCGGCTTCCTTCTCGGATGGTGAGACCGATTCGTTTTGCTTCCTCTTCCGTCATCGCCGACTGCCAGGCGCCCGTATCGAACAAATATTCGCCTGACTTTCCGTTGACGGTCACTGGAAGCGTGAAACTGTCAGCGGCGTGCCGCAACATCGAGCGGCGGCGCGGTCCGTTGATCTGGTCGGGTCGGCCGCGGAACTTGTCCTCGTTCGCTTTCTCTGACAGGACGCCAGGTGAATTCGGAAACGCCGTGGCCCATTCGGCGTACGTTTCAATGAATCGGTTGTATTGCCCCGTTCTCAGGTAGATCTTCGCGAGGATGTCGTAGGCGTCGTTGGCAGCCGCAGACCCCGGTTGTTCACGCACAATGCCGCGCGCGAGGCGCTCGGCCGTCGCCGCGTCGTTGAACGCGTTCGCGACCGCAGCTCGTATCAAAACAGGCGCGTTGCCGGTGATTGCCGCACGAAGTTCAAACCATCGACGTGCACGGTAGAGAGCGTCCGTATCATTCGCCGGAGATTGACCGACAACACTTGTGACAAGACACAAGAGTGCGACCGCAACACCTAGAGCTTTGGACACAACGGGGCTTGCCACTTACGTTCCGGATGCGTTCATGACGGCCACTCCTGCCGTCGTATCCTCAATCACTGGATAGACCTCGATTTCCAATACATCGGCCCAGTGGGCCACGTGCTCGCCGACGAACGCCAGGTCGTTTGCCTCGATGAGATGCCACCCGAGCGTTGAACCCGGAGTGTGCCAACGCCCCACGGTCGTGGCGCCGTCGGGGACCGGAGCACCCGCCTTGAGAAACTGGTCAATCGCCATCTTGTATTTCCCCGGAACGGTCTTCCACACGACCATCACCTTCATCGGCAGCTCCTCACCCGCGAAGACGCGACCACCGCTCAGCGGACGCGGGCGGCCAGATTCTGACGTAACATGCCGGAGAAGCGAAGCGAATTACCCACAAGAGGCCAATAGCCTTATTCTTGGATGACGGAACCTCTCACACTCTGATGTCCTCGTCCGCTGTGTACTCTTGCGTTCTACCGGTTCTTCTCGCCGTCGTGTCGTGCGCGACGTCTCAGCCCAAGGTTGAGAATGATGCGCGCGCGCCTGCGGCCGCTCGCTCCGACCGCTGGCTTCAGTACACCGATGTTCGCCAGGCCGGGTTTGACGCGCAGGCCTTGCGGGCAGTGTGCGAGCACGCCGACAGGCTCCGCTCAGGCGCGGTCATGGCGGTGTATCTGGAGCGCGTGATCCTCGCGTGCGGCGATGTAACTCGGAAGTTCGAAGCGTACTCGGTGCGGAAGAGTCTGGTCAGCGGCCTCTACGGCACAGCGGTCGCGCGGGGCGAAATCGAGCTGAACTCCAGCCTCGCCCATTTCGCTATCGACGAAAGGACGCCTCTCACGGCAGCGGAGCGATCGGCCACGATCCGTCAAGTGATCTCCGCACGCAGCGGCATCTATCTACCTGCAGCGTACGGGGCGAGTCAGGAGCGGGGGCGTCCCGCCCGCGGAAGTTACTCGCCGGGTACCCACTGGTTCTACAACAACTGGGACTTCAATATCGCCGGCGTCGTCTACGAGCGAGCCACGAAGGAAGATTTGTACGAGTCGTTCGAACGTCGGCTGGCGGAGCCCCTGGGCATGGAGGACTGGAATCGGGCGGACGGTTTTCGTGTCTACGAGCCAACGAAGTCCCGCCATCCAGCGCACACCTTTCGGGTCTCGACCCGCGACCTCGCGCGCTTCGGCCAACTCTATCTGCAGAAAGGGCGGTGGGCCGGGCGACAGATCCTCCCGGAAGATTGGGTGAGCGAGAGTACTCGGCCACACACCGACGACGGCGATGGCACCGGCTATGGGTATATGTGGTGGACCTACCAAGCTGGTTCCTCATTTACGGCCAAGTATCCGCGGCTCGGCAAGAACACGTTTTTCCGGGGGCTCGGCACTGGTGAACAGGGCGTGTGGGTGATCCCCGACGAGGGACTGGTCGTGGTTCATCGCGCGGACACGGACCACGACCGGACGATTGACGGCCAGGATCATTGGAAACTCGTGGAGAGCATCCTGGCGGCTCGCCGGGCGGAACCGGAGCACAAGCCCAATCTCGGACCACTCCAGCCGACAACCCTGTCGAGCCAACTCCCACCCGCCACCGTTCCGGAATACCGCGCGCTGCCTGTGTCCACGCTGGACGACTATCTCGGTGATTACGAGCTGGGTCAAGGCGGGACGCGCCTCGGCAATTACCGGTTGACCTCCGACGCAGCCGTGCGGGTTTTCCTGTTCGACGAGAAACCTTACTTACACTTGCCGGGCGTTGGTGACGTCGTGATCTTCCCGACCTCCAAAGATAACTTCACGGCCCGAGTCAATCTCGGTGTGAAGATCACTTTCGCGCGTGACGCGGACGACAAAGTAACGGCCGTGACTGTCACGCTTGGCGATCACACGATCAACGCATCAAGGGTATCCCCGTAGTAACGAGGATGCCCCATCGGATCGTCAGCGACTCGTCACAGAAACTGATAGCCGAACGTAAATCCCACATTGTGAACGGTGCCCGGATCGGTGAATGCGGGCGCGTATTGAACGCCAAATTGCAGATTGTGCTTGCCGCGATTGAAGATTGTTACTCCAGCCCCCAATATCAACCCCAGGCCACTTTCCTCTTCGCCGGTATCAGCATTCCAGAATCCGACGCCGGCTCCAGCTTCGATATTGAATCTGTCTGATAGCCAATATTGAACGATTGGTCCCGCCACGCCTGAGACTTGACCGTACTCAGCCGCGGCCAAGTCGTAGCTGACGTTGGTCCCCGCAATACGAAACATCAGAGCTAAATCCCTTGTCAGGAATCCTCCGACGCCAATGCTCACTCCGGCGAGACCAGCTTCGGATTGCTCGAGGCTCGTATCGTTCTGCACCCCTACGCCAATGTCGACGAGAGCCGTAAATCCTCCACGATCCTGAGCGAATGCGCGCCCCCCACCGAGAAGTGCGGCGACAGCCACGAATACAACAACTCGTAAACGCGTCATTAGAGTCCTCCGGAGTGATAAAGGTGAGAAGAATCGTTACGTCGGACATCTACTCTGATGCGCCCGACGCTGTGCAATTTTTGTGCGAACAAATGATCGGTCTGATGGAATGCGTCGAACTCGCGCTGCAGCTGGCGGTTAGCATCCCCCCTGTGCAATCGGGTACAGCGTGGGAGCGCCGGCGTTCCCCAAAATAATCGACGGCAACCGTCTGGCCCTCACCCCCGGCGTCCGCCTCGGCCCGTACGAGATCCTCTCCGCCCTGGGCGCCGGCGGCATGGGCGAGGTGTATCGCGCGCGCGACACGCGACTCGATCGAATGGTTGCGGTCAAGGTCCTCCCTTCGCATGTCAGCGGCGATCCCGCGGTCCGCGAGCGCTTCGAGCGCGAGGCGCGCACCGTCGCCGCCCTGAATCACCCGCACATCTGTACCTTGCATGATATCGGGCATCAAGACGGGATCGATTTCCTCGTGCTCGAGTATCTCGAGGGGGAGACGCTGGCGGATCGCCTGGCGAAAAACAGATTGTCCGTCGATGAAGCCCTCGCGATCGCGATGCAGATCGCCGATGCGCTCGACAAGGCGCATCGCGCCCGCATCGTGCATCGCGATCTGAAGCCCGGCAACATCATATTGGTTCGTCGAGGCGGACATTCGGGTCCGCCGGACGCCAAACTCCTCGATTTCGGATTGGCGAAGATGACGCCGGCCGTTATGACGGCGCCGGGTGATCTCTCGACAGCGCCTACGGCCCAAACGCCGGTGACGATGCAAGGGACAATCCTCGGCACGCTGCAATACATGGCGCCCGAACAGATCGAGGGAGAGGAGGCCGACGCGCGTACAGACATTTTTGCGTTCGGCGCCGTGCTCTACGAAATGCTGACGGGGCGAAAGGCGTTCGAGGGGAAGAGCCAGGCCAGCCTGATCGGGGCGATTCTTCACGTCGAGCCGCGACCGGCCAGTACGCTTCAGCCGCTCGTCTCACCGTCCTTCGATCGCTGCGTCGGAAAATGTCTCGCGAAGGATCCAGACCGCCGGTGGCAATCGGCGGGCGACCTGCACGACGAGTTGCAGTGGATCGCGGAAGCGAGCGCACGAGGAGAGGGTTCGACGCACGTCGTCGTGAAGCGTTGGGGACGTGAGCGGCTGGCGTGGGTGGCCACCGCAGCATGTCTGGCCGTGCTTCTCGCGGTGGTTGCCCTTGACCGCGCCGGCTACTTCACTCGGCCGACCGCGGAAGCGGTGACATATCGTTCGACCTATGCACTGCCTGAGGGCCTGCGCTTTGCGCCACCGCCGACGCCCGGTCCGAGTGGCCGTTTTGCGCTGTCGCCCGATGGCCGGCGGCTCGCGTTTGTGGCCACGGACGTGAACGGCCGGGTTCAACTCTGGGTTCGGGTCCTAGCCACGTTTGCCGCCGAGCCGCTCGCCGGGACCGACGACGCGTCGTATCCGTTCTGGTCGCCGGACTCGCGCTACATTGCGTTCCTGGCCCAGAACACACTAAGAACGATCGGCGTCGCCGGCGGTCCTCCTGTCACCATATCGGAAACAGCAACCGCAGGGCGTGGCACCTGGAACGCTGACGGCGTCGTCCTCTTCAGCGCAGTCCCAGGCTCACTCAACCGCGTGTCGGCGTCCGGCGGATCTTCCACGCCAGCGACCGTATTTGACGCTGGGCATGGTGAGGCGGCCCACAGCCTCCCGTTCTTTCTCCCGGATGGGCGGCATTTTTTCTACACCGCCGGAAACCCGCTCGAAAATCCTGCCGGGGTGTACGTTGCGTCACTTGATTCCCAGGACAGGAGCCTGCTGCTTCCGGGGGCGGTCGGCGCGATGTACGCCCAGGGTCACGTGCTCTTTCTGCGCGGCACGACTCTCATGGCGCAGCCGTTTGATGCCGGCCGCCGCGAGCTGACGGGTGACGCGGTGCAGGTAGCCGAAGGGATTGATACGGGTGGTCTTGCCAACCCAGGAGCATTTTCTGTCTCCGAGAGTGGTGTGCTGGCGTATCAGACCCGGGGCGATGTTCGCTCACAGCTCACCTGGGTCGACCGCAGCGGCCGACAACTGGCCATACTCGGCGACGCGGCGGATCAGATTAGTCTGGATCTATCGCCGGATGGTGAGCGCGCCGCGGTCAGCCTGCTCGATCTCGCGAGGAATACGCGAGATCTCTGGATCTACGATGTGGTCCGCGGCAGGCGGACCCGCTTCACATCCGATCCGGCCGACGAACTGGATCCCCTTTGGTCACCTGATGGGAACCACCTGGCCTATGGGTCAACCGACAAGGGCTCGCTGGATGTGCGCCGGCAGGCGTCAAGTGGTGCAGGTCAGGCTGAGACCCTGCTCGAACATCCCGGCAACCAGTATTTAACCAGCTGGTCGCCGGACGGCCGATTCCTGATGTACTTCAACGGGACGGGCGGCTCGCCTCGAACGCTTCAGGATGTCTGGGTACTGCCCACTATCGCGCCGCACACGCCGAGGCCCTTAGTACAGACTGAAACATCCGAAGTGTATCCCCAGTTCTCTCCCGACGGTCGCTGGGTGGCGTACGCGTCGGATGAGTCGGGTCGCCCGGAGATCTTCGTGACGCCGTTTCCCGGTCCCGGCAGAAAGTGGCCGGTGTCCACGGCGAGCGGCAACTTCCCGCGATGGCGAGGCGACGGGAAAGAGCTCTTCTTTCTTTCGCAGGATGGCAAGCTCACAGCCGCCGAAGTCGACGGCCAGGGTGCAGCGTTCACAGTCGGCGCGGTGCGCACGCTGTTCGAGGCTCGTCAGAGGACTGCGCCCTATCGCGGGTTCAGTCCAGGTTACGCGTACGACGTGTCCTCCGATGGTCAACGCTTTCTGATCAATACCGCCGTGGGCCAAACAACCGTGCCCATCACCATGACGCTGGTCGTCAATTGGACGACAGGGCTCACGCACTGAGCAGTCGCCTGACCGTTATCCGGTCACGGCCGCGCTTCACCCGTGAGCATCGCAGCCTGCTTCGCGTCGAGCACGAACGCCGTGTGCGCAGCGAGGATTTGCCAGCGGCCGTCCAGCTTGATCCAGACGTTCGTCGTCCGGTACCGGCGCTGGAGGTTGACGTTCTGGCCGGTACACGTCACGACGAACCGATAGCTGGCGATGGCAGTATCGCCGTGTGTCGTCACCGCGACGTCTTCGTTGTTGCAGGACGTCTCGAACGACTGCCCGCCGGCAAACGCATTGTCGCGCTGGGCAATGCCGCGCTTCGCCTCGTCCATGATCGCTGCTTTGGTACACGTCGGTTCACCCAGCACTCCCGTCATCAACAAGTCATCGGCGTAGATGCGATTGAGGGCGTCGAGGTCCAGGGTCCGCTTCGCGTCCGCCAATTTCTCTTCCTGCTGAAGAATTTCCTGCATTATCGTTGTCGACATGGCCAACCTCCTGATTCACAGCGTAGCCGCCGCTATGGTCGGCCGTCCCTAAGGTTTTGCTAAGATTCGCCTAAACCTCAATGACTATGGGAGAGGTCTACCGGTTCCGCGAGTTCACGCTTGATGTTGTGGAGCGGCGTCTCTCACGCGGCGAGGTAGCGGTGCACTTGCCACCGAAAGCCCACGATCTGCTGGTGATGCTGGCCCAGCAGCCGGGACGCCTGCTAACCAAGGAGGAATTGCTCGCACGCATGTGGCCGGATGCCTTCGTGGAAGAGGGCATCCTGACGGTGCATATCTCCGCCTTGCGGAAGGCCCTTGGTGACAACGCCCGGCTTCCGACGTACATCGAGACCGTGGCGCGGTCGGGATATCGCTTCATCGCATCCGTTGCTACCGTGCACTCGCGCGCTGCGTTGTATGCCGCTCGTGAGGCAGTGCGACCGCTTGAAGTCTATGAGCTCGTCGGGCGCGGCCGTTTGCACTTGATGTCAGGGTCGTATTTCGAGCTGCCTGACGCGGTGTCACAGTTTCGCGCGGCCATTGAAATCGATTCGACCTACGCACCCGCGCATGCCGGCCTGGCCTTGAGCTGTTGCGCGCAGGCGGGCCTTCGCTCAGTCCCGTACCGGGAAGCCTATGCGCAGGCAAAGACATCGGCGCTGCGTGCGCTTGCTCTGGATGATGCGTGCGCCGATGCGCAAGTCGCGTTGGGCACGGTTCTGTTTCTCAGCGACTGGGATTGGTTCGGCGCCGAGAAAAGCTTGCGCCGTGCCCTCGAAATCAACTCCGCCCATCCCGAGGCCTTGCTGCACTACGGCAGCCTCATGGAGGCGCTTGGAAAACCGGATCAGGGACTGCGGTTCAAGCAGCAGGCGCTCGAGCACGATCCGCGGTCGCCGCTCGTTCTGGTGCAAATCGCCAGCTCGGTACTGGCATCAGCGGCGCTACGCCGATGCGATCGTGTGGGCGAACAGGGCGCTCGAATTGGATTCGCGCCACCTGCTGGCAGGGGAATTCCTCGCCGGCGCCTATTGGAAACAAGGAGACATGGACCGTTTCGTCGCGGAAAACATCAGACGCGCCGAAGTCTTCGGCGTGACGGTCGAGGCAATGGCGCACCTGCGGTCTGTGTGTGCAGAGATGCAGAACGCCTATGCCAGCGCCGGGCCTCGAGGGCTGGCCCGCTGCATGCTCGAACAGATGCCTGAAGTGAAGGACGGTTCGGCGTCGGTGCAGCGCGCAATCCTTTGCGCGGGGGCCGGAGATCTCGACAGCGCGTTCGAGCATCTGGATCGAGCCATTGATGGCCATGACCCCGCCCTCGTCTATCTCGCCGTGGCGCCGCAATGGGACAGCCTGCGCATCGATCCCCGGTTCAGCCAGCGCTTGGCACGAATGAAGCTGACGCCCGCAGTCCATCAGAATTGAGCGACCGTGCGGTCCACCTCGACACGCAGGCATGTGGATAACCATCGCATTCATCAGCACGGCCGCGTTCTTCGTCGGCTTGAGCCTGGCCACACTCCGGCACCAGCGATGGGCGCAGCGGCTGCCTGCGCTCGAGGCGCTCCCCGCACCGGCAGAACTGGACCGCTTGCCGGCCGGCGTCGTGCGTTGCTCGGTGATCGTGGCGGCGCGAGATGAGGAAGCACGCCTCGAAGCGACGGTTCGTCATCTGCTCGGGCAGCGCCATGTCACACTCGAGGTGATCGTCGTCGACGATCGATCCACCGACGCGACGGCTGCCATCCTGAGGCGACTCGCGTCCGAGGATACGCGCGTCAGTACCAGACGCGTCGAGTACCTGCCGGACGGCTGGCTCGGGAAGTCCCACGCATGTCATCTGGGCGCCGGTCTGGCCACGGGGGACTGGCTGCTGTTCACCGATGCCGACTGCTGGCTGAAGCCGGACGTGATTGCGCGTGCGCTGCGTGTCGCCGCTCGAGATGCTGCGGATCACGTCACGCTGACACCCGGCGTCGCCGCGGAAACGCTCGGCGCCCAGGCGTGGCACCTGGCATTCCTCGGAAGCCTGGCGAACTGGATGTCGGGCGTGAACCGCGACCGGCCGGGCGCACACCTCGGCATCGGCGCGTTCAACCTGGTGCGCGGTTCCGCCTACCGCGCGTGCGGTGGCTACGAAACCCTGCGTTTGACGATTGTGGACGACATCA
The DNA here is from genome assembly GCA_963850295.1 of Vicinamibacterales bacterium. Lineage (GTDB taxonomy): Bacteria > Acidobacteriota > Vicinamibacteria > Vicinamibacterales > JAMQPK01 > JAMQPK01. The sequence goes on along the minus strand of CAWKKU010000011.1, from coordinate 9,927 downwards.
AGCTGGGCCTGCTGCTGCACCGCGCTGGAAGCCGAACGCGTGCGTTCCTCGGCGGCGATGACGTTGAGTGCCACTGGGGCACCACCGTGCCGCGCATGATTCGGATCATGGAAAAGAACTATTTCGCCGCGGTCGATTTCCGGGTGACCCCAGTGGTGGCGGGCGCGATGGTGTTCGCGCTGATATCGGGCACCTGCATTTTCGGTCTGTGGACGGGAACCGCCGCCGGAATCACTGCTGGGCTCGCGCCGTTGTCCTTGGCCCTTCCAGCCGCTGCCTTCGCGCGGCGATTGGGATGGTCACCTGCCAGTGCGGCCATCACACCCTTGTTGTACCCGGTCTTGTTCTTTGCGGTCGTGAACTCGGCCTTCGTCACACTTCGGCAGGGCGGCGTTCGGTGGCGCGATACGTTCTATCCACTCGATACGTTGCGAAGGGGCAACGTCCGGTAGGCGGTATAATCCACCGCTCCTCGAAATTCCGGTGTCTTTGCTGCGCGCAACGCGAATCGGCGCTTACGAAATCCTGGCGCCCCTCGGAGCAGGCGGGATGGGCGAGGTCTATCGCGCGCGCGATACCAAGCTGAATCGAGAAGTCGCGCTGAAGGTCCTGCCCGACGCGTTCACGTTGGATCCGGATCGCCTCGCACGTTTCAAGCGTGAAGCGCAGGTTCTGGCGTCACTGAATCACCCACACATCGGGGCGATTTACGGATTCGAGGACAGCCCTTCTGCAGGCTCAGGGCAGGCGGGTATCCACGCGCTTGTGTTGGAACTCGTGGAAGGCGAAACGCTCGCCGATCGGATCGCTCGCGGTCCGATTTCGCTGGATGAAGCCGTGCCGATCGCGCGGCAGATCTGTGAGGCAATCGAAGCTGCCCACGAGCAGGCAATCATCCATCGCGATCTGAAACCCTCGAACATCAAGATCACGTCTGACGGAGTGGTCAAGGTGCTGGATTTCGGTCTCGCGAAGCTCGCGCACGCGGAAGCGGCTACCCATGCCAGCAACATCACGACATCTCCCACGATCACGTCACCAGCCATGATGACGGGCGTGGGTGTGATCCTCGGCACCGCGGCCTACATGGCGCCGGAGCAAGCGAAAGGGCGCGAGGCGGACAAGCGCAGCGACATCTGGGCGTTCGGATGTGTGCTCTACGAGATGCTGACGGGTAAGCGTCCGTTCGACGGCGAAGACGTCAGCGACACGCTCGCGAACGTGCTGAAGATCGATCCCGACTGGTCGGCGCTCCCGCTCGAGACTCCCCCCGCGATCCGGACACTTCTTCAGAGTTGTCTCGTCAAGGATCGCCGGCGTCGCGTGGCCGACATCTCAACTGCGCTGTTCGTGCTGGACAACGGCGCTCGCCTCGCGCCTCCGGCCGGCACGCGGTTGGCGGTATCGCAACACAGATCGCTATGGTGGCGGACCGCGACACTCACAGCCAGTGCGCTGGTGGTAGGCATCGTCGCGACGGCGCTCACCTGGTTCGCTACGCGCCCGATGCCACCTCGTGTCTCGCGTCTGCAGGTCGCGCCGTCGGGTGCCTCCGCGCTGACCATCATCGGCGACGACCGCTCTCTGGCGATCACGCCGGACAACTCGCACCTCATCTACGTGGGCAACCGCGGCACGCAAATCTTCGTCCGTGCGCTCAACGCGCTCGAGCCGGTGGCGGTGTTCACGGGCGCGCCGCATGGACTGTTCGTATCGCCCGATGGCCAGTGGATTGGGTTCGGGGACGGCCTCATCGGATTGAGGAAAGTGGCGGTGACCGGTGGACCGGCGGTCACACTGGCAACGCTCCAGGCTAACCGTGGCGCCACCTGGGGACCGGATGACAACATCATCGTCGCGACCGGCAACCCAACAACTGGCCTTCAGCGGGTGTTGGCTAACGGTGAGGTCACTGTCCTAACGACACCCGACCGGTCACGCGGCGAAGCGGACCATCTCTGGCCCGAATTCCTACCGAACGGTCACACGGTGCTCTTCACGATCACCGCGATGAGCGGCGGGCTCGGCGCCGCCCAGATCGCGATGCTGGACCTGCGGACCGGGACGCAAACCGTGCTGCTCCGCGGTGGGACTCACGCTCACTACGTGCCAAGCGGTCATCTCGTCTATGCAGCGGCCGGTACCTTGCGCGCGGTGGCGTTCGACCTGGCCACCTTGAAGACACTCGGCACACCGGTGCCGGTCGTCCCGGACGTGGTCACGACGCCCGCCGGCGGCGCGAACGCCGTGACGTCGGGAGACGGCACGTTGGCGTACGTGTCCGGCGGCGCCCTGCAGTCGGAAGTGCGGACCTTGGTGTGGGTCGACAGGCGCGGCCATGAAGAGCCCCTCAAGGCGCCAGTGCGCGCCTACGTATATCCACGCCTGTCGCCAGATGGGACGCGCGTGGCCGCTGAATTGCGCGACGAGGACTGGGACATCTGGATTCTGAATCTAGTCAGCCCGACACTCACGCGCTTCTCGTTTGGCTCCAATGAGGACCGGCTGCCGATATGGACGCCGGATGGGAAGCGGATCGTGTGGACCTCCAGCCGTGAGGGATTGGCCAATCCCTACTGGCAGGCGGCAGATGGTTCCGGCACGGTCGAGCAACTCATCAAAAGTCCGGCACCCCAGTTTGTTTCCGCGATTTCACCGGATGGCACGCAGCTGGTGCTCCGCGAGGGCGCCGCAACACGGGATTTGATGGTCGTCGCGATGGAGAAGGAGCCTCGGCTGGCGCAGCCGCTGGTGCGCACGCCGTTCGTCGAGACATCTGCGGAGATTTCGCCTGACGGCCAGTGGATGGCGTACCAGTCGAACGAATCCGGGCAGGACGAGGTCTACGTGCGGCCATTCCCGAACGTCAACGCTGGGCGCTGGCCCGTGTCGATCGGCGGCGGCGCTAAACCGCTCTGGGCTCGGAATGGCCGTGAGCTGTTTTATATGGTTCCAAGCGGAAGCGGCATAGCCGTGATGAGCACGCCCATCGAACGCGGAGCGAGCTTTGCCGCCGGCACACCAACGAAAGTTCTGGAGGGGCCGTATTTCTTCGGAACGGCGGGAACAGGGGCGACCGCCTTCCGCACCTACGACGTGTCGCTGGACGGTCAGCGGTTTCTGATGATCAAGAATCCTGAAGAATCGGAGCAAGCCGCCACGTCCATGAACTTCGTTCAGAACTGGACCGAGGAACTGAAGCGGCTCGTGCCGACCAGGTAATACTCGCCCTCCAGCGCGTCGCCTGATGCTAGTGGCCCGTGAGCGAGCTAGCCGGTCCGTCTTCCCGTTTGCCGCTGTATCAGCGTCGCGCGCGCCTGCGTGCGCGGGCGGCGAACGCCGCAGCCCCGCTGCCGAAAAGGAGCAGGGTCGCCGGCTCGGGGACGGCTGTGACCGTCGTGGTAGCGGTAAAGGTTCCGGTTACGTCGGCCGACAGATTCGACTCGAAACTAAGTACCCCGAGGGTCGTGTTCACGAACAGGCCTGTAGGGTAACCAACCCCCCCGAGGATTCCAGAGGAAACCGGACCAATCGATGTCGTGAGATCGTATCCGAGCAGCACCATGGCACCGGTCCCGCCGAGCCCGGTGAACGAATCCGTGGCCGGGGGATTATCCAGCGTGCCGATTACGACAGCCGGCAGGTCGGGAGTCGTCGGATCGTCATCAATATCAACGGGCTGACCGAACACCCAGACACCCGTCGGGTCGGTGACCGTCGCGGTGCCGATGCCGGGGATCTCCACCGTTGTTGTACCCACATTGACGAAGCAGAACGGGCAGTTCATCGGCCCAAACAGTTCAGGAACGGCATTGGCCGTGTCCCCTGTCAACGTCAGCGTGACGAACGCATTGGTAAACGGTGTCGCGCCGAGCATGCCGGATGCAGTACCTGTCTGCACGTACGTGATCGGCACAGCGTGAACGACGGGGACAAACCCGATTAAAGCGACGATTAAAAAGGCAGCGCGAATGAACGACACCATTCTCATACGAGTTTTCCCCCAAAAAAGGTTGACTGCGGCTAGCAAAAACGATTCCAGGCCAGAAAGTGCACCTCAATCTCCGTAACCGCAAGATCCGTTCATGTTTAGTGCAACTCGGCGCAACGGCGCAATTCGTAGATCTCAGGGGCGAAACACTTGTCTACGAGACTATTGGATTCAGGCAGGTAGACTTGTCGCACGATCGGCACTACTCAAGACTGATGCTTCAGCGCTGTAACAAGGTCACGATCGGCTCCGTAACGGAGCGGGCCGACTTGCCCGCGTAGTGGAGGAGCCCGAAGATTGCCGCAACCAACGCCGAGCGACCAGAGGTCGCGAGGCACTGGTGCGCTTCAGCGCACAAATCAAATATTGGAGGCGCCGCCCGGATTTGAACCGGGGATGGAGGTTTTGCAGACCTCTGCCTTACCACTTGGCGACGGCGCCTCTGACGGAAGCTCGGTCCGGCTGACCGCCTCCGCTCAAGCTACGGCGGTCAAGAAGCCGGACACTATGTACTGTAGCGGAGATTCTCGGTCAGCAGGACTATGCGACCCGACAACAGCGTTCGACGAGGCGTGTAAGAGAGGTAGCAGTCATAGTCGATCGCACTGATAAGCGTCCGAACGGCATGCCTATAGCCCATGTAGCGGAGGACGCGCCCGGGAACACTCGCCACAACCAATGCCGAGCCGCTAAGGCGGCGAAGGCACAGGTGCGCGTCGCGAAGCGGGAGCGCACGTATCAAAGTAATGGAGCGGGAAACGGGATTCGAACCCGCGACTTCGACCTTGGCAAGGTCGCACTCTACCACTGAGTTATTCCCGCTCTGCAGCCAGTAAAAATATCACATCGGACGCGCCGCAATCAAACGCCTCGCGCCTAAACTCTTGTTTTTCTTAATACTTCCGCCGCTTCTTCCGGCCCCGTGGGATTGATGTAGAACCCCGTCCCCCACTCGAACCCGGCGATGCGCGTGAGCTTCGGCATCACCTCGACGTGCCAGTGGTAGAACTCCCCCGCATCGTCCTGCAGCGGCGCGCTGTGGACGATCAGATTGTATGGCGGCGTCAGGAGCGTCGCGTTCATGCGCGCCAGGGTGTCCTTGAGTATGCGCGCGAGGCTGCCGAACTCTCCGGGTGTCGTCTCCTCGAACCGCGCCCGATGACGCTTCGGGATGAGCCACGTCTCGAACGGAAACCGCGGCGCGTACGGCGCCAGCGCGACGAAATCGGCCGACTCGGAGATGACGCGCGCGCCGTCTTTGGTCTCCTGGCGGATGATGTCGCAAAACACGCAGCGCTCCTTGATCTGATGATGGTGCCTCGCGCCGTGCAGCTCCTCGCGCATCTCGCGCGGCACGATGGGCAGCGCAATCAGCTGCGAATGCGCGTGTTCGAGCGTGGCACCGGCGGTGGCGCCGTGGTTCTTGAAGATGACGATGTGGCGCAGACGGATGTCGCGCTTCAAATCGAGCACGCGCTCGCGCCACGCCCAGAACACCTTCTCGATCTCCGGTTCGCTCATCGTCGCCAGCGTCTGGCCGTGATTCGGGCGTTTCGATGATCACCTCGTGCGCGCCGATACCGTTCATGCGATCGAACAGCCCTTCACCTTCGCGATCGAGATCGCCTTCGACGCGCAGCGCGGGGAACTTGTTCGGGACGACGCGCACGTCCCACCCGCGCGAGTTCCCGGGCGTGCCGTTCCGGTAGGCGAGAATCTCAGGAGGGGTCTTGTCCTCGTGCCCCTCGCAGAACGGGCACAACTCGTCGGGCTTGATCGTGACGGTCTCGATTTGAAAATCGTTGGGACGCTTCTGGCGCTCGGTCGAAATGATGACCCAGCGGCCGGTGACGGGATCTTTTCTCAGGTCGGCCATGAACTAACGGGAAAGTGATGCCATATCGAATGCGTTCCTCACCAATTCTATCGTGCGCGCGCCGTTATTCTCGAGGATGGCGATGACGTCAAATCTGCAGGCGACGTCCGCGATCCGCTTGAGAAAGACGTATGACGCGGCCATCCGGCTGAGACGTTGCCGTTTTTTCCACGTGACCGACTCGAACGGAGTGCCGAAATTGCCCCCCGAACGCGTCTTGACCTCGACGAACACCAGCACGCCCGCGTCCCGCGCAACGATGTCGATTTCGCCGCAGCGGGTGCGAAACCGCCGATCGACAATCGTATACCCGCGCTTCTCGAGCTCCTCACAGGCCAGATCTTCCCCACGCTTGCCAAACGACTGCCGCTGATCCATTTCGGCAATGGGAGCAATTCCCTTGCCTCGCAGCTTATCCCGAATCCCTTATCCCCAATCCCTAGCCGAGTTACTTCCTTTTCCAGCGGGTGCCAGCGGCCGAGTCCTCCAGCACGATTCCAGCGTCGAGAAGCTGCTGCCGGATGCGATCGCCCTCAGCGAAGTCGCGGCGGCGCCGCGCATCCTGGCGCGCGGCGACCAGCCGCTCGATCTCATCTGCCGGTAGTTCGGTCTGCTGGTCCTCCTGGCGGCGCAGCGCGATGACGCCAAGCACCGAGTCGAAGCGTTCGAACGCGGCTTTGACGACAGGGACGTCCCCGGCGGTGAGCTCTCCACTGTCGATCGCCGTGTTGAGCGTACGGACCAGCTCGAACATCACACCGAGCGCACCGGACGTGTTGAGGTCCTGCTCCATGGCTTCCTTGAATTGCGCCTGGGCTTCCGACACTCGCGCCGAGATTTCGGGATGCGCCCCCGTAGTCGTCACGCGGTCGAGACGCTCGACGAAATCCGCGAGCCGCCGCAGCGACTCCTCCGCCTGGCTCATTGCGTCCCAGCTGAACTTCACCTGCTTGCGGTAGTGCGTCGACAGCAGCAGGTAGCGCAGGGTGGACGGCCGGTAGCCCTTCGCGACGATGTCGGGGAGATTGAACACGTTGCCGAGCGACTTCGACATCTTCTCTTCATCGATGAGGAGATGTTCGACGTGCATCCAGAACCGCGCGAACTGCTTGTTGGTCGCCCCTTCACTTTGCGCGATCTCATTTTCATGATGGGGAAAAATGAGATCGACCCCGCCGCAATGGATGTCGATTGGCGGTGTGCCGAGCAGCCGCAGCGCCATCGCCGAACACTCGAGATGCCAGCCGGGCCGGCCTGGTCCAAAGCCGAAGTCCCAACTCGGCTCGTTGGCGTCTTTCGTGGCCTTCCAGAGCACGAAATCACGCGCGTTGTCCTTGTCGTAGTTGTCCGAATCCACCCGGGCGCCGGCCTTGAGCCCATCGTGATCGAGCCGCGCGAGGCGGCCGTATTGCGGCAGCGTCGCAATCTTGAAATACACCGATCCGTCGCTCTGGTAGGTGTGGCCATGCGCTTCGAGATCGCGGACGAGCTTCGCCATCGCGTCGAGATTGTCCTGATCGGTCGCTCGCGGCCGCTCCTCGACGTCTTCCAGGCCGAGAGCCCGGGCATCTTCGAGAAACGCGTCGATCCACTGGTCGGTGTATTCCCGCAGCGGTGTTCCGGCTTTCTGCGAGCCGGCAATCGTGCGATCGTCCACGTCGGTGAAGTTCACGACCTGCCGGACGTGTGTAGTTCTCGAGGTGCCTGAGCGTGCGGCGAAGGACGTCGACGGCAACGAAGGTGCGGAAGTTGCCGATGTGGCCGCGGCTGTAGACCGTGAGGCCGCACGCGTACATGCGCACGAGGCCGTCCTCGGACGGTGCGAACTCTTCTTCGGTTCTCGTCAGTGTGTTGTAGAGGCGCATCACAGGCCCATGCGATCGAACAGGTCGCGCGCGCGCTCCCGGTCCGCGTCAATCTGCGATTTCAATGCGTCGATCCCGTCGAACTTCTTCTCGTCGCGCAGGCGCAGCACGAAACCGATTCGCACCTTCGACCCCGTAGAGATCCTTGTCGAACCCGAGCGCATGCGTCTCGATGACGGTCTCCGCGCCGCTTTCGAACGTCGGGCGCGTCCCGATGTTGGTCAGCGATGGATACGCCACCCCATCGACGCTCATCGTCGTGGCGTAGACGCCATGCGGCGGAACCAGCTCGTTGTCCGCGCAGATATTGGCGGTCGGAAAACCCAGCTCGCGGCCGCGCTTCTGTCCTTGCACCACGGACCCGTCGACGGCGTAATGATGGCCCAGCAGCGCTCCCGCTTCGTCCACCCGGCCTTCCGTAATCAGCCGGCGCACGCGCGTGCTGCTGACGACGAAGTCTTTGTAGCGTACGGGGTCGATCTTCTCCGCGCGAAACCCGTAGCGCGCGCCAAGGCTGCGCAACAGCGAAAAGTTGCCCGACCGGTCGTGTCCAAAAAGGAAATTCGCGCCGACCCAGACCTCCGCCACGCGTAGCCATTCGACCAGCACCGTCCGGACGAACGCCTCAGGCTCCCAGCGCGCCAGGTCGGGCGTGAACCGCACAATCGCCACGCCGTGCATGCCGCCGCGGGCGAGCGATTCGAGCTTCTGCTGCGGCGTCATGAGCAGCGGCGGGGCCTTGTCGGGCCTGACGATCTTCGACGGATGCGGGTCGAACGTCATGGCGACAGCCGTGGACCCGCGCTCTTCCGCGCCGCGCCTGACGCGCTCGATGATCTTGAGATGTCCGCGATGCATCCCGTCGAAATTGCCCAGCGCGAGAACGGGCTGGTGCCAGCGAGCCGGCCGAGGATCGTCCGGGAAGTGGATGACCTGCATTAAAGATCGATCTCGAAAGTCAGGCCATCATATGCCAACTGCACGCCGGTAGGCAGTTGCGCGGACGTGGCCGCATGCGGCAGATCGTGGCACATGTGCGTAAACCACGCGCGCTCCGGCTTGACGCGCGCAACCACAGCGAGCGCCTGATCGACGGAGAGATGTGTCGGGTGGGGCCGCACGCGCAGCGCATCGAGCATGAGGGTCTTGATGCCACTCAACAGCGGCCACGACTCGTCGGGAATTCCACTGCAATCGGTGAGATACGCAAACGAGCCCACGCGATAGCCGAAAATCCGGCGCGACCCGTGCATCACCGGCACGGGCGTAAACGTCGCCGGGCCCACGCAGAACTCACCTGCGATACGCGCCAGGGCTATCTGCGGGATGCCGCCTCCCCGGGGTGCGTCGTTGGTGAAGATGTACGCGTAAATGCGCTTCAAGTCATTCAACGTGTGCTCGTCGGCGTAACAGGGAATCGCCGATTTCTGCATCACGTTGAACCGGCGGACTTCGTCGAGCCCCATGATGTGATCGGCGTGGCTGTGCGTATATACGATCGCGTCGACGCGCTTCACGCCGTGCGTCAGCGCCTGCATGCGCAGGTCCGGCGTCGTGTCGACGAGCACGGAGGGTCCGCCGTCTGGTTGAATCAGGATTGAGGCGCGCGACCGTTTGTCGCGCGGATCGGTGGAGCGGCAGGTATCGCACTCGCAGCCGATCATCGGCACGCCGTGCGACGTGCCCGTTCCCAACACGAGCACCCTGGCAGCGGCGCTCAAGGCGTGATGATTCTCTTTTCCTCGCCTTTCGCCTCGACGAAGCGCAACCGGAGCTCGTAGAGCACCATCTCGAGCAGCTGCTGCTCTTCTGCGGTCAGGTTTCCGCGCGTCTTCTCTTCGAGCAGCGCGAGGATGTCGATCATCTGTCCGGCCGCCTGTAGATCGACCGGGCCGGGCTCGACCTCGCCGGGCTCGAGGCGGTCGCCGAAGTGCACGGCCGCCGTCGCCGCCAGCGAGAGCACGAACGACGCGAAGTTGACGTTCGGATCAGGCATAAACACTGAATGGTACCATAGACGTAACCACGAAGGCACGATGACGCGATGGAACCCGGAACCGCGACGACACGAAGGGTAACCGCGAAGGCCCGAAGGCCAAACACGATGGCACGATGGCACGATGGGACACCTCAACACGATGACAGTAGGGTGAACCACGAAAGCTAGAAGACAACCACGATGGCTCGATGACGAC
>CAWKKU010000010.1:0-47124 GCA_963850295.1 Vicinamibacterales bacterium | reverse complement strand
ATAATGGTGCGTTTGCCGGTTTCCTAAACGGCTGGCAGAGCACGGGTTATGCAGCTAAGCCTCAGGTCCTTGCAGGACGCGCACGAACATTTCGAAAGCGGTACGAGCCGTCCCTGTTTCCCGATGTCCGCGAGCCGTTCCGCATCGTTTCTCCGGTCGTCCTGTCGTTCGACGTCGATCGCCAGGAAACCGGTCGCTACCGCGTTGCTGGTCGGCTAACGGGAGAGATCGAGCTGATGTGCAGCCGCTGCCTGGAGCGGTTTCGGTTGCCCGTTGCGGCCGATTTCGACCTGCGGTACGTGCCGCACGTCGAAAACACGGGCGACGATGAGAAGGAAGTCGAGGAGGACGATCTCGCGACGGCCTTTTACGAGAACGACGCCATCGACCTCGGTCAGCTGATCATGGAGCAGTTTCAGCTCGCCCTGCCCATGAAACCGTTGTGCCGCGAGGATTGCAAAGGTTTGTGCCCGAACTGCGGAATGAATCGAACACCGGCATGTGCGACTGCAACGTGAAATGGGAAGATCCGCGGCTCGCCGCGCTGAAGGCAATCGATACTTTCCGGCTCTCGACTTTCGACTTTCGACTTTTGACTTTCGACTTTTGACTCTCGACTTAGAGGTTCACCAATGCCAAATCCCAAACGGCGGCACTCGAAATCGCGCACGGCCAAGCGCCGGACGCACGACACGCTGGTGGCGACGCAGTCGAGCGACTGTCCGAACTGCCGCGAGCCGAAAGCACCCCATCGCGCGTGCGCGCATTGCGGGTACTACCGCGGCCGTCAGGTGCGCGCTGTCGACGAAGCATAGTCCGGCACGCATTTCATGATCCGCATCGCCGTTGACGCGATGGGCGGAGACCATGCGCCCCGCAGCATCATCGACGGCGCTCTGGCTGCGGCGGGCATCTCGATCTCGGCCTCCTGCTCGCCGGACCAGCGGACGTCGTTCGAGCCAGCTCGAGAGACATCCCGACGCCGAACAGCTCAACATCCGCATTCTGGACGCGCCCGACGTCATCGGCATGTCCGAGGCGCCGGCGGCCGCTCTGCGGCGCAAGGGACGAGCGTCAATCCGCATGGCTGCCGAGTCTGTGGCCATGGGCCAGGCGTCGGCGCTGGTGAGCGCGGGCCACACGGGTGCCACCGTGGTTTCGGCGCACGGCGCGTTCGGCATGCTCCCGGGGGTCGATCGTCCGGCGCTCGCCGCCACGATCCCGTCGGGTGACGGGCTGGGCATTCTCCTCGACGTCGGCGCGAACGTCGAATGCCGCGCGTCGCACTGCTGCAGTTCGGCGCGATGGGTGCGGTCTACGCAAGAGTGTCGCTGGGCCTCGAGCGTCCGCGGATCGGGTTGCTCTCAATCGGCGAAGAAGAGCAAGGGAACCGGCGTCATTCGCGATGCGCATCAGCTGTTGAAGACCTCGTCGCTGAATTTCATCGGCAACGTCGAGGCGCGCGAGGTCTACAAGGGGATCGCCGACGTGATCGTGTGCGACGGGTTTACCGGTAATGTTGCGTTGAAGGTCAGCGAGGGGCTGGTCGATACCGTCGAGCGTCTTCTTGGAGAAGAATTGTCGCGAACGTTTTCAGGCAGGGTCGGCTCATTGCTGTCGCGCAGGGCTTTTCGCCGATTCCGGCGGCGGCTCGACTATTCCGAATACGGCGGCGCGCCGCTGCTCGGCGTCGCGGGCGTCTGCTTCGTGTGCCACGGCCGTTCGTCGGCGAAGGCCGTGCGCAACGCCGTGCTGATGGCTCACCGTTTTTCGACCGCCGGATTTCTGCAACGCGTCGAGCGCGAGATCGCGACCGCATCCGTTTCATGATTGCGCTTGTGTTTCCCGGACAGGGCTCGCAGAAGGTGGGGATGGGCCGGGCGCTGGCCGATGCGTTTCCAGTTGCCCGCGAGACGTTTGCCGAGGCTGATGATGCACTTGGTGTCGCTTGAGCCGCTTGATTTGGGACGGGCCCGAGGCGGATCTGATGCTGACCGAAAATACTCAGCCCGCGATCCTGACGGCGAGCATCGCCGCGTACCGCGTGCTCGAGTCGGAGGGGCTCGCCTCGAAGGCGTCGTTTGTGGCAGGGCACAGCCTCGGTGAATATTCCGCCAACGTCGCAGCGGGCACCTTGACGTTTGCCGACGCCGTGCGCGCCGTCCGGCGCCGCGGCCGCTACATGCAGGAAGCGGTCCCCGTCGGCACCGGCGCAATGGCCGCGATTCTCGGCCTCGATGCTGATAAAGTGGCGCAGGCATGCGAGGACGCCGCTGCCGGCGAAGTGGTTGCGCCGGCGAATATGAACGGGGCCGGCCAGGTTGTCATCGCCGGGACGAAATCGGCCGTTGAGCGTGCCGGCGCGCGCGCGAAAGAGCTTGGCGCCAGGAGGGTCGTGCCGCTTCCAGTGAGCGCGCCGTTCCATTGCGCGCTGATGAAGCCCGCGGAGGAACGTCTCGCGCCGGAGCTGCGCGCCCTGCCGGCACAGAATCCACGGATCCCGGTCGTCGCGAACGTCGACGCCAGCCCGAAGCGCGACGGAGCGTCGGCTATAGAGGCGCTGGTACGCCAGGTGTCGTCAGCGGTACGCTGGGAGGATTCCGTTCGCCGCCTTGCATCGGATGGCGTCACCGCATATGTTGAAGTGGGTCCGGGCACTGTCTTGACCGGTCTCATTCGCAAGATCCACCGCGAAGCCGACGTGGCGGCGATGGGAGTCCCCGAAGACCTCGACGGAGCGCGCTCGTTGATCGAAAGGTCCGCCTGATTTGTTAGACCTCACTGGAAAAGTGGCGCTCGTCACCGGCGCGTCGCGCGGCATCGGCGCGGCAATTGCGAAAACGCTGGCTCGCCAGGGCGCCACCGTTATCGCCGCCGCGCGAGGCTCCAACGCGGAGGCAACCGTCGCCGATATCGTGCTGCTGGGCGGCAAGGCAGAAGCCGCGAGCCTCGACGTCACGGACCCTTCGACGGTCGACAGCGTGGTGAGCGGCGCGCTCAGCAGGCACCAGCATATCGATATCCTCGTGAACAACGCCGGCATCACCCGCGATCAACTGATGATGCGCATGAAACGCGATGATTGGGACGCCGTCATCGCGACGAACCTGACGGCGGCATACAGCTGCACGCAGGCGGTGCTGCGCCCCATGATCAAGCAGCGCGGCGGCCGCATCGTCACCATCAGTTCCGTCGTCGGACAGATGGGCAACGCGGGGCAAGTCAACTACGCAGCCTCGAAGGCGGGGCTCATCGGGATGGCGAAAGCGCTCGCGCGCGAGGTCGCGTCACGCGGGATCACGGTCAATGTCGTCGCCCCCGGCCTGATCGATACCGACATGACGCGCGCGCTCGCGCGCCGGTTCATCCGAACATTGGGCGGCGCAAATTCCACTGGGACGTCTGGGTACGCCGGAGGACGTCGCGAACACGGTCTGCTTTCTCGCGTCGGACGAAGCGGCGTATATTACGGGGCAGGTCATCGCAGTCAACGGCGGCATGTATACGTAGGAGGATTGAATGGCGGTTGCTGAAAAAGTGAAGAGCATCATCGTGGAGCAGCTTGGAGTCGACGAAGAAGAAGTGACTCCGGACGCATCGTTTGTCGACGACCTCGGCGCCGACTCGCTCGATACGGTCGAGTTGGTGATGGCCTTCGAGGAAGAGTTTGGTATCGAGATCCCCGACGAAGACGCCGAGAAAATCACGCGCGTCAAGGAAGCGATCGAATACATCGACTCGCACGCCAAGGGAAAAAAATAACATCGTGGCCACAAGACGGGTTGTCGTCACCGGCATCGGGCTGGTGTCGCCTCTGGGTATCGGGAACGACGTGAACTGGCGCGCCTTGACCGCGGGCCAAAGCGGCATCGGCCGGATCACGCGGTTCGACGCGTCGGCGTTTGCGGCGCGCATTGCCGGTGAGGTCAAGGGATTCGATCCGCTGCAGTGGGTGGAGAAGAAAGATGTCAAGAAGATGGACATCTTCATCCAGTTCGCAATCGCGGCGTCGCAGCTGGCGATGGACGATGCGAAGCTGCCGATTACGCAGGAGAATGCCGCGCAGGTAGGCGTGTTCGTCGGCTCGGGCATCGGCGGCTTCACGAGCATCGAGCGCGAGCACGAAGCGCTGCTTGCCGGCGGTCCCCGGAAGATCTCTCCGTTTTTTATTCCAGCCTCCATCATCAATCTCGCGGCCGGCCAGGTGTCGATCCGGTTTGGCGCGAAGGGACCCAACCTGGCGACGTGTACGGCGTGCTCCGCCTCGGCGCATGCGGTGGGCGAGTCGTTCGAAATCATCCGGCGCGGCGACGCGGACGCGATGATTGCGGGCGGGTCGGAAGCGGCGATCACCCCGATGAGCGTCGGCGGCTTCGCCGCGATGCGCGCCATGTCCACCCAGAACGACACGCCGGAGAAAGCCAGCCGCCCGTTCGACAAGGAGCGCGACGGGTTCGTCATCGGCGAAGGCGCCGGCATCGTCATTCTCGAAGAGCGCGAATCGGCGCTCAAACGCGGCGCCCGCATCTACGCCGAAATCGTCGGTTATGGCATGTCGGGCGACGCCTTTCACATGACCGCGCCAACCGAAGACGGCAGCGGCGCGCTGCGCGTCATGGACACGGCGCTCCGCAAGGCCAACATCGCGCCGCAGCAGGTCAACTACATCAACGCGCACGGCACGTCGACGCCGCACAACGATCGCATCGAGACGCTCGCGATCAAGAAGCTGTTCGGCGATTACGCGAACAAGCTGGCGATCTCCTCCACCAAATCGATGACCGGCCATCTGCCTGGGCGCCGCGGGCGGCCTGGAAGCCGGCATCACCGCGCTCGCGATACACCATCAGACGGCGCCTCCGACGATCAACCTCGAAAACCCTGATCCGGACTGCGATCTCGACTATGTGCCGGGCAAGTGCCGGCCGCTGAAGATGGAATACGCACTGTCCAATTCCTTCGGATTCGGCGGCACCAATGCGGCCCTGCTGTTTCGGCGCCACGAGGTTTAAACGCCTCACACCATTCGGAGAGTGGCAGATTGGGAGATTGTTGTAGATTTGACATTTCGGAATCGTACCAATCTGCCCATCTGCGAATCCTCCAATGCACGAATCATGAGGATCGCGGTGTGCATCAAGCAGGTTCCCACGCGCGAGTGGCAGCCCCGCATCGACGAGACGAAGCGAGGCGTGCGAGAGCAGGACGCCAGCTTCGAGATGAACGAGCCTGACGCGTATGCGCTCGAAGAGGGCTTGCGTCTCCGCGAGAAGCACGGCGGCGAAGTCGTCGTCTGCACGGCTGGTCCGGCTCGCGCCTCGCAGGTGCTGCGCGAAGCGCTCGCGCGCGGCGCAGACCGGGCCATTCACGTCGAAGACGACCGGCTGACCTCGATTGGCGCCGATTCCTTTACCGTTGCCGGCGCCCTTGCCGACGCGCTCAAAGACGAGCAATGCGACCTCATCCTCACCGGCCTCCAGTCCGACGATCAGGGGGCGGCGCAGACCGGCGTCATCCTTGCCGAGCGGCTCGGGCTGCCGCACGCCACCATCGTGATGGACGTCCAGCTGCAGGAGCCCGGCGTTCGCGTCAAGCGCGAGCTCGAGGGCGGGTGGTTTCAGTGGGTCCAGATGCCGCTGCCGGCGCTGCTCACGATACAAAGCGGGATCAATCAGCTGCGCTACGCGACGCTGAAGGGCATCATGGCGGCGAAGAAGAAAGAGATCCGGAAGGTCGCCCAGCCGTCTCTGCCGGCCCCGCGTGTCACGATCGTGAGCCTCGACGTTCCCCGAAAGACGAAGCAGACGCAGATGATTCCCGGCTCGGCCGCCGAGGCTGCCAAGGCGCTGGTTCAAACATTAAAGAGGGGATTGACGAGCGCGACGGCCTCATGAGTTCGAATGATCCTCGTTGTTGCCGAGCAGCAGCGTGGAAAGCTGCACCGCGCGACCTGGGAGGCGATTGCGGCCGCGCAGGATCTCGCTGCCGGTGAACCCGTGGACGCAATCCTGCTTGGCGCAGGGCCTGCAGATGCCGCAGCCGAGCTCAGCGGAGCGGCGCTCGGCGCCGTTCATGTCGTTGACTCCCCGCTGCTCGAGCCGTACACGCCCGACGCCTACACCGACGTGCTGCAGAAGGCGATCGTTGCCGTTGCAGCCCGCGTTCGTCGTGCTGCCGCACACCTATCGCACGCGCGACTTTGCGCCCAAGCTGGCGGCCCGCCTCGATCGCGCGCTGGTGACCGACTGCATCGGCATCGACGCGCGGAGAGCGGCCGCGTCTTCCAGAGGCCCGTCTATCAAGGCAAACTCGTCGCGCAGGTCACGGCCGAAGGAGACCAGCCTCATCTCGTCAGCATCCAGATTGGTGCGTATCGAGCCGACAACGCCGAAACGCGGGTCGACTGCCGCACCCGTGAAGCCTCTGAACGTCCAGCTTGACGCTGCGACGATCAGGCAAAAAGCGGAAGAGCCGTTCCAGGAGGCGAAACAGGCGGTCGATCTATCGCAGGCCGAGCGCATCGTCGCGGTCGGCCGCGGCATCAAGGCGCAGGAACATATCGCCCTGGCCGAAAAGCTGGCGAGCGCGCTTGGCGCCCAGTTCGCCGCGTCGCGTCCGATTTGCGACAGCGGCTGGCTGCCGATGGAGCGCCAGGTTGGAAGCTCCGGCCAGACGGTGGCGCCAAAGCTGTATGTGGCGCTCGGCATCTCCGGCGCGATTCAGCACGTCGTCGGCATGAAAGGGGCGCGCACGATCGTCGCGATCAACAAAGATCCGGATGCGCCGATCTTCGAGATTGCCGACTATGGCATTGCCGGGGATCTGTTCGAGAT
Organism: Vicinamibacterales bacterium; assembly: GCA_963850295.1. Taxonomy (GTDB): domain Bacteria; phylum Acidobacteriota; class Vicinamibacteria; order Vicinamibacterales; family JAMQPK01; genus JAMQPK01. The sequence continues at coordinate 40,291 of CAWKKU010000010.1, read as the reverse complement.
CGTGCCGGCGATGATTGCGGACACTTGAAAAAGTGAACGCATGTCTCGCGCAGAACGCATCAGCAGGAGATCGTATGAGCGATCGGGACTCTCGACGTCGACGTCCTGATCGTCGGGGGCGGGCCGGCCGGGTTGTCGGCGGCGCTCAGGCTTGCGCAGCTGCAGAAGGCGGCGGGCACGTCGTTGAGCGTGGCCGTGCTCGAAAAAGCCGCCGAGCCTGGCGCGCACCTGTTGTCGGGCGCAGTGCTCGATCCGCGGGCGCTGCTCGAGCTGATTCCCGACTTCCAGGCGAAAGGCGCTCCGCTCGTCTCCAACGTTCACGAAGATCGCATCTACTTCCTCACGCCGGCCGGGAAGATCAAGTTTCCGCTCACGCCGCCGCCCCTTCGCAACCACGGCAACTACATCATTTCACTCCAGCAATTCGGCAAGTGGCTGTCCGGTCTCGCCGAAGCCGAAGGCATCGACATGTTCTCCGGGTTCGCCGGCACCGAGCTGATCGTGGAAGGGGAGCGCGTCGTGGGAGTGCGGACCGGCGATCGCGGTATCGGCCGCCACGGAGAACCGCGCGCGACGTTCGAAGCGGGCGTAGACATCCGCGCGAAGGTCACGATTCTCGCCGATGGTGTGCGCGGCAACCTCACCAAGCAGCTGATGCGCCGCGCGCCTGTCATGGCCGGCCGCGAGCCGCAGGTATTCGCGCTCGGCATCAAGGAGCTCTGGGAGGTGCCCAGCGGCCGCCTGCCTTCCGGCACGGTGATGCACACACTGGGCTACCCGCTCGATCAGCGCGAGTTCGGCGGGGGATTCATCTACGCCATCTCGGAAACGCGCCTGTCGGTGGGCTTCGTGGTCGGGCTCGACTACGAAGACCCGGCATTCGACCCGCATGTCGCCTTCCAGCAGTTCAAACTGCACCCGCTCGTGCGCGACTTGCTGCGGGACGGGCAGATGCTGCGATATGGCGCGAAAGCGTTGCCCGAAGGAGGCTGGTTGACGCGCCCGAAAGGCACCGTCGAAGGTGCGCTGATCGTCGGCGACGCCGCGTGCTACCTCAATTCTCTCCGGCTGAAAGGTATCCACCTCGCGATGAAGACGGGGATGATCGCCGCCGAGACCGTCTTCGATGCGCTTGCCGCAAACGGCCCGCTGCATTCAGGCGCGGGAAATTTCGACGATCGCGTTGAGAAAAGTTGGGTCGGCGAGGAACTGCGGCCGGTTCAATACGTCCATCAGGCGTTCAAATACGGGTTGTTCGGAGGATTGGCGTTTGCGGGCCTGCAGATGGTGACGAAGGGCCGCTGGGCCCGGCCCGCTCTTCCCAGCAAGGCAGGACAGGAATACCTCCACAAGCTCGATCAGGCGGGGCACCACCACGCGCTGCCTGAAGTAAAACCCGATCGCGCGCTCACGTTCGACAAGCTGACGAATGTGCACTTCTCGGGGACGCGGCACGACGAGGATCAGCCGTCGCATCTGCTGGTGCACACCGAGGTGTGCCATACCATCTGCGGCACGGAGTATGGTCACCCATGTGTGCGTTTCTGTCCGGCAAACGTCTATGAAATCGTTCCCGATCGAGACGGTCCACGCCTCCAGATCAACGCCTCGAACTGCGTGCATTGCAAAACCTGCGACATCATGGATCCCTATCAAGTGATTACCTGGGTACCTCCGGAGGGCGGTGGCGGACCGCGGTACGAAGGGATGTGATGCGCCACTGGACAGAGTCGCGGGCGAAGCGCGCGCAGGTGGCGGCGATTTCCGCGATCGGCGCGCCAGCTATCGCGGCGCTCGGCAGCTCGCTCAACTGGAGAGTCGAGGGCCTCGAACACCTTCACTTCGAGGGCAACGGCCGGCGTCCGATCATGGCCTTCTGGCACGGCCGGGTGCTGACCGCCACCTATTTCTTCCGCAGCCGCGGCATCGTCGTGATGATCAGCGAGAACTTCGACGGCGAGTGGATCGCGCGCATCATTCAGCGGTTCGGATTTCATACGTCGCGCGGATCGAGCTCCCGCGGCGGGCATCGCGCGCTGCTGCAGCTCAAGCGCGAAATGGCGCAGGGACGGCCGGCGGGCTTCGCCGTGGACGGCCCGCGAGGCCCCGCGCGCAGAGCGCAGCCCGGAGCGGTCTGGCTGGCGAAGCTCACCGGCAATCCTGTGGTACCGTTCCACATGGAAGCCGTCGAAGTTCTGGAGCTTGAAGAGCTGGGATCGCACCCAGGTGCCGAAGCCGTTCTCGACCGTCGCTCTGGTTGTCGGTGAGCCCATCAGCGTTGCCGCGGATGCCGACGCCACGACCCTCGAGCTCAAGCGTATCGAGCTCGAGAAGTCGTTGTTCGAATTGGAGCGCCGAGCCATTGTGTTGCTGCGCGCTCCCAGCGCCCCCAATCCCCAATCCCCAATCCCTAATCCCTAATCCCTAATCCCTAGCAAAGATGCCGCTGATTCTGTTGTATTCGGAGCGTTTCAGGGAGCATCGGCCCCCTCCCGGGCATCCCGAGCGCGTCGAACGGGCGGAGGTGATGCACGGAGTGGCAACGGCGTGGAGGCAGCGGGGGCGCATCGTCCAGCAGCCGCGCGCCGCGACACGTGAGGAGCTGAGCCGCGTTCACAGCGACGCGTACTTGAAGGCCATCGACGCGACCGCCGGCCGTGCGGTGTCGCTCGACGCGGACACCTACACGTCGCCTGAATCCAGAGATGTCGCCTTGCTGGCTGCGGGCGCTGCCGTTGGCGCCGTGGACGCGGTCGTGCAGTCACGCGCCACGCGATTGATGGCCCTGGTACGGCCACCGGGTCACCACGCCGAACGCGATCGCGCGATGGGCTTTTGCCTCTACAACAGCATCGCCGCGGCCGCGGCGCACGCCGTGGCCCTCGGCATGGAACGGGTCGTGGTCATGGATTACGACGTGCACCACGGCAACGGCACGCAGTGGATCTTTTACGAAGACCCGCGCGTCCTGTACATATCCACGCATCAGTATCCCTTCTACCCGGGGACGGGAGCCGCGGGCGACGTGGGCCGCGGCAAGGGCGCAGGGTTCACGCTGAACGTTCCGCTGGAGGCGGGATCGACCGACGGCGATTACGTCGAGGTTTTCAACGCGCTCGTCATACCCGTGATCGATCAGTTCAAGCCGGAGCTCATCCTGGTGTCGGCCGGGTTCGATGCGCACGAGCGCGACCCGCTCGCGCGGATGCGGCTCACGACGCCGGGATATGCCGCGCTCACGAAATCCCTCTGCGACGCCGCGGACCGTCATTGTCACGGACGGCTGGCCGCCGTCACCGAAGGCGGCTACGATTTGACCGCCCTGAAAACCTGCCTCGAATCGACCCTCGTCATTCTCGAGGGCGGCGAGATGCCTCCACGAACTGAGCCGATGATGCCGGCCACGCAGCGCTCGCGCATGGCGATCGCACAGGTGCGCTCGGCCCACGCTCAGTATTGGAAGCTATAATGACGATCGACGATGGACGATTCGACGATCGACGACCGACTACAAACCGCAGGCCTTAGACAAGAAATGGCAGGACCGCTGGACGCGCTCACGCGCTTTCGAAGTCACTGAGGACCCCTCGAGGCCGAAATACTACTGCCTCGAGATGTTTGCGTATCCTTCCGGGCACGCCCACGTCGGCCACGTCCGCAACTACATCATCGGCGACGTCATGGCGCGAACCAAGCGGCTGCGCGGATACAACGTGCTCCACCCGTTCGGTTGGGACGCGTTTGGCTTGCCGGCCGAGAACGCCGCAATCAAGAGCGGCATCCATCCGGAAACGTCGACACTGGCGAACATCGCCCACATGAAGGGGCAGCTGCAGCGCCTGGGCATCAGCTACTCGTGGGATCGAGAATTCGCCACGTGCGAGCCGAGCTACTACAAGTGGAACCAGTGGCTGTTCATCAAGATGTACGAACGCGGCCTCGCCTATCGCCGTCGCTCGTCGGTCAACTGGTGTGAAAAGGATCAGACCGTCCTTGCCAACGAGCAGGTCGTCGACGGGGGGTGCTGGCGCTGCGGCACGCCCGTCACCACTCGCGATCTCGAGCAGTGGTTCTTCAAGATCACGCATTATGCCGACGACCTGCTGAAGGGCATCGAAGGGCTGGGCCAATGGCCTGAAAAAGTCCTGACGATGCAGAAGAACTGGATCGGGCGTTCGCAGGGCACCCGCGTCCAGTTCCCGATTCTGGCGGGCGAGGGCAGCTCCGTATCAGGCGCGATTGACGTATTCACGACGCGCGTCGACACGATATTCGGCGCGACGTGCGTCTTCCTGGCGCCCGAGCACGAGATGGTGGAGCAGTTCGCGATTCTGTCGGACGATCCGGATGCGTTTCGCAAGCGGGTCACCGGCTTTCGTACGCAAGATCGGACCGCACGCCTGACCGGCGAGATCGAAAAGGAAGGGTTCTTCACGGGCCGCCACGCTCAGAATCCGTTTACCAAAGAGCGGATTCCAATCTGGGTCGCCAACTTCGTGCTGGGGGAATACGGCACGGGCGCCGTCATGGCGGTGCCTGCGCACGATCAACGGGACTTCGAGTTCGCGACGAAATACGGTCTGCCGATCCGGGTTGTCGTGCACCCGGATCCGGAGCTGGGCCACGCACCGAAAAAGCTGGATGCCGCCTACGAAGAGTACGGGCGGCTCGTCGATTCGGGCGAGTTCACCGGGTTGACGTCCGAAGCCGCGCTCGAACGCATGGGTGAGTGGGTCGAAAAGCAGGGCATCGGCCGCCGGACCGTGCAATACCGCCTGAAAGACTGGGGCATCTCCCGCCAGCGCTATTGGGGCACGCCGATCCCGATGATTTATTGCGGCGCGTGCGGCATCGTGCCGGTCCCGTACGATCAACTGCCTGTTGTACTGCCGAAGGTTACCAATTTTTCGGGCCGGGGCGATTCGCCCCTGGCGCAGGTCCCGGAGTTCGTCAACGTGGCGTGCCCGAAATGCGGAGGTCAGGCGCGGCGCGAGACCGACACGATGGACACCTTCGTGGATTCGTCCTGGTATTTCTACCGCTTCTGCAATCCGGCGAACGATGAGCTGCCGTTCGACCCTGTCAACGTGAAGTATTGGATGCCGACGGACTTTTACGTCGGTGGCGTCGAGCACGCCATTCTGCACTTGATCTATTCGCGGTTCTTCGCCCGGGTGTTTCGGGATCTGGGCATGGTGGCGCACGACGAACCGTTCAGCCATCTGCTGACGCAGGGCATGGTGTTGAAAAATGGCGCCGTCATGTCGAAGTCCAAGGGAAACGTGGTCGATCCGGACGACATGATGCAGAAGTTCGGCTCCGATGCGCTTCGGCTGTATGTGATGTTCGTGGCCCCGCCAGAGAAAGAAATCGAGTGGAGTGACGCCGGCCTCGAAGGCAGCTGGCGTTTTCTGGCGCGCATCTGGCGGTTCGTCGATCAATGGTGCGACAGAGTGAAAGAGGCGGCACCCGTCGCCGGTGCCGATACCGGCGCGTTCGACGCAGCGGAAAAAAAGCTGCGGCGGAAGACTCACGACACCATTCGGCGTGTGACGGTGGACGTCGAGCAGCGCATCCACCTGAATACCGCCGTGTCGGCGCTGATGGAGCTCGTCAACGAGATGTACACGTTCGGCGACGCAACTCAGAAGTCGGCAGCGATCAGGCCGCAGTCGGCGACGGTTCTCCGTGAGGCGATCGAGGCGCTGGTCGTGATGCTCTCGCCCTTCGCGCCGCACACCGCGGAGGAGCTGTGGGAGATGACCGGACATGCCGGAGGCCTCGACCGCACGTCATGGCCGTCGTTCGACCAGGCTGTCGCCAAAGCCGACGAGATCGTCGTCGTCGTGCAGGTGAACGGCAAGGTGCGCAGCCGCATCACGGCGGCAGCCGACGCGCCCGAAAGCGAGCTGCGGGAACGCGCGCTTGCCGAGCCGGCGGTCCGTCAGCACATCGAGGGGAAGACGGTGAAGTCGGTGGTTGTGGTGAAAGGAAAGCTAATCAATGTCGTGGTTGAGTAGGCGCGCCCTCATCGTCGCCGGCTCATCTCTGGCATTCAGCGGCTGCGGCTACGCGCTTGCCGGCCGCGGGAACTTCCTGCCTTCCTATATTCGCGTGATCGGTATTCCGACATTCGAGAATCACACGGCGCTGTTTGAAATGGCGCAGATGATCACCGACAAGATTCGCACCGAATTCATCGGGCGCGGAAATTACAAAATCGTTCCGGAAGCCGTCGGGGCGGACGCGGTACTGGTCGGCGCCGTCACCAACGTGTCGGTGGTGCCGACGAACTTTTCGGCCGAGCAGCAGGCGTCGCGGTACACGATTACCGTCACCGCGAACATCCAGCTGCGCGATGTTCAAAAAGACGCGGTCCTCTGGAGCAATGCCGCGATCTCGATCCGCGAGGAGATTGACGCCACCAGCAACATCACCAACGATCCCACGGGCTTCGTCGATCCGTCGGCGTTCTTCAATCAGGAAGCGAATGCCCTCGATCGCATCGGCAACGAATTCGCGCGCTCGGTCGTGAGCGCCATTCTGGAAGCCTTCTGATTGCCGCTCGCCTCTCCAGCTGACGTCCGCAAAGACATCGCGTCGGGCAAGGTCGGCCCGATCTATGTGCTGCTCGGCCCGGATGACGTTGCCAAGATCGCCTTGGCAGGGGAGTTCCTCGAGCTCATCGAGCCGGAGCTGCGCGCATTCAACAGCGATCGACTGTATGGCGGAGAGACCACCGGCGCGGATGTGGTGGACGCGGCGCGCACGCTGCCGATGATGGCGCCTCGGCGCGTTGTCCTGCTGGTGCACGCCGATCGCCTGCTCAATCCGAAGAAGGAAAGTGACGCCACCACACGCGATCTGGAGCTGCTGGAGGGCTACATCAAGTCCCCGGTCGATACGTGCTGCCTCGTCATGGTGGCGGAGTCGGTCGACAAGCGCCGATCGCTCACGAAGCAGCTTCTGGCCAAAGCGGTGGTGGTGGAGTTGGCGGGTCCCTCAGACCCGGCCGAGGCGGCCCGGTGGGTGAAAGACTTCGTCACGAAGGGCGGCATGTCGATCGATCCGCGCGCCGCCAGGCTGGCCGCCGATCGCGTCTGGCCGGACATCTCGAGGCTGCGGTCCGACATCGAGCGGCTGATGTTGTACACCGCCGGCAACGCGACGATCATGGAAGCCGACGTGAAAGAGGTGATCGCGCCGGCGACATCGCAGGACGACTGGGCCGTCACTCGCGCCATCGAACGCCGGTCGGCGGGCGAGGCGCTGCGCGAGCTTGGCCTCATGATGGAAGCAGGCGCGGTGCCGTATGTCATCCTCGGGCAGCTCGCCTGGTTCGTCCGCACGAAGGTGCCCGCTCAGAAGGCGGCGTCGGCTGTCGAAGCCGTCTTCCGTACGGATCTCGCCATCAAGACGTCGGCCGGAGATCCAAGGGTGCTGCTGGAACGGCTGGTGGTAGAACTCTGCGGCTGAGGTTCAGGCGCTTTTCGCGACCCTCGCGCTCAGCCTCGACTTGTACCGGCTGGCTGTATTGCGGTGGATGATGCCCTTGCCTGCCATCTTGTCGATCAGCGAAATCGCCTCGTTCAGCTGCTTCTTCGCGGCCGCCTGATCTTTTCCCCCTTTGGGGTCGTCCAGAAACGTCCGAATCTGCTTGAGGGTGCTGCGCAGCTGCGAGCGGTATTTGCGGTTGCGCTCGCGGTGCACCAGACTCTGGCGATGCGCCTTCAGCGCTGAAGCGTGAGTAGCCACTTAACGTCTTCCTCTCGAATAGCTCAATAGTCGGGTCCGGACAGCCGCGTCGCAGCCCATGCTGCGGCACCGTGCCGGACAGGAAAACGTTGATTTTACACTATCGGCGGACTTCTTCGTAATTGCCGCTGGAAGGCTTGGTATTCGTGTAGGTGACGACCGGGCGGCCGTCGATGAGCTCCGTGACGCGGTAAATCCGCACGCCGGGCGCGCGGCCGGCATTGCCGCGGATGCCCGCAATCTTGTTCACGTAGGTCTGCGTTTCCTTGTACGGCGGCACTTTGTTGCCGTACTTGTTCACGGCCCCGGGCCCGGCGTTGTAGGCCGCCAGCGCGAGCTGTTCGTCGTCGTTGTACTTGTCGAGCAGCTGCCGCAGATAGGTGACGCCCGCGCGTATGTTTTCCGCCGGGTTGAACGGATCGACTACGCCGAGGTCTCTTGCCGTTCCCGGCATCAGCTGCATCAGCCCCATGGCGCCCTTCGGGGAGACCGCTCTGGGATTGAAGGCCGACTCCACCTGAATGACGGCGCGGACGAGGTCGGCGCGAACGCCATTCTGCCGGGCATGCTGCTGGATGAGCGGCTCGAACAGCGGGTTCGAGCGTGCGACCATCGGCATGCCGACCCGTACCTGGACGCCGCGCGCGGCAGCATTCTGAGGGCGGTCCGAAAGTGTCAGAACGCCCGTTCCATCGCGCCACGAATGAATCTGGGCGGACGCAGGCGTAGAGACACCCACGAGTGCGCAGACCACAACTCCGCCGATTACAAAAATGTATCTCAAGATAGTAGAGGCAGTACGCCCTACAGTCGGTATCGGCAGGGTCCCCGAAAACCTTTAACCGAGGGGAGGACTGGGCGGGATTGGGGATTAGGACAGCGCTTTTTCGGCTAATTTCCGCGCCGCTTCGAGGCCCTGACGCGCAAAGTCCGGGCTAGGGGAGCCTGCCTCGGCGAAGTCCGCCCGACCGCCCCCGCGTGCGTCCAAACTCGCCGCCAGCTCTTTTACCATGTTCCCGGCATGAGTACTTCCGGCCAGGTCTTTTGTGACGCCCAAAACAAGAGACGTCCGCGCATCCTTGTCGCCAATCGACGCGACGGCGACAATTCCAGTCTTGATCCTGTCGCGGTGTTGATCCACCAGTTGGCGCAACTCTTCCTTGCTGAGGCCTGTAAGTTCTTGACCGACGAATATGCCACGCGCGAATCGCACCTCTTCGAAGGGTGCCGAGGCGCCCTGCTGGCTGCGGGCACCCTCGATCTTGAGCTTGCTGACTTCGCGAGTGAGCCGTTTGTTTTCCGACTGAAGATGCTCGACAGCGGCCAGGCTCCTTTCCCGGGTTGTTCCCAGCTCGGCAAGGAGGTCCTCCAGCGAACCGCGCATCGATTGATGGTGCAGCACCGCGCCCGAGCCGGTGACCGCCTCGATTCGCCGCACACCAGCCGCGACACCGCTCTCGGACAAGATGGTGAAGAACCCGATGTCGCCTGTCGCGCGGCAATGAGTGCCGCCGCACAACTCGATGCTGAAACCGGGGATTGAGACGACGCGTACGCGATCGCCGTATTTTTCGCCGAACAACGCCATCGCGCCCGAAGCAATGGCTTCCTGCGTCGAACGTTCCTCGGTGACGACCGGAAGATTCTTGTAGATCTGTTCGTTCACGAGACGTTCGATCTCGCCGAGTTGCTCCGGCGTGACGGGCGACGAATGGACGAAGTCGAAGCGCAGACGATCGGGCGCCACGAGCGAGCCTGCCTGCTTGACGTGCGAGCCGAGCACCTTTCGCAGCCCCGCATGCAGCAGATGCGTTGCGGTATGGTTTCTCCGCGTCGCGTCGCGCGTCGGCGCGTCCACGTCGGCGGTGATCAGATCGCGCTCGTGCAGCGTGCCGTTGGTGAGTTGGATGCGATGCAGGCGGGGCATCCCGGCAGCAATCCGCGTCACCCCTTCCACTTTTGCCGATGCGCCGGAAGCGTCCGCATGCAGCTCGCCGACATCGGATACCTGCCCGCCCGCCTCGAGGTAAAACGGCGTCTGTCCGAGCGCCGCATAACCTGGCGCTCCCGACGTCAGTTCTTTCACCTGTCGCCGCTGCGCGTCGAACAGCGCGATCACCGGCGTGCCTCTAACGGTGGTGGTCGTATACCCCTCGAAACGATCGCCTGCCGAGCTCAGCCCGCGCTGCGCCTCGTCCGAGTCGAAGACGAACTCCGGGCCCTTCTTGCCGTCGAACGCGCTGTGCGCGCGCGCCTTTTCGCGCTGGCCTTCCATCGCGCGCGCGAACGCGTCGCGGTCCACCGCAACCTGCTTTTCGCCTGCGAGGTCTTCGATGAAGTCGAACGGCAAGCCGAACGTGTCGTACAGCTTGAATGCATCTTCGCCGGCCAGAAGGCGGCCACGAGCCGCCGCCGCGCGTTCGATGGCCTCTTCCAGCCGCGGAAGCCCTCCCGCAAGCACCGCGCCGAAACGTTCTTCTTCGTTGCGAACCACGCTGGCCACCGTGTCGCGATTCGAACGGAGCTCGGGGTAAGCGTCTCCCATCTCGCGAACGATGACGTCGACAAGCGAGGTCAGAAACTGCCCGGTGATGCCGAGCCGCATGCCGTGCCGCATCGCCCGGCGCATGATTTTGCGGAGCACGTAGCCGCGGAACTCGTTTGACGGGATGACGCCGTCGGCGATGAGGAAGGCCATCGTTCGCGCGTGATCCGCGACGACGCGCATCGATACGTCGTCCGGGTTCATCGAGCGGGTGTATTGCTTGTGCGCCTGCGCGGAAATCTCCGCCAGGATCGGACTGAAAAGGTCGGAATCGTAGTTCGACTCCAGGCCTTGCAGGACGGCGGTGATCCGCTCGAGACCCATCCCCGTGTCGATGGAGGGCGCCGGCAGCGGCTTGAGCGCGCCGTCGGGCTGCCGATCGAACTCCATGAACACGTTGTTCCAGATTTCGATGTAGCGGCTGCAGCTGCATTCGACGCCGCGGCACACCGGCTCCGGACAGGGGATGTGGTTTCCCCGGAAATAGTAGATTTCCGAGCACCGGCCGCATGGCCCGGTGTCTCCCATCTGCCAGAAATTGTCGTCGGAACCGAGCTCCGAAAGATGATCGGCCGCCACATACTTCAACCAGTGGTCGCGCGCCTCGACGTCGCGGGGGATGCCGTGCTCGCCTTTGAACACCGTGACGAAGAGCTTGTCCGCGGGAATGCGCCAGACCCCGGTCAGCAGCTCCCAGGCAAACGCGATTGCCTCTTTCTTGAAATAGTCCCCGAACGAGAAATTACCGAGCATCTGGAAAAACGTGTGATGGCTCGGAGACGGTCCGACGTTTTCGAGGTCGTTGTGCTTTCCACTGACCCGCATGCACTTCTGGCTGCTCGCCGCGCGCGTGTAGTCGCGCCGCTCCTTGCCGAGAAACACGTCTTTGAATTGATTCATCCCGGCGTTGGTGAAGAGCAGCGTCGGATCGTCGGTGGGCACGAGCGAGGAGCTCGAGACGACGCGATGGCCGTGTGTTTCGAAATATTCCAGGAACGACGCACGAATGTCTCGCCAGGTCATCATCTGTGAATCTATTTTACTTGCTTCCTGCGAATGGCCGCGGAGGCGGCAGAGGCGGAAAATCCCTGCCGGACGAGATAGGCGATGACCTTCCGGCGTTCGTGCGGATTGTTCAGCAGCTCGGGTTTGCCGCGGAGCCGTTTGTCGAGGGCCGTTTCGAGCAGGTCGTCTTCATCATGCTCGCCGAACACGTCACGCACGACCTCTTTCGCGAGGTCGCGATCGACTTGCATCGCCATCAGCCTGGCCAAGACCCGCCTTGGTCCGTGGCGGCGTACGCGCGCCTCGGTACGAGCCACCGCGCCGGCCGCCCGTCTATCGTCGATGGTCCGGTCCTGCAGCAGCCGTTCGACGGCCGCGCCGATCGCCGCGCCGGTGTAGCCGCGGTCGGCGAGGCGCGATCGCACCTGAGACTCGGATAGCTCCCGCGCGGAAATCCAGCGGAGAGCGAGAAGGTAGGCGGCTGTGGATGACTCGGGAGCGTCGGGCGGGCGGGATTTTCTCACCGCAGCATCTTACCCGCCGAACCGTGTCAGCCCAGGGATGTCCGACGCGGCAGAACCGGTAACGCTGCGTGCCATTTCGTCGCGCGCCGCATCCGCCGTCGTGGAGATGCCCTGAACTTTGAGCTTGAATTCGTCGACGTTCGAGGCCCAGCGCAGCGCCTCGTCGAGGTTGATGAATCCCTGCTGATAGAGGCCGAAGATCGACTGGTCGAACGTCTGCATCCCGTATTGCGACGTGCCTTGCGCGATGGCGCTGTTGATGAGGTGCGTCTTTTCCTTGTCGACGATGCAGTCGCGGATGAAAGCGGTTGCGGCGAGCACCTCGACGGCCGGGACTCGGCCGGCCTGGTCGGAGCGGGGGATGAGGCGCTGCGAGATGACCGCTTTGAGCACCGCCGCGAGCTGCAGCCGCACCTGTTTCTGCTGATGCGGCGGATACACGGCGATGATGCGGTTGATCGTTTCGGTGGCGTCCAGTGTATGCAGTGTGGAGAACACCAGGTGTCCGGTCTCTGCCGCGTGCAGCGCGGTTTCGATCGTCTCGAAGTCGCGCATTTCGCCGACGAGAATGACGTCGGGATCCTGGCGCAGGGCGCTGCGGAGGGCGTGCGCGAACGAGCGGGTGTCGACCGACACTTCGCGCTGATTCACGATCGAGCGGCTGTCGCGATGCAGGAACTCGATCGGGTCTTCGACCGTCATCACATGCGAGCAGCGCGAGCTGTTGATGTGATCGATCATCGCGGCCAGCGTCGTGCTCTTGCCGCTGCCCGTGGTGCCGGTGACGAGCACCAGACCACGCTCTTCTTCGGCAATCTTCCGAAGCACGGGGGGCAGCAGCAGGTCGTCGATCGTCGAAATTTTCGTCGGAATGACGCGCAGCACCATGCCCATGGTCCCGCGCTGCTGAAAGACGTTGACGCGGAAGCGCCCGAGCCCGCCGACGCTGTAGGCGAGGTCGACTTCCTGCGACTTGGTGAACCGGTCGCGCTGGTCGGGCGACATGATGGTAGAGCCCATCGCGACCGTGTCTTCGTTGGTCAGACGACGGTCCTCGGTGACGGGAACCAGCGTCCCGGATACCCGCGCCATCGGATGCGCGCCTACTTTCAGGTGTAAGTCGGAAGCGCCTTTGGAGACGGCGGCGCGGAGCAGGTCATCGATGTTCATAAGAGAAAGGGGCCCTTCACCCCTTTCTCTATCGGTCCTTCCGCGCTGCGTGTTTAGCGGCCTTTGTCGCCGGCCCCGACCGTCTGAGGCAGATAGGTGAGCCACCCGTGCGTGTCGGGGGCCTTGCCCATGATCGTGTCGAGGAACCGGCGCTGAATCGCTTCGGTGATGGGACCGCGGCGGCTGTTACCCACCTTGATCTTGTCGACCGAGCGGACCGGCGTGATTTCGACGGCTGTGCCGACGAAAAACACCTCGTCCGCCACGTAGAGCAGCTCGCGCGGGATGTTTTCCTGCGTCACGGGGTAGCCGAGATCCTGCGCCACCTGAATGACCATGTCGCGGGTAATCCCGGGCAGAATCGACGCGCTGAATGGCGGCGTATGGATGACGCCGTTGCGGACGATGAAGATGTTTTCGCCGCTGCCTTCGCTGACGTACCCGAACGTGTCGAGCGCAATGCCTTCACTGTAGCCGTTGGTTTCCGCTTCCATCCGGATCAACGCGGCGTTGGCGTAATTGCCGGTCGCTTTCGAGAGCGATGGAAACGTATTTGGCGCCATCCGGTTCCAGGAGCTCACGCACACATCCACCCCTTTTTCCAGCGCGTCGGCTCCCAGGTAGGTGCCCCATTCCCACACCATAATCGCGACATCCACCGGGCAGGGCAGCGGGTTGACGCCAAGCGCGTTGTATCCGCGATACATCAGCGGACGGATGTAACAGGCCTTGAAGCCGTTCGCCTGAATGGTGTCGATGACCGCTTTTTCGAGCTGCTCCTGCGTGTAGGGCGAGTCCATCCGGTAGATGCGGGCCGACGCAAGCAGCCGCGCCATGTGGGCATCGAGGCGCAAAATGGCCGATCCCTTGGGCGTGTCGTACACACGCGCGCCCTCGAACACGCCGCTGCCGTAATGAATGACGTGAGATGCGACGTGGATCGTGGCGTCTTTCCACTCCACCAGCTTCCCGTTCATCCAGATTTTGCCCGTGCCCGCAAAAGCCATAACTTTAGTTGAGCCTCCAATTGAAGATTAGCATCTACTGTCCTTCGCCACAAAACGGGCAGCGCGTCGATCGCGCCTGCAGCGGCTTGCGGCAGTGCCAGCAGAAGCGCGGCAGCGGAGTTTCCCGCGCACGCAGTCGGTCCGGCCAATCGCCCACATCTCGCTGCGCGGGTGGAGGCACGGCAGGGGAGGGCGGCGCGATCGGTTGTGACAACACGCGCGTCGTGCGGCGCCGGTGGGAAAGGAGGTCGGCGAGCAGATCGCTCGCGCGCTGATATCGCGCGCCGATGTCTGGAGCGACCGCCTTCATCACAATCTCGCTGATCCGTGCGGGAATCTTGGGATTGCGGGTGCGAGGCGGCGATATCATGCCGCCTTTGATGAGTCGTTCGATATCGGCCGGCTGCGGCGTGTTGTAGGGCAGCACCCCCGTCAACATCTGGTACATCGTCACGCCAAGCGAGTAGATGTCCGATGCGAGAACGGCTTTGCCCTGGAACTGCTCGGGCGCCATGTACGGCGGACTCCCGATCACCGTCGTGCCGTGCGCCGCGCGTTCGATGAAACGCGACGTGCCGAAGTCGACGACTTTGAGCACCCCCGTGTCTGTGACGAGCACGTTGCCCGGGCGCAAATCCCGATGAATGACGCCTTGCTGGTGCGCATGATCGAGCGCGTTGCAGATCTGGCAGGTGAAGTCGAGGGCGCGCGGCAGATCGATCTTGCCGTCGCGCGAGATCATCAGCTCCAGCGTCACGCTTGGCACGTACTCCATGACGATGAAGAAAACGTTCTCCTGCTTTTCGGCGGTCAGAACCGAGACGATGTTGGGATGGTTGAGGGACGCGAGGAGACGCGCTTCATGCAGCAGATCGCCGAAGTCCACGTTCTGCCGGTGCGGTACTTTGATCGCAACCTTCTTGTCGATCCAGGTGTCTTCCGCGAGATAGACGGTGCCGAATCCGCCACTGCCAAGTGGTGACAGGATCTTGTACTTCCCGATCGTCTGTCCTCGGAAAAACACTACAGGGAGTATACAGGCTTGTCTAGAGTCGAAAGAGTCGGGGAGTCGGAGAGTCGGCAGTAGAATTCACGCGTGCATCGCTTTTATGTGCCCGGCCTTGGCGCAAAAGACATCGTCCAATTGCCCGACGAGGAGGCGCAGCATCTCGCGCGTGTGCTGCGGCTGAGGGTCGGGGACAGCGTCGCGGTCTTCGATGGTAAGGGCCGGGAAGCCACGGCCCGGGTGGAGGCTGTGACGCCACGCGACGTGTGCGTGAGAGTCCTGCTGCCGCGCGACGCCGCGCCGGAGGCCCAGGTTGCGGTGACGCTGGCGCAGGCTCTTCTTAAGAGCGACAAGATGGACCGGGTAATCCGCGACGCCGCCATGCTCGGCGTCGCCGTCCTGCAGCCGTTTTTCAGCCGGCGATCCGATGTGCCGATGAGCGCCATGAAGGGCGGAGGCCGTCAGGACAGGTGGCAGCGGGCGGCGGTGGCGTCGGTAAAGCAATGCGGGCGGGCTGTCGTACCGCCGGTGCGAGCCGCGACGTCGTTTGACGAGCTTCTGATATCGGCAACGCCATCCTTCCGGCTCATGTGCGTGGAGCCGGGCAGCGGTGCCGACGTCACGGATTTGAAGAACCTCGAGGAACGGCGGCCATCGGACGCGATGGTCATCATCGGGCCGGAAGGTGGATGGGACCCGGAAGAAATCGCAGCAGCGCAGGCTGCCGGGGTGACGCTGGTGAGCCTCGGGGCGCGGGTGTTGCGAGCCGACGCCGCCGGCGCATCAGTCCTGTCGGTGCTGCGCTACATCTGGCGCGACGTCTGAAAAATCGGGGTCGGGTGTGATTTTTACGATTTTCGTAAAAATCACACCCGACCCCGATTTTCCGTGGTGAACACCGCACACATCCATTCCTGCTCCTGTGCGATCGACTGCAACTGCAGCGATGCTCCAAGCGCCGGGAGGACGAGATCCCTCTCGTGTTCCATGAAGCCGCTGACGATGAGATGTCCACCAGGTGACACGGATTCGGCGAGGCGCGCCGCGGATTGTTCCAGGAGCGCCCCGGTCAGATTCGCCATCACGATGTCGGCACGCAGCGCGAAGTCGCGGAAGTCCGCTTGCTCAAATCTGTACGCTGTCGCCGCTGTGATTCAGCCCGGCGTTTTCGCGCGCGTTGTCGAGCGCGTCTGCATCGATGTCGATCCCGGTTGCGGACGCCGCGCCAAGTTTCGCCGCAGCAATCGCCAGCACGCCGGATCCGCATCCGATGTCGAGCACGGTGCGTCGCTCGAGCGGCAGATTCTGAAGCGCGAGAAGGACAAGCCGGGTCGTCGCGTGGTGCCCGGTGCCAAACCCGACCGACGGATTGACGATAATCGTAAAAACAGGGTCAGACCCCGGTTCCCATGGCGGGGCGACGGTGAGGCGGCCGATCGTGATCGCGTGCAGCCGGGATTGAGAGCGCGCGGCCCAGTCTTCGTCTTCAACGCTGATCGCTTCGACGAACAGATGCGTGCCGAACTCCACGGCCAGCGCCCGGGCGGCATCGTCTCTCGGCGCCGATGACGTGAAAAAGGCGCGCAGTTTCGGCGCGCCTTCATCGAACTCCTGAATGGCTGTGGGTTGAAAGTCGTCGAGCTCCGCCAGGACGAGATCCTGCAGTTGCGGATCGCAGGCGGGCACGTGGATGTCCAGCGCGTGCCAGACCTTACCCAAAAATATCTTTGACCTTCTCGAAGAGGTTCTTATCCTCTTCTTCGCCGTCGACCTTTCGCGGCTCGAACTTTTCCTTCGGCAGCACCTTGCCGAGCTGTTCGAGCAGCGCGCGCTGTTCCTTGTTCACCTTCTTCGGCGTCACCGCCTGAACTGTGAAGAACAGATCGCCGCGCCCGCGGCCGGACACATCCGGCATTCCCTTCGCCCGCAACCGAAATACGCTGCCCGACTGAGTGCCTTCGGGCACCTTGAACGATTCCTGTCCGTCGAGCGTCGGCACCTCGATGCTGCCGCCGAGCGCGAGCGTGGTGAAATTCAGCGGAATCTCGCACGACAGGTTATTGCCGTCGCGGCGGAAGAACTCGTGCGACGACACTTCGATGAAAACGTAAAGATCTCCCGCCGGGCCGCCATGCGCACCGCCTTCGCCTTCGCCGCTGATGCGCAGCCGCTGCCCGTCGGCAATTCCCGCGGGAATCTTGACGGTGAGCGTTCGTTCTTTTGACGTGCGGCCGGCGCCTTTGCACGTCGGACACGGCTTTGCGACGACGCGGCCCGTGCCCTGACAACGCCCGCACGTGCGCGCAACCGTGAAGAACCCCTGTTGGAATCGCTGCTGTCCACGGCCCTGGCACTGCGGACAGGTCGTCGGCTTGGTGCCTGCGGCCGCACCCGATCCGGTGCAGGTGTCGCACGTCTCGAGCCGAGGTATCTGAATCGAGGTTTCCACGCCTTTGGCCGACTCTTCGAACGTGATTTCGAGGTCGTACCTGAGGTCGCTGCCGCGCTCCGGGCCGCCTGGCCGCGCGCCAAAAAAATCGCCGAAGATCCCGCCGAAGATATCTTCGAAGCCGGCAAAGGTGGACGGATCGAATCCGCCGCCGGCCTGCGATGACACCCCGGCGTGGCCAAACCGGTCGTAGCGGGCGCGCTTGTCGCTGTCGGAGAGAATGGCGTAGGCCTCGGCGGCCTCCTTGAACTTCTCCTCGGCCTCGTTGTTGCCCTGATTGCGGTCGGGATGATGTTGAAGCGCGAGCTTGCGATACGCGCTCTTGATTTGTTGATCCGAGGCATTCTTCTGAATGCCCAGAACCTCGTAGTAGTCGCGTTTGCTCACGCTTTCGCTACTTTCACCATGGCGGGCCGAACCAGTCTGTCGCCCAGCCGGTAGCCGCGCCTGAATTCTTCGAGTGACTTCGCCGTCGGCGCTGTTCGGCGCCTCCTCATACGACACCGCCTGGTGCACCTGCGGGTCGAACCGGGTGCCGACCGCCTCGATCGGCGTGAGGCCGCGCTTGCGCAGCATATCCATCAGGGCGCGATGGATGATTTCAAGTCCCTGGCGATACGATTCGGCGCCCGGTGCGTTGGTCTGCAGGGCGCGCTCGAAGTCGTCGATCGCCGGAAGCAGGTCCTGCACGAACTCGATCGCCGCATATTGCGCCGTGTCCTTCCGCTCGCGGTCGACGCGCTTGCGGAAGTTATCGAACTCCGCGGCCTGCCTCAACAGACGATCGTGCAGCCCGTCGCGTTCCTTTCTGAGCTCGACGATTTCATCGGCGAGCGCAGGCGCGGCATCCGTCGGGCTCGACGCGCCGCCCTCGTCCTCCATGCGTTCAGATTCTTCAGGCATATCGGTCGGATTGCCACGCGCGGATTTGTCAGCCATGGTGCGTTCCCGTTACATGCTGTCGCGAAGGACGCGCGAGACGGCCTTGGCGACGCCGTCGACGACGGCAATGGTTCTGGAGTATTGCATCCGCATCGGCCCGATGACGCCAACCGTGCCCCGGCGAGAGCCGTCGGCATAGGTCGCTGCGACGATGCTGAATGGACGAAGGTCGGGCGTGCGATGTTCCTGCCCGATGACGATGGTGAGCCCCGGACCATCAATGTACTCGCTGAGCAGCCGGACGAGGCGCTCCTTCTCCTCGACCATGCGCAGCAGTGCGCTGAGGGTGGCAATCGAGATGCCGCTGTCTTCTCCCGCTTCGTCGAGCAGGGAAGACGCGCCGTCGACGAAGAGCGACGACTTCTTAGGCAGCTCCTCGAGACCGCTGTGGGCCAGCTTGAGCGCGCGCGCGCCCAGCTCGTCGGCGAGGGTGCGCTCGTGCCGCAGCCGCTCCATGACAGCCAGGCGGATGTGCTCGATCAGCATGCCTGAAAATTGGGTGTTGAGATAGTTCGCCGCCTGACGCAGCTCGTGCGATTCGATTTCCTCACCGACGTCGATTGCCTTCCGCGACACCTGCCCGCCGTCCGAGACGACCACCACGAGGACCTTCGTCCGGGTCAGCGGGACGAACTCGATCTCGTTCAGAATGCCGTCCGTAGTTTGTGGCAGTGCGAAGGCGACAAGGTGCGATGCGCGCGACAGCACTTGCGAGACGGCGGCGAGCACATCTTCCGCGAGGGCCGGCGTTCCCGCGTCGCGGCGCAGCTGCGCTTCGACTGCCGCGCCTCCGCGAACCGAACGCGGGAAGGCAAGAAGCTGGTCGACGTAGAACCGGTATCCGCGATCTGTCGGAATCCGACCTGCGGATGTGTGCGGCTGCTGCAAGTATCCGTGCTCTTCCAACTCCGCCAGGATGTTCCGGATGGTGGCTGAGGAGACGTTGATTCGACAGATTTTCGCCAACCGGGCAGAACCAACGGGTTCGGCCGTGTCGATGTATTCGGCAACAAGGGCGACCAGAATCTGCGCCGCCCGTGAAGAGAGCTGGGACATGGTCAGGGTTAGCAGTCGGCTATCGCGAGTGCTAGGTTTATTATACAGGAAATAAAGCGTTTATCCGCCGCTGGAGGCGGACCGTTACTTTATGCCGGTGTTTCGAGGCTCGGCGGCCCTGGCCCATCGCATCGAGACTGCCGCCACTCTCGGGTCTTGGATCGTGCCGCGCCGGACGGCGATGAGCTCGGCCAGAATCGCGACGGCGATCTCTTCCGGGCTGACCGCGCCTATATCGAGGCCAACAGGGGCGTTGACCCGCCCGAGACACTCCGGCGGCATTCCTTCGGCGAGCAGCGCGTCGTAGATCCGCTTCACCTTCGCTTTGCTCCCAATCAGACCGAGGTAGCGCAGATCGCGTGCGGCCAGCGATCGCAGGGCATCGAGATCGTGCGTATGACCGCGGGTCACGATCACGACGTAGGCGTTGCTGGGTAGATCCGCGCGGTGCAACCAGTCGGGAATGGTGTCGACGATGACCTCTTCCGCATCGGGGAACCGCTGGGCGTTGGCGAACTTTTCGCGATCGTCGAGGACGTGCGTACGGAACCCGATCGTGTGCGCCAGACGCGCGAGGTGATAACCGACGTGCCCGGCGCCGATGACGTAGAGCCTGGGCGTCGCTTCGAGAGGCTCGATGTAAACCTGCATCTGCCCGCCGCACACCAGCCCGTTTTCCTGCGCGAAGTCGTCGTTGAGGTCGTATTTGACGAGCTGCGGCTTGCGCGACTGGATGGCTTCCCTGGCTTTCCAGAACGCGTCGTTTTCGTAACACCCGCCGCCGATGGTACCGACCATGCGTCCGTCGGGAAACACCAGCATCTTCGCGCCGACACGCTGCGGCGTCGAGCCGTTCGCCGCGACGATCGTCACCAGCGCCGCGTCTTCGCCACGCTTGAGCGCCTGGGTGAGTGCCTCGAAAACTTCCTGTGACATTGGTAGTGATTATAGGCCTCGGACTTGGAACCTGGAACCTGGAACCCGGAACCTGGAACCTGGAACCCGGAACCTAGTAGCGATGCACCTCACAGAGCTCCCTGGGTTCGCTGCCGTTGATGAACGATTCCCTGAACACCCGCAGGCAGCCCGGGATGGCGGTGGCGCCGGTATCCCGATCGATATCGACGAAGTTGACCCCCTCCGGGACGTCGAAGGTGTGGTCCGCGCGGCCGGCGAGCGCCCGCTGCATGAACGCAATCCAGATCGGAAGGGCTGCCTGGGAGCCGCTGAGGCCAAGGGCCTGGTTGTCGTCGAGCCCCACCCACACCACCGTCAGCAATTCGGGCGTAAACCCCACGAACCACGCGTCGCGGAGGTCGTTCGTCGTCCCCGTTTTGCCGGCCGCGTCGAGGCCGAAACCCGACGCGCGCACGGCTGCGCCCGTGCCTTCGCTCAGCACACTCCGCATCATGTTCGTCACGAGGTAGGTGGTATCGGGTCTCGCGACCCGCTTCGTGGGTGCGTCCTTCATCATGATTTCCGTCTCTCCGCGCTGGATGCGGAGAAGCGCCCGCAGGCCGCGCTTCTCGCCGGCATTCGGAAAGATCGTGTAGGCGGAAGCAATGTCGTATGGCGTGGCTTCGAATACACCGAGCGCGATCGACGCAAACGCGCGAGGTGCCGTCCCGGCGCCGATGCGACGCCACAAGTCGGCGACACGGCCGTATCCCGCCTGTTCCGCGACTTTCACCGTGGCGGCATTGCGCGACATCGCCAGGGCGCGCCGCAGCGTGATTTCACCGTCGTACTCGTTTTCGTAGTTGGCAGGCGTCCAGGGTTTGCCGTCGGCGTCGAACGTCGTCGGTTCGTCGTTCACGAGGGACGCCGGAGACGCCATGCCTCCCTCTTCGGCCGTGCGCTCGAATGCCGCGAGGAAGACGAATGGTTTGAAGACGGAGCCGGGCTGGCGGTTCGCGCTTACGGCGCGATTGAATTGCGACTGGTTGTACGAACGTCCGCCCACCATGGCGACGATGTCGCCGGTTCTGGGGTCCACGGCAATCAGCGCGGCCTGCGGCACCCGTCCGCGCCGGCGGCGTGAGAGCAGCTGTTCCACCTTCGCAATGCCGCCGCTGACCGCATCCTGTGCGAGACGCTGCAGATGGAGGTCGAGCGTGGTGTAGACGTCGACGGCGGCGGTGGTTTGCGTCACGGCCGGAAATTGCTCCGCGAGCGTCTGCCCGACGAAATCGACGAAATAGGGAGCTTCGGCGTCCAGCGCGCGGGCAACGGGCGCGAGCGGCTCCTGCGAGGCGCGTTCCGCCGCATCCGGCGAGACGAACCCGCCGCTCGCCATCAGCCGCAGAACCACGTTGCGGCGATCGCGCGCGCGAGCGGGGGCGTTGAAGGGCGACAACGTATTGGGCGACTGGATGATCCCGGCGATCGTCGCGGCTTCGCCCAGGGACAGATTGTTGACGTCTTTCCCGAAGTAGAGCCGCGCGGCTTCGGCGACGCCGTGAATCGCAAACGATCCGCGATTGCCGAGGTAGACGTCGTTCAAATACAGTTCCAGCACTTCATCCTTGGTGGCTCGAAGGTCCAGGATGACCGCCATGAACTGTTCCTGCAGCTTGCGACGCAGCGAGCGTTGCCGGGTTTGCTGCTCGACCTGCATTTCCCCCGTCAGAAAAAAGTTGCGGGCGAGCTGCTGCGTGATCGTGCTCGCACCTTCCAGGTAGGGGCGGTTGCCGAACACGTTGGTGAACAGCGCGCCCACCATGCGAATCGGATCGATGCCTGGATGTGAGTAATAGCGCTGATCTTCGACGGCGAGCACAGCCTCGACGATGCGGGAGGGGAGCGCCGACAACGGCACCTGCCGCCGCTTGACGCGCGCGTGAATCAGCGCCGTGAGCATGGGCGCGTCCATCGTGACGCGCGAGACGGATTGTTTTCCGATCGTCAACGACTCGATGCGATTGCCGATCGTCACGGGCGGCTGGGCACGTCCCGCGCGTCTCGGCGCCGCAGGCCGTTGAAAGCTGACCACGAGGTATTTGCCGGTGTGACTGCCGGCGCGCGGCACGATGCCGATGAGCGGGCCGCTCATCGAGAACTCTCCGGGGTTCTGCGCCTGGGTGCGCTGCGCATATCCGAGATCGTTGAGCCGGTCGAGCAGCTCTTTCTGGGACATGTTGTCGCCGCGCCTGATCTCCAGCGGGCGCGCAAACACGCGCGGCAGCACGCGATCGCGCTCGCCGTGCAGCCGCGCGTCGATCATCCGCGAGAAGGCGACATAGTAGTAGCCCGTCAGCGCGCATCCAATCACGAACAGCGCCGCGGACGACCAGAGCGCGTATCGCGTTGCGCGCGGATTGGTCCGCATCACGCGCACGGCCTGTTGCTTCAGCCGCCCGAAGAAGGCACCTACCGGCCCGAAACTCCTGCGCCTTGGCATTACAGCGTCAGCACCGTGTGATGACGGGCATCGAGCGGCAGTTCCTGCATCAGCCTTTGGACGAGGGCCGGGCCGTAACGGTTGAGCATGGCGACGATACCGAGCACACGTTCCTGGGGAACGCCGTCGGGAAACGCCTGCGACTGCGCCCGGGCGAACTGCCGCCGCAAGGTCTCGTCGCGTTTTTTCGCCGCGCTGATGACTTTGCCGCGAAGCGTCGTGATGTCGTGCTGCAGTTTGCCCAGCGTGGACCTGGCGGCGCCTTCGAGCGTCGCGTCGATGAGCGGGACCGCCGCGATGATCGCCGCCATCGTGTCCTGGATCGCGTCTTCGCCGCGCTTCAGCGCGCTTTCGACTTCCACCGGCAGCGACGCGGCGAGCAGGCGGTTGAGAGCCGATTCATCACGTGCCTGAAGCGCTTCGAAGGGCAGTTCGTGCTTTTCGAGAAACCGCGCGCCTGCCGAGTCGAGAATCGTCGCGGTGGCGCGAGGGAACACCAGTGGCATCGGCACGCCGAACTGCTCGTAGGCGGCGCGGAGCTGTCCGAGATACGCCAGTTCGTTCGGTCCGCTCACGTAGGCCGCCGTAGGAAAAATCGCGTCCTGGACGATCGGCCGGAGGAGCACGTTGGGACTGAACGAGTCTGGACGCTCCCGCGCCGCGCCGGCAAGCGCGGCGGCCTCGCTGATGTCTATCGCCGTTCGCGAACCATTGACGCGGAACAACGCGGTCAGGCTACTCGTCGGGCTCTCGACCTGTGCGTGATACCCGTTCGCGACGAGGCTGACGGCCCGTCTCGGCAGCAAGTTCCCAGGTGCGGCCCGGGTTGGTGATTTCGCGGCCGAAAATGTCGGCGGCCAGAGGTTTCGCTGCGCGATCGGAACACTCGAAGACGATGAGGCCGAGGTCGCCGAGCAGGCGCTCCAGGAGGCGGGCGAACGCGTCGGACATGCTCACGCCCGGCACGTACGCCTGACGCACGAGGTCGATCACTTCACCCGTAAATTCGGTCTGCGGCAGCGCGGATGCCAGTTGTTCGATCGCCGTGCCAATCGTGCTCATCCAGCGTGATACTGCAGATCGACGCGTGGCCGGCACTCGGCCGGGGCGGGCAAGGTGATCACGCGGCGCTGCATCTCCTGATCCAGCACCGACACCGACGCGACTTCGTCCCAGTCGTGATCTTCCCCCTCGACCCAGAACACCGAGACAGCCGGCACCGAATGGTCGGCGGTCACTTTCTCGGCGAGCTTGATCGCCGTCAACGCTTTGTAAAGGGTGTACAACGGGCCGCCGAATATCCCTGCCTGTTGACCGGTGACGATGGCGACCGTTGACGGATCGGCGAGGCGCGCGGCGGCGGCGCGCGCTGCCGCCGGCGCATTGCGGCGCTCCAGTTGTTTCGTCAGCAATGCGCTCAGGTCGCCGCGGCGTCTGGGATGACGCTGCGCGTTCTCGATGGCGGCCGTCCACGACGCCGGCGACGCAGGATCGCCGGCAAAAAATGGCGCGAGCGCTGAATAGTTGAACGCGTAATCGGCAGCGAGTTTTTTGACCGAGGGAAATCGCCTGATGTCGACAGGAATGTGCAACGAATTTATGTTACCATTCGGCCGCTGAACCGCGAAGATTCTGTCCTGTACTTTCCTCCGGAAGCATTCGGGCCCTTCAGAGTTCTCCATCAAATTGGTGCGGGCACGCTGGGTCCGGTGTTTCGCGCCCACGAGCCGGGCGATCGCAGTCGCGAGCGGCTCGTTGCGGTAAAGGTTTTTCGTCTCGACCTCACCCCCGAACAGGCTGCCGCGCTCGTCGCCGAGTTGAACGCGATTATTGCCGCCGGGATCGATCACCCGAACATTGCGGCGCCGATTGCGGCGGGGCTCGACTACAGCGCTGCGTACCTCGCGCAGGAGTACGCCGTGGGCGACTCGCTCGACGTCGTCCTCCGCGAGCGCGGAGCGATGCCGATCGACGATGTGGTGGAGCTCGTGACGGCGCTTGCGGCCGCCATCGACTTCGCCGCAGCTCGCGGCGTCCACCATGGCTCGCTCCACATGCGCGACATCGTCCTCGCGCCGGGTGCCGCGCGCATCACCGGATTCGGCATTGCCGCCGCGCTTGCGAAGATCGGCGCGAAGCTGCCGACGCGTCCGCCGTTTTCGTCCCCGGACGCGCCGTCCGATATCTACTCGCTGGCCGCCCTCGCGTTCCAGGCGCTCGCGGGCAAGCGCTGGCTGCCGGAACACATGCCTGACCTCGAAGCCAGGCACGGCGACGAGGTGCGCGCCGCGTTTGCTTCGGTGCTCGAGGCCGAGCCCGCGTCACGGCCGAAGCGCGCTTCAGATTTCGCCCAAGCCTTGAAGCTTGCCGCCGGACCCGCGGCATCCAGTCCGCCCGTCGCACCTGCCGTACCAGTGCACCTGCGCACCTGCCACCGGACTGCCGACCTATCCCGGATCTCTCGGAGATACAAATCGACTCGCCGGTTGCGCATGAGTTGGAATTTGATGCGCCCGCCGCTGCGATCGACGGACGCCGAAGAGCCACTCCCTGAAATCGACGCTGAGCCGCCGCGGCGGCGGCGGTTGCCGGTTGCGGCGATGTTCGTCGTGTTTGCAGCGCTCGTGGCGTTGGCGGTGAGTTTCTTCCTCCGCACGCCGGAAACCGGCACCGTCGCGGATACGCGATCTGTCGACGAGACAACCGTCGACGTGACGGGCGCACCTAACGCATCGCCTCCGCGCCCGGCGCTACGCCCCGATGCACCAGGGCGCCCCGAGCGGGAGTCGAGGGGCGGCGGACAAGCCTAACGCACCTAGCGCACCCATCGCACCGAGCAGCCCGCCACCGGTGCCGTCCCGGCCGGCATCGGGCGCGGCTCGCGGAGCGCAGACTGGCAGCCTGCTGATTCGATCGTCGCCGGCCGACGCCGACGTGCTGGTAAATGGAACGCCGCGCGGCAGGACGCCGCTGGCGCTGCGGGAGTTGGCGCTCGGATCGTATACGATTCGTATTACGCGCAGCGGCTACACGCCGGAGGAGCGCACGCTGCAGATCACGGCGCGACGGCCGACCGCTTCGGCGACGGTGAACCTGCGGAGAGTGGCGTCCGCGGCGTCGGCATCCGACGCGGGAGCAGTCGGGCAGGGTCCGGGTGAGCTCAACGTGCAGTCACGGCCAGCGGGCGCGCGTGTGTTCGTCAACGAGCGGCTGGCCGGCTCGACGCCGCTCGCGATTTCCGACCTGCCGGCGGGATCCGCCACGGTACGAATCGAGATGGATGGCTACCAGCCATGGGTCACCACGGTGCGCATCGGCGCCGGTGAACAGACCAAAGTGGCTGCCTCATTAGAGACAAAATAGATTCAATGGACGCGGTGCTGGTGTTGGAGAACGGGACGGTGTATCGCGGCACGGCCGCGGGCGCGCAGGGCATCGCGCGCGGCGAGGTGGTGTTCAACACGAGCATGACCGGCTATCAGGAGGTCTTGACGGATCCCTCCTACGCCGGGCAGATCGTGACGATGACGTCGCCGCAGATCGGCAATTACGGCGTCGCGTCCGACGATGTCGAGTCGCCGGTGCCGAAAGTGGCGGGGTTCATCATGCGCGAAGAGTCGCCGGTCGCCAGCAACTGGCGTGCGACCGGGACGTTGCGCGACTACCTCATCGCACACAACGTCGTGGCGATTGCCGACATCGACACGCGCGAGCTCACGCGGCTGCTGCGATCGTCCGGTGTCATGCGCGGCATCATCGCGACGGGAGACGTCTCGACCGCCGATCTCGTGAAGCAGGCGCGCGCGCTTCCGAGCATGGAAGGCACGGACCTCGTCAAAGAGGTCACGTGCGAAGCGCCGTTCGAGTGGCCGGCGGGAATTTCGACGTCAGCGTCGGGGACGCCTGCCGATCTTCTGCTGCCCGCGCAAACCAGGGCCCGGCGGCCGCTCCGCGTCGCCGCCTACGATTTCGGCATCAAATGGAACATCCTGCGCCGCCTGACGACGTATGGATGTCAGGTGCAGGTGTTTCCTGCATCCACGCCGGCGCAAGAGGTGCTCGACTCGAAGGTCGACGGCATCTTCCTCAGCAACGGACCGGGCGACCCTGCCGCGGTTGGCTATGCGATCGACAACACGCGCCAGCTGCTCGAGCAGGACAAGCCGATTTTCGGCATCTGTCTCGGCCATCAGATCCTCGGTCTCGCGCTTGGCGGCAAGACCTTCAAGCTCAAATTCGGTCATCGCGGCGCGAATCATCCGGTCAAATTCCTCGAGACGGGGAAAGTGGAAATCACCTCGCAGAATCACGGCTTTGCGGTGGATCCCGACTCGCTGCCGGCCGACGTGAAGGTGACGCATCTGAACCTGTACGACGGCACTGTCGAGGGATTGCAGGTCGTGGACCGGCCGATTTATTCGGTGCAGTATCATCCCGAGGCGTCGCCGGGACCCCACGACGCCGATTACCTGTTCAAGCAGTTCGTCGACGACATGGAGAAGCCCGTGCTAGGGATTCGGCTGAGATTCGGGATTAGGAATGCCGAGACGGAAGATCTGAAACGCATTCTGGTCATCGGTGCCGGTCCGATCGTGATCGGACAGGCGTGCGAGTTCGACTATTCGGGCACGCAAGCCTGCAAGGCGCTGCGATCGGAAGGGCTCGAGGTCATCCTCATCAACAGCAATCCGGCGACGATCATGACCGACCCGGAGATGGCCGATCGCACCTACATCGAGCCGCTCACCGTGGAGGCGGTCACCAAGGTCATCGAAAAGGAAAAGCCCGACGCCATTCTGCCGACCGTCGGCGGGCAGACGGCGCTCAATCTTGCCGTGGCCCTGCATGACGCGGGCATCCTCGATCAGTACGGCGTCCGGTTGATCGGCGCGAACGTCGACGCGATCAAGCTCGGCGAAGATCGTCTGCTGTTCCGCGACGCGATGAAAGAAATCGGCGTCGAGACGCCCGCGAGCGGGCTGGCGCGATCGGGCGACGAAGCGATGCGGATCGTGAAGACCACCGGATTTCCCGCCATCATCCGGCCGTCGTTCACGATGGGCGGCGTCGGAGGCGGCATCGCCTACAACGTCGAAGAGTTTCGCGAGCTCGTCGAGCGCGGGCTCGAAATGAGCCCGGTGCACGAAATTCTCATCGAAGAATCGGTGATCGGCTGGAAAGAGTTCGAGCTCGAAGTGATGCGCGACGTCGCCGACAACTTCGTGGTGATTTGTTCGATCGAGAACATCGATCCGATGGGCGTCCACACCGGCGACAGCATCACCGTTGCGCCGGCCCTGACCCTGACCGACAAGGAATACCAGCGGATGCGCGATGCGGCGCGGCGCATCATCAATAAAGTCGGCGTCGAGACCGGCGGGTCGA
This sequence comes from Vicinamibacterales bacterium, assembly GCA_963850295.1. Classification (GTDB taxonomy): domain Bacteria; phylum Acidobacteriota; class Vicinamibacteria; order Vicinamibacterales; family JAMQPK01; genus JAMQPK01. Next base: position 12,047 of record CAWKKU010000010.1, on the reverse strand, counting down.
ACATCCAGTTCTGCGTCAACCCGAAGACGGGCGCATGCTCGTCATCGAGATGAACCCGCGCGTGTCGCGTTCGTCGGCGCTCGCGTCGAAAGCCACCGGGTTTCCGATCGCGAAAATCGCGGCGAAGCTGGCCCTCGGCTATCACCTCGACGAGATTCCGAACGACATCACGCGGCTCACCCCGGCATCCTTCGAGCCCACCATCGACTACATCGTCACCAAGATCCCGCGGTGGAACTTCGAGAAGTTCCCGCAGGCCGATCGCACGCTGACCACGCAGATGAAGTCGGTGGGCGAGGCGATGTCGATTGGGCGAACGTTCAAGGAGTCGTTCCTCAAGGGAGTTCGATCGCTCGAGCTGGGCAAATCAGGTCTGCTGCTGACGCAGCCGGGCGACGAAGAAGATGACGCCTCGCTGCGGAAGAAGCTCGTCGTGCCGAACGACAGGCGGATGTGGGCGCTGTTCAGGGCGCTCGAGCGCGGCTGGACGACGGAACAGCTCCACGAGCTGACCCACATCGATCCGTGGTTCCTCGAGCAGTTCAGGCAGATATCGGAGCTCCGGCGGATTGCCGGCATGCAGGAAGTGCGCGAGCTGTCGGCGGATTTTCTGCGCACGCTCAAGCGGTCGGGGTTCGGCGACGCCGAAATCGCCGCCATCTACGGCGTTCCCGAGGCGAGCATCCGCGAGCGCCGCATCGAAGAAAAGCTGGTGCCGGCGTACAAGCGCATCGACACGTGCGCGGCCGAGTTCGAGTCGTTTACGCCATACATGTACGGCACCTACGAACGCGGCGACGAGTCGAATCCCAACGACAAGTCGAAGGTCATCATTCTCGGCAGCGGACCGAACAGGATCGGCCAGGGCCTCGAGTTCGATTACTGCTGCTGCCACGCCGCGTTTGCGCTGCGCGACGCCGGCTTCGAAACGGTGATGATCAACTGCAACCCCGAGACCGTGTCGACCGACTACGACACGACCGACCGGTTGTATTTCGAGCCGCTCACCTTCGAAGACGTCATGTCGGTCATCGAGCGCGAGGCGACGGGCGGGGGCGACGTGGCGTGCCTCGTCCAGTTCGGCGGGCAGACGCCGTTGAAGCTGTCGCTCGCATTGCAGAACGCCGGCGTGAAGATCCTCGGCACGTCTCCGGATTCGATCGATCTCGCCGAAGATCGCCGCCGCTTCGCGCAGTTGTTGTGGGATCTGGGCATCCCTCAACCGGCCAGCGGCACGGCGACGTCGCGGGAGGAAGCGCGCGAGGCCGCGCAGAAGATCGGATTCCCCGTGGTCGTGCGGCCTTCGTACGTGCTGGGCGGCCGGGGGATGGCGATCGTCTACGACATGGGCACGCTCGATGGCTACATGACCAACGCGGTTGACGCTTCGCCCGAACATCCCGTGCTGATCGACAAGTTCGTCGAAGACGCCTTCGAGCTCGACGTGGATGCGGTCGCGGACGAGACCGGGGCCGTCGTGCTCGGCGGCATCATGGAGCACATCGAGGAGGCCGGCATTCACTCGGGCGACAGCTCGTGCGTCGTGCCGCCCTATCTGGTGTCGGAGCGCCATCTGGCGACGATTCGCGACTACACGCGCCGCATCGCGCGCGCGCTGAAAGTCGTGGGCTTGATGAACGCGCAGTACGCGATCAAAGACGACATCGTCTACGTGCTCGAAGTGAACCCCCGCGCGTCGCGCACCGTCCCGTATCTCTCGAAGGCCACGGGCGTGCCGCTCGCGAAAATCGCCGCCCTCGTCATGGCAGGGAAGACGCTGTCGCAGCTCGGCCTCGAGGAGGATCTCGAGGTGTCAGGCGTGTTCGTGAAGACGCCCGTGTTTCCGTTCGTCCGCTTCCCCGGCGTCGACACCATCCTGGTCCCGGAAATGAAGTCGACGGGGGAAGTGATGGGAGGCGCCGCGACGTTCGGCGCGGCATTCGCGAAGGCGCAGCAGGCATCGGGACAACGGCTGCCGGAAAAAGGCACGGCGTTCATCAGCGTCAACAACGACGACAAGCCGAACGTCCTGTCGATCGCGCGTAACCTCGCGGACCTCGGCTTCAACATCGTCGCCACCCGCGGCACCGCGGCATACCTCCGGGCGCACGGCATTCCCGTCGAAGTGGTTTTCAAGGTGAATGAAGGGCGGCCGAACATCGTCGATCACATTCTCAACAACCAGGTGCAGCTGCTCGTCAACACGCCGCTGGGCCGGGAATCGTTCTTCGACGATCGCGCGATGCGCCGCGTGGCGATGCTGCACAACATCCCGTGCATCACGACCTTGACGGGCGCGTCGGCGGCGGTCGAAGCGATACGCGCGCTACGCGCGCAGTCGCTCGACGTCCGCGCGATTCAGGACTACCACGCCGAGATAGCCGCTAGATAAGGTCCCGGCCGCCGCCAACGCGACAGCCTGATCCGTCTGCCCGCAGCCGGAGCCCAGCCTTCGCGATCCGTTTTCACGAGCCTAAAGCCTTGGCTTCGTGCCTCGTGCCTTTTGCCTTGTGCCTTTTGCCTTGTGCGTTTTCGACTTGTACATGAGCACGGCAGCCATGGTACTCCTCCAGCGGGAGGTGACGATGGCGCCGTATTCGCTGGATCTACGGGAGCGGGTGGTACGGGCGTGGGACGCCAGCGGGACGCGACGAGTCGCCGCGACGTTCGCGGTCAGCCGCGCGTGGGTTCATCGGTTCGTGCAGCGCCGCCGCGAAACCGGCTCGATCGCGCCGCGTCAGCAAACCAAGTTTCGGTCGCGGTCTTGGCGGGCCAGGAAGCGCGGCTGGCGGCCCTCATCACCGCGCGTCCCGACGCGACGTTGGCGGAACTGCGGGAGGCCTTGCCCACGACCGCGGCGCTGAGCACGCTGTGGCTGAAATCGATCGTTGGGCCTCACGTTAAAAAAAACCGTACACGCCGACGAACAACGCCGGCCCGACGTCGCCGCTGAGCGTCGCGGTGGCGCGAGGGCAGCCGCTCCGCGATGTCCGTCAGTATGTCTTTCTCGATGAATGCGGCGTGACGACCGATCTGTTACGGCGCTACGGCCGCAGCCCGCGCGGCATCCGACTCCGCGATCACACGCCGTGCAGTCACTGGGAGACCCACACCGTGATCGCCGCGCTCGTCTCGAGGGGCTGAGCGCGCCCGCGGTGTTCGATGGGCCGATTGATAGTCCGACGTTCCTCGCCTACGTCGAACAGGTCCTGGTGCCGACGCTGCGCCCGGGCGATGTCGTCGTCCTCGACAACCTCGCGGCCCACAAGCAGCCGGAGGTGCGGACCGCGATCGAGCAGGTCGGGGCGCTCGTTCGATTCCTCCCGCCCTATAGTCCTGACTTCAATCCGATCGAGCTCGCGTTCGCCAAACTGAAAGCCTTCTTGCGCGCCGCCCGTCCGCGCAGCTTCGAGCAGGTCTGCAGCCTCATCGCCATCGCGCTCGCGCTCTTCACGCCCGACGAATGCGCGGCCTACGCACGCCACTGCGGCTACCGTGCTACGCCGTAATCAAAAACGCTCTAGCCTTATGCCTTGTGCCTTCGTGGTAGGCACCTCGTTTGCTCCGTCGGGCGGGTGCGTTACCCTGCCGCACTTCCCGCCATAGCGCTCTGTGCCGGCATCGCTGCCGGCATTTTCGTTTCGCCAGACGTCTTCGCACCTGCCTATTCGTTCGCGCCTTCGGTTGCACTGGCGGCCGCGGCCGTGTGTTTCTTCAGCAGGCGTGAGCGCGCCTGCGCCGTCTTCATCGCGTGCGGTTTCGTGCTCGCGGGTGTGGCGCTCGGCCGGAGCGCAGATTCCGCGTCGCGAAACACGCCGCTGATCGCATTGTTCGATCGGCACCTGCCACCCGGGCAGACCAGATCTTCGGCGACGTTCAGGCGCGGCTCCGGACAGACGCGGTGATCGGGCCATCCGGCGTGTCGCTCGACGTCGCGGTCGAACACGTCGAGATTGACGGTTCCAGGCACGCCGCATCGGGAGGCGCGTTGATCGGCGTCGGCGGAGGGCTCGCGAGCGATCACATTTCGCAATGGCGCGCGGGCCGGCGCATCGCATTTCCTGCCACGCTCAGACGGCCGACCGTGTACCTCGACCCTGGCGTCCCCGGCGCCGTGCGGAGTTTCGCCTGGCGGGGTGTCTCGCTTACCGGCTCGGTCAAGAGCGATCGTCTTGTCGAGGTCACTTCTGCGGGCAACGCCGTGGACGAAGCGGCGTCTGCGGCGCGATACGGCATACGGAAAGCGATTCGCGAGGCCGTAGGCCGATGGGATCAGCGCTCTGCCGCCGTGGTGACCGCAATTCTCATCGGCGATCGTGCAGGGCTTGGAGAAGACGTGGAGCGCCGCCTGCAGGAGGCGGGCACGTACCACGTCATCGCAATTTCCGGCGGCAACATCGCCATCCTCGCGGCGCTGTGTCTCTATGTGCTGCGCGCCGCCATGGCTGGTCCCAGGATGGCCGCGCTGATCGTGATCGGCGTGCTGACGGCGTACGCGTGGCTGGTGCAGGGCGGGTCGTCGGTGGGGCGTGCCACGCTGATGGCGGTGATCTATTTCGCGATCCAGATCTGGGATCACCGGTCGCGGCCGGCAAACGTCGCCGCGCTTGCCGCCACACTCATTTTCTGCGCCGACCCGCTGCAGGTGATCGACGCCGGCTTCGCTCTGACGTTCGGGGCGACAGTCGGAATCCTGCTCGGCATGGCGCGTCTCAACGGGTACCTGCCTCCGTCGGGAATCACGCGCGCGGTGGCTCAGTTGTTTGCCGCATCAGCATGTGCAGAGATTGCGCTGCTGCCGATCGGCGCACTGATTTTTTCACGCATCACGTTCGCCGGGCTGGTCGTGAACCTGGCAGCGATTCCCGCGATGACGGTCGTTCAGATCGCGGGCATGACCGCTGTCGCGCTTTCATCGCCGGCGCCAGAACTGGCGCGCGCGGCAGGCTGGATCGCTCACATCGCGGTTGAAGCGCTCATTGGCAGTGCCACGCTCGTCGACTGGTTTCCATGGCTGACGCGCCGCGTCGCGCCGCCGCATGTTGTCATCATCGTTGTCTATTACGCCGCACTCACGGCCGCGCTGGCGCCTGGGTCCGTGACCGGACCGCGCCGACGCGGCGCTGCAGTTCTGATTGCGGCGGCATGCGGCGTCTGGATTGTTGCCGCACCGGCGATCTCATTCGCGACGGGGGAGAAGCCTCTGAGGGTGACGTTTCTGGATGTTGGCCAGGGAGACGCGGCCCTCGTGCAGTTTCCCGACGGGCGGAACCTGAGCATCGACGCCGGCGGGCTCGTCAACACGACGTTCGACATCGCGAGCCGGGTCATCTCGCCGGCATTCTGGGCGCTGGGGGTCCGCCGGCTCGATTACATGAGCATCACGCACGGCGATGCCGATCACATCGGCGGCGCCGCCAGCCTCTTTCGCGATTTCAAGCCGTTCGAGATCTGGGAAGGTGTTCCCGTGCCGCCGCACAAGCCCACGCGGGAGCTGCGCGAGCTCGCCGATCGCGCGGGCACGGTGTGGAGGACGCTGCAGCCACTCGATCGCGCCAGCTTCGGGAACGTCGAGGTCATCGTTCATCACCCGCCGCGTCCGGACTGGGAACGCCAGCGCGTGCGCAACGACGATTCCGAGGTGATCGAGATCCGGCACGCGAAAGTATCGTTCGTCTTCAGCGGCGACATCGGCAGGGAAGTCGAGACCACGATCGCGGCGTCGTTCGAACCCGCGGCAATACGCATCCTCAAAGTGCCCCACCACGGAAGCGCCACATCGAGCTCGCAACGATTTCTCGACGCGCTCCGCCCCGACGTCGCGGTCATCAGCGCCGGAAAAGGCAACCCATTCGGACACCCGGCGCCTGCCGTCGTCGAACGGTACCGGAAGAGTGGAGCGGCGATCTACCGAACAGACCACGATGGAGCCGTAACGGTCGAGACCGATGGCACGACGGTAAGGGTGAAGACGTTTACAGGCCGAAGTCTCACACTGACGACGCATGGACGGTGACACGATGAAACGCGATGAAGCGACGAAACGCGATGACGCGATGAAACGCGATGGGCGGAAGGCGGGTTCATATGTTCGAGTTCCCTCACCGCTAGATGACGAAACCGAAGGGTTCGTATTCGAGTCCATGGAGTGTGGCTTTGTGGTTCACAGGCGATAGGCCCTGGGTATAACGAATCAATCTACAGGAATGCCTTTTGCGTCGAGCTGTCTGATCGCAACATACCGTTCGAGCGAGAGAAAGCGTTTGTTGTGAGATATAGAGGGCAGCCGGTCGGCACCCATCGCTTGGATCTGGTTATCCGCGAGTGAGTCGTCATCGAGCTCAAGGCCGTGCGGTCCTTGAACGTGCTCACGAGGCGCAAGTGCTTGCCTACCTGAAAGCCAGCGAGCTTCCAGTCGGGCTCCTGATGAACTTTGGCGGCGCGACACTCAAGGAAGGCCTGAAGCGAATTGTTGGCTGACCCATCGCGGCCTTCGTGTCATCGTGCCCATCGTGGCATCGTGTTTCTGGTTACGTCTCGTGGTCTTGACTCGCTGCCACTCGCTTTCCATGTCGTCCAGTGACACGTCTTCGAGTGTGCGTCCAGAGTGCTTGATGTTTTCTTCGAGTTTGTTGAACCTCTTCGTGAACTTCTCGTTTGCCTTGCGCAGCGCCTGCTCCGGTTCGATGCCGAGCTTTCGTGAGAGGTTGGCGATCGAGAAGAGCAGGTCGCCCATCTCCTCCTCGGCACGCGTCGTGTTTTCGGGGGCTGCCGCGAGTGTCTCTTTCAACTCCGCCACTTCCTCCTCGATCTTTGCGACGACATCGTCAGTCTCCGGCCAGTCGAAACCGACGCCGGCGACGCGCTTGCCGATCTTGTAGGCGCGCAGCAGGGACGGAAGGCTCTTCGGGATGCTTCCGAGCGTGGTGTTCTGCTGGCCTGAAGCGGTGCGTTCCTGGGCCTTCTGGGAATTCCAGCGGCCGAGCGCCGCCTCGGCCGATGGCGCACGTTGCTTCGACGCCGCGTCGTGAACCCGCCCGTCATCCTGGAACACGTGCGGATGACGGCGTACCAGCTTGTCGGTTACGGTCCGTACGGAGTCCGCGACGGTGAACAAACCGCTCTCGGCAGCCACCTGCGAGAGAAACACTCCTTCAAAAATGTGGTCGCCAATTTCTTCCTGGAGCGCCGTCATGTCCCCGCGCTCGATGGCATCGACAACTTCGTGCGCCTCCTCGAGAACGTAGTGCGTCAACGACTCGAGTGTCTGTTCCCGATCCCACGGACACCCTTCCGGCGAGCGGAGCGTCCGCATCACCGCCACGAGCTTCTCAAACTCTTCGCCTGCGTCTGCCATCATCAATCCCTTCGTGCCTTCGGTGGTCTGACGCATTCCGGCCATCGCGTCCTCGAGCCATCGCGTCGTCGGGCCATCGTGCTTTAGCTTCGTGTGTTCGTGGCTTGCCTTGCGTCTTCGTGGTCCATGCATCCCATCGCGTCATCGCGGTTGACTTCGTGGTTTGCCTTCGTATCTTCGTGTTTCAGGCTTCCCATCGCGCCATCGCGGTTTATCGTCGAGCCTTCGCGGTTCGCCTTAGTATCTTCGTGGTTCAGACTTCCCATCGCGTCATCGGTCGTCATCGCGCCATCGTGGTTTGTCTTCGTGCCTCCATGGTTTGTTCTCGTGTCGTGGTGAGGTTCCCATCGCGCCATCGCGGTTTATCGTCGAGCCTTCGCCGTTCGCTTAGTATCTTCGTGGTCCATACTTCCCATCGCGTCATCGGTCGTCATCGCGCCATCGTTGTTTGTCTTCGTGCCTCCATGGTTTGCCCTCGTGTCGTGGTGAGGTGTCCCATCGCGCCATCGCGGTTTCGTCGAGCCTTCGCGGTTCGCCTTAGTATCTTCGTGGTTCAGACTTCCCATCGCGTCATCGGTCGTCATCGCGCCATCGTGGTTTGTCTTCGTGCCTTCTATGTTGCGGGCCGATGTCAAGCTCCTCAAGTTCTCTGGTCGATACTCCTTCGTCGTGCGAGCGTGATCGCCGCCGAGCAGGCCGCCCACTCCAAGAGCGGCCCGCGCAGGCGGCGGTCGACGATCCGCACGTGCGAGCGTAGGGCTGTCGCACGCGGGTTCGGCTGTGAGGTGCGGGCACACTGCCCGTCCTCGCCTTCTATCCGAGCACGCGCGCATCGGCGCGGCCCCCTGAGACCATCCAGTCTCAAGCCGAACACGAGTGCTGCGGTACCCTCTCCGTGACGGTCGCCGATAGCGCACCCTCCACGGGCCGTACACGCAGCGCGCGTGCGATGTGCCGAGCGATCTACGCGCTGTTTCAGCACCGCGCCCGCCGGCAGCACCCCGTGCGTCGTCCATCGCCAGAGCGCGATCAACAGTTTGCGCGCGAGCGCGACAATGCCAATCTTGCGCGCCCGTTTGCCTTTCCCGAAGCACGCGCGATACCAGAGCGTCAGCGCACTGAGCGGTTGCCAATGCACCCAGCTCCACGCCAGTTGGACCATCACCGATTGCAGCCGCTTGTTGCCGGCCCGACTGATGCCCTGATCGTGCGAGGACTCGCCGCTTTCGTATTTGACCGGCGCGAATCCGAGCAGCCCCCCGATCTGGCGCCGATTCTGGAACGCCCGCCACACCAGGCCTTCATCGATCAACACCGACGCGCTTGTCGTCGCGATCCCCTTCAGCTGCACCAAGCGCGCCAGCGAGCTGTCCGCCGCGGCGACCGACGCCCTGACGCTGCTGGGCATTCGAGCTCCGCGATCTGCTCGACGACGAGCTGCAGGCGCGCCTGCGCGCGCGCGAGCCGCGCTTGCACCGCGACCGGCAACACCGCGTCAGCCCAATCGCGGACCGTCGTCCACCAGCCGTCCGGCCGTCGCCGGGCAGCGCGGCGCCGTACGTCGCCAGCCAGCTGCGCATCTGATTGATCAGCCGCGTCTGCTCCTTCGTCAGCGCCGTCCGCTCACGACTCCTGTGCCGGCGCGCTTCATCGGCCGCGCTCGGCACGTGTACTTCGCTCCACACCCGCGACTCGCCATAACACACCCGCACCAGCATCTGCACCAGCTTCATCGCATCGATCCGATCCGTCTTGTCCGGCGCGCCCGGCGATTCACTTCGATGCTCGACGAATCCACCACCCGATTGCGAATCCCGCGCGCCACCAGCGCTCGATGAATCCAAAACCCGTCGCGCCCCGCTTCATAGCAACTCACCACCATCGACGTCGGCGGCAGCCCGCAGCGCTGCCGCCCCGCGCACAACGCACGATCCACGGCCGCCCAGTCGCCACTCGCCACCGTCCGCAGCAGCGGCGCCACCCCAAAGCCCGACGTCATCGCCAACTTCCAGTCTTTCTTTCCTAATTCAAACGCCACGTACAACACGGGCTCGTTTACACTCACCTCAGAGCGGATCGCTGCGGTCATCTGTCTCCTCCTGGTTTAGGAACCTAGTAGGAGCTTACCCGCGACGACCCGCTCTCATAGTCTCTCCGTGGTTTGCCCTCGTGTCGTGGTGAGGTGTCCCATCGCGCCATCCCGTTATCGTCGAGCCTTCGCGGTTCGCTTAGTATCTTCGTGGTTCAGACTTCCCATCGCGTCATCGCGTCGTCATCGCGCCATCGTGGTTGTTCTTCGAGCCTTCGTGGTTTGCCCTCGTGTCGTGGTGAGTGTCCCATCGCGCCATCGCGGTTTATCGTCGAGCCTTCGCGGTTCGCTTCCATATCTCAGTGGTTCAGACTTCCCATCGCGTCATCGCGTCGTCATCGCGCCATCGTGGTTGTTCTTCGAGCCTTCGTGGTTTGCCCTCGTGTCTTCGTGTTTGAGGTGTCCCATCGTGCCATCGCGCCATCGTGTTTGGCCTTCGGGCCATCGTGGTTAGCCTTCGTGTCGTCGCGGTTCCTGCTTCCATCGCGTCATCGTGTCATCGTGGTTTCGTCTATGGTACCATTCGGTGTTTATGCCTGATCCGAACGTCAACTTCGCGTCGTTCGTGCTCTCGCTGGCGGCGACGGCGGCCGTGCACTTCGGCGATCGCCTCGAGCCTGGCGAGGCCGAGCCCGGCCCAGTCGATCTGCAGGCGGCCGGACAGATGATCGACATCCTCGCGCTGCTCGAAGAGAAGACGCGCGGAAACCTGACGGCAGAAGAGCGGCAGCTGCTCGAGATGGTGCTCTACGAGCTTCGGCTGCGCTTCGTCGAGGCGAAAGGCGAGGAAAAGAGAATCATCACTCCTTGAGCGCCGTTGCCAGGGTGCTCGTGTTGGGAACGGGCACGTCGCACGGCGTGCCGATGATCGGCTGCGAGTGCGATACCTGCCGCTCCACCGATCCGCGCGACAAACGGTCGCGTGCCTCAATCCTGATTCAACCCGACGGCGGACCGTCCGTGCTCGTCGACACGACGCCGGACCTGCGCATGCAGGCGCTGACGCACGGCGTCAAGCGCGTCGACGCGATTGTCTACACGCACAGCCACGCCGATCACGTCATGGGGCTCGATGAAGTGCGCCGGTTCAACGTGATGCAGAAATCGGCGATTCCCTGTTATGCCGACGAGCGTACGTTGAATGACCTGAAGCGCATCTACGCGTACATCTTCGCCAACGACGCACCACGGGGAGGCGGCATTCCGCAGGTCGCCCTGGCGCGTATCGCAGGTGAGTTCTGCGTGGGTCCGGCGACGTTTACACCCGTGCCGGTGATGCATGGGTCGCGTCAGATTTTTGGCTATCGCGTGGGTTCGTTTGCCTACCTCACCGATTGCAGCGGAATTCCAGACGAATCGTGGCCGCTGTTGAGTGGCGTCAAGACCCTGGTGCTCGACGCGCTGCGCGTGCGGCCCCATCCGACACATCTTTCCGTCGATCAGGCGCTCGCTGTGGTCGCGCGCGTCAAGCCGGAGCGCGCGTGGTTCACGCACATGTGCCACGATCTGCCGCATGCCGCCACGTGCGCGCAACTGCCCGCGGGCGTGCAGTTGGCATATGATGGCCTGACTTTCGAGATCGATCTTTGATGCAGGTCATCCATTTCCCGGACGATCCTCGGCCGGCTCGCTGGCACCAGCCCGTTCTCGCGCTGGGCAATTTCGACGGCATGCATCGGGGACATCTCAAGATCATCGAACGCGTCAGACGCGGCGCGGAAGAGCGCGGGTCCACGGCTGTCGCCATGACGTTCGAACCGCATCCGTCGAAGATCGTCAGGCCCGACAAGGCCCCGCCGCTGCTCATGACGCCGCAGCAGAAGCTCGAATCGCTCGCGCGCGCCGGCATGCACGGCGTGGCGATTGTGCGGTTCACGCCCGACCTGGCGCGCTGGGAGCCTGAGGCGTTCGTCCGCACGGTGCTGGTCGAATGGCTGCGCGTGGCGGAGGTCTGGGTGGGCGCGAATTTTCTTTTTGGACACGACCGGTCGGGCAATTTCTCGCTCTTGCGCAGCCTTGGCGCGCGCTACGGGTTTCGCGCGGAGAAGATCGACCCCGTGCGCTACAAAGACTTCGTCGTCAGCAGCACGCGCGTGCGCCGGCTGATTACCGAAGGCCGGGTGGATGAGGCGGGAGCGCTGCTGGGCCATCACTACGCCGATCGATGGGTCCGTCGTGCAGGGACAGAAGCGCGGCCGCGAGTTGGGTTTTCCGACGGCCAATATCTGCGCGGACAACGAGCTGGTTCCGCCGCATGGCGTCTACGCCACGACGATGATCGTCGATGGGGTGGCGTATCCATCGCTGACCAACATCGGGACGCGGCCGACGTTCGAAGAGCGGCGAGGAGAGCGTCATCGAGACGCATGTGCTCGGGTTCGACAAGGATCTCTACGGGGTGAAGGTGCGGATCGGTTTCGTGCTGCGTCTGCGCGACGAGAAGAAATTCGACGGGATCGACGCACTGAAGTCGCAGATTGACGCGGATCGGACGCGCGCGCGCGACCTGTTCGATCGCATGGGCTTGTGATGCGCCTCTACAACACACTGACGAGAACCGAAGAAGAGTTCACACCGTCCGACGACAGCCTCGTGCGCATG
>CAWKKU010000009.1:0-635166 GCA_963850295.1 Vicinamibacterales bacterium | reverse complement strand
GTGCAGGTCGAGAGCGCGGAAACGTTCGCCGTCGATCTCTCGAACACCGTACTTGGAACGGTGTCGGATGCACAAGGCATCGGCACGATCATCGGCGATGACATCTTCACTCAGGACCCGATCGCGGTTGGCGCAACTCATATCGGTCCCGCGCACATAGCGGAGGTTCGGGCCAATATCAACGACGTCCGATTGGCTTATGGACTTCCCGGATCTACGTGGACCGCGCCACTCCTGGCTGGCACGTTAGTGCGGGCGGCTCACATCATCGAGATGCGAACCGCGCTGGCCCCGGTGTTCTCGGCGGCTGGCATGTCGCAGCCATCGGTCCACGGACCCCACCATCGAAGTTGGGGTGACGACGATAAAAGCAGCCATTATTCAGGAGCTTCGCAATGCGATTCGCTCGATACCGTAAGGGAGCGCCCATGCTGACAAAATTGCGTGTAGCCCTGTTTGCAGTAACAAGCCTCTGGGCATTGTTATGCCCGGCGCTGGTTAGTGCACAGGTGGTGGAGTATACCACGTCGATGCAATCGGCTCAGTTCGAGCGGTGACCGATCAAACTGGCGCGGTCATCGAGCGCCATGACTATTTGCCGTTCGGCGACGAAGTCACCGCACCCCAAAGCGGCCAGACGCGACAGTTCACAGGGAAAGAACGAGATGCGGAAACTGGGCTCGACTACTTCGGGGCCCGTTATTACAGTGGAGGAAGGGCTCGCTTTTCAACCGTTGATCCTTACTATTCTTGGTCAGAGAACTTGGTTGACCCTCAGCGATGGAATCGGTATGCCTATGTGCGAAACAACCCTTTTCGGTTTACAGATCCTGACGGCCGCAATCCCCTAATTGTCGGTCTCGTCGGCGCGGGCATTGGGGCAGTTGCAGCAGCTGCCGGCTCAGTCGGCGCTCAATTGGTCACAACTGATGGGTCTTGGGCTAGTATCAACTTTCGTGACGTAAGTGCGGCGGCCGCAGGCGGGCTGGTTTCTGGAGGACTCGCGGGGCTGACGTTGGGAACCTCGCTCGGAGCTCAAACGGGCGTGACCGGTGTGATTGCCATCGCAGGCGGGACGAACGTTGTTGGAGGAGTCGTAACGCGAGCACTTGAATCGAAGGGGCATGGTGCGTTTAATGGGCGCGAAATGGCCTTCGACGCAGCTGGGTTCCGCAAGCGGGATTCTTGGAGCGAAGGCTGCTGGCATCGTATCCGCGCAGGTACCAAACCTCCAGGCCACCGCTGCAGGTATGCGTAGAGCTGCTCAAGGAGGTGGAGCAGGGAGCTACGGTTCGAGCCATGGTGCAGCAGGAGTAGAAGCAAAAATTCAGCACATTCGCAGTCAAGCGGAGACTGTTTCGACGGTAGTCGGCGCTAAAGTTGGAAATACGGCTGCTCCGATTGCTCGAGCGGCGCACGAAAAGAGGCAAGAATAGATAGTGAACGAGCATAATTTATCGAATAGCAGCATATGAGGAAGGCGGTCATGAACACACTGAGGGCGGCTCCGTGGCTTTGGGTGATAACGATTCTTCCGTTCGTTTTCTTTGGTCCTTGGACGTTGCCAGGATTTTCAGCCACAATCCCTACTTCCCTCGTCATTACCTTCGCGGGATTGCCTGTGATCTTCTTGATCGCTTTCGCGACTGAGCGAGCGAAGGCGCGAGGTGACCGCCTACATCGGACCGATAGCCGCGGCTAAACTAGGCACAATCGGCAACTCGGAGAGGCTAGTTGAATGACTCCCCCTGTGTAATCTATGAGTCGAACCTACCGGCTTTCGAAGCATTCTCATGAAGCCCAAGCATTAATTGAGCCTAGCTAACCAAAAGCTAACGAACTCCCTGTCACGAGCTGGTCATAGTTGGGACAAGCGGCATCGAAACTGCGCGAATTCCGGAACAAATCGGCACAAGTCGGCATCCGCTATAACTCGTCGATATAGGCTCTGCGGAATCCCCGCTTCCGCACCAACCTTCGCTCATAAATGCTCGCGAAGGTTGTCCGCCGTAGCTTTAGCGAAGGCGGACCTCCGCGCACCACCAAGGCCCTTCAGCCTGAATTTGTCGAACGATTATCGTGTAATGGGGATCGTCGTTTGCGTTGCACCTACTCGACCAGTGTCATCGATAAAATCAACTCGCAATGACACGCGCTCGAGCCCGGCAGGAACGGTAAGTGTGGGCGAGCAATACCCAAGAACGGTGGGCGTAAGTTCGAGCATCGAACCGGGCTGAACACGCATCGGTCGGACCCAACATTGGATGTCGGTGCGCGAAGTGTTCCCGGGCGTGGACGTAACCAGACTCTGAATCGTGGCCCCGCTCATGCCGCCGGTTTCAACGACCGTGAAGAAAAAATCGTGCTCGCCGCTGAGATGTGACACGGCAATAGGACTGCGAACCTCGATGATGGCGCCGCTTTGGACCGCTGAAGGGTTTGTGGGTTGGGCACAGCTCACGAAAAGCATTTCGGCGATGAGGGATACCACATAGCGCATCGTATCCGCCTTTCGTCTGACGAGATGACCGCATGACGGTATCACGCTTCACTCACGGCCTCAAAAGATCCTCATAGTTTCGGTGTTGGCGGCGGACAACCTTACAGATGAATCTCGATGTGTAAATGAAAGGGCATGTCACGGGGCTCGGTACACAGTGCGCTTAGTCGGTTTCTGCCAGTCGATCAACGCGCCGATACCTGCCCCGAAGGCAATGCCACCGGCAACACATTCCGGCGTGTTCGTACAGGCTTGCCAGCCGCCCGCCGCCCAGCCCAGCAGGATGTTCCCAAGCGCGCCGATCACCATGCCCTCCCACGGCGGGTCACGACGCCGCGTTTCGACTCGAGAAATCTGCGCTTTGGGAATCACAAACGCCTGACCTCGACGGCCAGGACGCAAGATGGTCAGCTCGTCATCTTTCACGAGGAGGAGCTTGCCATCGGCAAACGTCGATTTCTTTCCCGCTTCAAAGATACGCACGGAGGTTTCCTTGGGCACGGCCCGTAGCTCCTCCCAGGTTTGCGCCTGCGCACAGGTGGCGCCAAGTATCAGTGCGAGTGCAATGCATCCTCTCATGGGAGTGAATGCGCAGGACGAGCGGTGCTGGGCTCAGCGGATGTAGGGGGGGAAAGGCGTGGCAATGATAAATCGGGCTCGCCTCGAAGCGATGCCGTTATCAAAGTAAGATCCCGGAATGTTCGCGCTCGACAAGATCGTGCCGTGGGGACGCTCGTTCGATGAGTACTGCCGCATGTTCTCGCTGACCGACATCGACCTCGCCGGCCGCATCCTCGGTTGTGCTGACGGCCCGGCTGGCTTCAACGCGGAAGCCACCCGGCGCGGAGGGCACGTGGTGTCATTCGATCCGATCTACGCCCTGAGCACCTCCGAGATTCGAGGGCGCATCGCGGCGACGTCGCAGGACATCCTCGAACAGACCCGTCAGAATCAGCATGAATTCGTCTGGACCTCAATCACGTCGCCAGAAGAGCTGCTGGACACACGCATGACAGCAATGGACCTTTTCCTCGCTGACTACGACGCCGGCAAGGTCGAAGGCCGATACATCACGGCCGAACTGCCGGTACTCCCGTTTGGCGACCATACATTCGACCTGGCGGTCTGCTCGCATTTCCTGTTCTTTGTACTCAGATCAGCTCGATACCGCCTTTCATCATGCCGCGATTCAAGAGCTCTGCCGCGTGGCGAAAGAAGTGCGCATCTTCCCATTGCTGGCTCTCGGCGCTATCGGTTCCTCACACGTGTCCCCAATCGCCGCTTCGTTTCGCGACCTCGGTTACATCGTCACGATTGAGCGCGTCCCTTACGAGTTCCAACGCGGCGCCAATAAGATGATGCGAATCGTCCGCACGGCGCATCATCAGGCATGATGCGGCGCGCAGCAGCGATAAATCGTGCCTTGGGATTGACCTCGCAAGAGCTCAATACCAGTTCTGTAAGTGTATTGGTGTAGCCCGCCCCTTCTCCAGGTGATACCGTACCGCCATGATGGTGTCATTCCGCGTTGTGCTTGTCATTGCTGCGCTTGGGATCTGCGGCATGTCCGCCGGCGCCCAGGACAAGTCGTTCGGCGATCTTGCCAGGGAGGAAGAAGCGCGGCGGCAATCGGCAGCCAAACCCTCGAAGGTCTACACCAACGACGACCTGGTCAAAGGCACTCCTTCAGCTGGTTGCCAATCGGAACGCAAATACGATTCGACGTCAGGTGATACCCATTCTATCGAGCGTTGCGCGGAGGGTATCACCCGCGTCCGGGGCTCAAACACTCGCACTGGCGCGACATGGAGCCAGATTATTTACGCGGACGGCTCCCAATCCGGAACGGACAGGTGCGGCTCCCGATGGACGTATAACGTCAAGACGAAGAGATACGTGAATGAGAATGGCGAGACGCTGGAAGGCGACGATACGTTTCGCGCGCGGCTCGAAACGCCCATGCGTTGTGCAGCAAGGCCAGTTCCCGCCCGGCCGCCAGACTCCACCTCCAACCAACCCTTCTGCACGGACACATCGCGAACGGACACATCAGGAAACAGTTACGTGAGGCAGCGTTGTCTGGATGGAACCGTTCGGGAGTCCGGCACGGATTTACGCAACGGGACAATACGGGAATGGCACAACACCACCCACGCTGATGGCTCGCAAAGCGGGGAGAACGGCTGCGGTGTGTCGTGGACGTATGATGCCAAGACAGATCGATTCGAGACCTCGATCGGCGAAAACGGTATGGGGAGAAATGTGTTTCTGGCCAATCTCGAGCGCATTAAAAAGTGCGACGTCTACGTGCGTCCGTAAGGACGCTGCTGCTCGCACTAGCCGGTAGCCAGTAGCCAGTAGCTAATACTCCTGAGCCGGTAGCCGGGGACTTCAATAAATCGAAAGTTGACTTTCATATTATTGCAGCGTAATCTCAGCGCTGAGTGAGCGCCCTCCCGCCGTGGCTTCAGCATTTGGAGGAAGAGGACTATCAGTTCATCAAACGGTTCGTGCTGGCATCGGGGTCTTTGAAAGAGCTGGCCGATCACTATGGCGTGTCGTATCCAACCATCCGGTTGCGCATGGACAAGCTGATCGAGAGGATTCGAACGCTCGACGAGCAGCCCCCGGTTGATGCGTTGGAAGCTCGAGTGCGTTTTCTCGTATCGGATGGCGAGATCTCCGCGAAGCTCGCGAAGGAACTGCTGCAACTTCACAAAGCTGGTCTAAGAGGAGGCCGCAAATGACTGAGGCGTGGTTCGGACCCGAGATACCTCGCTGGCTCGCGTTCATGTCCTTGCTGTCGTTGCTGTCCATCCCGGCAGCCCAAGGCAGGTTCAGGTCGGCCCTTACGACGATCTGGATCGTGGCGATCGTCGCCGCGGGCGTTTTGCTTGCCGGAGCCGCCGCAGCCTATCTCCTGGAGCAGCCTGTTCACGTCGTCCGGACGTTGAGCATGCTCGGGATCGTATTCGGCGTGGCGTTCGGCGGTACGTTCCCCGGCCTTCGCCGTGGTTATCAGGAGGCAGAACTACGAAAGATAGCTGCTGCAGATATCTAGCTCTGTTCGAGACAGTGCGGTGTGGTCAGCGGCAGGCGAGCACGCGGGGTTCGTTGTTGTCTTTGATTGGCGCATCGCTCCGGCACATCTCCTGCCAGTCTGCAATGCTGTAGGCGATCGCGGACGTCGCCGTGTCGACCACCTTGGGCGCGGGTGGTGCCGGCTCGGTTGGAAGCTCGCGATTGACGATCGCGAATATCTGCGCCGCCGCGCGCAGGAGGCGACGATCGACGGTTGTGAGTACGTTCCTGGAATTGAAGTCCATACCGAAGAAGCGCGCACCCCTCGACGGATCGGGCAAATATTCGGACTTCGCCGGCTCTATCCTCAGCGATGGAATCAGCTTGGCGAGGTGCGAGCGAATTTCCAGCGATATCTGCGCGGCGGGCTCGCCTCGACGCACGCTGTCGAGAATCGACGCGAGCAGGAGGTCGAACTCGCGCACCCGCCCGTTTCCGCCGGCGATGCCATCGTGGCGCAGGAATGCTTCGAGCGTCGCGGCGAGCTGATTGGCCGCCGCGGGCGCGGCGCTTGGTACCAGGCCGGGCAGTTCGAGGGTCTTGTCGAACGCTCCGGCCGCCTGATACCGGACGCCGCCATCGAGCGACGCAACGTAGCAGCGCAGCAGCTGAAACGGGACGATTCGATGCTCGTGGCCCGTGACGAGTGCGATCGTCACGCGCGAATTCGGCGTCAGTTGAAACGGCAGGTCAATCAGAGCGCCGCCCGAAGATAAATCCACGAGCGATACCGGCGGCTGGGCTGGGATGTGAATGGACGCAGGCACAGAGAGATCGACGCGGTTCACTCTCTGGAAAATTCTCCTGTCGCTTTCCGTGGCGTACACTTTCACGCCTCCGGGGTAGCAAGATTCGAACCGAGGGAGCCCCGTCGTAAACCAATGATATTCAGGGCTTTCCAGTATGGGAGGCGAAAAAGCCACGCTCAGCCGCGTGCCAGAATGGACCATCCGTTGCAGAAATAGAACGTTTGCATCTTCGCGGCATTTGCTGCCCTCGGAATCCTGCCGGGGTGCGCCGATATAACGTCTGAATGGCAAAAAAAGCGGACGCGCGGGGCGTGTGGGTTGAACTGATCGTTCGTCGTGGCGCCCTGCGGCGCTATCACAAGCTGAAGGAGCAGACAGCCGAGCTCCCGGTGAAAATCGCGTGGGACCGCCGCACGGGTGAACGGCGCGCCGCGTCGGATCGTCCCGCGTCCGATCGGCGTACGAGCGATCGGCGGCAGAAGCCGCCGTTCACGTGGGATCTGAGCGATTTTGTCGTCGTTCAGAAAGATACGAAAAAGCGCAAGACGAGGAAAACGAAGTAGGCGTTATAACATCGCCAAACGATGACGGATCGCGTTCTTGCCGATCACCCGTTGCTCAGGGATAGATTGCTCGCACACCTTGCGTCCGGCCAGGCGCCAGACTATCAACGGCTCGCCTCAGACGTGCTTGGCATTCGCGGAGCGTCGCCGGCGCTCGCGCGGACGCTCGTCGAACAGGCCCTCGTCTTTGAAGATCGCCGCGAGCAGTGGCAGCGCGTGGGCGAACGCGCACGCCGCGAGGCTCCCGCCACTGCGGGCGTGTACGTGTTCCGGGACTGGGCCGGCGCCGCGCTCTACGTCGGCAAATCGGCGAATCTTCGCCGCCGCCTCAGTGCACATTTCACCGAAAGACGCTGGCGCGTGCTGCCGCCCGCCCTGGCGCGCGTCGCGGCGATCGAGTGGCAAGAAACCGGGTCGGAGATCGAGGCGCTTCTGCGCGAGGCGATGCTCATCCGCGATCTGCAGCCGGCCGTGAACGTTCAGACGGCCGCGCCGGCGCTCGACACGAGGGCGATTCCGGCCGCGCTGGTCCAGGATGTCGTGCTGCTGGTGCCGTCGATCGATCCGGACGCAGCCGAGCTGGTGGCAGCGCGGGAAGACGGCGCAACAGTGCTGCAGCGGACGCCGCGAAGCGGCGCCGGCCTCGCCCGGCGCTCCCGGGAACTGTGGACATTCTTCCGCCGGCATTCAGGCGCCGCGGGTGAGGGGTCGGCGCCTCTTGTGTTTTCGTGGCTTGCAGGGCGCGGGCAGCGCACCACCCGCGTGAACCTTCGCGACATGACCTCGTCCAGGCAGTTGCGCATCCAGTTGACGCAGCTGCTGGCGGACAAGCAGCTGTTTTCCGAGCGGCTCATCGCCGCCCGGCTGGATCTAGCGTAGTCCGCCGCTTACCGGGGCTTGCGCCGATCGCCATCACCGCGGAGCACCACATTTCTCCGCCGGACCGCATTCCTCCGGCGCGAGAACTGCCTGCGCTGCACGATACCTGCCGGAGAAGGTTCCTGTATCTCCCATACGTAATCGCAGCGCTTGCAGTAGCACTCGTAGTGTTGGCGCCGCCCTTCGGTGCAGGGTATCGCCCGCACGGATGTGGCGGTTCCGCAGTGTGGGCAAAGCGTCTCGGCCACGACATAAATAATGCAAAGAAAGGACCGGCGCGCGGGAAGCGCCGCGATACAATCCCGGCTATATGATGACTCGCCGTTCCGCCCTTGCCGCGTTCGCCGGCGTGCTGGTCGGGCCGTCGCTCGCCCGATCGGCCCAGAAGGCTACCGCGTTCGCCCTGATTGGCGATCGCTACCACAACTCCGACTACATCCGCGTTGGTCTGGGGCGTACCATCCAGAAAGAGATGGGCATATCTATCGATTTCAGCGACGAAACGAAGCTGCTGAACGCCGAGACGCTCGACGGCTACAAGCTGTTGATCGTGTTGCGCGACGGAATGATCTGGCCTGAAGGGTACCCGGACGAAAACACCAACGCCGCGTGGGTCGCGACCGGGCGGCCGCCGCTGACGTTCGATCCGCCCACACCGTCATCCAAAGCGAAGCCGGCGTTCTGGATCACTCCAGGACAGGGCAAAGCGGTCCGTGACTTCGTCAACAAGGGCGGCTCGGCGCTGTTCCTGCACAACGTGACGCACGTGGGTTTGACGGATCCCGATTTTCGTCACGTGCTCGGCGCGTCCTACGCCGGGCACCCGCCCATCCGCACGTTCAAGGTGAAGGTGAAAGATCAGAATCATCCCATCACCAAAGGCGTCCGCGACTTCGTCATCACCGACGAACAGCACTACATGGATTACGACAAAGATCCGAAACACGTGTTTCTCGAAACGGTGAACGAAGAAGGACTGGACTACCAGAAGAAGGGACCGGCGGCACCTGGCGGGTGGGCCTACGACTATGGGAAAGGCCGCGTGTGCTACCTCTCGCCCGGGCACTTGCTGACGGTTCTCTGGAACCCGGAGTACATCAAGCTGCAGCAAAACGCGGTCCGCTGGCTGATGCGCCAGGGCTAGCCGTTACAAACGGTTTCAAAATCTGATCGCGGGGCCCGTCGCCGGTCTGCCCCACCCCACGCCACCCCAACGCGGGTGCCGCGTTGGGGGCCCCGGGTCCTCGGCGCCAACAGCACACGTCACGTGGGAGGCGCCTGCGCGGCGGGCGGGGCGGCCCCGACCGTCGCCACCCGCTCCGGTGTGTTTTGAAACCGTTCCTCTGAAATCAAAACTCTCCGCGCCACCGCGTCTTTGCGGTGAGAACAGGACGTTACCGCGCGAAACAGTAGAAACGTCCCGCTCCGCCGCGAGGCGCGGTGTTCGAACAATCCTGATTTCGGTGGGAGGAGTTCCACGATGACAACAAGCCGGCGGTGTTCTGATTCGGCCCCATGCCGTCGGAATGCCCGACCCAGCCGAACGCGCTGGTGGAGTTCGACGTCCAGTCCAGACACGTATTGCCCGACGCCAGAGTGCCATCGGGGTTCGAGCCGGTAAGGATGTCGTGTTCGACAGGTGTGGGAGAGCCGGTCCATTGGCCGTTAATCGGCAATCCGTGTTCGTTGACGAACAGCGTCGCCTCGCCCGTGCGCGAGTGGAGCTCGGTGAGATTGTTGGCGATGAGGAGCCTGTTGGCGTTGTGCCAGGGACCGCTTCCGATGCGGTCGCGTGCGTGCGTCGGTTGATTCCCATTCGATGGATCCCGCTCGACGCTCAGGTACGCGCGCCAGGTACCGCCGTGCCCAGCCGCGCCGGCGAGCCGCTGGCACGTGGCGTCGGCACCGGCAAGACCACCGAGGTTACCGGTCACACTCGTCGTGCTGGTCACGAAAAATGTTGTCGTTTGACCGGTCGGCGAGGTGGGACCGCTGTCGTCTTCACAACCACAAACAACCAGACCGAGGATCAAGAGAAGAGAGATTCTGATCGTCATTTGCCCAGCCCTCTTTCTGACTGTCGACTCTGACTGTGGACTCTCGACTGTGGACTCCTATAGCCCTTCGCCTTTCATCATCAGACGCATATGCGTATTGGCCTGCCTGAGACCACCTTCACCGGTCTGCCAGCCTGTTTGTCCGTCGCCGTTCGCGTCGGCTCCGATCGCGATGTGCGTGATCTGCTCGGTCAGCGTGTCCACCAGAATCTGACCGCCGCCGACATCGGTCGCCGCAATCAGCTTGCGCGCGGTGGCGATCGCTTCGTCCGTCCACTTCGCCACATTTTCGAGCGACGCGGTCACGTGCGCGGCGTGCGTCTTGACGTTTTCCGACGCACCGTCCGACTTCCCGGCGAGCTGCACGTGCTGCAGCGCTCCGGCGACAGCCCGCTTGATGCCGTATCCCGTTCCCGGAATCTCGATCTTCACGTACGTCGTCGGCAGCCGCTGATACGCCGTTTTCAAGAGCGCCTGGGTTTCGGGGCCCGGGTCGAGCGCATTCAACACGTAGCCGCCATAGAGGACGAAGTCGTTGATCCGCCCTTCCAGGTCGGCGCGCTCGATCTCCTCCATCGCGACCTGCGCATCGGCGATCGCGGTCGGGAGAAAGCCCTTCTGATCGGGTGTGTCTTTCCACCCGGTCATGACGTGGGCGATGTGTGCGTGGGCGGCAGACGCGGGAGCCTGCGCGCCCGCATGGAGCCCGCCAGACAACACGACACACAGGACAGCAAACCCGACTCGTCTACCTCGTTCAGCTGTCACGTCCACCTCCCTGGCCGGATGTTACACCCCGGTCGCGCGAGAACAAACGCGGAAGATTAAGAAGTCATGAAGTCATTCGCCTTGTGCTATCTTCACCCAGCAACTCCAGCAAGAGATGCAGGCGCAGCCGCGCCGCGACATAACAAGGAGATCCAACGATGAAGAGAAGTGTGTTCGTTCTTGCCGCTGCGTCAGCCATCGTAGCGGGGTCGGTCATAGCCGCGCAGAACCCGCCGGCACGTCAGGGTGGCGCACCTCCTCAGCCAATGGGCTTCTTCGTCACCAGCGTCGGCTTGGATGGCGGAAACCTCGGCGGGTTGCAGGGCGCTGACGCGCACTGTCAGAAGCTCGCCGCGGCATCCGGTCAAGCGGGCGCGGGCGAGAGAGTCTGGCGCGCGTACCTGAGCACGCAGGGCCCGAACGCCGTCAACGCTCGCGACCGCATCGGTCAGGGTCCATGGGCAAACGCACGCGGGGGCATCGTTGCGCGCGACATTGCGCACCTCCATGGCGACACGGTCGAGCTCGCTCAGCTCGGCAGCAACCTCTCGAAGACGACGGCGCTCACTGAAAAGAACACGCCGGTTCTCGGCGCCGGCGACATGGGCCCGGAAGGCAAGCCGCTGAACCAGCACGATATCCTGACCGGCTCGACCAGCGGCGGGCGCGCGTTCCCGGCCGGTGAAGATCGCACGTGCAACAACTGGACGAGCAACTCGACGGGCGGCGGCCAGGTGGGTCACTTCGATCGCACCGGCGGCGGCAACGCGTCGTGGAACTCGGCGCACAACAGCAAGGGCTGCAGCGGGCCGAACCTGGTGTCGACCGGCGGCAACGGATACTTCTACTGCTTCGCGGAGAAATAGACCCTAGTTTTCGTCGGAGGGATCGCGCCAGACCAGAAATGGATCGAGCGCGGTCCCTCCCCACCATCGGCGGTCCGGATCGAGCTTCGAGATCGCGAAATGCAAATGCGGCGTGTCCTTCGGCGCATTTCCGGTCGTCCCCACGCGTCCAATCACATCACCCTTGCGCAGCACGACGCCCTCTTTCAGCCCAGGCGCATAGCTGTCGAGGTGCGCGTAGTAATAGACGAATCTTTCTGACGGATCGAACTGATACGCGGTGAGGCCGCCGGCTGCGCTGGTGAACAGCTTCGCCACCTTTCCGTCTTCCACCGCCAGCACGTCGGTTCCTCTGGGCGCCAGAATATCGATCGCTTCATGCGCGCGCGATCCGCGCGCATCGTGAAAGCTCGAGACGAGATCGTCCGCCTCGAGATCGCGAACCGGAATCAGCAGCGAACGGGCCCTCAGGTCGTCGAGATCCGAGCCCAGCACCCTCGTGTCAGCCGAGATCGTCGGCCGGCCATCAGCGCGCGGAACAAGCCTGGCCTCGCCCGGCGCCACGTCCACCGGCTTCGCTTTCGGCACGGCCTGACCGACGCGCGCGCCGCCAAACGAGACGAGTGGCGATTCGACGTCAGGAAGCGCCCATTTGAGCGTCATGGCGCCGGCCCACCACATCAGCAGAATGAACGTCAGCGCCGCCCAGGGGGCGATCGCTTCCGCATGCAGCGATCGACGGCGATGCCGCACAGTCATTGAATCGTGACTTTGGTCCCTGGACCCACGAGCCGGCCGAGTTTTGTCGCGTCCCAGTTCGACAGACGAATGCAGCCGTGCGATTCGGTTCGGCCGATCGTCGAAGGCTCGGGCGTTCCGTGAAGGCCGAAATGTTCCTTGTTGATATCCACCCAGACCACGCCGACCGGATTGTTCGGGCCGGCGGGAATTTTTGCCTTGGCGTGTTGCGGGTCGGCATCCCAGAAGAGATCGGGGTTGTAGTTGAAAACGGGGTTCCACGAAACACCCGTCACCTTCCACTCACCCACCGGAAGCGGATCCTTCTGGCTCCCGACCGTGACAGGCGCGTACATCAGAACCTTGCCGCCCTCACGTACCGTAAGGGATTTGTTGGCGCCGGAAATCACGACTTCGAGCGCCGACGCAGCGGGTTTCGCGCCTGCGGTCGCTTTCGCGTTCGCATTCGCGTTCGCACTCGCGGCACCAGCCTTCGCCGCACCAGCTTTCGCAGCCGCCGCGTTCGCGACCGGCTTTTCAGCGGGTGCGGGCACGCTGAACGGCTCGACGTCGGGGACCGAGATCACTTCACCGGCCGCCCACTGTGCGTTCGGCATTGAGCGCCGTGAGCAAGGCGGGACTGCTGTGAAACTTTTCGGCGAGCGCCTCGAGCGGCGACGCATAGGTCAATGCCGGGAGCTTCGATCTCTCCATCATGTCGCTGGGCATTTTGTCGATGAACGGGCCCGCGACGTCCTCGGGCGTAATGGTGTATTGCGTCAGCGGACTGGCAGGCGGGGTCAACTCGCCGCCTCCGGATTTACGAAATTCCGCCAAGCGCCATGCCGCGTCTTCGGGCCATCGCGTCCGTCGATTTCTCCTGGCGAAAATCCCGCGCGATCGAGCGCAACCTGGGTTGCCAGCGCCTGCTGGCCTGTCGAGGCGGCAGTGGTCCTGGCGGGTTTCGATTTCTGAGCAGCCGCCACGCCGGGCGCGAGCACGAGAGCAAGAGCTAATATGTATGACCTGTGTACAGTCGGCTTCAAATGGTTCCTCATGACCGGGTAGAGAGCAAACCCCTCGCCAAACCAGCGATCGCTCTATTTTCGATAAAATCTGTAGCTCTTCATGACCGGTGAGCGTCATTTGCCGGGCGCCCGGAGCGCCCCTGTGGCAGAAACACTGCCCATTACAGGGGACACGCTCTTCCGGCGCCGCAGCTACATGCCGCTCATTCTGGTTCCGTTGTTCCTGCTCAGCCTCGCCGACGACCGCAATCCGACTCCGTTCGCGTGGGAGGCCTTCTGTTTTGCTGTCGCATTGTGCGGCCTGCTGATGCGCGGATTGGTGGTCGGCACGGCGCCGCACGGGGCGTCCTCCCGCGGTACGCGGCGTCCGAGCTGCCGACTCGCTCTCGACGCTGGGCGCGTATTCCATGGTGCGTCATCCGCTGTATCTCGCCAACACCATCATCGCCATCGGCTGCGCGATGTTGTCGGGCACGTGGTACCTGCCCTTCATCGTGGCGTTGCTGAGCTTCATCTACCACGAGCGCATCGCCGCCCGTGAAGAAGCGTTTCTTCACGCAGCCTTCGGCGACAGCTTTCGACAATGGGCGGGCGAGGTTCCCGCGATGATTCCGGCGGTGAGCCGCTATCGTCCTTCGGGAGTGCCGTTTCAGCTGCGCAAGGTACTGACCCAGGAATCTCACGGGTTGTGCGCGATCGGCACCGCGTTCCTGGTGCTCGACACGCTCGAAGACTCCGTCCGCACCGGCGCGTTCCACATCGATCGGCGATGGTTGTTCGTCTTCGTGGCGACGACGGTGCCCTTGGCGATCGTGGTCGTCGCGAAGAGGTGGGTCCGGAGCAAGAGAGCGCAAATATAATGTCCGCGATGACCGTCCGCCTGGGCTCCGAACGACTTCTTGCGTCCGGCGCGTTGAAGAATCTGCGCGTCGGCGTCGTGTCCAATCCAGCGTCGATCGACGCGCGATACCGGCATATCGTCCGGACCGTCGCCAGCGAGCCCGGCGTGACGCTCGCCGCGATATTCGGGCCGCAGCACGGCTACCGCGCCGACGTGCAGGACAACATGATCGAAACCGCGCACGCTCACGACCCCACGCGCGGCGTGCCCGTGTATTCGCTGTACAGCGAAACACGCGAGCCCACGGCCGACATGATGAAGGGGCTGGATGCGCTGGTGATCGATCTGCAGGACGTGGGATCGCGCATCTATACCTTCATCTACACGATGGCCAACTGCCTGCGCGCGTGCAAGAAGCACGGTGTCCCGGCGATCGTCACCGACAGGCCGAATCCGATCGGCGGCGAAAAGATCGGCGGCCCGATGCTCGTCAAGGGGTTCGAATCGTTCGTCGGGCAGTTTCCCATCCCGATGCGCCACGGCATGACGATCGCGGAGCTGGCGAAATATTTCAACGACGCCTGCGGGATCGGCGCCGACCTGACCGTCGTGCCGATGGAGGGATGGCGCCGCTCGATGTACTTTGAAGAAACGCGGCTTCCGTGGGTGATGCCGTCGCCGAATATGCCGACGCCCGACACCGCCGTGGTCTATCCGGGGACGGTCCTCTTCGAAGGCACGAACGTCTCGGAGGGGCGGGGCACGACGAGACCGTTCGAGTTGATCGGGGCGCCGTGGGTCGATGCCGAGGCGCTCTGTGAAGCCCTCGCCTCCTACGACCTCCCCGGCGTGTTCTTCAGGCCCGCCGTGTTCGAGCCGACGTTTCAGAAGCACGCCAGACAGGCGTGCGGCGGATGTCAAATTCACGTGCTCGATCGCCATCAGGTGCACGTCGTGACGTGTGCGGTGGCGGTGCTGGCGGAGATTCGCGCGCAGGGGCCATCGCAGTTTCAATGGCGGCAGCCGCCTTACGAATACGAACACGAGAAGCTTCCGTTCGACATCCTTGCCGGGTCGAATCAGCTGCGCGAGCAGATCGAAGCCGGCGTGCCCGCGCAGAAGATTCGCGACAGCTGGACGGAGGACAAGGCGCGGTTTCGCGAGAGAGCGGAAGCGGTTCCTGTTGTACTGAATCTGAGATCTATAGAATCTGATCTAGATCTAAGGATCTAAAGCGTAAGGCAGAACATGAATCCACAAAAACGTGCCGAGCTGATCGCCCAGTACAAAGACGGCTATCGTGCCGTGGCTGAGGCATTGCAGGGCGCTGCGGACCACGAGCTCGACGCCAGGCCGGGGCCGGGCACATGGAGCGCGCGCGAGGTGGTGCATCATCTCGCCGACAGCGAGATGACGTCGGCGATCCGCCTGCGCTTGCTGGTGGCAGAAGACAACGCCGCCATACGCGGCTACGACGAAAAGACCTTCGCGATTCGTCTTCACTACGACCGGCCTATCGCGAGCTCGCTGCTCGCCTTTCAAGCCGCGCG
Organism: Vicinamibacterales bacterium; assembly: GCA_963850295.1. GTDB lineage: Bacteria > Acidobacteriota > Vicinamibacteria > Vicinamibacterales > JAMQPK01 > JAMQPK01. Next base: position 619,567 of record CAWKKU010000009.1, on the reverse strand, counting down.
CGCGTCAACGGCGGATCTGCTCGACAACATGAGCGACGCCGATTTCGCGAAGACCGGCACGCATTCGGAGCACGGCGCCTACAGCGTGGATCGCTGGCTCGAGATTTACGCCGAACACGCGCACAAACACGCCGGGCAAATCCAGCGGGCCCGCGCCAGCGCCCGCTAGCCGTCAGCGTCCATGAATCCATCGTTCACATCTTCGATCTCCATCATCGCCGCCCCGTCGCGCGTCATGTGGGCGTTTTTCCACCCGGCCGCGCTCTCGGCGTGGTGGCAGACCTCCCGCTCCGTCACCGTGCCGCGCGTGCTGGGCGCGTATGCTGTCGAATGGGAGCCGACCGAGTTCAAAGACGAGATGCTGGGCCGGCTGGGCGGGACGTTCCACGGCACCGTCATGGAATACAAGGCCGATCGCGAGTTCTTCGTGGCCGACGCTTTCTGGCTGCCGCCCGACGGCAACCCCATCGGCCCGATGGCGCTGGAAGTGACGTGCGAGCCTCAGCGCACCAAAAATCCTCAGATCACGCTCGTCAACGTCGTGCAGCGCGGATCCGAAGATGGCGACCGGTGGAAGCGCTACTACGAAGTGATTGCCCCGGGGTGGGAACGGGCGCTGCAGTCGCTCAAACGGTATCTCGAAAGCACCTGAGCTCGGGCCGGTCTATTCGAACTTCTGGACGTTGACGAAATTCTGATCCGCGCGCTCGAGCCGCGCGTTCGCGCTGATGAACACCACCGCCGAGCCCGGCGGCACGAGTCCCCTGGCGCCAAGTTCCTGCTTGAGGAGCATGCCTGTCGTGTCCACGTCTTTTCCGATGCCGGTGGTGAGCGGCGTCACACCGCGGTACAACGTCAGTTGACGCGCGATGACATCCGTCTCCGTCGAGGCGAACACCGGCGTTCTCGGACGAAGCGCCGACAAGACTCGGGCGGCGTTGCCGAGGCGCGTGATGGCGACAATCGCAAACGCATTGCAGTGATCGGCAAGAGTCACCGCCGCTTCGCAGAGCGCCTGCGCGTGAGGTGCGCGAGGCACGTTGACAATCGGAGCCAGCGGCGCGACCGTTGCCGCCGCCTGAGTGGCCGATCCAATCCGTTCCGCTTCGCGAATGATAGCGTCGAGCGTCTCGACGGTTTTCACGGGATACAGGCCGACAGCCGTTTCGCCGGCCAGCATGATCGCATCGACGCCGTCATCCACGGCATTGGCCGCATCACTCACCTCGGCGCGCGTCGGGCGCGGCTCGAGCCGCATCGATTCGAGGACCTGGGTGGCGACGATGACGGGGATGCCGCATCGGCGGGCTTTCCTGGTGATCTCCTTCTGCGATGTCGGTACTTTTTCGAGCGGCATCTCGAGCCCGAGATCGCCGCGGGCCACCATCACGCCCTGCGACACTTTCAGGATCTCTTCCAGATGATCGAGCGCCTCGGGCCGCTCGATTTTCGCCACCAGCGGAATATTCGGCGCGCCGATCTCGGTGAGGATCTGCCGGGCCTGCCACACATCGTCCGCCGTGCGGACGAAGCTCAGCGCAATCATGTCCACGCCGAGCTTCGCGCCGAATTTCAGATCGTCGACGTCTTTCGGCGTCAGCGCCTCGGCCGACAGCTGCACGCCGGGCGCATTGATGCCTTTATGCTGGTCGAGCGTCCCGCCTTCGACGACGCTGGCGACGATTTCGCGGCCGTCAGCTTTTTCTATCTGCAGTTGAATCTTTCCGTCGTCCAGGAGCAGCTGGCCGCCCGGGCGCACCTTGCGCACCAGCTCGGCGTAGGTCGTGTAGATATGATCGAGGTCCCCTTCGCCGTCGCCAGGCAGAATCCGGATGGTCTGCCCGTCCTGCAGCTCGATCGGCTTGCCGTCTTTAAGGCGGCCTGTGCGTATCTTCGGTCCGCTCAGGTCCTGGAGCACCGAAACCACTTTCGTCGCGCGCGCCGCCGCTGCGCGGATGCGCGCGAATGTCTCGGCGTGGGCTTCGTGAGTACCGTGCGAAAAATTCAGGCGGCAGATGTCGACGCCGGCGGCGATGATTTGTTCGATAGTGGCTTCACTTCGACTGGCGGGACCTATGGTGGCGATGATTTTCGTGTGACGCATGTTCGTACACAGCTTACATCGCAACACCACGCGGCGTACAATCGCGCACCATGAACGAAACTGTTCAAACGCGGGTGCGCACCGCTCTCGACCGCATCGCGGAGCTCAATCCGTCGATCAACGCCTTCATCGCCGTACTCGACGCCGATGCCATGGCGCAGGCGAAGTTGCTCGACGAAGAGCTCGGCAGCGGACGCACCCGCGGCGTGCTGCACGGACAGCCGATTTCCGTGAAAGATCTGATCGACATCGAGGGATCAGCCACGACGGCCGCGTCGCGCGTGCGTGCGCGGCATGTCGCGCGCGAAGACGCGGAAGTCATTACGCGGCTGCGCAACGCCGGCGCGGTGATCATCGGCAAGACGAACATGCACGAGTTCGCCCTGGGCACGACGAGTGACGAATCGGCGTACGGCGCGGTGCGCAATCCTCACGACCGCGACCGCTCGCCAGGCGGCTCGAGCGGGGGCTCGGCCGCGGCGGTTGCCGCCGGCATGGGCTGGGCATCGATCGGCACCGACACCGGGGGCTCCATCAGAATTCCGGCGGCGGCGTGCGGCGTGGTCGGTCTGAAGCCAACGTTCGGTGAAGTGCCGATGACGGGTATCGTTCCGTTGTCGGTCTCGCTCGATCATGTGGGCCCGCTCGCGCGCACTGTTGCCGATGCGTGGGCCGTCTTCTCGGCCCTTGCCGGAGTCCCGCCGCCACCGGACGCGCCCTTGCCGGCCGGACGCCTCCGGCTCGGCGCGCTCGGCGGCTACTTTCTCGAAAAGCTCGACGCGGAAGTGCGGCAACGGTTCGCCGAAGCGACAGACCGGCTGAAGGCCGCCGGCGTTGCCGTGACCGAAGTGCATCTCGGACGCGTCCCGGATATTGCCGCGACGTATTTCAACGTGGCTCTTCCAGAAGCGTACGCGCAGCACGCGCGAGCGCTGGCGGAGGTTCCTGATGAGTTCACGGAAAGCGTGCGGACGCGGCTGTTGATGGGGAGGGACATCTCCCGCGATGATTACGTCGAGGCACAAGCACAACGCTCGCCGCTTCGTGCGGCCGTGGATACCGCACTTTCGAAGTGCGACGCTCTCGTCCTGCCGACGCTTCCGATTCCTGCGCCAGAGATCGGCGCGACCACTGTGGCGATCGATTCCGCGGAAGAGCCGCTGCGGCCGCTGACGCTTCGACTGACCCAGTTGTTCAATCTCACCGGGCATCCGGCAATTTCGCTTCCCTGTGGAAATACGGCGGCCGGCCTGCCATGCGCACTCCAACTTGTCGGGAAACGGCAGCACACCGTCGAGTTGCTCAACGCGGCGCTCAGCTGCGAGATGTTCGTGACTCCGTCACATGCACTTTCACCTTCCGCTCTCCGGTAAAGAGCGACAGCAGCACGCTCACGACGCTGACGATCAACCCTCCGAAGAAGGCGTCCCAGAATCCGGCCACATGAAAACCGAGGCCGAGCAATCCCGAGACCCAGCTCGTGAGCCGCAGCATCAACGCATTGATGACGAAGATGAAGAGACCGAGCGACAGAATCAGAATCGGCAGCGTCAACAGCTTGAGCAGCGGGCGCACGCTCGCGTTGAGAACGCCGAACACCAGCGCGACGAACAGCAGAGACCACCAGCTCCCCCGATGTTCGATGCCGTCGACGAGCTGAATGGCCACCCACAACGCCGCAGCGTTCACGAGCAGCCGCAGGAGGAAGGACATATCTGCCATATTATAGATACTGGTGATCTCGAATTTTTTTCATTCGTGGGAACGGCGTCTTCACGCCATCAGCAAAGACCGGGTGGTCCGGCCTTTTGAATGGGGCCTCGACTGGATTGAGCCGAACGGGCATTCACCCGGGGCAACACCCGAGAGAATCCTCCTGGACTGGGCGTCCCACGCGGTTTCCGAAAGCCAGCAGTTCTTCGAAACCCCAGACACATCGGATTACACGTTCCGGCCCGACGTAGAGGGTGCGGCAGGCGCCTTGTCGTTCCCGAGCGCACTGCCGACCCGGTATCCGGAGAACAACACCGTTCATGCGCTGTACTTCCGGAGTACTCGACGCGCCGACACGCGAGAGCGCGAAGGCGGAAACCGCCGTGCGGTTCTTGTGCTTCCGCAATGGAATGCCGGACCGGATGGTCACGTGGGCTTGTGCCGCCTGCTGAATCGATTCGGCATCGACGCCCTGCGGCTGACCCTTCCCTACCATGATGCCCGGCGGCCGGCGGAACTGGGGCGCGCCGACTATATCGTCAGCGCAAACATCGGCAGGACGGCGCACGCATGCCGGCAGGCGGTGATGGACTCGAGGCGCGCGATCGCGTGGCTCGCCAAGCAGGGTTACGACCGCATTGGCATTCTCGGGACGAGCCTTGGCTCGTGTCTCGCGCTGTTGACGGCCGCGCACGAGCCGCGGATTCGCGTCCAGGCACTGAACCACATCTCGCCGTTTTTCGCCGACGTCGTGTGGCATGGGCTGTCGACGGCCCACGTGCGAGCGGGACTCGAAGGATCGATCGATCTGGAAAGCCTGCGCCATATGTGGCTGCCAATCAGCCCGCAGGTGTACCTCGATCGCGTGCGCGACAAGAAAACGCTGCTGGTGTACGCGAAATACGATCTGACGTTTCCGGTGGATCTTTCGCGGGCCCTGGTCGCCGAATTCCAGCGCCGCCGCATTCCGCACGAGCTGGCGATCCTGCCGTGCGGGCACTATTCGACTGGCGTGACTCCGTTCAAGTTTCTCGACGGGTTCGTGCTGGCGAGATTCCTCGATAAGAATCTGTAACCGACAAATTCGGGGTCGGGTGTGATTTTCGACTCGGGTAAAACGTAAAAATCACACCCGACCCCGAATGTCGTTCTGTGGTTATTTCCTTACAGGTAGTCCAGCAGGCTGACAAACGCCTGGTAGATGACGCTTGCGAGAACCGACACCAGCGGTCCAATCTCGCCCGCTTCGACTGCGTCGGCTACCGTGACAGGGTCCGAGAGCAGCAGCCATATGAGCGCGGCGGCAAAGATGGCCGCGATGCCGGCGACAACCGCCGAAAGACTGACACTGAGGCGCGAGGAGCGCATGATTCTACAATCTGGGCAATAGCGGAGTGGGTTCCTCTAGTCCCGCAGCCGCCAACTGCGGTATCACGATAGACGAGTCAGACACGATGGCGGTTGCAAGGCGATCGGGATGTAAATGCGTAGACGCGGCCTGGCGGGCCAATTCTACGGTCACTGCCCCTACTTTCGAGGCAAACGAGTCGAAGTAGTCATCGGCCAGGCCATAGAGTACGAGTTGCGCCATGGCCCGCGCAATCTGTTCCGCCGTTTCGAAATTCCGCGCATAACCGCGGGTCAAGGCCGCCTTCGCGACTTCCACCTCGTCGGTCGTCGGAGGCCGCTCCGACCGGATCGCGTGGATTTCAAGTAAAGACGCCTGGATGGCCTCCGCGGTTCCGTCGCTTTGCACGCTCGTTTGCAGGACGAACGGACCTCGGCCCCGCCGAAAATCGAACGCCGTCCTGGCGCCGTAGGTAAGGCCCTTCTCCTGCCGCAGTTTCATGTTGATGCGGCTCACGAATTGTCCGCCCAGAATCATGTTCAGGACGATCAGCGGGTGGTAATCGGGCGTACCTCTCGAGAGACCCACTTCGCCGATCCGGATCTCGCTCTGTGCCGCGCCGGGCTTGTTGACGAGCACCATGCGATGGACGGGCGCCACCGGCGGCGCCGCCACGGCGGCGTCATCGGGAACGTCGGGGCGGTTCTCGAACCAGGAGCCGAACGTATCGGCGGCCATCTGCTGGAAGTCGTCAGCGCCGAGATCGCCGCAGGCAATGAGCGTCGCGCTCGACGTGCGATACATGCCTCCGTGAAAGTCGCGGACGGTGTCGATGGTGAGCTGACGCAGGGATTCTTCGGTGCCCAACGCCATATGCGCGTAGGGGTGCGTCCCATACACCACCTGCATGAAGGCGCGGTCGGCGATCGCCGAGGGCATGTCTCGAATCTGCACCAGGCGGGTGAGCCGCAGCTGCTTGACTCGATCGAAATCCGCCGGGTCCAGACGCGGGCGGATTACACAGTCGGCAAACAGCGACAGCGCCTGCGGCGCAAACTTCGCAAGCGTGGTGACGGTGAAAACGGTGGCGTCGGCCGACACATCCGTTTCGAGATGGGCGCCGATGCGGGCAAAAGCGGCGTTCACGTCGATTGCCGAAAGATTGCCGGTACCTTCGTCCATCATGTCGGCGGTAATCGCCGAAAGCCCCTCGTAGCCTTCGAAATCGGCGGCTGAGCCGATGGGCATCACGAGCATGAAGGTGACGACGGGAAGGGACCTGTGTTCAGCCGACCAGAGGCGAAGCCGGTTCGGAAGGGTGTTCTTGTGGATCCGGGAGAAGCGAAACGGCGGCGGCGGCCCGACGGCCGGAAGCCGAGATCGATCGGGACGCCTCTCGCCGCTCATGACACGACCGCCGGCGTTGAATTCGGCAGCGCCAACGACGGCTTTCCCTTCGGAACGACGCTGAGCACCACTCTGTTGTCGGTGCGCAGGTATTTCCTGATCGCGCCATGCAGATCGTCTTTCGTGACGCGCGCATATCTGGCCAGGTCGCGCTCGAAGTAGCCAGGATCGCCGACGAACACGCTGTACGCGTTCAACTGATCCGCTTTGCCGCCGAATCCGCCCAGCGTTTGCAGCTTGTAGACGAACTGCGTTTCGATTTGGGCGTGGCCGCGCTCCATCTCGTCGCTCGTCGGGCCCTCTTCAGCAAGCTTCGCCAGTTCGCCATCAATCGCGTCCTGAAGCTCCTCGAGCGTACGGCCGGGCGCCGCCGTGGCAACGACCTGCCAGAAGCCCGTCAGCTCGCGCGAATTCTGAAATGCCATGACCTCGGTCGCGATACGGCGCTGGTACACCAGCGAGGTGTAGAGGCGCGAGGCCTTTCCGTTTGAAAAGAGATCCGAGACGAGATCCATTTCCGCGTCGCCGTCGGTGAACATCGCCGGCGAATGCCAGGACAGATAAAGGCGCGGCAGCTCGACGTGATCTTCGAGCAGCAACCGCCGCTCCGCTGTGAGCGCTACCTGGGATTGAATCGGCAGTGGAACAGGTCCCGGAGGAATCTCTTCGAAATAGTTCCGCACGAGGTCGAAGGCCTCGTCGGTATCGACGTCGCCGGCGACGACGATCGACGCGTTCGACGGATGGTAGTAGGTTCTGAAAAACGCGGTGACCTCTTCGAACGTCGCCGCCTTGAGATCGGCAGTCTCGCCGATTGTCATCCAATGGTAGGGATGGTTCGACGGAAAAAGCGCCGCCAGAATGGCGCTGGCGGCGAGCCCATACGGGCGATTTTCGAAGTTCTGCCGGCGCTCGTTGAGCACGACCTCACGCTGCGTCTCGAATTTCTGCGTCGTGAGCGCGGGCAGCAGATAGCCCATCCGGTCCGATTCCATCCACAGCGCGAGATCGAGCGCATTGGTGGGCACCACTTCCCAGTAGTTGGTGCGATCCGGGTTCGTCGATCCGTTGAGCGCGGCGCCGGCTTCCTGGAGCGGATGGAAGTAGCCCTTGTCGTAATGCTGCGAGCCCTCGAACATCAGGTGCTCGAACAGATGAGCGAACCCCGTGCGTCCGGGATGTTCGTTTTTCGATCCGACGTGATACCACAAGTTCACCGCAACCATCGGGAGGCGGCGGTCTTCGTGGACGATCACACGAAGCCCGTTGGCAAGGGTGCGTTGCGTATAGGGAATATTCACCGGACAGGTGTGAGCGGTATCGGCGCCCTCTTGTAGCTCGCGATGGATATCTCGGCCGCGACGCGTTCGGCCGTCGCCACGAATGCCCTGGCGGCCGGCGAATCGGGCTCGCCCAGCACGAGGGGAATCCCGTTGTCGCTGCCCTCGCGAATCGGTTGATAGATCGGGATACGTCCCAGGAACGCCACGTTCATCGCTTCGGCCATTTTCTGTCCGCCGCCCTGACCGAAGATGTCGGACTCATGGCTGCAGCTCGGGCACACGAAATGGCTCATGTTCTCGATGACGCCCAGCGTAGGAATGTTGAGCTTCTGATACATCCTTATGGCACGCCTGCTGTCGGCCAGCGAGACCTGCTGCGGGGTGGTCACGACGATGGACCCGGCCACCGGAACGGTCTGGCTCAGACTCAGCGCGACGTCGCCCGTTCCCGGCGGCATGTCGACGATCAGATAGTCGAGATTGTTCCAGCGGACTTCGCGAAAGAACTGCTGAATGGCGCCGTGCAGCATCGGCCCGCGCCAGATGACCGGCGAATCGTCCGAAGTCATGAAGCCCATCGAAATGACCTGGATGCCGTACTTCTCAGCGGGGATGATTTTCTTGCCGTCGGTCGTGAGCTGCGTATTGATGCCGAGCATGATCGGCACGTTGGGTCCGTAGATGTCGCCGTCGATGATGCCCACGCGGCCGCCGCATTTGGCGAGCGCGATGGCGAGATTCACCGCAACGGTCGTTTTCCCCACGCCTCCCTTGCCGGCGCCGACGGCAATGACGTTCTTCACGCCTTCGACCGGCGCGCGGCCCGCTTCCGGCGCCCCCACCGCGCGGACACTTGCGGTCATCTCGATGTCGACCGCGGTCACGCCGGGCAGCGCGGAAACCAGCGCGTTTGCCTGATCGCGCATTTGATCTTTGACCGGGCAGGCCGGCGTCGTGAGCTCGATGCTGAATGCGACGCGCCCGCCGTCGATGCGGAGGTTCTTGATGAAGCCGAGCGTGACGATGTCTCTGTTGAGGTCGGGATCTTTGACGCCCATGAGCGCGCCAAGCACCGCCTGTTCGGTAACCATAGTGTTTATTGTATGTGGAACTGGAACGCGGAACGCGTAACCTGGAACCTGGAACCTGGAACCCGGAACCTGGAACCCGGAACCTGGAACCCGGAACCCGGAACCCGGAACCTTCCTAGCTTAGAACGACTTTCACCTCGACGCGGGTGAGCGGAGCGGACGGGGCGGAGACTGACAGAGCGAAACGATCGCCATCCTGCACCCGTGGCGGAACGACGAGACGGACAGCATGACGGCCAAGCGCTTCGCCGCTGCCGTCGCAGCTTCCGCAGGGATCCGACCACACCTCGCCTCGCCCCCCGCAGGCCGCGCAGAACGTTCTCACCGGCACGTCGAGCGGTACGGTGACGCCGTCGAACGCCTCGCGCGGCGAGAGATACAACTCGGCACGACAGATCGCGGCGGTTGGCGTATTCGGTCAACGTCGCGACGAAGCTCGCGCGCATACGTTCAACGGCGCCGTGCAGCGACGGAAAATCGATCGCCACTTCGTCGTCGAACCACGCCTGCGAGCGCGCGAGCGGCATCGCGAGCACCCGCTTGGCGGCGCGTCCGTCATCACGAGGACGAATCGAATAGTTGCGCATCGGCTTGCCCGCCGTAGCGCTGAGCGCGAAGGTGGGACTCAGCTACGATAGGGTCGGCTCCGCGGCTTGTCAAGGCGCGCGACGGGTGTTAGCATCGCGATCTCACGAATGGAGCCACGAGAATGTCCGCTGTGCGGCGAGCGCATGCGCGTGCGGACGCGCGCAAACACGGATCGCGTACCCGGCACACGCGAGGAAAAAACCAAACCGGTGACGGAATGGGTTTGTCCCGAGTGCGATCATTTCGAAGAAGTCGAAGAATCCTGAGGAGGGACTCCTAGCGGGCGCCGAGCGTCAGCAGCACTTCTTTGCGGAGCGCGTCTTCAAACTCTTCGAAGTTGAGCGCGGTCTCGCACTCGTCGCACAGTACTTCGAATACCGCCGGGCGGCTTTCTTCAGATACTTCCACGCGAGAATCCTCCAGGTGCACCACATGCATCTGCAAAGTCTTCACGAGAAAATTCTGGCTGTTTCCACAACTCGGACACGTCAGGGTCAAATTTCGCTCCTCTCGACGCTGGATTGTATGGGATGGGATCTGCGAAACGCAATGAAAACTTAGGGTTTTGCTTCGTTTTAGGTAAAAGCGAGAAATTTGGTTATAAAATCAACCCGATGGCTGACTCAACTGCAGCAAAAGACGGCACATTTCAGATCCGCAGCGAGGCCCACGGGCCGCACTGGGTTGCATGGGTGACCAATAGCGCCGACGGTGCTCCGGACAGCGGCGTCCTTCTCGTGGGTCAGACGCAGGCCGAAGCCGAGGCGCGCGCGCGCCAGTGGGCCGAGCGTCGCCGCTAGTCCTCCTCCAGGTCTGAAAATTCAATTCTGCTCGTGACGGCCGACGGCACGGCGGTGCTGCGGCCCATCACGTGGTCCATCAAGCCGCAGTAAGTCCCCTTCGCTTCGAGCGAGACCACCGACAATCCAGGATCGATCGTGCGGTGAACCGCAGCGACGCAGCCGCATGGCAGCGACTTGAACGCCTCGAACTCGAACTGTGCTGTGATGGACACGCTTCCCTCCATACACTTTTGACGTGACGGTACCTGTTTTGGTTGCGTCAAATCAGCCCGGGATACGACACAGCCTCTGATTCGACGCGCGCGAAAGGCGTGAGCCGGTGCGGCTGGAGCGCCGACGATCCGCGCTGGTTCATGATGTGCCGCACCTCGACACCCCGGGCGGCAAGGGCGTCGGAGAGCAACATCCGGTGGCATTGCCACCAGACGGCTTCCGCGCACATGACGGCGACCCGCCTGAGAGCGGCGAAGTTCAGCAGCTCGTCCACCGCCTTTGAGAACTCCGCGGTCTGCATGTGGTCGGCGTAACCCCGGAATGCCGCGTTTTTCCAGCCGCTGTTGGGAGAATCCTTCCTTGGCTTGCGCAGCCCGCCCAGGTCCGGAAAATGGCGGTATTCGATTGATTCTTCGCTCAGCCGCGCGTCCAGGGCATCCCGGCCGAACTGAGGATGACGCCGCGAGGCCGGAATCGTGCGGATGTCACCGAGGCCGGTGATGTCGTGGGCCTGGAGCAGCGAGACGAATTCGTCAGCGCTGCGCGTCGAGTGGCCGATCGTCCAGATCTTCCGCGGCGGCATACACCAGCGTCCCTTCAACGCTCGTGCCGGGAAACATCGCGCGCGCCGCGGCAACATAGGTGGAGAGCTGCCGCTCGTGTTCCGGCGCCGGCTTCCCCGTCTTCAGCTCGAGAACCTGGATGCCGCCGGCCTGACGCTGGACGAGACAGTCGAAGGTCCCGCGCAGGATCTCCCGGGATGCCGCGAGCCTCACCGAAAACGGAACCTCGAAGAGCGGCTCACCTGATTCGAGGGCGCTCAACAGCGAGGGCTGCCTGCACAGCGCGACATACGCGCGCCGCGCCCGCTCGAAGACGAGCGCCAGGTCGTCCGAACCGACCACGTCTTCGTCGCGCAGAAGCCGGCCGAGCTCCTCGGTAATCGCGGCGGGGCTTCCGTCCGCCATCTGCGCACCAAACCGCTCGAACAGCCGATGCACCAGCGTGCCGGTCAGGCTCGCTTTGGTGGACGGTGCCGCCAACGCCGCTGCAGCCGTCACGCCCACTCGCGGAGTTGCGTACGGATCGACGAGCACCGCGAAATTGTCCTCAGCCTTCGTGCCGCCACCATCCGAACTTACGATTTTCGTAAAAACAGGGTCAGATCCCGGTTTTTGACAGAGGCGGAAGGTGTGAACGGTGCCGGAGGAGGCGGTCCATTCGACAGTCCCTGGCGGCGGCGCCACGGTTGCGGCCTCGAACCGCGTCTTGAGGGTCTGGGGAAGGATGTCGCCGAGACTTCCCCCGAACGCCCGAAACGGGGGTTTCTTGATATCCGCCGCGAGGTAGAGATGGTCTCGCGCGCGCGTGATCGCGACATAGAGCAGGCGCTTGGTCTCTTCGCGATCCTTGGCTTTCGCATCTTCGTCGGCTTCCGACTGAAAATCCGCCACGCTGAGCCACGCCTGAGCATTTTCGGCGTCGGCCACGACGCGGATCGCGGACTTGCGGTTACCGGTGCCGCGCGTGATGTTGACGACGAACACGACGGGAAACTCCAACCCTTTCGCCGCATGAATCGTCATCAGGCTCACCGAATCGCCGGCGTCGATGACGGCGTTCGACTCGTCCCCGGCGGTCAGACGGTCGAGGTGTTCGGCCAGGCGCGACATCGTCGCGTAGCCGCGGTTCTGCACGCGGCGGATCATCGCGCGGATCTTTTTCAGATTTTCACGAGCCTGACGCACCCGGGGTCCTCGTGTCTCGAACAGGTAGGCGGTCTCGTCGAGCACGATTTCGAGCAGCTCTGCAGGCGGCAGGCGATCCACCAGCGCGAGCCAGCGCGCCATGCTCTCGCGCGTCAGCTCGAACACGCGACGGTCCTCGCCGTCCAGCGCTGCCAGATCGACGGATCGGCCCGCCAGAGCCTGCGCCAGGTTTGGCGCCAGCGCCTGAAGGGCGGGATCGGAGAGGCGGACGAATCGCGAGCGCAGAAAGGCCGCTGCCCTCATGTTCGACTCGGGGAGCGCGAGATATCTGAGCAGCGCAACCACGTCTTTGATCTCGTCCGCTTCGAAAAATCCCAGCCCTTTGTAAACGTAGGACGGCACATGCTGCCGCTCCAGCGCCTTCTCGAAATCCTGGTGACTGTCTTTGGTGCGGAACAGGATGCCGATGTCCCGCGGACCAATCGGGCGCTCCGTGCGCGTCACGGGATCGCGCACGAGCTCAGCGGCGTCGATCAGGCGGCGGATTTCCGCCGCCACGGCATCGGCGCAATCGGTGATGGTTGGCGCGGCAATCATGCCCAGAACGTCTGCAGGCGCCAGCGGGGTTTCCACCGGGAACCTGTCGGTTTCCGAAAACCGGAATGCATCTCGCCTGGTCTCGTTTTTCTCGAGATCGGTGAACAGATCGTTGGTGAACGACAGCAGGCGCGGAACGGCTCTGAAGCTCGTCGATATCGCCCGCCGCGAGTCGTGATCTCCGCGCAGGCCGTCGACGAATGCCCCCGCTTCATCCATCACGGCGACGTCGGCGTCGCGAAACCCATAAATCGACTGCTTCCGATCGCCGACGACGAAGATCGACGGAATGAGCGGCGAGGCGTCGGCCACGCCGCTGCCTTCTCCCCATGATTTGATGAGCAGAGCCACGAGCGTCCACTGCGCGCGGCTGGTGTCCTGGAACTCGTCGAGCAGCACGTGGTGGTAGCGCCCCTCGAGACGATAGCGGCTGCGGGCGAACTCTTCCATCTGTCCGAGCAGCAGGAGCGCCTGCGCCAGGACCTCGGAAAAGTCGAGCACGCCATGTGTATCGAGCGTGCTTCTGTACTCTTTCAGCGCGATCTGATAAACCCGCCGGACCGCTCTCGACAGGAGGGCGTTCAGATCGCGTCTGAAACCTTTCAGCACGTTCGCAACCGCGGGCGCCACGCCCAGCACGTCGTGCCGGTGAATCTTCCACGCCTCACCCGATTTGCAGTCTTTCGCCGAATACCCGTCGAATCGCTGCCGCGGCTGCTTGTCCTTGTTGAGGAAATGCCCTTCGATGCGGTCGAGCACGCCGCGGGCAAGTCCCGGGTGCGGGCACGGCGCCGCCGGCAATGAGGCGCATGTCGCCGGAGAAAATCTCCCATCGGCGATGGCCGACGGGGCCATTCGCGAGGAATCCCTCGACCCCACCCGTGAGGCCGGTAAAGACACCGCGAAGCCGCTCGAACGCCTGCTCGCATGCGCGCTCGGCTGTCAGATCTGCGGGACCGGCGGCAAGGGCGCGATCGAGAGCCTCGTCGACCACGAGGCGGCGGTTGATGAGATTCGCCAGCCCGTCGCGCAACCGGAGCTCGCGAAGCTCGGCGAACAACAGCCTGACGTAGTCGTCATGGAGAGACAGACCGCGGCCGATGTCGAGCGCGCGATCCAGCGCTTCTTCCATGAGGCGAGGCACCTGCGTCTCGTCGGCCATGTCGAATCCGGGATCGAGGTTCGCCTCGAGCGGAAACTCACGCAACAGCGACAGACAGAACGCATCGATGGTGCTGATGGCGACTTCTCCCGAACGCTCGCGCACGTCGCGCCACAACTGTTTATCCGGACCCTCTGCATCGGCACGTTTCCGCAGCTCGCTCAGAATGCGGCCGCGCATTTCGGCTGCCGCCTTCCGCGTAAACGTGATGGCGAGGATGTTTGCCGGATCGACGCCGTGGCTCAGCAGGTTGAGATATCTGTCAACCAGGACGTGGGTCTTGCCTGTGCCGGCCGACGCTTCGAGGACGACGTTGTGCGCCGGATCGACAGCCCGGCTCCTCGCCGCCGCGTCCGGCAGTTCGACGATCGACGATGGACGCTCGACGATCGACGATGGACGATCGACGATCGACGATGGACGATCTTGCTCGTCGAACGGCAGCCAGTTAGACGTCGCCAACGTAATCCTTCCGGCAGACGGCGGCATGGGCGCAGCGGGCGCACATCATGGTGTCGGCGGGAGTCGGCGGAAATTCGCCGCGCTCGATCTTGTCCACCGCGGCAAGCAGTCTCGCCTGCGCGTCGAGCAGCGTCGCCTCTTTGTCCATTCCGCGGCCGAGCATCGGCGAAAACTGACGATCCTGGCCAAACGCGATGTAGCCGGCCTGGCCGGGCTCCCACAGCTGCCCCCGCGTCTTCTGAAGGTGCTGGACTGTGCACAGCTCGCGTAGATCGGCAACTGGAGCGCGTGTTTGCGCTCCGGCGCCCGGCTCAGCTTGTAATCAATGATGCGGAAAGTGTGGTCCTCGAGCAGATCGATGCGATCGGCTTTTCCGCGCAGCATCACACGCCGCGGCCCCGTCTCGTCACGAAGCTCGAATTCCCCCTCCAGCGCATGTTCGAGCAGACGTTCGACGACGGGCGTTTCCCATTCGGCTTCTGCCTGAAACACCGCTTCGGCGAGCCCCTGGTCGGCGGCCGAGCCGAGCAGCCGCGTGCGCTGCACGACCGCTTCGTCGGCGTCCAGCCTGGCGAGCAGCGGCTCAATCACCTCCGCGAAAATCGCGCGCGCTTCCGGAAGATTCCGCGGCGTGATGCCGCGATATCCCGCGCCGGTTCCACTCGTCGAAAAATTTGTGAAACACGTCGTGGACGAAGATGCCGAGCTCTTTCGGATTCAGCGTCGCTTCGTCTTCGGGATCCTCTTCCAGCGTCAACACCCGCTCGGCGAAAAATCTGAAGGGACACTGAAGATAACGCTCGAGCGCGCTCACGCTGTAAGCCGCCGGGCGATACGAACCGGCAGCGCCATGGAATTGCGCGGCTCCGTACTCGGAACGTGCCGTCCGCAAAGCAAGCCACACCGCGGGCTCTCCCGTCACCGCCGACTCCGCGAGCGGCTCGGTCGTCAACGCCTCCGACACGAACACGCGGCCGGTAATCCGTGGCTCGGCGACGGCCGAGCGATAGCCAAGGCGCTCGACATCAGCGAGGAACGGGCTGGGACTCACAATCGCGTCGTTCTCGAGCTCGAATGTCGAAAGATGCACGTGACGGCGAGCGAGGCCCATCAAGTCCTCGAACACCGCTCGTTCGCCGGCAAGCGCGACGCGCGAGTCGGGCCAGTCGAGCTGATTCAGCAGCGCGCCTGGATAAAAAATGCTCCTCGACGCGCGCTGAGGCCACTCACCCTCGACGAGGCCGACGAGGAACACCTCGTCGAACTCGCCGTACCGCGCCGCCTGCGCATCCAGAAGCTGCACGCCCGACGCTCCCGCGCGAGGCGAAAAGGTCTGCGCTTCGATCCATCGCCGGATCATCGCCGCCACGCTTGGCGCGCCGGCCGGGGTGTCGTCGATCTGCTCATGCGCGCGGCGCAGGCTCTGAAGCGCGGCGAGCACGGCACTGCGGGCACGCAGGTGTCTCTCGCGCAGCGGATCCCCGGCCGCAGGAATTCGATCGTGAGCAGCAAGAAACGCCAGCAGCGCGCCAAGCTGAAGTGACGGAGCGCTCGTGTCGCCCAGCACGCTGAGCTCGTCGATGGCCGAAACGGCGGCGCGCGCCGCTCTCCATCTTCCCGTCGCCGCTATGCTCCGCAGATGAGCGCTGCCTCCGAAATAGCCTTCGTCGCTCAGCGCGCGATTGAGCGCGGCTATTTCCAGGCGCCGGAGCGGCTCCCCGTCTACCTCGAACGAGAAATGCGGCGAGCTCAGCAGCGCGATGGCAGGGCCGCGAGTGAAGTTCGACGTCACGAACTCGAAGACGAGGTCGAGCGCGGTGGCATACGGTTCAGCCGCCAGAGGCATCGCGTCGAACGTCTGATAGGGAACGCCGGCGTCGGCAAATACGTCTCGCGCGAGATACACGTACGGAAGCGGCCGTTTGAAGACCACCGCTCGCCGCTCGAGGTCGGGCGGCCCCGACCGTTTGATCGTGGCCGCGATGGCTGACAGCTCGTCCTCGCGATCGCGGCTGACCGTGTACGGACGCGCGTCCACCGGGGCAATGAGGACCGGGCGATCCTCATCATCCTCAGGATCGCTCTCGAGCTCCCCTTCCTCGAAGCCGGGCATGAACTTTTCGAGGCGGTCCAGCAATCCTGCCGCGATCGTCGCTCGCGTCGCGACGATGTCGATGTGTTCGAGGAGGGGCAGTCTGGTGAGGAGATCCAGATCTGCCGGCCACAGGCCGGCCGGGTCCACCGACCGCTCTCCCACCGTGACAATCACCTTTCGGATCGGACGCGCCGGCTGACGCTTCCAGCAATCGAGTACGTAACGCGTATTCGTCAACGGCGCCAAGCGCGTCCCGGCGCGCTTCATACTCCCGAAACGCGGCCGCAAGAAATCGCGTCTGGCGAAGCAGCCGCTCGGCGCCGCGGTCGATGTCGGCATCCCGCTCGAGCTCTCTCGTGAGCAGGCGTTCGAATGTGTCCACCGATGAATCGCGCCGGCGGAGATCGTCGTACAGACCAAGCATCTCGACGAGCAGCCCGGCACGGAGACGGAATGGCGCTTCGATTTCCCGGGCAACGCTCGGCCGCGGCGGCGTTCAGAATGACCTCGCGCTCGAATTCGTTGAGCCTGCGGGGCGGCGCCGCCAGGCGCGAGTGCATCTCGTCGTACCACCCGGCCCGGGTCAGCACGTGCGGCAGCCACAAGGCGCGATCCGACGAAGATTGCTGCCGGAGATGGCGGTTCTCGAACGTGCGCCGCAATTGATCCGCTGCGGCCCCGCTCGGGACGATCACGACGCAGCTTCGGGCCAGCCGAACGTCGGCATGGTCGGCAAGGCGCCGGATGGTGTGTCGAAAACTCCGAAGGTCTGGTGTCCTGAAAAGGCGGGTCGTGCGAGGGGTGATCACCGTATTTCGGGAAGGCGAACGGCCGCTTCCATTTCCTCCTGTGCCTTCTCGAGCAGCATCATCGACCCCGCGGCAGCCGATGACGCGTCCCAGGCCACGCTCAACTCTCCTGAAATGGTCGCCTGGCGTCGTGTCCTCACAGCCGTTTCGGCGAGGTTGACGGCGCTGACGAGCAGCGCATGCGGCGGCTTCAGCTCGTCGGGAACGGGCATGGCGTTGAGGGCCCGCACGCTTGCCGCCAGCTTGTCGGCGAGGCCGACGAGAACCGCCGCGTCGGAACCGGCAAGATGTTTGATGTCGTCGATCGTGGCCCGTGCACGCGTCATCAACTCGAGTGTGGGCGCCACGCCACGCTGGTACACCTGAAAGATGCCGGCGCGCTCTCTCCACTTGTCGCGGGCAAGCCTGAGCCGTCTGGCCGCGTCGAGCTGGATGTTGACCTGCTCGACGAGCGCGTTGATCTCGTCGGGGCGTCTCCGTCCCAGCTGCGTGTCGCGCCGCGTGAGCTCCGAAAGCGCGCGCTGCACGCCGCGAACATCCGCCCGCTCAGCCGCCGCGGTTGCGCGTTTCGACACCGCTGACGTGAGCTCGGCGTACGCCTTTTCGATTCGTGTTTCGGCTTTGATGGTATGGGCCACCCATCGCCGCGTCGGCTTTGCCCAATCGCCGCGGCAACGACGCCTCCGGGCTGTCGAGAGTCGCCATCACGGTTCGAAGGATCGAAATTCGATCGGCTGCCACGTCGGTTGTCTTGGCCGCCGCGATTGCCTGCGTAATCACCTCGGCGGTGGTTGGCGCTCTCATCAACGGAACCGTCTCGCGCGCGCTGCGCGACGGGGCCGAAGCGACGAGATCGATGCTGAAGCTCGTTTCACCGGCCGCCACTCTCAGAGCGGAAATCGCATCGTCGAGCAGCCCCAGCATTTCGCGCACGTCGTCCGCGCGATAGTCGAAGTGGTCTCTGGGCCACGACGCCAGCCGCCGGCGTGCTGTCACAGCGAGATCGAGCCGGGCTTTCGGATCTTTTGCCAGCGCGACGGCATTCAGCGTCGCGGCGACTTCGCCGGCGAGGCTCGCATAGTCGGATTCCGCACTGGTCTCGATGTAGTGCGAATAGCGGGCCGATTGCGCGTACTTTTCGGTTGCCGTCCAATTGATGGACGACATCGGCAGATTCACCACGTGCAGGCTCGTCGTGCTTGGCGATGCGGCGTCCACTGTGCCGATCGGCATCGAAAACACGAGCCGATCGCCGACACGCGCGTACTCGCCGTAGCTGACGATAGCCGTGCCGTCGTTGAGAAACACGCGAAACAGGGTGACCGACTCAGCGTACGCCAGGCCAGCGCCAGAGAGCCACACCAGCGCCAGGGCCAACATGCGTATCGTCATGTGCATGGAGAAGTTCAGAGTACGTGGGCGTACCAACCGAGTCAAGTTGAAGCTCCTGAGTAGGTCGTGTGCCTGCATGCCGAAGGCCCGGATGCGAAGCCGAAGGCGGAGTGTGAAAAACCTGTGCACCAGCCGTGAATTTCCTGTGGAGTGAGCGACAAGAGAATTTTTTTTTCGAGAGATCCGGAGCGAATACCGTCAGCCGTCAAATTCCTCTCCGCCTTTGTACTTCGTTTCGCTTGTGTAAGTTTTCAGCGTACGTAGAATCTCCGCTGCTCCTCATTCTCAATTCCGACCGAATAACATACGTGCAGCACCGCTTTGAAAGAATTATTGCCGGCCGACCTTCGTCATCGAAGTGACGTGGGTGGCCGAGAAGCGCTGGCGGGCGCATCTCGTCAGGATTCCTGGCGTGCCGACCGCGATGATGCCGTTCTACGGCGAGACCCCCGACGAGGCGGCCACACGGCTCAGCAAATGGCTCGACCGAGCCTACCAGTGCCAGGCGAATACGGTATAGTAGTTGCACTGGCCGGTGTTTTACCCCCTTAAGAAACCGACTGTCCTCGCGTTCATCCTGACTGCCCTCGCGCTTGGTGCCGTCGGCGGCATCAACTCCTGGGCCGACAACGAGCTTCCGCGTGTACGGTTCATCGCCACCGGGGGAACGATTGCGACTCGCGGCGGCACACGGATGACCGCCGAAGAAGTGCTGCAGCTCGTACCCGGATTGCAGCGTCACGCGCGTCCCGAGCCCGAACAATTCGCCAACGTCGCCAGCACTGCTATGACGCTGGAGCAATGGGTTCAGCTTGCGAAACGCATCAACGACGTTTTCGATCACGATCCCGGGCTGACAGGAGCGGTGATTACCTCCGGCACCGACTCGCTCGAAGAACTCGCGTACTTTCTCCACCTGACCGTCAAAACCCCGAAGCCCGTCGTGCTCGTAGGCGCGATGCGGAATGCCGGCGCTCTCGGCTACGAGGGTCCGGCGAATCTCCTCGACGCATTCCGGGTCGCGGCATCTGTCGAGTCGCGCGGCAAGGGCATACTCGTCGTCCTGAACGACGAGATCAACTCCGCGCGTGAAGTCACGAAGACAGATGCCTTGCGCGTTCAGACGTTTCAAAGCCGGCAATACGGCGTTCTCGGCGTTGTCGATCCCGATCGCGTCGTCTATTACCGTGAGCCGGTGAGGCGTCACACGCATCGCAGCGAGTTCGACGTGTCGAACCTGGCGTCGATGCCGCGGGTAGACATCATGATGTTCTACCAGGGCGCATCGAGCGATCTCCTGAGAGCCGCCGTCGATGCGGGCGCGAAGGGCATCGTGATCGCCGTAGCCGGGGCCGACCTGACGGGCGGCTCGCTTGGCCCCGGGATCAGCTATGCCGAACGGCAGGGGGTCGTGGTCGTCGCGGCGACGCGCACGGGAAGCGGCCGCATTGCCGCGCAGTCGGCCAACCGCGTGCGCGAAGGCATGATCGGCGCCGAAGACCTGACGCCGTTGAAGGCGCGCATCCTTCTCATGCTCGCGCTCGCGAAGACGCAGTCCGCGACGGAGATTCAACGGATGTTTACGGAATATTGACGTCCGGCTGAAGCCGGACACTACGTACTGGACTCCCCGACTCCCCGACTCCCTGATCCTGCTATCCACTATGTCGCACGTGGACGATGTCTCCGTCCTCGACGATGTAGTCCTTCCCTTTCAGGTGCAGTTTCGCAGTCTCCTTGAGTTGGACTTCCGCGGCATGACCAGATCCGCGCTCTGCGCCGGCTGCCAGCAACTCGTCGCACTTCATCACTTCAGCGCGGATAAACCCGCGGGCCAAGTCGCTGTGTATGGCGCCAGCCGCGTCCACGGCGCTCCCGCCGCGGCGGATCGTCCAGGCGCGCACCTCGTCCTCGCCGACAGTGAAGAAACAGATATAGCCAAGCGCCTTGTAGAGCAGGCGCGTCAGGATATTGACGGCGGGCTCTTCGATGCCAAGTGCCTGCAGGAACTCGGCGCGCTCGCCTGGATCGCCAATCTGCGCGACTTCGGACTCCACTTTGGCGGAAAGGGCGCAGAGCTCGTTGCCGTCGCCGGTCACTTTGGTTTGCGCTGCTTTCATGAGCTGAGGGTTTGGAAAGTTCGACTCGCCACAATTGAGTGCCGTGACCATGCTCTTGAGTGTGAGGAACTGGAGCGAACGAATCTTCTTGAGCTCAGCTTCCTGCATGGGGTGCTCGCGGAGCGATTTGCCGCTCTCGAGGTAGGGCTTCAACGTCTCCAGCAGCGCTGCCTCTTGAACGCTCGCAGCGTCGGCCTTTTTTTTCTGCTCCTGCGCAATTCGGTCGAGCCGCAGCTCGACCAGGCTGAGATCGGTGATCGCGAGCTCGAGGCTCATCATCTCGATATCGCGCAGCGGATCGACCGAGCCGCTGGCGTGAAACACCGATTCATCGTCGAACGCACGCACGACATGGCAAAAAGCGTCCATGTCCTTCAGTTTGCCGAGCCATTGTTCGCGCGGCTTCGCGTCCTTGGGGGGAGCGGGCGTGAGCGTACATTCAATCTCGGCGTACTTCGTTTTCTTTGGTTTATACAACGCCGTCAGCTTGTCGACGCGCGAATCAGTTACTTTGACCATGCCGACGGCATATTCGGTCGAGCGGCTGGTCAATTGCTCATAGGGCATCCCTGTCATCAACGAGAACAGGGTTTTCTTGCCAACCTGCGGCATTCCAATCAGCGCGATTTTCATGGCCCACCAGTATAATTCGCGTGATTATCTCAATATGTGCCGAGCGTGACATGCGGGTCCTGGCATACAGGGACAGCGGAGCCATGAGTCGCGCGGCAGCCGAGCAGGCGGCGCAGACGATTCGCGGCGCGATTGCCGCACGGGGCCGCGCGCGCATCGTCGCGGCGACAGGGACTTCGCAAATTGCGTTTCTCGACGCGCTCATCGGCAACCCGGCATCGACTGGCAGCCAGGTCGAGCTGTTTCATCTCGATGAATACATCGGCCTGCCGCTCGATCACCCCGCGAGCTTTCGGAAATATCTGCTCGATCGATTCATCCGTCCGGCGGGCATCGTCGCTTATCACCTCCTCGACGGCGAACGCGATGCCAGCCGCGTCGCAGACGATGTTGGACGTCTCGCTCGCCGCCGCGCCGATCGATGTCGCATTCGCCGGGATCGGAGAAAACGGCCATCTGGCGTTCAACGATCCGCCAGCCGACTTTGAGACGGAGCGCCCTTACATCATCGTGACGCTGGATGACGCCTGCCGGCGTCAGCAGGTGGGCGAAGGGTGGTTCGCGACAATCGAGGAGGTGCCTATCCATGCCATCTCGATGTCAGTGCGACAGATTCTGAAATCGCGCCAAATCATTTGTGCCGTGCCAGACGCGCGGAAAGCCGCGGCGGTGAGAGCCTGCGTCGAAGGCGGGATTTCGCCGATGGCGCCGGCGTCGATTTTGAGGACGCATCCGGATACGACGCTGTATCTGGATGCGGATTCAGCGGCATTGCTGAGCCAGGCGTGACCGTCTTCGGCTGTGGCGGGTGTCCTAATACAATTCACGACGATTTGAACGAGCGTTTCGCCGCCGGGATCCTGTAGGATTCTAGCGCTCGTGAATCGTCGAATCGTCCCACGCCGCCGCTGAATGCCGGACGGAAGCCGAGAGTTCTTCTCGTCGACGACCATCGTCACATCCTGGACACGGTATCCGCAATGTTGTCCGAGGACTTTGATGTCGTGGGTACCGCAGGCGACGGCACTCAGGCGCTCGATAAAGCAAGCCGGTTGCAGCCCGACGTCATCGTCATGGATGTCGAAATGCCGGGCATGGACGGGTTTCGAAACCCTTCGAACGCTCACCCGGAGTGGACTCCCGCCGACGCCGGTCGTGTTTCTGAGCATGCACGACGCTGACGACATTGTCGGCGAGGCATTCCGGTGTGGCGGTAAAGGCTACGTCCTGAAGCAGCGGGTCGGACGGGATCTCGTGACCGCGCTCGACCAGACGCTGCTCGGTCGTTCGTTCATGCCGTCGCTGGGTCCGCTCTTGTCGGCAGACGAAGGCGGGCACGCGATGCAGCTTTACGACAGCCCGGAGTCATTCGTCGACGGTCTGGCGGACTTCTTCGACGTCGCGCTTCGGCGAGGCGACGCTACCTGCGTTATCGCCACCAAGCCGGTTCGCGAGAGCCTCGGCGATCGCCTCAAGGCCCGTGGCTGGGACGTCAACGGATCCTCCGGTCACAAGCGGTATCTCGCTGTCGACTCAGCCGACGCGTTGAGCCGATTCATGCGAAACGGGCTTCCCGATCCCGACCGGCTCGCGGACGTGATCAAAGAACTTGACGAGTACCGCCGTGTCGAGGGCAATGGCACCACGCCCCGGCTGACGCTGGGCGGAAGCATGGCCCCGCTGCTGGCCGAAGACGGCAACGCAGCAGCGGTGATTGCGCTCGAGAGCCTCTGGAACCAGCTGACCCACCATCTGCCGTTCCTGACCGTTTGCGGGTATGCCTCGTCCTGTTTCCATGATGGCGTGCCCGATTTGTGGTCGGGCGCGTGCGGCGAGCATCAGGCGCTCAGCCACGCAAGAAATGCCTGACGGCCGCTAACGCAACACCACGCGCTTCTCACCGGCAACACGCGGGAACGCAGATGCATCCAGGCACTTCGACGTTTACCGCCGTTCAGTTGTCTGTCCGTGCCGCTGTGTCGGCCGGACTGGCCGTCGGCATCGCGCAGTTTCTGGAGCTCCAGTACCCGATCTATGCCCTGATCGCCGCGGTCATCGTCATCGATCTGTCTCCTTCGAAAACGCTGCAATTGGCTCTGCAGCGTCTGGCGGGCACTCTGCTGGGCGCGACGGTTGGGGCCGTGCTGAGCTATGTTCTGCCGCCGGGTCCGCTGGCAATCATGGTCAGCATCCTGGTTGCCATGCTGCTCACCTATGTCGCTCGTGTGCCGGCGGCGGCAAAGCTGGCGGGATATGTCTGCGGCATCGTCGTATTGGCGCACGGTACACACCCGTGGTCTTACGCACTGTACCGAGTGATAGAGACGTTTCTGGGCATCGCGATGGCCGTGCTCGTAAGTCTGGTGCCAAAGCTGATGCGAGTTGAAATACCCGAGGGGGAAATCGCCACGCGGATTGAAGATCCCGCGTGACGTGCTGCACGGGACGAAATGAGAGGCCCCCCATTTCGCCCCGTGCCATCCATCACCTCAAGCTGTTTTGCGACTGGCTGTGCCTGAATGCTGCTCAGCCTCTCGCCCTGAGGATCGTCCACGCCGACGAGTCGCAATAGTCACGTTATTCTGAACATCGTTGATGGTGGGAATCGCCCACGCGATTTCGCCGACGTCCCGTTTGATCCGTCTGAGCGGAACGCTGCCGGTGAGTGTCACACGTCCTCCCTCGC
This sequence comes from Vicinamibacterales bacterium, assembly GCA_963850295.1. Taxonomy (GTDB): domain Bacteria; phylum Acidobacteriota; class Vicinamibacteria; order Vicinamibacterales; family JAMQPK01; genus JAMQPK01. The sequence goes on along the minus strand of CAWKKU010000009.1, from coordinate 595,352 downwards.
AGCGCACCTCTACCTCGTTGGTGCCGTTCAAGAACTCGAGCGCATCGTAGAGGAAATCTTCGATCTCCTGGTCGGTGGTGGGTCCTGAGGGCTGGCCCCGCTTGATCGCAATAGCCGCCAGCAGTTCTGGGGCGGACAAGAGCGGCGGGCCGGCAAATGTGGCGGAATTGAAGGGCAACCCGTGCCCGAAGCTCTGCGGATGGGGAACCTGTGCCAGCGGCCATCCGAACGTCGGCAAGGGTGCCCCTGGCCAATTCGGAGGCGCCGATCCAAAAAGCGGCTCGATCATTTGTCTTCTCCCTGTGTTGAGCGAGGGCGGGCCTTCCGACCCGCCCTCCATTACGCGACCGTCCTTACATGACGTGGCCTGGCTGGGCAGGAAAAAACTGCTGCGCAGCAGGAAATGTCTGGAACAGGAAGGCCTGTTACACCTGCTGGATCTGTTGCGGGACGACTTGAATCCACTGTTGCAGTTGTTGGAGCAGCGGCTGCTGAACGAGCAATTGCTGCAGTTGCTGGATTTGCAGCGTCACGATCTGGAGCGATTGCAGAATCGGCTGCAGCAGGGCAGGCCCTGGTCTGATACGGCGCTGTCACTTGGCTGCCGTACGGAGAAAACCCCCAGGGAGTTTGCTGCAGCGGATAGGTCGCTTGTGATCCGATTCCGAATTGAGTTCCTGCCATTTGACCTCCTTGATGACGACGACCGACCCCTTGACGTTCAGCGATCCCGCTCGTCACGATATCGACACACAGACTTCATCAACCCCCGCGTACAGTCGAGCGCATTTGCGCTTGTCGCTGCTCCGGGACGAAGCTGCGCATTGTGGATGTATCGCGTGAGGTTATCGAGTCGTTGGTTTCTTGTTCACGTGTTCGCGAGACGATGACTCGCCACTTTCGCCGGTCGTAGAAAGTGATCGATCCGCAACTCACGTACCAAAAGAGACAGAGATCAATGCGGAGGGTTTTTGATCTCCTTGGGGCTGGAGGGTGTCGGCATGTACGTCACCCGTGTAATTTTGTCCGTCGTTTCATTTCTTTCAACATATCGCTGACGTAGAAACTCGGAATAGAGTTCACAGCGCAGACAAGTCTCGTTCGAAGATCGGTGTTCGCTATTAGGGAAGCGGATGAACGCGTTCATCGTGCGCGCGAACCTTCGACGAGGTGTTCATGAACCTCGTAGAAGAACAGCGCGGTTGCGGTACCTACCGACACTTGTTCTCACGATCCGCGATTTCGAGCTGGTAGTTCCGCAACACTATGACCGAGCTCATCGAACGGCCTTCCCTGGTGACGTAATGAAACGACAGTGAATGGTCTTTCCAATCGGGGTGCTTCGAGAGCAAGCCGTCGAAGGCCTTGCGTGCGCCGACCAGTTGCTGGGGATACTCGCAGCGGCAGGCCTCGAGCGGACGCCCCGATTTCGCGCATGCGATCACCGGAGTGCTGTGCGCATCGAGCGTATCCTGAAGCTCGCGAGCATCCGAAATGTCCGCCGGATCGGTTAGTTCGAGTTTCGGCGGCTCGTCCGTCCTGCGTGCTGTGGGCGCCGCGACCTGGACCATCGACGACATGACGAGAATCGCAATCGAGAGCATGATGTGACCATGGGTCTTATCGGTCCGACGGTGAGCCGATAGCAGTTCTCAGATCGGTAGGTCGCCACGAGCTACACTTGCGAAGGGAAGGTGGCTTGCCAACCGTAGCTCGTTCATGAAGGAGGGCCCACCGTCGCGCCTTCGGCGCTATGGTGGGCAACCTCCGCGTGAATCATGAGCGGAGGTTGGTGGCCCAGATTTGTCCCAGATGGAACCGCCTGCAGCACTGGTTCGAACTCGCTGAAGCGTTCCAGAGCGCCGCATAGTTAGTCGGCTCAATCACTTACATGGCATTGCACTGGCTGGGCTGTGTCATGAGGCGCCGAGGTGTAGCGGCAGGTGAGCCTAACTTTCGTCAGTTGGAACCAGATTCGCGAATCGGTCAAGCTGCTTGACGTGCTGCAGCACCTGGGCTGAGCGCTCGCTCTTGCTCCGGTGCCGCGATTATCCCGAGCTAACGAGGGGCGTGTCCGCTACGGCCCGGCTCGGGCCGGCGGTCTTTGAAATCCTGGAAAAAGCTGCACCCACCGGCCTTGTGGGGACGGCCTAGCCTCTACTCGTATTTGACCGCCGCGACGGGATCAATTCGTGACGCGCGGCGCGCCGGCACGTACGCGGCGAGCGAGGCCATCAAAAGAATTGCGACCGCCGAGCTGGACAAGATGAGCGGGTCCATAGGCGACAGTTCGAACAGGACGCCGGCAAGGACGGCGCGCGCAACCAGTGCCGTGGCGAATGCCGCGGGAACCCCGATGGCGAGCCCGACGGCGACAATCCGGAAGGCTTCGCGGACCACCATCTGCGCGACTTGACCGGGCCGGGCGCCCAGCGCCATTCGGATGCCGATCTCACGTTGGCGTCGGGCCACCGCCGCGGCGACGGTGCTGTAGATGCCGATCGCGGCGAGTATCGCGGCGAGCGCGCCGATAGCGCTCGAGAGTGCCGCCAGCATGCGCTCTTCGACAAGCATAGCGGCGACTCGATCCTCCAGGCTGACAACCGACGGCGGCGGGAGCGCGGGCGCCACTGCACGGACCTCGCCATGCAGCAACGGCATCAGAGCCTCAGCATTGGCCGAGGACGTGCGAATCAGGAAGGTGTTCGCCGGTGCACTGGCCTCCTGCCGGTATGGACGGTAGATCATGAGCGGCGCGTCAGCGCGCAGGCTCGTGTAGCGGACGTCTTTCACAACCCCCACGATCGACGCCAGTGCTGGGGGCGGGCATCTTTGGCATCGCGGGTCTCCAACGAGAATCTGGCGCCCGAGCGGGTCTTCGCCACCGAAGTAGTGTCGTGCCACACTGTCACTAATGGCGACCTGCGCGGGCGCACGCTGGTCGTCGCTGAGCTCGAAATCGCGCCCGGCCAAAACCGGTATCCCCATCGTCTCAAAGAAGCGCGGGCCCACGTGGTTGTAGCACACCGTCGGCGCGTTCTCGGGATTCTCCTGATGGCCGGGTACGGCTATCCCCATACACATCGATAGTTCGCCGGCAGGTGGCGTGTCCATGGACATGCTGACCGACTGCACGCCTGGCAACGCGCCAAACCGCGCATACAGTTCCTCGTAAAGCGCACGCGCCCTCGCTCCGGGATACGCCGGACCGGTCGACACTGTCACGACGAGCACCTGGTCCTGCCGAAAACCGGCATCGACGGAGCGCAGCTTCTGTAACGTACGCGTGAACAGGCCGGCCGACGTGAGCAGGAGGACGAGCAGTGCAACCTGCGCGGCGACCATTCCTCGTCCCCATGCATTCCGGGTGGTATCGACGCCGGATGCGCTCAGTTTCAATGTCCGCCACACATTGGGCCGACTGGCGCCGAGCGCCGGAAGAAGTCCGAACAACGCGGCAGTGACGAGCGTGACGACAGCCGCAAAACCTAGCGTGCGCGCGTTCGGCGCAACATCGAGCACGATTGGGGTGCGACCGCGGGACATCATGGCAACGAGCAGATTGGTCACCCAGTACGCGAACGCCACTCCGGCCGCGCCGCCGGCGGCTGCGAGGAGCGCACTTTCCGTCAGGAGCTGGCGGACGATCCGCCCGCGCGCGGCTCCCATCGAAAGCCGGATCGCGATCTCGTGCTGTCGTGCGCTCGACCGCACGATCAATAGGCCGGCGAGATTGGCGCAGGCGACGAGCAGGACCACGCCTACCGCCGCCATCAGAATCTGAAGGGGCAATGAGAACTGGCGGCGGAGCTCGTTCAATCCCTGCGCGCCGGAATCGAGCTCGAGCGTTACGAGCGCCACAGGAGGACGCGGCGGCAATGACCCAGCAGCGGCGAGCTGCGCCCACCGCGCGCGCAGCGCCGCCCGCGCCTGCTCGCGAGAGACGCCCGGCGCGAGCCGCCCGACCAAGTAGAGCGATCGAGCGTTTGGCGGCATCGTCATCGTTTGTGGGGTAAACGGACGCGGTGACGTCAATGTGGCGTCCCGGCTGTGTCCCGAAGAACTCGGGAGGCGTGACGCCGACGATCGTGAACGAACTCCCCTGCATGTCGAGAACCCGCCCGACGACACTCGGGGCACCGGCGAACCGCCGCTGCCAATAGCGATAGCTGATGACGACCACAGGTTCGCGATCCTGTTCGGTCAGCGTGCGTCCGACAACAGCGTGGACGCCGAGCACTGCGTGGTAGTTGCCGGACACGGACTGCGTCAGTGCGAGTTCGGTCTCACCGTCGACACTGACGTGCGTGTTGAGAGCGGGCCGGAATGCGGCGAGCCCCGAAAGAACGTCGTGGCGGAGGTCCACGGCGGCAGCGGAATTGAACGGGAAGATGTCCCCGGCCGGACCGCGTTGGCGGAGCACGACGAGATCGCGCGGGTTACTGACGGGAAGCGTCCGGAAGAGGATGGCGTCCGCTAGGGAAAAGATCGCCGTGTTCGCGCCGATCCCGAGCGCAAGTGTCAGCACCGCGACCGAGGCAAACATCGGATTCCGGCGCAAAGCACGAAGCCCATAACGCAGGTCGCGAGCCAGATCGTCGACCCACGGCAGGCCGCGCTGATCGCGCACCGCCTCCATTGCCTGCGCCGTACCCCCGGAGCGGATCGCTGCTACCCGCCGAGCGTCTTCGCCGGAGTTGGCGCGCCGCCGCTCGGCGTCGGTGGCCAGTTCTACATGCAGCCGCAGTTCTTCCTCGAGTTCGGCATCTCGACGGCCCGGACGCAGCGTTCCCCATAGACGTGTGATCCACTCGCGGAGCGTGGCCATTGGATTCCCCTCGGGTTATCCCTCGCCGTGGAGGAGCGTGCGCATGATCGCTGTCATGCGATCCCACTCACCCTTCTCCGTCGCGAGTCGGCGCCGCCCGGCCGCAGTAATCGCATAAAACCGTGCCCTGCGGTTGTTGTCCGTGAGGCCCCATGTGGCGCGCACGAGTCCACGCTGTTCGAGTCGCATGAGCCCCGGATACAGGGAGCCCATGTTGAGCCGAAGCGCGCCGCTGGACACTTGCTCCAAGCGTGTGGCGATTGCATAGCCGTGCAGTGGCCCGAGCGTTGCCACGGTTTGCAGCACCATCAAGTCGAGCGTTCCTTGCAGCACGTCAACCTTGGCCCGCTCTCTGTTAGCCATCCTAATGGAGTATGACTTGTTCTATTAGCCTGTCAAATGGAAAATCGATTCGACGCGACCCGTCCGTGGCTGTCAGTTCGGCGTGTTCTTCGGCGTTGAAGACAACGTCGTGCCTGGCGCGTAAATTCATCTGGTGATCCGCGACGGCGCCCATTCATGGGATTCGCTTTCCCACAGGCAAACGACTCACACCTTGTACGCTCCACCAATGTCTCGCGACTCTGTGCAGAAAGCATCGGCTCTAATCTTGCAGCCGAGATGATCAACTCGACAACCTCCAGACGTCGTGTGCGTATGGGTAGGTGGTCGGACCTGGCCTCTACGAATGATGCTGAAATCGCGCCTCCTAGTCACAACGCTCGCGCTGTGGTCTGCGTTCTTTGCCATTGGTCGCACCCAGGTTGCGGAACGCCAACTGGCTCTTGTTGGTGGCGCGGTCCTCACCAGTCCAGCAGAGCGCGCGATCAAGAACGGCGTCGTCGTTATTCGAGGTAACCGGATCGTTGCAGTTGGCTCGAAGGCGGCAATTGCCGTTCCAGCAGACGCCGACATTCTCGACTGCTCGGGACTGACTATCGCAGCGGGCTTCTGGAACAGTCATGTTCATTTCATGGAGAGAAAATGGGCCGACGCTGCAAACATCCCTGCAGACGAAGTCGCCGATGCTCTTCAGGTGATGCTGACGCGGTATGGGTTCACAAGCGTCTTCGATATTGGCTCGTCTTGGGAAAATACGCGACGACTTCGCGATCGCGTCGAGTCGGGTGAGATTGCAGGGCCGCGAATCCGTTCAACCGGCGAGTTTCTGGTTCCCAAGGGCGGGTCGGCCCGCGATCTCGTCTTTGACATTCGTGGGGCTATGCACATCAACACGCCAGAGCTCAGTGAACCCGATGAGGGAGCTGCGGCTGCAAAAAGGCTTATTGACGCAGGCGTGGACGGGATCAAGTTGTACGTGTCTACAGGATTTCCACCAATCCTCGCGCTGTCGGACGGCGTCATTGACGCTGCCGTGAAGGTCGCCCACGCTCGAGGCAAACCCGTCTTTGCTCATCCCTCCACTCGCGAAGGGCTCATGGCTGCGCTTGGGGGCGGCGCCGATGTTTTGGTCCATACCACTCCCCAAGCAGGAGACTGGGATGATCTGATTATCGATGCGATGAAAAAAACTACGGTGGCGCTCATACCGACCCTGTACTTGTGGGAGTACCAGTTACGGCACGATCGCAGTCCGGTGCGTGCCGGTTTTGCCGCGATCGCTATTGCACAACTCGAGAGATGGAACCGGGTTGGAGGTATCGTGCTGTTTGGGACCGACGTTGGGTACCACAGTCACTATGATCCTGCCGGCGAGTACGTGTTGATGGCCGAGGCTGGAATGAGTGGCCGCGAGATACTTGCCTCATTGACGACTGCACCGGCCGAACAGTTTGGCGAATCAAGCCGACTCGGTCGGATTGCGCCTGGTTATCTCGCCGATCTCGTCGTACTGCGCGACGACCCGATTCAAAATGTGCGTGCCTTCTCAGATGTGCGTTACACGATACGTGATGGGCGAATAATCTTCAGGAATTAACAATACGGCGACTTTCGAGTGGAACTGGGGGCGTGGTGCTGCCAAGTGCGGCAGGGACGAGCGTCGCAAAGTGAGCGTCAGCGAGGTCGCGCACGTGTTGCACCGCCTGGCGTGAGTGGCGACCCTAACGTTCGCCAGTTGGAACCTCACCGCCAGGTTGATACGGCAAATCGAGGCCGTGCGAGTGGCTAGTCGAAAGTAAGTTGAGAGTTACACGTCCGCCTCGAGCGGAGAGTCTTCGAATGAACTTCGAACCGCCGACAGCAGGACGTAGCTCGAGAGCGCGACTGTCGTGCCGACGCCGATGATGGCCGAGGGACTGAAAGGCAATATCGCCGTGCAGACCAGCGTCGCCAGCCCGAAACTCGCGAAGTGCACAATGTCAGGCAGCGTGTCCAGTCGCGAAGGTGCAGCCTCCCAACGGATCCGTTGGCGCAGAACCAACCTGAACGCGGGACTGATCACGGGAGGTGTGAGCATCGTGCTGAGGCCGGCATCGAGCATTTTCTGAACGCGAGCAAACCGAGAGCAAGCCTCGCACGCGGAGAGATGAGCGTCGACGTTCGCCTGCATCGCGGCGGACGGCGGCTCCTCGAACGATTCGAGGATGTGTTCTCGGAGCTCATGGCAATCCATCGATTACTCCATCATCTCGCCCAATGCTCGGCGTGCCCGGTGCAGGTGACTTTTTACGGTCCCTTCCGGAAGGTCCATCAACTGTGCCACTTCAGCAACGTTCCGATCTTCGAAGTAGAACATCGTGATGACGTCTCGCTGTACGTCCGGGAGCCTGGATAGGCACTGTTTCAGTGCCACATTGAGCGGGCCAATGCTCGCAACCGTCGGCTCTTGCGATTCCTCGAGAAGCGTCGTCTTGCGATAGGACTCCGATCGCACGGCCGAAAGACAGGTGTTGCGCGCAATCGCGTACACCCAGGTCGACAGCGAGGCTCGGCCATCGTAGGACGGCAGGGCGCGCCAGACTTTTAGAAAGACGTCCTGCGTTACCTCTTCGGCCCGGCCGGCGTCCCTGAGCATCACCACGGCCATCCGAAAGACCTTCTTGTCGTATGCGTCCAATAACCGCTCCAGGGCCTCGTCGTACTTCCGCCCCCGGAGCAGTTGCAGGACGTCGTCGGTCATCCAAGGATCTCATACTCGTGAAGCGTCATCTCGGTTGCAGTCAAACGCGAATCGTTTTGCGCCCTGCAACCACAAACAAGCCTCGTGAGTATAAACAGGCACTATGGAACTAGGTGGTTTCGTTCTTATCGCGATTGTCGTCATGACGGCCTATGCGGCGTTCCAGCAATGGCTACGCCAGCAACGCCGGCTCATGATTCACCGCGAACGTCTCGCCGCGCTTGAGAAAGGCGTCGAACTCCCCGCTCTCGAGCAGGAGGTCCAACGCCGCAGTTGGAACGTCCAGCGATTCCTGCTGTTCGCCGGTCTTATCTGGGTGTCCCTTGGTATCGGCACGTACCTCGTGCTGAACGCCTTGGTCGGCCAGAGTTTTCAATTCTTGTGGGGACAAGACCGTTTCGGCAACCTGATTTGGATCACTTTGCAGGTCCGGGATGGCATGCAGTGGATCGGCGCGGCACTGTTCGGCATCGGGGTGTCGCATCTCATCGTCTACGCAGTCGGGAAGAAGAGGGAAGAGTGACATCATGCGTCAGAATCGTGTCCAGAGATTTCTCGATGAGATCCGCGCCGATCTTCGGTACGCCCTTCGCTCATTCCTCGGGAACAAAGTCTTCACAGTCGCCGCCATGGCGACGCTCGCGTTGGGAATGGGCGCGAACACCGCCGTGTTCAGCGTCGCCGATGCGGTCCTGATTAAAGAGCTTCCCGTCAAGGATCCCGAAGAACTGGTGATCTTCTATTGGCTGCGGATGCCGGATCCGATGGTCGCTGGCTATTCCGGGTACGGCAGACCTGGTCCCGGCGGAGCGGGAATTCGGACGTCCTTTTCGCACCTAACGTTCGAGCGCTTCCGCGATCACAACAGCACGCTGTCGAGCATATTCGCGATAGCTCCTCTACGAGATCTCAGTGTGAATACGGCCGGTCGAACGGATACGGCTTCCGCGGACCTTGTGAGCGGGAGCTATTTCGCTGGTCTGGGCGTTCAGGCGTTTCGCGGAAGGACCCTCACATCCGCCGACGATCGGGTCGACGCTGAACCGGTCGCGGTCATCAGCTATCGGTACTGGCAGCGACTTTTCAATAGCGACCCGGCAATTCTCGGCAAAACCATCGACATAAATCGCGCGCCAGTCGCCATCGTCGGCGTGACGCCTGAAGGCTTCCATGGAACACGGATCAGTGAATCGACCGATATCACGATCCCGATGGCGATGGCGTCGCGCGTAGGGGGACACGCGCCGGCTCACCCGATCTCGATGTGGTGGCTGCAGATCATGGGTCGCCTAAAATCAGGCATCACACGCGAACAGGCGCTCGCCGACGTGCAACGCATATTCGGCGACAGCGTGCTCGAAAGCTGGGCTGCCCGCACTTCGAATTCTCCGAATCAAACCGGCGCCACGGTCCCGCAGCTTCAGATCATGTCGGGCGGTCGCGGCCCAGATGGCCCTCGCCTGGACGCGCTTCCAATCCTGGCGGCGGTCTTCATCGTTGCAGGCTCCGTCCTGCTGATTGGATGCGTGAACGTTGCGAACCTCGTGCTGATGCGAGCGTCGGCCCGGCGACAAGAGATCTGCACGCGTCTGGCGCTGGGCGCCAGCCGCCAACGCGTGGTCCGACAACTCCTCACCGAAAGCCTCTTGCTGGCTCTCGGTGGAGCGGTGGCCGGAACACTGTTCGCGTTCTGGGGAAACGACTTCCTGACGTGGTTTCCGACCTCGAAAACGCCGATTGTTGATGCGAAAATCGACCTCCGCGTTCTCGCGTTCGCGGGCGGGCTTTCGGTGTTAACAGCAATCCTGTTCGGAGTCGGCCCGGCACTTCGAGCCGCGCAAACAGATCTGAGTCCGTCGATCAAACCGGCTGTTCAGCACAACCGGGGAATCGTACGGAGGTCACTCGTTGCTGCGCAGGTGGCGATTTGCCTGCTTCTCCTCGTCGTCGCCGGACTGTTCCTTCAGACCCTCCACAACCTGAGTCGAGTCGATGTGGGGTTCGATGCGGAGAACCTGCTGGTCTTTCGAGTCGATTCCGGAACTCGCAGCGACGACAGCGCTCGAGTGTTTCACCTCTACGAGGAGTTGATTTCCGGAATCGAGGCTGTTCCGGGCGTGCGCTCCGCAACCATGTCGATGATGCCGGTGCTCGCACGAGCAGAGTGGAGTGCGACGGTCCGTCCGGACAGCGGAAGAGAAGCGCGGTCGGCTTACATTCAGAGCGTCCGGCCCAATTTCTTCGAAACGATGGGGATACCGTTGTTGAGAGGCCGTGGTCTGTTGTCGGCCGACCGTGAAGGTTCGCCGCGCGTCGCCGTCATCAACGAAATGATGGCCAAGCAGGTGTTCAACGAGCCCAGCCCGATCGGACGTCACTTCCAATTCGTGGACGGCCGCGAGCGAAATGTCCGCGTCGAGGTGGTCGGCATTGTTCGGGACTCCGCGTACGCTAGGCTTCAGGAGGCGGCTCCCCCGACCCTGTACATGCCTCACCGGCAGCTGCCGCCAAGCCCGATGACGTTCGAGGTACGAACGGCGCTCGATCCCCTGAGTTTGGTCCCCGCCATTCAGCAGGCGGTCGAGCGCGTGGATCGCGCACTGCCCCTATCGAGAGTGAAGACCCAGCAGCAGCAAATCGAGGAAACCATCGCTCTCCCGAATACGTTTGCGGTCGTGACGAGCGCATTCGGCGTTGTCGGTCTCGTGCTGGCCTGCATCGGCCTGTATGGAATCGTCTCCTTTAATGTGACGCGAAGAACCAACGAGATCGGCATTCGCATGGCCCTTGGCGCACAGCGCTCCGACGTGGTGCGGTTAGTGCTTCGGGAGACGACGAGCGTGGTGCTGATCGGTGCAGGGGTTGGATTGGCGTTGGCGCTAGTAGTGACCAAGGTAGCTCGCAATCTCTTCTTCGGAGTCGCGCTGAGCAACCCGATCGCAATCGTGTCGGCGACGCTTCTGCTTGCGATTGCCGCTGGTCTGGCGGGGTACTTGCCCGCGCGTCGCGCCTCGGGGCTCGACCCCACTCAGGCGCTTCGATACGAATAAACGGGTTTCATGGTCGACGCGCTGCGTCGGAAATCAGTGTCTTTCTGAGGAAAGTGGTGACCCAAACGTTCGCCAGTTGGAACCACATGGCGAGTTGGCTGCGGCAGATTGAAGCTCTCCAAGGCGCGGCGTGAACCCGCGTGACCGGCAGGCGGACTTCCCCCGAGTCCAAACTGGCCAGCGTGAACAAACACGTCTGGCCAGTCGTATTATTAGCGTTGTATGCTTTTATCTCGTTGGACCAGACGTTGCTAAGCACAGGTCAGTCATGACTCGGGAAGCACTCGGCGAATTCGAGCACATCGTCCTCCTCGCCATTTTGCACCTTGGCGATGGCGTCTATGGTGTGCCCATCGTGGACGAAATCCAACGCCGAACCGGAAGGACCGTGGCACCAGCAGCGGTCTACATCACGCTGCGCCGCCTCGAGCAGAAGGGCCTGTTGACGTCCTGGATGGGCGATTCCACACCCGAGCGCGGCGGCAAGTCACGGCGCTGCGTGAAGGTCACCCGGGCCGGCCTGGAAAGCCTTCGCGAGTCGCGCAAAGTGCTCGACAGCATGTGGAAGGGGCTGGACCCGAAGCTACGGGGCGCCCAATGACGCACACGTCAATGCCACCGTCTGTGGCGCGCTGGTTGCTGGAACACGCGCTCCCGGCCGACGTGCGCGAGTCGGTCACCGGCGATCTGGACGAGGTCTTCCAGCGCGATTGTCGGAGATACGGTCTGCCTGGCGCCCGACGACGCTATTGGCGGCAGACGATGTCGTTCACTCTGCATTTCGTCGTGGAGCGATGGCGCGACCGACGCCGGGGAGGCCTGATGCGCATGGGAGTGTCTTGGCTGGACTTCAAGTTGGGATTCCGGATGTTGGCCAGGTATCCGATGCTCACGATCGTCGGGAGCCTGGCGATGGCCGTCGCGATCGCCGTCGGTGCCGGCACCTTCGAGGTCATCACGCGGGTGACCAATCCGTCGCTGCCGCTGCCGAATGGGGATCGCATTGTCGGGCTGAACTTCTGGGACCGGACAGAGCCCGGCGTTCGAGCGCCGTCCTCGGTACGATGCGCGCACCTGGCGGGAAGGACTTCGAAACGTCGAGGACATCGGCGCGTTCCGGTTGATCCAACGGAACCTCATCATGGACGGCCAGGTGGGCGACCCTGTCGACGCCGCCGAGATTAGTGCCGCGGCGTTTCGAGTGACCGGCGTGCCCCCGCTGATGGGGCGTGTGCTCGTGGATGCGGACGAGGCTCCCGGATCACCCGCGGTCGTCGTGCTGGGAAACCGTCTCTGGAAGATGCGATTCGGCGCGGATCCGACGGTGATCGGGCGTGTTGTGCGGCTCGGCGCGACGCAGGCGACCGTGGTCGGCATCATGCCAGAAGGATTCGCGTTTCCTGTACGGCAAAGCCTGTGGACGCCGCTCGGCGTGAGCGAGTTCGCGCAGGAACCCGGTCGGGGTCAGCCGCTGCGCGTATTCGGCCGTTTGGCGACCGGCGTCGAACTGCCGGAGGCTCAGGCGGAGTTCACGGCACTCGGGTCGCGAGTCGCGGAGCGGTTCCCAAAGGAGTACCGAGCACCTGCGGCCGCAGGTGCTGCCATACGCCGAATCTTTCATTGAGTTGCCGCAGGACTTTCTTGTCAGGGCGGGCGTTCATTCGATCAACGCGTTCGGCGCGTTGTTCCTCGTGGTGATCTGCGGCAACGTCGCGCTGTTGATGTTTGCTCGAGCCGCAACGCGTGAGCGGGAGATTCTCGTCCGGCGGGCCCTCGGTGCCGCCCGCAGCCGGATCGTCATGCAGCTGTTCACCGAAGCGCTCGTGCTGGCTGCCATTGCGGCGGTGCTCGGCTTGACCGCAACGGACTTCGCGTTGAGATGGACCCTGGCCGCGTTGAGTACCGAGGCTGGAGGCTGGCCGTTCTGGCTCGAAGGCGGGGTTTCCGCGACGACCGTGACCTATTCGGCCTTGCTCACATTCCTCGCGGCGGTCGTCGCCGGCGTGGGCCCGGCGCTGAAAATCACGAGAAGAAAATTGGAGGCCGGTCTCCGTCAGTCGAGCGCCGGCGCAGGCGGCATCCGAATGAATGGGATCTGGACTGGCGTGATCGTGGTCCAAATCGCCACGACCGTTCTCTTCACCGCCGTGGCGTATGTCGTCCAGCGCCAGGCCGCAGGCATCGCGTCCGCGAAGGCGTCCTTCCCGGCCGAAGAGTACCTTGCGATGCGACTGGAGCTCGACCGTGATGGCCCGACGGAGGAAGACGAATCCTTCCGGCGCCGCTACGAAGCAACCGCTCGAGAAATAGAACAAACACTTGCCTCGGAACCCAGTGTCGCAGGCGTGACGCTGGCCGAGCAGCTCCCGTTGATGCCGACGCGCGGAGCCGCGATCGAGCTCGATGAACTTGCGGGCGCGGAACCGAGCGAGCCGGTGACGGGTAGAGAACTCTTCGTCTCCGCGGCCGGTGTGGATCCGGACTTCTTCGACGTGTTCCAGACGCCGGTCATCGCCGGTCGAGGCTTTGCGCCACGTGACGCGGCCATCGGTGCCAACACCGTCGTCGTCAATCAGCTGTTCGTGGACAACATCCTCGCCGGCCGGAATGCCGTCGGCCGCCACATCCGTTACAAAGTGGATGATTCGCAAGCTGTCGGCGGTTCCAGCGAACCGGGGCCCTGGTTTGAAATCGTCGGGGTGGTGCGGGATCTGGTACCAGACCCCGCCCTTCCTCTGAACCTGGACAACCCGGGCAAGACGGTCGTGTACCACACGCTCGGCTCGAACCGGACGCAAAGCTCTCCGCTCTATCTCGCCACACACGTGAGGAGCGGCGATCCCACTTCAGTGCTGCCGACGCTGCGGCGGATAGCTGCTGAAATCAGCCCAGAGCTTCGGCTCAGCGAAGTGCAGCGGCTGGACCAGGGGACCAGCACCGATACGCGCGCTTGGACCGGCCTTGCCAACTTCATCTTGCTGCTGAGTGCCATCGCACTCGTTCTGTCCCTCGCAGGCATCTATGCCATAACGTCCTTCACGGTCTCGCGGCGTACGCGCGAAATTGCCGTTCGAGTGGCGCTGGGGGCTCAGGTCTCGAACATCGTCGCGAACGTCTTCCGTGGTCCGTTCTTTCAGGTCGCGATGGGGGTGGCCGTAGGCTGCCTCATGATGGGCGGCATGGTCGCCTTATTCTTGCGCAATTCCGACGTCGGCGTCGGCACCGTGACGAGACATGCAGCGCTGCTCTTCGGGTATGGAACGATCATGATGGGCGTCTGTGCCCTCGCCTGCATCGGACCGTTTCTGCGAGTATTGCGGGTGGAGCCGACCGAATTACTGAGGGACGATGTATAGCGCGCCCTGGCGCGTTGTTCGGCTCGCGCGCATATTTTGAACTCTAAGTGTGAGCAGATTGAATCATCCGTGGTTATGAGATTGGGCGATGCAAGAGGCGTTCGATTCCGAGTTCGCGGTGCAGCCGCTGAACGCTTGACCGGTCACATGTGTCGAACAACTCGAACACGTCATCGGCAGAGCGGAGATTTCGGAACGTTTTCTTTGGCGTCAGGTAGACGGCGACGGGTTTGTCTTGGCCGGATCGTTTTGATCAAACTGTTCAATGTGCCCTTGCTTTCGCCATCTCAAAGCATGAGTTCGTACTCAGCGGCGCTCACCATCGCCTGCTCCTTGATCGAGTAGTGCGCGGAGCCGCAGAGGAATCGAACCGCCGGCGAGGCCGATGCGCTCCTCACAATCGGATTACTCCTGACTAATCGCGTAGTGGCGAGTGACCGTTTTCGGGTTTGCGGACATGAACGAGGCTGTCGGCTCGCGAGACTGAACGCGAGCGACCAGCGGTTCGAGCCGTTTATAATCAGTTACTTATAGTTGGTGGACCAGACCGGGATCGAACCGGTGACCTCATGAATGCCATTCATGCGCGCTCCCAACTGCGCTACTGGCCCACATTCGGGGGATTACTAACATTCGATCATAGCAGCGACGCCGCGCCTTTGTCCAAGTCCGCGCCAACTGACGTTCGCCTGCCGCCTCGCCGATAACACCGATTGGCCGGCGTCGAGACGGCCACGTCAGGAGGTCTTCATGCAACGAATTTCGACCGCCGCCTTGGTCCCGTTCACGTTGCTGCTCGCACTGACACTGTCCGCCTGCGAGAAGGGCCCGCTCCATGGCCGCTACTACCAGAAGGGGCAATGGATCGAGTTCCGGCCAGACGGATTTGTCGTCGACGGCTTTTCCGGCGACACGGTCCGCTATCAGATTGACGGACAGAAGGTCGTGCTCACCGATTCGGCTGGCACCATCGACGGAGAGATCGTGGGTCCAACCACGGTTCGCTTCGGCAAAGGCGCCGGTGCAATGGGCGAATCGTTCGCGGGAGTGTGGGTCGCAAACGCCGCCTCCGGAAATGTGTTGACCGGCATCTCCGCTCAGGAGGCCGCGGGGCGGATCACGGGGAAATGGCGCGCGACGGACCAGTCCCCGCTCGAGTTCAAGACCGAAGGCACTTATTCGATGGGGCCGCACGTCGGCGGGTCGTACCAGATGCTGGAGGGTCAGCGCGTCCGGATGACGGTTGTCCAGGATGGCCGGCATGTCGGCAGCGTCGACCAGAACTATGTCATCGAGGGCGATGGCGCTCTGTTGAAGCTCACGATGCCCGACGGCTCCACGACCAGCTACGACCGCGTCCAGTAGCGCTGGCGCCTATCACTTCGTCGGCTTCACATCGACGTTGTGATACGCCTCGATCCACCATCGGCCGCCGCGACGCACGAACACCTCCATCAACTGCGTCTTGATCACACCGTCTGGCGGCAGAGGAATGCCGCCCGGCATCGCCTTCACGCCGCGCACTTCGTTATCGATGTCGACGAGGGCGACATCAGGTGTCGCGAAATGGATGCGCCGAATCGAGTGGCGTTTGTTCGTGCCCTTGTAGAAGGTGGCCAGAATCTCCGCGTGCCGCTGGGCGAAAGCCGGCTTCCCGTACATCACCATACCGAAGAGGTTCGTAAACGACACATCGGGTGCCACATGGCGAGCGTATCCCTCCCCATCGCCAGCGTTCCACGCAACCGCCTGGTCCGCGACGATGGCGCGGATCGCTGTTTCCGACGCCGTATCCTGTGCCTGCAGCCCACCGACCGCACAAACGATCATCACAATCACGAGTGCTGAATTTGGCGAAGGACCTACAGTGGATTTTCGATGGAAACAGAACATATGCGACATCTCCCAAGTCTTGCACATACCCGTCTGGTAGGATGGCGATGTGCGCCGCGCGCTTCTCTCTTCTCTGACGCTGGTCGCCTGGTTGTCAGCGTGCGCGACCCTGCACGACAGCTCCGGCCCGCGGCAGACGGCGCGGAACGTCTCCGTGCAATTGCTCGCCATCAACGATTTCCACGGCCACCTCGAGCCTCCCTCCGGCACGAACGGGCGGATTAATTCAGTCGACGCCGGAGGCGTCGAGTACCTCGCCACGCACGTGAAAAATGCGATCGCGCAGCAACCCAATTCGATCCTTGTCGGCGCGGGCGATCTGATCGGCGCTTCGCCGATCACCTCGTCGTTGTTCCACGACGAACCGACGATCGAGGCGCTCAACCTGATGGGGCTGTCCGTCGCGTCGGTGGGCAACCACGAATTCGATGAAGGACATGAGGAATTGCAGCGCCTCCGCAAAGGCGGCTGTCACCCGACAGACGGCTGCCAGGACGGCGACGGTTTCGACGGTGCGCGGTTCGACTATCTGTCCGCGAACGTGACGCACAAGTCCACCGGCACGCCGTTGTTGCCGCCCACGGTCGTTCGCACGATCGGCGGCGTGAAAATCGGCTTCATCGGCGAGACGTTCGCGGGCACGAGCCAGGTCGTGCCGGCTTCAGTCACGCGAGACCTGATTTTCCACGACGAGGCGCGTGCGGCCAATTCGTCCGCCGGTGAACTGAAGCGCCAGGGCGTCAACGCGATCGTGCTGCTGATTCATCAAGGCCTGCGGCAAGCCGGTTCCAGCCCCGACCCCAACGGATGTGAAAATGTCAGCGGCGGCCTCGAGCCAATCCTGAAGCAGTTGACGCCCGATATCTCCGTGGTGATTTCGGGCCATACACATGCGTTCTACAACTGCCGCATCGACGGCCGTCTGGTGACGAGCGCCTCTTCGTACGGACGGATGATGACGCGCGTCGCGCTCGAGATCGATTCGGTCACGGGCCGCATCGTGCAAGCATCAGCCACGAATCAGACCGTCACCCGGGACGTCGCCAGGGATCCCGCGTTGTCGGCGCTGGTCGCCAAATACCGGCCGCTCGTCGAGCAGACCGCCAGACAAATCGTCGGAACAGTGTCAAGGGATCTCGCGCGCACGCCGAACGCCGCCGGAGAATCGCCGCTCGGCAGCGTCGTCGCGGATGCGCAACTGGCCGCAACGCGCAGCGCGGAACGTGGCGGTGCCGAGATCGCTTTCATGAATCCCGGCGGAATTCGCGGCGACATCGTCGGCAGCGCCGGCGAGTCTTCCGCGCAACCCCGCCAGGTCACCTATGGCGATCTGTATGCCGCGCAACCCTTTGGCAACACCGTGATGGCGCTGACGATGACCGGCGACATGATCAAGCGTTTGCTCGAGCAGCAGTTCGATAATCCGTCGCCAGGCGCGAGGGAGATGCTCCAGATTTCCGACGGGTTCACCTACCGGTACAGGGCAAACGCGCCCAAGGGCCAGCACGTCGACGCCGATTCGATCCAGATCAACGGAAGGCGAATTGCGCCAACGGATCGAGTTCGCCTGGCGGCCAACGATTTCCTGGTCGGCGGGGGCGACGGGTTCACGGTCTTCTCGGAAGCCACCGACCGGCTCGCCATCGTCGGCGATATCACCGCGCTTGTGGACTACTTCAAGGCGCGATCGCCCGTCGCGCCGCCGCCGCAGCCGCGAATCGTGCGCATGGACTAGCCATCTTCATCTTTCCGAGTCAATCGATGAACCGTTTTCGGACGCCGGCGGCGGGCACCAGGCAATGCTCGCGGACACCGAACACGCGATAGCGGTTTCGCGCGATCACGTCATACAGGAACTGGCGCAGCGGTGTCGGAAGAACCCGGACCGCACACAGCGTCCTCCAGGGCCACCCGAGCTCCCGGGCGACGAAGAGTGCGGCATGGCTCTTCGTGAGCACGCGCGCCTGTGGCGTCCGAAAGTCAGCGACGACGTAAAACGACGTCAGGTCCTCGGGATTCCCGCCCCAGCGCTCTACGGTTGCCTTGCCGGTGTCACTTTGCAGCGAGGTGAAACAGAAGACCGCCCGGCGGTCGTGCACAAGAAGGAACTGGAGCAGCCGATGGCAGAGCCCGCACACGCCGTCGTAGAGCACCAGGTGGGCGCCCTCGCATTCAGACGGCAGTTGGGCGGCGGATGGAATCATGTTCGAATGATGTGATCTACACTGAAATCATGCGAGGCATCCACGGAATTCGAGCGCTCGGCATGGCCTCGTTGGCGGCGGCTTCGTTAATCGCGCAGGGGGCATGCGCCTCGCCGACGGCTCCCCAGGTTCCCGAAGGCGCATTCCAGGTGAATGGCACGGTCCGCTACTACAGCATCGAAGGTGGATTCTGGGCTGTCCGCGGCGACGACGGTGTGACCTACGATCCAGTCAACGGCCTGGCGAGCCGGTTCCAGCGAGAGAATCTAGCCGTCTCCATGGTCGCGAGGGTCCGCAGCGATCTCGGCGGCGTGCACATGGTGGGCCCCATCGTCGACATTCTGTCGATCGAAACCAGATAGCGTGTTCGATTCACCACAGAGCACACAGAGATCACAGAGAAGCATTCTCCTTTGCTGTGCCCTCTGTGTTCTTATCGCGGCAACGGCGTTCGCGCAAACCCCCGAGACGCAGGAAACCCAGGAAGAGGAACCGTCATTCGAAGACGAAGTGACGGTCGTTGCAACGACGCGCACTGGCCGGCGCGTCGAGGACCAGCCCATTCGCGTCGAGGTCGTTCCGCAGGAAGAGATCGACGAAAAGGTCTTCATGACTCCGGGCGACGTCTCGATGATGCTCACCGAGACGAACGGACTTCGAGTACAGGTGACGTCGCCGTCGCTCGGCGCCGCCAGCGTGCGCGTGCAGGGGCTCCGCGGACGTTATACGCAGGTCCTCGCTGACGGGCTCCCGCTATACGGTCCCGCTGGAACGATCGGTATCCTGCAAATACCGCCGATGGATCTGGGGCAGGTCGAGGTCATCAAGGGCGTGGCGTCTGCTCTGTACGGCGGATCTGCGCTCGGAGGCGTGATTAATCTGATTTCCCGCCAGCCCCAGCGCAGCAGATCCGAACAGGAGCTGCTGATCAATCGCACGACGCGCGGCGGTACCGATGGCGTCGCGTGGTTGTCGGGGCATGGTGACGGAAACTGGGGATACAGCTTCCTTGGCGGCGGACATTTCCAGCAACGGAACGACATCGACAAAGACGGCTGGACAGATCTGCCGAGCTACCGCCGAGCGATCGCGCGGCCGCGGTTCATCTGGGAGGACGGAACGGGGCGATCGATTTTCTTCACGGCAGGAGCGATGGCCGAAGATCGGCGCGGCGGAACGATGCCGGGTCGTGTAGCTCCCGATGGACAGCCGTCTCCCGAAAACCTCACCACCCGCCGCTTCGACGGAGGCGTCGTCGCGCGGATACCGGCGGGCACGTCGAGTTTCTTGACGCTTCGCAGCTCGGGCCTCGGTCAGTGGCACGACCACCAGTTCGGTGCGAATGCGGAAACGGATTTTCACCACACGTGGTTCGGCGAGGGCGCGCTGACCGGCCAGAACGGCCGGCACGTCTGGGTAGTCGGCGGCGCAATGCAGCGCGATGGATACGACGCGAAGGAGTTGAGCGGATTCGATTACACCTACAACGTGCCTGCCGTGTTCGTTCAGGACGACTTCTCCCCCACCACCTGGGCGATCGTCTCGGCCAGTGCGCGCGCCGATTTCCATAACGAGTACGGGAACTTTTTCAGCCCGCGCATTTCGACGCTCCTGCGTCCGCGGGCAGGATGGACCGTACGCCTTTCAGCGGGAACCGGATTTGTCGCGCCGACGCCGTTCATCGAGGAGACCGAGGCGGCAGGCCTGACGAACCTCCGTCCGCTCGGGGATCTCGAACCGGAACGGGGGCGCAGCGCGTCGTTCGATGTCGGCTGGCAGCGCGGCTCGATCGAATTGAATGCCAGCGTGTTCGGATCGCAAATACGCAGCCCGCTGTTTCTGCGCGGGAACGAGATCATCAACGCCGCCGGCCCTGTCCGCACTCGCGGCTCCGAATTCATCGCGCGGTACCACGTCGAAGGGACCATGGATCTAATCGCCACGCACATGTACGTGTGGTCCACCGAGGCAGATCCCGACGCGGACGGCCGCCGGGAGGTTCCGCTCAATCCCCGGCATACGGCGGGAGTGGATTGGCTATGGAGCATCACGCGCAGTATCCGGCTTGGCGTCGAATTTTTTTACACCGGCCGCCAGCACATCGACGAATCGCCGTATCGCGAGATGAGCGAACCTTACCTGCTCTCAGGGTTCGTCGCGGAGTGGCGCGTGGGACGCGCGCGCCTGTTCGTCAACGTCGAGAATCTCTCTGATATCCGCCAAACCAATTACGATCCCCTCGTCAGGCCATCACCCGGACCGCTCGGCGTGTGGACCGTCGACGCATGGGGGCCGCTCGAAGGGCGGATTCTGAATGGCGGAATACGGCTGGGATTGTAGGAGACGGGAGATTACCGAAGAGGGCCGAACACACGCTCGTAGTCTTCGAGCGTATCGATGTCGGTGAACGCGCCCTCGTCATCGACCGGCACGTCGACGATCGCCGCTGTATGGGAACGAACAACCGGCTTGGCGCCCTGCCGGGGATCTGCGGCGCGAAGCTCGCCAAACAAGGTGCGATCGAAGATCACCGGATGACCATGACGTCCGTTCGAAACGGGACGGATGATCGGCGCGGCGTGCCGCTGCCGCTCCGACAGGAGGGTGCGGACGGTTTCGCGGGACACCAGCGGCACGTCGATCAGCGTCACGAGCGCGGCCTCAACCTGCCAGCTATCGATGGCGTCGAGCCCTGCCACAAGCGAGGTCAGTTGTCCGCGCGCGTAATCCGGGTTGTCGACGATGCGCACGCCGGCGCGCGGGGCTGCCGCGGCGCGGATCGCGTGGGCATCCGCACCGACAACGACGACGACGTCGTCGAGGCCAGCATCGAGTAACGTGCGCGTCACGCGATCGAAAAACGTCTCGCCGTCGCCAAATGGCAGCAACGCCTTCGGTCGTCCCATGCGCGACGACCTTCCTCCCGCCAAGACAATCCCAGGAATCATGTTGAGGCGTCTCAGTTACTATAGAATCCCGGCATGAGCGATGTGGGTGTGAAGGTTCGATGCCAACGCTGCGGCGAGCAGATGGATCTCAGAGACCCGCCGCCAGGGACGCCCTGGCAGCCCAATCAATTCTGGGTGTGTCAGAAGTGCGGACGGCACTATTGGACGACATATCCCTCACAACCCGGCGCGGCACCGGCGGCACCTGCCGCACCCAAACCCGCCGCCGAATAACTTACTGCGCAGGCACGCCAATGAACACCAGCCCCGATACCGACGACGAAGAAGACGACGAAGTCCTTGAGGATGAAGAGTTTGATGAGGACGCCGAGGCTGGACGAGGACGCCGACGAACTGGACGAAGATGAAGAAGAAGAGGACGAAACGTGGCAAGTTGTATCATCTTGACTTCATAGGGTGAAGCACCTACACTGGCCCCGTTCTCGACCGGAGAGGCTCCCAAAGGCCGGATCTCCAAGAGGTTACACGGCTTTCAGCAGACGGCCGGGAACATTCGGAGGACACGGGTATGCCGACCGGTACGATCGCACGGCTTCTGATCGACAAGGGCTTCGGATTTATCCGCGATGAAGGCGGAATCGAACACTTCTTTCATCGCAGCTCCGTACGCGGCGCCGTCTTCGAGCTGCTCCGCGAGGGTCAGCGCGTCGAGTTCACTCCTGAGGAATCTCAGAAGGGGCCGCGCGCTGGAGACGTCCGTCTCGTAGAAGGTTAGTCTTCCCTGCCGTCGCCAACCGGCGACGGACCCAATCGGCTTCGTCGGCGTAAATCTCCGACAACGTCGTCGTACTTCAGTCTGTACGCCGGTTAGGACCGCGTTCTATTGCCTGCCGGGAGCAGTTCCAGAATCTCTTCGGTATTGCCGAGATTCTCGAGAACGGTATCGGCTCCACTCGCGCGAAGCTCAGCCATGTCGGTCGTGCCGGTGGCAACAGCGAGGGAGCGCGCGCCCGCCGCCTGCGCGCAGGCTACGTCGAGCACGGTATCGCCGATGACGATCACATCCGCGGGCCGCACGTGCCGGTAGCCGCATGCATGCGCGCGTTCCACGGCGACGCCGAACAGATCGTTGCGACTGGTCACCTCATCGCCATACGCGCCGCACCGGTAAAGAATTTCCAGAGTCCGAAGTGCTCCAGCTTGATCCGCGCGCCCGCTTCGCAGTTTCCGGTGAGGAGCGCGGGCAGAATGTCCCTTCGGGTCTCGATTGCCGCCAGGAGATCGGACACGCCAGGGAGCACGCATTTTCCTGAGGCAGGCTCGTCGAGCGCTTCGGTGAGTCGCAAGAGATATCGATCGCGGAAACGGACGAAGACCTCCGGCGTGAGTCTCGACGTTCGCGCGGGATGCAGCAGCGGCGAGAATCCAGAGGTCGGTACGGCCGGCCATCTGAATGCCGTCGAACGCGCCGGCGACGCCGAAAAGATCGTCAAACGCGCGGTTCATCGCGCGGGTGCCCGCGCGGCCAGTCCGAATCAGTGTGCCGTCGATGTCGAAGAGAACGACTGTCAGCGATCAGGATTCCGATCGCACGTTACCCGCGCGCGGACCTTTCGGAGACGACTCTTCGTCGAATGTGACGCGCTGCCCTTCGGCGAGCGAATCGAAGCTTCCCTGCACGCCGCTGCGATGGAAGAACCATTCCTGGCCCCCATCGTCGCGAATGAAGCCGAAGCCGCGATCCCGTACAAGTCTTTTGATCGTGCCTTTAGGCATAGCGCCACTCCTTCGTAGCCGGTCTTGCTCTACAATATCAGCAATCTTAAAGTGTCTCCACAGGAGGTCTTATGGCAAGTGGACGCCTCATGACGATTGCTGCCGCGGCCGCGTTTGGCCTCGCGACGGCGATCGTTGCTGCGCAGGCCCCTGCGGGCCCGGCGCAGCCGCCCGCAAATCCGCCGCCAGTTCCCGCGGATCCCAGCCTTGCGCAAGGCCAGGGCCGCGGAGGATCACCGATACAAGCGGCTCGCGCGGCGATCAAAGGCAATAACGGCATGACCGGCACGGCGACCTTGTACGAGATCGCCAACGGCGGCAACGGACATATGGTGCAGATCGCCCTGACCGTACAAAACGCGCCGCCGGGCATGCACGGCGTGCACATTCATACGACGGGGCGTTGTGAAGGGCCCGATTTCAAGAGCGCCGGCGGACATTTCGATCCCGGCCCCGCAGGCAACCCCGACCCCGACGTCAATCATCCCTACCACATGGGGGATCTGCCGAACATCACAGTGGGTGCGAACGGCAGCGGCCAATACAACGTGTATTCGACACGGGTCACCATGGGCGGACCAACGGGTCTTTTCGACGCCGACGGCGCGGCCATTGTGATCCATCAGAATCTCGATCCAATGGTGCCCGGCCCCACCGGCTCGGGCGTCAGCGGCGGTACGCCGATCGCGTGCGGCGTGATCGAACGCTAGACGTGAACAGCAGCAGGAGACATCTCAATGGGTAAGGCACACGCATTGGCGGTCGCGCTCGCGCTTGCCGGCAGCATGGCAACAGGGTTCGTCGCCGCGCAGGGCCAGGCCCCGGCGCCGCCCGCTGGAGGGCGCGGGGGCGGGGGCGGCCAGGGACGAGGCGGTGGTGGCGGCGCCGCCGCGGGGCAACCTGCACGCGGAATCACCGTGAATCTCAACGTAATTCAGAAGGCCGCCGCGAAGGTCACCGGAGAAAAGATCTCGGGTACCGTGGAGTTCAACGAATTCCAGGTCGCCAACGGCGGGCTCGTGCAGATTGTCTTCAACCTGCAGGGTGTGCCGCCTGGGATGCACGGCGTACACCTCCATACCGTCGGCCGCTGCGATCCGCCGAACTTCGAGAGCGCGGGCGGCCACTTCGATCCAGGGCCCGCCGGAAATACGGACAGCGATTTGAATCACCCGTACCACACGGGCGATCTTCCGAACATCGTCGCACCGGCGACGGGCGTGGTCAGTGCGACCGCGTATACGACGCGCTTCAATCTCGGAGGGCCGCTCTCACCACTCGACGCCGACGGCGCGGCGATCATCATTCACCAGAATCCCGACACGTATCAGACGGGTACCAAAGGTCAGGGCGTCGGCGGTGGCACGCCGATCGCCTGCGGCGTCATCGAGAAGTAAGATTTATTGAGGAGAGTCAACGATGCAGAAGTCACGTTTGAGAATGTTTGTGAAGTCAATGCCGCTCGCGGCGTTCGTTGTTGCCGCCAGTGCGTGCGGTGGTTCGGAACCGCCGGCACAGCCCGCCGCCGAGGCACCAGCCGCGGCTCCTGCGCCGACGCCGGCCACGCCTGCGCGCCGCGTGTTTTTCGTCGAGCCGCAGAACGGCGCGACCGTGAAAAGTCCGGTGAAGGCCCGGTTCGGACTCGAGGGTTACGAGCTCGCTCCGGTACCCGAAGGACCCGATCACCCCGGAGCAGGTTCGCGCCGGCATGGGTCATCATCACCTCGGCATTGACATGGAATGCCTGCCCGCGGGCACGGAAATCGTCAAGGGAACGCCGTCGTGGGTCCACTTCGGTACGGGCGCGACGGAAATTGACGTGCAGCTCGAGCCGGGAGAACACAAGCTGACGCTTCAGCTCGGCGACGATTTGCACCGGACGGTCGAAGGCTTCTGCGAGACCATCACGGTCAACGTGCAGAAGTAACCCGCCTCCGCGCTGTGGCAGGCGCTACCAGAAGCGCAAGGACGACCGCTCTCTCATCTCCCCGGTGGCCGGCTGCCAGGACAGCAGCCGGCCGCCGGTCGCTTTCGCGAACTTCTCATCCATCAACAAACCAACCGTCGTCAATCTGCGTCGAGCGGAAACCCCCTTGACGATGGCGGCGTATTTTTGCGCGTCTTCCGCCGAGAGGGCTGCCGTCGGATGCTCGAGGACGAGCATTTCGGGGTCGAAGGCAATCGCGCGCGCCAGGTTGATCTGCGCGCGAAGAAGCGGCGGCGCTTGAGCCACGGGCGTATCGAGCGCCTCTGCAGCGATTCCCACTTCTTCAGCGAGAGCGGTCACGCGCGCCATGATCTCCGGCGGCACCGGCTCGAGCTTGAGGTCGAACGAGATGGCGAGATTCTGCGCCACCGTCATCGCGTCCAGCAGCACAATCCGATCGCTGACGATGCCGAAGCGCTCGACGAATGCCAGCCACTCGTCGCTGTCGACGATGTGGCGTGTCGAGGCGCCCAGGCTGGATATGTCGCCTGCGTCAGGTAGCGCCGCGCCGGTGATCAAGCTGACGAGCACTTCCGCCGCTGGACGGTCGAAGCCGATGAGCATCGCAACCTGTCCCGGCGGCACCCTCAGCTGGCGGATCCGCAGCGGTCTCAATCCGCCGTACTGCTTTTCGACGTTTTCGAGGACGAGTGCGTCATTCACGAGTGGCACTACTGGAGCAGCTGGTTCACTTCGGCGACGACCCTGCTGCTTTCCAGCAGCGCTTTGATTTCGAGCTGGATTGCGCGCGCGTTCGCGAGCAGACAGGCGATGGCGAGAACGTTGTGCACCCACGACGGCACGACGCCGGTATCGACGCTGGCGCCGACGAGCGCCGTCGTCATGGTGGCGGCCATCGCCAGGGTCGCTGTGGAAAAGACGGGGGCCCGCGCGACGGCCATGCGCCGTTCGAAGTCGCGCGACAGACCTCCTTCGGCCGCGGCCTCGCGGACGGCTTTGGTCTTGCCGAGGAAGTAGAACATCATCATCGAATGCGCGAGCAGCGTAATCATCGTGCTGAAGATGCCGATGGAAATGTGCTGGGCGAGCGACGCGCTGCTCGTGCTGCTGTATCCGAGGTAGATCGCCGCAACGATGCCGGCAACGGACGCGAAGATCGCGGTCAGCAGAGCTGCGGCCATTTCAGCTTTCGTTTTTGACGCGTGCTTTCAGCTTGTCGAAGCGGGCCTTCGGCAGGCCGACGGTGCCGAATGCGGCGCGGCGCCGCTCTTTGTCGCCGTGGTAGTCGGATCCGCCCGACACGAGAATGTCGTGACGCTCTGCCATGGCGAGGTACCGTTCCGTCATCACGGGATCGTGGTCGCTGTGGAAGGCCTCGAGCGCCGTCAAGCCCGGCGTCAACCATCCCCGGGATCAGATCGTCGCGCTTCAGCACACCGGGGTGGGCGAGCGATGCGATGCCTCCGGCCCGATTGATGATGCCAATCACGTCGGCAGGCGGCGGTCCGCCGCGCGGAATGAACGCCGGCCTTCCCTCGCCGATTAGCTGCTCGAACGCCTGACGGATGTCGGCCACATGGCCGGCCTTGACCAGCGCTTTCGCGACAATCGGACGGCCGAGCGACGCGCCCGCCGGTCTGCCCGCCGTCAAGGCCTCCCGTCCGATCGGCTTGCCCATGTCGGCAAGCTTGTCGGCAATCTCGTTCAGGCGGCGCAGACGATCGGCCCGGGCGCGCTCGAGAAATTCTGCGAGCGCAGGATCGGTGCGATCGATGAAATATCCCAGCATGTGCACGTCGCGCCCCTCATGCACCGCGGTGATCTCGATGCCTGGACACGAAGTCGATGCCCGATGCTTTAGCGGCGCGCTCGACCTCGTCGAGCCCCGCGACGGTATCGTGATCGGTGACGCTCATGGTCCGGATGCCCGCCCGCCAGGCCATGTCCACCAGCACGGCTGGTTCGTAAAGGCCGTCGGAGGCGGTGGTATGGAGGTGAAGATCGATCAAGCGTGCGCGCGCCGGCGAACTTTGGCGCTCTTGACCGGCCGCCGACGCCCTTTCCGGTTGACGAGGAGCTTGTACTCGCGGATGAGGAGCTCGAGATGCTGTCTTTCTTCGGCGGCAAACTCCATGAAGATCTGTTTGCCTTCGGAGTCCTCGAACCGCTCGCCGTATTTCTTGAAGAAACGATGCGAGCCGCGCTCGCATTTGATGCCGATGAGCAGCGCCTGCTGATCGTTGACGCCTTTGCTGAGCCGATCGGCGCCTTCGGCAAACAAGCCGTTGGCGGCGCCTTTGAAGAAGAGGAACGTCGGGCGCGACTCGAGCTCGGGATCCGCCTGCAGCAACTGCGCGTACCGCGCCTCGAGCGTGCCGAGGTGTTCCTTTTCTTCTTCGGCCAGCTTTTGAAACACGCTTCGCCCGCGCGCGTCCTGGGTGATGCGCGCGGCGCGGGTGTAGAACTCGAGGCCGCTGCGCTCGGTAGCGATGGCCATCCGCAGCGCATCGCGCGCGAAGAGCATTTCGGTGGTGCCGCCTTTCGCCGCAGCGGGCTTGCCCGTCTGACACTCATCGCAGGTGCCGTAAATCTGGACGACGCTCTGCTTGCCGACGAACTTCCTGGCGGCGGCGACCTCTTCGATCAGCGCCTCGATATCGGAGCTGAGAAACTCGAAGGACTGGTTGCAGGACTTGCAAATCAGAGTGAAAGTGCCGCGGATGGCGGTACGAGTGCTCGAAACGGAAACGGCCTTCGCCGAAGTCCACTTTGCGGGCAATGCCCGCGTCCATCATCCACTGGAGCGTGCGGTACACGGTGGCGCGGCTGATGCCGCGATCTTCCTTGCGGATCAGATCGACCAGGTCGTCGGCACTGAGGTGCCCCTCCTGGCGCAGGAAGGCTGTGACGATGAAGTCGCGCTTGCTGGACCGTTTACCCCCGGCCGGGCGCACGCGTTCGACGTCGATGGATTGCATGCGCCCTTGCCCTCCGAGCCCCTTAGTGGTGATGTCCGCCGCCACCGCCCTCTTCCGTCGTGAACGACGAGCCGCATCCGCAGGTTGACGTCGCATTCGGATTTTTGATGGTGAAGCCGCCGCCGGTGACCGTCTCCACGAAATCGACCTCGGCACCCTTCAGATAGCGGATGCTGATGGGATCGACGTAAAGCTTGACGCCGTTGGACTCGAATACCTGATCGGCGTCGCCGCCGGCCTCTTCGATCATCAGCCCATACTGGAAACCCGAGCACCCTCCACCCTGCACGAACACGCGCAGGCCGCTGTTCTCCTTCTGTTCTTCGGCCAGAAGCTCGGTGATCTTGGACGCTGCCGCGGACGACACGTTAATCATGTGATTTCTCCTGAGTAAAACCTCGGAACCTGACATGGAAATTATACAATACTGCCCCCTCGTGCGGACTCTCGACCGGAACACGGTCCTTCGCCTCGCTGCCACGAAATGGGCCGAAATCGCGTCATTTCAGCCGGAACTGGCCGCGTCTGCCGGGCTGCAGCAGCGGCTCCTGACCATCGTGCATCGACGCGGCTGAGGCCCTGGGGGACGCCCCGGTGCTCGTCCTGACACCGGCCTCGATCGCGGCGAAATGGGATCGGGGCGTGCCGGCGCTGCACAACGAGCCGATCGCAATCCCGCCGCGGCTGAAAGACGCGCTGCGTCCTCTGTGTACGGGTACTTGCCGAAGGAGGCGCCGGCGACAGCGCACTCCACATCCGCGATGCGCTGGCCTCCGGTTCTATAGACGCGGATTCATTGCTCCGCGTTTCGCTCGCGCGAAATCCCGCCGCCATGCGGACGAGCGCGCTTCATATGGGCTTTTCCCCGGATCTCCTGTGGCTGATTGGCGAGCTCGGCAGCTCGCCGCTGGCGCACCGCCTGGCCATGACCATCGACGATG
The DNA here is from genome assembly GCA_963850295.1 of Vicinamibacterales bacterium. Taxonomy (GTDB): domain Bacteria; phylum Acidobacteriota; class Vicinamibacteria; order Vicinamibacterales; family JAMQPK01; genus JAMQPK01. The sequence goes on along the minus strand of CAWKKU010000009.1, from coordinate 566,387 downwards.
GACCCGCCTCGCGCAAAGCGCTTCGCGGCGAGCGATCACGATGACGATCGACGATCGACGATCGACGATCATTGGGACCGCGGCTATTGCCCATGCTGCGGATCGTGGCCGGTGCTGATCGAAGCGATCGCAGATCTCCACACGCTGCGCTGCTCCTATTGCACGCTCGGCTGGCGCCTGACGATCTCGCCGCTGCGCGTACTGCGGCCACTCCGGCGATCAATTCATCGTCGCCGCTCCAGACCTGGAGCGGCCTGAACGTACTGTCGAGCTCTGCGGCGCGTGCGGAGGCTATACCAAGGTCATTCGGGTCGAAGCGGCCACGCCGTTTCCGTTGCTGGCGATTGACGATCTCGCGACGATGGATTTGGACCGCGGCGCGATGGAGCGCGGGTACGGGCGGCCCGAGATGTTCGACGTGTCGGCGATCGAAGCGTTTCGATCGTGTTAGAGCAACGCCGAGAGCTGACAGTTTCTGCGCGGACTCGGTCTCGATGTCTTTGTGCAGGCTGTTGCCGTGCGCGTCCATGGTGACGATGGCGGGAAAATCGCGCACCCAGAGATGCCACATCGCCTCGGGTGTTCCGAACTCCGTCAGGGACACTCCGTCGGTGCGTTCGATGCATCGGGCATAAAACTGCGCCGCTCCACCTACCGCGTTCAGATAGACCGCGCCGGATTCCCTCAGGCCCTGCAGCGTCTTCGCGCCCATACCGCCCTTGCCCATGACGGCGCGGACTCCATACCTGCGCAATATCTCGGCCTGATACGGCTCCTCGCGAATGCTGGTGGTCGGACCCGCGGCGGTGACGGTCCACGAATCGCCATCCTTCTTCACGACAGGGCCGCAGTGATACAGGACCGCGCCGTTCAGATCCACCGGTGGCGCGTGTTTCATCAGGTGTGCGTGCACCGCGTCGCGGCCGGTGTACATCCTTCCAGACACGAGGACGACGTCGCCGACTTTCAGTGATCGCACCGTGGCTTCGTCCAGCGGCGCCGTCAGGGGAATCTCGCGGCCGGTCCTGACAAACCCTTCTTGATCGATCATCGGAATCAGCGGGTTGCTCGGATCGCGGTACAGCCACCGCGTGATCGAGCCATCGCGCGCGTCGAGGCGGATGCCGAGCCGGCGGAATGCCCAGCAGTCGTAGGCAACAGACACGAAAAAGCTCGCCGGCAGACGGTTCAACACGCCGATCTTGCAGCCGATGAGGCTCACCTGCCCGCCGAAACCCATCGTCCCGATGCCCAGCGAATTCACCGTGCCCATGATGTTCGCTTCGAGCTCGGCAAGCCGCGCGTCGGAGTTCAGGTCATCGAGGGTTCGGAAGAGCTGTTCCTTCGCGTGCAGGTAACCAGACGTTCGGTCGCCGCCGATACAGACGCCAATCGCGCCCGGCGCACATCCTTTGCCCTGGGCGTTCCACACCGCGTGCAGGATGCACTTGCGAACGCCTTCGAGCGTCCGGTCGGCCCGCCCGAGGTTCGGCAGCTCGGCCGGAAGCGAGTACTGGATGTTCATGTTCTCGCAGCCGCCGCCCTTCAAGAGGAGCTTCACTTCGATCTCGTCGTGCTCCCACTGATCGAAGTGGATGATTGGCGTGCCGGGGCCGAGGTTGTTCCCCGAGTTCTCCCCCGTCATGGAATCGACGGAGTTCGGCCTCAATTTGCCGAGCTGTGTCGCCCGGGCAACCGCCTCGCGGATCTGGGCGCGCATCCAGATTTGATCGGCTCCGCGCGGGACGTGGACTTCGAACGTCGGCATGCCGGTGTCCTGGCAGATCGCGCCTTCGACGCTCGAGGCCTGATCGATGTTCTCGGCGATAATCGTGAGCGCCTGCGACGACCGGCTGGCCGGCGGTTCGGCTGCCATCGCGCCTTTCATCGCCGCGCGCACGTCGGGGGGAAGATCGGTAGAGGTCCTGACGATCAGGTCGAGCACGCTGTCAAAAAACCGTGGGAGCATCGGGGTAGTATAGACTGTAGTTTTATGCATCGCATAGAGCGCGACCCTCTGGGCGAGCACGCCGTTCCTGCCGATGCGTACTATGGAATCCAGACCCAACGGGCGTCCGAAAACTTCCCGATCAGCGGCCTTCGCGCACCGGACGAGCTCGTCACCGCGACCATCCTCGTCAAGAAGGCGGCAGCGGCGGCCAACATGGCGGCGGGCGAGCTTCCTTCCGACGTGGGCCGCGCGATCATGAACGCCGCGGACGAAGTGCTGCGCGGCGAATTACGCGATCAGTTCATCGTCGACGTGTATCAGGCGGGCGCCGGCACCTCGCACAACATGAACACGAACGAAGTGCTCGCCAACCGCGCCGCCGAAATGCTTGGATCGGACAAGGGCACCTATTCGAAGGTCCATCCCAACGACCACGTCAACATGTCGCAGTCCACCAACGACGTGTTTCCGACCGTCCACGCGCCTCGCGCTTCTACTCGATCACACGGCGCTCGTGGAAAGCGCGCGCGCGCTTCAAGCGTCGCTCGAGGCAAAATCCCGGGAATTTTCTTCGGTGATGAAGGTCGGCCGAACCCATCTTCAGGACGCGGTGCCGATCACGCTGGGAGAGGTGTTCGGGGGTTACGCGGCCTGCGTCCAGCGCGGCGCCGACGACCTCGAGACGGCAGCCATCCAGCTGACCGAGCTGAACCTGGGTGCGACAGCCGTGGGTACCGGACTTGAACGCCAGCGCCAGATATGCGGACGCGGCAATCGAGTATCTGCGGTCGTACACCGGACTTCCGCTGCGCCGGGCGGGCAATTTGTTCCGCGTGACGCAAAGCATGGGGGACATCGCGGCGTATTCGGGCGCCATGCGCCGGCTGTCGATTGAGCTCGGCAAGGTCGCGAGCGATCTTCGCCTTCTCAGCATGGGACCGCGCGCCGGCCTCAGCGAAATCGGTTTGCCCGCGGTGCAGCCGGGCTCGTCGATCATGCCCGGCAAAGTGAACCCGTCGATTCCCGAAATGGTGAACCAGGTCTGCTATCAGGTGCTCGGATGCGATCTGACGGTTGCGGTCGCGGCGGAGGCGGGGCAGCTCGAGCTGAACGTGATGATGCCCGTCATCGCCTGGAACGCGCTGCACTCGTCGCGAATCCTGCGCGAAGCGATGAACGCGCTGCGCACGCGCTGTATCGACGGCATCACCGCCGACACGCAGCGGGCGCGAGAGCTGCTCGATCGCAGCACCGCGGTGGCGACGGCCCTGAGCCCGCACATCGGCTATGCCGCGACGGCTGAAATCGCCAAGGAATCGGTGCGCACCGGAAAGTCGATCGCACAGATCGCCAGGGAGCGCGGCGTGCTCACCGACGCGCAGCTGGACGCCCTGCTCTCCCCGGAGCGCATGACGACGCCAGACAAATGACGCGCCTCGTATTCAGCCTCATCGTCCTGTCGCTCGTCTTCGTCGATCTCAGCGCGCTTCAGCAGAAGCAGCCGCCGCGGCCGAATCGTGACGGCCGGAAAACGCGCCTCTTTGCGCCCCAGGATCTCGGGTTGCTCGAGCCCCCCGACCGCGAAGCGTGGCAGAAGCCCGATCAGGTCATGGATGCGCTGCACGTTGCCGACGGCACAACCGTCGCCGATCTCGGCGCGGGCGGCGGCTGGTTCACCATCCGCCTCGCCCGCCGCGTCGGCCCCAACGGCCGCGTCTACGCGGTGGACGTTCAACGTCTGATGAAAGAAGCGATTGAGCGGCGCGTGCAGCGGGAGGGGCTTGGAAACGTCGAAACGATTCTGGGCGACGAAAAAGATCCGGGACTTCCTCAGAACTCGGTCGAGGCCGTATTGATCGTCGATGCGTTCCACGAGATGGCCGACCCTGTCGTGCTGCTGCGGAACGTCGCACGGGCGTTGAAGCAGCAAGGCCGTATCGGCATCATCGACTACCGCGAAGGCGAAGGCGGTCCAGGGCCCGACCCCCAGGATCGCGTGCCCCCGAGCGCGGTCATCGCGCAGGCGAACGCGGCAGGCCTCACGCTGGTCGAACAACACAAGTTCCTTCCCTATCAGTACTTCCTGATCTTTGCCAAGTAGAGTCGTCCTTACCATCGCGGGAAGCGATTCGGTTGCGGGCGCGGGCATCCAGGCCGACGTGAAGACGTTTGCGGCGATGGGTGTTTACGGCGTGACGGCTGTCACGGCCATCACGGCGCAGAACACCACTGGCGTAATTGAGGTGCTGCCGTGCACCCCGGAAATCGTCCGCTCGCAAATCGAAGCGGTCGCGAGGGATGTCTCGATTGCCGCCGTGAAGACCGGCATGCTGGCGACATCAGAAATCGTGAATGCAGCTGCGGATGCAATCGGGCGTCTGGGCAAGGTCCCGCTGGTGGTCGATCCGGTCATGGCGGCTGGGGAACAAGGACGGACCCTGCTGACAGCGGATGCCGTCTCACTATTGAAGACACGTCTGCTCCCACTGGCGGCGGTCGTCACACCGAACGCGACGGAGGCGGCCGCACTTTCGGGAATCGCCGTGAACTCTGTGGAGAGCGCCAGGAAAGCGGCCGAACGCATCCATCGGTTCGGTGCCGCGGCAGTCGTGGTGAAGGGGGGGCATATCGCTGGGGCCGACGCGATCGATGTGCTCTTTTATGACGGCGGGTTCATGGAGATTTTCGGCGCCGCGCGCGGATGTCGGCGAAGTACACGGCACGGGGTGCGCGTTTGCCTCGGCCATTGCCGCACGCCTTGCGTTGGGCGACGATACGCCGGCAGCGGTGCAGCGCGCCAAGCGCTACGTCACCGGGGCGATCGAGCATTCCTTCGAGATTGGCGGAGGGGCGCGCATCCTCAACCACTTCTGGGAATTGTCTTTATAATCGTGAGGTTCGCATGGAGCCCGTCGCCATTACGGACCGGCCGCTCGAGCTGGATCCGCTGATTCAGCTCGTTTCCCGCGCTGGCGGTCACGGGGCGATCGCCACGTTCGTCGGGGTCGTGCGCGACAACAACCTGAATCGCCGGGTGACTCACCTCGAGTACGAGGCATACGAGCCCATGGCGCTGAAGGCCCTCGAGCAGATTTGCCGGGAGGCGGATCGCGAATGGCCGGGAACCCGGCTGGCCGTTCACCATCGCCATGGGCGCCTCGCTATCGGCGAAGCCAGCATCGTCATCGCCGCGGCAAGCGCGCACAGAGCCAACGCGTTCGCGGCGTGCCGCTACGTGATCGAGCGCGTCAAGCAGATTGTGCCGATCTGGAAGCACGAGTTCTTCGAGGGCGGCGAGGTGTGGATCGAAGGTGCGACCGCCAACCCGGAAGACGAAGCGGCGCGCATCGAGGCGGTGCGGCGGGCATGCGCGTGACCGTGCGTCTTTTCGCACGCCTGCGCGACATCGCGGGAGCGGGCGATCTCGCACGCGAAGCGCCGGCCGGCGCGACCGTGGGGGACATCTGGCGGGGGCTCGTGGCCGAATACCCGGAGATGGCGCGTTATGAATCGTCCATGTCCTCGGCCGTCAATGCGGATTACGCGCGGATGAACGCTGCGGTGGCGGACGGTGACGAGGTTGCGTTCCTGCCACCGGTATCAGGTGGATAACACTGCGACGGTGTGCGCGTCCTTGGGAAATGCAAACAGGAGATTACGAGATTAGAAGCGGTTTCAAAACCCGGCAGGAGGTTTCAACGCCGCGCCCCGAGACGCCGGGCACGCACAGGTTTGGGATCTTCTGCATCGACGTCGCGCCGAACGGCGCGCAGGGAGAAGGCAACCGGTTGAATACAAGAGAGTGGGATCGTGCCGCTCTTGTATTCAAGCGGTTACCTTCTCCCTCCGTGGGCCGCTTAGCGGCCCACGACGTCGATGTGGTCGTGCTGGGCTGAGCCGTTGTCAGCTAAGGGTGCGCGGTCCCGGCGTCTCGGCGAGCCGGCGTTTTAGCCAGGAGAGGCCTCCTAGGAGAATGTTTTCGAAAAACAGTTACTCCTGATCTCCTGAACTCCTGTGAGTATTTGACGCACATGCTGGATAAACTCAATTCCGTCGAAGCGAGCTACGAGGAGCTGACGGCGCTCCTCTCCACCCCGTCTGTCCAGTCGGACTCGAACGAATATCGCAAACACGCGAAAGCGCTCGCCGAAATCGAGCCGCTCGTCGAGAAGGCCCGCGAGTACAAGTCGGTGCTGAAGGAAATCGAACAGGCCGAGGACATCGTCAAGAGCGGCGATGCCGAGATGCGCGAGCTTGCCGAGGAGGAGCTGGGCGGGCTGAAAGAGCGCCGCGACGCGCTGATCGGGGAGATCAAGCTCCTGCTGATCCCGAAAGATCCCAACGATCAGAAGAACGTCATGCTCGAAATCCGCGCCGGCACCGGCGGCGAGGAAGCCGCGTTGTTCGCCTACGAGCTCTTCCGCATGTACAGCAAGTTCGCCGAAAAACAGGGCTGGCGCGTCGAGCTGATGTCCACGAGCGAGAGCGACGTGGGCGGCGTCAAGGAAGTCATCGCGACCATCGAAGGACGTGGGGCATATAGCAAGCTGAAGTACGAAAGCGGCGTGCACCGCGTGCAGCGCGTCCCCGCCACCGAGGCGGCCGGCCGCATTCACACCTCGACGGTCACCGTCGCGGTGCTCCCCGAAGCGGAAGAGGTCGACGTGCAGATCAATGCGAAGGATCTGCGCATCGATACATTCTGCTCGAGCGGTCCCGGCGGTCAGAGCGTCAACACGACGTACTCGGCCGTGCGCATCACGCACATCCCCACCAACACCGTCGTCTCGCAGCAGGACGAGAAGTCTCAGATCAAGAACAAGGCGAAAGCGATGCGCGTGCTCCGCGCGCGGCTCTATGAAATGGAGATGCGCAAGCAGCAGGACGCGATCGCAAAGGATCGCCGCAGCCAGGTTGGCACCGGCGAACGATCCGAAAAGATTCGCACGTACAACTTCAAGGAGAATCGCATCACCGACCATCGCGTCAACTTCACGACCCATCGTCTTGCCGAGGTGTTGAATGCCGGCGATCTTGCCGACCTGCTCGACAACGTCTCGATGCACTATCAAACCGAGAAGCTGAATGAAGTGACAAAACGAGATGAACATGACGATCAATGACCTCGTTCACGGCGCGCGCGACCGTTTCATGCACGCGGGCATCAGCGCCAACCTCGCCACGCTCGATGCAGAAGTGCTGGCGCGCCAGGTCCTCGGCTGGGACCGCGCCCGTTTCCTGACCGATCGCAACGACGCCGCGACGAGCGTGTTCCTCCTGCAGTACGAGCCGCTCGTGGCGCGGCGCGAACGGCGGGAACCAGTGTCCTACATCATCGGCATGCGCGAATTCTGGGGATTGCCGTTCGAGGTCGGACCCGACGTGCTGATTCCCCGGCCGGAGACCGAGTTCATCGTCGAGGAGGCGCTGGCGATTTCGGGCAAGAGTGGAAGTCCGGTGATTATCGACGTGGGCACGGGCAGCGGGTGCATCGCCATTTCGCTCGCGCTCGAGATCCCCGGCGCCCGCGTGATCGCCACCGACGTGTCCGCACACGCGCTTCAAGTGGCGCGCCGCAACGCCCTGCGTCACAACGTGGCCGACCGCGTGAGCTTCGTCGAGACGAGCTTTCTCGACGGCATCGAAGAGGTCGCCGACATCATCGTGTCGAATCCGCCGTACGTGCCGTCGCTCGCGCAGCCGGCGCTGACACCCGAAGTGCGCGATTACGAGCCCCCGGTCGCGGTGTTCGCCGGCGAAGACGGCCTGGACGCATTGCGCAGCGTGGTCGAAGGCGCCGTTGGCAGGCTCAAGCCTGGCGGCTGGCTGGTCATGGAGTTTGGCTGCGGCCAGGACGATTGCGTGTCCGCGCTCGTCGGCGAGATTCACGGCATCGACGTCGTGAAGATCCGCCACGATTTGCAGGACATTCCGCGAACTGCCGTGTGCCGGAGATCGGTGTGAGCGATTGTCTGTTCTGCCGGATGGTCGCCGGGCAGATTCCGGTAAAGAAGCTGTTCGAAGACGACGACCTGATTGCGATTGAGGACATCAATCCGCAGGCGCCGCTGCACGTCTTGCTCATTCCCAAAACGCACATCGCCACTCTGAACGATCTCGCGCCCGACCACGACACGCTGATCGGTCGCCTGCTCCGCCGCGCGTCAGCGCTCGCGAAAGAACGCGGCTACGCCGAGCGTGGGTACCGGACGATCTTCAATACGAACCGGGAAGCCGGACAGAGCGTGTTCCACATCCATCTCCACCTGCTCGCCGGCAGATCGCTCGGCTGGCCGCCGGGGTAGCGCTCACTTCGCACTAAGAGCAGTGCAGTTACCGCTTGTACGGCCCCGCAACCACCACTGACGCTCGATTGGTGTCCAGCGTCTGTTGCGCCGCGGCTTGCACATCGTGGAGGGTCACGGAGTTCAGCAGATCCGGCAAGCGCAGGTCGTGGTCGAGTCCAAGGCCGAAGAACTCCGCTGTGTGCAGGAATGTCGCGATGGCGCTGTTGGTTTCCAGAAGGCGGGGAATCGAGCCAATCAGGTACTGCTTGCAGTCCGCCAGCTCGTCCGGCGTCATGCCCTCCCCGGCCATGCGGCGAATCTCTTCGTCGACCGAGGCAATCGCCTTATCGACATTCGCCGGATTCACTCCGGCCCGGACGATGAGCGGTCCTTCGACGACGTTCGCGTCGAACGAGCTGAACACGTAATACGCCATCCCCTGGCGCTCGCGGATGCTGTCGCCGAGACGTCCGCCGATCCCATACTGGCCCAGGGCGTTGTTCATCAATGTGTACGCGTAATACCCGGGATCGCCGCGCACGATGGTGGTAAACCCGTACGCGATATCCGCTTGCGCCTTGTTCATCATCGGGATGACGCGCTCCCGCCTCGTCGTCGGACGGGGCGGATGCGGCAGCACGACTTCCTGGCCCGGAGCCTTGCGCCATGTTCCGAACACACGTGCACCCGCCGCTACGGCTCGGTCGCGGTCGACGTCGCCGACGATGATCGCCGTCGTCGTCGCGGGAGCGAAGCGCGAATTGTGAAAGTCCACGAGATCGCTGCGCTGGAGCCGGCCCACGCTGTCCAGCTGGCCTTTCGACGGCCGTCCGTACGGGTGCCCGTCCGGATAAAGCATCGCGAACAGCGCGAGCATGGCCATGGCTGCCGGGCTATCTTCGTCCTGGCGAATCGAGTTGAGCACTTCGCCCTTGCGCTTCTCGATTTCCTGCTCGGGAAACGCAGGCTGCGACACGATCTCTCCGACCAGGCTCAGCATGGCCTCGAAGTCCTCAGAGAGGCATGTGCAGCTCACGGACATCACGTGACGATTTGCGCTCACGCTGAGGGACACGCCGCGTTCGTCGAGCGCCTCGGCAATCTCGTCGCTGGTCTTCCCGAGAGTGCCGCGATCGAGCACACGCGAGGTGAGATGGCTCAACCCCAGAAGCGCGTCGGAATCGTAGATACTCCCCGCCTTGACGCCGACTTGTATGGTGACGGCGGGAACCGTGCGCGCCTCTTTCGAGATGACGACGACGCCGTTGTCCAGCACGTGGCGCGCCGCGTCGAGTCCCTTGCCAAGCGCGGTCGTCATTTCCCCAAGCCGTCCACCGGATTGAACCAGCCGATCGTCCGCCGGTCGCTGCGCAGGTATTTTTCGGCGACGCGATTGACTTCGCTCTGCGTCACGGCTGCGATGCGGGCCGGAGCTTCTTTATAGACGTCCAGGTTCGCCACGGTCTGAAAATATCCAAGCTGGTGAGCGATATTCGTCACGCTGTCGTTCTCGAACACGAGCCGGGCACGGAGCTGGTTCTTTGCCTTCGCAACCTCGCGGTCGGTTACACCGTTCCTGGCCACATCGTCCAGCGTCTCGCTCGCGGCCGCCTCGAGGTCGCCGGGGGCTACACCGTCGATCGCCGTTGCGGAAACCAAATAGAGAAACGGGTGCTCCGTCGGCAGCAGCCCCGCCCCGACATTCGACGCCAGCCGGCGTTCGACAAGGGAGCGGTACAGGCGGGCGCTCCTCTGCGGCGGCGGGGTGCGGAAGCTCGACCACAGGTTCATACCTTTTGCGCCGGTCAGGATGGCGTCGAGCACCAGCATCGGGAAGAAATCCGGATCGGCAACCGCCGGAGCGTGATATGCGAGCTTCAGGTATCGGGTCGTCCCCTCTCTCGACACTTCGACGCGGCGCTCGCCGAGCTGCTCCGGCTCGACGGCTCGCACGCGTTTTGGTGTGCCGCCAGCGGGGATCGCGCCGAACTGCTTTTCCACGCGACGAAGGACGTCATCGGCGTCGACGTCGCCGACCACGACGACGGTCGCGTTGTTGGGAACGTAGTTGCGGCGATAGGTACTGGTACAAATCGTCACGCGTCATCGTCTGCAGATCGGAAAGCCAGCCGATCGTCGGGTGCCGGTACGGATGCACTTTGTATGCGGCCGCGATGACCTCTTGCTCGAGCAGCGTGTCGGGATCGTTTTCTCCGCCCTGCAGCTCGGAAATGATGACGGTCCGCTCCGACTCACAGTCGTCTGGGTCGTAAAGACAGTTGGCCATCCGCTCCGCCTCGATGAACAACATTCGATCGAGGCCGGCCGCCGATGCCGTTTCCATATAGGTCGTCTGATCGATCCACGTGTAGCCGTTCCAGCTGCCGCCGAACTTTTCGATGATCCCTTTCACTTGATCGCGAGGGATGTTGGTCGTGCCCTTGAAGTTCATGTGCTCGACCCAGTGCGACACGCCTGTCATACCGGTGACTTCGTCCTTCGAACCGACTTTGTACCAGCACCAAACCGACGCCAGGGGCGCGGTGTGGACCTCCTGAACGATGACATTCAAGCCGTTGTCGAGCACTGACGATGTCATAATGTTGTCCATTATACCGGCCGCCGGCGGGCATCTCCGGAAGCCAAACCACGCAATTTCCTAAGGAATTGTGCGATTTCAACCACAAAAAGCTGGCAAGGTCGTTGCATCGAAGATGTACAGGTAATCGACTGTCAGGAGGACGTCATGCGCAAACTGTTTTTCATTCCCGTGATGGCGGGAATCCTCGCGTTAAGCGCCGCACAGGCCTTCGCCCAGTCCGCCACGGTGGTGATGCGGAACGGGGATCGCGTGCAGGCGGAAGTGTTGGACATGGGCCGTGATTACGCTCTCAGCGTGAACGGCGCGGTCCGCCGGGTACCCCTCGGCGATGTGGTGCTGCTCGATTTCGCCGGCAACGGCCGCGATGTTTCGGCCGAAGAGATTTCGCGGGCGAATTCGGCCAACGGCTATGTCGTGATGCGAAACGGAGAAACGTTCAACGCGTCACTGCAAGACTTCACGGGCAAGCCGCTCATCGCGGTGTTCTCGAACGGCCGCAAGGCCAACATCGGCGAGATCTCGCGAATCTATACCGGTTCGGTTGCGAACGTCGCAGGGTTCCCGAATCAGCCGAACAATAACCCTGTTGCGCCGACGAGCGGGCAGTCGCCATCGCATGCGCGTTCGGTGGTAGTGCCGTCGAACGTCGTCTGGACCAACACCGGCATCAACGTGTCGCGCGGGCAGAGACTCCGGTTCGAGCCGTCGGGTGAAATCCGCCTGAGCTTCGGCAGCGACGATGTCGCGCGCGCCGGCGGCAGCTCACGCCACAACGAGAAAGCCATCATCGGCTCGATTCCGGTCGGCGCACTCGTGGGCCGCGTCGGAAATGGCCAGCCGTTTGTCATCGGCGATACGCCGAACGCCATAGAAGTGCCCGACGGCGGGCGGCTCTTCCTGGGCGTCAACGACGATCATCACCCCGACAACAGCGGCAACTACGTCGTGAAGGTCTGGGAACCCTAAACCCTCTTCGCTGACAGGGCTTAGGGCTAAGGCTTAGGGCTAAGGGGAAATGCAGGACCCCCTTAGCCCTTTCGTTTGTACTCCCTTGTCAGCCCTCACGAGAGCGGAGCTCTCGGCTGCAGTACAATTTATCGTTTCATGTCCGACTGGAAAGAGACGCTCAACCTCCCTCGCACCGATTTCCCGATGAAAGCGAACCTCCAGGCCGCTGAGCCGGAGGCGCTCGCGCGATGGGAGTCGATGAACCTCTACGCCGCAATTCGAAAGAGCCGGAAGGGCGCGCCGAAATTTGTCCTGCACGACGGGCCGCCGTATGCCAACGGCCAGATCCATCTCGGCCATGCGCTGAACAAGATCCTGAAAGATTTCGTCGTGAAGTCCAGGACGATGGCCGGATTCGATTCGCCGTATGTGCCCGGGTATGACTGCCACGGCCTCCCCATCGAGCTGAAGGTCGATCGCGAGCTCGGCGGCAAGAAGCGCGACATGTCGGTCGCCGAATTCAGGCGCGCCTGCCGAGCCTATGCCGAGCGGTTCGTCGCGTCGATGACCGAAGAATTCAAGCGGCTGGGCATTTTCGGCGAGTGGGACAAGCCGTACGTGACGATGGACTTTCGCTACCAGGCGGATATCGCGCGCGCGCTGGCAAAGATCGTCGACAAGGGCCTCGTCTACAAGGGCAAGAAACCCGTGCACTGGTGCATCCACTGCCGCACGGCGCTGGCCGAGGCTGAAGTCGAATATGCCGACCACGTTTCGCCGTCGATCTATGTCGAATTCCCGCTGGCGCCTGAAAGCCAGACCGAGCTCGGCTCAAGGGTGCCAGAGCTCGCCGGGCGGCAGGTTTCGGTCGTCATCTGGACGACCACGCCCTGGACGATTCCATCGAACCTGGCCATCGCGTTCCATCCGGAGTTCGACTACGCCGCTTATGACGTGGACGGCCGCGCGGTGATCATGGCGGAGGCGCTGGCGCCCCGTGTCGCTGAGGCAACCGGACTGTCGCTGGGTGCCCCGGCCGCCAAAATGAAGGGGGCGCAGCTCGAGCACCTGCGCTTTCGACATCCGTTGTATACCCGCGATTCGATCGGTGTGCTGGCCGACTACGTCACGCTCGACGCGGGCACAGGAGCCGTGCATACGGCGCCGGGCCATGGCGCGGATGACTTCATCACCGGCAACCGTTACGGCCTCGAGATTTATGCTCCGGTCGGACCCGGCGGGCACTTCCTCGAATCGGTCGAGCTGTTCGCGGGGCAGCGCGTCTGGGACGCCAACGCGTCGGTCGAAGAGGAGCTGAAGCGGCGCAGCCGGCTGCTGCACCGATCGAATTTTTCGCATCAATATCCACACTGCTGGCGTTGCCACAATCCGGTGATATTCCTCGCGACGTCGCAGTGGTTCATCCGGATGGACGGCGATTCGGCGATCAACGGCTCGACTCTGCGGAAGGCGGCACTCGACGCGATCGACACCAGCGTGAAGTGGATCCCCGATTGGGGGCACGACCGCATCTACAACATGGTGAACAATCGTCCCGACTGGTGCATCTCGCGGCAGCGCGCCTGGGGCGTTCCGATACCCGCCGTGGACTGCAAGAAGTGCGGTGAGGCCATTCTCACGTCCGCGCTCGTCGAGAAGGCAGCGGGTGTCTTCGACACGTATGGCGCTGACGCCTGGTACGAACGCCCAATCGAGGAGTTCCTTCCAGAGCGGCTGGCCTGTCCTTCGTGCGGCGGCAGTGAATTCGAGCGCGAGCGGGACATTCTCGACGTATGGTTCGATTCGGGATCGAGCCATCAGGCGGTATTGCCACGGTGGCCAGACCTGACGTGGCCGGCGAACATGTACCTGGAGGGCAGCGATCAGCACCGCGGGTGGTTTCAGAGCTCGCTGCTCGTCGGTCTCGGGACGAACGGAGTGCCGCCCTATCGGGAAGTGCTGACCCACGGATTTCTCATCGACCTCGAAGGCCGGAAGATGTCGAAGTCGGTCGGCAACGTCATCTCGCCGCAAAACGTCATCAAGGAAAGCGGCGCGGAAATTCTGCGGCTGTGGGTGGCGATGTGCGATTACGCGGAGGAGCTGCGCGTCGGCAAGGAAATCCTCGCGCGCGTCGTCGAATCGTACAGAAAGACGCGCAATACGCTGCGTTATCTGGTGTCGAACCTGTACGATTTCGACCCGGCGGCCGATATGGTGCCGCTGGACGAGCTCGAAGGCATCGACCGGTACATGCTCGCGCGATACGGAGAGATTGCCGGCCGCATCCTGAAGGGGTACGACGAATACGACTACCCCACGATCTTCCAGACGCTCAACGCGTTCATGTCGGTCGACCTGAGCGCGCTATACAGCGACGTCTCGAAGGATCGCCTGTATACGTTCGCGGCCTCGTCGCGCGAGCGGCGCTCGGCGCAGACCGTGATGTACGTCATGACGGACGGGTTCGCGCGCCTGCTGGCGCCGATTCTGCCCGTCACGTCCGAACAGTTGTGGACGCATCTGCCTGCGGCAGCCGGCCGCGAAGAATCGGTCCACCTGGCGTTGTTCCCGAAGACAGCAGAGGTCGCCGCGCTGGTCGACAAACGCGCGCTCGAGGTGTGGAAGCGGCTCCTCGACATCCGCGGCACCGTCAACGCATCGCTCGAAGCGCTTCGACAGAGCAAACAGATTGGCAACTCGCTGCAGGCCCGGGTGGTGATTTCGGCGGCGGGAGACGACCTCGCCCTTCTCCAGGAGTTCCGCGAGCATCTGCCGATGCTGTTCATCGTCTCTGACGTCGATATCGAGCCCGGCGAGCTCGCGGTTCGCGTCGAGCGCGCGACGGGAGTGAAATGCGAGCGCTGTTGGAGGTACGTGCCGGCCGTGTCCGGGGGATCGCGCCCGGGCATTTGCGAGCGCTGCGAAGACGCGCTGGGCGACGAAGCGGCTTGATGCTCATCCGCGGCCGCGCTCCGGAAGTGACGATAGTCGCCGCTATCGTCGTGCTCGATCAGCTCACCAAGGCGCTGGTGAAATCGCGGCTGCCGCTGCACGACAGCGTCACGGTGATTCCAGGCTTTTTCGACCTGACGCACGTGCGGAACACCGGGGCGGCGTTCGGCATGCTGAACAGCGCCGATTTCGCCTACAAGCCGGTAATCATGGTGCTGGTCGCGCTTGCGGCGCTGGGCGCCGTCGGCAGTTACGCCCTGACGCTGCCGGCCGCTCAACGCATGGCGCGGTACGGTCTGGCCCTGATTCTCGGCGGCGCGATCGGCAATCTGATCGATCGCGCGACGATGGGCTACGTTGTCGACTTCGTGGACGTGTACTGGCGCGGTGTTCACTTCTGGGCTTTCAATGTAGCCGACTCCGCGATTACAGTTGGCGTAGTGTTGATGCTGCTCGACGTATTAGGAGTGGGACGTGTATCCGAGACTGCTTGAAATCCCCGAATTCTTCGGGATCGGACCACTGACGATCTATACGTATGGCGTCATGCTGGCAGCCGCCTACCTGGCTGGTCTGCAGCTCGCCATCGTGCGTGGACGGAAAGCGGGGCTCGACTCCGGGCGCCTGCTCGATCTCGGCGTCTACATCGTCATTGCCGCGCTCGTCGGCGCAAAGCTGCTGCTGCTGCTCGTCAATTTCAGCTACTTCCGCAACAACCCGGACGAGATTCTGGTTCTGGCGCGCTCGGGCGGCGTGTTCTACGGAGGTCTCATTACCGCCACGCTCGTGGCGTTCTGGTACATCCGGCGGCACAAGCTGCCGTTCTGGACCACGTGCGACATGTTCGCTCCAGGCATCGCGCTCGGCCATGTCATCGGGCGGGTGGGCTGCCTGATGGCGGGATGCTGTTACGGCCGGCCGACCAACGTCGCGTGGGCCGTCACGTTTACCGATCCGTTTGCAGCGGCCAACGTGGGAACTCCGCTCAACGTACCGCTTCACCCTACTCAGTTGTACGAGGCCGGTGCGGAGCTGCTCATCCTCGTCTTTCTTCTCGTCACCGAGCGCAAGGGCCGGCCGTTTCCCGGCCGCACGTTCTGGGGCTACATGTTTCTGTACGCGGTCTCGCGGTTCGTCATCGAGTTCTATCGCGCTGACGAACGGGGCCTGATCATCGGCCTGTCGACGTCGCAGTTCATCTCGGTCGTCCTCGCTCCCCTCAGCCTGGGGATGCTCATCTATCTGTCGCGCCGCCTCTCGCCCACGCCGGCGAAGGCGGCACGGCGCGCCGCTTGACGGACGTGCCTCGCCATGACATCGCGGTCTCGGCAGACGAGGCCGGGGTGCGCATCGACCGGTTCCTGACGAGCGTGCTCGCCGGCCATTCGCGTTCCCAGATCCAGCGGCTCATCAAAGACGGCCAGGTCACGATCGCCGGGCAGCCGGTTTCCGCCAATCGCGTCGTGCGCCCGGGAGAGACGATTGCGGTAGACATCCCGGCGCCGACGCCGGCCGCGCCGGAACCGCAGGACCTCGGCCTCGACATCGTGTACCAGGACGCCGATATCGTCGTCGTCAACAAGCCGGCTGGCATGGTGGTGCATCCCGCCGCCGGTCACTCAGAGGGAACGCTCGTCAACGCGCTGCTCCACGAGGTGAACGACCTCAGCGGAATCGGAGGCGAGTTGAGGCCGGGAATCGTGCATCGCCTCGATCGCGGGACGTCCGGACTGATGGTGGTTGCCAAGAACGACCACGCACACACGGAGCTCGCACGGCAATTCCACGACAGGGAAATCGAAAAGGAGTACGTCGCGCTCGTCTGGGGCGTTGTGCACGCCGGGCGGCGCATCGATCTTCCGATCGGGCGCGATCCGTCAGATCGCAAGAAAATGTCGGCCCGCGCGCGGCGGGCGCGGTCTGCGGCGACGCGCGTGACCGCATCGCTGCGCATGCCGGGCGTGTCTTTGATCCATGTCGCTATCGCGACCGGGCGGACCCATCAGATTCGCGTGCACCTCAGTGAAATCGGCCATCCAATCGTCGGCGATTCCGTCTATGGCGGGTTGCGGCGGAGAGTTCCCGGAGACCTTCGGGCGCTGCTCGCCTTGGAGCGGCCCTTCCTGCATGCGGGGCGGCTGGCGTTCAGCCATCCGTCCGACGGCCGCAAGATGGAGTTCGAAGTGCCCCTGCCGGCCGATCTCCAGACGGTGCTGAACCAGATCCTGCCCGAAGAATATGAGCGACAAAGCTCCTGAATTGAAGCGTTCGGACCTCGTGTATCGAGGCCGTGTGTTTAGCCATCACCGTCGATCACGTCGCGTACCCCGAGGGGCAAGTCGTGCGGATGGATGTCGTCCGCCATCCAGGCTCGGTCGTGCTGCTGCCGATGATGGCGCCGGATCGCATCCTCCTGGTGCGGCAGTACCGGTATGTCGTCGATCGATGGCTGTGGGAGCTGCCGGCCGGTTCGCGCGAGCCGCACGAGAACCTGCACGCCGCCGCGCTCCGCGAGTGCCACGAGGAGGTCGGCAAGATCGCCGGCCGCTCCGACAAGCTGTCGAGCTTCTTCCCGTCGCCGGGCTTCTGCGACGAAGAAATGCACTTCTTTCTGTTGAGCGATTTGCGCGATCGGTCGCCGGATGAACCGGCGCCCCATCAGGACCCTGATGAAATGCTCGAGGTTCGAGAATTTTCAGTAGCGGAAGTACGAGAGATGGTAAAGGGCGGAGAGATTTGCGATATGAAAACGGCTCTGGGGCTGAACCTGCTAGGGACTGGGGATCGGGGATTTGGGATTAGGTAAAACGCCTGATCCGCGTCGTAGAACTAATCCCCATTACCCCCAACCCCTAATCCCTAGACGTTACTGCACGGTGCCTTGCACCCGCGTCGACGTCCGGCGCTCGCGATGCGTCGTGCTCGGCGGCGTCAACGCAAGCAGCACGGCTTCGTCGATTGTCGACACCAGATGGATCGTGAGGTCGCGCCGGAGCTCTTCGTTGAGGTCCTCTTTCACATCCTTGTCGTTCTGACGCGGCAGGATGATTTCCTTCACGCCGAGCCGCCGGGCCGCGAGCACCTTTTCCTTGATACCGCCCACGGGAAGCACCCGCCCTGACAGCGTGATCTCGCCGGTCATCGCGATGTCGCCCCGTACCGGACGTCCCGTCAATTCCGACGCCAGCGCGACCGCCATGGTGACGCCCGCCGACGGACCATCTTTGGGAATGGCGCCGGACGGCACGTGCAGGTGGATTTCCGACGCCTTGTAGAAATCGGGATCCACGTTGAACTGCGCGGCGTGCGCGCGGAACCACGACAGCGCGGCCCTCGCCGACTCCTTCATCACGTCGCCAAGGTGTCCGGTGAGCGTCAGCGTTCCCGAGCCCTGCATCCGTGAAGCTTCGATGAACAGCACTTCACCTCCGACAGGCGTCCACGCCATGCCGATCGCCACACCCGGGTTTTTCGTCCGCTCCTCGATCTCCTCATCGAGATAGCGCGGAGCGCCGAGGAGCTCGACTACCGTCTCGCGCGTGAGACTGACAGGCTCCTCCTGCCCTTCGGCGCGGCGGCGCGCAATTTTGCGGATGAGAGAGGCGATCTCTCTCTCCAGGTTGCGCACACCCGCTTCGCGCGTGTAGCCGCGAATCACCAGACGGATGGCTTCGTCGGTGAACGACACCATGTCGGCCGTCAGCCCGTGATTGGCTATCTGCTTCGCGACCAGGTGCTCGAGCGCGATCTTGAGCTTCTCCTCCTCCGTGTAACCGGGAAGTTCCAGGACTTCCATGCGATCGCGCAGCGGCGGCGGTATCGTGTCGAGCACGTTCGCGGTGGTGACGAACAGGACCTCGGACAGATCGAACGGCACGTCGAGGTAGTGATCCCGGAACGAGTTGTTCTGCTCCGGATCGAGCACTTCGAGCAGCGCCGAGCTCGGGTCGCCCCGGAAGTCGGAGCCCAGCTTGTCGATCTCGTCCAGGATGAAAACAGGGTTCTTCGACTCAGCCCGGCGGAGGCCCTGAATGATCTGCCCGGGAAGCGCGCCGATATAGGTGCGGCGATGGCCGCGGATTTCGGCTTCGTCGCGCATCCCGCCCAGCGACACTCGAACGAACTTGCGGTCGAGCGAGTTGGCAATCGACTTCGCCAGCGACGTCTTGCCAACTCCCGGAGGTCCCGCAAAGCACAGGATCGGCCCCTTCATCGTGGGGTTGAGCTTGCGCACGGCAAGGTACTCGAGAATGCGGTCTTTGGCTTTTTCGAGACCCGAGTGGTCGGCGTCGAGCACGCTCTTCGTGCGGCTGAGATCGATGACCTCGTCGGTGCGCTTCGACCATGGAAGCGCAATCAACCAGTCCAGATACGTGCGCGAGACGGTATATTCGGCCGCCGCGGCCGGCATCTTGGCCAGCCGATCGAGCTCGCGTTTTGCCTCTTTCTTGACGGAATCGGGCATGCCGACGGTCTCGATCTTCTCGCGAAGCTCCTCGATTTCCTTCGTTTGATCGTCGCCCTCTCCGAGCTCCTTCTGAATCGCCTTCATCTGCTCGCGCAGGAAATATTCGCGCTGGTTCTTCCCCACTTCCGACTGGACCTGGGACTGGATCTTCGAGCCGAGCTCGAGCACTTCCGCTTCCTTGATCAAGAGGCGGTTGAGCAGGTCGAGCCGCGCGCGCACGTCGACGGTCTCGAGCACTTCCTGTTTGACGGAGGTGGTGAGCGTGGCCAGGCTGGACGCGATGAAGTCGGCGAGCCGGCCGGGCTCGGTGATGTTCATCGCCAGCGCCTGCAGGTCGTCGGACAGCAGCGGCGACAGGGAGACGACATGCTGGAAATTTGTCTTGATGTTCCGCTGCAGCGCATCGATCTCCAGGCGATCGGCCTCGCGCACGGTGTCGTCGGCAGGCTTCACCCGCCCTTTGAGGTACGGGCGGGCCGCCGTGACCGACTCCAGTTGGAGGCGTGACAATCCCTGCACGATCAAGCGCAGGCTGCCGTCCGGCAGCTTGAACATCTTATGAATATGCGTCGCCGTGCCGATTCGATGGAGATCGTCCTGGGTCGGCTCTTCGATCGAGGCATCACGCTGCGTGAACACACCGACGAGTTTGCTGCCGCCGATCGCCTCTTCAATCAGGCGGACGGAGCTCTCGCGGGCCACCGCCAGCGGCAGAAACGAATTCGGGAACAGCACGGTGTCCCGCAACGGCAGAATCGGCAACTCGCTGGGGATGTCCACATGATGCTCCGTGGACGCGTCGCCGATGTCGAGACGTTCGTCTTCACGACTCATTTTTACCTCGAGTTTCTTTGCGAGGAGATTCAAAGCTAGGAGCTACTTCTCGAGAAAGAAATTTCTCCTATCTCCTTGCCTCCTGTGCCGATTTTGTTGCTGTTGCAGGCGGGGGCACAGGCCCCGCCCGCCGGCGGAGCCTGTTTAGAGGACGCCGTATTAATTCGACATATCGCCGAAGAAGAACGACGGACCGTTACGCTTCTGGGCGAGTACTTTCTCCCGCTCCACAGCCATCTCCCGTCCCTCTTCGCAATCCTTGCACCGGACGGCGAATGGCAGCGCGCGCAGGCGCTTGTCGGAAATTTCCCCACCGCAGTCCGCACAATATCCGTAAGTGCCTTCCTCGAGACGGTGGAGCGCGTCGTTGATTTTGGTGAGCGTCTCCGCCTTCATCTGAATCAGGGCAAACTCGATGTCCTCTTGAATGTCGGCCTCCGAACTTTCACCGGCGTCGAGGACCTCGTTCACCTTGCCCCACGCATCAGCCTCTCGCTGGTCGCGAATACGGCCTTGTACTTCGCTCAAGATCTCCTTACGGCGCTCCTCGAGCATCCGCTTCAGATCTGAGTAGCGGGCCTCGTTCATCGAAGAGAGCTGTTTATCTGTCATCGTCTTCATGATTCCGACTCCTTCCGCCGATGTCTCAAATCCAGTCACTCTACCAATCCGTCGTTCACGCCCTATTGCAAAGTGAGTGCCTGGCTGCCAACCCCGGTTTGCCGCAGCCAGGCGGCAGAATTTGGCCGGAAAAACGCCCCCTCCAAAAACCCGGGCAACCGTGCTCGAGTCCGGCCCCACGGCCCGCCGTGTGCTGAGCGCCTATCTCGCTCATGTCATTCGAGTTACTGCTCACGGCGTGGTGAACAAACACGCTTTCGAACTTCGTAAATGATTAGACGTCCAGTTGTCGAGGACGGTTCGTTTTGAAGACACCGGATGACAGGGTCGTTAATAGAGGACAATGCTGCAATCCGAAAAGGGCGATCGTCATGGTGTGTCCTGTTTGCAACAGCCGTAAAGCGAAACGTGCATGCCCCGCGCTGGGTAAGCAGATCTGTGCGGTTTGCTGCGGTACCAAGCGCCTTGTCGAGATCGCGTGTCCGGCAGATTGCGGATATCTCTCGGCCGCGCGAACTCATCCGCCCGCGGTGATACAGCGCCAGCAGGAAATGGATCGTTCGATGATGCTGCCGCTCCTTCAAGGATTGTCCGAACGGCAGGCGCGGTTGTTTCTGATGGTGTCCGCGTTGACGGCACAACACAGGTCCGAAGGACTTCAGCGACTCGTCGACGAGGATATCGCGCAGGCGTCCGGTGCGTTGGCGTCCACTCTCGAAACCGCGGGGCGCGGCATCGTCTACGAGCATCAGCCCGCTTCGCTCGTTGCCGCGCGGCTGATGGCGGAGATGAAAACAATGCTCGACGAGGTGGTAAAAAATGCCGGGTCGGCGCTCGAGCGCGACGCCGCCATTGCGTTGCGGCGCGTCGAACATGGCGCAAAGACGATGGCGGCCGCGCGCGCATCCGGCACGCACCCGGGGCTTGCCGACAACGAGTTTCAACAGCTGCTCGCGCGGGTGCTGGCCCCGGCGCCGGGAACAGCTGGCGCCGAGGAGGGAGAACCCGCTACCGCGCCGGCGTCCAACATCATCCTTCCGCCAGGCTGAGAACGGGTCCTCCGGTGGGGTATAATGCAGGGTTCCTTCTGGAGGAAGTAATGGCCAAGAGTTGTGAAGTCTGCGGAAAGAAGCCTGTGGTCGGTCGAACGGTGAGCCACGCGCACAACGTGCGCCCGCGCCGGTTCGAGCCGAATCTCCAGGTCGTCCGCGCCATGATTAACGGCGGCGTTCGCCGCATCCGCGTCTGCACCCGCTGCCTGCGCTCGAACAAAGTCACCAAGGCCGCATAAACCCCTATGCTGTCGGCGGTTTCGACCGGATCGGCCCCTGAAGCGCTGGGACCATACTCCCAGGCGATCCGGGCGGGACAGTTTCTCTTCGTGTCCGGACAGGTGCCGATCGATCCGGCCACCGGGCAGCTCGTGCAAGACGGCATCGCCGGGCAGACCCGCAGGGCACTCGAGAACGTCGGGGCGATCCTGCAGGCCGGCGGGGCCTCTTTCCGGCAAGTAGTGCGCGCCACCGTCTATCTGGCGGACCTCGGCGACTTTGCCGCCATGAACGAGGTCTACGCCACGTTTTTTACGGCGCCACAACCGGCCCGTTCCACCATCCAGGCCGCACGTCTCCCGAAAGATGCACGCATCGAAGTCGACGTGATCGCGTTCCTCGGCTGAACGAAAAATTCCACCGCAGAGACGCGGGGAACGCAGTGCTTTCCTTAGAAGAGAAATTCTGCCCCTGACAAGCGCTTCCGCGCCACTGCGGTGAGACAAGCTACGTACGGGCGGCGGAGCGTTCGACGTCCAACACACCCTCGACCCCGCGGAGCAGCTTGATGACCTTCTCGAGGTGCTTCACGTCCTTGATTTCCACCGCCATGTTGATGCGGCCGAGGTGGTCGCTGTCGGCGCCGGTGGCTTCCACGTTGGTGATATTGGTGTTGATCGCCGCGATCCGGGAGCTGACATCGGCGAGTATGCCCTTCCGGTCCTCCACCTGCATCGTGAGCCGCACGATGTAACGCGAAGCGTCGGCGGCGCTGTCCCACTCGACGTCGATGCGGCGTTCGGGGTCGTAGAGCAGGTTCATCACGTTGGGGCAGGATGCTGAGTGCACCGAAACGCCCTTGCCGCGGGTGATATAGCCGACGATTTTTTCTCCGCGTATCGGGTTGCAGCACCGCGCGCGCACCACCATGAGATCGTCGATGCCGCTGACCTTGATTTTGTCTTCGCCCGCCGTCATCCCCGCGGTGGTGAGCACTCTGCGGACGACTGACGCCATCCCTGTTTCGGGCGGCTTTTCCTTGAGCTGCTCCTGCGGGACGAGCTTGACGAGCAGCTTCCGCGGCGCCACCTTTCCGTACCCGATCTCGGCAAACAACTCATCGCTCGCGCCGTAATCGGCGCTGAGCTTCTTGAAGGTGTCGCTGTCGAACAGCGTGGCCGGGTTGAGATCGAACCGGCGGACTTCCTTCTCGAGGAGCCGCTTGCCCAGCTCGACGCTCCGCGCGCGTTCCTCCGCCTGGACGAAATGTTTGATCTTGTTTCGCGCCCTGGCGGTGACGACGAAATTCAGCCAGTCGCGGCTGGGCTTGTGCCCGTTGTTGGTGACGATCTCGACGATGTCGCCGTTGCGCAGCTTCGTGCGGAGGGGCACCATCTTGCCGTTGACGCGCGCGCCGACGCACTGGTGGCCGACGTCGGTATGGATCGCATACGCAAAATCGACAGGGGTGGCGCCTCGGGGAAACGCCTTGACCTGCCCTTTCGGGGTGAAGATGTAGACCTCTTCGGGATAGAGATCGACCTTCAGATTCTGGATGAACTCGTGCGGATCGCGGACCTCGCTCTGCACTTCCAGAAGCTGCCGCAGCCACTGGAAGTGCCGCTCGTCGCGATGATCGCCGATGCGCCCTTCTTTGTATTTCCAGTGCGCGGCGATGCCCTCTTCCGCGTGGCGGTGCTGCTCTTCCGTGCGAATCTGCACTTCGAACGGCACGCCTCGTTCGCTGATGACCGACGTGTGCAGCGACTGGTAGCCGTTCGGGCGGGGCATGGCGATGAAATCTTTGATACGGCCCGGGACGGGCGACCACGTCTGGTGGATGATGCCGAGCGCGGCGTAGCAGTCCTTCACGCTGTCGGTGATGATGCGCAGCGCGACGAAGTCGTAAACCTGATCCAGCTCGATGCGCTGCCGCTTCAGTTTCTGGTTGATGCTGTAGAGACGCTTGATGCGGCCGTCGACGTGTTTGACGGGAACCTGAGCTTCGCTGAGTTTCGCCGTGATGGTCTTCTTGAGGTAGTCGATTTCGGCCTCCGCCGCCATGCGCTTGCTGTCGACCTTGGCCGTCAGCGCCTGGTAACCGGCGGGATCGAGGTAGCGGAAGGACAGCTCCTCGAGCTCGTTTTTGATCTTGCTCATCCCGAGGCGGTTCGCGATTGGCGCGTAGATGTCGAGGGTCTCCTGCGCGGTCCTGACCCGGCGCTCTTCGGACATGTGGCTGAGCGTCCGCATGTTATGGAGGCGATCGGCCAGCTTCACCAGGATGACCCGGATGTCGTCGACCATCGCCAGCAGCATCTTGCGGAAGTTCTCGGCCTGCCGCTCCTCGCTGGACGAAAAGGGGATGGCGCTGATCTTGGTCACCCCCTCGACGACGTGGGCCACTTCGGGGCCAAAATGCTCCTCAATCTTCTCGATGCTGGTGAGGGTGTCTTCAACGACGTCATGGAGCAGACCGGCGGCGATGGCGACGGGGTCGAGGCGCATCTCGGCGAGCAGGCTGGCGACCTCCAGTGGATGCACCAGGTAGGGCTCCCCTGAATGGCGGACCTGTCCCTTGTGTTCCAGGGCGGAAAACACGTAGGCCCGGCGAAGGAACTCCCGTTCCTCGTCAGAGGTATAACTTCTTACCTGCTCGAGAAGATCCTCAAACCGGATCATCGTTTTTCAGAGCTAAAATGGTGAAAACGGTGTCTAAACGTAAGTATCGGCAGACGTTTAGAACATTCTAAAGCATCCTTGACTTGGCTTTTGGGCGTTACATATACTTGCCGGGTTTTTCTCCAAAATCCCGCGGCTTTTTGATGTTGAAGGGGGATCCAATGCGTGTGCGAAGGAATGCGATTCTGGCGTCGACCGCCATCATCGCGGCGGTTGTGTTGTCTGCCTGCGGCCAATTCGGCAATCTTCAGGCGAGGAAGGCGTTCAAAGACGCCAATACTGCGTATCAAGGGCAGAAATATACGGAGGCAGCCGCGAAGTACCAGGAAGTGCTCACCATCGATCCGAACGTGGACAACGACCCTAACCTGGTGCACGCGTATTTCTATCTGGCCAACAGCTACGACAACCTCTACAAACCGGCGCGCAAGGGTGAAGCCGACAACGACGCCCTGCTCACGAAGGCCATCGAAAATTACAAGCTGGCCGCTGAGAAGGAGCAGGACCCCAAGATGAAGAAGCTGTCCATGGACTACCTCGTGGCCGCGTACGGTCCGGACAAGCTGAACGACCCGGCCGAAGCTGAGCAGATCGTCCAGCGGATGATTCAGCTGGATCCGAGTGACACGACGAACTATTTCGTCCTGGCGCAGATTTACGAAGACGCGGGCGAGCTGGAGCAGGCCGAAGGGATGCTCGTGAAGGCGAAAGAGGCTCAGCCGAAGGAACCGCAGGTGTATCAGCGCCTCGCCGGCTACTACCAGCGGCAGGCCGACTTCGCGAAGCTCATCGACGCCGTCTCGCAGCGCGCCGTGCTCGAGCCGAACAACCCCGAAGCGCACCAAGCCATCGCTACCTACTATTGGGACGAGGGCTATCGCAACACGCGCCTCACCGAAGCCCAGAAGCGTGAATACTCCGACAAGGGCCTCGAGTCGGTGGAGAAGGCGCTGCAACTGAACCCCGACTACGTGGATGCCATTGCGTATAAAGGGCTGCTGCTGAGAAATCAGGCCGCGATCGAGAAGGACCCGGGCCGCCAGAAGGCGCTCCTCACCGAGGCCAATCAGCTGCAGGAGCGCGCGGCGGCGTTGAAGAAGAAGCAAGCCGGCGGCGCGGCGAACTAGCCGCTCGCTTCGTAGTCAGAGCGAAGAGCAGAGAGCAGAGAGAGGCCGCCCGGCAACAGCCGGGCGGCCTTTTTTGTGCTCGCTTTCGGCGCCGAAAGGGACTTTTCAATCGCGCCGAAAGCAACAAGGACGAGGACGTCAAAATGAAACTGCCTGATGGCCGCGTTGCAAACCTGGTGGCTGCGGTTGCCCTGCCCGGCCTGGCTTTCACCGCTATCGCGTTCGTCTGGCACGTTGTGCCGACATCCAACTCGTTCCGGAACGAGTTGCCCGATGCGGGTACGAAGAACGCCACCCGCGAGACCCCGACACAATAAAAAAGGCCGCCCGGCTTTCGCCAAGCGGCCTCTCTTTGCTCTCTACTTCTTGCTCTCTGCTCTTTGCTCTCCGCTCTATCAGAAGAGAGCTAATTCCCTGTCTGCACTCCCGCGGCTCTCTTCATGCCTTCGGTGACGATGCCGACCTTGTCGACGCCGGCACCTTTGGCAGCGTCCATGACCGCAACGATTTCACCGTAGCGGAGCGTCGGCGCGGCCGAGATGAAGATGGTCTTCTCCTGGCGCTGTTCGAAAATCGTGCGCAGGCGCGTCTCGAGCTCGGCCATCGTGACCGGCTGTCTGTTAATCGAAATCTGCCGGTCTGCGGTGAAGTCGAGCACGATCTGGCTGCTGTCGACCTGCTGCTGCTGCGCCTGCTGCGTTTCCGCCGGCAGGTTGATGTCGAGGCCCTTCTGGGTCAGCGGCAGCGCGGCCATGAAGATGACGAGCAGCACCAGAAGCACGTCGATCATCGGCGTCACGTTCATGTCGCCGCTGACCTCGAGCTTCTTGCCCTTGACGTTTTCATCCGCGCCGAAGTGCTTGTGGGCGTGTCCGTGTGTCGTCATTAGTTGCCTCCCCGCACTTTCGGATCGGTGATGAGGCCCATGTCCTCGATGCCGGCCGCACGCAGGTTGTCCATCGTCTCCATCACGGTGCCGTAGTCCACATCTTCGTCCGCCTTGATCAGAACAACCTTTTCAGTCTGGCTGGACATGAGGTCGGCAACACGGTTGCCGAGGTCGCTCGCCCGCACCGGAACTGAGTTGAGGAAGATTGTCTTGTTCGCCTGGATACCCACGACCGTCTGCCCCTGTGTCTCGGGTTTGTCGGTCGTATTCGCGGCCTGCGGCAGCTTGACGTCGACACCCTTCTGGAGCATCGGCGCCACGAGCATCATGATGATCAGCAGCACGAGCATGACGTCGACCAGCGGCGTCACGTTGATATCCGACTTGACGCCCTGCTGTGAGCCGCCAACTGCCATTGACATGAGTGGTACTCCTCTGGAATCTAAAATCTAAAATCTACAAACTAAAATCTGGAGTGAATCTGGAAACTAGATCTAGATTTTAGATTCTAGTTTCCAGCGTCAGTTCTTTACGCCGTCTTCTTGATGAAGTAGTCGACGAGCTCCGACGACGAGTTGTCCATCTCGACGTTGAAGTACTCGATACGGCCGGTGAGGTAATTGTAGAACCACACGGCCGGAATCGCGACCACGAGCCCAAGCGCCGTTTCGACGAGCGCTTCCGCGATACCGGCGGAGACGGCGCCGATACCACCCGAGCCGGTCGAGGCAATACCTGTGAATGCGTTGATGACGCCGACGACCGTGCCGAGCAGTCCGACGAAGGGCGCGGTCGCGCCGATTGTCGCCAGGGCGCTGACGCCCTTCTTCAGATCGTTGGAGGTCAGAGCCGTCGCGCGCTGAATCGAGCGGCGCACGGTGTCGAGCAGCTCCTCGCGGCTCAGGCCGCCCGCGTTCTCCTGCTGGAACTGATATTCCTGAAGTCCTGCCAAAACGACTTTGGCGAGATGGCTGTAGCGATAGTTTTTGTTAGTGGAGATGGCGATGGCGTCCTTCAAACGGCCGTCCTTGAGGTGCTTCGCCACCTGCGGGGCATAGACCTTCGACTGATTCTTCGCCTGAATAAAGGTGTAGATGCGCTCGACGGCGACGCCGATCGACCACATCGACATGAAGAAGAGAATCCAGGCCACGGCCTTCGCGATGAAGCCCATCTGATGCCACATTTCAATTAGGTCAAGAGAACCGCTGTCCATCGTCCGCTCCTTATTCAATTTGCGATGGGGCCCCACCCCCATCGCCTGTGCCCTCGCTGCTCTGCAGCTCGGCTTTGGTTGTATCGAATCGGCTTAGTGCAACGTCCGTTTGCCTCGATGTCGTGTGTCCGGCTTCTTGACCGCCGTAGCTTCAGCGAAGGCGGTCAGCCGGACCCTTGTTACTACCGTAGAGTGAAGTTGACGGTGACCGTCATGATGACCGGCACCGGCACGCCGTTGAGCAGCGTCGGCGTGTATTGCCATTGCCTCACGGCCTCGATGGCCGACGCGTCGAGTAGCGGAATCGAGCGCAACACGCGCACGTCCTGCACGCGGCCGTCGGGACCGATGGTCGCCTCGAGAATCACGACGCCCTGCACGCGCGCCGACTGCGCAATCGGAGGATAGGTCGGCGGCTGATCCCGCACTTTCTTGGGCGGCTGAATCGCGCCGCCGACGCGCACCGGCGCCGGAGGTGGCGGGGGCGGTGGAGGCGCTTCGGGCACGCCGCCCGGGATGCCGCCCACGACGCCGCCGATATCACCTGCAACCGTCGCGACGCGCTCCTGCGTGACGTCGAGGCCGGTTTCCGGCTTGATTTCGGAAGGCGCCTGCACGGGCGCGGCCGAGGGGTTCACTTCCATCACCGGCTTCGGCGCGGCAGCCTGCGGCGGCGGCGGCGGCGGTGGTGGTGGCGGTGGGGGGGGAGGGGCGGCGACAAACGCCATCATCGAGGGCGGCGTCGGCAGAACATCCGCTGCAAGCAGCGGAATCACAATCAAAACACCGATGACCGCCACGTGCGCCAGGATCGAGAGGGGAAGCGTATACCACTGCTTGCTGCCCACTGTAATCGAGGGTTTCACGACGTCACCGAACATATCGCGTGCCACGTCAATCCTCCTGCCGAAAACTGCGTCCTAACCGAATGGGGACCTGGTTCCGATATTCGATTAGACACCGCCAAAGCGATTCTGGTCCGCGAAGTTTTTTACGCTCCACCGGACGACCGAGACCGTTCTTCCCGTAAGGAAAACCCGCGAATCATATGACCCGGTACCATCAATGTCAACACGCAAAAAGGGTGGTTTTAGTGCGCCACCTTGATGCGCATGGCATAGAACGATCGCCATACGAACACCAGTGAAGCGCCCAGGAATAGCGCCGCCAGTAGCCGCGACAGTTGCGCCCCTTGAGACGCCGTCAACTGCACCGCAAGCTCCACCGCCAGCAGCCCGAACAATGTCGTGAACTTGATAATCGGGTTCATGGCGACCGAAGACGTATCCTTGAACGGATCGCCGACCGTGTCGCCAATCACGGTTGCGGCGTGGAGGGGCGTCCCCTTGTCCTTCAGTTCGACCTCTACGACCTTTTTAGCATTATCCCAAGCGCCTCCGGCATTCGCCATAAAAATCGCCTGGAACAATCCGAACAGCGCAATCGAAATCAGGTAGCCGATGAAGAAGTACGGCTCCACGAAGGCGAACGCAAGCGTCGAGAAAAACACCGCGAGGAAAATGTTGAACATCCCCTTCTGCGCATATTGCGTGCAGATTTCCACGACCCGCTTGCTGTCGGCGACCGAGGCCTTCTCGACTCCATCGAGCCTGATGTTCGCTTTGATGAACTCGACCGCGCGATACGCGCCGGTCGTCACCGCCTGAGTGGACGCCCCCGTGAACCAGTAAATCACCGCACCGCCCGTAATCAGCCCTAATAGAAAGGGGGCGTGCAGAATCGAGAGCTTCTCGACGTTCTGCGTCAGGCCGGCGGTGAGCAGCACGACGATCGAAAAGATCATCGTCGTCGAACCGACGACGGCGGTGCCGATCAGCACGGGCTTGGCCGTGGCCTTGAACGTATTGCCCGCCCCATCATTTTCTTCAAGCAGGTGCTTCGCAGTCGTGAAGTCCGGTGTGAAACCGTACTCACGCTTGATGGCTTCTTTGATTCCCGGCTGGTGCTCGATCACCGACAATTCGAACACCGACTGCGCGTTGTCGGTGACCGGACCGTAGGAGTCAACGGCAATCGTCACCGGTCCCATTCCGAGAAAGCCGAACGCCACGAGCCCGAACGCAAAGACCGGCGAGGCAATCATGAGCGCGTCGAATCCCATCAAGCTCACCCAATACGCCACGGTCATGAGCGCGACGATGCTGAGCCCGAGCCAGTAGGCGCTGAAATTGCCCGCCACCAGGCCCGCGAGGATGTTCAACGACGCGCCCCCTTCACGGGACGAGGTCACGACCTCGCGCACGTGTGCGGACTCCGTCGACGTGAACACCTTCACGAGTTCCGGAATAATCGCCCCCGCGAGGGTGCCGCAGGTGATGACCGAGGAGAGCTTCCACCACATCGTGCCGTCGCCGAGCCCGGGAATAAGGAGATACGAAATGAGGTAGGTCATCATGACTGACACAATCGAGGTCAGCCAGACCAGCGCGGTCAGCGGGGTCTCGAAGTTCATCTTCGTGGCGTTGGCGTATCTCCCGCGCATGACGGTGCTGTTGATCAGATACGACAATCCGCTGGCAATCACCATCATCGCGCGGATCATGAAGATCCAGACGAGCAGCTGCACCTGAACGATCTCGTTTGTCACTGCCGTGAGGATGAAGGTGATCAGCGCGACGCCCGTCACCCCGTAGGTCTCGAAGCCGTCGGCGCTGGGGCCGACGGAATCGCCGGCGTTGTCGCCGGTGCAGTCCGCAATCACGCCCGGGTTTCTCGCGTCGTCCTCCTTGATATTGAAGACGATCTTCATCAGGTCCGCGCCGATGTCCGCGATCTTGGTGAAAATGCCGCCCGCGATGCGCAGGGCCGACGCGCCCAGCGACTCGCCGATGGCGAAGCCGAGGAAACAGGAGCCGGCGAGGTCGCGCGGAATCCACAGCAGGATGCAGAGCATGATGAACAGCTCGACGCTGATCAGCAGCATGCCGATGCTCATGCCGGCCTCGAGCGGAATCGCCATGAGCGGGTACGGCTTCCCCCTGAGGCTGGCGAAGGCGGTCCGTGAGTTCGCGAAGGTGTTGACGCGGATGCCGAACCAGGCGACGCCGTAGCTGCCGGCGATGCCGATGAGGCTGAACACCAGGATGATGATCACCCGGCTCAGCGGGAAATGCAGGATGAAGCCGAAGTACAGGGCGATGATCAGGCCGACGAACACCTCGAGAATGAGAATGAAGCGCCCTTGCGTAATCAGATAGGTCTTGCAGGTCTCGTAGATCAGCTCCGACACCTCGAGCATCGAATGGTGCACCGGAAGCTTCTTCAGCCGTGAATACGACACGAGTCCGAACAGCAGGCCCAAAACGCAAATCGCGACGCCGGTTACGAGCAGCGTCCGCGAGTTGTAGCCAAGCATCGTCACCTGGCTGAGATCGGGTAATACGAGGCTGGCCTCCCCGCCCGCATGAACCGGCGCCGTCCCTTGCTGCCTCATCGCCGCTTCCGCGTTCGTCGCGAAAACGATGAGCAGAGCGGCGGTCGCCCGCACGAACCACTTCGTCATGATCTCTCCGTCACGTTAGCACTATTGTTGTGTTGGATCCGGGTCGGCAGCGTCATGCCGCCGGTGAGAAAGACGCGAATCCCTTCTTCAACGCTCAAGTCTGGAAAGAACGCGTCGTCGCGCCGGCAGATCACCACGTCGCCAAGATAGAGATGATTCGTGGGTACATAGACGGCAATGAGCGGCTCGGTTCCACCGGCAGACTGGATGGAGAACTCCTTGGTTAGAAATCCAAGTATATAACCGCGCGACTCGGAGCGAATCATCACCACCCGCTTGAACCCGTATTCGTTGTCCGGCGAAAACGCGAAAACCAGCTGCTTGACCGGCGCATAAACCGTCCGGAACACCGGTACCCGGAGGAGATATCCTTCAGCCCGCTGCAGCAAGCGCTTGCCGAGTACGTTGGTGGCGATGGCTCCGACGACCAGGATCAGAACGGCGGTCGTGAAAATGCCCATCCCGGGAGGGACGGGCATGCCGAAGTAGCGGTCGAAATACCGTGCATACAGCGGCGCGGTGAACGCCGTCGACGACGCCAAACATCCAGAACAGCGCAAACAGGCTGATGACGAGCGGAACGAGGACGAAAAACCCGGTGACGAACCGCCGCCGCAGCCACGCGATCATCCCTGCACCCAGCCCGCCGCGATCGACGCCAGAAGCCCGAGGCCGAGCGCGATGCGATACCAGGCGAACGGCGCAAAGCCGGCGCGCCGCACGAACCCGAGAAACGGCCTGATGATGAGCAGCGACGACAGGAACGCCATCGCAAATCCCACCGCAATCTCGGCGCCGCGCTCGGTGGTCAGCTGATGGCGAACCTCGAGAAACTCGTGAGCGAACGCGGCGCACATCGTCGGAATCGCGACGAAGAACGAGAACTCGGCGGCGGCCGGGCGATCGAGGCGCATGGCGAGCCCTCCAATAATGGTCGCGCCCGATCGCGAGACGCCTGGCACCAGCGACAGCACCTGACAGACGCCGATGCCGAGCGCGCGTGACAGGGGCGTCTTCTCGGCGTCGACCACGGCGGGCTCCAGATGCATCCGCTCGACGGCGAGCATGACGAGCCCGCCGGTGATGAACGCCCAGGCGAACACATTCGGGCTCTTGTACAGAACCGCTTGAATGTAGTCCGCCAGCAGAGCCCCGGCGAGCAGCACGGGAACCGTTGCGATCACGATAGCGGCGGCAAAGTGGCGCGCCTCCCGGCTCGTGCCGAGCTCAGAAACGAGACTGACGATCTTCGCGCGATAGAGCCATACCACCGCGGCAATCGACCCGAGCTGGATCATGACGGTGAACACACCGCCCGGATCCTCGTAGCCGATTGCCTGCCCGAGAAGCAGAAGATGCGCGGTGGAGGAAACAGGCAGGAATTCCGTGATTCCCTGCACGATGCCGAGCAGCGCCGCAGCTAGAAGCGTCACGAGGGCCGATCGTGCAGTTTATGTGGCGCGCGCTTTCCGCTGCGACTTGGACTTGCGGGCGGCTGGCTCCACGGCCGCACCCGCGGTTGCGGCGGTGGTCGCGTTACCGCGCGACGGGGCGGCCGACGGCTTCTTGCTCAGCATGATCGCGAGAGACGGCGCGATGTACCAGCCGGAATAGGTCGTGGCGATCGTGCCGATCAGCATGGTGAAGGCGAAGCCCTTCAACACGGCGCCGCCGAACAGATACAGCGCGAGCACCGACATGAAGACGGTGCCGGAGGTAATCAGCGTTCGCGTCAGCGTCTGGTTGAGGCTCGTGTTGATGGCCGACTCGAGCGGCTCGCGCCGCTGCAGTCGCGTGTTCTCGCGGACACGGTCGAAAATGACGATCATGTCGTTCATCGAATACCCGACCATCGTCAACATGGCGGCGATGACGTTGAGCGACATCTCGTATTGGAAAAACGCCAGGAACGACAGCGTGACGAATACGTCGTGCAGCGTCGCGATAATCGAGCCGAGCGCGAAGCTCACGCGGAAGCGGAACGCGATCCACGCCGTAATGCCGAGCATCGACAGCAGCGTGGCGTAAATCGCCTGACGCCGCAGTTCGGCACCGACGGTCGGCCCGACGATCTCGGTTCCTTCGATGCGAAACGCCGGCAGACCGCTCGCCTTGAGCGCCTGCTCGACGCGCGGGACGTCCGCGGACAGGTTCGCACCCTGCTCCTCCTGCACCTGCGGCAGGCGGATCAGCATCTGGTTGGCCCCTGCCTCGCCGTAGGTCTGCACCTCGTGCGGCACCGCCGCCAGCGCCGTGCGGATCTGATCTTCGTTCACGGCCCCTTCGAACCGGATGATCAGGTTCGTCCCGCCCGAAAATTCGACGCCGAGCGGAATGCCGCGCGTGACGATCGTGAAAATGCCGGCCGCGATGACCACCGCCGACAGGCCGAGCGCCTGCCAGCGCCAGCGCAGAAAATCGAAGTTCGAGTTCTTGAAAATATGCATGGCTAAATGGAAAGAGTCTGCACCTGCCGGCGCCCGGACAGAACCAGCTCGAACAGCGACTTCGAAATAAACGTCGATGTGAACAGGTTGGAGATGAGGCCGAAGGTCAGCGTCACGGCAAACCCGCGAATCGGGCCGGTTCCGAACTGAAACAGAAACGCCGCGGCAATGAAGCCGGCGACATGCGTGTCCACGAGCGTGAGGAAAACGCGGCTGAACCCGGAGTTAATCGCCGCTTTGACGCCCTTGCCCGCCTCGAGCTCCTCCTTGATGCGCT
Source organism: Vicinamibacterales bacterium (assembly GCA_963850295.1). Classification (GTDB taxonomy): domain Bacteria; phylum Acidobacteriota; class Vicinamibacteria; order Vicinamibacterales; family JAMQPK01; genus JAMQPK01. The sequence continues at coordinate 532,289 of CAWKKU010000009.1, read as the reverse complement.
CGAAGATCAGCACGTTCGAGTCGACGCCGATGCCGATCGTCAGAATGAAGCCGGCGATGCCGGGAAGCGTCATCACCGCGCCGACATACGCCATCATGCCGAGCAGGATGATGAGGTTGAGCACCAGGGCGACAATCGCGTTGATGCCCGACAGCTTGTAGTAGACGAGGAGGAAGGTGACGATCAACACCAGCCCGGCGAGCGACGCCAGCACGCCGGCGCGAATCGAGTCGGCGCCGAGCGTCGGACCGATGGTCTGCTGCTGGAGATAGGTGAGCGTGGCGGGCAGCGCGCCCGAGCGGAGGATGAGCGCGAGGTCCTGGGCTTCCTCCTGGGTGAAGCCGCCGGCGATCTGCCCGTCGTTGGCGATTCGCCCCTCGATGACCGGCGCCGACTGCACGGTCTTGTCGAGGACGATCGCCAGATAGCGCCCGATGTTCTCGCCGGTGACGCGCGCAAAGGTCGCGGCGCCCTGGCTGTTGAGCGTGAAGCCGACAGCCGGCATGTTGTTCTGGTCGAGCTGGACGCGCGCGCTCCGGAGGTCCTGCCCGGTTACGGCCGCAACGCGGCGGACGAGGTAATACAAAGGTGCGCCCGCGGCGGTGCTTGCCGGATCGCCGCTGCCGGTCAACAACTCCATATCCGGCGGGATGACCCCTCCGGTGCTCCTCAGGAGATCTTCGCGGCCGGCCGCCGGGCCGTGCTCGACGAGCTTGAGCTCGAGCATGCCAGGCGAGCCGATCACTTCCTTGGCGCGATCGACGTCGGAGACGCCCGGAAGCTGGACAAGAATTTGATCCGCCCCCTGCTGCGCGATGCTGGGCTCGGTCACGCCGAGCTCGTTGACGCGCCGTTCGATCGTCTGCCGCGCCTGCACGACGGCCTCTTCCCGAAGTGTCTGTGCGATGTTCGGCCGCATACGGAACGTGTAGCTGCCGTTGGTGCCGGTGCTGCGCTCGAAGTTGACGGTTTCCTGCTCGGCGGCCTGGCGGAAGGCCTGATCCTGCGCCGGCGGCACGCCGTCGACGCGGAACGTCGAGACATCCTGAATGACCACCGTGGCCGGTACGCCGCGCCGCTTCAGCTCTTCCTGGAGCCGCGCGCTGTCCTGTTCCGTCGTGACGCGAAGCGCATCGTCGGTGTGGACGCGCATCACCAGATGCACGCCGCCGCGGAGGTCCAGGCCCAGCTTGAGCTGGCGGTCTCGCAGCCACTGCGGCGCGGGCAGGTTGTAGCGCGACGCCAGAATGGGATACACGCCCATTCCGAAGAAGATGACGAAGACGACGAGAAGCGTGGTGAGTTTCCAGCGTAAGTTCGACATGGTGTTATTTGCCGTCGGCCAGCGGCTCCTGTCCCTGATAGCCCACGATGGCGTTCTTGGCAAGCTCGATGCGCACGCGCTCCGCAATCTGCAGCTGCACGGTGTTGCCGTTCACCTTGGTGACCGATCCGTAGATGCCGCCATTGGTGACGACCTTGTCGCCAACTTTCAGCGCTTCGAGGAATTCCTGCAGCTTCTTCTGCCGCCGCTTGGTCGGCAGAAGAATAATGAAGTAGAAAATCGCGAAAACGAGGGCGATCGGAATGAACTGAACGAATGGGTTGATACCCTGGCCCGGCGGGGACCCCATCGCCAGCACCAGATTGTGCGCACCGAAATGCATAAACAATAGCTTGCGTAGTGTCCGTCAGCCGGACCCTCTTAGGCAGGAAAGATCCGACGATAACTCTGCCTGATTTCCTCGAGAGTGGAAAACACTATAGCCTCTCTTACCCGACGCATGGTGTCAAGGTAAAAGTGGAGATTATGCAACGTGTTAAGGGTGCCCGCCGTCATCTCCCCCGCCTGGAAAAGGTGACGGAGATACCCCCGTGAAAAATGCCTGCAGGTATAACAGCCGCACGCCTCGTCGAGCGGTCGCGCGTCGTCGGCGAACTCGGCGTTCCTGATGTTGAGACGACCGGTGCTCGTGAAAAGCTGGCCGTTGCGCGCGTTGCGGGTCGGCAGGACGCAGTCGAACATGTCGATGCCCCGCGCAACGCATTCGACCAGATCGACCGGCGTACCGACGCCCATCAGGTAGCGTGGGCGATCGGCGGGAAGCCGACGCGCCGTATGTTCAGCCACCTCATACATCAGCGGGATCGGCTCGCCGACGCTCAGTCCGCCGATGGCATACGCGTCGAAACCAATGCCGACCGTCTCCTCGACGCCGCGGGTGCGCAGTTCGAGAGAGGTCCCTCCCTGAACGATCCCGAACTGCACCTGACCAGGATTCGTAAATGCAGGCCCGGGTCCGCGTTCCCGCGCCGCATCGCGGGCGCGCAGGAAATATTCACGGGCCCTCCGCGCCCACCGTACGGTTCGATCGAGCGACTCCCGCGCACGCGCCTCGGTAGCGGGATATTCGAGGCACTCGTCGAGCACCATGGCGATGTCCGACCCGAGCTGTGCCTGGATGTCGACGGCGCTTTCAGGCGTCAGGACATGCTCGCTGCCGTCGAGATGAGAGCGGAACGTTGCGCCCTTCTCGGCGACGGTCCGTTTGGCGGCGAGGCTGAAGACCTGATACCCGCCGCTATCGGTGAGGATCGGCCTGCTCCACCCGATGAACTTGTGCAGGCCGCCAAATCGGCCCACCCGATCGGAGCCCGGCCGTAGATACAGGTGATACGTATTCGCGAGGATGATCTCCGCGCCAAGGTTCTCGAGGTCTCGCTGCGTAACGGCCTTGACCGCCCCCTGCGTGCCCACTGCCATGAACGCCGGCGTCTCGACCGCGCCATGAGCGGTGTGCAGAACACCACGGCGCGCGGCGCCATGTGTATGGGTCACCTGGAAGCCGAATTCAGACAAGGGGGACTATTATTGTTTACCGTGAAGAAACTCCGCGTAGGCGTGATCTATGGCGGCCGATCCGGCGAACACGAGGTCTCCATCGCGTCTGCCGCGGCCGTCATGCAGAATCTCGACAAACAGCGATATGAGCCCATTCCCATCCGTATCGAGAAAGACGGGCGCTGGCTGATCGCCGACCGTCTGCCCACCTCGGCGTCGGCGGCCGAAGTGATCGAGCAGAGCCGCGCCGATGCCGCGAAGCGGCTCGGACGCGGCGGCCGCGAAGCGCATCTCGTCGCGCACCCCGGGGACGAACAGATGATCACCATCGAGCGAGGCGCCAGCCCAAGCATCACGGGGCTCGCGCTCGATGTCGTCTTTCCAGTGCTGCATGGCCCCTACGGCGAGGACGGGACGGTGCAAGGACTCCTCGAGCTGGCCAACATCCCCTACGTCGGCGCGGGCGTCCTGGGTTCGGCGCTCGGGATGGACAAGGCTGCCGCAAAGCAGATGTTCGCGTCCCACGGCTTTCCGCAAACGCCATATCTCGTGGTGACCCGCAAAGAGTGGGGGCAATCGCGACATGCGGTCATCGGCAGCGTGACCGAGAAGCTCGGCTACCCGGTATTCGTCAAACCAGCCAACCTCGGATCGAGCGTCGGCATCTCCAAAGCAAGGAGCGCAGCCGACGTCGGACAGGCGATCGACATGGCGGCGGAGTTCGACCGCAAGATCGTCATCGAAGCGGCGGTGCCGAACGTGCGCGAGATCGAAATTGCCGTGCTCGGCAACGACGAGCCCGAGACATCTGTGCCCGGCGAAGTCATCCCCTCCCGCGAGTTCTACGACTACCAGGCGAAATACCTCGACGACGGCTCGCGGGTCATCATTCCCGCCGATCTGACGGCCAACGTGGCGGCGGAGGTGAAGCGGCTGGCGATTGCCGTGTTCAAGTCGCTCGACTGCGCGGGAATGGCGCGGGTGGACTTCCTGATGGACGGGCGGACGGGCGGCCTCTACGTCAACGAGATCAACACGATTCCCGGGTTCACCACCATCAGCATGTATTCGAAGATGTGGGCCGCGTCCGGAGTTCCCTACCCTGAGCTCGTGGACCGCCTCATCGCGCTCGCCCGCGAGCGCCACGCGGAAAAACAGCAGCTGCGAACAAGCCTGCAGTGAATCGAATCGCCACGGAGGATCATTCACCACAGAGAACACCGAGGACACAGAGAAGACAATTCCTCCGTGTTCTCTGTGTTCTCTGTGGCTGGTTTTCCGTTCCGGCGCCGCTCTCGGCCGCGGGACTCACCGCCCCCGAGCCGCTCATCAAAGCTTACGAGCTGATTCTCGAGGCACGTTTCGACGAAGCGGAGCGGCAGGTGAAAGCGTCGTGCCCGCCGGCGCCGCAGCCCGCGTGCGAGGTGATTGGCGCCGTCAACGACTACTGGCGCCTCATGCTGGATCCGGAAAACACCAGCCGCGATGCCCCGCTGCTGGCGAGAATCAACGCCGCAATCGCGTCCGCGGAGGCGTGGGTCGCCCGCGAGCCGAAACGGGCCGAAGCCTGGTTCTACCTCGGCGGCGCGTATGGGACTCGGGTGCTCCTGCGAGGACATCGCTCCCAATATCTCGCGGCCGCACGCGACGGCAAGCGCATCCACGACTCATTGCAGCTCGCCATCAAGCTCGACCCGTCGATCGGCGACGCGTATTTCGGGCTTGGCCTCTATCACTACTACGCGGCCATCGCTCCCCGGGCCGCCCGCATCATCAGCATGTTGATGTTTCTCCCTGGCGGCGATCGCGCGGGCGGCCTGCGGGAGATGGAACAGACGCGCAGCAGGGGCATGCTGCTCCGCGGCGAAGCGGACTACCAGCTGCACCTGATCTACCTGTGGTACGAACGCCAGCACGTAACGGCGCTGCGGCTGATCGAGGGGCTGCGCAGCCGCTACCCCACGAATCCCGTGTTCTACCTGCGGCTGGCTGATGTGCAGAGTGGCTACGTCCGAAATCATCAGGCGGCGCTGCAGACGTATCGATCGCTCGTCGACGCGGCGCGCGCGGGAAAAATCGCGGCGCCGGCGATGTCGGAGACCTACGCGAGACTCGGGATGGCTCAGGAGATGGACGCGATGTGCGAGAGCGCGGGCGCGATCGAGCAACTACATGTCGTGATCGCGCAGAAACCCGCGGCGCCGTACGCGGCACTCGCGCGCGCGCATCATCAGCTCGGGGTCGTGCACGATCGATCGGGACGCCGCTCCGACGCGATCGCCGCGTATCAACTCGCCGTGAAACTGAATCCGCGCGACGATCGTCTGCGCCTGAATGAAAAATTGCGCAATGCGATCGCGCGAGCGCCCGCGGCACGTGCCTGCCGGTGACCTAGTCCAAATTTTTTTCGTTTTCAATCACTTTTTTGTTGACTTCAACTTTTTCTCATCCATAATCTACATCTTGTATGAGGGTGGATGGCTCAGACCACCCCTAGTGAGACCTCGGTCCGGGCTTTTCAGCTGAGCGAGTCATAACTTCAAGGAGGAAGAATGGCGAAGAAGGGTGGAAAGAAAAAGGGCGGCAAGAAGCGGTAACAGCCGTCCCACCGGTTCCGGGGGTGCTCAGCAATGGTCACCCCCTCTTTTTTTTATGTGGGGACTCAATCGAGCGTTGTAGAGCGCAACTTCCCGTTGCGTGCTACCCAAAGCGACCCACGTCGCGTCCGGCAGCAGCCGGATCATCCTGCGAGAGAGCGCAGCGAGTTCCGTTCCGTTACGCGCGAAGCTGACGTGCCAGGCGGCAGATGCTTTGCGGTAGACGAGCGAACGGTGCTCGCAACCTTACTCATGAGAGGGGGGATTCCGAATGGCGAAAAAAGGCGGAAAGAAAAAGGGCGGCAAGAAACGCTAGTGCCCTTCCAGGAGGCGGTCCCTCGAGGATCGCCTCCTGCATTCAACTGCGCTGCATCTACGGCCCCACCCCGTCCCACACCCGCACCTTCGTAATCACGTCCCACTGGTTGATCGCATCGACGACGTCCATGCCGGCGATCACCCGGCCGAAGACGGTGTAGCGTGCGTCGAGGTGCGGCTGAGGGCTGTGGGTGATGAAAAACTGACTGCCTCCCGTATCGCGCCACGCGAGGGCCATTCCGACCGTGCCGCGGAGATAGGGCTCTTGATTGAGCTCGTCGCGAACCGTGTATCCAGGGCCGCCTTCCCCGTCGCCGCGCGGGTCGCCGCCCTGAACCACGAAGTTCGGGACGACGCGGTGAAACGAGAGGCCGTCGAAATAGCCCTTTCTCGCGAGCGTCATGATGTTGAGGGCCGTAATCGGCGCGTCCAGCACGTCGAGCTCGATTTCGACCGTGCCCTTTTCGGTTTCGATGTAGACGTGTGGCGACACCGAAGGGTTCGTCAGCGCGGCCGACTCGTAGTTGATCTTGCTGGATGAGGGCGCCGGCCGTATCGCGTTCACCACCTCGGCTGCAGGATCGAGCTTCTTGAGAAGCTCCGCTGCTTTCACTCTCACGGCCCAGTCCTTGTCAGCAAGCGCGGCCCGCAGCATCGGCACCGCAGCCGCCGCGCCATACGCCGCGAGCGCGTCGAGCACGGCCGCACGGCTGTCGATCACCAAATCCGCCTCGCCGCGCTTGTAGGCGGCGATGAGCGCCTCGACACCCTCCTGCCCTTTCACCTCGCCGAGGTTGGTGGCCGCCGCGGCCCGGATACCCACGTCCTCCTTGCCGAGATGGTCGATCAGAATCTTCTCGATGCCCGGCGCCTTCAGCTTCGTCAGCGCCGTCAGCACGGACGGCACCACGCGTGAGTCGGCGTCGGCCAGCATCGGCGTGAGCCGCGGCAGGGAACGCTCGGGATTTTTCGTGCCCAGAACCGCGGCGAGGCCCGCGCGCACCGAGTAGTGCGGATCGGGATCGAGACCCGACAGAAGAATGAGAAAAGTATCCTCGTCGCGTTCGGCAACCGCCTGAATCGCCGCGAGACGCACCGCGGGCGATCGATCGCCGAGAAAGTCGACGAACGCATCCGGGTTCACCGCGCCGGCGGTTTTGCCGAGCGCGAGCAGCGTTTCGGCGCGGACCATCGGGTTCAGGTTGCGCGTATAAAGCAGCTTTGTCAGCGGACCCGCCGCACGCTCGTCGCCAATCCTGCCCAGCGCGCGGATCGCTTCGAGTGTGAGATGGCTCGAGGCCCGCTCGGCATCGACGAGCGGCAGCAAGGTGGGCACTGCCGATTCGTCCCTGATCTGGCCCAGGCCCTTGATGGCAAACGCCTGCGCATACGCACTCGGGCTCCCGACCAGTGCGAGGAGCGCTGTTCCCGCGCGTTTGTCTTCGGTCCGCTGAAGGGCATACGCGACCGGCCACCACTGCGTCCGCGGCTGGCCGCTCGCGTCGAGCACCGAGGCGGCGAGCGCATCGTAGTTTTTCAGCCGAGCCAGGGCGTACACGCCCAGCCGGAACGCATCGACGGCAGGATTGATCTGCGGGCGGCTGTCGTCCGCGGGAACGGCCGACACAGAGGCGGCATGAGCGGCGACCAGTTTTCCTATGGCGGGAGCGGAGGCGGTATCGCCGATCACCCCGAGCGCTTCGGCGGCGCGGCCGGCGATGAGCGGCAGCGGATCGGCGAGCGCAGCGCGCAGCGGTTCGACAGCAGAGGCATCGCCGATCAGCCCGAGGCCGAAAGCGGCCATCTGGCGCACCTCTGGATCGGGATCGCTTTGCAGCAACCGGACCAGCCCCGGAACACCGTCCGGCAATCCGACCCTGCCGACGGCGAGCGCCGCACGCCTCCGGATGCGGGCCTCGTCATCGCCAAGCAGCCGGACGAGATCCGGCGGCGGAGGGGGCTGGAGAACGACCGTGCGTTGGCCTTGCGGAACCGGCGGCGGCGCAACGGGCACCGTGGGATCGCGAAGGATCCGCTGATCTTCCAGCCGCAGAATCCAACCCATCTTGGTTTCGAAGGGAATGACAACCGGCGGCGGAGGGGGCGCAGTGGCACAGCCGACCACCAACGGCGTGAGCAGGAGCCACCTGGAAAGACGAAACATGCGTCAATGATAACAACCTGGACGCTTGGTCGATAGTCGACGGTCAACAGTCTAAGGTCGACAGTCCAGTCGACACTCTCAGCCGACTGTGACTATGGACCATGGACCTTGGACCATCGACTGATTTGGTACACTCCGACCCGGTGGATTTCCGCTACATCGCCATCGACGGCCCCACGGGGGCGGGCAAAACGGCGCTCGCCGAACGGCTGGCGAAAAAGCTCGACGCGTCGCTCGTGCGGGAAGATCAGGAGAATCCGTTTCTCGCCGATTTCTACGCCGACCGGCCAGGGTCGGCGCTGCAGGCGCAACTCTTTTACCTCCTGAACCGGCACCGTCAGCTCGTCGATCGCCGGCAGGCAGACCTCTTCGCCCAGGTCGCCATCTGCGACTACATCTTCGAGAAGGATCGAATCTACGCGTACCTCAACCTCGACGACAACGAGCTGTTCATTTATCAGCGTTTGTTCGACCTGCTCGCCCAGGACGTCCCTACTCCCGACCTCGTGATTTATCTGCAGACGCCGGCAGACGTGCTGCTGAAGCGGCTGAACGCGCGCGAGCGCGACCCCGAGCGCCCGCATCTGGTCCCGGACGACACCTACCTGCGCGAGCTGAACGAGGCCTATCATCATTTTTTCTTTCACTACACAGCGACCTCGCTGCTCGTCGTCGAGGGATCCCAATTCCGCCCGCAGGACGATGACGCGGCGCTCGATGATCTGATCAAGCAAATCAGGACGATGGGCCGCGGCACCCGGTATTACGTCCCACGCACCTGACCCGCCTTCGCTCTCACGAGCTTCGGCGAGGCAGGCAGGGCCTCGGTTGCGCCCGCCACGGGTGTTGCCCTAAAGTCGGCTGATATGGCGTGGTTCAAGAAGGTGCGCAAGGGCATTGCCGGCGACAATGCGAAATCGAGCCGGGTGCCCGAAGGCCTCTGGGTCAAGTGCACCGGCTGCGCGCAAATTCTCTACAACAAAGACCTTGCGCAGAACATGAGCGTCTGTCCGAAGTGCGGGTATCACTTCCGGATGGGCGCCATGGACCGGCTGCGCACGATGTTCGACGGCGACTGGACCGAATACGACCGCGGGCTCGCGTCCACCGATCCCCTGAAGTTTACCGATACCAAGGCCTATCACGCGCGGCTGAAAGCCAGCATGGAAGCGACGGGCATGAAAGACGCCGTCGTCGTGGCCCGCGGCTGCATCGACGGCTACGAAGCGATCGTCGCGGCGATGGAGTACGGGTTCATCGGCGGCAGCATGGGCGTCGTCGTGGGGGAAAAGATCACGCGCGGCATCGAGCGCGCCCTGGCGATGCGCCGGCCGATGATCATCGTGTCGTGTTCCGGCGGCGCGCGCATGATGGAAGGGGCGCTGTCGCTCATGCAGATGGCGAAGATTTGCTCGGCGCTCGCGCGTCTCGATCAGGAACGCCTTCCATATATCTCGATCCTCACCGATCCGACGACCGGCGGCGTGACGGCGAGCTTTGCGATGCTGGGCGATGTGAATATTGCCGAGCCGGGAGCGCTGATCGGGTTCGCCGGCCCGCGTGTCATCGAACAGACCATCCGGCAGAAACTTCCCGAGGGGTTCCAGCGCAGCGAATTCCTCCTCGAACACGGCATGCTCGACCGTATCGTCGATCGCCGGGAGATGAAGGGCGCGATCGCGAAGGTGCTGCGCTTCATGGGCCAGCAGCCGCTGGAAGCACCGCAGCCGGTGCAGACAGTCGAACGTGTTTAGATCTATAGATCTCTAGATCTTTCAGATCTATGGATCCCTTCCAGTACCTCTTTTCCCTCGAAAAGTTCGGCATCAAGTTTGGCCTCGCCAACATCGAGAGGCTTACCGAAGCGCTGGGAAACCCGCAGAGCGCGTTCAAGAGCCTGCTGATCGCAGGTACGAACGGCAAAGGCTCGGTGACGGCGATGGCCGACCGGGCGCTGCGTGCGGCAGGCGTCAGCGTCGGGCGGTATACGTCGCCGCACCTGGTCCACCTCGAGGAGCGCTTCGCGATCAACGGCGAGCTCGCAAACACGGAAGAGCTGTCGGATCTGATCGATGAGATACGCGCGCGCATAGACGAGCTGATCGCCAACGGCTCGCTCGAGGCCCCTCCAACTTTCTTCGAAGTGACGACCGCGATTGCCTTCGAGCTGTTCCGGCGCGCAGGTGTCGACGCGGCGGTACTCGAGGTAGGCCTGGGCGGGCGGCTCGACTCGACGAACATCGTCGAGCCGATCGCGACGGCGATCACGTCGATCGATTTCGACCACGAGCAATATCTGGGACATACGCTCGGCGCGATTGCCGCGGAGAAAGCCGGCGTGATGCGGCGGGGTATTCCGGTGGTCGTCGGACCGGTCGCCAAAGAAGCGTGGGATGTGCTGTCGTCGCGGGCGAGCCTCGTCGGCGCGCGGCTCGTGGACGCCGCGGCGGGAGTCACCGCGGCATCGAGGAGCGAGCGCGGCGTGACGTCGATTCGTCTCAGCACACCGTCGTGCGATTACGGATGGGTCGAGCTGGGCCTGCGCGGCGACCATCAGATACCCAACGCCATCGTCGCGGTCAGGCTTCTGGAGGAGGTGCGCGGCGTGTTTCCGCTGACCGAAGACGCGATCGCCACGGGGCTCGCGACGTGCGCTGGCCGGGACGGCTGCAAATCATCGAAGTGTCAGGCGGCCGCCGGCTGCTCATGGATGCGGCGCACAATCCGGCAGGCGCAGCCGCACTCGTGCGCTATCTCAAGCGCGAATTTCCCGAGCCGATGCCGATCGTGTTCGGGGCCATGCGCGACAAAGACGTGCCGCTCATGTTGAAGACATTGCTACCCGCCGCGTCGGCGTTCGTGATGACCGAGCCGCCCACGGCCCGCGCTCACCGCGCGCAGGACCTCGCCGTCCTCGCGCGCGCGCAGTCGCCGACGGTCAGAATCGACGTGGAACCCGATCCCGCGATGGCCCTCGAGCGCGCGTGGTCGCACGGGCCGGTCGTCTGCGCAGCCGGATCGATCTTCCTGATCGGGAGCCTGCTCGCCGCGCTTGGAGATGCGGCGCGCAACCCCTAACCGAAGCGGGCCCGCGCGTTGCGGGCGCTGCAGCCGGATGGTATCCTTCGAACGCCTGCTTTTTTTCGTTCCTTCCGCATGATCAAGCTGTTCAGGGGCATCCTGATCGCCGCCGCACTCCTCGCGACTCCGCATGTGGCGGCAGCCCAAATCACCGATATTCCCGGTTTCGATCGAGTGATCGCGCAGATACAGGAGCGCCTGGCCGGCGATCGTTACCTGCTTCGCGAGGCGGTCGAGATGACGCAGGGCGACATGAAGTTCTACGCCGACTTCGTCGAATATTTCGGCGACACGAACAGAATGGTGGCGACCGGCAACGTGCTGCTGATCGAAAGCGACCACCAGATTGCCGCGGACAAGGCCGACTTCAACGCCAAGACGCGGCTGGGGACGTTCTTCAACGCGCGCGGTTTCGCGACGCTCGGCGCGCCGCCAGGCGCCAATGGCGAAGCGACGGGCGCGCAGGACCCCGATGTGCAGTTCTACGGCGAGACCCTCGAGAAGACCGGCGAAGACACCTACATCATCAGCAACGGCGGGTTCACGTCATGCGTGCAGGCCAATCCGCGCTGGGAAATGACCTCGGGCTCGCTGAAGCTGCGCGTGGATCACTACGCGCTCATGCGCAACATGTTCCTGAAAGTCAAAGGGGTACCCGCCCTGTATCTGCCGATCATGTATTACCCCCTCAGCAAGGAGAATCGGAACACGGGCTTTCTGATGCCGAGCTACGGCGCCTCCAGCTACAAGGGCCATACGATCAGCAACGCGTTTTTCTGGGCGATCAACCGCAGCCAGGACGCCACCATCCTGCACGACTGGTTCTCGAAGACCGGTCAGGCGATCGCCGGCGAATACCGCTACGTCTCGCTGGGCGGGGCCGGAAATCTGCGATCGAGCTTTCTCAACGAGCAGCCGATCACGTTCATCTCCCCTGAGGGGGACGAAGTCGAGCAGCCAGGGCGCAAGAGTTTCAGCGCTTACGGCAACATGAGCCAGGCGCTTGGCGGGTCGTGGTACGCCCAGGCGCGCGCCGACTATTCGTCCGATCTGACGGTCGATCAGCTGTACGCCACCGATATCGTCCGCGCGTCGAGGCGGACGCGATCGTTCGGCACCTCCGTGAGCGGCACGACCAAGGGCGTGCGCCTCACCGGCATCTTCGATCGGCAGGAATATTTTGCCGAAGACAAGACGTCGTCAACGCGCGGCAACTCGCCGCGCATCAACATCCTGCGTCCCGACCGTCTGATCCCGGGGCTGCCGATTTACGCCTCGGTGAATTCTGAATACGTCCGAATCCAGTCCTACACCCGCAAAGAAACCGGCGAACTGAACAACGACACGGGCCTGCACAGGGTCGACATCGCGCCGACCATCCGCTTTCCCTACACCAAGCTGCCGTTCCTGGCGATCAATACGACCGCGCAGTTTCGCAATACGTTCTGGACCGAAAGTATCGGCACCACCATCGTCGATGGCATCGAAACACTGGGCAGGCTCGATGCACCGATCTCGAGACGCTTCCTCGAGTTGACCGCCGACGCCAACGGGCCGACGCTGGTGAGAATCTGGGACGCGCCGAACAGCACGTATGCGCAGCGGTTCCGCCATTCCATCGAGCCGTTCTGGCAGGTGCTCTATCGGACCGCGATCGACAACTTCGACGCGATCCCGAAACTCGAGAGTACCGATCGGATCGTCGGAAGCGCCACGTCGTACACCTACGGGCTGAACACGCGTTTCTACGCCAAGCGCACCGTGGATGGGCCGCGCGCGATTCCGCGCGAGGTCATCAGCGCGACCATCCGGCAGACCTACAACACGGACGCGCGGTCGATTTTGTCGGATGCGGCGCAGCGTTCCCGCGATCTCCCCACCGCATCCCATTTCACGCCGGTGCAAATGGTCGTCCGGACGTCGCCGTTCCAGGGCGTTTCGGGCACGTTCCGGACGAACTTCGACGGACGGTACAGCCGGTTCAGGAACTTCAGCGCCGATGCGGGCTGGGAGGAAGAGCGCATCGGGTTTCTCGCGGGGTGGAACAACGTGCGATTCAACCCGAACTCCCGCGGCGACAACATCGCGCGCCAGTCGCAATATTTCAACGCCGCAACCCACCTGCGTTTTCAGGAGAACAAGTACGGAATGACGCACACCTTGAACTGGGACATCCGGACGCAGTCCCTGCTGCAGCATCGGATCGCCGCGTATTACAACGCCCAGTGCTGCGGGTTCTCCGCCGAATATCAGTTCATCGATCTCAGCCGTCTCAGTACGGCGACCGTCGAGAAGGATTCACGCTTCCACTTCTCGGTCACGCTCGGCGGCATCGGCAACGTGTCGAACATTTTCGGCGCGCTCGGCGGTACCGGCGAGCGATGAGACATCGACGGCAATCTGTTCTAGAATTCTCGCGCGTATGAAGGGAATACTCTTGGCGGGCGGGGCTGGCACGCGCCTGCATCCGCTCACTCACGTCATATCGAAACAGCTGCTGCCGATCTACAACAAGCCGATGGTGTATTACCCGCTGTCGACGTTGATGCTGGCAGGGATCCGACACATTCTGCTGATTTCGACGCCGGCCGACATCGACGGGTTTCGGCGGCTGCTCGGAGACGGGCACCACATCGGACTGCGGATCGAATATGCGGTTCAACCCCGTCCCGAAGGACTGGCCCAGTCCTTCATCATCGGAAAGGAGTTCATCGGATCGTCGCCGGTGGCTCTGGCGCTCGGGGATAACATTTTTTACGGTCACGGTCTGACCGATGTATTGCGATCGGCGTACGCGCGAACCACGGGCGGCACCGTATTCGCATACACCGTCAAGGACCCGGAACGCTACGGCGTCGTTTCATTCGGCCAGGACGGACGTGCCGTGGAGATCGTCGAGAAACCCAAAGCTCCGAAGTCGCCCTGGGCGGTGACAGGACTCTACTTTTACGACAACCAGGTCGTCGACATCGCCGCCTCGCTCAAGCCATCGGCTCGAGGCGAGCTGGAAATCACCGACGTCAACCGCGCCTATCTCGAACGCGGCGCGCTGAACGTCGAGCGGTTTGGCCGGGGCATTGCCTGGCTGGATACCGGCACCTATGAGGCGCTGCTCCATGCCGCGAATTTCGTGCAGAGCATCGAGGAGCGGCAGGGTCTGATGATCGCCTGCCTGGAAGAAATCGCCTATCGTCTGGGTTATATCTCGGCCGATGACGTCATGAGAGTCGCGCAGAAAATGACGGGCAGCTATGGCCAGTACCTTCGTGATGTGATCGAACAGGATGCCGTTTAATTTCGAACGTTTAGCCATTCCCGAGATCCAACTCATCCGCTCCCGTACGTTGCGCGACGCCCGAGGGGTTTTTATGGAGACGTACAAACACTCGGCGTTTGCGGCGCACGGCATCACGGAGCCATTCGTGCAGGAAAACTACTCGAATTCGGTGCGCGGTGTACTCCGCGGGTTGCACTTCCAGCGTCCCCCTCAAGGCCAGAGCAAGCTCGTAAGGGTTATCAGCGGAACAATTTTCGACGTCGCCGTGGATTTGCGGCCCGATTCCGCGACGAGCCGGCAGTGGGTCGGTGTGGAGCTGTCGGCGGAAACCTATACGTCAATGTATATCCCGTCGTGGTGCGCGCATGGATTTTGCGTGTTGAGCGAGCGCGCTGAAGTGGTGTACCACACCTCGACGGAATATTCGCCCGCGCATGAAGCCGGAATCATGTGGAACGACGCCGCCATCGGGATCACATGGCCGGTGGCAAATCCCTTCGTGTCCGAGCGCGACACCAAATGGCCGCCGATGTCGGCAAGTGCGTTAGCCGCGAGTGTTGAGGATTCTGGAGACCGATGATGGTTGAGGTACTTGTCACAGGCGGAGCGGGGTTCATCGGCAGTAACTTCGTGCGTCTGGCTCTGCAGACGCATCCAGACTGGCGCATTACGACACTCGACAAACTGACGTACGCCGGCCGTATGGAAACGCTGAAAGACGTGCTGGACAATCCACGGCACCGTTTCGTCCGCGGCGATATCGGCGACGCCGAGGTGTCGGCGCCGCTCGTGAAGGAATCGCAGATCGTCGTCCATTTTGCGGCGGAGACGCACGTCGACCGATCGATCCGCGAAGCCGGCGAGTTTCTGAAGACCGATGTCCTCGGAACGTTCGTGCTGCTCGAAGCCGCACGCGCGGCGTCGAACCTCCGGTGTTTCGTCCAGATCTCGACCGACGAGGTGTATGGCAGCGTCGCGGAAGGGTCAAGCGTCGAGACGGACGAACTGCGTCCCCGTAACCCCTATTCGGCCAGCAAAGCAGGAGCGGATCGCCTGGCGTACAGCTACTGGGCGACCTACGGCGTACCGGTGATCGTCACACGGGCGTCGAACAATTACGGCCCGTATCAGTTTCCGGAGAAGGTCATTCCGCTGTTCATCACCAACGCGATCGACAACATTTCCGTGCCGCTATACGGCGAAGGGCTGAACATCCGGGACTGGATGCACGTCATGGATCATTGTCGAGGTGTCGACACGATCATCGAGCGTGGCCGTCCGGGCGAGGTGTACAACATCGGCGGAGGCAACGAGGTGCGCAACGTGGACCTGACGCACATGCTGCTGCGCCTCGCCGACCGGCCGGACTCGCTGATAAAACGCGTCCAGGATCGTCAGGGTCACGACCTGCGCTACAGCCTCGACACGTCCAAACTCCGCACCCTCGGATGGTCACCCGAAGTGACGTTCGAGCAGGGGTTGCAGGACACGGTTCGCTGGTACCGGGAAAATGAGTGGTGGTGGCGTCCGATCAAAGAGGAAGACCCAGCCTTTCGCGCGTACTACCAGACTCAATACGGCTCTCGCCCGTGACTCTGATCACTCGCCAATTGTGAGCGGCGTTCTCGTCACGGGCGCGCGCGGCTTCGCGGGCAGCCACCTGCTCAATCTGCTTGCCGCGCGCGGAATCGACGCGATCGGATGGGGACGCCAGGACGTCGATCTGCTCGACCGTGATGCCGTCGGGCGCGCGATCGCGCGCGTACGGCCAACGGTCGTTTATCACTGCGCGGGTGTATCGCACGTCGGCCAGTCATTCAGCAGCATCGGCGAGACATTTGCCGCCAACGTGCTCGGCACACATCACCTGCTCGACGCGTTGAGAACAGCGGGGCTGAGCGCGCGGATTTTGATCGTGGGCTCGTCGCTTGTGTATCGCCAGTCTTCCCGGCCCCTGAACGAAGATGATCCGACCGGACCGGCGACGCCCTACGCCGTCAGCAAGCTCGCGCAGGAGTTGCTCGGCCGGCGAGCCATCGGCGAGGACGGCCAGCAGGTCTTTTTCTCGCGCCCGTTCAACCACACCGGACCGCGGCAGAACCCCTCATTCTCGGCGCCCTCTTTCGCGCGTCAGATTGCCTTGATCGAAAACGGCGCGATGCCGCCTGAGATTGCCGTCGGGAATCTCGACGCCGCGCGCGATCTCCATGATGTCCGCGACACGGTACGTGCGTATGCCGCCATCGTCGACAGCGGACGACCGGGCAGGATTTATAACGTCTGCGCTGGGGAGGCGTTCAAGATCGGCGATGTGCTCGCCAGGCTGGTCGCGATGAGCCGTGTGCCGATTACTATCCGCGTCGACCCCACCCGCTACCGGCCCCACGACAACCCGGTGCTCCTGGGCGATCGCACGCGCGTCGGGCGCGAGCTCGACTGGACGCCTCAAATCCCGCTGGATCAAACACTTCGCGACCTTCTTGACTATTGGAGGACGATGGCGAAACAATAGCGAAAATGGCTGGGGTTGTGAAATTTCCGCTCCTGTTCGATCTGCCGCCGCATACGCCCACCACCAGGGAAATCGCACTTCATATAAAGGAGCGAGGAGCGGCCGAAGGGCTGCCGGACGCCGCGCACCTTGCGGACGGCGCCACCTACCAGGAAGTCACCTGCCGATCCGCGCTGAACTCGTGCAAGGGAATGCCCTTCAACTGGACGCTGAATCCATACCGGGGATGCACCCACGGGTGTCACTACTGCTTCGCGCGGCGCTATCACATGCAGTTCGAGCTCGACAGCAGCGATCAGTTTTCCTCGGTCATCCTGGTGAAGAAAAATTTCGTCGACGTGCTTACCCGCGAGCTCGACCGCCCGTCGTGGAAGCGCGAATACGTCGCGGTCGGAACGGCGACCGATGTCTATCAACCGATCGAAGGTCATTACAAGATCACGCGCAGGTCTCTCGAGGCGCTCACCCGCTCACGCACGCCGTTCGGCGTCATCACCAAGGGACCGATGGTGGTGCGCGACAAAGATGTCCTGCTCGATGCAACCCGCGGCGCGGGCTGCACCGTCTATGTCAGCGTGCCCACGGTCGATGAAGACGCGTGGCGTCTCCTCGAACCCGGCACGGCCCACCCGTTGCAGCGATTGCGGGCGGTTAGAGAGCTCGCGCAGGCGGGGGTTCGAGCCGGCGTGCTGATGAATCCGATTGTTCCGGGCCTCACCTCGCAGCCGGCCAAGCTGGAGAACACGGTCAAGGCAATTGCCGATCACGGGGCTGCGTTCATGGGCACCAACCTTCTGTACCTGAAGGACGGCACCCGCGCTCACTTCATGAAATTTCTCGAAAAGCACATGCCGCAACTCGCGGCGAAATACGTGCGCTTCTACAGAGGTGCGTATGCGCCCGAAGCCTACGCGAAGGAAGTGCGCGGCATGGTAAGAGCGCTGCAGAAGAAATACCGCGTGTCGAAGCGGGATGAAGACAAATCGCCCGGCGAGCCAGCCTCGCCGGGCGATTGCACACAGGGAAGTTTCGAATATTGACGGACGATCGACGATGGACGATCGACGATGGACGATGGACGATCTACCGAACGTTCATGAGCGCTTCGATTCGATCCTGCGTCGGCGGATGCGTGCTGAACATATTCAGCAGGCCGCGGCCCGAAAACGGCTTGATGATGAACATGTGCGCCGTCGCCGGATTGGCATCGAGAGGAATCTGCTTCGAACCCATCTCGAGCTTGCGCAGGGCATTGATGAGGCCCTGCGATCCGCCGGCGATCTGCGCGCCACCCGCGTCGGCCACGAACTCGCGCGACCGTGAAATCGCGGCCTGCACCAGCATGGCGGCAATCGGCGCCAGGATGATGGTGGCCATCATCGCAATCGGATTGGAACCTTCGCGATCGTCGCTTCGTCCGCCGCCGAAAATC
Organism: Vicinamibacterales bacterium; assembly: GCA_963850295.1. Classification (GTDB taxonomy): domain Bacteria; phylum Acidobacteriota; class Vicinamibacteria; order Vicinamibacterales; family JAMQPK01; genus JAMQPK01. The sequence goes on along the minus strand of CAWKKU010000009.1, from coordinate 514,066 downwards.
GCGGCAAATTGCATCATCCGCGCCGTCATCATGATGGCGGCAGCGACGGTCGCAGCAACCGAGCTGATGAGAATGTCGCGGTGCTTCACGTGCGCGAGCTCGTGCGCGATGACGCCTTCGAGCTCTGGATCGGTGAGCAGCCGCATGATCCCTTCCGTTGCGGCAACCGCGGCATGGCTCGGGTTCCGTCCCGTGGCAAACGCATTCGGCGAGTTGTCGGGGATCACGTACACCTTCGGCATGGGCAGGTTCGCGCGCGTTGCCAGCCGGCGGGTCATGACCGACAGCTTGTGATCGGGCCCGACTTCCTGCGCCCGGTACATCTTCAACACAATCTTGTCCGAGAACCAGTACGACACGAAGTTCATGACGATGGCGAAAGCGAACGCCGTCACGAGGCCGCTGGCGCCTCCAACCATCTCACCAATCGCCAGCAGTATTCCGCTGAGCAGGCCGAGCAGCAGGACAGTTTTCAGAGAGTTATTCATATCGTTTTAGACGTATACCATCTGCATTGGGTTTCGAGTCCCAGCCCTTATCGTAATCGATATAATCAACGCATGCACCGCCTCGGGCTCGCCCTGTTCGTGATGGTTGCGGCCGTACTGCCGCATCTCCATGCCCAGGTCCCTCAACCATTTCCGGGACGCCAGCCGCCGCCGCGTCCGGCTCCCGCTGCGCCTGCCACGCCGACGCCCGCGCCCACGGTTCCGGCAGTGCCAGTGCTCCCGGCACCCAAGCCGGCTGAAGCCCCGCCGACTGAGGCGATGCTTGGATTTCCCGTCTATCCGGCAGCGCAGTTCGTGGCCTCTTACGATGCCGGCCGAGGGCAGAGGTACTACCTCTTTGGAAGCGATCTGCCGTTCGCGGCGCTGGTGAAGTACTACCAGAGCGCGCTGAAGACGAGAGGGACTCTCGTGTTCGACGCTCCGGCGACGCATGTGTTCGAAGTAGGGCGTTTCCGGGAGGAAACGATGGCGTACCCCCCGGGCGTGACGATTAAGGACTACACGTGGAACGGCAGTGCGGGTTATCTGAATCCCAAGAGAAACGCGACTCCGGCGCGGTTTCCGTCAATCATCCAGATTGTGCCGACTCCCCCGGGTGCGGAGCGCTAGCTCGGCTTCAGCTGAGCTTCTCTACGTAAATCTCCTTCTTCTTCCTGAACTCCACCGACTTCTCTTCCATTCCGGCACGCACCGCCTCACTGGCGTCCACGCCGTGTTCCTTGGCGTAGTCGCGCACCTGCTGCGTCAGCTCCATGCTGCAGAACTTCGGCCCGCACATCGAACAGAAGTGGGCGACCTTGGCGCCTTCAGCCGGCAGAGTCTCGTCGTGGTAGGCGCGCGCGGTCACCGGATCGAGCGCCAGATTGAACTGGTCTTCCCACCGGAACTCGAATCGCGCCTTTGACAACGCGTCGTCCCACGCCTGAGCGCGCGGGTGCCCCTTCGCGAGGTCGGCGGCGTGCGCCGCGATTTTGTAAGCGATCACGCCGGCTTTCACGTCGTCTTTGTTCGGAAGTCCGAGATGCTCTTTCGGCGTCACGTAACACAGCATCGCCGTGCCGTACCAGCCGATCATCGCCGCGCCGATCGCCGAGGTGATGTGGTCGTAGCCCGGCGCGATGTCGGTGGTCAGCGGACCGAGCGTGTAGAACGGCGCCTCGTCGCACCACTTCAGCTGCTTCTCCATGTTTTCGCGAATCAGGTGCATCGGCACGTGGCCGGGCCCCTCGTTCATCACCTGGACGTCATACTCCCACGCGATCTTCGTCAGCTCGCCCTGCGTCTCGAGCTCGGCAAACTGCGGGGCGTCGTTGGCATCGGCGATCGATCCCGGACGCAGCCCGTCGCCCAGCGAAAACGAGACATCGTATGCGTTCATGATTTCGCAGATGTCACGGAAGTGCGTGTAGGTGAAGTTTTCCTTGTGATGCGCGAGGCACCACTTCGCCATGATCGATCCCCCGCGCGAGACGATACCGGTGAGACGCCGGGCGGTCATCGGAATGTAGCGCAGCAGCACCCCCGCGTGGACCGTGAAGTAATCGACCCCCTGCTCGGCCTGCTCGATCAGCGTGTCGCGATAGATCTCCCACGTGAGATCTTCCGGCCGCCCGCCGACTTTTTCGAGTGCCTGGTAGATCGGCACCGTTCCGATCGGAACCGGGGAATTGCGGAGAATCCATTCTCGCGTCTCGTGGATGTCCTTGCCGGTGGAGAGATCCATCACCGTGTCGGAGCCCCACAGAATCGACCATCGCAGCTTCTCGACTTCTTCCTCGATTGACGAGCTGACCGCCGAATTCCCGATGTTCGCGTTGATCTTCACCAGGAAGTTGCGGCCGATGATCATCGGCTCGAGCTCGGGATGGTTGATGTTGGCGGGGATGATGGCGCGGCCGCGCGCCACTTCCGAGCGCACGAACTCCGCGTCGAACCCCTCGCGCGCCGCGATGAACTCCATCTCGGGCGTGACGATACCTTTGCGCGCGTAATGGAGCTGCGTGACGTTGTCCTTGCCGCGCAGCACGGCGCGGAAGAGCGTCTTCGGGAGCTCGGCGCGGCGCTTCGAATCGGGAATGTAGGTGCGCGGGACGGTCTGCGTGTCTCCGCGCGCCGCGATCCAGTCGCGGCGCAGCGGCGGCAATCCTTCACGGACGTCGTGTCCCTGGGGCCCGCTCGAGTCGTACACCTGAAGCGGCGCCTCGCCGCCCGACAGTGCGATCTCGCGCATCGGAACCTTGTGCTGTCCGACATATACCTTGCGGGAATTGGGATGCGTCTCGTGCACTGACATTGCGGACTAGCGTCCCTTTAGGGAGGGCTGATCTTTGGCAGGACCGCGCTCCCTTCGCCGGTCTCAACCGGATCAGGTTCCAAGGGTCTTGTCTCAATCGGCTGCTCGTCAGCGCGATACCCCTGGCGGTTCTTTAACTATACCCCACGCACTGGGATAGGGATTGGGGATTGGGGATTAGCAATGGACCGGGTGCTAATATCGAAATCCCGGAGCCTAAGGCCTGAAGCCCGAACTTTTACTCTTCGATTTCGGCGGCGTGCTCGTGGAGTTCGCCGGACCGAAAGAGCTTGGACAGCACCTGCGCTGGCCGTCCACGCCTGAAGTGATTCTCAAGCGCTGGACTGAATGTCCTCACACCGACGAGTTCGAGCGCGGAAAGCTGGACCCCACGCAGTGGGCCGAACGGTTCATTCGCGAGTGGGACGTCGACCTGACGCCCGACGAGTTTCTGGCCAAGTTCACCACGTGGTCCCGCCGCGTGTTGCCTGGCGCGAAAGAGCTGCTCGAACAGCTGCGCGGCCGTTATCGGCTTGCCGCGTTGAGCAACTCGAACGAGCTTCACTGGGAGCGCAACACGCATGAGCTGCGCATCATCGAGCTCTTCGAGTTCGCGATTTCCTCTCATCAGGTCGGCTTGTGCAAACCGAATCCAGAGATCTTCGAGCTCGCCATCGAGCGCGCCGGTGTCTCGTCGCCGCAGGCGATCGTGTTTTTCGACGATATCGCGGCGAACGTGGAAGCGGCGAAAACGGCTGGGCTGCGCGCCTACCAGGTGCGCGGCGTCGACGAGCTGCGCCAGCGATTGGCGAGCGAAGGACTGAATCCGGCTATGGACGGATCGTGAAGGGAGTCTCGCGCGTCGCTTTGGCCTCGTCCTGCCCGCGCACGGCTGCTTCCACGCGAAGCACATAGCGGCCGGGCGCCAGCTCCTTGAGGGGAATACGTTTGGCGAACCCGTAGATGTCCCACGGTTTTTCGCCAGACGTGCCGTTCACCAGCTCGTCGCGACTGACGAGCAGCTCGCCGCCTTGCTCGGATAACACCCGTACAGCGACGTCAATATGACGTGCCTGCCGTGAAGTGTCGTTGTCGTAGATCTCCGTGTAGAGCGCGAGCACGTCCGACTGACGGGAACTCGCGGCGGCTTGTCGCGGGCGCAGGCAAGAGCTTGCTCACAACCGGATCGGGCTGGATGCTCGGTGTCTGCTGAACCGACGGGGTCGTCATCAGCAGTCCGCCCAGCATGAGCTTCTCTTTCCTGAAGTCCGGCACCTCGAGGTCGTAGAACACCGAGCCGGTGTCGCCGCCGACGGCTTCGCGGGCGCCAATTCGAATCTGATAGCGCCCCGGAGGCAGGCTGATGCGCGGGTTCGCGCGCACGCCGTGCGCGGCCACACGCTCCCGGGTTTCCGGCCGGAGCGTCAGGTCGAGCTCCAACCAGCCGGCGGACAGCGCCTTCCCGCGATCGTTGAGGCCGAAAAACGACAGCTCGATCTTGTTGGCCACCATGCCTTTTGCATCGGGCGCGCCGTAACGCAGCCGGCCGCCGTCAATTTCAATCGCCAGCGCGATTGAGGCCTGGTCGGCGGTGTTCTTGAAGGGCGCCGCGTGCACGGCGAAGGTCAGGCCGCTCTGTGGTATCGGACTCGTCAGCGCGCCCAGGAGCGGCGTCGATGTTCTCCGCCCGTCCGGACGGCGCGCGTCGCGCGCGAGCCGCGCCGCTTCGTCGCGCTTGCGCTCTTCGCTCGTGCGTCCTCGCGGCGCGGCGTAGCCCCGCCGCGCCTCGACACGCAGGCCCGGCCGCGTGACGCGCACCTCGATCTTGTGGAACCGGCCGTCGCGCGCATGGTTTGGCGGATAGTAGCCGAGCAGGTAGTAGCGGCTGTTGGCTTCGGCGATGCGCTTGAACGCCGGACCGACGTCGTTGGTGTTGACAGCGGCAAATCCTCCGGTCTGCTCGGCGAGCTCGCGGAGTGTGTCCTGCGAGGTTCGGAATTCCTGCATCAGCTCGTCCTGCACGTTGAACACGCCAGAGACGCCGGTGATGCCGCTCGAGGGCGCGTTCGTGCCCGGCACCATCAGCACGGGTCCGGAGGTGCCCACACCGTTGCCGATACCGGCCGATTCCATGAAATCGGTCGTCATCCCCGCCAGGCCGCGGGGATCGATCGTGTAGTAGTTCACATTCGCGCGCGCCGCCATCGAGATCGCATCCTGCGTTGCGCGTATCACGATGGTCGCGTCGTGGGCACCAAACACGTCGCGAACGGGATAGTCGAGCCCTTCGCTGAAGAACAACACGGCCTTGCGCCGTCCGCGAACGCTGCCGAGAAACTCCGCGGTATTTTTCAGCGTGTCGAGTACGGTCAGCGCACGGGTGCCGCGCTCGAGTTCAGTGGGGTCTGACGTCCGCCCGTGGCCCGCCTGATCCTGAGAATTGATCGATCCGGTATTAGGGTCGGCGTCGTTCCTCAGGTTGTAGTTGTAAGCAATGCGTTGATAGTACTCGTCGAGCCGTTCGAGGCTCAGCGACCGCATGCGGCGCCCCTGAAACTTGTCGATCGCCTTGATCAGCAGTTCGCGATCTGTCGTGAACTCCTGCGCGGCGTCGCTGCGGCCGCTGGTGTAGACCACCGCGCCGAGATCGTTGGCGGCCATGTGCTGACGCACGAACTGGCGGGCGGCATCGCGCACCGGCGTGCTGCGCATCGCGCTGACGTCGAGATCGTCGAGCACGATGACATAGACCCGTCCGTCGAACGGCTTGCGATTGGTTCGGGTATCGGGCGGGACTGTCCGGCCCGCGACGACGGTCTCCTGCGGCTTGTCCACGGGAACGTCGACCAGCGCGAACGTATCGATCTTCTGCGGCTTGCCGTCTTCGAGCACGGTGAAGTCATCGCGTGTCAAACCTGTGACGAAGCCGCCCTGCTCGTCGGTGACGACGACGTCGACGTCGACGTAGTTGACGTCGACTTGGAAGGTGACGCCGGGTGTCTGGGGGGGCTCTTGTCCCAGAAGACCTGGAGCGTGCAGAACAAGGGTGGCAGCCAGCAAAAAACGCACGGATTTGCTCATGGGTTTATGCGTTTAATTAAGGCGCTGCCGCCCTCGGTTCGTCAAGCGAAGAACGATCAGAGGAGATCCAAATATTTGACTTGCTTTTTTTGAAATCCCCTTGACCCGCGCCTACGAGACCGCCTACATTGATGCCTTCAACAATCGATAATCGAAACCCCTCGCGGCTGGGCCGGTTCCGTCCATTTAGAGAAGGAGCGTCAGTCATGCGGCGATTTTTCCCCCTGTTGTTTGTAGCTCTGTTGCTCACGGCTATTCCCGTTGGTGCGCAGACACTCGGCACCATCACTGGCGACGTCAAAGACGCGTCAGGCGCGCTCATTCCGGGCGCGACCGTGACGGTCACCAACACCGGCACCAACGCCGCTCGCGAATCCACAAGTAATGCGGCGGGCGCCTACAGCTTCCCCGCGCTTCCGCCGGGCCCGTACGTCGTCAAGGCAGAGCTTCAGGGCTTCCGCACGGTCACGCAGGAAGTCCAGCTGCAAATCGAGGCGGTGGTCCGCGTCAACTTCACGATGGAGATCGGCACGCTCTCCGAGACGGCGGAAGTCACCGGCGTTGCGCCGTTGATCACGACGGAGAACGCGACGGTCGGCACCGTCATCGAGAACCGCCGCATCGTCGAGCTGCCGCTGAACGGGCGCAACTTCCTGTCGCTCGTCGCGCTCAGCCCGAACGTCAGCGCCGAGTTCGCGGGCGCCGGCCAGGCCGGCGATCGCCAGGGCGGTTCGCGCGCCAACCAGCAGCTCTCGATTTCGGGTCAGCGCCGCGAGTTCAACTACTACACGCTCGACGGCACGGATAACACCGACGTCAACTTCAACACGTACATCTTGCTGCCGTCGGTCGACGCGCTCGAAGAGTTCAAGGTGCAGACCGGCATCTACTCGGCCGAGTTCGGCCGCGCCGCCAGCCAGGTGAACGTCGTCACCAAGTCCGGCACGAACCAGTTCCACGGAACCGTGTTCGAGTTCCACCGCAACGACAGCTTCGACTCGCGGCCGTTCTCGTTCTCGGCCGCCCAGGCGGCACTGCCGAAGCCCCCGTTCAAATGGAACCAGTACCGGCTACACCCTTGGCGGCCCGATTTGGAGCAACAAGGTGTTCTTCATGTCGAACTGGGAGGGCTACCGCGACCGCAAACAGAATCAGCAGAACTACAACCTGCCGTTGGCCGCGTGGAGAACCGGCGATTTCTCGTCGTACTCGGGCGTCCTGTATGACCCGGCGACGTGCACGCTGAAGCGGAACAGTCCGGTCGTGTGCGACGTTCCCCGGCAACCGGATTCCGGCTGGCCGCATCCACCCGACGTCGGTGAAGCTGCTCGAGTTCTATCCCTCGCCGAACGCCACGGGCACCGACGCCACTGGTACCACGAACAGCTACACGGGGATACAGGATCGCGTGATCGACAAAGACCAGTTCACGCAGCGCATCGATTTCGTGCAGAGCTCTGCATCGACCTGGATGGGCCGGTACAGCCACAGCCGCGACGACGAAATCAACCCTGCGCTGAAGTTGAACGGCACGAAGCTGGTCAACCGCATTCATCAGGCGATGGTCGGCAACACGCGGACGCTCTCACCGACCGTGGTCAACGAATTCCGGTTTGGATACAACTCGTTCTACAACACGTTCGGGCGCGAGCTGGCTTTCGAGCGCGACGTCACCTCGGAGCTGGGCATCCCTGGCATGTCGCCGCTTCCGGAATCTGCCTGGGGCATTCCGAGCATCGGCATCAACGGGCTGAGCGGCTTCGGTGACGGCACCGAGGGGCCGTACACCAACCGGAACAAAGTGTTCGAGATCATCGACAACGTGTCGTGGATCAAGGGCCGGCACTCGTTCAAGGTGGGCGCCCACTTCCGCATCGACCATTACAATCAGGTCGGCAACCAGTTCCCGCGCGGCGGGTTCCAGTTCGACGGCCGGGCGACCGGGTCGCTGATTGGCAACGCGACGCCGATCGCACCTTCGTTCGCCGATTTCCTGCTGGGCTACCAGCGTCTCTCCGAGCTGTCCGTCCAGCTGGCGGTTACGGAGTTCCGCGCGGTCAGCCAGAGCTATTACGTCACCGACACCTGGAGAATGCGCGACAACATGACGCTGGATCTCGGCCTGCGGTACGAGTACGTCCCGCCGTTCGAGGACAAAGCCGGCACCTTGATCAACGCCAGCATGCCGTTCTTCGATCAGGGCCTGCCGGTAGCCGACAAGTCGCGGCACCCAACCCTGGTGCGCATCGGGGAAGGGGAGTTCTACGAAGGTTTCAACATCCGCTACAACCCGTTGATGCAGACGGCACGGGACGGACGCCTCGGCAACCGCCTCGTGGACGACGACAAGCTGAACTTCGCACCGCGGGCCGGATGGGCCTGGACGCCTACCAATAACACGTCGATTCGCGCCGGCGTCGGCATGTTCTTCATGCAGGACACGGGCAATCCTCGATTCGACATGGCCCGTAACGCCGCGGGACGTCGCCAGGACACTTCGGATCAGAATTTCAATCAAAACTGGAACGCCCCATTCGTGGGATCGGGCACGAATGCCTGCGGCGTGCAACCGCCGATCGTCTGCATCTCGAACCACTACGTGCTCGGCAACGACTTCGACCGAAGCACACCCCGGATGCTGCAGTACCTCTTCAACGTGCAGCGCGAGATCGGAGGCAACTCGGCGATCGAGATCGGCTACCTCGGTTCACGAAGCCACCAGCTCGAGCGCATGTTCGATCGCAACGACGTCATCCCGGGAACGACCGGCACATCAGGACCGGCGGCCCTATCCGGAGTTCACCCGCGTTCAGACGATCGGCAACGTCGCCGAAGCACGGTACAACTCGCTGACTGGCCAAACTGACGCGGCGCCTGAACAACGGGTTCTCGGCGCTCGTCGGCTACACGCTGTCGAAATCCGAGGACAACGGCAGCGGCATCCGCACGCTCAACGGCGATCAGCTGTTCCCGCAGAACAGCAACTGCGTGGCGGAAGAGGTCAGCAGCGGATGCGAGTGGGGCGCGTCGATTTTCGACGTGCGTCACCGCATCGTCTCGTCGATCCTCTACGAGCTGCCGTTTGGCGCAGGCAAGAAGTGGGCCCAGGACGGAGTCGGTGGCGCAATTCTCGGTGGCTGGCAGGTGACCAACATCCTGAGCCTGTCGAGCGGCTTCCCGAGGAACCCGAACACTGGACAGGATCGCGCGAACCTGGGCCACGGCGATCAGAGACCCAATGCCGTGTCCGGCCAGGATCCGAACGATGGACCGACAGACGATTCAACAGTGGTTCAACACCGGCGCATACGTGCTGCAGCCGCAGTTCGCCTATGGCGACGCCGTGCGGAACACTATTCTCGGACCGGGGATCTTCAACTTCGACACGTCGATTCTCCGGAACTTCACGCTCGGCGGCAGCAAGAGCCTGCAATTGCGGCTCGAGGCGTTCAACACGTTCAACCAGCCCGTCTGGCAGGACCCGAACACCGCAGTGACGGCCCAGCAATACGGGCAGATCACCGCCACGCGCAAGCCGATGCGAGAGCTGCAGCTTGGCATAAAGTTCAGCTTCTAAGCACTCCCGTTCGTCGGAAGAAGGCCGGGCGCATCTTGCGTCCGGCCTTTTTCTTTGGGCCACAATAGATGTCATTTCCAGGAGCTTGGATGACACGTCCCGCTGAAACCGAGTTCGCACCGTTTTATGCGGCCTACATCGCCCGCGTTCCCGAGATCGATCCGCTGCCGGCCCTCGAAGCGCAGCCGGCCGAACTTCTGAACATCGCCGATCGAATCGATCCGGAAGACGAGCTGATTCGATACGAGCCAGACAAATGGAGCATCCGTCAGGTCTTCGGTCACCTCATCGACACCGAGCGGGTGATGGGTTATCGCGCGTTCTGCATCGCGCTCGGAGAAACCAAACCGCTGCCAGGTTTCAGCGAAAAAGACTACGTCGCGCACGCCGACTCGAACGATCGGCCGGTCAAGCAGCTCGCGCACGAGTTCGCCGCCGTACGGCACGCGAATCTCTGGACGGTTCGTCGCTGGTCGGAAGACCAGTGGAGCTGCATGGGCAACGCCAACGGCTATCCGGTGTCGGCTCGTGCCATCACCTACATCATGGCGGGACACGTGCGGCACCACGTGGCGATTCTGCGGGAAAGGTATGGTGTGGACGTGTAAGGAAGAAGTAAAACAGAAGAAGGAAAAGAGAAGAACGTTCTTCTCCATTTTCGTTCTTCGTTTTTCGCTACATGAAGCTGTACAACGAGCTCTCGTCATGGTGGCAGCTGATGTCGCCGGCAAGCGAATACGCCGAAGAGGCATCGTTCTACTGCGGCGTGCTCGACAACGCCGCCAGACACCCCATCCAGACTGTCCTCGAGCTCGGCAGCGGCGGCGGCAACAACGCCTCGCATATGAAGCACCGCTACAAGGAGATGGTGCTTGTCGAGCTGTCTGCCGGAATGCTGGCGATGAGCCGCGCACTGAATCCGGAGCTGGAGCACCATCAGGGAGACATGCGGACCGTGCGCATCGGCCGGCAGTTCGACGCGGTGTTCGTGCACGACGCGGTGTGCTACATGACGACCGAGTCAGATCTGCGAAAGGCAGTCGACACCGCGTTCGCCCACTGCAAGCCGGGTGGCGTCGCGCTGTTTTGTCCGGACCACACTCGCGAGAATTTTGTGGCCTCGGCGGAGCATGGCGGGGAAGACGACGAAGAGCGGGGCATGCGTTGGCTGGCGTGGCAATGGCAGCGCGACCCCTCGGACTCGACCTACTTCGTGGATTATGCCTTTATCCTCCGGGAGAGGGACGGCACAGTGCGTGTCGAGCACGATCGTCACGTCGAGGGCTTGTTTGCCAGAGACACCTGGCTGCGCACGTTAGGCGAGGCCGGCTTCGAACACCAGGTGTTGCCGTTCGACCATTCCGACCTCGAGCCCGGGAAACATGAGGTATTCGTGTGCCTACGGAAATGCGAAACAGGAGATTAGGAGATCAGGAGGATATTTTGAAATACGACTCCCGGACTCTTCCGACTCCCAGACTCTTCCGACTCCCAGACTCTTCGACTCCCAGACTCTTGGACTCCCAGACTCTTGGACTCCCAGACCCTTTCATCAGGCGAGCTTGCGCAAGATAAAACACTTCAGGTAATACGTCTCAGGCATCCCGAGCACCACCGGGTGATCCCGGCTCTGCATCCGTTTCTCCACCACGCTCACATCGGCCCGCGCGTCGAGTGCCGCATCGAAGACGACTTCGGCGAACGCCGATTCGTTGACGTGATACGAACAGCTGCACGTGGTCAGAAATCCGCCGGGTCTCAGAAGCTTGAGGGCGCGAAGGTTGATCTCCTTGTACCCGGACAACGCCTTCGGGATCGCCGCCTTGGTCTTGGCGAACGCCGGCGGATCGAGCACGATCGCGTCGAAGCGCTCGCCCATTCGCTCCAGCGTCCGCAGCTCGTCGAACACGTTCGTCGTCCGCACGTGCACGTTGGAAAGACCGTTCCGCGCCGCGTTGCGCGCGAGCAGCGAGGTGGCGTCTTCGGAAATGTCGAGCGCGGTGAGCTCATCGGCGTGCGGGGCGAGCTGCAGGGAAAAGCCGCCGGCATAGCTGAAGCAGTCGAGCACGCGTCCGCTGAACGTATTGCGCGGCGGCCAGCCGGTTCTCGCGCTGATCGAGAAACGCGCCTGTCTTCTGGCCGTGGCGCAGATCGACGTCGTATTCAATCCTGCCTTCTCGCACCGGGACCTTGTCGGGAACGTCGCCGTGCAGCAGCACGACGCTCTGCTCGAGCCCTTCGAGCAGGCGGACCTTCGGATCGTTACGCGCGATGATGCCTTTCGGCTTGACGAGCTCCGCGAGGAGTTGAGTGAGATCGGGAAGGAGCCGATCGGTTCCCTGCGACAGCGTCTGCAGCGAGAGATAGTCGCCGTAACGATCCACGACGAGCGACGGGATGAGGTCGCCTTCGCCGTGCACGAGGCGGACCGCCGTCGCGTCGACGTCGAGCTGCTGACGGAACGCGAACGCCTGCTCCAGCCGCGTTCGCCAGAACACGCGGTCGACAGGCACGTCGTGGCGTGTCAAAACACGCAACGTGATCTGGGATCGATCGCTGTAAAAAGCGCGAGCAAGAAAACGCGAGTCGGGTCCGGCGACCCGGACAACCGAACCGGGCTCGGCGCGGCCGGCAGCGACGTCGGCACGGTAGACCCAGAAGTGGCCGCTCTCGATTCGCTCTACGCCGCGGCGCGTGACGGTGATCGTTGATTCCATTTTCCGAAATTTGTTAGTTCGAAAGTTCGAAAAGTTCGAAAAGTCGTAAGGTTCGTAAGGTTCGTTTCGAGTCCAGCGAACCTGCGAACCATGAACCTCGCGAACCACGAACGCTGCGAACCCACGAACCCAGAACGAACCACGAACTACGAACCTACGAACCTCGATGAACCGTATTATCATTCCACTCCAATGCGGATAGCGATTGGCGCGGACCATGCAGGCTTCTCTCTCAAAGAGCATCTGAAAGAAACGCTGACTCGATTGGGACATCAGGTCGACGATCACGGGACCCACGGCGAAGCATCGGTGGATTATCCGCCAATCTGCGCGGCGGTCGGGCGCGCGGTGGTTGCCGGACGCGCCGACCGCGGCATCGTCCTCGGCGGCAGCGGGCAGGGCGAGCAAATTGCCGCCAATAAAGTGCGCGGTGTCCGGGCGGCGTTGTGCAACGATCTGTATACGGCGCGCCTGTCGCGGCAGCACAACGATGCCAACGTGCTGTCGATGGGCGGACGAATCGTGGCCTTCGGGCTCGCCGACGACATTCTGACGTTGTGGCTCGAGACGCCTTACGAAGGCGGCCGGCACCAGAAGCGGCTCGACCAAATCGCGGAGATTGAAAAATCATGACGTCGAAAGCAGACGCTCCTTCACGCTTGCTGAGCCTCGCCGAGTCGGACCCCGAAATCGCGGAGGCCGTGCGCAACGAAGAGCAGCGGCAGGACGAAGGGCTCGAGCTGATTGCTTCGGAGAACTTCGTCAGCAAAGCCGTACTCGAGGCGGCGGGGTCGGTCCTCACCAACAAATATGCCGAGGGTTACCCGGGCAAGCGGTACTACGGCGGATGCGAGTTCGTCGATGTCGCCGAGACCCTCGCCATCAACCGGGCGAAAGCGCTGTTCGGCGCTGAGCACGCCAACGTGCAGCCGCATTCGGGCGCGCAAGCCAACATGGCGGTGTATTTCACTCTGCTCAAGCCGGGCGATACCGTGCTCGGCATGAACCTCGCTCACGGCGGGCATCTGACGCACGGCCACCCGCTGAACTTTTCAGGAAAGCTCTATACGATCGTTCCCTACGTCGTGCGCAAAGACGACGAGCGCATCGATTACGACGAGTTGTCGCGTCTCGCCGACGAGCATAAGCCGAAGATGATCATGGTGGGCGCGAGCGCCTATCCGCGCGTCATCGATTTCGCGAGGATCGGCGAAGTCGCGAAGCGCGTCGGCGCGCCGATGGTGACCGACATGGCGCACATCGCCGGCCTGGTTGCCGCAAAACAGCATCCGAGCCCTGTTCCCCATTCGGATTTCGTGACCACAACCACGCACAAGACCCTGCGCGGACCGCGGGGCGGCATGGTGCTCTGCCGCGAGAGGTATGCAAAAGACCTCGACAAGGCGGTATTTCCCGGCCTGCAGGGCGGGCCGCTGATGCACATCATCGCGGCGAAAGCCGTGTGCTTCAAGGAAGCGGCCGATCCGTCGTTCGTCGATTACCAGAAGCAGATCGTCGCGAATGCGAAGAGACTTGCCGCCGCGCTCATTGCGGCCGGTTTTCGTCTGGTCAGCGGGGGCACGGACAATCACTTGATGCTCGTGGACGTGTTTTCCCGAGGCATCACTGGAAAAGCCGCCGAAGCGGCGCTCGGCAAAGCCGGCATCACCGTCAACAAGAACGCCATCCCGTTCGATCCGAATCCACCAATGACCGCCAGCGGCATCCGCGTCGGCACGCCTGCGGTGACGACGCGAGGCATGGGTGAGCGCGAGATGGACAAGATCGGCGAGCTCATTGCCAGAGCGCTGGCGTCAGTCGAAGACGACTCGGCGCTGCGCATGGTGAAAGTCGAAGTCGAAAAGCTGTGCCGGACGTTCCCGCTGTACCGGGCCTGAACGGCCGCGTCGCCGAAATTTTCGCGGACGCCGGCACGCTCGCGAAGACGCTGCCGACGTTCGAAAGCCGTCCAGCTCAGCGTCAGATGGCCGACGAGGTGACGGCCACGCTCGAACACGGCGGTGTGCTGCTCGTCGAAGCAGGCACGGGAACCGGCAAGACGCTCGCCTATCTGGTCCCCGCCATTCTCAGCGGGCGTCGCGTCCTCATCTCGACGGGCACGAAAAACCTCCAGGAGCAGATCTACTTCAAAGATCTCGGCGTACTGCGCGATGCGCTGGGCGTGCCGTTCACCGCCACGTATATGAAGGGACGCGGCAACTACCTCTGCCTGCATCGCTTTCAATCGTTCCTCGAGAGCGCCAACAGCGGAACCCTGCAGCTGTTCGGCGACTCGGGGTTGTCGGCGTCACAAATCTTCGTGCCGATCATCGAGGAATGGTCGAAACGGACCGACACCGGCGATCGCGCCGAGATCGTGGACCTGCCCGAAGACCTGCCTTTCTGGAATGAAATCGCCGCGACTTCGGAGAATTGCATTGGGACGGAATGCCCGCGATATGCCGACTGCTTCGTGACGCGGATGCGCTCGCGCGCCGAGGAGTCGAACCTCGTCGTGGTGAATCATCACCTGCTCTGCGCCGACGCTGCGGTACGGCAGAGCGCGTACGGCGAAGTGATTCCGGAATGCAGCTGCGCGGTCATCGACGAAGCGCATCAGCTCGAAGACGTCGCTACGCAATATTTCGGCGTGGCGGTGAGCAACTACCGGTTCGACGAGCTGGCGCGTGATGGCGAGCGGATGCTCGCGACCGGCGCGGCCGGCGACAAGGCGGCCGAACTGCGCGACGCCCTTCACCGCGCCCGCGACGGGGCACATGATTTCTTCAGAGTCGTGGCCGGCGGAGTTCCGTCACGCGGCTCTCAGGCATCCGAGAACAGGGTGCGGGTCACGTCGAAAACTCTGGAGCCGTTTTACGAGGATGCCGCGCTCGTGATGAGCGCACTCGATTTCCTCGAAGCCGTCGCCGGGCTCGTCAAGCCGCCTCTTCGGCCGGCGACGTCCGTCCGCGGCAGGCGGCGAGCGGCCGGACGCGGCGAACATCGACTTCGTCTCGTTGTCGCAGCGCGCCGGCGAGCTGCGCGACGAGCTCAGGTTCATCCTGCGCGCCAACGAGCCGGGCTATGTGTATTTTCTGGAAACGCGCGGCCGCGGCCTGTTCCTGCGTGCCGCGCCGATCGACGTTTCCAACATTCTGCAGGACGTGCTGTTCGATCGGATGAAGGCGACGGTCTTGACCTCGGCGACGCTCACCGTCGACGGCACCTTCGATTACATCCGCGGCCGCCTAGGCCTCGACAAATCGGGCGCCGCCCGATGCGTCAAGCTGCCCTCGGAATTCGACTACAGCAAACAGGCCATCCTCTACTTGCCGCGACGTATGCCCGATCCCCGCTCCGTGGACTTCACCGCCGCGGCGGCGCGCGAGATCATCAACATCCTCGAGGCCAGCCGCGGGCGCGCATTCGTGCTCTTTACGAGCTACGCGGCTCTGCGCGCCATCCAGGCAACCGCGGAGATCGAGCTGCCCTACCCGGTCCTCGTGCAGGGCTCCGCCCCCCGTTCAGCGCTGCTGCAGCAGTTCCGCACGACACCGAACGCAGTGCTCCTCGCCACCTCGAGCTTCTGGCAGGGTGTGGACGTGATGGGCGACGCGTTGAGCTGCGTCATCATCGACAAACTGCCATTTGCGTCGCCAGGCGACCCCATTACCGCCGCCCGAATCGAGGCTGTCGCCGAGCGCGGAGGGCAGCCGTTCGGCGAATACCAGGTGCCGCTGGCCATCCTGACGCTGCTTCAGGGCCTGGGACGCCTGATCCGCCACCGCGACGATCGCGGCGTCCTGGCGGTGCTGGACCCGCGTCTCCAGACAATGGGATACGGACGGCGCTTCCTTGCCTCCCTGCCTCCCGCGGCGGTGACGAGGGAGATCGCCGATGTTCGGCGCTTTTTCGCCGGTACATGACGTCCGCGGCCTTTCGTGTAAACTATTCTCAGGTTTCCCTTGTATTTAGAGGATATTTGCACGGCTCAGCCAAAGTTGAGCCCTACTGCAGTTGAGTCCTACTTGTGGAGGATTGATATGTGTTCCGGAAAACTCGGACGGCGGACGCTGACTTCGTTCATCGCGGGAGCGATTCTCGCCCTTGCCGTACCTGCCCTCGCGCAGACCGGCCGCATCCAGGGCAAGGTCGTCGATGACAAAGATGCTGCCGTCCAGGGCGCGCAAATCGTCGTCACCGCCATTCCCGATCAGGGCGGCCAGAAGTGGCAGGCCACCAGCGACAAGAATGGCAATTACATCATCGGTACGCTGCCCAAATCCGGTCAGTATCTCGTGGTCGCCAACAAGGCGGATGTCGGCACGGACGAAGCGCGAGTCGGGGTGAAAATCGGCAACTTCACCACGACCAACTTCAAGCTCTCGCGCGCGGCTCGCGTCAGCGAAGAGCAGGCGAAGAAGAACGCCGAGATCAAGAAGTTCTTCGAAGCGGGCGTCACTGCGGCGCAGGCAGGAAACCACCAGGCCGCGGTCGAGGCGTTCACCAACGCCGGCACCGCCATGCCGACCTGCGCGGACTGCTTCTTCAACGTGGGCGTGTCGCAGCAGATGCTGAAGGATTCCGCCGCTGCCGAAGCAGCCTTCAAGAAGGCGATCGAGCTGCGCCCGAACTACCCCGAGGCCTACAACGCGCTGGCGGCTCTGTACACCGCCGACAAGAAGATGGATCTTGCGGCCGAGGCATCGTCGAAGGCGGCAGAGCTGAGCATCTCATCCGCAGGCGGCGGCAATGCCGATTCGCTCTATAGCGCGGGTGTGGGGCTCTGGAACGCCAACAAGTTCAACGAAGCCGGAACGACGTTCGAAGCGGCGATCAAGGCCGACGCCAACCATGCCGACTCACACTTCATGCTCGGCAAGGTCTACCTCAACCTCGGAAAGCTGAAGGAAGCGGCCGGAGAGTTCGACGCGTACCTGAAGCTTCAGCCTACCGGCAAGAACGCCGCCGAGGCGAAGACGACCTACGAGGCGCTCAAGCCAATGCTCAAATAAAGGTTCGTGGGTTCGTAGGTTCGTAGGTTCGTAGGTTCGTAGGTTCGTAAAGTTCGCGTTCAATCCAGGCCGGGTCTCGCCTGTCCGCCGTCGCACGGCGCGAAGGGCGGTCCCGGCCTTTCTTTTGCCGTGACGCTCAATACCGACATCGCGCGCAACCTCGACGATATCCGCCGGCGTATCGAAACAGCGGCGCTGAGCGCCGGACGAGCGCCGGACGAGGTGCGCCTCCTCGCCGTGTCGAAGACGTTCGACCTCGACCACGTCAGGGCTGCCACGGCGGCCGGACAGCGCGACTTCGGGGAGAACCGGGTGCAGGAAGCTCTACAGAAAATCGCCGGATCGGCCGATCTTTATATCAGATGGCATCTTATCGGGACGCTTCAGTCGAACAAGGTACGCAAGGCTGTTGCCCCGTTCAGCGCCATCCACTCCGTGGACAGTCTGCGGCTGCTCGAAGCGATCGATGCGGCCGCGAGCGAAGCTGGGGTCAGCCCGGAAGTGCTCGTGCAGGTCGATCTCGCCGGAGAAGCGACCAAACACGGAGCGCGGCCGGCCGAGGCAATCGACATCGTCAAGGCGGCGTCGAGGCTACGGTCCGCCCGCGCGGTGGGGCTGATGACGATTCCGCCCTACTTCGAGGATCCGGAAGACGCGCGCCCGTATTTTGCCAGGCTCAACGACCTTCGCTCAACCCTGTTGAAAGATGGGATCGATCCATCGGCGCTCCGCGAGTTGTCCATGGGTATGAGCCACGATTTCGACATCGCCGTGCAGGAAGGAGCCACGATTGTGAGGCTCGGCACGGCCATTTTCGGGAAGCGTCATCCCTGACGCGGCCGTCGCGCGCCGAATACGCGCGCGGGTCTTTCCCGCTGGAGATCAACGCATGAAAGTCAGCCCTCTCGATCTGCGTCAGCTTCGCTTCAAGAGCCGGCTCCGGGGCTTCGATCGCGCCGAAGTCATGGCGCTCATGGCGGAAGTTGCCGACGACTACGAACACGCGCTCCACGAAGTGGACCGGCTGCGCCAGGAAATCTCGAAAATGGAAGCGCTGCTCAGCCAGCACCGCGAGCACGAGCGCAGCCTGCGCGACACGATGGTGACGGCGCAGCGCGTGTCCGACGACATCCGGATAAACGCCGAAGAGCAGGCACGTCAGATCATCCGCGAAGCCGAAGGACGCTCCGACCTGCTGTTGCAAAAGACGCAGGCCAGACTCGAAGACGTGCAGCGCGAGATCGACGGGATGAGGATGAAGCGGCGCGAAGTCGAAAACACCCTCGAAGCGTCGATTACGTCGCTCCGCAGCACGCTCGAGTTCGTCCGCGAGAAGGAGCTGCGCGAGCGCGAAGAGAAGGTTCTGCTGCACCGGCCGCGAGCGGCCGAGCCCGCGCCCCAGCCTCAGGCACAGGCAGACGCAATTGCGAACGACCTGCGTCGAGTGGCGTCGGGAAACGCGTAGCTGCCCTCTATTTACCTACGTAGGTGAACGTGTCGATGTGGACCTTGAACTCCCACGGGTAGAAATATCTGGGCAGCAGTTCGATCTGTTCGGTGTAAGTCGCGTCGACAAGCATGTGGTTTTCCTGCCGCCGCACGTTGAGCGCCTCGGGCGCGAGCGGGATCTCGTGCTGCTTGGCCAGGCTCAACACCCGGGCATGCAGCTCGCTCTCGGGTTTGCGGTCGGAAAACTGCGCGGCCTCGTGCACCTGATCCTTGAACTCGTAATACCGCAGGTAGACGGTCGCGGCGCGCCAGGTTGCGTGCACGACCAACGCGGCGATGACGAGTTTGATAATCGTCTTCATGGCAGCTACCGCACTTGATCGAGAAGCCGGCCCCAGCGGGTACCGGTCAGAATGTTCCCGGACTCGGCATCGTAGGACCAGTAGATCACCAGGCCCCTGCCCTTGACGTATTCCCGGGGCAGAAATCCCCAATACCGGCTGTCCTGCGAGTTGTCGCGGTTATCGCCCATCACAAAGTAATGTTTCGGCGGAACTGTGACCGGCCCGTAGCTCTCGCGCGGATCCCCGCCTGACGCAGGCACGTCCCCAGCCGGCACTTCGTCGGGAACAGGCGGCGGCTGCTCGAGGTAGTGGGCGTATGGCTCGTTCAGCAGCTTGCCGTTGACGTACACACGTTTGTGTCGCACTTCAATCTGCTCGCCAGGCAGGCCGATGACCCTCTTGATGAAATCGCGCTCGGGATCTTCGGGGAACTTGAAGACGATCACGTTGCCCCGGGCGATCTCCTTCATCGGCAGCAGCGTGCGCTCGACGCCGCTGAGGGAGGGACCGAAGACGAACTTGTTGACGAGCAGGTGGTCGCCGATCAGCAGGTTCGGCTCCATCGAGCCGGTCGGTATCTTGAACGCCTGCACGACGAAAGTGCGGATGAACAGCGCGAGGATGACGGCGATGACGAGCGACTCGAAGTACTCGCGCGGGACGGACTTCTTGAAGGGTTCCGGCATCATTCCCCTTCCGTGCCCATTTTCAGCACCGCGAGAAACGCTTCCTGCGGGATGTCGACTTTGCCGACCCGCTTCATCCGTTTCTTGCCTTCTTTCTGCTTTTCGAGCAGCTTGCGTTTGCGGGAGATGTCGCCGCCGTAACACTTCGCCAGGACGTTCTTGCGCAGGGCCTTGACGGACTCGCGCGCGATGATCCGGCCGCCGATCGCCGCCTGAATCGCCACTTCGAACATCTGCCGGGGAATCAGCTCGCGCATCTTCGACGCCAGCGCCCGCCCCCGCTCGTATGCCGCATCCCGATGCACGATCACCGACAGCGCGTCGACCGGATCGCCGTTGACGAGAATGTCCATCTTGACGAGCGGCGACGTCCAGTAGCCGGTGACATGATAGTCGAGCGACGCATAGCCGCGCGAGAGGGTCTTGAGGCGATCGTAGAAGTCGAGCACGACTTCGTTGAACGGCAGCTCGTAGGTAACCAGGACGCGGTTGGAGCTCAGGTATTCGAGCGATTTCTGCACGCCCCGCTTTTCCTGGCACAGCTGCAGGATGGCGCCGACGTGTTCGGCGGGCGTGAGCATCATCGCGGTGATGATCGGCTCCTCAATCTTTTCGACGTTGCTTTCGGGCAGCTTCGACGGACTGTCGATCTCGAGCAGTCTGCCCGTCGGTCGTCGTCACGCGGTAGAGCACGCCCGGCGCGGTGGTGACGAGGTCCATGTTGAACTCGCGCTCGAGGCGCTCCTGCACGATTTCCATGTGCAGCAGTCCAAGAAACCCGCAGCGGAATCCGAAGCCGAGCGCCATCGACGTTTCCGGCTCGAAGAAGAAAGAGGCATCGTTGAGGCGCAGTTTCTCGAGCGCCTCCCGCAACTCCGAGTACTGATGGCTTTCGACGGGATACAGCCCGGCGAAGACCATCGGCTTCAGTTCCTTGAACCCCGGGAACGCTTCCGCGGCCGGCCGGTTCGTCTCGGTGATGGTGTCGCCGATCTTCGCGTCGCTGACCGTCTTGATGTTGGCGACGATGAAGCCGACTTCGCCCGCCCCCAGCTCGTCGATCGGTTCCGGCTTGGGCGAAAAGACGCCGAGCTGATCCACTTCGTAGTCCTGGCCCTGCGCCATCAACCGGATCTTGCTGCCTTTGCGCAACGTGCCCTGGAGCACTCGGGCGACGATGACGACGCCGCGATACGCGTCGTACCACGAGTCGAAAATCAGCGCCTTGAGCGGCGCGGACGAATCGCCGGTCGGCGGCGGCAGCCGCGTGACGATCGCTTCGAGCACCTCGGTGATACCGATGCCTTCTTTGGCGCTCGTCAGGATCGCTCCGGAGCCGTCGAGGCCGATGATTTCCTCGATCTGACGCCTCGCCTCCTCGGGCTCGGCTCCAGGGAGATCGATCTTGTTGATGACGGGGATGATTTCGAGATTGTGCTCGACCGCAAGGTAGGCGTTGGCCAGCGTCTGCGCTTCGACGCCCTGCGATGCGTCAACAAGCAGGAGCGCGCCTTCGCAGGCCGCCAGCGACCGCGTGACCTCGTACCCGAAATCGACATGGCCGGGCGTGTCGATGAGGTTCAGGACGTAACTCTGACCGTCTTGTGCCTTGTAGTTCAGGCGGACCGGATGCGCCTTGATGGTGATGCCGCGCTCGCGCTCGAGATCCATCGAGTCGAGCACCTGCGCCTCCATCTCACGCGCCTGCAGTGCGCCGGTGGCCTCGAGCAGGCGATCGGCCAGCGTCGACTTACCGTGATCGATATGCGCGATGATGGAAAAGTTTCGGACGCGGGATGGTTCCATATAGAAAGGAAAAACGAATAACGAAGAAGGAATAACGCTTTAGCCCGAGGCGTTTGGCTTCATTCCATTTTCCTGTTTCGTTCTTCCTTTTCTTTGCCTCATCGTCTATCGAATGGCACGTACGCCTGCGGGTACTGCGGGCCGGTGTATTCCGCGCGCGGGCGGATGAGCCGGTTGTTCGCGTACTGCTCGAGCACGTGAGCCGTCCATCCCGAGATGCGGCTCACCGCGAACACCGGCGTGAAGAGCTCGACCGGTATCCCGAGCGCGTAATACGTCGTCGCGGAGTAAAAATCGACGTTGGCGTTGAGCTTCTTCGTGCTCTTGACGACCTGTTCGATGATTTGCGAAATCTCGAACCATCGTGTGTTCCCGGTGCGGCGGCACAGCTCTTCGGAAAGCTGGCGCAGATGCGTCGCGCGCGGGTCTTCGGTGCGATACACGCGGTGGCCGAAGCCCGGGATCTTCTCCTTGCGGGCGAGCTTGGACTTGACGATCTCCTCGACCTTTTGATCGGTCGCGTCCGAGCCGATTTCGAGCAGCAGATTCATCACGTCGGTGTTCGCTCCGCCGTGCAGCGGACCTTTGAGGGCTCCGATCGCGCCGGTAATCGCGGAGTGCACATCGGTCAGCGTTGCCGCGGCAACGCGCGCGGCGAAGGTAGAGGCGTTGAACTCGTGATCGGCATGCAACACGAGCGCGACGTCGAACGCGCGGGTCTCAATCTCGCTCGGCCGCTTGCCGGTGAGCATATAGAGGAAATTGGCGGCTTGCCCGAGCGCCGGATCCGGGTCGATGATGCCGCCGCCTGTCGCCACGCGGCCGGCAGTGGCGACGACGGTGCCGAGCTGCGCCGTCAAGGCGACACTGGTGCGGTAGCGGCCGTCTGGCGACATGTCATTCGCGCCGGAATCGAAATGCGACAACGACGACACGAGCGTGCGCAGCGTGTCCATCGCATTCGCGGGCGGCAGAGACCGCATCAGGCGCAACACGCCCTCCGGCAGCCTGCGCGAAGCGGCCAGCTGCGACTGCAGCTCGCCGAGCTGCGCCCGCGCCGGAAGCGAACCGTGCCATAAGAGGAAGCAGACCTCCTCGAAGGTCGAATTTTCCGCGAGGTCGTGGATGTCGTAGCCCCGGTACGCAAGCACACCGCGTTCGCCATCGAGATAGCAGATGGACGACGTGGCAACGACAATGTCTTCGAGGCCGGCTTTGGCTGGTGTTTCGGTGGATGCCACTCTGTCGATGATAGCGTACGGGAGGCTACCAGCGAGTGGCTACCGGCTAGTGGCTGAGCTTTACTGACTATCCGAGACCTGCGTCTTCAACACGACGCCGTCGCCAGAGAACTGCTGAACGATCGACAGAAGACCGGTGTAGAGAAATCCGATCTGAAACAGCACGAGAAACGGCAGCGTCCCGTAGATGCCGTTGGCAAGCGCGTAGAACACCGTGGCCGTGAAGTAGAACCCAAGGCCCAGCTCGATGAGAGGCTGCACCGTCACCGATTGCCGGTAGCGTTTGGTGACCCAGTCGTCGCTGTCGACCTCGATCCGGTACTTCGGCGTGCGGGCGAACTCGCTTTTCCTGTCGAACAGCGCCTCGAGCACCGCCTTGGTGTTGTTCACGCACAGCCCGATGCCGATGGAAATGAGAAACGGCATGTAGCGGAGGCGGGTGACCCAGTCTTTGTGAATTTCCCGCTGGCAGACGATGTAGAAGTTGCAGAACGACATCGTGGCTGCGAAAAACAGCGGGACGTCGATGAGCAGCATCTCGTACCAGCCCATGTTGTAGCGGATCACCATGGACGGGAACATCAGGATGCACAGCACCGTCATCAACAGATAGTTGAAATTCGCCGTCAGATGAAAAAACGCTTCGGCCTTCACCGGCAGGGGCAGGTCGGCCTGCATCAATCTCGGCAGGAGCTTCCGGCAGGTCTGGATCGACCCCTTGGCCCACCGGTGCTGCTGCGACTTGAAGGCGTTCATCTCGACCGGAACTTCGGCCGGCGACACAACGTCGGGCAGGAAGACGAACCGCCAGCCCCGCAGCTGCGCGCGGTAGCTCAGATCGAGGTCCTCGGTGAGGGTATCGTGCTGCCAGCCGCCGGCGTCCGCGATCGCGTCGCGCCGCCACATGCCGGCAGTGCCGTTGAAATTGAAGAAGCGGCCGGCCCGGTTCCGCGCCGCCGTGCTCGAGGACGAAGTGGCCGTCGAGCAGAATCGACTGGATCTTCGTCAGGAGTGAGTAATCCTGGTTGATATGGCCCCAGCGCGCCTGCACCATCGCGACCTTCGGATCGGCGAAATGGGGCAGAAGCCTGTGTAAAAAGTCCTCTCCGGGCAAGAAATCGGCGTCGAAAATCGCGATGTATTCGCCTCGCGCAACCTGCAAACCGGCTTCGAGCGCACCAGCCTTGTACCCAGTCCGGTCGGCACGGTGGTGATACTTGATGTCGATCCCCTGGGCGGCGTGACGTCTGACCGCCAGTTCGGCGATCTCGCACGTCTCGTCGGTGGAATCGTCCAGAACCTGAATTTCGAGGCGTTCGCGCGGGTAATCGATACGGCAGACCGAATCAATCAGACGGTCGGCGACGTACATCTCGTTGTAAATAGGGAGCTGAATCGTGACCACGGGCAGCGGATCCAGCGCAGGCGGTTCGACCGGTTGGGAATCCTTATTCCTCATGTAAAGATACACGAGGTAGTAGCGATGCCACCCGTATACCGCCAGAATGCTCAGGACAAAGAAGTAACTGACGAGGATGATGATCTCAGAAGGAGTCATTCAGTGAGCAAAGGCGGCGGCAAAACGTCCGGAGATTATACTTCGGTGTCATTTGACGCGACAAGCACTGGGCCAATTACGACCTTGGCGGGGCTGCAGCAATTGCTGGACCAGGTTGGCGCCGGAACGCTGGTTCCGGCCGAGGCGGCTGAAAAGATTCTCAACCTCCTCAATTCAGCGGCGTATCAAGGATCTGGGCTTTGCCCGTGTCGATCACCACCGCGAGTTTCGCCAGGGCTTTCCCGAGGTGGTATTTGGTCTCGGGAAAACACCTGACCAGGTGGCATCCATCTCCGCGGAAATCGTGTCCCGTGGGCATACGCTCCTGGTGACCCGGGCCACTGACGAGGCCTTTGCGGCCGTGCAGAAAGTCGTTCCCGGCGCCGCGTATCAGAAGCTGGCCCGCACGATAACGTTCCAACAACAGGATGTTCAGGCAGGCCGCGGAACCATTCTTGTGGCCGCGGCAGGAACATCAGACCTTCCGGTCGCCGAAGAGGCGTGCGTGACGGCGGAAGTGATGGGCAACACCGTCGATCGCCTTTTCGACGTCGGCGTTGCCGGCATTCACCGCCTCCTGGCGGAGACCGGGCGGCTGATGGCCGCGCGGGCGGTTATCGTCGTTGCCGGCATGGAGGGGGCGTCTGCCCAGCGTCATCGGGGGGCTCGTCAAGGTTCCGGTCATCGCCGTGCCGACCAGCGTCGGTTATGGCGCCAGCTTCGGCGGGCTCGCCGCGCTGCTCGGCATGTTGAACAGCTGCGCGGCCGGTGTGTCGGTGGTAAATATCGATAACGGGTTCGGCGCCGCGGCCATTGCCAGCAGGATTAACATCGACTCTAGTGACTCAGAATCGCCATGCACACAGCTGCTCTTCGCGCGCTGGAGTGGGACGCGATCGTAGAAGTCGTACGCGGTTATGCCCAGACACCGCCAGGCGCGGCGCGGCTGGCTGATCTCGAGCCGCAGACCGACCCTCATCGCGTTGCGCAGCTGCTCGCCGCGACAACCGAAGGCGTCAGATATCTCGATGCCCACCCTGCGTTTTCGCTGCAGGCGCCCGACGACTTGGAGAGCATCCTCTCCGCGCTGGCGGTAGAAGGACGCGCGCTCGAGCCGCTTCGTCTGCTTGCGTTCGCGGAGTTCCTCGACGCCCTGGCGACGACGTGCGCGACCATTCGCCGCGTCAGCGGTCCCTTCCCCACGCTGAAGGCGCTCGCTGAAACGTGCGGCTCGTTCAAGAACCAGATAACGGAGGTACGCAGCAAGATTGACCCTTCCGGCGAAGTAAACGACAACGCCAGCCCCGAGCTGTCACGGCTTCGCACGCAGCTGCGCAAGCAGCGGTCGCGATTGCGGTCAACGCTCGAATCGTACCTTCGCGGCAAGGAGACGTCGCGCTACCTGCAGGATCAGGTCGTCAGCGATCGCGACGGACGTTACGTGCTCGTCGTGAAGGCCGAACACCGCGCGTCTATTCCGGGCATCATTCATGGCAGCTCCGGCAGCGGCGCGAGCCTCTACCTCGAACCGCTCAGCACCGTCGAAATCAACAACGAAATCGTCGCGCTCGAGCAGCAGGAGCGCGAAGAAGTTCATCGCATCCTGCGGCAGCTCACCGACACCTTCCGGTCCAAACCAGTCGAGCTTCGACAAGCAGTGGACACCGCAACGGAGCTGGACGTCATCCAGGCGAAAGTGCGGTTCGCGCAGCTGACCTCGGGGTCCGCCCCGACACTGTCAGCCGACGGGCGGCTCGAGCTGCGCGGAGCGCGCCACCCGCTCCTGATCCCCGGCGTGGCCGCCCGACTCGACGACGAGCGGCGCGGCGACGCTCCGGCCAGGGAACCGGTGCCGGTAGACATCGTCGTGATTCCTCCGACCACTGTCCTCCTGATCACGGGTCCGAACACGGGTGGCAAGACAGTCGCGCTCAAGACCGCCGGATTGCTGGCGCTCATGGCGCAGGCCGGGCTGTTCGTGCCGGCGGCAGAAGCACGGCTGCCGGTCTTTCGCTCCATATTCGCGGACATCGGCGACGAGCAATCGATCGCGGCCAGCCTGAGCACGTTTTCGTGGCACATCACCAACATCGCCAGCATGGACCGCGCTCTCGCGATGCCGGCGCTCGTGCTGCTCGATGAGCTGGGCGCGGGCACCGATCCGCTCGAAGGAGGCGCGCTTGGCGTCGCGATCATCGACCACTTCCGCACCCGTGGCGCGATCGTGATCTCGACGACCCACTACGAGGCGCTCAAGACGTATGCGGCGACGACGCCGGGCGTCACCGCGGCGGCATTCGGCTTCACGCCCGACACATACGAGCCGACATATCACATCCAGTACGGATCGCCCGGCCGAAGCCTGGCGCTCGAAATGGCCGGCCGCCTCGGATTGAACGGCGCGATCATCGACAGCGCGAGAAAAAATCTTACCGATC
This sequence comes from Vicinamibacterales bacterium, assembly GCA_963850295.1. Classification (GTDB taxonomy): domain Bacteria; phylum Acidobacteriota; class Vicinamibacteria; order Vicinamibacterales; family JAMQPK01; genus JAMQPK01. The sequence continues at coordinate 487,352 of CAWKKU010000009.1, read as the reverse complement.
GCGAAGCGCAATTGGCTGAACACCTGGCCAAGGTCGATGCCGATTTGCGCTCGCTCGAACATGAGCGGAGACTGGTCAAACGCGAGCGCGAATCGCTCGGTGAGGCCGACGGACGCGCTCGCGTTCGAGAAGAAGCGCTGAGACAACGCGAAGAAACGTTCAAGCTGAGGCTCAACGAGAAGCTCGACGAACGGCTGCGGGAAGCACGCGCCGAAATCGACGCCGTCGTCGGCGACCTGAAAAAGCAGGCGGCGGCACTGGCCGATCAGGCGGCAAAAAGCGCGGCGCCCATGCCCTCGACAGGCGATACCGGCCGGCTCCGCGGCGACGCGCGATCGGCGATAGAAACCCTCGTCGACAAATACCGGAAGGACGACGCCGCGGTTCCAGTCGCTCGAGAGGCGGCTCCCGCGCGGGCAGTGGCCGTGGGCGATCGTGTCGTCCTCGGCGCGCTCGGGCTCGAGGGAGTTGTCGTCAACATCCACGATCGGGAAGCGGAAGTCGAAGTGCGCGGCAAGCGATTCCGGACGCATACGAACGAGTTGAGAGTGCTGGCCTCGGCCGCAACCAAGCCGGCACCTCCCGCGGTACGGGTGAACGTGCAGCTTCAGCCTCGCGAAGGCCCGTCGAGCGAGCTCCTGCTCGTCGGCAGCACTGTGGACCAGGCACTCGACCGGCTCGAAAAGTTTCTCGACGAAAGCCTGCTCGGCGAACAACGCACGCTCAGATTGATTCACGGCTTCGGCACCGGACGGCTGAAAGAAGCGGTCGTGGAATACCTGCAACGGCATCCGCTCGTCACGCAAGTACGCGCCGCGTCGCCGCAGGAAGGGGGCGGAGGAGTTACGATCGCTGAATTGAAAGATTGAGAGATTGGAAGATTGGCAGATTCCGCAAGATTTTAGATCTTAGATCTTAGATTTCAGTTCAACATACACCCAGTGGGTTTTCCTCAATCTTTCATCGACGACCTGCGCATGCAGGCCGACATCGTCCAGGTGGTGCAGGAGTACGTGTCTCTGAGAAAGTCAGGAGCCACCTACAAGGGCCTCTGTCCGTTTCACTCCGAGAAAAGCCCGTCGTTCCACGTCAATCGCGACAAAGGATTCTTCCACTGCTTCGGCTGCGGCGTGGGCGGCGACGTCTTCAAATTCCTCGAGCTGCAGGAAAAGCTCGGGTTCGTCGATGCCGTCAAACATCTCGCCTCGAAGTTCGGCATGCCGATTCCGGAGGAGGTCGGTGGACGTGAAGCGCATGCCGACGCCGCGGAGCGGGAAGCCCTGCTGAAGGTGCACGAGCGGGCGGCGGCATATTTTCAGACGCAGCTGGCGACCGCTGCCGGACGCAGGGCTCAGCGGATGCTGCACGATCGCGGCATTACTACCGAGACGATCAAAAAACTTGGTTTGGGCTATGCCCCGCCTTCAACCGAGGGGCTGAAGACGGCGCTCGGCAAAGAAGGACTCGCGTTGCCGCTGCTGCTTCGCAGCGGGCTCGCTCTCGAGCGCGACAACGGGCAGACGGTCGATCGTTTCCGCGGCCGCCTCATGATTCCGATTTCCCGCGATGCTGGCTCCATCGTGGCTTTCGGTGGAAGAGCGATGGACACCGACCAGCAGCCGAAATACCTGAACTCGCCCGAAACGACGATTTACACCAAGGGCAAGACCCTCTACGGCCTGAATCTCACCAAAGGGGACATCCGCCGGCTCGGTTACGCCGTTTTAGTGGAAGGCTATTTTGATTTCGCGCAGTTGGTCCAGGCCGGCATCACCCCGGTCGTCGCGTCATCCGGGACCGCATTGACGCTGGCCCAGGCTCAATTACTGCGGCGCTTCACATCGAAGGTTATTCTGAGCTTCGATCCCGACGCGGCCGGCCAGGGCGCGGCAGCCCGGTCATGCGAGCTGCTGGTGGCCGAGGGTTTCGAGGTGAATGTGGCGGTGCTGCCCGCTGGCGAAGATCCCGACAGCGTCGTACAGAAACGAGGCAGGGACGCGTACCTCGATCTGCTGAAAAATTCCCGCCCCTATCTCGAGTACTTGCTGGATCGCGCCGCCGCGGTCCACGACCTGAACACATGACGAGGGACGCCGGCAGTTTCTCACCGCGATGCTCGCGGTTGCGGCCCGTATTCCGGATCCCGCGGCCCGTGACCAGTTCGGTGATCGATTGGCGCACAAGGCGCGTATTACAGAAGAGGTGGTGCGCGCGGAGGTCAGAAAGGCAGCCGTCCAGAGGCGTGCCGGAGCTGACCGCACGCGACATGCCGAACTTCGGGCAGGTCAAACAGGCCGAAAAAGGGCTGCTTTGGGCCCTCATCCATGAGCCGGCGGAGGGGATGGCAGCGCTCAAGCTTTTGCAGGATAATGACTTAGAAGGACTGCCTACACGGCACATCCTGGAAGAGGCACGAAATCTTGCAGATAAACCTCCAGCCATGCTGCCTTCTGCGCTTCTTGAGCGTCTAACTTCTATAGAGGCGCAGTTGGTGACCGGAATTGCGGCTGAGCCGAGCGCACCGTGGTCCGCGCTCAGCTGTGCCAGAGAACTCCAGCAACTTCGGGTACATCGTGAATTTTCCGCGATTCAGCGTGATATCGCGCGCATGCAGGAATCGGGGTCGACGCCGGACACGCATCTGCTCGAGAAAAAACTCAATTTAGCACGCGAACTCGAAGTGCTGTCGCGAACAGTTCATTAGAGAGACGGGAAATCATCTTATCGGTTATCATGTCGGGTTCGAGCAAGGTAGGAGGAACGCTTGTCGATTGAAGAAAAATACGACGAAGTACGGCAGCTGATTTCCATCGGGAAGGAAAAGGGCTATCTGCTGTACGACGAGGTCAACGAACTGCTGCCTGCCGAGATCACCTCGTCGGACGAGCTCGATGACCTTTTTAATACGTTTGGCAGCGCGGGCATCGAAGTCGTCGACTCCGAGAAGACGTATCTGCAGGAGAAGCAGTTCGACCGGACGGCCGAGGGCAGCGAAGAAATGGAGCTGGACCTCACGCCGGGCGCGCTGGACAAGACCAACGACCCCGTGCGGATGTACCTCCGCGAGATGGGCACGGTCCCGCTGCTCACCCGCGAGGGCGAAGTCGAGATCGCGCGCCGCATCGAGCGCGGCAAGCTCGCGGTCATCAAGTCCATCTCCAGGACGCCGACCGTCGCGAAGATGATTATCGCGATGGGCGATCAGCTGAAGGCCGGCACGCGCACCATCCGCGAGCTCGTCATCTTCCAGGACGACGAGATCACCGACGAGAAGGTGGACGAGCGCGCGAAAGAGGTCATGAAGCAGATCGAGGCCATCCGCAAACAGCGGGCGGTCGTGCAGAAGCTCGAAGAGAAGCTTCACGAGACGGCGAAGGGCATCGACACCCGTCAGAAGCGGAAGTACCGCAAGGCCCGCTGGGCGGTGATGCGCGCGCAGGTGCAGCTGTCCCAGCTGGTGCGCGAAGTCGAGTTCACCGAGATGGTGAAGCGCCGCCTGATCGAGGCAGATCAAGGACGAAGTCGAGTCGGTCCGGAAAATCGAGCGGGAGGCCGAAGGCATCGAGCGGCAGATGAACCCGAAGGGGAAGAAACCGCCGAAGCTGAAAGACGAAGACAAGAAGAACATGCATCGCCGCATCAAGGAACTGCGGGCGGCGGTGAAGGTGCGCACCGACGAGCTGGAGCAGACCACCGAACATCTGCGCGCGACGCTCGACACCATCTACCGCGGCGAGGTGCAGGCGGAGCAGGCGAAAAAAGAGCTCGTCGAAGCCAACCTTCGACTCGTCGTCTCGATTGCGAAGAAATACACCAATCGCGGGCTGCAGTTCCTCGACCTGATTCAGGAGGGCAACATCGGCCTGATGAAGGCGGTGGACAAGTTCGAATACCGCCGCGGCTACAAGTTCTCGACGTATGCCACGTGGTGGATCCGCCAGGCGATTACCCGCGCCATCGCCGACCAGGCGCGCACCATCCGCATCCCGGTGCACATGATCGAGACGATCAACAAGCTCATCCGCACGTCGCGCGCGCTCGTGCAGGAGCTCGGCCGCGAGCCGACGTCGGAAGAGATCGCCAAGCGGATGGATATTCCGGTGTCGAAAGTGCGGAAGGTCCTCAAGATCGCGCAGGAACCGATCTCGCTGGAGACGCCGATCGGCGAAGAGGAAGATTCGCATCTTGGCGACTTCATCGAAGATCGCCAGGTGGTGTCGCCGGCAGAAGCGGTCATCAATCTGAACCTCAAGGAGCAGACCGAATCGGTGCTGAAGACGCTGACCCCGCGCGAGGAACGCGTCATCAAGATGCGATTCGGCGTGGGCGACGGCAGCGAACACACGCTCGAAGAGGTGGGACAGAATTTCGCGGTCACGCGCGAACGCATCCGCCAGATTGAAGCCAAGGCGCTGCGCAAACTCCGGCACCCGTCGAGAAGCAGAAAATTGCGCGCGTTTCTCGAGGGACGGACGAGCTAGGGTGATACTGGAATCTGGAATCTAGAATCAGAATCTAAAGTAAGATCTAAGATCTAAGATTTAAGACCTTCGATCCAAGATTCCAGATTTTAGATTCTAGATTTTAGTTCTTAGTTCTTCGTTTCGGGGATCACTACGGGCCTATAGCTCAGCGGTCAGAGCCGCCGGCTCATAACCGGCCTGTCCCAGGTTCGAATCCTGGTGGGCCCACTTAACCTGATGGAAACACGCACGGTGAAAGTAGAACGTAGAAAGTTGAAAGGGAAAAGTAGGGCGGAAGGCACCCCTCCGACCTACTTTTTCCTTTTTCCTTTTTCCTTTCTCCTTACAGCGAAGTTACCAAGCCCCTTGCGGGGCTTTTTTTTTAGGTGCTCATGAACGCCGACCTGACCCGTCTCATCCGCCTCCAGCAACTCGAGTCCGCAGCCGACGATGCCCGGCGCAGGATCGCGGACCATCCGGCACGCACGCAGGCGCTCGACGCCCGCCTGCAATCGGCGCGCGACGTGGTGAGCGGCGTCAAAGCCCGGCTCACGGCCGCGGCCGACAAACGCCGGGTGTGAGGAAAAGGAGGTCGCGGCCGTGCAGGCGCGCCTCGCGAAATACAAAGATCAGCTGCTGGAAGTGAAGACGAACCGCGAATACACCGCCATGCTCCACGAGATCGAAACGGCGCAGAACGACATCCGCGGACGCGAGGATCGCATTCTCGAGGTGATGATGGAGTCGGACGAGCTCAACGCGCTCATCAAGAAGAGCGAAGCGGAGCTCAAGATCGCCGAAAAGGAAATCGCCGGTGAACGCGCCGCGCTGGATGCCGAACAAAACACGCTGCAGAGCGAAATCGACAGAACGGTGGCCGAGCGCGCCATCGCTTGTCGCGCAGATCGACCGCCAGGTGCTGAGCATCTTCGAAACGACGGCTAAAGGACGAAAAGGGGTCGCCGTTGCCGAAGCGCGCAACGGGCTCTGCACCATCTGCCACGTGCGGCTGCGGCCGCAGGTATTCAACGAAGTGCTGAAGAACGAATCCATCATCCAGTGCGACAGCTGCCGTCGCATCCTCTACTTCGCCGGCGGCGCCGAAGCGGCGCCTGCCGTCCCCAGGCATGATGCCGATCGTCGCCTACATCGATGGAGGAGCCCGCGGCAATCCGGGTCCGGCGGGTTATGGCGTGCGCGTCGAAGACGAGCGGGGCGCGCTGATCAGCGAATTCAACGGCTTCCTCGGAAGTTCCACCAACAACGTCGCTGAATACAACGGCCTGCTCGCCGCGCTCAGATACGCGCAAGAGCACGGTCATCGCGTCGTGCACATCAAGTCGGATTCCGAACTGCTGGTCAAGCAGATGCGGGGCGAGTACCGGGTGAAGAACGCCGGACTGCAGCCTCTCTATCAGCAGGCTCGCGCGATTGCGCAGAGGCTCGACCGGATCGTCTACGAACACGTGCGGCGCGAACACAACAAGGACGCCGACCGGCTCGCGAATCTCGCGATGGACGAGGGCACTGGATCGGAGTCCCGGAGTCTCGGAGTCTCGGAGTCCCGGAGTCCAAAGTCTAAGAGTCCGGAGTCCAGAGTCGAAGAGTCCCGGAGTCCAAAGTCTAAGAGTCCCGGAGTCCAAGTCTAAGAGTCCAGGGTCAGTACGTAGCGTCCGGCTTCAGAGTTCTCCGATTCTCCTGTTGGTCTTACGTCGTGATCATCGGCGGTTGAGCAGCAACGACAGGCGGCGGTGCGCCGGGCCGTATTGAAGCGCACGAGAGCAGCCGCCCCCAGGCCGGCCGTCCAGGCGATGTATTCAAGCAGGAAGCCCACCGCCGCAATCGGCCACACGAGGAACCACAGGTCTCCGGTCAGCCCGACCAGCCGTGCGAGCAGCACGGGCGACACGATCAGCAGAATGCCACCGAACATCGCGACATACGGACGCGTGCGCAGCGCCTCCACCCTGTCCTGAAGCAACCGGCCGATGTGATACGCCACAGCGGTAAACCCGACCAGCATCGCGACGAGCGCCGCCACGATCGCGACAGGAATGAGCACGAGCAGTGGAATGCCCACGATCGAAATCGCCAGCACCACCGCCGTCAGGACGAGCACCGGAAGGAACAACATCTCCGCAAGGAAACCAACGAACCACGACTTGAGCGGATCGGCAGCGACGCGATCGGCGATTTGTTCGACGGGCTGCCGGGCAACGAAGAGCACGAGAGCCGTCAGCAACGCGAGCAGCGCGATCCGGACGAGCGTTCCGGTCAAGCGCGCCACCGGGTAGATGCCGTCCATCCAGTCCCACTCCCATTGCCGCGGGACCAATTGCCCCATGGTCCGCCGACCGCGACCTCATGGACGCCCCCGCGGATCACCGCGGTGGAGTCCCGATGCACTTCGCCGCCGACAGACGTGACGTCACCTCGCACCACCGCTTGAGGCCCCAGCCTGACGGAGCCGCCGACGGCGACGACATTGCCGTCAACTTCTCCGTTGATGGTCGCGCTTCCGCCAATGGCCACGACGTCGCCGCGGACCGACTCGTCGGCGTCCACCGTCACGCTGCCGCCAATGCGCACGACTTCCTCTCGCCGGCGCTGGCGCCGGGATCGACGGCGGGTCGGAATCGGCCGGCGGGCTGTCAGCGGCACGCGGCGCGGGATCGGCGGGCGTCGCGGGTTGCGTCTCACCCGCGGCCAGGGCCCGGCGTGCCGCGGGTGTCAGGTACGACAACTGAAAGACGAGCTCGGCGTCGTTGCCGAGACGCTCGCGCAGTTCGGATCCGGTGACCGGCGTGCCGTCGATCGCAATCGTCGAGTCCGACAGCTCGATCGATTTCACCGCGGTTCGGAACCGCGGCGTCAGCACGACGCCGTTGGCAATCGGCAGCACCTCGAATCGTGACTCCACCCTCGAGCGCAGGCCGGCGACATCGGATTGCGCCGACCCGGTGACGACCGTCAACGCAATCAGGAACGGCGCGACTAGGAAAGTTCTTGCCATTGGTGTCTCTCCTCTTCCGATATCAACAGCCGGCGCAGAGCCGACATCGACAATCCACCGATAACCGCAATCACCATCAAGCCCGCCGCACCTTCGCTCGGTAGCGGCTGCCCGAGAAACCGCGGACCCGATTGACACGAACACATTCAAGACGGCAAACGCAGCATCTTTGAACTGCGTCAGCCATACCCCAACTGCGATGGCGTAGGAGATGACTCGCGTGGAACCCGACGCAATCGCGGGATTGGCGAGCACCACCATGAGCGACGACAGCGCGACGCCCGCGATGATCGCCGCCCATCCCACCAGCGACGCCAGCGGATCTCTCAGTGCCCTGCGTCCCGCCGGAACCGGCTCGAGCTTTACTGCCCGCATCGTCCGCGCCACGAAATCGGCTGACGGCGCCGGCGCCTCCATCTGCGCGAAGAGCGCCTGCAGCTCGGCGTCCTGGGCCTCGTCGATGGCGTTCAGCGGGCGTTCGCGGTCCATCCGAGGTTCTCCAGGTGATCTGCCAGTTCTTTTCTCGCGCGATGAAGCGAGCTCTTCACCGTGCCCATCGGAAGTCCGGTAATCTCCACGATTTCGTCGTAGTCGAGGTCGCGCTCGTAGCGGAGCGTGACGACCTCGCGATATTCGGGCCGCAGCCGTCCGATGGCCTGCTGGAGCACCTTCGCAAGCTGCGCCCGCTCGGCCAGGTCGGCGGGGGTCGCCGCACGCTTGTCGGCGAACTCGCGCGTGCGCTCGCCGTCGGGTGTGGCAGCTTCGAAAGGCTCGGTCACAAGGGTCCCTTTCCTGAGCTCGTCGATGGCGACATGGTGTGCAATGGTCAGCAGCCACGCCGAAAACTTCCGCTGCGCGTCGTAGGTATGCAGCGCGCGGAACGCCTTGACGAAGGTGTCCTGCGCGAGCTCCTCGGCGCGGCCCGCGTCCCTCACCATCCGGAGGATCAGGCCGTAAACCGGGCGTTGGTACCGGCTTACAATCTCGCGAAACGCCGATTCAACCCCATCGAGCGCTCCACGAACCAAGTTCGACGTCGGAGGCAGGCACGCTCTTTGTTTGTTTACGGAGGATTCCTGGATTCAGGTTTCAACCAGCCTACTGCAACCTTGCGTCCCGCGGTTTCGTCTACCGTGCATGCGATTCGCCGGCGTTGCATGGGTGGTTTGCCTGACTTTCGCGTCCTTGCCCCTCGACAGCTACGGGCAGCAGGTCGCTTCGCCCGGCGCCGACCTGAGGGCTCGCTCGATTGCCACGCCGCCGACGCTCGACGGAGTGCTGGACGACGAAGCGTGGGCTGGCGATCCAATCCCGCTGACGGGGTGGACGTCGTACAACCCGTTGCGCGGGGAGCCGGCTGAGGAAAAAACGCAGGTCTGGATTGCGTATGACGCTGAAGCCATCTATTTCGCTTTCCGCTGTCTCGACTCGCAGCCCGGGAGAATACGGACGACGATCAGCCGCCGCGATAACGCGTTCAGTGACGATTGGGTCGGGATTCAGCCTCGATTCGAGCCGCGCCGGTCAGCTTGCGTATCACCTCTTCGTCAATCCCAGTGGCATCCAGATGGACGCGCTGCAAAGCGGCTCGAGCGGCGAGGACTTCGCCCCCGACTGGGTATGGGACAGCGCCGCGCGGATCGGCAGCGATGGCTGGTCGGCGGAGATCCGCGTGCCGCTCGAGAACATCCGCTTTCGCAGTGGCGCCAACGTCCGGATGGGAGTGCTGTTCTGGCGCCGGCTCAGCCGCACCGGCGTCTCCTCGTCGTGGCCCGAGATCAGTCCCGCGAAGTGGGTGTTCGACTCGCACGCGATGGTCGCCTTCGACACGCTGCAGTCCCGCCGGCTGCTCGAGTTCATCCCCAGCGCGACGTTCTCGAGCAACCAGGCGAGGCGAGATCGCTCCGCGTGGGACGGCACCCGGGCACGGGGCGACGTGGGTGTGAGCGTGAAATACGGCATCACATCCGCCATTACGCTCGACGCGACGATCAATCCCGACTTCAGCCAGGTCGAAAGCGATGCGTTCGAAGTGGAGGTGAACCAGCGCTTCCCCGTGTTCTTCAGCGAGAAGCGGCCGTTTTTCATGGAAGGCATGGGCCTGTTCAATATCGCGGGCACCGGCGGCGATTCGACGATGCGGACCGCTGTTCACACGAGAACGATCATCGATCCCAGCGCCGGCTTGAAGTTGACGGGCACCGCGGGCCGCCACACCTTCGGCATCCTGTCGTCGGCCGATGCGTCGCCGCCTGCCTCGAAACAGCGGATCTTCACCATCGGCCGCGAGGTGATGAACTTCGGCAGGGGCCAATATGTCGGCGTGCTGCTCACGGATACCGAGTTCGGCAACGACTACAACCGCGTGGCGGGCGGCGATGTCGCCTTCAAGCGTGGGGAGAACTTCCAGGCCAATGCCTCATTTCTCGCCTCGTATTCCCGCTCGCTGACCGGTGAGACGAGCCGGGGGAACAGCGCGCAGGGCTCCTACGACTACAGCACGAGACGCTTCACGGTGGCCGGACAGCTGGAACACTACGATCGCGGCTTCCGCATGGATACCGCCTTCATCAATCGCGTTGGCGTGACGCGAGGATGGCAATATCAGGCACTCAACTTCTATCCGTCACATCCGGCATACCTCTGGATCAAGAAAATCAACCCGTTCTTCTGGATGAACGTTGCCGAAGATCGCATGCAGGGAGGAAGCGAAGCGTTTTATCTGCCCGCGTTGCGATTCAACTTCACGCGCGCGGGTTTCCTGCGGGTGGACTACGGAACCGGCCACGAGACGTATGCCGGGCGGCGGTTCGAGATCGGCAGAACGATGGTCGACGGCAACGTCCAGCTCACGCGCTGGTTGAACATCGGCGGCAGCGTGCAGCAGGGCCCCGCCATCTTCTACGATCCCGAGGATCCCTTTCAGGGGGATCGTCAGAGCGCGAGCGCGCGCATCGGCCTGCAACCCAGCGCGCGTATCTACAGCAACACGTCGTACAGCTTCGTCACGTTCGACGATCGCCGTACCGGCGAGAACGTGTATCGCGTGCACATCGTCAACACGCGCAACACGTATCAGTTCACCCCGCGGTTCTTCGTGCGCCTGGTCGCGCAGTTCGATTCGTCGCGCGAGCGTGTGCTCACCGATTTTCTGGCGTCGTACGAGCTGTCGCCGGGCACCGTCGTGCACGCGGGGTACGGGTCGCTGTTCGGAACGGTTCTCGACACGCTGGAGCTCGATCGCTACACCGCTACAGCGCGCGCGTTTTTCTTCAAAGCGTCCTATCGCGTCCACTTCTGATCGCCGCAACCAGCCGCCCCGCCCTGCGTCCATCTCGCCTGTAGGAGTGAAACAGCGCCGGGTGATCGAAGGTGCACAGCGCGCACACATGAATGTTTTCGCTCGACAGGCCGGCTCGAGCCAGTTGATCCCGGTTTGCGCGCCAGAGATCGAGGTGCGGCCGCGCGTTGGCGGAGAACCAGCTGTGAGCCTCGGGATGTGACGAGAATTTCGTGATCAGATCGGGACCGACTTCATAACAGCAGGGTCCGATGCTCGGACCCACGGCCGCAATCATATCCTCCGGGACGGCGCCGTATCTCGACGTCAGCGCGCGAACGGCAGCGATGGCCGCCCCCGCCGCGGTCCCCTGCCAGCCGGCGTGTACCGCCGCCACCGCGCCTGTGACCGGGTCTGCCAGGAGAAGCGGCACGCAGTCCGCCGCGCGAACGCTCAACACCAACGCCGAATCAACGGTGATCGCGATGTCCGCCGAGGTCGAAAGCGGAGGAGGGGCCTGTGTCCGAGCCTCGCAGACATCCGCCCCATGGACCTGACGCATACAGACGAGGGCGCGGGTATCGACGCCCATCCTCGCCGCAAGCGCGCGCCAGCCGTCGGCGTGCGGCGAGGCGGGGTCTTCCAGCTCGAGCGCACGAGTGCTGAAGCAGTGCGGCGCGACCGCGTGAAGCGGCCGGCACTGCAGCCCCTGTCCCCACGGCTCTTGCACCCACTCGAAGTCGCCGCTAGGCTGTGGTAGACGCATGGCTACAAATATTATCGGCATCGGCCTCGATGCCACCGAAATCGATCGTATCGAAGCGACGATCGCGCGTTACGGCGATCGTTTTCTGCGCCGCGTCTTCACCGACGGCGAGATCGCTTACGCCACTCGGCGGCGTAATCCGGCGCCCCATTTCGCCGGGCGGTTTGCGGCAAAAGAAGCCGCCATGAAAGCGCTCGGAACAGGACACGCGCAAGGGGTCCATTGGCGCGATATCGAGGTCGTGCGCGCGCCGGGGGCGGCCCCGCAACTGAAGTTCCACGGCGGCGCCGCGCGCCGATTTGCCGGGTTGAAGGCAAACAGCTCGCTGCTCACCATTACCCACTCCGAAACGCTGGCGCTCGCACAGGTCATGCTGCTCCTGTAGTTGTCGATTCCGTCACGCAGGCGCTGGACCGCCTCCGGTCAACCACCTCGGCCCCGAGCAACTCACTTCCGATCAACAGGTTGCGTCCTCGAATATCGCAGGCGCGTCCTGGTATTGCGCTTGCCCTTCACCGGCCAGAAGGAGCGCAACACGATGACTGTCAAGATCACGCCGAACGACAAGGGCAACCCTCCTGGGAAGCTCGCGGAAGCGGAAATTCATTTCGATGACGGGTACCTGCAAGGCCTCAAGCTGGTCGGATTCGCGATATGGGAGCGGAAGAGCGGATCGGGGCGCAACGTCACCTTCCCCGCCCGTCAATACACGGTGAACGGCGAGCGGCGAAGCTTCGCGCTACTGCGGCCGGTGGCCGACGCGACGGCGCAGGACCGTGTCCGCGACCTCATCCTCCAGGCGTACCGCGAGTACGAAGAACAGCTCGCAGTAGCGGAATGAGGGTAGGTGTCGCGTGCACGTAGTGTCCGGCTGAGCCGGACTTCGACTCACAACACGGGGAGGAGCTTGGCGTTCTCCGCAGCGCGCTTCGGTGGCAGCGTCCATTCTTCGCGGAAGCTCTTGTCGAGTTCGTTGCGGAAGAACGACTCTTTCATGCCGCCGTCGATGATGTTCCACGGCAGCACGTCGTCTTTGGAGCGATCGCGGAACACGTAGAAGTCGGCGTCGACGCCGGCGTCGGCCACTGCCCGGCGCCAGTCTCCGCCGTTGGCTTCGGCGGCTTCGATCGCCGGCGCGACACGGCGGTCGCCGAGCGACAGCAGAGCCTGGTAAAACGAATGACGCTCCGATTTGATGTTGAAATACACGTTGTCGATGCCGGAGGTCAGCTCGCGCAACCGCCGAACCTTCTGTTCGACAACGGCGGGATCTTCCATCGGCAGCCATTGATAGGCCGTGGATGGCTTCGGCACCAGCGGATTCACGCTGCCGATGATCCGCCCCACCTGCCCCTTGCCCTTGGCGTGCTTCATCATGATTTCCCGCAGCTGCAGCGTGAGATCCCTGATCGCGACAAGGTCTTCGTCGGTCTCCGTCGGCAGACCGATCATGTAGTAGAGCTTCAGGTTTTCGATCCCGCTGGCGAAGATCAACTCGGCCCGATCGAGAATCTCGTCGTTCGTCACCGTCTTGTTGATGACGCGGCGCAACCGATCGGATCCGGTCTCGGGCGCAATCGTCAGCGTCTTCTCGCCGCTGGCGCGAAGCTGCCGGACGATCGTCTCGGTGAGGTCGTCGAGCCGCAGCGATGCCGGGCTGATCGAATATCCCATCTCCGCCAGACCGGTGAGGATGCGGTCGATTTCCGGGTGATCGCACAGGGCGATCGACACGAGCCCCGCCTGCCTGGCGTGCGCGCGCGCCTCACGTGCCCGCTGCAGTATCCGATCCGCCGGAAAGGCGCGGACCGGCAGATAGTTGTATCCAGCCCAGCAGAAACGGCAGAGGTTCGCGCATCCGCGGACTACCTCGACCAGAAAGCGCGAGCCGAATTCGGTGTCGGGCGTGAAAATGCCGGTGCACGGCGGATCGACGGCTTCCGTCGTCGGCAGCGCGGCCTTCTTCACCACGGACGGAGCGCCCGTGTCCTCCTTTGGAATCCACCGCGCGATCGTTCCGTCGTTCCGGTATTCGACGTCGTAGAACGACGGGATATAGAACCCCCGCTTTCCCGCAAGCGATTTCAGAAGATCCCGCCGGCCGCCCTCCTGGCGGTACGCCGCGACCAGTTCAGGGACAAGCTGCTCGCCTTCGCCGGCGGCGATCACATCGGCAAACAGCGCGAGCGGCTCGGGATTCACAAAGGTAACCGCCCCGCCAATCACGACGAGCGGGTCGCGCGCGGTGCGGTCGGCCGCTCTCACCGGCACGCCGGCGAGTCGCAGCATCGTGAGGATGTTCGTGTAGTCCCATTCGAACGACACGGAAAACGCGATCACGTCGAAGTCGCGCGCGAGCGACTGAGATTCCAGGGTGATGAGCGGCGTCTTCGACGCGAGCTGCTCCTTGAGCTGCTGCTTTGGGGGCAGGAAGATCCGCTCGCAGACGGTGTCGTCGTGGGCGTTGAAGAGCTGATAAACGGTCTGGAACCCGAGGTTCGACATCCCCACGTAATACGTGTTGGGAAACGCCAGCGCCACGCGGAGGCGATCCGTGTGCGGCTTGCGGATATATCCGACTTCCTTCTCGAGCGTGGCTTTTGCGGTTTCTTTCTGCTGCCAGGAGTTCATGATGCTGAATTGCTATCCCGGCAGCAGGGTGCTTAACCTGCGTCGAAGGCGTTCGCGCGTACCGTGGATTTACCTAGTGTACCACCCTATCCTTCGCGACGCAGAAATGCGGGAACGTCGAACGCCGTCAGGGCCTCGAGATCGATATCACCGCTTTCGGCCTGCGCCTCGGAGCCGGCCGGAACGCCGGGAGCGGCAACCTGAGCCGGGGCAGGGAGATCGAGCGCGGGCCGCCGCGCAATCGACAGCCGTCCCAGATCCGCCGCCGGAGCCGGCACCTCCACTTTCTCTTTCAGGTGTGCCGTGTAGTGCTGCAGATCGACCGGCGTCTGACTCGCCACAGGCACGGATGGCCGTTCCCGCTCCGCCGGCAACGTAGTCGAACCCGGTCGCAATGACCGTCACCTTGACGCGACCGTCGAGCGTCGGGTCGATGACGGCGCCGAAAATGATATTGGCGTCTTCGTGGGCCGCTTCCTGAATCAGCAGGGACGCCTCGTTCACTTCCATGAGCGACATATCGTGGCCGCCCGTGACGTTGATAATCACCCCGCGCGCGCCCTGCACCGAGGCGCCTTCGAGCAGCGGGCTCGAGATTGCCGCCTTGGCCGCTTCGATCGTCCGGTTCTCCCCCGACATGATGCCCGTGCCCATCATGGCGAGCCCCATGCCCGACATGATGGCTTTGACATCGGCGAAGTCGAGGTTGATGAGCCCGGGAACGAGAATCAAGTCGGAGATGCCCTGTATGGCCTGCCGCAGCACATCGTCGGCCGTGGCAAACGCTTCGGGAAGCGTCGTGCCGCGATCGACGATCGACAGCAGCCGCTCGTTCGGAATGGTGATGATCGTGTCGACGCATTCGCGCAGCGCGACCAGACCGCGGTCGGCCTGCGCGAGCCGTTTCTTGCCTTCGAACTTGAACGGCTTGGTGACGACGGCGATTGTCAGCGCCCCCAGTTCGCTCGCGAGGCTGGCGATCACGGGCGCCGCGCCGGTGCCCGTTCCCCCTCCCAGGCCGGTCGTGACGAACACCATGTCGGCGCCGGTCAGCGCCTGAATCAGACTGTCGGTATCTTCGAGCGCCGCCTCGCGTCCAACGTTCGGATCGGCGCCGGCGCCCAGACCTTTCGTGAGCTTCGCGCCGATCTGGATCTTCACTGGCGCCGCGTTCTGCTGCAGCGCCTGCACGTCCGTGTTGGCGACGATGAACTCGACGCCGTCGAGGCCCACCTGCACCATTCGATTGACGGCATTGCTGCCTCCGCCCCCCACGCCGACGACCTTGATGCGCGCACCCGCGCGGTTCTCGTCGGCCAGCTTCAATCGCATCGGGATCTCTCGCATGTTTGCCATTCGTGGCCTCCAGTTCATTTTCAGAAGAATTCTTTGAACAGCCCGCGCAGCCGTACCGCCACGCGTCCAAAAGCGCCGACGCCGATCATCCGACCGGCTTCGCCCACATGATTTCTCTGCGCATACAGCACCAAGCCGACGGCGGTCGCGAACTCGGGAGTGCTCACATGATCGGCGAGCCCGCCCACGCCGCCGGGTGTTCCCCGTCTGACCGGCAGATCGAATATCTGTTCGGCGATCTCGGGCATACCCTCGAGGATCGCGCCCCCGCCCGTAAGGACGATGCCGGAGTTGAGAGACTTCTCGTAGCCAGCCCGGCGAATCTCGTCCCACACCTGATGAAAGATCTCCTCCGCCCTCGGTTGAAGGATTTCCGACAAGACGCGCCGTGCCATCAGGCGCGGTTTCCGCCCGCCGACGCTCGCCACTTCGATGGTTTCGTTTTCGTCGACCTGCGATGACAGCGCACAGCCGCATTTGCGCTTCAGCTTCTCGGCGTCGGGAATCGGGGTGCGCAGCCCGACAGCCATGTCGTTGGTGAAGTGATCCCCGCCGATGCCGATGACTCCCGTATGCCACAAGCTGCCGCGCTCGAAAATCGCCAGGTCGGTCGTGCCGCCACCAACATCGACCAGAGCCACCCCGAGCTCCTTTTCGTCTGGCGTCAATACCGCTTCGCTCGCGGCAAGCTGTTCGATGACGGTGTCCGCAACGCTGAGGCCCGCCCGGTTGACGCACGCCACGACGTTCTGCGTCGCGGTGGAGCCGCCAGTCACGATGTGCACGTTGACTTCGAGGCGCGCGCCGGTCATGCCCACCGGCGCGCCGATGCCATCCTGGTCGTCGACGACGAAGTCCTGCGGCAGCACGTGAAGAATCTCTCGTCCGGTCGGCAGCGCGACGGCCTTGGCCGCATCGATCGCCCGGCGCACATCGTCTCGCGTAATCTCGCGGTTCTTTCCGGCAACCGCGATGACCCCTCTGCTGTTGAATCCCTTGATGTGCGGGCCCGATATGGCGATATGCACCGAGTCCACCTCGACGCCGGCCATCAATTCCGCCTCTTCGACGGCGTGTTTGATGGAGTCCACGGCGGCCTCCAGATTCACGACCGCGCCGCGGCGAATGCCCTTGGCTTCGGACACCCCGATGCCGATGATCTCGAGACTGCCATCGTCCATCATCTCGGCAACGATTGCCGCCACTTTGGAGGTCCCAATATCCAGTCCAACCAGGTATCGCTCGCGTGCTCGCATTCGCAATGTCTCCGTTTCCTTACCCCTTGCCGCTCAACTCCGCGCTCCCCGGCTTTTTCGCCGGCGGCGCTTCACGCGAGCGCCGCGCGGGAATGCTCTTCCCCGGACCGACGTAGACCCGTTCGTCGAACCGCAAGTCGACGTAGTCGATCGCCGGCACTTGCTCGCGCAGTGCCGGAGCCAGCTCGTGATACGACTGCAGCCGCTCCGCGAAGCGCTCGCTGCCCAGGCGAATGAGAGTCGGATCGCCTTCCAGGAGCACCACGGCATTGCGTGCGTCTCTGACGTCGATCTCCGAAATCTGATCGGCCATGTTCCGAGCTCGCAGCGCTTCGAGCAGACGCCGTGCGAGCAGCGCGCGGTACACGTCGGAGTGTTCCTGCCCGGGAGCCGAGGACAACCCGTCGATAATCGGCAAATCGAAATCCGCGTAGTTCGGTCCGTATTCGTCGATGACCGTTCCGCGGTCGTCCACCAGATACAACAACCCATTGATCCGACCGATGCCCAGGGGCGTCCGCTCGAGGATGACGACATCGATCGTCGACGGAAGCCTTTTGCGAAGCGACGCATCCGCAACCCAGGGAGAGTTCAACAGCGCGCGGCGCCACTCCTCGAGATCCACGGCGAGGATGCTTTGGCCGACCAGGCCATCCATCAACCCGCGCACCTCGCCGGTGGAGAGGCGCTGGTTCCCCTTCACCTCGATGTTCGCGACGTGGAAAGCCTCGAGCCCTGCCACGAGCGCGATTACGCGCTGGCCCGCATAAGCGGCCAGTACAGCCGCCGTCAACATCACAGCCGCGCGCAATCCCCACACGGCAGACGTCGAGCGCTTGCGCGAGGGCTTCACGTGGGCCCGGCGATACCGCTTGTCCGCAGGTGCAGTGACCGGCATCTCAGCTCACACCCTCGAGCGCGCCGAGCACTGCCGGCGCAGCGGCACCGATCGATCCGGCGCCAAGCAGCACGACCAGATCCCCGGCTCTTGCGACGGCGGCAACTTCTTTCGGCACGTCGGCCATCTTCGGCACGACCCGAAGCTCTCCCGTGAAGTCGGCGCGCACGGCAGACGCCAGCGTCTCGAGGCTGACGCCGGCAATCGCGTCTTCGCCGGCGGCGTAGATATCGGTCAACACCACCACATCTGCGCCGGCGAACGCTGGACCGAAGTCGCGCATCAGAAATTGCGTGCGCGAAAAGCGATGCGGCTGAAATGCGACGATGAGCCTTCCGTCGGCAATCGGTTTCGCCGCCGCGATAACCGCGGCTATTTCGGTGGGATGGTGGCCGTAGTCCTCGACGACGGTGACGCCCCTCGCGATGCCTCTAAGCTGGAATCGCCGCTCGGCTCCGTGGAAGCCCGCAAGCGCTCGGGCAATATCCCGCCACGCGATTCCAAGCTCACGCGACATCGCCACGGCAGCCAGCGCATTCAGCACGTTGTGGCGCCCGGGAACGGCAAGCTCGAGGTTGCCGAGATCGAGCGCGCGTCCGCCGGGCTTTCGGGCGCGGATGGTGCACACGGATCCGAATCCCTTGTACTGAACGTTCGTGGCCGTGACGTCTGCGGTTTCGTCGAAGCCATACGTCACGACGTGCCGCTTGATCTCGCGCCGCAACTCGCGGAGGTGAGCGTCATCGTTGCAGAGAATCACGACGCCGCTCGCCGGGACGCCGTTGGCGAACTGGACGAACGCCTGCTTCAGATCGTCGAAGTCCCGGTAGGCCTCGAGATGCTCGCGGTCGATGTTGGTAATCACCACGAAGCGAGGCGACAGCTTCAGGAACGAACGGTCGCTTTCGTCTGCTTCCGCCACCAGATATTGCCCGCGTCCGAGCCTGGCGTTGCTTCCGAACGAGCTCACGCGCCCGCCGATCACGGCCGTGGGATCGAGGCCCGCGACATCGAGCACCAGCGCGACCATCGACGTGGTCGTGGTCTTGCCGTGTGCGCCTGCCACCGCGATTCCCTGGCGCAGCCGCATGAGCTCGGCCAGCAACTCGGCGCGCGCGAACGATGGCGACACCTCGCTCGCGCGCGGCAGCGATCTCCGGGTTCGACGGGCGCACCGCCGACGAATACACGACGAGCTCGGCGCCGGCGACATTGCGCGCGTCATGCCCCTGCGAAATGCGCGCCCCCAGCGACTCGAGCCGGTCTGTGATGTCGGTGCGTTGCATGTCGGACCCGCTCACCTCGTATCCGAGATTCACCATCAGCTCTGCGATGCCGCTCATTCCGATGCCGCCGACGCCGACGAAGTGCACCCGTCTGACTTTCTCCAGGACTCCACTCATGTCTTGTTCGATTCCGCCAGCGCGATGACGGCGTCGACGATCTCTTCCGCCGCCCGCGGGCGCGCAAGCCGCCGCGCAGCTGCCGACATCCCTCTTCGCTTCTCCCGATCGCCGGCAATCGCGACGATGCGGCCCGCAAGACGTTCGCCGGTCAGATCTTTCTGCTCCATCACTTCCGCGGCTCCGGCATCTTCCAGCGCGCGCGCGTTGTGTCGCTGGTGATCGTCGGTGGCCGTCGGCAGCGGAATGAGAATCGACGGCCGGCCGGCTGCGGTCACTTCGGCCAGCGTCGTCGCCCCCGCGCGCGACACCACAAGACCCGCGGCTTTCATCTCTCTGTCCATCGCATCGATGAACTGTTCGACGCGGCCCGGCACGCCGTGCCGTTCGAACGCCTCTCGAACCACGGCGTGGTCCCGCTGCCCCGTCTGACAGACGAGATCGATGGTGCCGGCTGCGGCTGCCAGCTGCGGCGCCGCCTCCACCAGGGCCATGTTGATTGCGTGCGCGCCCTGAGAGCCGCCAAAGACTAAGACCCGTACCCGCGACGCGTTGATGGCCTCATCGTCGATGGGATCACCTTTGACCTCCAGAAACTCCCGCCGTACCGGATTGCCGCTGACGAATCCCTTGTTCCCGAAATATTTCAGCGACGCGTCGTAGGTCACCGCCGCGCGGCGTCACCAGCGGCGCAAGCAGTCTGTTCGTCAAACCCGGCACGGCGTTCTGCTCGAGCACCAGGGTCCTGATGCCTCGCATGGCGGCAAGGGCAACGACGGGACCTGAGCTGTATCCGCCCACGCCGACGACCACGTCCGGCTTCCGTCGCGACAGCAGCCGCCACGCGTCGTATCCGCTCAGGGGCACAAGCGCGGCGCCCCGCGCGAGCGCGCTCAACGATTTCCCTTTCAGCCCCGCGCTCCTGACGAGGTCGAGCGCAAATTCCGTCGTTGGAATGACCCGCGCCTCGATGCCTGCCGCGGTTCCGGCGAACGAGATCCGGGCATCCGGCTGACGCGCGCTGAGCGCGCGCGCCAGCGCCAGCCCCGGAAACAGGTGCCCGCCAGTACCCCCACCTGCGATCACGACACGCATCTAATGCTCCGCTCACGATTCCGGCGCCGTGTGCTGCGAAACGTTCAGCAGAATCCCCATGCCCACCAGGCTGATGAGGAGCGACGATCCGCCGTTGCTGACGAACGGCAGAGGAATACCCTTGGTCGGAACGAGACCCAGGACCACGCTGATGTTGAAAAAAGCCTGCACCGCGATCATCGTCGTCAGCCCCACCGCCAGGAAGGCGCCGAACCGGTCGGGCGCCTGCATCGCGATGGTGAAGCCGCGCCACGCGATGACGAGGAAACACGCCATCACGACGGTCGTCCCGATGAGCCCGAATTCTTCGCCGATGACCGCATAAATGAAGTCGGTGTGAGGTTCCGGCAGATAGAACAGCTTCTGGACGCCCGCCATGAATCCACGGCCGATCAACCCGCCCGATCCCACCGCGATGAGCGACTGAATCACCTGGAACCCGTCGCCGAGCGGGTCGCTCCACGGATCCCAGAACGCCATCAGCCGGCGGCGGCGGTATGACGCGCCCATGAGCACGAAATACGCAACCGGAAGGCCGCAGAGGATTGCGCCGGCGACGTAGCGATAGCTCAGGCCGGCGGCAAACACCATCGCGACGGCGATCATCAGCAGCGTCATCGACGTGCCAAGATCGGGCTCGAGAAGGATCAGGCCGACAAGGCCGCCGACGACGACGCCGATGGGCACCAGAGCAAACTTCACGTCGTCGATGCGTTCCATCCGCCGTTCGAGCAGGGCGGCTATGAAAAAGATGGCGCTGAGCTTCGCCAGCTCCGACGGCTGCACGCCAAACCCGCCGATGCCGAACCATCTGCGGCTGCCGTTGATCGGGGCGCTGAACAGTACCGCCACGAGCGCGAACGTCACGATTCCGAGCGACATCCAGATGAACGACGGCTCTCGATAGTTGCGGTAGTCGAAGCGCATCGCGATCGACATGGCGGCCAACCCGAGCGCGGCCCACATAGCCTGCTTCATCAGGAAGAAGTACGGCTGGTTGAAACGGTTCATCGCGAGCGCGGCGGACGCGCTGTACACCATGACCACGCTCGAACACACGAGCAGCAGGGTGGCCAGGAACAGTACCTTGTCGGACTTGAGCTTTCGCGCCATAGTTACCTCGCCGGGACCGGGCCAGACGGAGCCCTACAGTTGTCCGGTACCAGCGCCGAGAAAGACAGTGAACGTACGAGCAAGCGGTCAACAGTCATCAGTCAGCCGAAGGGAAGGGACACCAGCTTCACAGGCCGGGGCGGCCTGTGTTCCCAGCAGCCAGTTCCCCACCGCCGCAACCGACTGACGACTGTTCACCGCTTGCTCTCTCCTCTCTTATTGCGACTCATTTCTCTGCCAGCCTGCGAACCTCGCGTTTGAACACGTCGCCGCGTTCGGCGTAATCGCGAAACATGTCGAAGCTCGCACACGCGGGCGCCAGCAGTACCGTTCCACCCGCGGGCGCCAGCTCCAGCGCTCGATGTACCGCCGCTTCCAGGGTGCCAGCGGTCTCGACCGGCACGGCGCCTTCGAGCGCCCCCCGGATGAGGGCAGCCGCTTCGCCAATCACCACCACCCTGGCCTCTCTCGCGACCAGCGGATCGCGGAGACGCGAAAAGTCGCCGCTCTTGAACCGGCCACCCATAATCACGACCAAACCGGAATCGAAGCTTTCAATCGCACGCTGGGCGGCCTCCACGTTCGTCGCCTTCGAATCGTTGACAAACCGCACGCCGTTGACTGTCCCTGCCGGCTCGAGGGCATGTTCGAGCCCGGTAAACGACTCGACTGCCTGCACCATCGCGTCTGTCGGCACACCGGCGATTGTCGCGACCGTCGCGGCAGCCATCACATCGCTGAACAAGTGGCGGCCGAGCAGCCGGATGGACGAGAGCGGCACCAGCGGGTTGTTGACCGAGAAGGTCACCTTTCTCGCTCTCCCAGCGCGAGCCAGCGCAAGCGTTTGCGGGTCGTCCGCATTGATCACCGCGTAGTCGTCTTCGGTCTGGTTCTCGAAGATCCGCGCCTTTGCGGCCGCGTAGTCCTCCATCGAGCCGTGGCGATCGAGATGGTCTGACGACAGGTTCAGCAGCACGGCAATCCAGGGATGAAACGTTTCGATCGTTTCGAGCTGGAAGCTGCTCACCTCTACGATGTGCACCGTGTCCGGAGTCGAGCTGGCCACCTGCGAGCTCAGCGGCGTGCCGATGTTGCCGCCGATCACGGCCTTCAGCCCCCCGGCGGAGAACATGCGCCCGGTCAACGTGGTCGTGGTCGACTTGCCTTTCGTGCCCGTGATCGCAACGATCCGGCCGGCCAGCCACCTCGACGCCAACTCGATTTCGCCGATCACGGGGACGCGGGCCGTGCGTGCAGCCGCGATCGGCGGCTGCTCCAGCGGCACACCCGGGCTCACGACAATCAGATCTGCCGACACAAACGACGACAGCTGGTGGCGGCCGAGCTCGAGAGCGACCCCGGCCTTCCGCAACTCATCCACGGCGGCGGCATCCAGCTCCGGCCGCGCGTCCGTCAGCGTCACCCGCGCCCCGCGATCGGCAAGCAGCAGCGCGGCGGCAACGCCGCTGCGGGCGGCTCCGACGACCATGACATTCCGTTCCAGAACAGAAAAGCTCATCGCAGTTTCAACGTCGTCAGGCTGAACAGCGCGAAAATGATTGCGGCAATCAGGAACCGCGTGATGACCTTCGGCTCGCTCCAGCCGATGAGCTCGAAGTGGTGGTGCAGCGGCGCCATCTTGAAGACGCGCTTACCTGTCAGTTTGAACGAGGTCACCTGGATGATCACCGACAGCGCTTCGAGCACGAACACGCCGCCGACGAGCGGCAGCAGCAGCTCCTGCTTGATCAGAATCGCGACCGTGCCGAGTGCGCCTCCAAGCGCCAGCGATCCCACGTCGCCCATGAAAATCTCGGCGGGATACGAGTTGTACCAAAGGAACCCGAGACTCGCGCCGACGAGGGAACCGCAGAAAATCGTCAACTCCGCAGCGGGCGCAAAGTGCACGAGCAACAGGTAGTCCGCCAAAACGCGGTGCCCCGTCACGTAGGAGAGCGCGGTGAAGGCTGCCGCGGCGATCGCAAACGTTCCGATGGCGAGCCCATCGAGGCCGTCGGTCAGGTTCACGGCGTTGGACGCGCCGACGAGCACAACAACCGCAAACGGGATGTACCACCAGCCGAGATCAGGTATGAGGGACTTGAAAAACGGAAAGATCACCCTGGTGCTGTACAAGGATGGCTGCTGATATTCAGCAAGATAGATCAGCATGACCCCGACGAGCGCCGCGATGGCCACCTGCCCGAGAATCTTGTAGCGCGGCAGGAGACCGTGATGGGACCGCCTGACGATTTTGAGATAGTCATCGGCAAAGCCGACGCCGCCGAATGCCGCCGTGGCGATGACGGCGATCCAGATGTACATGTTTCTCAGGTCGGCCCAGAGAAGCGTCGGCACGAGCGATGCCGTCAGGATGAGCAATCCGCCCATGGTTGGCGTCCCCGCCTTCGGCGCGTGCGACGCAGGTCCTTCGTGCCGGATGACCTGACCGATCTGAAACTCGCGGAGCTTGCGGATGAGCCACGGCCCGAGCAGCAGGCTGATCACGAGAGCCGTCAGGCTCGCGGCGGCCGTGCGGAACGTGATGTACTGAATGACATTCAGTACCGGCACCTGGTTGTGAAGTGGAAACAAGAGGTTGTAGAGCATCAGGCGAACTCCGCCTTCAGCCGGTCGACCACAACTTCAGTGCGAATGCCGCGTGACCCCTTGACCAGAACGAGGTCGCCCGGCCTGGCGATCGTGACGGCAAGACGCGCAGCCTCCTGGCTGTCTCCAACGTGATGCACATGTTCCGAGGGCATACCCGCGGTGAGGGCCCCGTCGGCCAGCGCGCGGGCGGCCGATCCTCCCACCGCGATGAGCGCGCCGATGCCAGAACGCGCCGCTTCCTCCCCCATCGTCCGATGCAGATCGGCTGACGCCGGGCCGAGCTCGAGCATTTCGCCGATCACCGCAATCCGCCGCGCGTAACGGCTTTCACCCGCCAGCATCGACAGCGCACGGGACAGCGCTTTCGGGTTGGAGTTGTATGAGTCGTCCACGATCGTCAGGCCGCCTGCCTGCGAGACCTCGCCGCGCCTGGAGATCGGTTTCAGCGCAGCCGCCCGTTCGGCGATATCACCGAGAGGGACGTCGAATCGGATGGCGACGGCCGTGGCCGCGAGCAGGTTCGACAGATTCGCGGTGCCAGGCAGCGGCGTGTGAATCTCCGCTTCCCCAATCGGAGTACGCACCAGCGCAATCGTCCCGTCGATGCCCAGATCGCGCACTGCCAGCGCGCGCACGTCCGCGGGCCGCTCGACGCCGAACGTCCTCACCCGGCCGCGGAAACTCTCCGCGTGGCGCATGACGAGATCGTCATCGGCGTTGGCGACGAGCAATGAGTCGCTGTCGGCGCCTTCGAGAATCTCCGCCTTCGCCCTGGCGATGGCGTCGACCGTGCCGAAGAACTCGAGGTGCGCCGGGCCGACGTTCGTCCAGACGCGCACGCCGGGCTCGGCGATCCGCACGAGCGCGCTGATCTCTCCAAAGTGGTTCATGCCGAGCTCGAGCACGCCGATGTCGGGCCTCTTTCTCAACTCAAGCAGCGACAGCGGGAGTCCGATGTGATTGTTCAGATTCCCTCTGTTGCGGAACACGGTGTAGCGCGCGCCGAGAAACTCCGCGGTAATTTCCTTCGTCGTCGATTTGCCGGCGCTGCCGGTGACGGCGACGACTGCGGCACCCGAATCGCGGCGGACGCGAGTGGCGAGCGTCTGCAGCGCCGCGAGCGTGTCCGGAACGAGAACGAGCGCTGCCGCCGAGAGTTCCGGCGCGTCGATGAGCGCGGCATCGCTGACCATCGCGCCGCTCGCGCCTTTTCTGACAGCCTCTGCAACGTAAGCATTGCCATCGAAGCGTTCACCGCGAATCGCGATGAAGAAGTCGCCGCGATTGATCGACCGCGTGTCGATCGAAAAGCCCGCGATCTCGCGCTCCTGTTCCGGCCCGGACGCCCGCGCTTCGACGGCGGCGGCTATGGCGGCCGGCGTCAGCGTCTCCGCTCCAGCGCCTGCCGCGCGATCTCCGCTTCATCGAAGGGCAGCTCCTTGCTGCCGATGACCTGCACCTTTTCGTGCCCCTTGCCGACGAGCAGCACCAGGTCGCCAGGCCGGGCTTTTTTGACGGCAAACTGAATGGCTTCTGTGCGATCCACGATCGTGACCGTGCTCGCCGCATCGCGATCGGCCGGCACGCCCCGCTTGATCTCTTCGATGATCCGCACCGGATCTTCGGTGCGCGGATTGTCCGAGGTAATGACGACGACGTCGCTGAGCCTGGCCGCAACCGCTCCCATGAGCGGCCGTTTCGTGCGATCGCGGTCGCCGCCGCAGCCGAACACCGTGATCACGCGCTGCTGAGCCAGCGGCCGCGCCGTTTCCAGCAGATTTCTCAGCGCGTCATCGGTATGCGCATAGTCGATGACGACCGTGACGTCGTCTTTTTCGCCCGAGACGACTTCGAACCGGCCCGGAACGCCGGCGAGGTTCGTCAGTCCCCGTTCGATGGCGGCAGCCGGCACGCCCAGCGACATCGCCGTGGCGACCGTTGCCAGGATGTTCGAGACGTTCGGCCGCCCGACGAGCTTCGACTCCACGTGCACGATTCCCGACGGCGTCCGCACATCGAATTCGAGCCCCTGAAAGCTCAGCGACAGCGGGCCGGGAGCGACGTCGGCCGGCCGGTTGATGGCGTAGGTCACCGGACGCGAGGCAAGTTTGCGCAGCATCTCACCGCGCGGGTCGTCGACGTTGATCACGCTCGGGGCCCCGTCGGGCAACATGGTGAACAGACGCTTCTTCGCCGAAAAATACGACTCCATGTCGCCGTGATAATCGAGGTGATCCCGCGTCAAGTTGGTGAATACACCAGCCGCGAACCGCGTGTCGTCCACACGCCTGAGCGCGAGCGCGTGCGACGACACTTCCATCACGCACGCTTCACAACCGGCGTCGACCATCTGACGAAACAGGCGTTGCACATCTGGTGCCTCCGGTGTGGTGCGCGATGCGGGCAGCTGCGCATTGCCGATTGAATACGCGACCGTTCCGAGGAGGCCGCACTTTTTTCCCGCCGCTTCGAATACCGCGCGTAATAAATACGCGGTGGTCGTCTTGCCGTTCGTTCCGGTAATCCCGACGACGTCCATCGAACGGCTCGGATGGCCGTTGACCTCAGCAGCCAGCGAAGCCATCGCTGCCCGCGCGTCGGGAACGACCACCCACGGCACCGGTGAGGCCGCGGGCGCCACCACATCGGCAATCACCGCCACGGCGCCGCGCGCGATCGCTTCCGCGACGTAGTCGGTTCCGGCGGCCTTGGCGCCTTTCAACGCGACGAATACATCGCCGGGGCGTACCTGTCTGGAGTCGTACGCGACGCCGTGCACATCGGTTCCTGGCAGGGCCGCCACCCTCATCCGGGTCCCTGCAGGTCTCCAGCGTCGATCCCGTCCTGCGTCATGGCTCGACGTCGAGCGCAGTGCCATGCGTCCGTTGGAGCCACAGCTCGGAGGCCATACCCGCTTCGATCGGCGTGCCGGGCGCCGGCGACTGACTGGTCACCACGCCATGCCCGTTGAGCCGGACACTCAGTCCAATCTTCGTGAGTACGCGCACCGCCTCGCGCGCGCTCAAGCCGCGGAAGTCTGGAAAATCGCGAGACGCCTGATCGGTCCCGACCGGAATGATCGCCGCATCCCGCTCGCCGCGCGCCTGGCGGATCTCCGGGCGTTCGGCGGCGCGCGCGACCAGCACGGGTGGCGGCGCGCCAAGCGTTGGCGAAACCCCCATGTGACGAAGCGTCGCCTCGGCAACGCGCTGGAACACCGGCCCCGCAATCGGGCCTCCGTAATACCCATGCGCGCGCGGGGCGTCGATGACGACGATGATCGTGGCCACAGGGTTGCGCGACGGCAGGAACCCGACAAACGACGCGTAGTAATCCGTCTGCGAGTACCGGCCGTTCACGAGCTTGGATGCGGTGCCCGTCTTTCCCGCGATTGTGTATCCCTCGATCTGCGCGTACGTCGCGGTGCCGCGTTCGACGATCTGCTCCATGATGCCGGTGAGCGTCACCGCCGTATCGGTGCTGATGACGCGCCCGAGCCCTGTGGGCCTCACCTCGGTCCGCTTACCGTCGCGAACGAGCGCACGCACGACGCGCGGCTGGATGAGATTGCCGCCGTTGCCAATGGCGCTGACGGCCGCGACCATCTGCAGCGGGGTCACCCCGACCTGGTATCCCATCGCCATCGACGCCAGCGCGCTATTGTCGAGCTTCCGCGGATCCCAGACGATGCCAGGCGTCTCGGCGGGAAAGTCGGGAGACAAGGCGCGCCCGAACCCGAAACGGCGCGCATACACGCCGAGGCGCTCGGGACCGAGCGAGAGCCCGACCCTGATCGCGCCGACGTTGCTCGACTTCACCATGACGTCGGTAAACGACAGCGATCCGTAGTCGTGCGTGTCGTCGATGACGCGCGAGCCGAAGCGGATCTTTCCTCCCGCGACGTTGATGATGTCGTTCACGCCGATGACCTTTTCCTCGATTGCGGCGCTCGCGGTGACGACCTTGAAGGTGGAACCGGGCTCGTAGATGTCCTGGACCGCGCGATTCCTCCGCACCTCTGGAGAAGCGGTCGAAAATGCGTTGGGGTTGAACGTCGGCTCGTTGGCGAGCGCCAGAATCTCACCAGTCGTCGGCGCCATGATCAGTACGGTGCCGCCGGCGGCCCGGTTGCGGGCGACCGCATCACGCAGCTCGCGCTCGGCGATGTGCTGCAGGTATTCATCGATCGTGAGCTCCACGGTCGCCCCGGCGGTCGGAGGGCGCTCGAGGCGGCTGAACGCGCGGCCGCGCGCGTCGGTCTGATACAGCAGCTTCCCGAGCGCGCCGCTGATATGGCTGTCGTACGCGGCTTCGATGCCCGCCAGGCCGGTGTTGTCGATGCCGACAAAACCGAGCAGCTGCGCGGCGAGCTGTTTTTTCGGGTAGAAGCGGCGGTCTTCCTTGATGAAGTCGATGCCTTCGAGGTTCAGCGCCGCGACGCGGCGTGCCTGATCGGGAGTCACCCGGCGCTTGACGTAGACGAACGCGCGCTTCTGTCGCAGGCGCGCCTCGAGCGCGTCGCGATCTTTCGCAGCGCAGTCGGCGAGCGCCTCGCACAACGCCGCCGCGGCCGTGTGCCGCGTCCGCGATCTCGCTGGGAACGCCGTAAACGGAATCGGCATCGACGCTGTAGGCGAGCACGCGTCCGTTGCGATCGAGGATGTCCCCGCGCTTCGCGGAAATATCCATCGTCCGCGCCGACTGATTTTCCGCGCGCGCCTGGAGATCGTGGTGCTTGTGCACCTGCAGATACAGCAGGCGTGCCTGGATGCACGCCGCCCACACGACGAACATGACGGCGCCGATGAGCAGCCGTCCGCGAATCGTCGCGCGCCAGTGGTCTGACTTCGGCTCGCTCACGGGAGTACTCCCGCCTTCGCCACCACCGACGCCGGCGGCGGGTCGGCCGGCACGACGCGCTCGATGATGATGGCGGCGCCCGTCTCGGGCGCGATCAACTTGAGGTTTCGCGTCGCGAGCTTCTCGATCCGATCCGGCGATTTGAGGGTCTCGATTTCGAGCCGAAGGTGGCGGTTGATCGCCTCTTCCTCCGCCCGCTGCTGCTGCATGTGCTCCGCCCGGTAGCCGTGCTGCAGCAGCTCGACCCGCTGCCATCCCGAAAAGAGCAGCACGCCGACGAACAGGACGCCGAGGGCGACCGACCGCCACTGCTCCTGGAGCCGGCGCTCGTCCACCTCGCGGACGATCGGATTGTTCCGAACGTCTTTCTTGATCGCGTATTCGAATGCTTCAGTGGATGTGCTCATGGTCGAGTCCTCGTCCGGCTAAAGCCGGACACTACACTACGACGCATGCATTCTGCGGCGCGTAGTTTCGCGCTGCGCGCGCGCGGATTCCGCTCCAGCTCGTCGGGCTGCGCGGTCACCGGTTTCTTCGTCAGGATCCGAACCGTCGCGTCATCGCGCTGAGCGAGCGCGCGAAGCGTGTGCTTGACGATCCGATCTTCGAGCGAGTGAAACGTGATGACGACCAGGCGCGCCCCCTCTTTGAGCCGTCGGGCGGCGACGCGCAGGAAGTCGTCGATGTTCTCGAGCTCGCGGTTCACCCAGATCCGCAGCGCCTGAAAGGTGCGCGTTGCGGGATCGATTCGCGAATAACCCTTCCGCGGAATAGCCCGCCTCACGATCGCCGCCAGCTGCGTCGTGGTGGCGAGCGGCGCCTCCTGCCGCGCGTAGACGATGGCGCGCGCGATACGACGCGAAAATCGCTCCTCGCCGAACTGATAAATCGCGTCGGCAATCTGCGATTCTTCGGAATCGCGCAGGAGATCCGCGGCCGTTGGGCCGCTGGTCGTGTCCATCCGCATGTCCAGCGGGTCGTCGCGCTGAAAGCTGAAGCCCCGCCCTTCCGCTTCGAGCTGATACGACGACATCCCCATGTCGGCGAGCGTGCCGTCGATGCCGGCGATTTGCCGCGCGTCGAGCACCTGCTCGATCGACCGGTAATCCGCGTGCACGAGCTCGACGCGATCGCCATACGCGCTGAGCGTCTCCGCGGCGATGGCAAGCGCCGCCGGATCGCGATCGAGGCCGATGACCTTCGTCGCGCCCGCTTCCAGCAGCGCCCTGGCGTGTCCACCCATTCCCACGGTGCAGTCGACAAACACCCCGCCGCGCTCGGGCCGCAGAAACGACATCACCTCACGCGTCATGACGGGCTCATGAAACGGCATCGATCGCCTACAGGCCCAGATCCGACAACGCGCGGGCGTCAGCGTCGGTAAACGGCTCGCGCTGCAGCTTCGCGACGAACCGCTCGTGGTTCCACACTTCGAGGTAGTTGGTACTGGCCGAACACATCCACTTCGCCGGCCATCGTCGCCGACTCTCGCAGGCGCGGCGGGATCACGACGCGTCCCTGGCTGTCGATCTCCGCGACCTGGCCGTAAAAATTCACGCGGTCGAGAAATTTCAGCCGGGATGGGTGTGTGGAGGGAATCTGCGCGAGTTTTTCTCGATGTCAGTCCACACCGCCATGGGGTAGATGCGCACCGAGTCGCCGTGCACACTGGTAACGAAGAGTTCTCGCCCGTGTTCATCCTCGATGAACGAGCGAAACCCGTTGGGGATCTTGAGTCTCCCCCGATCGTCAATTTTCGCCGGCGAGTTGCCCCGAAGCACGCTCGGCTACTCCATTTCTCTCCAAAAAAGTCCACCCGGATAGTAGAGGGGCAACTCCTGTTATGTCAACGGGTAAAATACAGATTACCAAAGAGTTACGCTAAATTTTCGCCCCACTAAATGTGGTGGTCAGGCGAGGCGGGGAGCTGATGATAGGATTTCGCACACCGTGGCCGATCCATCGACCGTAACCGTCATCATCCCGGCGTTCGAGGAAGGCGCGGCCGTGGGCACCGTCGTCGGCGCGCTTCTGGCCGCGGCACCCTGGAAAGAGGTCCTCGTCATCGACGACGGCTCGTCCGATGACACGGCGCGGGCAGCCGCAAACGCGGGCGCGCGCGTTGATCACGCATCCCTACAACAAAGGGAACGGCGCGGCCGTCAAGACCGGTATCCGCAATGCCAACGGCGAG
Source organism: Vicinamibacterales bacterium (assembly GCA_963850295.1). Taxonomy (GTDB): domain Bacteria; phylum Acidobacteriota; class Vicinamibacteria; order Vicinamibacterales; family JAMQPK01; genus JAMQPK01. The sequence continues at coordinate 456,411 of CAWKKU010000009.1, read as the reverse complement.
TTCATTCTCATCGTCGATGCCGATGGCCAGCATTCAGCCGCCGACGCCTTGCGCCTGATCGGATTTCTCGGCGAGTACGATCTCGTCGTCGGCGCGCGCGGCGGATTGACGGACCAGGCGTCGACGGTGCGCCATATCGGCAACAACGTGCTCAACTGGATTGCGGCATACCTCACGGGCCGCCCCATCCCCGACCTGACATCCGGGATGCGCGCCGCGCGCACGAGCGGTCTCCGCGAGTTCCTTCACCTGCTGCCGAACGGGTTCTCGACGCCCACGACGACCACGCTCGCGTTCGTCAAGGCCGGCTACAGCGTGCGTTTCGAGCCGATTACCGTCGGCGCGCGGCTCGGCAAGTCGAAGATCAAGCTCGTTTCGGACGGCGCACGCTTCTTCCTGATCCTGGTGAAGGTCATCACCGTATTCAGTCCGCTGAGAATTTTTCTGCCGATCTCCGCGGCGGCATTCGTGCTCGGCGCCGCCTATGCCATCTGGACGACGGTCACCAGGCACGACATCACGGATTCGTCGGTCCTGCTGCTCGTCCTGTCTGTGGTGATTTTCCTCGTTGGCCTCGTTTCCGAGCAGATTTCCACCATGCGCTCGGAAGGACCGCGATGAATGCGGCAGTCGTCGTCGCCACCTACAACGAGCGCGAAAATCTGCCCGGGCTCGTCGCGGCCATCCTGCAGAACGACGGCTACCGCGTGATCGTCGTCGATGACGACTCGCCCGATGGCACTGGGGCGGCGGCCGACGGACTGGCGGTTGAGTTTCCCGGCCGCGTGTCGGTGATTCATCGAACCGGCGCGCGAGGCCTGGGGCGCTCGCTCGTCGAGGGCTCAAACGCGCGCTGGCGGATGGCGCCGACCTGATCGTTCAGATGGACGCGGATTTCTCGCACGATCCGAAATATCTGCCCGAGATGACCGCCGCCGCCGGGGAGTCGGATCTCGTGCTGGGCTCCCGCTACCTCAAAGGCGTCAGCGTCGTGAACTGGCCGCTGCACCGCATCCTGCTGAGCAGCTTTGCCAATGAGTACGTCCGCACGGTCACCGGCCTCGAGCAGAAGGACTGCACGACAGGGTTCCGATGCTGGCGCCGGGACGCCCTGGCGCGGCTCCCGCTGGACCGGCTGATTTCTGACGGCTACGCCTTCCTGGTCGAACAGCTGCACCTCGCGGTCAAAGCCGGATGCCGCGTGCGGGAAATCCCGATTATCTTCGTGGAGCGCCGTGAAGGGTCGTCGAAGATCTCTCCGGCGATCCTCCTCGAGTCGGCGATCGTACCTTGGCGATTGCGCCTGAAGACCTAGTGTATTAACGTGTCGTCACCGCAATCGATGGCTGATTCCGAACGGACTCCTGCTCCGGGTCTTAGCATCTTTTTCCCCGCGTACAACGACAGCGGGACGATCGCCAGTCTCGTCATGACGGCGCTGCGGGCCGCGGCGCAGCTCACGCCGGACCACGAAGTCATCGTGGTCAACGACGGCAGCACGGACTCGACGCCGCAGATTCTCGAAGAGCTGTCGCGCATCTATCCGAAAGTGCGCGTGGTCACTCATCCGGTCAACCGGGGATACGGCGGCGCTTTGCGCACCGGATTCGCGAGCGCCTCGAAGGACATCATCTTCTACACGGACGGCGACGCCCAGTACGACCCGGCCGAGATGACGGCGCTGTGGCCGAAGATGACGGCGGGGGTCGATCTCGTCAACGGCTACAAGATCAGCCGGTCGGATCCGCTGCATCGAATCATCATCGGGCGGGTGTATCACCACACCGTGAAGCTGATGTTCGGCCTCTCGGTGCGCGACGTCGATTGCGATTTCCGGCTGATGCGGCGCGCCATCTTCGACCGCATCCGACTGGAGAAGAACAGCGGCGTCATCTGCCTGGAGATGATGCGGAAGATCGAGCGGGCAGGATTCCGGATCGTCGAGGTCCCGGTGCACCACTACCATCGCGCCCACGGCAAGTCGCAGTTCTTCAACTTCCCTCGAATTTTCCGCACCGGCGTGGACGTTCTGAAGCTGTGGCTCGCGCTCGTCGTGCTGCGGACCGACGACTCGGCGGCGAATACCGCGCGGGCGGTCGAAGAGGGAACGCGAACGCCGTGATGCCCGACTATCTCGGGTTCTATCACAAGCGCCGCGTCATGATCACCGGCGGCCTCGGGTTCATCGGCAGCAACATCGCGCACCGGCTGGTCGAGCTCGGGGCCGAAGTGCTGCTCATGGACTCGCTCATTCCCGACTCCGGCGCGAACTTCTTCAACATCGACGGCATCGCCGACAAGGTCCGCGTCAACATCGCCGACGTCCGTCAGGAAAGCACGATGAATCACCTCGTGCGCGATCGCGAGGTAATTTTCAATCTCGCCGGCCAGGTCAGCCATATCGACAGCATGGCGGACCCTCACACCGATCTCGAGATCAACTGCAGAAGCCAGCTTTCGATCCTCGAAGCGTGCCGCCGGTTCAATCCCCGGGTGAAGGTCGTATTCGCGGGAACGCGACAAGTTTACGGCAAGCCCGACTCGCTTCCGGTCACCGAAGATCACCTGGTCCGCCCGGTTGACGTGAACGGCGTCAACAAGGCCGCGGGCGAGAACTATCACCTGCTCTACAACAACGTGTTCCACGTCCGCGCGTGCTCGCTCCGGCTGACGAACGTGTACGGACCTCGGCAGCTCATCAAGCACAACCGGCAGGGCTTTATCGGCTGGTTCATCCGCCTGGCACTCGAGGGGCGGGACATCGAGATCTTCGGCGACGGATCCCAGATGCGCGACTTCGTCTACGTCGACGACGCCGCGGATGCCTTTCTCCGCGCCGGCGCATCGGACGCATGCAACGGGCACGTGTTCAACGTCGGGGGCTCGCAGCCGATTGCGCATCGCGATCTTGCCGCGATGCTCATCGACATTGCGGGCGCCGGCCGCATCCGGTTCGTCCCGTGGCCTCCGGAAAAGACAACTGATCGATATCGGCAGCTTCTACGCTGATTCGTCGCGCTTCCACCGCGCGGTCGGCTGGGAGCCCCGCGTGTCCCTGCAACAGGGCCTGTCCCGGACGCTGGCCTACTACCGCGCGCACAGCGGGGCCTACCTCGACGATCCCGCACCCGCTCCATCGACCGTCGCATGAGCGCGACGAGGGTCCCGTTCGCGGATCTTCGTCTGACCGACGACTCCGCGGCGGTGCGGCAGGCGATCGCGCGCGTGACCGAACGCGCGTGGTTCGTGCTCGGGCCAGAAGTGGATGCCTTTGAGGACGAATTCGCCGCGGCATCGGGCGCTCCTCATGCCGTCGGGGTCGGCAACGGGACCGACGCGTTGACGCTGATTCTGCGCGCCCTGGGTATCGGCGCCGGAGACGAAGTCATCACCACGCCGCTGTCTGCGGCTTACACGGCGATCGCGATCGTCATGGCCGGCGCGACGCCCGTATTCGCCGACATCGATCCCGAACGCATGACGATCGACCCTTCGTCGGTGGCGGCTGCCATGACCAGCCGCACGGCCGCTTTGCTGCCCGTCCATTTGTACGGCCAGCCTGCAGACATGGCGTCGCTGACGGCGCTTGCGGAAAAGAAAGGACTCGCGCTGGTCGAAGATTGCTGCCAGGCACATATCGCCACCTGCGATGGAAAGCCGGTGGGCACGTTCGGCGCGGCTGGCGCATTCAGCTTTTATCCGACGAAAAACCTGGGCGCCCTCGGTGATGGAGGAGCCGTGGTGACACGCGATGCCTCACTCGCCGCGCGCATCAAACGGCTCAGAAACGGCGGACAGACCGATCGCTATCATCACGCCGAGGTTGGCGTGAACAGCCGGCTCGACGAGCTGCAGGCGGCGATACTTCGCGCGCGCCTTCCCCTCCTCAAAGAGCGAACCGAGCGCCGCCGGCAGATTGCGGGCCGGTACCGCTCGCTGCTGGAGGGCACCGGCGTGCACGTGCCGCCGCAAATGGATCCCGGGCACGTGTATCATCTCTTCCCGGTTCGCTCCACGCGCCGGGCAGCACTGCAGAATCACCTGCGAGCGTCGGGTATCGAGACGCTCGTGCATTATCCGCTGGCGATCCCACAGCAGCCCGCCTTCGCGTCGGCAGGCGAGGCCGACTGCCCGCATGCGGTGCGCGTCGCCGGAGAAGTGCTGTCGTTGCCCTTGTACCCACACATGCCGCATGACGCGGTGGAAGCGGTCGCCGAGGCCGTACGAAAGGATCAGTCTTCGTGAGAGCGTTAATTACCGGCGGAGCCGGCTTCATCGGGTCTCATCTGGCCGAGGCGCTGCTGGCCGAGGGGCATGAGGTCGACGTGATCGACAACCTGTCGACGGGGTCGATTCGCAATGTCGGACACCTGAAAGCAAACGCCCGATTCAATTACGTGATCGATACGCTCACCAACGAGCCGCTGCTTGCCGAGCTGATCGATCGCAACGACGTCATCTTTCATTTCGCGGCGGCGGTGGGCGTGAAGCTGATCGTCGAGCAGCCGGTGCATACGATCGAAACGAACGTGCACGGCACCGAAGTCGTGCTCAAACACGCCAACAAGAAAAAGAAGAAAGTCGTCCTCGCGTCGACCTCCGAAGTCTACGGAAAAAGCGTGGACGTGCCGTTCCGGGAAGACGCCGATCTCGTCATGGGCGCAACCGCCAAACATCGATGGGCATATGCCTGCAGCAAGGCCATCGACGAGTTCCTGGCGCTTGCCTACTACAAAGAGCGTCGAGCTTCCGATCATCATCGTCCGCTTCTTCAACACCGTCGGGCCCCGGCAGACCGGACAGTACCGGAATGGTTCTCCCGTCATTCGTACGTCAGGCGCTATCCGGTGAGCCGATCACCGTGTTCGGCGATGGAACGCAGTCCCGCAGCTTCACCTACGTCGGCGATGTCGTCGACTGCCTGATGAAGCTCGTCAAGGAGCCGAGGGCCGTGGGCCAGGTCTTCAATATTGGCAACAGCCATGAGGTGACGATCCTCCAGCTCGCGGAACTGGTGAAGTCGCTCACCGGCTCGAGCTCCACGATCGAATTCATTCCCTACGACAAGGCCTACGAAGCGGGCTTCGAGGACATGCCGCGGCGCGTCCCGGACCTCACTAAAGTCAGGCAGCTGGTCGGATACGAGCCCAAAGTGCAGCTGAATGAGATCGTTACGAGGGTCATCACTTACTTCCGCGAAAACGCGTCTTGATTTATAATGGTGATTCGCCGCAAAGCGATGAAAAAGCTTGTCTTCTGCGCGTTCGTGACAGCCTGTTCGGCTTCGCCGGTTTCGGCCGGTCCCCTCGAGTTGTCGATTCAGAACGGCACCGTCACGCTTGACGCGCAAGAGGTCACGGTGCGCCAGATCCTCGCGGAATGGGCGCGCGTCGGGAAGACGCGGATCGTAAACGGTGAGCGCCTCGGCGGCGGGCCCATTACCTTGAAGCTCGCCGGCGTTCCGGAGAAGCAGGCGCTCGAGATCGTGCTGCGCACCGTCCCAGGCTACATGGCGATGCCGCGCGACACGTTCGCTGCCGACGCTTCGCGGTACGATCGCATTCTGATCATGCCGACGACGAGCGCCGTCGCCGCGGTTCGTCCAACGCAGCCGTCGCCCGGCTTTGGCGGTTTCCCCGGTGTTCAGGGGGGCGCCAACGTCACGCAACTGAGACCGCCACAGCCGCAGCAGCCAGTCATTCCCCAGATGCCTGAGATGCCGGATCCGACTGCCGATCAAATCGACGATGCGGCGATCGCCGCCGCTGCCGCTGCAGGCCTCATCACCGTTCCTGGATTGATGCCGGGCATAGCGGGAATGCCCCCGCAGTTCGTGCCGCCTCCGGGGATGATCACTCCGCCGGCAACGGCAACGGCTCCAGCCGTGACGACGCCGACGAATCCGTGGAACGCAACCGCGGGCACATCGCAGCCGAGTCTGGCGCCTCCTCCGCCGCCCCCCGGAACGCAGCCGCCGGTACGACAGCGTCCCGCACAAGCCGATCGATAGTCGTCCCGGCGCGATACAATTCGATCTCGACACGCCGATCGTCTGAACGACGATCGTCCGATCGACATCGGAGGCCGCTCATTCAACAATGCCAGAGATCGACCGCTACCGGCCGGAGGACCAGCGCGGCATAGAAGCGCTCTACCGCAGGGTGTTCGGACCCGACGCTGCCGCTGCGAGCCGCCTCCGCTGGGATTGGCAATATCGCCGCAATCCGAACAATCCGAACGGCGTGCCCTCCCTGTGGGTGGTCCGCGAAGGTCCGACGATCATCGGCCACTACGCCGCCATGCCGGTGCGGCTGTCCCTCGGGGGCAAGGAGGTGCAGGGCGCGTGGGGCACCGACGCGATGGTCGCCCCGGAACGGCAACGCCGCGGGCTCGGAGAAGAGCTGTTCCGGGCGTGGGATCGCAGCGTCGGAGCGGCGCTCGGGCTTGGGCTCTCGGAGGCATCGAGCGGTCTGCTGAAAAAGATGCGCTTCCCTGACGTTGCCGCCGATCCCCGGACTGGTAAAGCCGTTGACGCGGAGAGCCGTGCGCGTGCCGCAGTGGCCGACGACATTGAACCGGTTCGTGTCGGCGGTGACGCTGCCCATCGTGCGCGTCGCCGCGCGTGTGCGGCCGATGCGCGCCGACGTCGAGCCGATTCGACGCTTCGACGCGCCGTTCACCGAGTTGTGGGAGCGGCTGGCGGACCGGTTCGAGCTGGCGGTTCGCCGCGACGCGGCCTATCTCAACTGGAAGTTCATCGAACCGCCGCACGTGCGATATTCGGTCGCCGCGCTGAAGCGCGACGGTCGTCCGGAAGGTTATGCGGTGTATCGCCACGCGCAGGAGCCGAGAGGACGCGTGACGCTGCTCGTCGATTTCCTCGCCGACACGCACGACGAGATCGGCTTCAAGACGCTTCTCCGGTGGGTCGACGCCGAGGCGCGCCAGGCTGGCTCCGACAAGATCCGCTGCTACGCGTCACACGTCGGGTTCAGGCGCATGATGCGGCACTCGGGGTATTTTCAGATGCGGCCCAATCCGCTGGGGCTGGCCGCGAAGATCAACGCGGTGACGGTACCGCCGAAATTCTACAAAGACACCGACGACTGGCACATCACGCTCGGAGACTCGGACCAGGACGTCGGTATCAGGGACTGGGACTGAAAAACATGCCGCTGGCAACAGACGTCAATCGCGCCATTACCGATGCGATGAAAGCGAAGGATCCAGCACGCCTCAGCACGCTGCGGATGCTGAAGACAGCGCTGATGAACCGCGAGATCGAGCGCGGCCGCCCGCTCGACGAAACGAGTCGCGGCAGGTGGTGTCGGCGCTGGTCAAGCAGCGCCGCGACTCGATCGAGCAGTTCGTCAAGGGCAGCCGGCAGGACCTGGCCGACAAAGAGACGGCCGAGATTGCGATCCTGGAGAGCTATCTTCCTCCGCCCGTCGACGCCGCCGAGCTCGAACGCAGCGTCGATGCGGCCATCGCCTCCACGGGAGCATCGTCCGCGAAAGACATCGGTAAGGTCATGAAAGCCGTGATGGCCGCTCTCGGCGGACAAACGGTCGATGGAAAGGCAATGAACGAGCTGGTGCGCCGCAAACTGGCTGGATGAGCCTGCTCCGATCGGCCGGGGTCATCGGCGCCGCGACGATGACCAGCCGGGTTCTCGGACTCGTCCGCGATCAGGTGCTCGCCTATTTCTTCGGTGCGGCGGACGCGATGGATGCCTTCCGCATCGCGTTTCGCATTCCAAACGTTCTGCGCGACTTGTTCGCTGAAGGTGCGATGAGCGCGGCGCTCGTGCCGACGTTTACGCGCGTCTTCGCCGCGCCTGATCGATCTCACGCCTGGCGCCTCGCTTCCAACGTCATCAATTCTCTCCTGCTCGTCTCGTCGGCCGTCGCGTTGGCCGGAATCATCTTTGCCAGGCCGCTCGTCGAGCTCTACGCCGGCGGGTTCAGCAGCGTACCGGGCAAGCTCGAGCTGACCGTTCTGCTGACGCGCATCATGTTTCCGTTTCTTCCGCTGATTGCGGTCGCGGCAGCTTTCATGGCGATGTTGAACGCGCGGCAGCATTTCTTCATTCCAGCGCTCTCTCCGGCGATGTTCAATGTCGCCACGATCGCCGGCGCGGTGATTCTCGTGCCGCTCGCGCCGTCGCTCGGCGTCAACCCCATCGTCATCATCGCGTTTGCCACCCTGGCTGGCGGACTGGGGCAGATTTTCCTGCAGTGGCCGGCAGCGCGCCGCGAGGGATTCCGATATGAGCCAGTCGTGGACCTGCGGGATCGATGGCTGCGTGAAATCGTGCGGCTGATGTTGCCCGGTGTAGCCGGCCTGGCGGCGCTGCAAGTCAATCTTTTCGTCAACAGCTGGCTCGCGGCGAGCCTCGGCACCGGCGCTGTGTCATGGCTCGACTACGCCTTCCGATTGATGTACCTCCCCATCGGACTGTTCGGCATCTCCATCGCAACAGCCTCCCTTCCGTCGATCGCCGGGCATGCAGCGCGCCAGGACGACGCTGGTGTGCGGCGGGCAATTTCGAGCGGTCTCCGGATGATGCTGATGCTGAATGTTCCCGGCCATGGCCGGCCTGATTGCGCTGGCGGGACCGATTGTGTCGCTGATCTTTCAACACGGGATGTTCACCGCCGCCGATACCGCCGCAACGGCAGCCGCGCTGGCCTGTTACGCGCCGGGGCTCGTCGGCTATTCGGCCGTCAAACTCATCTCGCCGGCGTTCTACGCCATGGGCGACAGCCGGGTGCCGCTCTTCGCCAGCGGCGTCAGCATCGTCTCGAACATCGCGCTGAACCTGATGCTGGTGCGGCCGTTCGGCCACTGCGGCCTCGCGCTTGGCACCGCAATCGCAGCGCTGCTGAATTCGGGAGTGCTGCTCTGGCTCGTTCGAACGAAGCTCGGAGGCCTCGAGGGCCGCCGGCTGTCGGTCGCGCTGGTGAAAATCACCATCGCGTCGCTTTTCATGGCGTTCGCTGCTTACCATGCCGAACGGCTGCTGCACCAGCCGTTCGGCGGCACCGCTGTGCCTGCGCAGATGCTTCGGGTATTCGGCGCCATTGCCGCCGGCCTCGCCGTCCTCGCGGCCTCGGCGCACTTCCTCCGTATCGACGAGTTTGCGCAGCTCCGGCGCAGGGCCTTCCCGTCGTGAACGTGGTAGATTCGACCCGTGCGCCGTCCTCCCCCGGGCAATCTCCGGTATTCGTCGTTTTCGTTCGGTCCCGGTCCGCTTACACCAGCCATCAAAGCGCTGATCGCGATCAATGTCGGCGCGTTCGTGCTGGTGTGGCTGATGCCGCAAGGCCTCAGGCACGGAACACAGGAATTTCTCGGGCTGCTTCCGTCGGCGATCTTCGACGGATTCCGCCTCTGGCAGCCCGTCACCTACATGTTTCTGCACGGCGGCATCGGGCACATCCTCTTCAACATGCTTGCGTTGTGGATGTTCGGGACCGAGCTCGAGCGCATGTGGGGGACGAAGTTCTTCGTGAGGTATTACTTCATCACGGGCATCGTCGCGGGTCTGACGACGATTGCCGTGTCACTGCTGCCGTTCGAAACGACGGCGCGTATGTTCTACTCGGTGACGATCGGCGCGTCTGGCGCGATCTACGGCGTCCTTCTCGCTTACGGCCTTACCTTTCCCAACCGGCCCATCTACATCTATTTCGTCTTTCCCATCCCGGCAAAGTACTTCGTGATGATCATGGGCGTGATCGCGCTGTTGTCTGCCGCGGGCGACAGCGGCACTGGCATCGCCCATATCACGCACCTCGGAGGTCTCGTTGCCGGCTACGTGATGTTGCGAGGGCGCCAGCTCAGTCCTGCCAACGAGGTTCGCTACAGGTATTTGCGATGGAAGATGGATCGGGCGCGCAAGCGTTTTGGCGTGCACACGGGTGGGAAGAGCGATTGGGACAAGAGAGTGCATTGAAAAACGAATAACGCAGAACGAAGAAGGAATAGAGATCTCGCCGCACTCCATCGTTGTTCCGTCTCCGTTATTCGTTGTTCCTTCTTCGTTTTTCCTTTCCGCGTCCAGCCCCGCCGCTGATGATCAGGGCGGTCAGCGCGCCGGCAAGCGGCAGACCGCTCGCATCCGCGAGATAGGCGTACCTGAACATCACGCCGGACCCGAGCTGAAGGCTCAACACCGCGACCACCGACAGCGCCGCGGCCATGCGCGTCCACAGTCCAAATACGAGTCCCGCTCCCCCGGCCATCGAGGCCAGCGGGATGAGGCGGGCGAAAATCGGAGCACCGGGAATGACGCGCTCGAGGAACCAGCGGCTTGCCGGCGCCGCGTCGACCAACCACGACGAGAGTTGCGCCGCGACGGGCGTGGCATCCATCAGCCACGCAGATTTCTCGAGCCCGAAAAAGAACATGTAGACGCCGACACAGACGCGCAGAATCACGAGCGCAACTACCTGCGGCAGCCCGCCACGGGTCTTCCGCCCCGATTCGTAGCCAGGTGCGCCGTTCCAGGACGGGCTAGAACGCGCCATCAGATCAGGTATCCCATCTGGTGCAGCGCGGCGATCCGGCTGGCCATCGGAGGATGCGTCGCGAGCAGATTGGACACGGAGCCTTCTCGAAAACCGACGGCCCGGCCGAGCGGGTCGGCGATGCACAAATGGGCGCTTCCGCGTTTTATCGACGGCGTAGGTGCGTGCGCACGGTCGATTTTTTCCAGAGCGCTCGCGAGCGCCAGCGGATTCCGCGTCAACTCCGCGCCGGTTGCGTCGGCAAGGAATTCACGGCGCCGGGAGACCATCATGGCAAGTATCTGCCCGATAATCGGGGCCAGAACAATCGCCACAAGCCAGACGACGAGCAGGATGGCCGCCGCGCCGCTCTTGTCCTTGTCGCCTCCGCGCCGGCCGCTTCCCCTCGACCCGCTCCACAGCCCGCGGCTCGACCAGTCGGACAGCAGCGCAACGGTGCCGACCATTGCGGCAATCACCGTCATCAGGCGGATGTCGAGATTGCGCACGTGGCTCAGCTCATGGGCGACCACGCCCTGCAGTTCGTCGCGGCTGAGCGTATCCAGCAGTCCTCGCGTGACGGCTATCGACGCGTGTTCGGGATCCCGGCCGGTGGCAAAGGCATTGGGGTCGGAGTCGGGCACCACGAACACCTTCGGTTTGGGCAGCCCCGCAGCGATGCTCATTTCTTCGACGACGTTGTCGAACTGGCGCAGCTTCAGGGCGTCGTCTTGACCGGAGGCCGACGTCAGCAGGCGATCGATGGGAACGGCACCCGTCGAGAGGAGGACCGCGCGATCGCCGGCATAGAAGCTGGAGGCCGCGGAGATGCCTCCGATGCCGAGCGCGGTGATCGTGCCGAAGGGAAAGACGAAATCACCGCCACCGACGTAAAACAGGTCGAATCCGTATCCGAGGAACAGCAGAAACGCCGTAAACACGATCATGATTGCCCACGTGCGGCGGCGATTGGCGGCCTGCTGTTCGAAGAGGTTTCCGGCCAGACCTACTTCCTCATCGAGAGGTCGACGGCGGGCACCTGCCGCTCGGCGGCCTCGGTAATCTCGAAGAGCTCGGCGGTTTTGAAGCTCAGCGCGGACGCAAACATGTTCGAGGGAAACGTCTGCTGCGCGGTGTTGAACTTCGTCGCGATGTCGTTGTAGAACTGTCGCGCGAAACCCACTTTGTTCTCGGTCGAGGTGAGCTCTTCCTGGAGCATCCGAACGTTGTCGTTGGCACGCAGGGTGGGGTAATTTTCAGCCACGGCGAACAGCCGTCCCAGTGCCTGAGACAGCTCCCCTTCCTTCTGCGCGGCATCGGCCGGTCCGGTTGCCGACACGGCGCGGGCCCGCGCTTCCATCACCTGTGTCAGCGTGTCGCGCTCGAACTCCATGGCGCCGCGGACGGTATTCACCAGATTGGGAATCAGATCGTGCCGGCGCTTGAGCTGGACGTCGATTTGCCGCCACCCGTTCATCACATCATTGCGGAGGCGGATGAGGCCGTTGTACAACCCGACGGCCCAGAACACGAGCACGGCGACCACCGCGAGGACAATCCAGATCACTGAGTTCCTCCCTGATCCACCCAGTCGCGCCGCACCGGGCTGAAGACGCCCAGCACGAACGTGTCGTCGAGCGCCTCGACCTGATGCATCACACCGGGCTTGATGTGCAGCACTTCCCCTTCGCGGAGGGTGACTTCTTCACCTCCGACAAGCAGCCTCAGCGCGCCTTGCAAGACATAGGTCATCTGCTCGCTGTCGTGGGCGTGCTGCGGCACCACCGCACCGCGTTTGAGATAGATCTGCGCCATCGTCTCCCGTTCTCCCGAGACGAACTTCCGGGACACCATCTCGGTGACTTTCTCGAGGGCAATTTCGTCCCAGCGGAACAGACGATAGGGCTGCAAATTTTTCGAGGAGTTTTACCGCTTGCGTCGGCGGCCTTGGGACGCGATTATACCATTCGGTCCGATGTATAATTTGCTGTTCCGCGTTCACGAAACTGCGGCCGACTTCGCCGCAGCTTCAGCGGAGGCGGCTCTGGAGCGTGAATGAAGTCTTCGACGGTGACCAACGGACACAAGACCCACGCCAGGGCGCAGCGCACCTACGAAGGCCTCACCAGGGACGATCTCCTGCAGGCGTATCGATGGATGGTCCTGTCGAGACGCCTCGACGACAAGGAAATCCAGCTCAAGAACCAGAGCCGAATCTTCTTTCAAATCAGCGGCGCCGGTCACGAAGCCATCCTGGTTGCCGCCGGCATGGCCCTGAAAGCCGGCTATGACTGGTTCTTTCCGTACTATCGCGATCGCGCGCTGACGCTCATGCTCGGGATGACCCCGTACGACATGCTGCTCGCGGCTGTCGGATCCTCCGAAGACCCCTCGTCAGCCGGCCGCATGATGCCGTCGCACTGGAGCAGCCCGGAACTGCACATCATGAATCGATCGAGCGCCACGGGCATGCAGTGCCTCCAGGGCGCGGGCAGCGCCGAAGCATCGAAGCGCCTGCCGCTCGTCGGCGCTCTGCCGCCGCAGGTCCAGGCGGACGAAGTGACCTACGTCTCGATCGGGGACGGCGCGACCGGCGAAGGTGAGTTCTGGGAATTCCTCAACACCATCTGCACGGAACAGCTGCCCGTCGTGTGCGTCGTCGAAGACAACGGATACGCGATTTCCTGCCCGGCCGAATACCACACGGCCGGCGGCGACATTTCGCGCCTGGTCGAGTCGTTTCCGCACCTCGAGGTCATACGCGTGGACGGCACCGATCTCGTGCAGAGCTATCGCGCGATGTGCGAGGCGGTGGCGTATGCGCGCGCGCGAAAGGGCCCGGCGCTGGTTCATGCGCGTGTCATTCGCCCGTATTCGCACTCGCACTCGGACGAAGAACGGAACTACAAGACGGCCGAAGAACGAGAGCTCGAGGCGGCCCGCGATCCCATTGCCACGCTCGCCGCGCTTCTGCGCGCCGAAAATCTGGCCACCGAAGAGGAGCTGCAGACCATCCGCAAGCAGGTTGAGGCGGAAGTCGCCGAAGCCGCCGACAGGGCGCTTAGAGCGCCCAGGCCGGAGCCGGAAACCGCTGGCCTCTACGTCTATTCACCAGATGTCGATCCGACGTCCAGCGACTTCGAAACGGCGCCAGCCCCGCAGGGTCAGCCCATGTACGATGGTTGCCGCCATCAACCGTACGCTGCACGACGAGATGGAGCGTAATCGCCTGATGGTGGTGTTCGGGCAGGACGTGGCCGACGCGAGCAAGTGCGACATCATCGACAAGGTGCCGGGCAAGGGTGGCGTCTTCAAGGCCACCCACGGTCTGCAGCGCGCCTTCGGCCCGAACCGCGTCTTCAATTCTCCGCTCGCGGAGGCCAACATCATCGGCAGGGCGATAGGGATGGCCGTGCGCGGAATGAAGCCGGTCGTCGAGATCCAGTTCTTCGACTACATCTGGCCGGCGATGATGCAGATTCGCGACGAACTGTCGATGTTGCGGTACCGGTCTGCAAACACGTTCAAGGCCCCGGTTGTCATTCGCGTGGCCATTGGCGGGTATCTGCGCGGCGGCGGCGTGTATCACAGCCAGTCCGGCGAAAGCATATTCGCGCACTGTCCGGATCTGCGGATTGCGTTTCCGTCCACGGCCGCCGACGCGGCCGGCTTGTTGCGCACGGCGATCAGGTGCGATGACCCGGTAATGTTCCTGGAACACAAACATCTGTACCGGCAGACCTACAACAAGTCCGAATATCCCGGGCCCGACTACATGATTCCCTTCAGCCGTGCGGCGGAGCGGCGGCCGGGAACCGACGTGACGATCGTCACGTGGGGAGCGCTCGTGCAGCGCGCGCTCGTTGCCGCGCAGATGGCGGAGAAAAACGGCGTCAGTGTTGGCGTTCTGGACCTCCGCACGATCCTGCCCTACGATTTCGCCGCCATCGCCGACGCGGTGAAGCGCACGAACCGCGTGATCGTGGCCCATGAAGACCAGTTGACGTGCGGATTCGGCGCCGAGATCGCCGCACGCATCTCTGAGGACCTGTTCGAATATCTCGATGCGCCGGTGACGCGCGTCGGGGCGATGGATACGCCCGTGGCGTATGCACCCGAGCTCGAGGAAGTGATCCTGCCCCAAATCGACGACCTGCTGAAGGCCATCGAAAAAATCAGCGCGTATTGAAACAAACCACGGTGGTTTATCCGTCCTTTACCTGAGGCCCAGGCGATCCAGTTTCCGATAGAGCGCGCGGCGGCTCAGCCCCAGCAGCTGGGCCGCGGCTTTCTTGTTGCCTGAGGTTTCTTGCAGCACGCGCGTGATGTGGCTCCGCTCTGCATCGGCGAGCAGATGGGGATCGCCGTTTCTGGACTTCGCCGCTGCGGCTGCTGGTGGTTTCAACGGGAACCGTCGCGGGCGCAAGGCACGCGAGCGTCTCCCTCTCGGTGAAGAAGCGATCCTCGGTGAGTATGCAGATGCGCTCGATGGCGTTGCGCAGCTCGCGCACGTTGCCGGGCCATGACGCCGTCAGCAGCAGGCGTTCGGCCGCGGGAGTGGGCCCGAGAATCGACTTGTGGAACTGCGACGCAAAATGGCGAACGAAGGCCGCCGTGAGGAACGGGATGTCTTCGCGGCGCTCGCGCAGCGGGGTCACGTCGATTTCGACGACGCTCAATCGATAGAACAGGTCCTCGCGAAAGCGGCCCGCAGCCAACTCGGCGCGCAAGTCGCGATTGGTCGCGGCCACGACGCGCACGTCCACGCGCTTCGACTCGAGCCCCCCCACGCGCTGCACTTCTCCCGACTCGATCACCCGCAGCAGCTTCGCCTGCGCCGGCAGCGGCAGCTCCCCGATTTCGTCGAGAAACAGCGTCCCGCCATCGGCGGCCTCGAAGAGACCGGGTTTGTTGTCTACCGCGCCGGTGAACGCGCCGCGGACGTGTCCGAAGAGCTCGCTCTCGAAGAGCGTGTCGACAACCGCCGAGCAGTTGATGGTGACGAATTTCTTGTGCGAGCGCGGTCCGGTCCTTGTGAAGGGCGCGCGCGACCAGCTCCTTGCCGGTGCCCGTCTCGCCGGTGACAAGGGCGGTTCTGACATGCGGCGCAAACCGGCGGATGCGCTCGAACAGCTCGAGCATGACGGGACTCCGTCCGATCAGGCCGCAGAACTCCAGCTGTTTCGCCATCCGGCTTTCCGCGGTGAGCAGTGCGCGGCGCCGATCGATTTCTCCATGGACGCGCGTCAACAGCTCTTCGAGCCGATCGAAATCGAACGGCTTGCTCAGGTAGTCCATGGCGCCGTGTTTGATTGCCTCGATCGCGGTATCGATGCTCGCATGTCCGGTCATCAGGATGACCTGGCAGTCGGGATCGGCCGAGCGGATGCGACGCAACACCTCGAGACCGTCGACCTCGGGCATGCGCAAGTCGACGAGGGCCACGGCCGCTTTCTGGTCTACCAGCTTCTCGAGCGCTTCGTGCCCGCTCCCCGCCGTCGACACATCGAATCCGATGCGGCCGGCAAAACGTTCGATCAGGCGGAGAATGCCGGGCTCGTCATCGACCACGAGCAGGGTGGGGTGCGCGTTCATGTCAGCTCTTCCCGCGGGGCCTTCGCGCTCCACGTCTCGACGAGCGACAGCGCCGTCTCGCCGGCTTTTCGTATTTCATCCAGATCGGGGCGCCGCGGATCGTCGTCGGGCATGTCGTCGAGCACCAGATTGGCGTAGCCGATCACGATGCCGAGCATGTTCTTCATGTCGTGGACGAACCGGTCTCGCATGTGCGTACTGTCGCGCGTCAGACGCGCGGCATCGCCCCTCCAGGCGGCGGTTCGTTGACGATCGCCCAGAAGGCGCCGAGCTGCCGCACCGCGTCGATGAACGCACTGAAGTCCACCGGCTTCACCACATAGGCGTTGGCGCCCAGCTTGTAGCTCCGGACGAGGTCCTGCTCCTCGCGCGACGAGGTGAGCATGACGACGGGGATCGTGTTCAGGTTCGGGTCTGCCTTGATCGCCCGCAGCACGTCGAGGCCGTCCAGTTTGGGCATCTTGAGATCGAGCAGCAGCACGGCCGGATTGCCCGCCGAGCGATCCGCGTATGCGTTCCTGCGGAACAGATAATCGAGCGTCTCGGCGCCGTCGCGCACGACGACCACTTCGTTCGCGAGGTTGATTTCGGCGAGCGCGGCGAGCGTCAGCTCGACGTCGTTCGGGTTGTCCTCGGCAAGCACGATCCGCTTCAGCTCGGTCATCATCGATTGAATCGTCGCCATCTTCAGCGCGATGAACGCCTCCACCAGATCCCTGCGCCGCCATCCCTGCTTGACCTCGTCCATCAGCTCCTCGAACGCGCGTTCCGCGCGTCGCTGCCGCCTTGTACGGCCGCCTGGTCGTGATCGCATCGTAGACGTCGACGATGCCCATGATTTGTGCGAGCAGCGGTATCGCGTCCCCCTTCAGAGCCGTCCGGGTAGCCGCTCCCGTCGAGACGCTCGTGATGGTGACGCACGATCGGCCGCACGTGCCGCAGCGAGCGCATCTCGCCGCACAGTCGATCGCCGATGACGGGATGCTGTCTTCATCTGCTCGTACTCGCTCGGGCTCAGGCGGTCGGCCTTCAGCAGAACCGCATCGGGGATGCCCGACCTTTCCGATGTCATGGAGGAAGCCGCCGCGGAACAGCGCGCGCGAGTCCTTTTCGGCACCCAGCCCCAGCGCGCGTGCCCAGCGCGGTGGCGTATCGCCGCGAGGCGCTGGCAGTGGCCGTCGGTGTAGGCGTCGCGCGCTTCGATCACCAGCGCGAGGCTGATGATCACCGACTCGGCCGAGTCGAGATCGTCGGTGTAGCGCTTCAGACGCACGAGCGAACGCGCGCGCGCCTTCAGCTCGTGCTCGTCCACCGGCTTGCGTCAGAAAATCATCGGCGCCCGCGTTGATGCCGCTGAATACGTTGTGCTCGCGATCCTGCAGAGCGGTGATCAGCACGACCGGCGTCAGTCGCGTGGCCGGATTCTGTTTGATACGCTGGCAGACCTCGTAGCCGCTCAGTTTCGGCATCAGCACGTCCATCAGCACGAGATCGGGATGCGCTCATCCTCGACCATCTCGCAGGGCCTGCTTCGCCGTCGGACGCCGTCACGACCTCGTATCCCTCGCGCGTGAGCATGCGCCTCGAGCAGCTCGACATTCGCCGGCGACGTCATCAACGATCAAGACGTACTTATGGCGCGAATGGATGCCATGCGATGCGTCACGAAAGGCCTCGGGACCACCAACTTATCGGTGGGATGGCTTCATGTGTGTATCGGGAATCACCTGAGGTTGTCGGTCTTTATCCGACAAACCGTCATGCTCGACCTTTTGGTGCCGTCTCGTCGACAGTGGCAGCTATACTTACGCGGCATCGCCTCTGAGTGAACAACAAGAGACAGCAGCGCCGGCATCCCTGGCGCTTCGGCTCGAGCTGGCCCGCGAAGAAGAGCGCGCGAGAGTCGCGCGTGAGTTGCATGACGAGTTGGGCCAGGTCCTCACGAGCCTGAAGCTCGAATTCATGTGGCTGGTCGACGAGCTGCGGAGAAGCGAGCCGAAACCGGGCATTCAGCTCGTCAACAAGCTTCAGTCGCTGATTGGGCTCATCGAGTTGAGCATTCAGTCGGTCCGCCAGATCTCCAGCGATCTGCGGCCCGCTGTTCTGGATCACCTCGGGATTGAAAGACGCGATTCAGTGGGAGGCGACGAAGTTCGAGGCGAGGACGGGGATCAGGTGCAGGCTCGATCTCGGAGCGAACAGCGAGCCCGCAGATCGGCCGCGCCAGCTCGCGCTGTTCCGGATCCTGCAGGAGGCGCTCACCAACGTCGCGCGGCACGCGCACGCGGGAGCGGTGCGAATTTCGCTTCGTAAGCAAGGACGAATGTTCACGATGACGGTCAGAGACAACGGCCGCGGCATTACCAAGGCAGAACTGGCGAGCGTGGAATCGATCGGGCTCCTCGGCATGACCGAGCGCGCGCGTATGCTCGGCGGCCGCGTCACCATCAAAGGATTGCCCGGGCGCGGCACGACGGTCACCGTCAATGTTCCATCCACGCGGCGCGAAGCATGACTCGAATCCTCCTCGTTGACGATCATCCAATCGTGCGGCAGGGCATCAGACAGGTGTTGACGGGCGCATTCCACCCCGCGCTCGTCGGTGAGGCGGCGAACGCGGAGGAGGGCCTGAACGAGGCGCGCGGCACCGAGTGGGATGTCCTCGTTCTCGACCTGACGCTGCCCGGGACGAGCGGGCTCGACCTGCTGAAGGATCTCCGCCGCGAGTGCCCGTCGCTGCCGGTTCTCGTCCTCAGCATGCACCCGCCCGATCAGTTCGCCCGCCGCGCCATGAACGCCGGAGCGTCGGGCTACCTGACGAAAGACAGCGCGCCCACTGAGCTCGTCAAGGCGGTCACCGAGGTCATGTCGGGCCGCCGATACCTGAATCCCGCCGTCATCGACGAGCTGGTTCTGCAGCATCAGTCCGAGGTGTCCCCGCGGCCCCACGACCTCCTGTCAGACCGGGAGTATCAGGTGCTCCGGATGATTGCCTCCGGCCTCACGGTGACCCAAGTGGCCACACGCCTATCCCTAAGTGTAAAGACAATAAGCACTTACCGCGCGAGGGTCCTCGAAAAGATGAACATGCGGACTACAGCGGAGCTAATGCACTACGGGATACAACACGGTTTGGTCGATTAGGCTATTATTCCCACGCCAAACTGACCCCACGACACTCGGAGGAGAGAAGTCATGACTCGAAGAATCCTGCTTGCAGCGTTGCTGTTTCTCGTCGTGCACGTCGCAAGCCCTGGCGCAAACCGCGACCGTCTCGGGCACCGTCGTTGATGAGACGGGAGCACGCGTCCCCGGCGCAACCGTGATGCTGACGGGCCCGCAAACGCGCGAGATGCGGGTCACCGACACCGCGGGCGAATACAGGTTTACGTCGGTGCCCGAGGGCAGCTACGAGATCCTCGCTTCGACGCCCGGATTTGCCTCCGTCAAGCGGGGAGGCATCACGGTCGGCGCCGCCGGAACCGTCACAGTCGAACCCCTGACGCTCGCGATCGCGGGAATGGGCGAAACGGTGGTGGTCAGCGCCTCGCGCACCGAATCCACAGTGCTGGATGCGCCGGCGACGATTTCAGTCGTGCCCGCATCGACGCTGCAGGCGCTGCCGTCTCAGAGCTTCGCAGACGTGCTGCGGACCGTCCCGGGCATGAACGTCATCCAGCTCTCGGCGCGCGACATCAACCTGACCGCGCCGGCAGGCAACCAGCACGCTTGCCACTTCGCAGCTCGCCCTGCTCGACGGCCGTTCGCTGTATCTCGACTTCTTCGGTCTCGTCATGTGGGACATGGTGCCGACGGGCCCGGCCGACATCAAGCAGATCGAGGTCGTGCGCGGCCCGGCGTCGGCGGTCTGGGGCGCGAACGCGCTCACCGGCGTCGTCAACATCATCACGCGAGCCGCCACGCGAGGCGGCGGGATCGACGTCGGTGACCATCGGCGGCGGCTTTTTCAACCGCGATTTCGGCTCGACGGAAGGCGACGGCGTCGGCGGACTGTTCTCGACGAACCTGACGACCTCACAGGCCATCAACGACCGCTGGTCGTATCGGCTCAGCGCCGGCTATTACAACTCCGCGCCGTATGCGAGGCCGGTGGGTCAGATTCCGCTCATCCCCGACCCCCGCGACCCGACCGGGCGCACCACGGTCGGCGGCGGCACGTATCCGGCGGATGCGGAAGGCACGCTTGGCACCGCGTTCAAAAACCAGGGAACCAGCCAGCCGAAGTTCGACGCGCGCATCGACCAGGAGATCGACAACGGCATCGTCTCTTATTCCGGCGGCGTCGCCGGCACCCGCGGAACGATTTACACCGGCATCGGACCGTTCGACATTCAGCCGGGTTCCTACATGGCGTACGGCCGCATGAGCTACGCGCGCGGACGCGGCGCGGTTCGCCGCGTTCACTGAACCACCTCGACGCGGAAGCGCCCAATCTGCTGGTGCCGGATCCGACGACGCGGCTCCCGCTGCAGTTGAATTTCAAGACGCAGACCTACGACCTCGAGGGCGGGCACGGCGTGCTGCTCGGAAGCCGGCAGACGATCACCTACGGCGGCAACTACCGGCGGAATAATTTCGACATTACGCTCGCGCCGACGGCCACCGATCGCAACGAGGTCGGCGGCTACATCCAGGACGACATCTTCCTCGGCCGCCTCAGACTTGTCGCTCGGAGCACGTATCGACAAGTTCGGCAACATCGAAGATCCCGCGTTTTCTCCGCGCGTGTCGGTCGCGTATCGCGTCGCGGACGCGCACGTCATCCGCTTCGGCTTCAACCGCGCGTTCCGCTCGCCGTCGAGCGTGAACAACTACCTCGACATCGCGCTCGTCAACCCGGTCGATCTCAGGCCGCTCGCGCCGCTGCTGCCGCCGCCGCTGCAGCCTGCTGTCGCGCAGCCGTTCCCTCTCGTCGTGAAAGCGGTCGGCAGCGAGCTGCCCATCGGCACGACGCCGCAGGCGCCGTTGAAGCAGGAATCGCTTACGGCGTGGGAAGGCGCGTATACCGGCACGTTCAACAACCGGACGACGCGTGGGCCTCGCCTACTACGTCAACGACATGGACGACAACATCAACTTCGTCCAGCTGCCGCGGAACCTCGATCCGTACACGGCGGCGAATCCTCCGCCAGGCTGGCCGCTGCCGCCGGCGATCCTCGCCGTGATGGCGCAGCAGGGGATCTTCCTGCCGCGCACCGCATTTACGTATCTGAATCTCGGGCCGACTCGCCAGAAGGGCGTCGAGCTGTCGCTCGATCACCGCTTCGACGGCGGCGCTCAGCACGTTCATGAACTACTCATGGCAGGACGATCCGGAAGTGCTCGACGACCCGAATCCGTATCCTGTGATCGAGCTGGCACTTCCGCCGACGCACCGCTTCAACATCGGCGGCACGTATAGCGGCACGCGCCTGCTCGGCTCGCTGTTCGTGACCTACACCGACGAGGGCTTCTGGACGGACGTGCTGGACAGCCCGTATCACGGCTACACCGACGCGTTCACGATGGTGAACGGGAGCATCGGCTTCAAGCTGAACCCGCGGATCACCACGTCGCTCAAGAGCACGAACCTGTTCAACAAGCAGATTCAGCAGCACGTGTTCGGCGACATTCTCGGACGGTCGGTGACGGCGGAAGTCAGGTTCGATCTGGTCCGGTAAGCGGTTCGGCGCGACGGTGTAACATGCCGTCAATGACTCCGCCGCTTCGAATCCGATCCGCGGCCGTTCTCGGCGCCGGCACGATGGGCGCGCAGATTGCGGCGCACCTGGCCAATGCCGGATACCCGGTCCAGTTGCTGGACGTGACCGCGGCGACAGCGAAGGCGGGCCTCGAACGGGCCCGCGCGCTGAAACCAGACCCCTTTTTCACGCGTCAGGCCGCCGACCTGATTCAGGTCGGCGGCTTCGATTCCCACCTCGAACGCATCGCCACCGCCGACTGGATCGTCGAAGCGATCATCGAGCAGCGCGACGCCAAACGAACGCTGCTCGAACGCGTCGATGCCGTCCGCAAGCCGGGATCGATCGTCAGCTCGAACACATCGGGCCTGTCGATTGCGGGGCTTGCCGAAGGACGCAGCGACGATTTCCGCCGCCATTGGCTCGGCACGCATTTTTTCAACCCGCCCCGATACCTCCCGCTGCTCGAGCTGATTCCGACGAGCGAGACCGATGCCGCGGCCATCGACGCGATGCGGGAGTTCGACGATCGACGGCTCGGAAAGAATGTCGTCCTGGCAAAGGACACTCCGGGCTTCATCGCCAATCACGTGGCGATGTTCGGTCTTCTCCGCATCTTCGAAGCGCTGGCAGAGGGCGCCTATACCGTCGAGGAGATTGACGCCATCACCGGCGCCGCAATCGGCCGGCCGAAGAGCGCCACGTTCCGCACGGTCGACATCGCCGGCCTCGACATCCTCGCGCACGTCGCGAAAGACCTGGCCACCCGGCTGCCCGAAGCGCGCCGCGCGCACTTTCAGTTTCCCGCCTTCGTCGGCGAAATGATGTCCCGGGGGTGGATCGGCGAAAAAGCCGGCCGGGGGTTCTACGAGCGCCGGAAAAACGCCGCCGGCGAAAGCGGAGATCTGGACGCTCGACCCGCACGCGATGGAGTATCGTCCCCGCCGCTCGCCGAATCTTCCGGCGCTCGACGCGGCTGCTGCGCTGCCGCTGCCGGAGCGGATGCGAAAGTTATTTTCCGGTACCGACCGTGCCGGAGCATTTCTCAAAGCGACGCTGCCGCCGGCGATTCGCTATGCAGCGGAGGTGGCTCCGGAGATTGCGTATTCCCTCGACGACATCGATCGCGCGATGCAATGGGGATACGGGTGGCCGCTGGGCCCGTTCGAGCTCGCTGACGCGATTGGTCTGAACGACACGCCCTTCCGGTCCGCTCCGCTGCCGCCGGCATCGCCGCAGTTCGACATCCTGCGCAGCGCTCGCGACCAGCAGCGCGTGGTGGCGTCAAATGCCGGCGCCAGCCTGATTGATCTCGGCGACGGCGTCTTGTCGGTGTCGCTGCATTCGAAGATGAATGCGATCGGCGGAGACGCGCTCACCATGCTGCAGCGCGGTGTGCAGGAAGCCTCCCGGAACTTCAGTGCCCTCGTCGTCTCGGCCGAAGGGCCGAATTTTTCCGTCGGCGCCAATCTCATGCTCCTTCTGCTCGAAGCCCAGGAAGGCAACTGGGACGAAATAGACGCGATCATCCGGGCGTTCCAGAAGTCGACCACGGGCCTCCGCTATTCGGACGTGCCCGTCGTCGTGGCACCGTTCGGCCTGACGCTCGGTGGCGGCTGCGAAGTGCTGCTGCATGGCGATCGGGTGCAGGCCTCGGCAGAAAGCTACATCGGGCTTGTCGAAGTGGGCGTGGGTCTCATCCCCGCGGGCGGCGGAACGAAGGAAATGCTGCTGCGCGTGGGAGCGGAGAAGGCATTTGAAACCATCGGATTCGCCAAGACGTCTACATCTGCAGCAGAGGCGTTGCGGCTCGGCTATCTCCGAAACGTCGACGGATGGACGATGAATCGCGACCGGCTGGTCTTCGACGCAAAGCAGCAGGCGCTGAGCCGTGTGCGTGAGGGTTACCGTCCGCCGCCGCGCCCCACGTCGATTCCCGTGGGCGGGGATCCGGTGCGCGCGACGCTCAATCTGGGCGTGCATCTCGCCTGGCGCGCGGGCCGGATATCGGATCACGACGCGGTGATCGGCAGAAAGCTCTCATGGATTCTCGCGGGCGGCAACTTGCCTCACGCCGGTCACGTCAGCGAAGATCAACTTCTGGACCTCGAGCGTGAGGCGTTTCTCAGCCTCTGCGGCGAGCGCAAGACGCTCGAGCGCATCCAGTACACGCTGAAAACAGGAAAGACGCTGAGAAACTGATGGTCGACGTGGGCACGGGGCCCCCGCTGGTGCTGATTCCGGGTATTCAGGGACGGTGGGAGTGGATGCAGCCGTCGGTCGCCGCGCTGGCGCGCGACTACCGCGTCATCACCGCGTCGTTGCCTGGCGAGCGGGGCGTCGCCGCCACGTTCGACGCGCGCGCGGGCTTCGATCAGCACGTCTCGTATCTCGATTCCCTGCTCGACGCGTCAGGCGTCCAACACGCGATCGTGTGCGGCGTTTCGTTCGGCGGACTGATCGCGCTGCGTTATGCCGCGCGCCGAAGCGACCGCGTGCGCGGTTTAATCCTCGTCTCGACCCCGGGGCCGCGCTGGAAGTTGAAGCCGCAGCAGGCGCGTTACGCGAGATGGCCGGTACTCAGCAGTCCGGTGTTCGCCGCAGGGGCGGTGCGCCGCGGATGGCGGGAGCTCTCCGCGCTGTACCCGACGATCGGCGAGCGCTTGAGCGCTACGGCGCAGACCGCATGGCGCGTCGTGCGCGCACCGGCGGCGCCGCGGCGGATGGGCAGCCGCGCGGTTCTCGCCCAGCAGCAGGACTTCGAGGCCGACTGTCAGCGCATTCACGTGCCGACGCTCGTCATTACGGGCGAGCGCGAGCTGGATCAGGTGGTGCCGTGCGACGAAACGATGGAGTATCTCGAACGGATTCCGGGCGCGAGCTTTGAGCGTCTCGAGCGCACCGGCCATCTCGGCACAGGTACTCGCACCGGAGCGCTTCGCCGATATCGTGTCCCGGTTTTCCCGGTCGTTATGAACGCGGATATACGGGTCGTGAACGTCGACATTCCTGGACCGGCCGGCGTTCTGGAAGGGTTGATCAATGCCCCGTCGGACGGCACGCCCCGCGCCGTCGCCGTCCTCGCTCACCCGCTGCCGACTGCCGGGGGCACGATGCACACGAAAGGGCTCTACCATGCGGCGAAGGCGCTGGCGCGCATCGGTGTGCCGGTGCTCCGCTTCAACTTTCGCGGCGTCGGCCGAAGTGCCGGAGCGTTTTCCGGAGGTACTGGCGAGCAGGACGATTATCGTGCCGCTCTGACGTTCATGTCGGGGCGATACGCTGACGTCGCGCGCGTGTGGTGCGGAGGGATGTCTTTTGGCTCATGGGTGGCGATGACCGTGGGCGCGGAGCATCCGGCCGCGTCGGTGCTTCTTGGCATTGCGTGCCCCGTACCGAACTACGATTACTCTCCGGTCATTGCGGCCGGCAAACCGGCGTTTCTGATACATGGCGAGCGTGACGAGATCGCCCCGCTCAAAGAAGTGCGTAGGTTATACGCGCAGCTCCAGGAACCGAAGGAGCTGGTCGTCATAGACGGCGCGGATCATTTGTTCGACGGCAAGGTCTCCGAGGTTGGCGACGCCATCGAGGACCTGCTGCAGGATTTCCATGGCTGATGCAGTGATCGTTTCCGCCGTCCGTACTCCGATCGGCAAGGCGCCGGGCGGATCGTTGCGCTCGACCCGCCCTGACGAGCTGGCCGCAGCGGTCATGCGTGAAGCGCTCAACCGCGCTCCCGGCGCGGCGGCGTCGGAGATCGACGACGTCGTGCTTGGCTGCGCGATGCCCGAAGCCGAGCAGGGATTGAACGTGGCGCGGATCGCAAGCCTTCGCGCCGGCCTGCCGGTTGAGGCGTCGGCGGTCACCATCAACCGGTTCTGCGCCTCCGGGCTCGAAGCGATCGCCATCGCCGCCGACCGCATCAAAGGTGGATCGGCGCACGCGATCATCGCGGGGGGCACCGAGAGCATGAGCCTGGTCCCCATGGGAGGGAACAAGATCGCGCCCAACCCACACCTCGTCGAGCACTATCCCGACGTCTACCTCACCACAGGTCTGGTCGCAGAAAACCACGCGCGCGATCACGCCATCGCGCGGGAAGAGCAGGATGCGTTCGCGCTGCGCAGCCACCAGCGCGCGCTGGCGGCGATTGACGCGGGGAGATTCCGGGACGAAACCATCGCGGTCGGCTCGTTTGCCGCAGACGAAGGTCCGCGGCGCGATACGTCACTCGAAGCTCTCGCCAAGCTGCGGCCGGCGTTTCACGTGAACGGTACGGTTACAGCCGGGAACTCGTCGCAGACCAGCGACGGCGCCTCGGCCGTGCTGGTGACATCCGACCAATTTGCCCGCGAGCGCGGCCTCACGCCGCTCGCGCGTTTTGTCGCATACGCGACAGCGGGCGTGCCGCCGGAGCGCTTCGGAATCGGACCGGTCCCCGCCATTCGGAAGGTTTTGAAGATGGCCGGCCTCTCTCTGGACGACATCGACCTGGTCGAGATGAACGAAGCGTTTGCGGCGCAGGTGCTGGCATGCCTGCGCGAACTGCCGATCGACCAGGAGCGCCTCAACGTCAACGGCGGCGCGATTGCTCTCGGGCATCCTCTCGGTTGCACAGGCGCTAAACTGACGACCAGCCTGATCTACGAGATGCACCGCAGGAACGCGAGATACGGCCTCGTCACGATGTGCGTGGGCGGAGGCATGGGAGCAGCAGGAATCCTGGAGCGCGTAGCATGACCACCTCACACGTTGTCGGTTCCACGAAAGGGGCGGCCTGGCTGCTCGAGCCAGGTGACGCGGCGTCGGTGCTCACTCCGGAGCGGCTGTCAGACGAACATCGCCTGATCGCGCAGACGGCGCGTGAATTCGCGCAGAAGGAAGTGGTGCCGAACGTCGAGCGTCTCGAGCAGAAGGACTGGAAGTTCGCCCGTCATCTGCTTCAGCGCGCCGGCGAACTCGGGCTGCTGGGCGTCGACGCGCCTGAAGAGTT
Organism: Vicinamibacterales bacterium; assembly: GCA_963850295.1. Taxonomy (GTDB): domain Bacteria; phylum Acidobacteriota; class Vicinamibacteria; order Vicinamibacterales; family JAMQPK01; genus JAMQPK01. The sequence continues at coordinate 429,607 of CAWKKU010000009.1, read as the reverse complement.
CGGCGGCATCGGTCTCGACAAGGCTGCGGCCCTCGTGGTGAGCAGCTACTCGGCTGGCAACGCGTCGTTCAGCGCCGCCTTCGGCGCCCAGGGGAATCTCGCGATCAGCCCCATCCTGTACTTCGGCACGCCGGATCAGAAGTCGCGCTATCTTCCACAGTTGATCTCCGGAGAGATGGTCGGCGCCTACGCTCTGAGTGAATCAGGCTCGGGTTCCGACGCGCTGGGCGCCTCCGCGCGCGCCGTGAAGCTGCCCGACGGAAGCTTCTCTCTGACCGGCGAGAAGATGTGGATCACGAACGGCGGGTTCGCCGACGTGTTCATCGTCTTCGCGAAGGTCGATGGCGAGCACTTCACCGCGTTCATCGTCGAACGCGGCTTCACAGGAGTCAGCACCGGCAACGAAGAGCACAAGATGGGCCTGCACGGATCTTCGACAACGCCGCTGATCCTGCAGGATGCGCAGGTGCCCGCGGGCAACCTGCTCGGCGAAATCGGCAAGGGGCACAAGGTCGCCTTCAACGTCCTCAATTTCGGCCGTTTCAAGCTCGGCGCGATGTGCGTCGGAGGCGCGGCCGAAGCCATTGCCGACAGCGCCCGGTATGCGGCATCGCGCCGCCAGTTCGGAAAGCCGATCGCGGAGTTCGGCGCCATCAAGCACAAGATTGCGGAGATGACGGTACAGAATTACGCCGTCGAAAGCCTGCTGTATCGCACGGCGGGACTGATCGACGCGGCGATCGCTCAGAGCACGGCGCCGAGTCCGGTGCTCGCGGCCATGGAGGAGTTCGCCGTCGAAGCGTCGATCGCGAAAGTTGCCGGCAGCGAAACGCTCCATTTCGTGCTCGATGAAAACGTCCAGATTCATGGCGGCAACGGCTTCGTCAAGGACTACTCTGCCGAACGCCACTATCGCGACGCCCGCGTCAATCGGATCTTCGAGGGCACGAACGAAATCAATCGGCTCCTTATTCCGGGCATGCTTCTACGCCGCGCGGTCAAGGGCGAACTTCCGCTCATCGCCGCGGCGTTGAAGCTGCAGGATGAGATTCTCGGAGCGCCGGCCATCGCCGACAGCCGCGGAGAGGGTCCGCTCGAGGAACAGAAGACGGCCGTTCAGGCGTTCAAGAAGATCGCGCTGATGACCTTGGGCCTCGCGATGCAGCGGTATGCAGAGGAGGTCGGCGAACAGCAGGAAGTGCTCATGGCGATCGCCGACATCATCATCGCCGTCGGGTGTGCGGAAAGCGCACTGCTCAGAGCGTCGACGGCAACCGGACCACTGGCTCCTCTGCACGCCGACGCTGCAGCTATTTTCATCAACGACGCCGCGGGGAAAATCGAATCGTCCGCAAAACACGTGCTGGCGGCGATGGCCGATGGCGATACGCTTCGCACGCAGTTGGCCGCCTTGAGACGGCTGCTGAAAGTGACGCCAGTCGATACCGTTACGCGACGGCGCCGAATCGCCGACGAGACGATCCGGCGCGGCGCTTATATCTTCCGATGAAACTGCTGCAGAGCCTTCTCATTACCACCTGTGCCGCCGCCATGTTCGGCGGGTGCAACGCCGGGGCGCCGCCGCCGGCCGACACCGAACAGGGGTATACCGCCGAGATTCAGGCGCATCGGGCGAAGATCGACGCCGCGTTCAGGAGTCAACCCGACCAGCCGGTGCCGCCCGGCAAAGTCGAGGAGTTCCTGCCGCTCAAATATTTTCCGACCGATCCCGGTTATGTGGTCCCGGCATCGCTGAACCCGTCGAAAGAACGCACCGTCATCGACATGTTGACGTCGACTGGAAAAGTGCGGAAACAGCAGCGGGTCGGCGTGCTCGAATTTACGCTCAACGGGAAGCCGCTCACTCTCGGCGCATACGTCGAAGCGGGCGCCGATCTCAATCGCCTCTTCGTGCCGTTCGGCGACATGACCAACGGCGCCGAGACCTACGCCGCCGGCCGGTATCTGGAGCTCGATCGCACCGCGAGCGGCGTGTACACGATCGATTTCAACAAGGCGTACAACCCTTGGTGTTACTACAACGCGGAGTTCGACTGCCCCTACCCTCCACGCGACAGCAAACTGCCCGTGCCGATTCGGGCCGGCGAGCGCTTGCCCTGACCGCGACGACTCATGACGTTGCAAGCCGTGTTTTTTGATTTCGACGGGGTCATCGCCGACACCGAACCGCTGCATCTGCGCGCCTACCAGGCGGTGCTCCAGCCGGACGGCATCACGCTCGATAAAGATGACTATTACGCGCGTTATCTCGGTTACGACGACGCGGGGCTGTTCCAGACGCTGGCGAGCGACCGCGGCATTGCGGTAACTGAGGCGCAAATCGACCAATGGATTGAGTCGAAATCGGTCATCGTGGAGGAAATGCTGTCGAGCGATGCGGTGCTGTTTCCCGGCGCGGCGGCCTGCGTGAAGATGTTCGCCGAGCGTGTGCCCATGGCGATCGCGTCGGGCGCGCTGCAGCCGGAGATCGAAATCGTCCTGAAGCATGCAGGTCTGCGCGGCTGTTTTCGCGCAATCGCGTCAGCGTCGGACGGAGTTCGCGGCAAGCCCGCGCCCGACTTGTATCTTCTGGCGATTGCCAAGCTCGGCGGCCCCGGATCGATCGACCCGTCGGCGTGCATCGCCATCGAGGATTCGCGGTGGGGCCTCCAGGCGGCCCGGCGGGCGGGCCTCCGCTGCGTCGCGGTGGGTCATACCTACCCCGCCGGGGAGCTTGGCGAGGCGGATCTGTTCGTGGAACGCCTTGCCGATCTCACTCTGTCGAACATCGAGGAAATAATGCGCGATAATGGGCGCGCGCGATGAAAAGCACCTTCATCAGCGAATTCTCGCGGTTAGCCGCGAATCCCGAACGCGATCTCGCCACGCCTGCGCTGATGATCGCGAAGCTCGAGTGCCCGTCGCTCGATCCGGCCCCCTACCTGGAAAAGCTCGACGCCATGGGTGCGGCGGCGCGGGAGCGGCTCGACGCCAGTGGCTGCCTCGAAGACACGCGCAAATCCGAAACGGCGGTGGACGTGCTGAACGCCTACCTCTTCGACGAGGAGGGGTTCACCGGAAATCGGGAACGCTACGACGATCCCAGCAACAGCTTTCTCAACGAAGTGCTGGAGCGCCGCACCGGCATTCCGATTACCCTCGCGCTGGTCTATATGGAAGTCGCGCGCCGTGCGGGAATTCAGATCGACGGCGTGAATTTTCCTGGCCACTTTCTGATGCGCTTCACGCCGCTCATCCTGGATCCGTTTCATCGCGGAGCGCGGCTGTCCGAGACGGACTGCCGCAGGCTGCTGCAGCGTCATGTCGGCGAAGAAGCGGCACTCGATCCATCGCTCCTCGCACCGGCCACCAAGCCGCAGATGCTCACGCGGATGCTGCTGAACCTCAAGCGCATCTACGTGCGCCTGCATTCCTTCCCGCAGGCCCGCAACGTCACCGAGCTGCTGCTGGCCGTCGATCCGCCCGCGCTCGCCGAACTGCGCGATCGAGGGCTGCTCGCCTACCATATGAACGATTTCGCCGCCGCGCTGCGCGACCTGCAGCAGTATCTGCACTTCAGCGCCGGCTCGGCGGTGGACGAAGAAGCCCGCAGCGATCACGAACAGTTGTGGGAGCATGTCAAAACGCTCCGCCGGCGAGTCGCGTCACTGAACTAGCCAGTCACGAAACCATTTCACCAAGCAGATAAGCGCTGCCCGCATAGCCGAGCCGCAAGGCGGCGAAGGCACTGATCGTGGGGGTGGGGCCCCACGACAACTAAGTAAAACGATATTCGGCGACGTCCGACACCGGACGGTAGCCAATCCGCTTGAAGACATTGCGGGAGGCGTTGCTCGACAGGTCTGTAAATAACCAGCAGAAGTCATTGCCTTGTTCGAGCTGGCGCTGCGTGAGCGCCTTGACACAGGCGGTGCCGTAGCCTTTCCCTCTTAACTCGCGCGGCGTATATACGAAATTGATCCGGACGCCATTCGGCGTCTTCCCGGTCCACGCCGCCATCGACACCGGCCGGCCGTCGTCCCACACGTAGAGCCGGCCGCGTTCGATCGCATCGCCAATCACCTTCGACACATCGACCGGCTCGGGAATTTTTGCGTCCGCGACGAATATTTCGGTCCAGGCCGAGAGGACGTCGCGATCGCCGGGACCCGCCTGGCGGAGCGAGCCCGGAGGTGACGGAAGATCGGAATCCACGATCCTTCTCGTTTCGTGAATGCGCAGGCGCATCGCGAGCGTGGCGTCGCGCCCGGAGAGCTTGCTCCACGCCAGCGCGAAATCGCCGGCGGACCGGGAGGGTCCGGTCACGCCGTGAGATCAGGAATCGCATCGAAGACGTCCGTCGCGAGCGCGACGATCGGTTCGCGGTTGGCCCTGGTGATCACCAGTTTGTAGGGGGCGATGTGGACGCCGCACGTCGTGCACGCCTGCCGGCGTACTGACAGTCGCCATGTACGGGTTTTTGACGGCTCCGGGATTCCGCGCGATACCCTGCGCAACGCCGAGCAGGAGGTTGTTCTCGGCTTCGGCGATCATGAGCATCGGCTGGGCGATGCTCAGAAATTCCTCTGCCGACGTATGCCGCGTGACAGTCATCGATCGTAGAAATACACCACAACCCGCCCGTCCGTCACGACTTGACGGTGCTCATGCAAGTGGTTCCATTGGGCCGCGAGAAGCAGGCAGCAGCGTCACCTCGAGAGCCCGCTCCTCTGCGGCGCCGTGTTCGACTGTCACGAAATACGCACCCGACCCCGGCCGCTTACTGACCACACGTTCGAGCCGGCGGTCCCTGAAATGTACAGCAACCCCGTCATCTATGGCGTACCCGGGGGTTATCTCGCCACGCTCGAGCAACGCCTGGTATGCAGGTCTGCGCTCCGCTTCGCCATCGTAATGGGGGCAGCAGCTGCCCGGTATCAACCCCATACATTCCAGCGGACGCAAACGGTCTGCCCATGAATCGGTCACGCCCTGCTGAAACCAGCAAATCGCGCCCGCGCTTTGCCCACCCAGGACGATCCCGCTGGTCGTGAGCTTCCTCGAGAATGTCGGTCAGTCCCCATTCCCGCCATACACCCAGCATGCTTTTCGTATTGCCGCCACCCACGTAGATCACGTCCTGAGAGAGCAAGACGCTGCGAAGGTCTGGCGTCCGCTCGAAAAACGGCAGGTGGCTTGTGACCGCGCCCAGATGGCCGAACGCTTCGTGAAACTTCGCGACGTAGCGGGCATCGTCCCCTCTGGCCGTCGCGATCATCAGCACGCGTGGAGAGTCTTTTCGCGCCTGATCGACGATGTATTTTTCGAGCGCCAGGTTGGCCGGGTCGGTGAAAAATCCAGCGCCGCCGACGGCGATGATGTCAGACATCGTTGAAATCGAACTCTTCGAGCGAGTTGAGGCGGCGGTCGGCGAGATCGAGGGGCAGGTGCCTGGTCAGCGAGTTCGCCACCGCAATACAGAAGATGCCCGCTCGTTTGGCAGCCAGAATACCCGGCGGCGAGTCTTCGAACGCCACAACCTCGTCAGCATGCAGTCCCGAGCCGCTCGAGTGCCAGGAGATAGAGAGCGGGATCCGGCTTTACGGCATCCACGAGATCCCTCGTGCAGATCGCATCGAAGTGATCGAGCAGACCGAACCGCTTCAGATTTCTTGTCACCCATTTGTTCGTGGAGCTGGACGCGACGGCCAGCTTCATATTCCGTGACTTCGCCGAGGCGACGCAGGACGACACGCCGGGCAGCAACGGCTGAGACCTCATGAGCTCGAGCCACCGCGCCGTGCACGCCGCCTCCAGTTCGCTGCGATCGTGACTTCGTCCGGATTGCTCTTCGAGGTAGGCATGCAGGTCGAATCCGCCGATCGTGCCGATGCACGCGGAATATTTCTCGAAAGGCAGCGAGCAGCCGCGTGTCGAATACATCTCCGACCACGCCTGAAACCCCGGACTTTCACTGTCGACAATCAAACCGTCGAAATCGAATATCAGGCCTTTGATCTGTCTAGTTGAAGCCAAGCGCTTTCTTCACCTCGGTATTCGCGATCGGCCGCACGCCATTGCGATCGAGCCGCCACTTGTCCATGTACTGTGCTGGGGCTACGACGGCGGCGTTGGACGCCTTCAAGAGCGCTTCGAGCGCGCCATCGCCATACGGTTTCGGAACCCCCGCTTCGAAGGCTCCCCACAAGCCGTCCCAATGCACGGGCAGGAACGCTTTGGGCTTCAGGATCGGCACGACGAGTTTGGCCACTGCCACGGCGCTCGAGCCAATCCAGAGATCGACAGACGCGAGATTGGCATCCGCCATCGCGTGTTTCAGGTTGTCGAGAGGCGCGCCGTAATCCACGCCGTCGACGACGATGGGGACGTGGAGATCCACCGGGCTCGCGGAATTATTGAAGAACCAGCTGAAGCGCCCATCCGGACCGTCGACGGTAAAGAGAAAGGCGCGGTTGCCGCCGCCGTTCGGGAAATCTTCCGCAACGCCGGCCCGCAGGCCTCCGGTCGCGGTGTCGCGCACCGGAACCGAGGTCAGTTCCACCGGATTGTGCTGTTCCGGATTCACCGCCGGATCGCCACTGTGATTCCAGCGCACCACTCTCATCACAACCCCGTCGGCCAGTGGAATGACCTCCCGGCCGTTCACAGAGCGGCATCGCGTTGCGGGCACGCCTTCCGCCTGAGCCTGCAGGCAGGTCGTCTTCGATCCGATGATGGGCGCGTTGGTCAGCCTCGACCATGTGGCGGTATCGAAGGAATGATCCCAGTGGCTATGGCCCGTCAGAAGCAGATTGACGCGTGATGATCCGCCGAGCGCATTCAACACGCGCGTCACGGCGCGCACATCGGGCGTGAGAGGCCGGCGCGTGTTCGCCAACCCACCGCCGCCGCCGTGAAACTCGCTCTGCGGAAGGCGTGTGATGTATCCGTCGGTAATCACGTTGAGCGACCCGATCTCGTAGTACATGTTCGAGATCGACATCCACGTGATGTCGACGAATGCCGGCCCTGCCGCCGAGAGCCGTCCGGCGGCGAGCAACCCGCAGAGGATGACTACGCTAGCGAAGCCTGGCGATTTCCTCATAGAGATGCGCGGACGCGATGATGCCGCCATGAAAATTACCGAGGTCGAGTTTTTCGTTCGGGGCATGCGCGTTTTCGTCGGGTAGCCCGACGCCGAACAACACGCTCGGCACGCCCAGCTCTTCCTGAAAGGTCGCGACAACCGGGATCGAGCCGCCTTCCCGCGTGAACACAGGCGTCTTGCCGAATCCCTTTTCGATCGCGCGCCCCGCCGCGCGGATAAAGGGACTGTCGAACTCGGCCATCCAGGGCTTGCCGCCGTGCAGTCGCGTCAGTTTCAACTCGACGGTGGGCGGTGCGATCTTCCGCACGTAAGCCTCGAAGAGACCAGCGATGGTATCGGGATCCTGGTTCGGAACGAGACGCATGCTCACCTTCGCCATGGCGACGGCCGGCAGCACGGTCTTCGGTCCTTCGCCGGTAAAGCCCGACAACAGGCCATTCACCTCGAATGTCGGCCTGCCCCACACGCGCTCGAGCACCGTGTAGCCCGATTCGCCCGAGAGTTTCGGCGCGCCCCACTCCTTTCGGTACTGTTTCTCATCGAAGGGCAGCTTCTTCCATTCGGCCCGTTCTGCGTCCGTCAGGTCCCTCACGGCATCGTAAAAGCCGGGGATTTTCACACGCCCGCTCTTGTCCTTCATCTGCGCGAGCATCTGCGACAACACGAAAGCCGGGTTGGCCATCGCGCCGCCGAACACACCTGAGTGGAGATCCGATTTCGTGCCGCGCAAATCGATCTGGTAATACACGAGTCCGCGCAGGCCGTAGCAGATGGACGGAATCTCTCGCGCGAACATCGCCGAATCCGAGATCACGACGACGTCCGCCGCGAGCAGGTCTTTGTGAGAGCGGACGAACTCGTCGAGGTGCAGACTGCCGACCTCCTCCTCGCCTTCGAGGAACACCTTGAGGTTCAGGGGGAGGCGGCCGGACTGCTTCATGTGCGCTTCAATCGCCTTGAAGTGCATGAACACCTGGCCCTTGTCGTCTGCCGCACCGCGGGCATAAATCTCGTTTTCACGAACCGTGGCCTCGAACGGCGGCGAGTCCCACAAATCGACAGGATCGACGGGCTGCACGTCGTAATGACCGTAAAACAGAATCGTCGGCGCGCCCGGCGCGTTCAGCCAGTCTCCGTAGACGATTGGATTGCCAGGGGTCTCCTCGAGACGGACGTGCTCCAGGCCGATGCCTTTCATATGTTCGGCGCTCCACTCCGCTGTGCGCCGGACGTCGGCCTGATGCTGGGGCAGGGCGCTGACGCTTGGTATCGCGAGAAACTGCTTCAGTTCCTCGACGTACCGATCGCGCTGGAGGTTGATGTAGTCGACGACCTTGTCGATGTTTTCCATTTATGGTTCCTTCGGATGTTCGATGGGCAGATCGACGCGATCGCCCCACTCTTTCCACGAACCGACGTAATTCCGCACGCGGGGAAAACCGATCAGCCTCAGTGCGAGATACGTATGCGCGGCACGGTAGCCGCCCTGGCAATACGTGACGACCTCGCGCTCGGGAGTCACTCCCGCCTGTTCATACATCTGCTTCAACGCCAGCGGCGGCTTGAACCTACCGTCAGGCGTGAGATTGTGGCGTCCATTCGAGATGAACGGCTCCAGGAATGGCGCCTCCTCGCGCGGCCCGTACCGTCGAGCCGTAGTACTCGCCGTCGCTGCGCGTGTCGACGATGATCGCATCAGCCTGTGCCAGGCGATCGTTGACGTCGCGCCAGCCAGCCAGAATCTGCTCGTTGCGTTGCCCGGTCCACTCACTCTGCGCCGGCTTCACGGCCTTCGTTGACAGCGGCAGGTGTGCGCTCGCCCATGCCTTGAAACCGCCGTCGAGCACGCGCGTGTTCGGATGGCCGAAGAACTCCAGAAACCAGAACGCACGCGCCGCGCGTACACCCGATGTCTCGTCGTAGACGACGACGGGCACGTTGGCCGATACGCCCCTCGAGGCCAGCAGGTGTTCGATGATCCAGAAAAACGCCCGCAGCGGTGCGGGGTCCGTGTCGATGCTGCTGATGCCGAACAAATCCAGGTGGACCGCAGCCGGCAAATGGCCTTCGCAATATTGTTCAACGGGCCGAAGATCGATCAGAAGCGGAGGCGGCGCGGACGCGAGCTCTCGCGACAGCTCTTCCGGAGTGACGAGCAGCGACATCGTTCAGAAACTATATCTTAGCGTCGAGAGAAGATGGGAGTTGCGGCGGTACTGGCCGATGAAGTCCTCCTCTTCGCCACCGATGATCACGCCCGCTGCCGTGACCCGCCAATGGCTGTCGAGCGCCTTCGAATATTGCCCTTTGATCCACACGCCGTCGAGATTCTGCCGAACCGCCGCTTCGAACGACACCTCGCTGTTGGCGTTGATGGTGTAACCGGCTCGTCCGAGAAATGCGCGCGTGAGCCCACGGTCGGGCGCATAGTCGAACGCGGCGCTCTCGGTGACGACGATTTCTCCGGCGTACCCGCCGACGAGGCTCAGCTCACCGATCTGCCGCTCCACCTGGACCACATACAGCACCACATCGTCTGCGTCATCGCTCGATGTCATCAGCGCGGCGATTTCCCCTTTCACTACGAACCAACGCAGCGGGATCGCGGCGTCCGTCCCGGCCATGCGCAGCGGCGCGTACGATCGGCGAACGGCAACCAGCGGCAGGCCGGAGAGCGGCTGCGTCGAGAATTGCGGCAGGTGGTTGAATCCATCGAAGAACGAGGCAGAGACTTCGAATCCCGGGCCGAGGACGTTCCATCGCACGCCGTATTGAGGCCGCTGCGGGAATTCGACGCCAAGATCGACTGTGCCTTCGATTCCTGGCGGAAGCGCCGGAGCCCAGCGGGTGTCCGGGAGCGGAATCCTGCTGGGGGTGAATACGGGGACGACAACGCCGTCGATCAGATGCGGGCCACGTTCGTACATGGCGCGGGCGCCAATCACGCCGAGAAACTCGTCGCGCGTCACTTCCAGAAAATCTTTCGGCGCAAAGCGATCGGTGGGATTCAGAATGTCGGCTTTGCCCCACCGGACAAATTGCCTGCCGAGGACGAGGTTGACCCCGCCGCGGCGGATGTTCGCATTCGCGTGCCGCAGCGACATCGCGGGCCGGCGAAGTCCGCGATCCCGCACGTCGAGGCGCCAATCACGCTCGACGCGCTCGAGGTTGTCGAGCCGCGCTTCGACCGAAGCTGTAAAGGTCAACCACGGCGCCGCCCTCACGGCCGGCTCGATGCGAAATCGCCCTTCAACGAGAAAGTGATTGTCGTCCTGCGGAACCGCCTGAGGGTACGCCGCCGAATGAAGGTCGCCGAAGCCGCGGTAGGTAAGGGTCTGCGCGCCTGCCGGAGCGGCAAGTACGCAGCAGCAGCAACAGCACGATCACAAAGGATCCCGAAGCGCCTGCAGCGTGAAGTCCTCTTCTTTCAGCGGCAGGTTGTATTCGAGGCGTTCCAGCGTCAGGATGGTCCTGCTCTTGCGGCGCAGGTCGGTCATCTCCAGACGCCGCCCGGACCAGATGCCCTGCACCTGGGTGAAGTTGCTGTACTTCAACCGGCGGACGACCTCGCCTTTGATGAAGCTTTCCACCTGAGCGAAGGCGTAGTTGTCCTTTCGAATCCACACGTGCGACTTCGAATATTGCGAGATCTTTTTCTCCGACGGAGTCGACTCGATGTGCCAGCACGCCGCGTCGTCGATGGTCTGCTCGCCGAGCAGCCGGTAGCTGTACTGGTTGACGTCCCGCTCCTCGAGATCTTCGAAGCTGAAATCGGTGCCGAAGAACCTCGTGGAGCGATCCTGAAGGGCGATGCGTCTTTCGCGCTGCAGCGCCGGCGTCCACATCCACTGATCGGACGCGCGATCGGGATGATTGACGATGAGCAGCGCGACGCCTTTGACCTCCGCAGGCGCGACAAAGCGGAGCACCGACTTGCTACTGCCATGCGAGCCGAGGCGATCGAACAGCCACCGCTTGTCGGCGACCTTGCCGTTGCTGTCGAGCACCTGAAGCAGCCCTTCATATCGCTGCGATTTCGACTCCGATCGACGCTGGGATTCCTCGACGATGGATCGCGCATCGCTCTGCGCATGGAGGAGCGAGGCCGCGACGAGCAGCACGGCCGCGACGGCAGGCCACCAGCCTCCAGACGATCGACGATGGACGATCGACGATGGACGATCACTCATATTCAAGCGCTTCCACGAGCGATGTGCGCACGGCCGATTCCGCAGGCCAGAGCGCCGAAAAAATCGCCGCGCCGAGAATCGTCGGCAGCAGCATCAACGCGATATCGATCGGATAACGGTACGGCAGCGACATGCCGGACAGGTCGCGTCCTGTGATCTGCAGGATGAAGTAGAGATTGGCCGCTCCGAAGAGCAGCCCGAGCGTCAGGCCGACGCAGCCGATGGCCACCGCTTCCATCCAGATAGTTTGCCGGATCTGGCGGCGCAGACCGCCCACCGCGCGGAGGACTCCCAGCTCGCGCTTGCGGTCGATGATTGAAACCGTGAGCGTGTTGACGATGCCGAGGATGGCAACGATCACCGCAATGAACACCTGGCTGTAGGTGAGCTGCAGCCATTGATCGGTCAGCCGCAGCACCCAGGCGCGCACTTCGGCATTCGTCAACACGAGCAACCTGGGATTCGCCGGGCTGAGCTGCTCGAGGATCCGCTGCCGCACGGCCGACGGCTCGGCGCCCGGAACGACGTACACGCGGAAGACGTTCACCGTCTCGTCTTTCCAGGCCCGCTCGTAGACCTTGCGATCGAGAAACACCGAGCCCTGCTGGTCCGACCAATCGGTGACGATGCCGGCGATAGGGAGATGCAGCGGCCCGGCCGGCGTCGGCAACTCGACGGAATCGCCGAGCTGCTTTCGCCTCAACCGGGCGAAGTTGTCCGAAACGATGACCCCCTCGCCGGCGATGGCCAGGCGGTACATGCCGCCTGGCTGCTCCGCCACGACCATCCGCTGGCTGTGGCGCTCGAAACTGTCCGCATCGATGACGATGAGCATTCCTGGTGCGCCCTCCATGTTGAGGCGGAAGCTTCGTACCGTCTGGACATCGTCGACGCCGTCGATCGCGTTGATCGATTTCGCCAGCGCCACTGGAAATCTGAACGAGCGATCGGACAGCTGCTGGGATCCCGAGACGAACAGGTCCGGATTCAGCGCGGTGTTCAGCCAGTCCACGATGGAGGCGTAGCTTTCGCGGCCGACGCCGCCAAGGCCGATGACCTGCCCCAGCGAGAGCATCAGGGCGGCTACCGCTCCGGACGTGCGCCTGGGCGATTGGATGAGACTGTCGGCGGCGAGCGCGCCTTCCACGGGACGGAGCCACTTCAGGATCGGCCGCAGCCCACGCGACAGCCAGAGGGCAACGGTCGGAACGAGCAGCAGCGAGGCGAGCACGATTAACGCGTACCCGGCGTAGAACCAGAACGATCTCCCGATCCAGAGGCATATGACGGCGCCCGCCATCGACGCCGCCGCGAGGAGCCGGCGTGTGCGGTTCTCGCCGGCCGTCAGGACTTGATACTTTCCCTTCTGAAGCGCCTGGACCGGATCGACTCGAGACGCGTTGCGGGCGGGCAGCCACGCGGCAAGCGTGCTGGTGAAGACGCCAATCGCCATCGCCAGACCCAGTAGCCGTGGATCCGCCGAGACCTCCTCTGCCCGTTCAGCCACTCCGTAGATGCCCTCGAGCATGTTGGAGATCGATCCCACCATGCCGCGCGCCATGACGATACCGAGGGCGATGCCGGCCACCGAGCCCACCAGGCCGCTTACGGCGCTTTCGACGAGAAACAGATTCCGAATCTGCCGGCGAGGTGCACCGAGCGCGCGCAACACGCCGATCTCGGATCGCCGCTGGGTGACGGCTATCGAAAACGAGTTGTAGATGATGAACATGCCGATGAACAGGGCGAACACGCTCGAAATGTTCATCGAAATGGCATACACGGCCAGCGTCGACTCGAGCTGTTGTCCGCGCGACGACGGGGGCTGCACCTCGAATCCGGCACCAAGCGCCGCCTGTACTGCAGCGCGCCCGCCCTCCACCGGAATCCCCTCCTGGAGCTTCACGTCGATGCGATCGAACTGCCGGCCGCGGCCGAACATCTGCTGCGCGGCGTAGATGTCCATCACCGCGAGATTGCCGCCAAACGCGCTCGTCAGGCCTCCCGAACGCATCACGCCACGGACGGTGAACGCCTTGTCACCCGCGATGGTCGACAGAAGGAAACGATCGCCCACCTGAAGCCTGTTCCGCGTCGCGAACTCGCTGGTGATGATGATCGAATCCGGCTGCGCCAGAAATACCAGCGGATCGTCGACGACAGCGGCGTCGCCGCTCTCGAGGTCGTACTCCCTCAGGCTCCGATCGCCCGTCATGTCCACGCCGAGGATGAGGACGTTGCCCTGTCCCGGCAGAGTTGTTCCGGCAGGCGCCTCGATGACGGGCACCGCCACCTGCACCTCTGGAATCGCCTGGACCCGTTCCAGAACCTCCTCGGGAAACCCGCCTTCGCCGGCGTTCACCTGCAGCTGCGCCGCACCCGCGATGCGATCCACGGTGCGTTCGAAGGCGTAGAACACCGCCTGGTTCGCCGTGTGCATGGCAACGAAGACCGCGACCCCCAGCACGATGCCGACGACCGTCAGCGCCGAACGTACGGCGTGTTTCCTCACATACGGCCAGCTGATCAGACGTATCAGGCGCATGCCGGCTCAGCGCCTCACGTCCGCAACGATGCGGCCATCCCGGATGGTGATCGTGCGCTGGCACGTCGCGGCGACGTTCATGTCGTGCGTGACGATGAGAATCGTCGCGCCAAGCCGGACGTGGAGATCCTTGATGAGGCTCAGAATGTCGAGACCGGTCTGCGTGTCGAGGTTCCCGGTGGGCTCGTCCGCCAGCAGAATCGGAGGATAGACGGAAAGCGCGCGGGCGATCGCCACGCGTTGCCGCTCGCCGCCCGAAAGCTCGTCGGGAACGTGATCCACGCGCGCGCTCAACTTGACGAGCTCCAGGAGCTCACCCGCCCGAGCGTTGATTTTTTTTGCCGGCCAGCCGCGCAGATGGAGCGGGAGCGCCACGTTTTCGAGACACGTCAGGCTCGGAAGGAGATTGAAGAACTGGAAGATGATCCCGAGCTTGTCGCGCCGCACTGCCGTCAGCCCGTCATCGGGCAGACCGTCGAGACGCTGGCCGTCGAGCGTGATCGCGCCCGCCGTCGGACGATCCAGCCCGCCGATGAGATTCAGCAGCGTGGATTTTCCGGAACCGGACGGACCGACGATCGACACGAGCTCCCCTTTGGGAATGTCGAGGTTGATGTCCTCGAGGGCCGTCACGCGCCGCCGACCTTCGAAATGTTTGGAGACTCGCTCGAGAAGAATCATGGCCGGGACAATTGCCGTCCCTCGTACTCCTCGATGCGCGTGCGGGCCCAGTCGGGCACGGGAACAGGCTTGGCGGCGGCGTAGTCGTAGGTCACCATGACGGCCCGCCCTTTTGCCACCGCCGCGCCGTGGCCGTCGAGCATCTCGCAGTCGATCGACATGCTCGTGCGCCCGATCTTCGTCGTGCCCATCCAGATGTCGATGCGCTCGCCGGGTTGTACGGGCCTGAGAAAATCGCATTCGGCGCGCGCGAGGATGAGTCCGGGAAGCCGGCTATGAGGAAAATCGCCTGTCAGCTCGCGCCAGTACGCCCATCGCGCTTCTTCCATGTAGGTGAAGTAGACGGCGTTGTTGACGTGCCCGAAGAGATCGCAGTCGCGAAATCGGGCCGTAAGCGAGTGACGGAATCGAAATGCGGGCATCAGGAGTCGATACGGACTCTCAATTAGTGTAGTCTGACGCCGTGTCGGAATTCACGCCGGACGAGCGAGCGGCGCTCTCGCCGTACTTCTCCAACCTCGATACACCGGTCTTCGCTCTGACGAATCTGCCGGAAACAGTGAAAGGCGCGCTCTTCGCGCGCTATTCCCGATCCGCGAAATCGCTCAGGCGTCTCTTTCTCGACGAGTTTCTGCGCGACGTCCAGCACCAGCCGGTTGCCGAGAGCCGCGTCGGCGTCGAGCGCGCGGAAAAATTGTATGCGAAGGTGTTCGCCGACTACGGCGACGATTCGGTCGCACAGCTCGGCGGCGTGCACCTCGCGTGTGAAGGCGTCTCGAATGTGTTGACGAAGGTGCTCGAGTGGGGCCGGCTGATGGCCTATCTCGAGCAGTCAACGCGCTACGTCCCTTATACCGACAGACCGGGCGGCCGCTGGAAATATTACGTGCCGACCGAGCTTCGCGGCACGGCGCTGCAGGGCCGGTACGAAGCGACGCTCGATCGCACGTTCGAGATTTACGCGCACTGGTTCGAGCCGATGCAGGAACACTTTCGCGCGAGATTTCCCAAGGACGCCGCCGACAGCGATGCGGTGTACCGGGCCGCGATTCGCGCCAAGGCGCTCGACACGCTCCGCGGGCTGCTGCCGGCGGCCGTGCAGTCGAACCTCGGCCTGTTCGGAACCGGGCAGGCCTACGAAGCGCTCCTCCTGCGTATGCGGGCCAACCCGCTCGCGGAGAGTCAGGAATACGCCGCGCTGATGTTGACCGAACTGCGCAAGGTGATCCCCGCGTTCCTGACCCGCGTGGATCACCCGGACCGGGGCGGCCGCTGGACTCAGTACTTCGCCGACACCAGAACCGCGATCGAAAGTGTGGCGGCAGAACTGCTCAGCGGCGAAGACACGGCGGCGCGCCCGGAAGTCACGCTGACCGATTTCGACCCGGACGGCGAGATCAAGGTCGTGGCCGCCGCCTTGTACGCCGTGTCGGATCTTCCCGATGACCGGTTGTTCGACGTCGCGCGGGCGATGTCGGCCGACGACCGCGCCAGTGTGCTGCGCGCATATGTCGGAGCGCGCGGGAACCGCAGACACAAGCCCGGGCGCGCGTTCGAACGGACGATGTATCGGTTTGACGTGCTGGCCGACTACGGCGCCTTCCGCGATTTGCAGCGCCACCGGATGCTGACCCTCGAGTGGCAGCCGCTGACCGCGCTCCACGGCTACGTCGAGCCCGACGCCATCGAAGCAGCAGGCGCGCACAAGGACTGGACCGATGTGATGGAGGCGTCCGCCGAGCTGCACGACTCGCTGCATGCCGCCGGTTTATCCGCCGTCGCGCCGTATGCCGTGTCGATGGCCTACCGCATTCGTTTTTATATGGAGATGAATGCCCGCGAGGCCATGCACCTGATCGAGCTGCGCACCGCCCCCCAGGGACATCCCGCCTACCGGCGCATCTGCCAGAAGATGCACACTCTCATCGCCGAACACGCCGGCCATCGGCTCATCGCCGACGCAATGCAGTACGCCGACCACTCAGAGGTCGAGCTGGAGCGGCTGAAGGCGGAACGCGCGGCTGAAATGAAACGCGAGGGCAGACAATAGAATCGGAGGATTGGTAGAGCATCTAGTCATTTCTTTCCTTCGCCCAGTACCTTCCGTACTCTTCCAGATACGTCAGCGAGGCGAACGTCCGCATGCGATCGAAAAACAGCACGCCGTCGAGATGATCGGTTTCGTGCTGAATCACGCGCGCGGGAAAGTCGTGCGAGGCGATCTCGATCTTGCCGCCGTTGCGATCCAGAGCGGTCACGGTAATTGACCGGGCTCGCGGGACCCGGCCGCGGATGTCCGGGATGCTCAGGCAGCCCTCCCAGTCCTCCACCATCTCATGGCCGACGGGCGTGATCACCGGATTGATGAACACCATCGGCTCGTCTTCCGGTGACAGCGGGTCGTCATTCAGCGGCGCGATGGCGGCGACGAACAGACGCAGTCCTTCGTGAATCTGCGGCGCGGCCAGGCCAACGCCGTGGTACTCGTGCATCGTGTCGATCATGTCGTCGATCAGCTTCTGAATCGACGGTTTCTTCAGCTCGGCGCGCTCGATTTCGCGGGCCCTCGAGCGGAGGACCGGATGCCCCATGCGGGCGACCTTGAGCAAAGACATAGGAAGGGAAATTGTAATTTGAATTGGCAGATTGGGAGATTGGCAGATTGGAAGATTGGCCGCTACAGCGCGTCGTCCCCCGACCCGATACGATATGACATGAAGCTTCTCAGAACTGCCCTGATCATCGTCCTGGCGACCTCTTCGGCGGCCTGCTTCGACATGTTCAAGGATATCTTCAACGGGTCGCCGACGAGCCCGACCGAATCGGACGGCACGGTGCGTTCCTATCTCGGCACGTGGAACGGGCCGGCGATTGCGCCTCCGGCACAAAGCTGCGCGGGACTGCAGTGGAAAATCACCTCCCAGTCAGGAAGCCAGGCGAGCGGCGAATTCTCGGCGACGTGCGCGGACGGGGTTACGCTGGCGGGCACGGTAACCGCAAGCCACGGCGACACGACGATTCCATGGGCATCCACCGGCACGGCAACCAAAGGGTCGGAGACGTGCCCGTTCAACATGACCGGTACGGGCACGTTTCAGGGCACGTCGAATATCGTCGTGAGCTACGCGGGCACGTCGTGCAACGGGCCCTTCAGCGGATCGGAAACGATCAAGCGATAGTGACGTCTTTGTTCAGGTAGACGTCCTGAATCGCGTTGAGCAGCTGAACCCCTTCTTTCATCGGCCGCTGGAACGCCTTGCGGCCCGAAATCAGGCCCATCCCGCCCGCACGTTTGTTGATGACGGCAGTTTTCACTGCCTCCTTCAGATCACTTTCGCCAGACGAGGCACCGCCTGAGTTGATCAGGCCCGCTCGGCCCATATAGCAGTTCGCCAGCTGGTAGCGCGTCAGGTCGATCGGATGGTCGGACGACAGCTCCGAATAGACCTTCTTGTGCGTCTTGCCGAAGTTGACGGCGTTGTAGCCGCCGTTGTTCTCGGGCAGCTTCTGCTTGATGATGTCGGCTTCGATCGTGACGCCCAGGTGATTCGCCTGTCCGGTCAGGTCGGCGGCAACGTGGTAGTCCTTCTCTTTCGTCTTGAACGCCGGATTACGCAGATAGCACCACAGCACCGTCGACATGCCGAGCTCGTGCGCGTGCTGGAACAGCTCGGACACCTCGACGATCTGCCGCTTCGATTCCTCGGACCCGAAATAGATCGTGGCGCCCACCGACTGCGCACCCATGTCGAAGGCCTGCTGCACGTCGGCGAACTTAATCTGATCGTACTGGTTGGGGTACGAGATGAATTCGTTGTGGTTGAGCTTCAACAGGAACGGAATCTTGTGCGCGTACTTCCGCGCGACCGATCCAAGCACGCCGAGCGTCGAGGCGACGGCGTTGCAGCCGCCTTCGATCGCCAGCTTGACGATGTTTTCGGGGTCGAAATACATCGGATTGGGGGCGAACGACGCGCCGGCGGAGTGTTCGATTCCCTGATCGACAGGCAGAATCGAAACATATCCGGTCCCTGCCAGGCGCCCATGACTCAACAAAGACTGCAGGCTGCCGAGCACGCGCGTCTGCCGATCCGACACGCCGTAGATCCGCTCGACGTAGTCGGGCCCGGGAAGATGAAGCAGGTCTTTCGAAATCGTCTTGCACTGATACTGAAGCAGGCCGGCTGCTTCGTCGCCGAGAATTTCTTCGATTTTCGAGCCGATTGTTTGAACTGCCATGATTCCTTCCAGGAGTGCCTAAGTTAAATGCTGGCGTATTTTATCACTGGGTAGTTGAACTCCTCTATGACCGCCGCTTCAGCCGCCTGCCGCACAAATTCGTCGATCGGGAGCGAGCGTTCGGCCGCGTCGATCTCGTCGCGGCGCGCCCTGGTCGCGGGGTGTTTGGGCGTAAACAGCTGACAGCAGTCCTGATCTTCGATGATCGAAATCGGAAACGTGCCGAGGCGCCGCGCTTCGGCGACGATTTCGTCCTTGTCCATGCCGATGAGCGGCCGGAACACCGGCAGCGAGACGACAGCCGCGATCGTCGCCATGTTTTCCAGGGTCTGAGACGCGACCTGGCCGATCGCCTCGCCGGTGACGAGCGCGCCGGCGTTCACACGCAACGCAATCGTTTCCGCGATCCGCAGCATCAGCCTCCGGTAAATCACGACGCGCAGCGCCGGCGGCACGGACAACATCACCTGCTGCTGGATCTCCCCGAACGCGATCATGTGCAGCCGCGTGTGCTGCTGGTAGCGCGTCAGCAAGGCCGCGAGCTCGCGGACTTTCTCCTGCGATGCGCGCGACAGGATGGGATAGCTGTGGAAGTGGACAGGCACGACGCGGCATCCGCGCTTCATCAGCCGGTATGCCGCGACGGGCGAATCGATGCCGCCCGAAAGAAGGGCGACCACTCGTCCGCTCACCCCCGTCGGCATGCCGCCGGGGCCCGGATGTTTTCCGAAATGGTAGAACGCCTCGCCGGTAAGCGCTTCGATGTGAATCGTCAGCTCCGCCGCATCGAGATTGACGGTCCAGCCCTTGGCTTCCTTGATGCGGCCGCCGATTTCCCGCTCGATTTGCGGAGAAGTCAGCGGAAATCGCTTGTCGGCCCGGCGTGCGGACACGCGAAAGCTCGACACGCGGACGTCGCCGAGGTTGTCGAGGATCGATGCGGCGATGCCGTCGATGTCGAGCGGCACCAGCGCCGCGCGGGAGAAATTGGCGATACCGAAGACGTGCCGCAGCCGCTCTGCGACCGCCGGCCATGCATCCGGCGAGGCCAGCACGATCTCGATCCTGCCCATCTTCGTGACCACACGCGTCACCGCGAGATCTCGCGTCGCCGTTCGGATATTGCGCACCAGCCGGGCGATGAACCACGGGCGGTTCCGTCCCTTCAGCGCGATCTCCTGATAGTGAACGACGATGGAATTCATGGAATCGCCTCGGACGCCAGGCGCCCGCTGATGGCTGCTCCCTCGATCGTAGCGGGGAGACCCGTGTCGATCCAGTCCCCCGCCAGCACCAGCCCGGGGACTTCCGTCACCACCTGCGGCCGCTTCGGCTGGCCTGGCGCTATGGAAAACGTCGCGCGCCGTTCGCGCACCACGGAAACCCGCAGGACCTTCGCAGACCGCGATTCCGGCAGCGCCTCGCGCAGTTCCTGAAGCGCCAGCGCGATCAGTTGGTCACCGGGAAGGCTCACCAGGCCGTCCGCTCCACTCGATACGAACGTCAAATGGGACGTGGCGGCGTCGAACATCTGTTCCTTGTCGAACACCCATTGCATCGCGCGCCCAGGCAATCCCAGAAACGGTGCCGACAACACCCGTCGATCGAGCCACACGTTGACGCTGGCGATGGGCGATGGGCTCGTGGCCGCGGCCGCGTGGCGCACGCCGTCCACCGGCGAGGTGTCTCCAGCGAATAGATCGACGAGCGCATACCACGGCACAGCGGCAACGACAGCCTGCGCGTGGAGCCGCTCGCCGCGCGTTTCGACGTGCGTGAAGCGACCCTCGTGCAAGTGGATGCGCGCCGCACACCCGACGCGTACCTGGCCGCCACCCCGCTCTTCGATGAACCGCCGCGCGGGTTCGGCGTACAGCTCATCGAGTGGACGCGACGGAAGCGCAAGGGCCGCATCGCGCGGCCCGCTTCCGAACATGCGCGCGAGTACGGCGGCGAACGGCGGCGCGGCGGCGTCGTGCGCGGACTGGTTCAACGCGGCGAGCGCCAGCGGCTCCCACAACATTTCGCGGATACGTGGCGTCTGACCGTTGTTGATGAGCCATTCCGTCACCGTCTCGCCGGGAGATGCGGCAATCCTGACGACACGCTGCCCTCTGCTCTTTGCCCTCTGCTCTGTCTGGGCGAGCCGTATTGGCGCGGCGAGCCCTACGGCCGCGAGCCGATCGCGCCACGAAAGAGCGTCCCAGTCGAGCAGACCGGCCGCAAGATTCAACGGCGGTGGTAACGGCGGCAGCCGCAGCCGGCTTCGTTGTCCCGCGCGGTCGACGAAGTCCACGGTCAGCGCCGGCTGCACCCGCACGTCGCCTTCGGTCCCCAGCCGTCGCAAGAAGGCAAACGTCTCTTCGTAACACCCGAGCAGCACGTGCTGGCCGTTGTCGACGCGTTCACCGGTTTGCGGGTCGGTGAACGCCGTTGCCCTGCCGCCGAGAATCGCCTTCGCCTCGAGCACCGTCACGCGCGCGCCGCGCGCGGCCAGATCGACGGCCGCGGTCAGCCCGGCGACGCCCGCGCCTACGACAATGACGTCGGGAGACTTCATATGAAGGGAACCATGGCTTTCAGCCACGTAACGGCAGCGACAACAGCCTGCCGGCGGCGAGAGACGCGCATTCTGCCATGAAAGACGTCGTACCCGCGTTTTTCGATGGCGCGCAGGAGATCGAAGTAAATGGCGCCCATGATGCGCGCCGCGACAAGCCGCCGCTCGTCACGCCGCGGCAGCGCCGCCTCGGCCTTTCGGTAGAACTCCCGGGCACGGCCGACCTCGAACTCCAGAAGCCGCCGCACATTGTCCGTCACGACGCCGGCCCGCAAGTCGTCTTCCGGTACAGTTGAAACGCTGCAGATCCTGCGCAGGAATGTACACACGACCCCGCTCGAGATCGCTCGACACGTCGCGGATGATATTGGTGAGCTGCAGCGCGATGCCGAGGTCGATCGCGTAATCGCGCGCGTGAAGATCGCGGTAGCCGAAAATCTCGACGCAGATCAATCCCACAGCCGAGGCGACACGCAGGCAATACTGCCGGAGCTCGTCGAACGTCTCATACCGGCTGCGCTGCAGGTCCATCTCCACGCCGTCGATCAGGTCTTCGAACGCGGAGCGCGGCAGAGAGAAGTCCCCGACATGCGGCAGCAGATGCCTCCCCTCGGGCGTCCCGGGCTCACGGCCGTCGTAGACCCGCGCGATTTCCTCCCGCCACTGTTTGAGCGCGTGAACAGGATCGCGGTCGCCCGGCTCATCCACGGCATCATCCACGGCGCGGCAGAAGTCCCACACCGCGATGATCGCATTCCGCTTGGCGGCGGGAAGCGCGAGGAACGAATAGTAGAAGCTCGTCGCCCGCTGTTTCATGGTTTGGTCGCGGCGGCCCGCCGCCCTGCTCCGCTCCAGAAGAGCGCACGCCACACGAGCGACGGCGCATCGCCGAGGCCCAGAGTCGGGCGGCGCTCGAAGACGTCGTAATCGATGTGGTGCAGACGCTCGAGGATTTGGGTGCCTCCCAGCCAGGTCAATCGCAGCTCGTAGCGGAGGCGGCCGCTCACGCCGTCACACACCTGCCGTCCCTCCATGAACGAATCGTGTGTCCGTCCGGCCACACGTCTCAAGACGCGCACCCACGCGTCCGTCATACGGCTGGCGTCGAGGTCGCCGGTGTCGGCCGCCTCCTCCCTGACCTCATCCAGCGGCACGTACAACCGCCCGGCATGCCAATCGCGGCCCAGATCCTGCCAGAAATTCGTCAGCTGCAACGCCGTGCACAGCGCATCGGACGATCGGTCGAGCCGCGCGTCGTCGTACCCCGCGATGCGCAAGACGAGACGGCCGACCGGATTTGCCGATCGACGGCAGTAGTCCAGGAGCGCATCCCACGTGTCGTAGCGCTGCACCGTGATATCCTGACGAAACGCGCTGAGGAGATCGTCGAACAGCGACACGGGAAGGTTGCACGCCCGGATCGTCGCGCCCAGCGCCAGAAAGATCCGATCGTCGCCGCGGTTGCTGTCCGATACCCGGACGGCACTGGTTCTCACGCACGCGTGCAGCCTACTCTGCCAATCGTCCAGCAGCTTGAGCCGCTCTTCCACCGGACGCGATCCTTCGTCCGCAAAGTCGTCTGCCGTTCTCGCGAACGCGTACACAGCCGCAACGTGCGGACGCATTGCCCTGGGCAGGAGCCGCGAGGCAACGGGAAAGTTTTCGTAGTGGCTGTTCGCCTGCTGCTCGCACTCGGCGTAGGCGGCGCGGAGGGCCGCGTCGCGGGCAGGAGCGGAATTCGAACGTTTCAGCAAGAATGCTATCTTAGCCGCGCGCGGCGGCGTTACACCGGCACCGGGGGCACGGTGTGCGGTCATGCGTGATGTCGTAGCCGGGTTGGTCGCCGCGGCGCTCGTCTTTGTCGCCCTGAGTCTGCTCACGACGCTTCATTTCTACCGCAAACGGCACCGCGCCGCGAGAGAGGGAGAAGTCGCGAAGGGCCGCACGATCATTGTCGAGCTCCCGACCGACCCGGAGCTGACGCTGTTCACCGAAGACGCCGATCACTTCTATTACGGGACAACGGTGATCGACAAAGACGCGATCAAGGCAGTCCGAGTCCTCATCAACGGCTCACCCATCGCGACATCGGTGTCACCGCGGTGGCCGAAGCCGGCCGCGGACCTCACGCCGGCGGGCGACGAGTATGCGGATGGATCGACCGACGAGCAGCCGGACGGGATCCTGCGCGACCGGTGGGATGTGGACATCGAGACCACGAGCGGCCGCGTCCTGATCGAATGCGGCGCGGTGAGGGAGCGCGTGTCGCAGGAACTGGCGCGGAAGATCTTCGACGCGGTCACCACTCGACTTCGGGCTGGCGGGCACGATGATTGACGGCGCGCGCGAGCACGAACAGCAAGTCGGACAGGCGGTTCACATAGGCGAGCAGAGGGGCCTCGACGGCGTCGGTCCCGAGGGCGACGATCGCGCGCTCCGCGCGGCGGCATACCGTACGCGACAAATGCAGCAGGGAACCAGCGCGGTTGCCTCCCGGCAGGATGAAGCGCCGCAACGGCGGCAGCTCGGACTCCATCCGATCGATCCATTCCTCGAGACGCTGGATGTCGGCGTCGCCGACGGCAGTTTTCGTCACGCGCGGCGCGATCTTTTCAGCGGGGTCGGCGAGACGTGCGCCGATGGCGAACAGATCGCGCTGGATGCGCTCCAGCATCTCCGCCACGTCCGCTGGCAGCTCGCGCTCGGCGCGTACGGCCCCCAGACACGCGTTCACCTCGTCGACCTCGCCGTACGCCGCGACACGCGGGTCGGCCTTCGACACGCGCGTGCCGCCGAACAGCGCCGTGCCGCCGGCATCTCCCGTGCGCGTGTAGATCTTCATGGCCGCCAGTATACGTAAGAACCGGCGGAAGCCGGCCGCGCCGGTGCTCAATCCGTCGGCGCGGCGGACGTTCCGCCGCGTGCTGCTCGGCTGGTACGACAAGAACGGGCGAACGCTTCCGTGGCGCGAAACGTCCGACCCGTATCACATTCTCGTGTCGGAAATCATGCTGCAGCAGACGCAGGTCGACCGTGTGCTGCCGAAGTACCGCGAATGGCTCGACAGATATCCGTCGTTCGAGGCGCTGGCGCGCGCGCCCGAGAGTGATGTGACCGAAACATGGCGCCCGCTCGGCTACAACATCCGGCCGAAGCGGCTGCAGGCGATTGCGCAGAGAGGCAGTGACCAACTACGGCGGCACGCTGCCGTCGGACGAAGCGACGCTGCTGTCGTTCAAGGGCATCGGCGCGTACACCGCGGGAGCGATTCGCAGCTTCGCGTTTCGCGAACGCGCGGCCATCCTCGATACAAACGTGGCGCGGGTGTTGTTCCGTGTGTTCATCGGACAAGGTGCGCCCAAGTCCCACGCCACGAAAAAAATGCTGTGGACGATCTCCGCAGCGCTCGTGCCTCACCGCCGTGCGTTTGATTTCAACCAGGCGCTGATGGATTTCGGCGCCACCCTGTGCACGGCGCGAAAACCAAAATGCCTGATCTGCCCGATGGCGACGCTGTGCTCCGCCTACCCGCACAATCCGGAGCACGAAAGCCGCGATACCCTTCCACGCGTTGCCAGGAAACATGTCTGAGCGCATCGTCGTCGTCGCCGCTGTCGTGGAAAGGAATGGAAGGTTCCTCATCGCCCGCAGGGTGAAGGGGACACATCTGGCGGGCTATTGGGAGTTTCCCGGCGGCAAAGTGCACGATGGCGAATCGCAGGAAGCGGCGCTGGAGCGCGAGATCGCCGAAGAACTGGGCACGACGGTCGTGAACGCGCGGGAGATCTTTCACGTGTCACACACATACCCAGAGCGTGTGGTGGAGCTGCATTTCTATCGTGCCGAGTTGGAGGCCGACCCTCGGCCGATCCTGGGTCAGGAGATTCGCTGGATTACCCGCGCCGAGTTCCGCGATCTGGAGTTTCCACCCGCGGATTCGGCATTAATCGACGGGCTGATACACGCGAGCCTGTGAGCCATTTACCGTCAGCTCGCTTCCAGGCGCGGCGAAATCGCGGTGAACGTAGCCGAGGGCCAGAGGGCCCTCTGCTTTGGGGGAATGCGCGGCGCTCGTGATTTCGCCGACGATCGAGTCAGGACCGCAAGAATCTTGTCGCCACGCGCAGGCACGGCCCGTCCGGAATCACGATCGAGACGAGGCGGCGCGCCACGCGCCCATGGCCGCGATGCAGCACGCGAATGATGACTTCCTGTCCGACGTAACATCCCTTCGTAAAGCTGATCGCGCGATCTTCGATTCCAGCCTCGAGTGGAATCGTCTCGGTCGTCATGTCGGTCCCGAATCGGGGACGCCCCGCCTCGATTCTCAGCGTTTCATGCGTGTCGCTGTTCAGTTCGACAGCGCCGGCAGCCGCAAGGCCCGCACGAAGTGCCGCCGCGTCGCTGCTGCCGACGTATATCTCGAACCCAACAAGCGACAGCGCATCGTCCCTGACAATCGTCAGTGCGCCATTCGACACGTTGTCGAATTGATTGGACAGCGCTGCGACCGGCAGCCCGGTTGCGCGCTGTACCATCGCGGCAGCTGACGGACCGTGCACGCCAATCACGGCGAGGTCTTCGGTGACGTCTTTCACCTGAACATCTTCGGAAAAAATCAGCGTGTCCAGCCGCGCCGCCAGAGCTGCCGGCAACCTCACGCTCGACCCCCAGCAGAAGTCGATCGCCGGTCTCGATGACGCGCATGTCGGAAATCATGCGGCCCTGAGGTGTGAGATACGCGGCGTAAACGCCCTTACCGGCCGTCAGGGCCGCGATGTCGTTCGTCAGCAGGGCATGGAGAAACGACGCCCGATCCGCGCCCGTCAGCACGATTGATCCTGCGGAGGAACGATCGACGATGACGGCTGAATGGTGTGCGGCGTCGTACTGGTCGTCTGAAAACATCTGTTATCCTGAGTGGCGAGTGAAGTCTCTCCTCCATTTTAGCGTCATCGCCGTGCTCCTTCTGGGGACGCAGCAACATCCTGCAGCGCAGAAGAGCTCGGGAAGCATCTTCCGCGTGTTCGTAAGGGGAGCCGATACCGGCATCGAAGAAGTGACGATCCTCGAATCGCCTGACGGATACACGCTGCGCGGCTCAGGGAAGTTGCGGGCGCCGATCAATCTGGCGATGGATTATTGGGAGGCCCGTTACGATCGCTCGTGGCGGCCAATCGAGCTGGCGGTAAACCTCACCGAAAACAACAATCAGTGGCTGGTACGCACCGCGTTCAACGGGACGACCGCGGTCAGCGAAATCACCCAGAGCGGCAAGGTAGAGCGCCGCACCCACACTGTCGCCCCTGACACGATCGCCCTGCCCAATTTGATCTTTGGCGCATATGAAGTGGTGGCAGCCAGGCTGGCGACCGCGCAACCCGGGTCGCAGCTCCAGGCCTACATCGCACCGCAGGACGCCGTGACGATCGGGCTGAACAGCGTCACCGACGAAACCATTGAGATCCCTGGCCGGAAGATCGCGGCCAGGCGATGGCGGCTCGAGGTCGCTCTGGGGACCGCCAAACTCGAAATGGAGTTGTGGACCGAAGGCTCTCGCCTGCTGCGGCTCGACATTCCCGCACAGATGCTGAGTGTCGTGCGCGACGACATCGCCAGCGTCTCGGCGCGGGTCGTGACGATGGGCCGGACGAACGACGAGCAAGTGTCGGTGCCGGCAAACGGCTTCAGCCTCGCCGGGACGATGTCGAGACCGATCTCGGCGGATCCGGCGCCCGTGGCCGGCAAGAAGCCCGCGCCCGCGCGGCTGCCCGCTGTCGTGCTCGTGTCGGGTTCCGCGCCAAGCGATCGCGACGAGTTCGTCGCGGGGATCCCCATCTTCGCGCAGCTCGCCAACGCCCTCGCCGATGCCGGCTATCTCGTCATTCGCTACGACGAGCGCGGCGCGGGCCAGAGCGGCGGCCGCCCCGAATCCGCGACGCTCGAGGAATACGCCGCGGACACGCGCGCCGTCGTGACTTACCTGTCAAAACGACGCGACGTCGACCCCAAGAGGATTTCGCTCGTGGGCCACGGAGAAGGCGGTTGGGTAGCGATGCTCGTCGCCGCACGCGAGCCCAGGGTTTCGGCCATCGGCCTCGTCGCCACGCCCGCGATGTCCGGTACCGAGCTGATTCTCGAGCAGCAGCGAATCATGTTCGAACAGACCGGCATGAGCGCGCCGGCGCGACAGGCCGCCGTCGAACAGCAGAAGAAAATCCTCGATGCGGTCGTCACCGGCAAAGGCTGGGAAACGCTCACGCTCGACGTCCGGCGCCGGGTGGACACGCCCCTCTATCGCAGCTTTCTCACGTTCGAGCCTTCGCAGGCCATCGTCAAAGTGCGGCAGCCCATGCTCATCGTGCAGCCGATGCTGGATCGCGAGGTGCCGGCGCATCACGGACAGCAGCTTGCGCAGCTGGCACGGTCGCGCCCACGGGCGAAGACCACCGACTTCGTGCAGCTCGACGGCATCAACCATCTGCTCGCGAGAGCGACAACCGGCGAGATCGCGGAGTACGCGACGCTCTCACAGCGGACCATCGCTCCGGCCGGCCACGCTCGAAATCGTCTCCTGGCTGGACAAGACGCTTCCTTCAGCACCGCCCAAGTAAATGTGGATTCTCGAAACGGATGACACCGCCGCGGAACGCATCACGTTCCGCCTGCCGGACGGATCAGTCAAAACGATTGGACGCTCGACCGGAGCCGAATTCATCGTCGAGGCCGCACTCGTGTCGCGCCTCCACTGCCAGCTTACGGCGACCGCGGACGCGCTCCATGTGAAAGACCTCGCCAGCACGAACGGCACGTTCGTAAACGGCAAACGTGTGCAGACGGCTTCGCTTCAGAGCGGCGACAAATTGGGCGTCGGGCGGGTGGAGTTGATCGTGTCGAGGTCGGAATGAGAGCGGTCCGGCTAAAGCCGGACACTACGTATTCTTGAGGAAGGGATTTGTCCGGCGCTCCTGTCCGATTGTCGTCATCGGACCGTGGCCGGAGCGCACCCTCGCGTTATCGCCAAACGCGAACAGCACGGTCGTGATCGAGCGAATCAGCGTCGCGTAGTCGCCTCCCGGAAGGTCGGTTCGTCCGATCGAGCCTGCGAACAGCGTATCGCCGACAAACAGATCTTCTTTCTCCGCCCCCGCTGAGCCAATGGCGAGGCACACGCCGCCGGGGCAATGGCCTGGCGTGTGATGGACGCTGATTTCATACCGTCCGAACGACAGCGGCGCCCCATCGTAGTACTTGTCGATCGGCGGAAGCGGCGGGCAGTGCAGTCCGAAAAACGCGGCCTGCTGCGGCGCCGCGTCGTACAGAAACTGATCGTCGCGGTGAAGGTAGACAGGGACGTCGAACGCCTGCTTCGCGCGGCCGACACCGGTGACATGATCCACGTGCGCGTGAGTCAGCAGCACGCCGCGGACATCGAGCGAACGTTCCCTGACGATCTCGAGAAGCATGTCGACCTCATCGCCGGGATCGATGATGACGGCTTCATTGGTGGTCTCGCATCCCACGACATAGCCGTTCTTCTGGAACGGAAGAACCGCGCGGGTCTCGATGATCATCGCCACAAGATCAGCCACGCCGCCGCCGCGGCGGCGGCCGCGATCAGCGCGAAAATCAGAACGGTCTTCATGCCGCCGCCGCGCGTGTCGACTCGTCGCCTCTGGGGTTCGGCAAACGCAGCCGCTTCGGCAGCCTCGGTGCGTGTGTCGAGAATCGCGGCGATGCTTCGCAGCTCGGCCGCCACTGCGGCGGCGCTTTGTGCCCGGTGTTCGACGTTTGCCGCCAGCATACGGCCGATCAGCTGTTCGACTTCCTGGGGAACGGTCGGGTTCAGTCCGCTCAGCACGAGGCCGCGCGCGCGCTGCCGGCCGGTGAGCATCTGGAACATGACCGCACCAAGGGAATAGATATCGCTGCGCCCGTCGGCCGGCTGCCCGGCCAGTTCCTCCGGCGACACATATGCGGCCGCGTTGGTGATGCGTGCCATGCCGCCCGCCGTGAACCGTGACAGGCCGAAGTTCATGAACTTCGCGCGATCTTTCGGCGTGATCATGATCGTGTCGGGTCGGATGTCTCCGTGCATCATCTCCGCCGCATGGGCGTCGGCCAGCGCGTCGGCCAGATTGATGCCGAATTCGAGCGCCCGCCGTACGTGCAGCGCACGGCCGTTGACGATCGCGGCGAGCGGCTGCCCCTGGACGAACTCGAATACGACGAACCGTTCGCCGGCCTCTTCGCCAATCTCGAACAGCATCGCGACGTTCGGGTGCGAGATCGCCGAGAGACGCGAGGCGGTCGACAGCAGATCGCCGAGACGGGCCGCATCGCCGGTGATCGCCAGGCGGCAGTACCTTGACCGCCACCGTCCGCCCGAGCGCCGTGTCGCGCGCGCGGAACACGTCGCCCAGTCCTCCGCTGCCGAGCGGTTCGAGAATTTTGTACTGGGCGATCGCCTCGGGCATGCGCGGCGTTATTTTTTCGGCGGCCGCGACGGTCTGAGGTCGACGCGGCTGGCAAGACTTCTCCGGTCGTGCGACACGAGATCCACGACGACCTGCGCGACGTCTTCCGGCCGCAGCTTCCACTCGTTGTTCGGATCGGCGTGGCCCATGAAGTCGGTATTCACCGATCCCGGCTTGATGTAACTCACGCGGATGCCGTCCTGCCGGACCTCCTGCATGAGCGCTTCGCTGAAGACGTCGACCGCGGCCTTCGACGCGCAGTACGACGCGCCCCCGACGAAGGGATTCGTCCCGGCCAGGCTGCTGATGTTGACGATGTATCCGCCGCCGCGTCGGCGCAGATGCGGTATCGCCGCTTTGCAGCAGTTGAAGATGCCGGTGACGTTGGTATCCATCACGCGGCGCCAGTCGTCGTGCCCTTGCGATTCCACGCTGCCGAACCATCCGACGCCGGCGTTGTTGACGACGATGTCGAGGCCGCCTTGCCTGCGGGCGGTCTCATCCATGCACGACTCCACCGCGAGATGATCGCGGACGTCGGCGGCAAACGTGAGCACGCGCGCATCGCCGGCGGCGACTCGAGAGAGCTCTGCCTCGGCCTCCTGAAGATGATCTTTGCTGACACCGGTGACGGCGACGCTGACCCCTTCGTGCAGCAGGGCCGCTGCGATGGCGCGGCCGATGCCGCGTGATCCACCGGTGACGATCGCAACTTTGCCCTGAAGAGACATCGCTCAACTATATGAGAATTCCTATTGCCCTGCGAAGTAGCCAGGCCGCGCTTTTACCGCGGCGCCGCGCGTTCGCACGCGAACCTCCAGCTGATGCCAGCCGCCCGGGGCAACTCCTTCGGGTGAGTAGCTGATCAGGTATCGCATGCGGAACTCTTCGAGAATTCTGGCGAAGGTCGCGGACAGATCTTTCGTCGACTCGACGGCAAACACACGCCCTCCCGTCGACTCGCTGAGATCGCGCGGGAAGCTGGCTTTCCGTTCGCCGATCTCGACGCTGTAGACCACCACGTCTCCACGGCGTGCGGCCTCGAGCACCGATTCGGCCGACAACCAGCTCGACGTATCGACGCCGTCGCTGAACACGATCATCAGCGATCGCCCGGCATCCGACTCCCCCATCAACATGCCGGCGTGAACGGCGTCGATCAGCGACGTCAGGCCTTCGCCCTGGCTCTGGTCGAGCGCGGCGCGCACCCCGATCGAGATCGGCGGTGAGGCCGAGCATCGGCGTGACGACATGACTGAACGTGACGAGCGCGGCGCGATCCCCCGGCTTCAATCCATCGAGCACGGTTCGGCCCGCCGACTGAAGATGGCCGAGACGCAGCCCCTGCAGGCTGGCGCTCATGTCGAGAGCCAGCACGACGTTCAGCGGAATCTGCTCGAAGCTGGCGTGGTCGATTTGCTGCCTCACGCCGTTGTCGAACACTTCGAAATCGGCCGGGCTCAGCCCCTGGAGCGGGCGGCCCTGCTGCGTCACGAGCACGTCGACTCTGACCGCTTCGATGCGGCTCGTGAACGTCTGGCTCTCGCCGACAGCCGTAGTGGCGCAGGCGATCGCGAGCGCGGCAGCGCCGATTACCGAAGGTCGAAGTATGTCCACCACGGATCCGGCCGGCGCCTTTCCTGTCGGGGCAGTTTCGCGAGCGCCTGCAGCTCGCTTTGCGCCGCCACGCGATTGCCCGTGCGGCGAGCGATGTAACTCAAGGCCAGCCGGGGCGTCTGCGCGTGGGGATACAACTCGGCGGCGCGTGCGAGTTCCGCGCGCGCCGCAGCGTAATCGCCGACGGCCTCGTTTTCGCGGCCGAGCAAGAGGTGCGCGAAATACTCGCAGCTCCGGCCTCGCGCTGGCGCCGTCCTCGATGGCTCGTCGAAGCTCGATCACGGCCGCGTCGTGCTGGCCGAGACCGCCCAGCACGTTTCCATGCCGGACGCGAGCCTCGAGATGTCGCGGATCGTTCTCCAGAGCGCTGCGGAAATAGCGTTCGGCCCGCTTCAGCTCGCTGCGGCGCGAGCTCACCTCCGCGCCCTCGCGGTTCGCCTCGAGAAGCGATTCGGCGCCCGCCTGCAGCAGCGACGAAGCAAAACGTTCGTGAAGAAAACCGCTGTAAAACAGCACGTCGGTGTCCGTGGGAAAGAGCTGCCGCGCCCGGGCAAGATGAGGCACGGCTTCGGCGTGCGATCGCAGCCGCAGCAGATCGCCGCACGTCTCG
The DNA here is from genome assembly GCA_963850295.1 of Vicinamibacterales bacterium. GTDB lineage: Bacteria > Acidobacteriota > Vicinamibacteria > Vicinamibacterales > JAMQPK01 > JAMQPK01. Next base: position 397,580 of record CAWKKU010000009.1, on the reverse strand, counting down.
CGATACCAGGCGCGCACCTCTGGATGCGCTGCGGCGGATGGCGCAATGGCCTCGAGCAGCGAACGGCCGAGCATCCAGTGCATGCTCGCGTAGCGCACGCTCTCCCATCGTCCGTCGGCAACCGTGTACATCATGATCTGGCGCGGCGATCGCTGAACGATCTCGTCAGGAATGAGCTGCGCGATATCGGCGTGCAGGGCAGCGCCGCGCAGCAACATCCTGTTTGCCGCCTCGACGTCGGATTTCGCGAGCGTTCGCGCCTGCCGCCTCGCCGCGGCGACGGCGGCTTCGAGGTCGTCGCCGGTCCAGGTGGCGAGATCGATCCCGGCCTTACCGATCTTTCCAGGCTGGTGCGCCCCGGTCGCGCTCAGCCATTCCTCGAACCGGTCGCTGCGGGACTGGGCGGCGGTTCCCGGGCAAAAATTCGGAGAAACCGCCAAAACCACCGCAACAGCGGGGACCCAAGAAAAGCCTCGCAATAGCGTCAAGCGGCTACAATAGCACCACGAGGAGTATGCAATGTCCCGGAGCCTGACTGGCGCGATCATCGCGCTCGCCTTCGTGTGTGCCTCCAGCGCCGGACTGCTCGCGATCCGCAGCAAATCGGAGGAGAAGCAGACCTCGAAGAAGTCTGCCGCGACGCTCGCCGGCGAAGCGTTGAGCAGGGGGATGAAGCGGCTCGAAACGGGTGACCGCCTCGAGGCCGGCAATCCGAAAGGCGCGCGCAAAGAGTTCGAAGCCGCGGTGAAAGATCTGCAGACTGCAACGGCGCACGCACCCGATAACTACCGCGCCCACAACGCTCTGGGCTACTCGTACCGGAAAATCGGCGATTACAATCGGGCTCTGGAGAGCTACGATCGCGCGCTGAAGCTCGCCCCCACGTTTTCCGACGCGATTGAATATAGAGCCGAAGCGTACCTCGGCCTCAACCGCATCGAAGACGCGAAAAGCGCATACATGCAGCTGTTCGTCGCCGATCGCACCGCGTCGAACGTGCTGCTGAAAGCCATGAAGACGTGGGTCGGCAAGCGCCGCGTCGAGCCGGCAGGCGTCGATGCCGCAACTGTGGACGCGTTCGCCGCGTGGGTGGCGGAGCGCGACACACTGGCGATGTCGGTTGGCAACCTCGGCCACAATTCACCGGACTGGAAGTAGCGCGAGTGAAGTACTGGCTCGGCGTCGCCGGCGTCATCGTCCTTGCGGCCATCTCGTGGCCTGCCTCCGCGCAGTCCTCGGCGTCGGAATTTTTCGCGAGCCGCATGCCGCGCTGGTTTCCCGTGCCCAAGGTTCCGGTGGACAACCCGCTCACCGACGCCAAAGTCGAGCTCGGCCGCTTCCTGTTCTACGACCCGCAGCTGTCTGGCAACGGAACGTTCTCGTGCGCGAGCTGCCACCAGCAGGCACTGGCGTTCACCGACGGGCTGGCGCGCGCCGTGGGCTCCACGGGCAGCACACATTCCCGTTCGAGCATGTCGCTGGCCAACGTCGTCTACAACGCGTCGTTCGGATGGGACGATCGCCGGTGGAGCCTCGAATCGCAGATGGAGGTGCCGATGTACAACGAGCACCCCGTCGAAATGGGCCTGAAGGGAAACGAAGCCGAGGTGCTCGAACGATTCATCGTGGACCGCGCCTACAACGAGCGCTTTCGCGCCGCGTTTCCGGGTGAAGCCTCTCCGGTCACGCTGTCGAACATCGTTCGCGCAATCGCCTCGTTCGAGCGGGTCCTGGTGTCTGCGGACTCCGCATTCGATCGCTATCTCTACAGAGACGATCACAGCGGGATGTCCCCGGCCGCAAAGCGCGGCGTCTCGCTGTTTTTCTCCGATCGCCTCAAATGCAGCGAATGTCACGGCAGCGTCAACATTTCAGGTCCGACGATGTTCACCGGCGCGATGCCGTCCGACCCTGAGGCGTTCTTTCACGATACGGGAGTTGCCGCGGAGCCGGCCAAGTTCCGCGCACCTACGCTGCGCAACATCGCCGTGACGGCGCCTTACATGCACGACGGCAGCGTGGCGACGCTCGAGGACGTGGTGCGGCATTACGCAAACGGCGGACGCTACCCGCGGCCGAAAAGCGACAGAGTCCGGGGATTCGCGATCACTCCGCTGGAGGTCGATGATCTCGTGGCGTTTCTCGAAACGCTTACCGACGAAAAATTCCTGACCAACCCCGCGTTCAGCAATCCGTTGAGCAACCCCGACCTCAGCCAGGAAGATATCCGCAAGGAGCGGACGCGATCGGAGCCGCCGGAGTGGCTCACAGGGGTCCACGAGTAATATTTACGGCGGGATGTCCCTGGTCGCGATCATCGGCGCGGGCGAGATCGGCGGAGCTGTCGCGCGGGCTCTGGCGTCGCGCTCGCGCGTGAATCTGGTGCGCCTGATCGACGAGAAGGCGGCGGTCGCCGCCGGCAAAGCGCTCGACCTCATGCAGGCCGGGCCGATTTGCCGATCGGATACGCGAGTCGAAGGCGCGGCGGACCTGGCTGCCGCGTCCGGCGCCGCGGCGATCGTGATTGCCGATCGCGTGGATTCCGCAGGTGAGTGGGGCGGCGAGCAGGGCCTGGATCTGCTCCGACGCCTTGGCCGAGGAGGCTTCCTGGATCGATCGGTTGTCATCTGCGCCGGCGCAGGCCAGCGAGCGCTCATGCAGCAGGGTTTCGACGAGCTCGGGCTGTCCCGCCGCCGGGTCATCGGCTCGGCTCCCGAAGCGCTTGCGGCGACAGCGCGCGCGCTCGTGGCCATCGAGGCCCGCGCCGCGTCAAATCAGGTAGCGTTGACTGTAATCGGACGGCCGGACAAATTCGTGATTCCGTGGAGTGATGCGTCGGTCGGCGGCCACGCCCTCACCTCGCTGCTGACTCCGCCGCAGCTGAATCAGGTCGAACGGCGGCTGAGAGGCCTCTGGCCGCCCGGCACGAGCGCGCTGGGCACCGCGGCGGCGCTGTTCTGCGAGGCAGCCGGCCAGGGATCGCGCCGCATCGTGAGCGCATTCGTGTCGCTCGACCGGGACAACGGAACGAAAGCGCCGGTCTGCGCGTGGCCCGTGTCGATAGGCCCGGACGGACTGCAGCGCGTGATGCAACCGGCGCTGACAAGCCGCGATCAAGTCGTCGTAGATGAGGTAATGCAATGAAACGCACATCGCCGGTCGTCCTGCTTCTCGCGGTCCTGGGCCTCGTGTCCACGCATGCCGATCCACGCCGGATCGATCCCAAGACCTATCTCGAACACGTGAAATATCTCGCGTCCGAGCAGCTCGAGGGGCGCGGCAACGGCGGGCCGGGCCTCGAAGCCGCGGCCGACTACATCGCGAAGGAATTTCGCGACGCGGGCCTGACGCCGGCGGGCGACAACGGGACGTTCTTTCAGACGTTCGAAATGACCACCGGGCTGTCGGTCGAGCCGGGCAACCTTTTCACGATGCAGGCCGGCCGGGGATCGGTGACATTCGAGATCGGCCGCGACTACGAGCTGGTGTCGACCTCGGGCGATCAATCCGACCTCCACACCGCTCGGCCTCGTGTTCGCCGGCTACGGCATCTCGGCGCCGGCGCTGCAGTACGACGACTACGCAGGCATCGACGCGAACGGCAAAGCGGTTCTGATCTTCACGCATGAGCCGCAGGAAAACGATCCCGCGCAGCGCGTTCGAAGGGCAGACGAATACGACGCACTCGACGATGATGCGCAAGGTCGAAGTGGCGAGGAAGCAGGGGGCGCGGGCGATTCTGGTGGTCGACGACCCCAACCACAGGACGGCGCCCGACAGGTTCCGCCGCTGGCTGCGCGAGCCGCAGGCCGAAGATTTCGGCACTCCCGGTGTTCTACATGTCGCGGGATCTCGTGCAGCGGCGCTCGGGAACGCAGGCTGAACCTGGAAACAGCGGCGGATGAGATCGATCGCGACCTGGCGCCGAAGTCGCGCGATCTTTCAGACATCAGCGTCACGGCGGTGGATCGCACGGCGAGAGTCAAGCGTCCCGTTCGCAACGTCATCGGGATGCTCAAGGGCAGCGATCCCGCTGTCGAATCCGAAGTCGTCATCCTCGGCGCCCACTACGACCACCTCGGCCGAAGCGCGCGGTTCTCGATGACTCAGGGCAGCAGCGGGCAGATTCATCACGGCGCCGACGACAACGCGTCGGGCACGGCCGCGATCATCGAAATGGCGAAGGCGGCGGTGGAAGCGCGCAACGATTTTCGGCGGAGCCTCATTTTCATGACGTTCGCCGGCGAAGAGCACGGGCTGCTGGGTTCGTCGTATTACGTCAACCACTCGACGCAGCCGCTCTCGAACATCGTCGCCATGATCAACCTGGACATGGTCGGGCGCGCGGGCGGGCCGGATTATGGTCGACGGCCTCGCGAACGCGCCTTCGATCGAACAGGACCTGAAGGCGGCCGAGACGGCAAGCCCGCTCAAGCTGCGGGCGCTGCGCGGAGGCCCCGGCGCAGGCGCCAGCGATGACGCGACGTTCCTGCTGAGGAAGATTCCGGCCATCAATTTCTTTTCAGGATTCCACTCGGACTACCACCGCCCCAGCGATACATGGGAAAAAATCGACGCCGCGGGCGGCGCCGGGGTGGCTGACCTGGCGCTGGCGCTGGCGAGGCAGATCGCCAACCGCGCGTATCGCCCCGAGTTCATCGACACCGTCCAGCCCCAGGACCCGCACTCGAGCGGCAACGTTGGAGCGGTGTCCGGTTACGGCCCGTATTTCGGATCCGTGCCGGACTTCGCGAACGAAGGCCAGGGCGTCAAGTTTGCGGAAGTGCGGGCGGGCAGCCCTGCGGCGAAGGCCGGGCTCAGGGGCGGGGACGTGATGATTTCGTTCGGCGGGGCCCCGATCAAGACGCTGTACGACTTCACCTTCGCGCTGCGCGAGCGAAAGCCCGGCGACAAGGTCGATGTCGTTGTTTTGCGTGATGGAAAAGAAGTGAAGGCGACGGTCGAGCTGGCGTACTCGGCCGTAGCAGGTCGATTGGCCATGGTCGGTAGTGCAAGGTCCGTGGTCTTGTCGCACTCGACGTGACCATCGCCAACCGACCATGAACCATCGCCCATCGACCATTAGTGCATCGACAGCCCGCCGGAGAAATCGGCGAGCTGTTCGCGCAGCATCAGCCGTCCGCGATGCAGGCGCGACTTGAGCGTCTGCTCCTTGACGTGGAGCACCGCGCTCGCTTCTTCGGTCGTCAGTCCCTGAACGTCGCGCAGAATGACCGGCGCTCTATACAAGAGCGGCATCTCCTTCAACGCGCCGACCAGCGCCTGGCGCATCTCCCCCCGCAGCACCTCCTCGTCGGCGAGCGGTAGCCCATCGGCGATCTCGCGCTTGAGCGGCGCTCCCGTTTCCTCGTCGCTGCTCTTCTCCACGACGTTGGGAAGGTTCTGCTTGAACTCGCGGAGCCGCGACATCGCCGTGTTGAACGTGATGCGGTAAATCCACGATGAAAGCGCCGCGTCTCCGCGGAACGCGTCGATTTTCTGATACACCTTCAGCAGGACGTCCTGCGCCACTTCTTCGGCATCTTCGCGGTTCCGCAGATAGCGGAATGCGAGCTGATAAATCTTGGCGCCGTAGGTGTTGGACAGGTCCGTCACCGCCGACGGGTCATGCCCCTTCAGCCGTTCGACCAGATTCCTGTGTTGTTGCTGCCATTGGTGTCCTCTGCCTAATAGAACACCGGAGGGGGGGCTTTTATTCCCCGAGGAGCACCCGGAGGATGAGCGACCGGCGCCCAGATGCTCACGAACAGCACAACCCCAAAGAATAGAACGGCTTGCGGCCTTCCAAAATTGAGCGTCCAGCCGACGCCGCTGCGGAGAGGCACGAAGAGCGAGGGGTCGTTCGGGTTGTAATAGATGCCCCGCAGCCGCCAGTGGGCGCTGTTGGTGTCGCCGAGCACCGGCTTGGGGTACTGAACGTAGACAGCAGCCCGTACCGCAACAATCGCCGAGAGAACGATGGCAACGACGAGGCTCTGATAGTAGATCGCGCCCAGACCGCAGCACATGCGCTGCCACATGATCACCAGGCGTATCGCGAGCAGGCCCTGAAACGTGACCCAGATAGCACAGAGCAGACTGATCGCCTCGGAGGTCATCAGCATGCGCTCGCGTTCGCGGCGGCTCGTGTCGTTTTCGACGGCGCTCCGCACGTGCTGCGAACGATACAGCAGCACTCCCGAGATCGCTCCGAACACCACGGCCAGCGCTCAGCTGTATCCAGACGGGAACCAGCGCAATCGTGTAGGAAGTCGGCACGAACTGATCGGCAATGCCGTAGCGATCGAAATGGACCGGCAGCACGCCCGGCAACGAAGGCGCCCGGCCGAGAATGTAGCCTGTCGTTCCCGAGATGGCGGCGATGGTCACCGCGAACCCCAGCAAAGTCAGCACGGTGGGCCGGTAGATCATTTTCATCGATTAGTCGCGGGGGCCCCCCGCCCCGCTCCCGTTGCTCCGCTTGCGGGGCCCCTTCGCCCCGCGCCGCTTCGCAACGTCTGCGTTTCGACTACCGTGCGGTCGAATACTTCCGCAAAGCGGCGAATGAGCGACTCCTCGACGTCAGTCGAAGAGACAACACGGCCCGCCGCCCGTGACAGGGACGTAACGCCGCCGCTGGTGATGCCGCATGGCACGATGAGATTGAAGAAGTCGAGATCGGTAGTCACGTTGAACGCGAATCCATGGCTGGTGATCCAGCGCGAGATGCGCACCCCAATCGCACCCAGCTTATCGGCACCGACCCAGGCCCCCGTGAGGCCCTCGATTCGGCCCGCCGAAACGCCGAAATCGGCGGCCGAACGGACCATCACATCTTCGAGGTCGCGCACGTATCTGTGGACGTCGCACCGATCGGGCCGCAGGTCCATGATCGGGTAACCGACGATCTGGCCGGGGCCGTGGTAAGTGATGTCGCCGCCGCGGCCGGACTCGTGCAGTTCGACGTGGCGGGACGCCAGAATGTCCGGGGTGGCGATCAGGTGCGAACGCGCCGCATCGACCTTGACACCCAGCGTGATGACATGAGGATGTTCGAGAAGAAGGAGCAGGTCCGGGATGCGCCCGGCGCGGCGCTCTTCGACGAGACTGCGCTGCATCTCGCTCGCGGCGCCATACGGGACGACGCCGAGGCGGCGGATTTCCAGTTCACGCACATATTGATGGTATCGCGGAGGTCACGCCGGGAGCCAAAGGCGAGCCCTGAGACCACCGAGTGGCGACGCGTCGAGTGTGATCGAGCCGCCATAGAGGTCGGCACGATCACGGACGATAGCCGTATCCTTGCGTCATGACTACGCCTCTCACCTATGACTTCGGCTACAGCTGGTGGATCACCTGGGGCCAAATCGTTCCCATCGTCGTGTTTGGCGGCCTTGCGGTCCTCGGTCTGGCGTCTTCGCTGGCGGCGCTGGATCGTCGTCGCATGCGGGCTCGTGGCTTGTTGGGGTATCGCGGCGTCACTGGTCATTCATGGGCTGTTCCGCCTCAATTTGCCTCTGGCGCCGGCGACTGACCAGTTTCTTTCCGGCGGAACGGGCCGGGTCGTCGATATCGGCGCCGGCTCCGGCCGCGCAACAGTGGGATTGCTGCTGGCAAAGCCGGGCGTGACCGTCACCGCGGTCGACATCTACAGCGGCTATTTTGGAATCGAGGGCAACACGCCCGAACGGCTGATGAACAACGCGCGCATCGCCGGCGTCGAGGACAGGGCCGCTGCACGAGTCGGTGATGCGCGGCAGTTGCCGTTTGGCGACGCCGAATTCGACGGCGCCATAAGCGTCGCCGCGATCGATCACCTGCCCCGGCGCGACATTCCCAAGGCGCTCGACGACACGGCGCGAGTGCTGAAGCCCGGAGGAGAGTTTCTGTTGACGATTGTGAACGTGGACGGCTGGGTGTGGTTTGCTTCGCCGCCCATGGCGCATCATCCCCGGGCGGTTCCCGAGCGGTGGAGGACGATGCTCACCTCGGCCGGGTTCGATATCGTCGCTGAGGGACGACAGCCAGCGGGCCTGTTTTTTCTCTGCCGAAAAGCGCCGCGGCCGGCGGCTACGCGTCAGCCGGATCCCAGTTCTCGATCATCTTCTTGACGACCTGCATGAACTCGTCGGCGATCGCGCCGTCGATGACGCGGTGGTCGTATCCGATCGTCAGATACGCGCGCAGCCGGATGGTGACTGCATCGTTCAAGCACGACCGGCCGCTTCTCCACCGCACCAACACCGACGATCGCCACCTGCGGCTGACTGATGATCGCCATGCCGAACAGCGCCCCAAACACGCCGGGGTTCGTGATGGTGAACGTTCCGCCCTGCACGTCTTCGGGTTTCAGCTTCTTGTCGCGCGCGCGCGCGGCGAGGTCGGCGATGCCCTTGCTGATCTCGAGCAGGCTCAGCCGGTCGGCGTTTTTCAGCACCGGCACGATGAGGCCCCAGTCCAGCGCGACGGCGACGCCGATGTTGATGTCCTTCTTGTAGATGATGTCCGATCCGTCCACCGACGCGTTCACGATGCGCACCGTCTTCAGCCCTTCGGCGCATGCCTTCGTGATGAACGACATGTAGGTGAGCTTGCCGCCGGCTTTTTCATAGTCGGCCTTCTTCGCTTTCCGGATTTCGTCGACTTTCGTGAAGTCGATCTCGAACGCCGAATGCACGTGCGGCGACGTACGCCGGCTCATGACCATGTGCTCGGCGATCTTCCGGCGCATCACGCTCATCGGGGTGCGCTCGTACTGGTCGGCAGCGAGCCCGGCAGTGGCAGCAGGATTCGGCCCCAACAGCGGAGCCGCCTGCGCCTCTGCAGGGGCCCGCGGTACGGCAGGGGCCTGCCCCGCCGAAGCGGCGCCAGCCGCGAAGGCGGGACTGCCGGCGTCGATGTAGGCCAGGATGTCGCCCTTCGTGACGCGGCCGCCGGCTCCACTGCCGGCGATGTTGCGCACGTCGATGTGATGCTCGCCGGCGATCTTCCTGACGACAGGGGAAAGCCGAAGGTTTCGCGCTTCGGCCGCGGACCAGGCTCTGGCCGAGCTGGGTGCAGTCGAAGGCGCGCTACGCTGAACAGGTCGAGGTGAGCTGGGCGCGACGCGTGCGCTAGGTGCAACAGGCGCGCTAGGTGCGACGGGCTTGCTCGCCATGGGTGCGTCGGGAGGGGCGGCGGGCTTGGGAGCCGCAGGCGCCGGTGTCGGCTTCGCCGTTGGCGCGGATGCTGCGGGGGCTTGTGGGGCCGCCGCAGGCTTTGCGGAAGGTTGCGCGCCTGTGGCGGTCTCGTCCACGACCGCGACGACGGTGTTGATTGGCACCGTCTCCCCTTCTTTCACTTTAATCTCGCTCAAAACCCCGGCGCTCGGCGACGGAATTTCTGCATCCACCTTGTCGGTGGAGATTTCGAACAGCGGCTCGTCGCGCTCGACCGGATCGCCGACCTTCTTCAGCCATCGGACGATGGTGCCTTCGGCAACCGACTCGCCCATCTGCGGCATTACAACTGTTTTCGCCATTGTCTATTCCGGCCCTACATGTGAATTGCCGCACCGTGCGTCGCATGTGCGGCTTCTCCGACGGCTTCGGAGAAGGTCGGATGTGCGTGAATCGTTCGAATCAACTCCTCGACCGTGCACTCGAGGCGCAACGCCAGCGTGGCCTCCGCGACCAGCTCCGTCGCGCGGGGCCCGATCATGTGCACGCCGAGCACTTCATCGTACTTCTTGTCGGCCACGATTTTCACGAATCCCTCGCTCTTCGTTCGCCATCTTGGCGCGCCCCAGAACAAAGAAAGGGAAGGTGCCGACTCGCACGTCGTATCCCTGCTCCTGCGCCTCGCGCTCGGTCAGTCCGACGCTGCCGATTTCCGGATCGCAATAGGTGCAGGCGGGAACGTGGTTGTAGTTGATTGGCTTGGGGGTCTGCCCCGCGATGCGCTCGGCCGCGATAATTCCCTCCGCGGACGACACGTGCGCGAGCTGCGGATGCGGCGCCGACCCCGCGCCGAACGAGATGACGTCGCCGACAGCGGAAAATCCGGGCACGCCGGTCCGGAACAGGTTGTCCACCGTAATGTAGCCGCGGTCGATGCTCAGCCCGAGACCTTCCGCGTCCAGCCCCTGAGTGACCGGGCCGCGCCCGGTCGCGACCAGCAGGTAGTCCGCGGTCATGGTCTGCACCGCGCCATCCGGCAGTTGTGCCTCCACCGTCACGCTGCTCGCGGACGGGGACGCCTTGGTCACTTTCGTGCCCGTGTGAATCGTGATGCCCTGTTTCTTGAACGACTTGGTCAACTCCGCCGAGATCGCTTCGTCTTCCGCCGGCACGATGCGCGGGAGTAATTCGATGATCGTCACCTCGCTGCCGAAGCGGCGGAAGATCGACGCGAACTCGACGCCGACCGCTCCGCTGCCCAGGATGATCATCGACTTCGGCACTTCGCGCAGGCCGATCGCTTCGTCGCTCGTGATGATGCGCTTGCGATCGATTTCGACGCCCGGCACGCTGCGCGGGGCCGACCCGGTGGCGATGACGATCTCCTTCGTTGCCGTCAGCGCCTGCTGCTCGCCTTCGAAGACGTCCACCGCCCCACGGCCGGTAATCGACGCGGTGCCCTTGATCCACGTGATCTTGTTTTTCTTGAACAGGAACTCGATGCCCTTGGTGAGCCCGGACACCACGCGATCCTTGCGCGTCTGCACCTGGTTCATGTCGACGCCGACCGCGCCTTCACCGATCGTGATGCCCCACTCCTTCACCTGCTGGACGACCTTGAACGCGTGGGCGTGCTCGAGCAGCGCCTTGGTGGGAATGCAACCCCAAATCAGGCACGTGCCGCCGAGCGCCTTCTGTTTCTCGACGACCGCGACCTTCTGGCCCAGCTGTGCCGCGCGGATCGCCGCCACGTATCCGCCCGTACCAGCGCCAATCACCACTACATCGAACTCGTTCGCCATGGGCTCTCCAAAGACCGCGGGAGAAATCAACACAGGAGACCTCTTGCTCGAGGCCCCAAACTGGGCAACTTACTGGACGCACTCGAGGGTGTCAAGCAAGCCGGCCTTCGCGCGTCTCACTGGCATCACAGACCAGCCGGAGGCCGGCAAACGGGATACAATACTCGCGGCTTTTCCCATGAATCCCAAGCCGAAGACGGTCCTCATCGTCGACGATGACGAGGGGATGCGTGACACGCTGAATGCGATTCTCAGGCGCGAGTATCGTGTGTTGCGGGCCGCGACCGGCGAAGCCGCGCTCGCCATCCTCAACCGCGAAGACGTCGATCTGATGCTGCTCGACGTGCGCCTGCCGGGCATCGACGGGTTCGACGTGCTGCGCATCGTCAGAGAGAACTACAGCCTCATCGAAGTGATCATGATCTCGGCGATTACCGAGATCGAGACGGCCGTGCGCGCCATGAAATACGGCGCGTATCACTACACCACCAAAGAGTTCGACTACGAGACCATCCGGTCGCTCGTGCACAACGCCAGCGAGCGCCAGGACCTCAACCGCCAGGTGATGACGCTGAGCGCGCAGGTCGCCGACCAGGGCGATCGCGAGTTCGTCGTCGGGCCCAGCAAACTGACCAGAGACATCGTCGACCTGGTGCAGAAGGTGGCGAAGCTGTCGGCGACCGTGCTGATTCTCGGCGAGAGCGGCACGGGCAAAGAGCTCCTCGCCCGGCTCATCCACCGCGAGAGCGGCAGCGCCGACGCGCCGTTCATCGCCGTCAATCTGGCCGCGATACCGCGCGAGCTCGTCGAGAGCACGCTGTTCGGCCACGAGCGGGGATCGTTCACCGGCGCGCTGAAGCAGCAGCTCGGGAAGTTCGAGCTGGCATCGGGCGGCACGTTGTTCCTCGACGAGATCGGCGATCTGCCGCTCGAGCTGCAGGCGAAGCTCCTGCGGGCGATTCAGGAAGGTGAAATCGAACGGGTCGGCGGCGCAAAGCCGATCAAGACGGATTTTCGCCTGATTGCCGCCACCAACGTCGACCTCGAAAAGGCGGTGAAAGACGGTCGTTTCAGGGAGGACCTGTTCTACCGGATCAACGTCATCCCCATCAAGCTGCCGCCGCTGCGCGATCGCGTCGAAGATCTGCCGGAACTGGCCCGACTTCTTCCTGCACCGGTACAAGGCGCGGTTCCGGAAGAACATCCAGGGCATTTCCGACTCCACGCTCAAAATCCTGTCGAACTACTGGTGGCCGGGCAACATTCGGGAGCTCGAAAACCTGATAGAGCGGCTGGTGGCGGTGAGCGACAAGGACTGGATCACGGACGAGGACCTGCCGTTCGAATTCCACTTCGCCCAGCTCGATCGGGTGCCATCGCGGGGCGCAGGCCTGTTTCAGGAAGCGACGAACACCTTCGAGCGGAATTTCATCCTCCGCGCACTGGAGAAATCGGGCTGGAACGTCACCGCAACAGCGCGATACCTCGACATCCCGCTCAGCACGCTGAAATTCAAGATGGACCGCCTCGACATCCGCGAGCTCGCCAAGAAGCTCCGCGGGGCGTAAAACCCGGCCAATCCATTGGCCACCCAGGGCAAGTCACTGGCGGGTGAAATAACCACCTGATTTTTAATCGTTTACGGAGTTCGCGTCAGACGAACTCTTAAGACCTTCGGCTAATCGATTAGCCCGTCTTCGCTCTCAGGCCCTCAACATTTCGTGAGCGCGTTCTCTTCGCAAGTCCTTATTTCACACAAAGTTAAGTTCTGCACGGTTTCTATGCGCTCGCGCTGGAACAGGCGTTGCTCTTGTGCGAAAGCGAATCAGTGCAGGCTTGAAACGCGGCCAAACAGAACGAACGCGCGATTACCCGGCCGGCGCGTTCGCCTCCTGTTTTCCATAAAAGCGCTATGCAGCAGTCAATGTTCAACCTTCGTGTCCCACTCCCGGAGCGGGGCGAGGTGTTCCTGATGAACACCCTCACCGACGCGCAACTCATCGTCGCGGACGAGGTTGCCAGTCTGCTCGAACGCGTGTCGAGCGACCCCGCGTCGCTGGCGCCTGAACGGCTCACCGGCGATGAGCGCGAAGCTCTGGTGACGCTGACGGAACACGGTTTCATCGTTCCCAGCCGCGCGGCCGACACCGAAGCGCTGAACAAGTTCTTCACCGACTACCGCGAAGACACCGAGCAGATGCGTGTCACGGTGCTCACGACGCTGCAGTGCAATTTCGCCTGCGACTACTGCTTCCAGGGGGATCACGGCGATTACAACAAACACGCCGATCGGATGTCGCTGGACGACAGCGCGCGTCTGTCCGCCTGGATCGAGCAGCGGCTGGACGAGCTGAAGCCCAAACGGCTGACCATCACGTTTTTCGGCGGAGAGCCGCTGCTGAACATTCCGATCGTGTACGACCAGGCCGAGCGCGCATTCGCCGCCTGCCAGAAGCGCGGGGTCACGCTTGCGCTGGGAATCATCACCAACGGGCTTCTCCTCACCGAAGAGCTCGTCGATCGCCTGCTGCCTTACGGCCTCGGGTATGTGAAGGTCACGCTCGACGGGGACCGCGACACACACAACAAGATGCGTCCGCTCCGGGGCGGCCAGGGGACGTTCGATCGGATTATCGAAAACGTCCGCAAGATTGCCGGCAAGGTCCGCATCGCGGTCGGAGGCAACTTCGACGCGGATTCGGTCGAGAGCTATCCCGCCCTGCTCGACTTCCTCAAGGAGCAGGAGTTTGCGGACAAGCTGGCGAAAGTCGCGTTCAAGCCGGTCGTGCGCGAGCGGCAGGCGCCCAAGAACGTCATTCCGCTCACGGTCATCACCGACAAACCTCTCAACGGCACCTGCATGACGGCAGCGGGCTCGGGCGGGTCGAGCATCTGCGACACCTGCCAGTTCGTGGACGAGCAGCTGTCCTATCTGCGGGAAGAGACGAAGAAGCGCGGGTTCCCGACGGTGGACGGCGTCCACATGGGCCCGTGCGAAATCCACAAGCGCCACGCCTACACCGTCGGGCCGAACGGTTCGACGTACGCCTGTCCCGGCTTTACCGGAGAGCCCACGCTGTCGACCGGGCACATCGACGACCGGAAAGAAAGCTGGCGGATGTCGGCGGCCGAGCGGTTCGAACACCTGGCGGCGTGGCACAAGTGCGGAGATTGCGCGTTTATTCCGGTTTGCGCGGGGGGCTGTTCCGTCGCCTCGCACACGGAGCTTGGGGACATGAACATGCCGACATGTCACAAGCCGGCGTTCGAATCGGCACTCGTATCGCTGGCGCATGAAGCGGCCAGCGCTTCTTAGGAGAGAATACACATGGCGAAGATCAAGGTCATCAAGTCCGGCAAAGAGAGCGCGAAGCCCCAGAATTTCTGCCCGTGGGTTGTGGACACTGGTGAACCGACACCGCAGAAGTAAGAGAACGCTAAACACTTAGCGTTTTGTGCCGAAAAGCTCTTAGATTGCCGGAGTTGGGCGCGCGCGGCGGTGGGCTCGCGTCCGCCGCCGCGTGCTTCATCGGTCGACGGCAGTAGGAGCTGAAGATGGCCAGCCAGAGACAATTGAGATTCAGATCGCACGCGTTGCCTCCTGCGTCTAATGGCGTCGCTGTCTTTAGCGGCCTTCTTAGGTTGTCCCCTGTTCGCCGCACCGTCGCTCAGCCTCTACCGGAAATGCCAGCTCCCGTAACCCTCACCATCGGGTATCCGCACGCCACTGGTCAGGATCCGCTTCATGGCATGCAGCAAGCGGCGCGGCTTGTCAGTCACGAAGGGCTCGTTCTTGCGAACGAGACGGACGCGTTCAAGCCAGGCTTGCCGAGAGCTGGACGGAATCGTCTGACGGACTGGAGTGGACAATCCAAGCTCCGGGCATAATGCGTTGTTTCATGATGGAACGCCCGTCGATTCGAACGCTGTAAAGCAGTCCCTTCAGCGTTCTTTGGCAAGATGCGATCGTCGACTAGCTCCCAGGACTTGCGGACATCGTCGTCTGTCGAGGCTCCGAGCCCGCATGAATTTTCTCCGATTAAGCGCAGCGCTCGTCGCGCTTCCTGCTGGATGATCTTGAGCGTTGCCGATCCTGAAGCGAATAGCGGGCAGACGGCGTTTCAGTTGGCACAGGCCCGTTTGTCACGCAGTCAACGTCTCAGGATGGAACTGATGATGACGGCCTTCTCCAGAACTACTACCGAGGTAACCGACAGATTGATCGAGATCGTTGGAAGATCGTACCCAACCGTGCGTACTGCGTGGGCAGCGATGATGCGCGGGGAAGTCGATTTTCTGTATGAAGTTGGTCCAGAGCTCGTTGACTTTATGCGAAGGTGAATCTTCGCTTACAGTATTTCCATTTCTTACGGAATTACCTGTATCGGCGTCATTCTTAACTCAATCGAGAGAATTCTTCCGATGCGCGCAGTTCGACGAGCCTTGAACTACGCGATCGACCGGCCAGTACTGGTTAAGCAGGCATTCAAGCGATCATGGTATACCCGCAACTGGTCCCGCGTGGCCGCAACATTGGGCCTTGACACCACGGTCCCGTCTTTTCCTATGATCCAGCAACGCGCGAGCTGCACTGCTCGATGCTGCGGCAACTCTGCCCGTCGAACCACAACTGAACATGCAGACAGCCAGTCGGATTCCGATTTACGTGCCTGTTGCCGGAAAATTTCGCGCTGTGGGAACGCATGGCATTGTTAGTTCAGCGCGATCTAGCTCCAAGATTGGCGTTGACATGCAGCTTGAAGCGGTCTTCCGTTCAGTCGATTTCAATCAGAGGATTGCAGCACGGCGATTTCGATGCTGTCATGATCGAGTTCATCGTCGGGCAATAGCCCGAGCCGTCCTTATTTTTTCTGGCACTCGCAGAGCAAGCTGAACACGTGGGGATACAACAACCGCAAAGTGGACGATGCTCTGGACGGCATTCGGCGGGCGGCCAATGAGCGGATCCATACCGCGATGCCTTTCGACGATTTTCAACTTGCAAAGCCTCGATAATCCGCCGGCAATTGTTTCTGGCCCTTGGTGAAACTCAGCGCGCGCCGTCAGCAAGACGGTTTCAAGTCGTCGCTCCCGCAGGCAGCGACATTATGCCAACGATCGCTGACTGGCAGTTGGCGCAGAGTCCGGCAGAGGACCGCGAATTGAGACGGATCACGTCACGCTTCGTCACTCTTCTCGCTGCGGCTGGGATTTTGCCGCTTCTGGTCTACGGCGCCGTGTCCATTTTTCGCTGCGTGATGCGACGCGACGTTCGGTGATTACCGGCAACGAGAACGTCGCGCGTCGCGTGGCCGAACAGATTGGCCTCTACGTTCAAACTAACGTCGATATTCTGCAATCTGTCGCGGGAAATCTGGCGGACACGAATCTGGCTCAGTGGCAACAAGACCGGATTTTGAAAAATGCCGTTCTCGACTTTCCTGAATTTCGCGAAATCACTCTTTACGATGCGGCCGGAGGACAAGTCGCCTCGAGCCGAATCGGCCAGTCAAAACTTCAATTCCCTCAGATCCGGCACCTAGTTTCGGCACAACGCATCACGCTTTCGCCGATCGGGATTGATGACGATTTCTTGCCGACCGCGGTCGTTGGAATCAAGCTGACGCAGCTCGGCGTCAGAGTTCCGGATCGCTGGTCGGTGAAATCAGTCTCGAAGAAATGTGGCGGATGGTCGACCAGATACGAGTTGGCGACCAGGGTTACGCGCTTGTCGTCGCGCCGAACGGCCAGCTTATCGCTCACGGCAATCCGAATGACAAGCCGCGCGTGGCGCGCGGGGATAATCTCATCAATCAACCCCTCGTCCGCGTCGTCCACGGCCAGAAAAATGCCGGGCCCGCCTCGCTCGAATACGCGAACGAATCCGGCGTCCACATGCTCGGCGTCGCGGCGCCGCTCGAGCCGCTCGGGTGGACCGTCATGGTCGAGCAGCCGGCAAGCGAAGCCTACGCCGTCGCCGACCAGCTCACCCAGCAGCTCGTGCTCATCATCGCTCTCGCGCTCGGCGTGACGATGACCGTCGGCGCGTTCTTCGGCCGATCGTTCATCCGCCCGATTTTCGAGCTGATGCGCGGCACCCACGCCGTCGCCGCGGGACGCCTGGAAGAGCGCGTCACGATCACCTCGAAAGACGAGTTCAAACAGCTCGGCGATGCCTTCAACAGCATGGCCGACAAGCTCGTGGAGCTCACCGAAGACGTCAGGAAGAAAGAGCGGCAGGCGATGTTCGGACGCATGGCCGCCGGCCTCGTCCACGACCTGTCGCATCCCGTTCAAAACATCGGCAACAGCTGCAAGCTCATCGTCCGCGTGTTCGACGATCCGGAATACCGGCAGACGTTCACCCGCACCATCGACCGCGAGATCGAGACGTTGAAGCGCGTCCTCGACGACTTGCGCAATGTCGCCAAGCCCGCGCCGGTCGAGCGCTTCCCGCTCGACGTCAATCGCTCGGTGGCCGATATCGTCGAGTCGATGCGTGGATTTGCCGAGGAGTCGGGCATCGCCCTCGAGTCGCGATTTGCCTCGGAAGCCCGTCGTCATCGAGGGCGACGTGTTCGCGCTCGGCCGGGTCTACCGCAACCTCATCACCAACGCGATTCAGGCAACGCAGGCCGGCGGACGCGTCACCATGGCGACGACGCGCGACGGCGACAAGGTGCAAGTCAGCGTCATCCGACACGGGCTCGGGCATTCCGGCGGAACGCCTGAGCGCGATATTCGACGACTTCGTCACGACGAAAAAACGCGGGCTCGGGCTCGGGCTCGCCATCACCAAGCGCATCGTCGAACAGCTCGACGGCACGATTGCCGTGGCCAGCGAAGTAGGCAAAGGCACGACGTTCACCATCCGGTTCCCCGTCGCGCAGCGGCCGGTCGCAGTCGCCGCGGCTGGATAGCGCTCCGGCTAAAACCGGACACTACGTACTGGGCGACAGAATTCCGCACTAATCAGTGCGGCGCCACAACCAAAGTCGAGCGACCGGAGGTCGCGAGACACAGGGCCGAGGGGTGGGACCCCGCGGCAAGTGGTAAAACATCATGATTTCCACAAGGCTCATCAAGACCGGCGAAATCGAGATCGAAGGGCGCTCGTATCCCGTCCGATATTTCGAGACGACGACCGTCCGCGGGACGCAGCGGTACAGCTCGGAGCTGACCCTCGGTCCCGGCGATCAAATCATCGTCGATGGCTGTTCGCTGGGCGATCTGGAGTGGCGGGTCGCGCGTCTGATGCCGGCAACGCTTCACAGCCGGATGCTGGCGCGCACGGCGTTGTGTAGTCACGAGATCGACGTCGCCAACTGACCAAAAAAAGGACGGGAATCGTTCCCCGGGGGAGCGGCGGAATTGATTGCCCGTCCCGTTTTCTCGGCCCGCTACTTGCGTGGCAGGACGGCGTCTTTCAGCTGCTTTGCGATCCTGGCCTTGACGACGGTTTTGGCCGGGATCTTGATCGCTTCGCCGGTTGCGGGATTGCGTCCCATCCGGGCTTTCCGATGCTGCTTGACGAGCTTGACCATCCCAGGCAGCACGAATTCGCCCGACCGCTTCAATTCCTTCTCAGCCAACGTCGTCAGCTCGTCGAAAAATTCGCGAGCCTGCGTTCGCTTCACTTCGAATCGTTCTGCGAAGTGTGAGAAGAGTTCCGACTTGCCCATTCTGCGGGCGTCCGCCATCGGCGTCCCCCTAACTTCAGCGCGCGTGGTAAGGCCACGAGTGCCTGTGCGCGCGGCGGCACTCGCAGACTACGAACGAAAAAACGCCGTATCCTAGCTCTCCCGCTCGGCAGTGTCAATCGAGAGGCCGCCAGAATCGGCGTATTTCGGCCCATAGATGCTAGAATTTTTCGATCATGTCAAGCGCGACCCTCGAGACATTTCCGAACCCTCAACCGAACCGCGACTACGAAATTTCCATCCGATGTCCTGAGTTCACTTCGGTTTGCCCCAAAACCGGTCTGCCCGATTTCGGCGAAATTCGCATCACTTACGTGCCCGATCAGCTGTGCATCGAATTGAAGGCACTCAAATACTACTTGGTCGAGTTCCGCAACAAGGGCATTTTCTACGAAAACGTCACCAACCAGATTCTCGACGACCTTGTCGCTGTCAGCCATCCGAGACGAATGACGGTGGTCGGTGACTTCTCGATCCGCGGAGGCATCAAGACCGAGGTCACCGCCCGATACGAAAAACCGGCGTAATCGCCTATCGTTTCCTCGATTTCTACCGTGCAAGATCAGGACCCGGTTCGAATTCCCATCGAAGCCGAAATCGACCTCCACGCGTTTGCGCCGAAGGATATCCCGTCGGTCGTGGACGAGTACATCCATCAGGCGCACGCGGCATCGCTGCGGGAGGTGCGCCTCGTCCACGGACGCGGGCGCGGCGTGCAGCGCGGCGTCGTCCAGCAGGCGCTCGACCGCCATCCGCTGGTCGTGGAATTTTTTGACGATCCCGCATCGCACCTGGGCGCAACTATTGCCATCCTGAAGCCGCCGTCCGCTGAAGCCGGACCTTTTGCGCCTCTTTTCGAACGCCATCTGATGGAACGCGGGTTGCCGTCAGCGCCGCGTGACATTCGTGGCCGGAGACTGCATCCATGTCCGCGGCAACCGCTGGCTCATCGACGAGGCGACTACGCTTCCCCGATTCGACAACGCTGCTGGTGTTGTCGGATGTGGAACGCGGCCCGTCGAGCCGGCGCAGCCGTCTCCTCCTTCCATTCGACCGCCCTCTGCGAGTTGCGCGCGTGCCGGCGGTTCGCGCGGTTGGCAGGCGGCAGTGGGCTCACCGCTTTCGCACGCATCTGTCGACGCTTCGCGCGGCAGGAGCGCTCCATGCGGCACAACATGCCGCGATAGACCTGTTGCCGTTTCAACTCGAGCCCGCGCTTGCGCTGATCGGCGGTCATGCGTCTCGATTCCTGCTGGCTGATGAAGTGGGGCTCGGCAAGACCATCCAGGCGGGTCTCATGCTGGCCGAGCTGCAGCAACGCGGCTGGTGCGCACACGCCATCATCGCCGTTCCGTCGGGAATACGGCGCCAATGGGCCGATGAGCTGCGGGAGCGCTTCGGCATCCGCGCGCGAGTGATCGACGCCGCTGCGATAGCCGCACTCGGTAGATTCCCTGCCTCTCGATGTCAATCCCTGGTCGGTGGAACCGGTTGTCATCACGTCAATCGATTTTCTGAAGCAGCCGGAGGTGCTTCGCGGCATCGATGATGTTGTCTGGGATGCCTTCATCCTCGACGAAGCCCATCACGCCACCGTTGCATCGCGCCGATACGAAGCCGCCGCAGCCGTTGCCAGCCGTGCGCGCTACGTCTTCCTTCTGTCGGCCACGCCGCACGCCGGCGACGAACGCGCTTTTCGCGAGCTCTGCGCTCTCGGTGAGAGCGGCCCCTCCGATCGGCATGCTTCTGTTTCGCCGGACCCGCGAGCAAGCCGGCATTCCTCGAACGAGGCGCGCCCACCTGCTGCCGGTGGCTCTTACGAGCGACGCGATCGAGATGCACCGGCTGCTGGCAGAGTACGCGGAACGCCTCTGGACGACGACAGACGATTCGCGGCGAAACGACCTGCAGCTCGTCGCAATGGTGCTCACGAAGCGTGCCCTGTCGAGTGCCGCCTCGCTGGTCAAATCGCTCGAGCGCCGGCTGAGCGGCCTGCAATCGGGCACCAGCAGCATCGAGTCGCAGTCCGTGCTGCCGTTTCCGGAGCTCGATGGCTCAGACGAGCCGCTCGTCCCCACCGTCGCGGCGTTCGATCGGCCCGAAGAGGAGCGCGCAGTGCTGGAGATGCTGTTGGTCAGCGCCTGTCGAGCGCAGCGGAACGAAAGAAAACTGCACGCGCTTGTCCGCCTTCTGCGGCGCGTTCGCGAACCCGCGATCGTCTTCACGGAGTACCGCGACACGCTCGACGTTGTTGCCGGCGTGTGTCGGCGGCATGAGAAACATCAGCGTCCTCCATGGCGGGCAGTCACCGGACGAACGCCGGGCCGCGGTCGAGGCCTTCCGCGGGGGCAGGTCGGATCTGCTGATCGCGACCGACGCGGGATCGGAGGGACTGAATCTTCACACCAGCTGCCGGCTCGTCATCAATCTCGAATTGCCGTGGAATCCCATGCGGCTCGAGCAGCGCATCGGCCGCGTCGATCGGATCGGCCAGAGGCGCACGGTGCACGCCATCAACCTGTTCGCCCGCGGCACGGCGGAGGGCACGGTGCTCGCAAACCTCACCAGGCGGCTCGAATGCATCCGCGCGAGCGAGATAGAAGTCGCCGCCTGCTGTCATCCATGGAGTGGAGCCACCTGTGCGACCGGTTCCGCTGGAGACCAGCACCAGCACGGTCGATCTGTCCGGACAGGCTCGCCTGGAGGCATGCCGCATCGAAGCGGCGCGACGCGCCCCGGCTCCAATAACCCGATTCGCTGGCGTCGTGCCGATCACCGTCCTGCGGCGGTCTGC
The DNA here is from genome assembly GCA_963850295.1 of Vicinamibacterales bacterium. Lineage (GTDB taxonomy): Bacteria > Acidobacteriota > Vicinamibacteria > Vicinamibacterales > JAMQPK01 > JAMQPK01. The sequence goes on along the minus strand of CAWKKU010000009.1, from coordinate 376,126 downwards.
GGTCTTCAACGGTGCGTCGCTCATCGCATTCGTGCGCACCCGCTTCACGACGTCAACCGGCCGCCTCGTCGAAGACACGCTGCTGCCGGTGCGACTGCGGCTCGTGGACATCCCGCAAAAGCTCACTCGGCGAGACGTCAGACGCATCGCGGAGCACCTGATGAGCACCGTGGGCGAAACGCTCATCCACGAAGCGATGCGCCACGCAGGCGAACGCGCCGGCGCGATCGCCAGAGCATCTTCGGCGGCGATTCAACGCGCCGCCGCGCGCGAGCGCGCGATTCGACAGGCGAGCACTGCCCACAGCCGCGCCTCTCGTTCAGGGCGGACTGTTCGAGAGCCGCGCACTCGACCAGCGCCGGAAAACGGTTCGACATCAGCACGATTCGCGTGCACGACCCGAGTGACGCCGCTCGACTCGAACGCGATACAGCGGTGCTGGTCGCGCCAAATCCCGGAAATCGAGTTGCTCCTGCTCACATGCTGATCGGGCTGAGTGGATCGCTCGTATCTCATCACTTCGCCGAAAGGGTATTGCGCGACGAATTCGCTGGCCGCCTGGGCGAAGCGACAGCGCGCATCGCGTTCAGCAGGTTTGCACGCTGGTGGATGGCGGCTTCGGCGCAGCTCGGCCCGGCGTCGAGCATTCGGGCGATCTGGGACGTGGCTGCGGTGCCGCTGGCGGAACAGCTCGGCTTTACCGTCACGGCAGACAGCCACAGCTTACGCAACGCACGCTGCGCGGGCCTGACAGCCGCAGGCGTTCGCGTCGAGTTGCTTGCGACGACGTGGGATGAATCTCTGGACAATCTGTGGCGGGACGCCGTACGACACGCGATTGTCCGCGATGTTCCGTGGATTCTGTGCACTAACGGCCGGCAGCTCCGGCTCGTCGACGGCAAGAGGACGTACTCGCGAGCGTATGTGCAGTTCGACTTGAAACACGCCGCGGCCCACATCGGAACCTTCAATATTCTGTGGGCCCTCTTGCGCGCGGAATCATTCGCGGCTCGCGGCCAGGCGATTCCTCTGATCGCTGAACTGGTGCGGTCATCAGCGCGGCACGGCGAAGCGGTCAGCCGCTCTCTCAGGCACGGGGTAGTCGAAGCGGTTCAGCATCTGCTGAGCGGGCTCCACCAATGCGAGCGCCGCGATCTGTCCCAGTTGTTCGACGAATCGCTCACGGTCGTGTATCGCGTGCTTTTCCTGATGTTCGCGGAATCACGCGGCCTCGTCCCGAGCTGGCATCCTGTTTACAGAGACAGCTACACCATCGAGTCCCTGCGCGAACGTGTCGAACGGCCGGGCGAGTCGCGCGGCGTGTGGGAAGCGCTTCAGGCGATTGCCCGCCTGGCAAACCAGGGATGCCGGGCTGGAACGCTGTTCGTGCCGCCGTTCAACGGCCGCCTGTTTTCGCCGGCCAGGTCTCCCCTTGCCGAAACGTGCGCCGTCGATGACGAGCTCGCGGCGAAAGCGGTTGCCGCCTTGTCGGCGACGCGCGAGCGCAAACAGCGTACGCGCATCGATTACCGCGACCTCGGCGTCGAGCAGCTCGGTGCCGTCTATGAAAGCATCCTCGACTACGAACCCGTCTTCGCCGAGCCGCCAAACGGTGTCCTGCTTCGGCGCGGCGGCGACGCCCGCAAATCGACCGGCTCGTTCTACACGCCGCAATCGATCACCGACTACGTCGTGCGTCGCACGCTGCATCCGCTCGTCGAAGATGCCACCGCCGAGGGCATCATGGGGCTCCGCGTTGTCGATCCAGCGATGGGAAGCGGCGCCTTTCTGGTGTCGGCATGCCGTTATCTCGCGCGCGCATACGAACGCGCGCTGATCCGCGAAGGCAGCGCGCAGGCGTCGGATGTGCGCGAAGAGGATCGCGCGCTCTTCAGGCGGCAGATCGCGCAGCGGTGTCTGTTCGGCGTCGATCTGAATCCGACGGCGGTGCAGCTCGCGCGGCTCTCGCTGTGGCTCGCGACGTTATCGGCGGGCAAACCGCTGACCTTTCTCGATCACCATCTCGTGACCGGCGATAGCCTGCTGGGGGCTTCTCCGGCCGATCTCATGCGCCAGCCGCCGGGCGCGCGCGCGGCGAGAGCGCGCTCGCTCGCGAGCTGCCGCTCTATTCCGACGCGGATCTCGAGCCCTCGCTCGCTCACGCGGTGGCCGAGCGCCGATGGATGGCGGAAACAGACGATGACACGGCCGACGTCGTGCGTGCGAAGGAGAAGCGGCTGGAACGGTTACGCGCGGACGAGCAGCTGGAAATCCATCGCCGATTTGTGGTGCGCCTGCTGGATGTGGCCCGACCGCGAGCAGCGCCCCGAGCCTGCCGTGTTCGCCTCGCTGGCCGACAAAATTCGAACGGGAACGTCAGCGCTCTCCGAGACGGTATCGGCGCGGCTGCTCGAGGAGGCGGCCGAGATTGCGCGTCAACGCCGCTTTTTTCATTGGACGTTCGAGTTTCCGGAAGCGTATTTCGACGCGGCCGGCGACAGCCCTCCCCAACGCCGGCTTCGATGCCGTGCTTGGCAATCCGCCGTGGGACATGCTGCGGGCCGGCGGCCCAGAGCGCACGTTCTTTCGAGCCTCCGGCATCTACCGACATCAATCGGCCGGCCACATCAACCGGTACCAGCTGTTCGTCGAGCGCGCGCTGACGCTGGCGAAGCGCGGCGGACGCATCGGTCTCGTGCTGCCTTCCGGATTCGCGACGGATCACGGCGCCGCACCGCTGAGGCGCACGTTGCTCAGCCGTACCGGCAGTCGAGACGATCACCGGCTTCGACAACCGGCGGGCGATATTCCCCATCCATCGAAGCGTTCGATTCCTCGTCTGCATCTCCACGGGCGGACCACCGACGAGCCGCATCGCGTGCCGGTTCGGGATCGACGACCCGGGCGAGCTCGAAACCGTCCCCGATGCCGGCGATCGAGCGACACGGCCCGTCGCATCCAATCTCAGTGACGCCCGCATTTCTCGCGGCGCTCGCAGGCGACAAGCTGGCGATACCGGAGCTGCGCGCGGAGATCGACCTGCGGATTCTCGACACGCATCGTGCACAGCGTTCCGCGCCTCGACGACAGCGGTGGCTGGGGTGTCCGGTTCGGGCGCGAGTTGAACGCCACCGACGACCGCGCGCACTTCCACACGGGCAGGAGCGGTATGCCTGTCCTCGAGGGCAAACATATCGAACCGTTTCGCGCGCACCCGGAGCGCTCGACGCTCAGGATCTCGGACCGCCGGGCGGGCGGCCGGCTCGATGCAGCGTCAGACATACTTGCGCCCGCGGCTCGCCTATCGCGACGTCGCAAGCTCGACCAATCGGCTCTCGTTGATTGCGGCCATCCTGCCGGCGCGCGTCGTCACGACCCATTCGTTGTTCTGTCTGAAAACGCCGCTGCCCGGCGACGACCAGGCATTTCTCTGCGCCATGCTGAACAGCTTCGTGGCGAATTACCTCGTGCGCCAGATCATGACGACGCATCTGGGCTCGACAACCGTGGAAGCGCTGCGTGTGCCGAGACCTCGGCACGATTCCGCCGTTTTCGAAGAGATCGTGGAGTTGTCGCATCGCCTGCGCCGCGAGTATTCCGGCGGCGCGTATGCCCGCCTGCAGGCGCTGGCAGCCCGATGCTACGGCCTGAGTGAGCGCGAGTTCGAACATGTGCTGGCACCTTTCCGCTCGTCGATCAGAGCGACCGCATCGCGGCGCTCGATGAATTTCGAGCGAAGCTGCTAGGTGGGCGTGGGAAATTTCCGGGTCTGCTTAAGATATCGCTGCGCCTTTTCGAGCGCCACGCGCTCGACCTCTTCGCGCGTCGGACCCTCGGCGCGCGCAAAGCGCGCGCCGGGATCGACGTTGTCGATCGTGCAGTAGTACGTGTCGCCGATCCGGTAGGTGACGATGTGCACCGGCCAGCCGTCGATCTCTTCTTTGCGTTCCGTGTAGTCTTCGGCTTTCATAAGTTTGCGGTCCGGCTAAAGCCGGACACTACGTACTGCAGTGCTTCGGTTACGGTTTTTCGACGGGCGCGCCGACGAGGTTGCCCCACTCCGTCCACGAGCCGTCGTAGTTCTTCACGTCCTTGTATCCGAGCAGGTACTTCATCGCGAACCAGCTGTGGCTCGACCGCTCGCCGATCCGGCAATACGCGATGATCGGCTTGTCGCCTGTGACGCCGACGCCGTCATAGAGCGCCTTGATCTCTGCCGGGCTCTTGAACGTGCCGTCGTCGTTGGCCAGCTTCGCCCAGGGCATGCTCTTCGCGCCGGGAATGTGCCCGCCGCGCTGGCATGTCTCCGGCAGCCCAGGAGGCGCGAGAATCTCGCCGGTGAACTCCGCCGGGCTCCGCACGTCGACGAGCGCGGCGCTCTTCTTCTTCGACGGCCTCCTGCACTTCGGGCAGAAACGCGCGCAGCGAGTTGTCCGGCTCTTTGGCTTTGTAGGTTTTCTTCGGATGCACTCGGCGGCGTCGGTGCTCAGGTCCTTGCCTTCGGCCAGCCATTTCTTGCGGCCGCCGTCCATGATCCGGACATCCTTGTGCCCGTACAGCTTCAGCTGCCAGAACGCCCAGGCGGCAAACCAGTTGTTGTTGTCGCCGTAGAGGATGACGGTCGTGTCGTTGTCGATGCCCGAGGTGCCGAGCAGTTCCTCGAGCTTGTCCTTCGGAATGACGTCGCGCACCAGCGTATCGCAGAGCTGCGTCGTCCAGTTCCAGCCGACCGCGCCGGGCACGTGACCCTGGTCGTACGCCGCGGTGTCGACATCGACCTCGGCGACGCGGACCGAGGGATCCGTCAGATGCTCCTTGACCCAATCCGTACTGACCAGCACGTTCATCTTTGCCTCCTCGAAAAGCGCCGTAGATGCTACGCTATAATCCGCAAAAATGGCGACGCGCCTCACGACCATTTTAGTCATCGTCATCGTCGGCGCGACCTTCATCGCCGGCCTCATCGTCGGCGCGCAGCGCGACGATGCCAGCGGCCCGGTCGACCTGATCATCGTCAACGGCAAGGTCTACCCCGGCGGCGGCGCCGAGCTGCAGGAAGCCGTGGCCGTGCGCGGCAACCAAATCCTTCGCGTCGGCTCCAATCGCGAAGTCAAACGGCTCCGCCGCGCGCAAACGGTTGTCCTGGATGCGCATGGCGCCGACGGTCCTGCCCGGGCTTGAACGACAGCCACGTGCAGCTCATGGCCGGCGCCCTCGCGCTCGAGCATCTGAATCTCTCGCCCGTCGACACGATCGACGACATCGGCACCGAGCTCCGGCACTACGCCGAAGACAAACCTGCGGCGCCCGTGGCTGCTCGGCCGCGAACGGCGACGCCGATATCCTCGGCGTCTGCCAACGTGCCCGCGCGCAAGATTCTCGACGAGGCCGTGCAAGACCGGCCGGTGCTCGTCACGAGCGAAGACGGACCCTCGCCTGGGCCAACTCGAAAGCGCTCGAGCTCGCCGGCATCAATCGTAAGACGCGAAATCCCGGTGCGGGGATCGTTGTGAAGGATCGCCGCACGGGCGAGCCCACGGGCGTCTGAAGGACGATGCTGTCGACCTCGTCACGCGCGTGGTGCCCTCACCGACGCGGGCAGAAAAGACTGGCCGCGCTTCGCGCCGCGATCGCGGAAGCGCACAAGCTGGGCATCACGAGCCTCCAGTCGGTGAGCGCGACCGACGAGGAGCTCGAGCTGCTCGACGAAATTCGAGAGCAGGGCGACCTCACCGTCCGCGTCTACGCGTCGATCGCCGTGTCGCCGGCGGTGCCGAAACCGACGTGCTCGAGCTGAACAAGCTTCGCGACGAATTTCCCGACGACCCCGCGTTGAAGGTGGGCGGCGTCATGGTGATGTGCCCGTGCGACGGCAGCACAGCTCGAGCGCGACGGTGCGCTTCTCGACAAGCACGACTGGACGTCATGGTGCGCACGCTGAACGGCGCCGACGTTCACGCCGCCGTCGACGCCTTCGAACGTGCGGTCACCGCAAATCCGGCCACCGCCGCGACCGGCGCCACCGGCTCGACGAGAGCCTGCTGACAAACGGCGAGGCGCGGATTCTGTCGGGCAGCAACTGGCCGGCCGCGCTCGCTCGATCCGCGGGAGGCTATCGACGACGCCGTTGCGCCCCGGGCGAGCTTCGCAACGCGATCGACGCCTACACGAGCCATGCGGCGTATGCCTCGTACGACGAGCAGCGCAAAGGCACGCTGGCGCGCGGCATGCTCGCGGACATCGTCATTCTGTCCAACGACATCTTCGAGTCAGACCCCGATGCGCTTCGGGAGACCGTCGTCACGGTCACGATCTTCGACGGCAAAATCGTCTACCAGCGCCCGGCAGCCGCAAGTTCCAACGATTAGCACAGTCCTTGCCAAGGTCCGGCTAAAGCCGGACACTACGCTACTGGATCCATGGCGACCAAGATCACGTACGCAACGCTTGGCGGCGACACGCTCGACGATCTTCATCGCGCACTCGACGAAGCCATCGCCAACGCCCCGCAGACGTTCGGCCGCGAGCATTTGCTCTACATCAACGGCGAGCTCGTCAAAGCCGACGCGCAGTTCGAGGATCGCAGCCCGATCGACACCAGCATTCTGCTCGGGCGTTTTCAGCAGGGCACGCGGGAGCACGTGCGGGCCGCGGTCGCCGCGGCGCGCGCCGCATATCCGGCATGGGCCGCGCTGCCGTGGCAGCAGCGGCTGGCGTACGTGCGAAGAATCGCCGACGCCATCCGCAATCATCGTTACGAGCTGTCGGCGCTGATGGGATACGAGGTCGGCAAAAACCGGCTCGAATGCGTCGGCGACGTCGAAGAAGCGGCCGATCTCATCTCCTACTACTGCGATCAGATCGAGCAGCACGACGGTTTCGTCGAGAAGATGGGATCGCTCGGGCCCGGGCGAAGACAACGTCAGCGTGCTGCGGCCGTATGGCGTGTGGGCGGTCATCTCGCCTTTCAATTTTCCGCTTGCGCTCGCAGCGGGACCGGCCGGCGGCGCGCTGGCGGCCGGCAACACCGTGGTCTTCAAGCCGGCGAGCGATACGCCGTTCATGGGCGCGAGGCTCAGCTGAGATGGTGATTGAAGCGGGCCTGCCGCCGGGCGTCTTCAATTTCGTCACCGGGCCCGGGTTCGACTGTCGGCCAGGAGCTCATCGACAACGAAGGCATCGACGGGATCGTCTTCACCGGATCGAAAGAGGTCGGGCTGAAGCTGATGCGCGACAACGCCGCGCGCCCGGTGCCGCGGCCGCTGATCATCGAGATGGGCGGCAAGAACCCGGCGATCGTCATGCGCGACGCCGATCTCGACAAAGCGACCGACGGCGTCATGCGTTCGGCTTTCGGCGCGCAGGGGCAGAAATGCTCCGCGTGCTCGCGCGTCTACATCCAGAAGGACGTGCGGGACGCGTTCGTCGATGCTCCTGGGAGAAAACCGCGCGCATCAAGATCGGCAATCCCCTTGAGCGCGACGTCTGGATGGGACCGGTCATCAACGAAGCAGCTGTCACGACCTACCTGTCCGCGATCGAGCGCGCGAAGAAGGACGGCGGGAAAATTCTTGATCGGCGGAAAACGGATTACCGAGCCGCCTTTCGATCGCGGATATTTCGTCGAGCCGACGATCATCGACGGACTTCCGCCCGGACATCCGCTCTTTTCCGAAGAGCTGTTCGTGCCCATCACGGTGATTGCCGACGTGATGACGCTCGACGAAGCGCTCGCAACTGGCCAACCGCACCGAGTACGGACTGACCGCCGGCATCTACTCGGAGAACGAAGACGACCTGCGAACGTTCTTCGAGCGCATCCAGGCGGGCGTCACCTACGCCAATCGCCGCGCCGGCGCGACGACTGGCGCATGGCCCGGCGTCAATCCGTTCGGGGGATGGAAAGCCAGCGGATCGACAGGCCGCGGAACCGGCGGGCCCTACTACGTGCAACAATTCATGCGCGAACAAAGCCGAGTTCGGATTCGCGGCGTCTAACTTGCCTCGACAGGAGGTCCGTGTGAGAGTGCGAACTCTGGTGCTCTTGCGGTCGGAATCCTTCTCACAGCCGTTACCGCGGCACAGACCCCTCCTCCGCAGGTTCCGGCGGCGCCGCAGGCGGCGCAATGCCGGGTCCGCCTCGCCCTCAAACACCCGCACGCGACAATCCCACAGCGGCAACCGGCACGGCAGAATCCGCGGCCGGGTCGTCGCAGCCGACAACGGCACCCCATTGCGGCGCGCGCAAGTACGTCTCATCGCGATTGAAATTCGCGTAATCACACAGCAACAACCGATGCTGACGGCCGCTACGAATTCTCCGATCTGCCTGCCGGGCCGCTACACCATGCTCGTGTCGCGAAACGGATACGTCACGCTCCAGTTCGGCCAGCAACGGCCGTTCGAGCCGGGCGCCCGCTCGAGCTCGGCGACGCGCAGGTGATGGATCGGATCGATTTCGCCCTTCCGCGCGGCAGTGTCATCGCCGGCCGTATCACCGATGAGCTCGGCGAACCGATGGCGGGAGTGCGGATTGACGGCGTTACGCTATCGGTATTTGCCGACCGGAGAACGGCAGCTCAATCCGTTCAATCCCGGCGGCATGTTCAACATCGTCACGAACGATCTCGGCGAGTTCCGGATGTTCGGCCTGATGCCGGGTACATACGTGGTGAGCGCGGATCCCGACGAAGGGGGGTTCATCAGCACACCAGGTGGCGACTCCTCCCGCCAGGACCTTCATCGGGCGACAACGATGGGTACGCAACGATCTACTATCCGGGAACATTGAGCGCCGATGATGCACAAACGATAACGGTCGGCGTCGCCGAAGTCGTAACCGCCGTGTTCCCTCTGGCGTCTGTCCGCCTGGCAAAGCTGAGCGGGACCATTCGCAACTCTTCTGGTGCCCCTGCAGCGGGAGCGCGTGTCACTTTGCGGGCGCGGGACGGATTCAGTGGCTTTTACCGCGGACAGCCGCCAACGGGATCTGATGGCGGGTTCACCATTCCTAACGTGCCGCCCGGTGACTACATCGTCGAAGCGCGTCCCGGCAATATTCGGCCAATCGCGGCCGAGTCCTTCGAGATCGGATAGCTTGCGGTCAACGTTGCCGGGCGCGACATTTCCGATTTGGTCGTTACGATGGCGAGAGGTGGCGACCGTCGCCGGACGCGTCATTTATAAAAGTACTCGACCCAGAACAGACCTGACCGCGTAAGGGCGCAGCCAGCGGATCCTCGCACGCCGTTCAGGTTCGGCCCGGATGACGGTGCCGTGGATTCGGCCGGCCGCTTTCAGTTGCGTGGGCTCGCCGGCCGCGTCTTGTTTCGCGTCGGTCTTGGCCAGCAGCGGCGGACGGCAGTATTCCGTGGAGCCTCAAATCCGTGACTTTAAACGGAATTGATGTGACGGATGTTCCGGTCGATCTCTCAACCGTCGGTGATATCACCGGTCTCGAGATCGTTATGAGCGACAAGACGACATTACTTTCCGGAACCGTGAGCCAACGGCTTCCGATGATTCTGTGAAAGATTACGTCGTCGCGATTCTTCCGGATCGGCTTAGAGAAGGTGTCATGCCTCAGCGCTTTACGCGCGTCGTTCGTCCGGATCAGGAAGGGCGATACCAATCGCGAGCGCTTCCGCCCGGCGATTACCTTGCGATCGCCGTGCCGGCGCTCGAAAGCGGCGATGAGTGGGATCCGGCGTTTCGCAAGCGCGTCGAGCCATCGGAAAACGTTTCAGCCTCAGGGAGGGGCAGACGCTCACGCTCGACCTGCAATTGCTGCAATGAGAGGTGTCGCAACGAGCGCGAGCCGGTCCGGCTTAAGCCGGACACTACGTACGGAATCATCTGCCTCACCATGCGCGGGTCGATCCGGCTTTCGCGTTGGCGGCGGGGGGATCCGTTGAATGGCAGCCAGGCTGAAGCCGGACACTACGTACAGGGCACAGCGTACTGATACCGTATAGAGATATGTTCTTCCGATTTCTACTGTTGCTCGTGGCCGTGTTGTGCCTGAGCGCCGTTGGCCATGGCCAGCAACCCGGACCGGGGCCTCTCGGTGGTCAGCCGCCATTTTCCGGGAGGGCGAGGCCGTCTCGGAGCGCCGCCACGAGACAATGCGCCGGCTCCGACCGGGACGGCCCGGATCCCGGGGCGCGTCCTTTCGACCGAGGCCGGCACGCCAATACGACGGGCACAAATCCGTCTGAATTCGCAGGACGCCCGCGTGAACCGCGTCAACGACGACAGACAACGACGGCCGATTCGAGATTGGCGCCCGCCTGCCGGCGGCGAGATATCGCCTCTATGTCAGCAAGGCTGGATACGTCAGTTTGGAGTACGGACAGGCGCGGCCGTTCGAAGCGGGCGAGCCGATCTACCTCTCCGATGGCAAGCTCGCTGGAGCGGCTCGACTTCAGTTCTTCCTCGCGGCAGCGTCGTCGGCGGCCGCATTACGGACGAACAGGGCGACGCCGTCACCGATGCGCAAGTGCAGGCGATGCGGCACCAGTTGCAGAGGCGAGCGTCGACTGGTGTCCGTGGGGCGGCCGGTACGACCGACGATCTGGGCGAGTTCCGCCTCTTCGGCCTCATGCCCGGCGAATACGTGGTGCGCGCGTCGCTCCGCGAAGGCCCCGCGGTCATGCGCGACGCCGACGGGAAGACTGGCTATCCGGGCACCTACTTTCCAGGCGTCGCCGACGTCGCCCAGGCTCAGGCGGTCACGGTGGCCCTCGGGCAGGAACTGACTCGATGGCGTTTTCGCTCGTTCCCGCCTGTTCGCGCATCACCGGTATCGCGATGGCCTCGGATGGCCGGCCGCTGGCGGGCGCCATCCTGGTCCGCTGCGCCCTCCCATGAGCGGATCGTGCTCGCCGGCGAATCTTCTCGGCGGCGCCGTCCGCAACCAATCGGCCGCGGACGGCACATTCCGGCTGACCAGCGTGCCGCCTGGGAGACTACGTCCTCGACGTGCAGCAGCGCGCCATGCGGCCAGGCGCGCTGGAGAGCGGATGCGCCGGCCTCGAGTTCGCGTCGGTACCGCTGAGCGTCGCGGGTGACATCGACGATTTCGCCGTCGTCACCACGCCGGGAGTGAGCTTGTCCGGCCGGGTGGTTTATGAAGGGCAATGTCGCCGCGCGCAATGCTGCAGTTGACGCGGCCGGCGTAGCCGGCGCCCAGTTTTGCGCGCTATGACCGGCCGCGCTCCCGGCGGCGGCCGCGTCCGGACGGACGGGACCTTCGAGCTTCGGGGCTGGTCGGCCCGCTGATGTTCCGCGTTGCAGGGGTTCCGGCGGGCTGGGCGCTCACGAGCGTCTCCGTCGACGGCGTCGACATCACGGACGCTCCGTTCGACTTCAAGCCGGGCTCGCAACGTGACCGGCGCGGTCATCACCCTGACCGATCAGCATCACCGAACTCACCGGCATGGTGCGCGACTCGCGTGGACAGCCGCTGACGGACTACGTGCTGGTCGTGTTTGCCGAGGATCCAGCTCTGGGGCGCGCACTCTCGTCACGTCGCGACGGCGAGGCCGAATCAGAACGGCGCGTTCAGCATCAAGGGCTGCCGCCCGGGCGATATTTCGCCGCCGTGCTGCCTGCGCTCGAAAACGGCATGCAGCACGACGCCGGACTGCTCGGCCAGTTGCGAGCGCAGGCCCGCAGCTTCTCGCTCGCCGAAGGCCAGACGCTGAACCTGAATCTGGAAATGCCGCGCAGTAGCGTGGTAGCATTGCCGCCCATGGCTGTGGAGCGCCGAAGAACCAGCGCATCACCCAAGCCCCGAGCTCGGCGAAGCGCTCGGCATGATCGAGACGCGGGGCTTCGTCGGAATGGTCGAGGCGACCGACGCGATGGTCAAGGCCGCCAATGTCGTCTTCGTCGGCTGGCAGAAAGTCGACGCCGGCCTGGTGACGGCGATCGTGCGGGGCGATGTTGCCTCCGTGAAGGCGGCGACCGACGCCGGCGCGGCCGCGGCGCGACGTGTCGGTGAGCTCATCGGCGTGCACGTCATCGCCCGGCCGGCAGAAGATCTCGAGAAGATCTTTCCGATCGTAGCGCTTCAGCCGGACTTTTCCAGCTTCGACCGGCTTTTTTCTTCGGCGCCCTTTCGCGCGGATCCGCAACTTCAGTTCCTTCAACGTGTCTTCGTTGCCGACCACCAGCAGCGGCTGGCTCGGCGCGCGCAGCAGATTGAAAAACTGGCCGGTTTCGGTACGCGCGTAAATCTCCTTGCCGTCGGTCAACAGCGTGATCGCTCCGCCTCCGCCGATGGCATCGAACAGCCTGACGCCGAATCTGCGGCGCAGCGTTTCGAGCAGCAGCCGCATCTTGCCAACCGACAAGCCGCTGCGGCGCAGCTCGGCAAGGACCGCCAGTTCGAACAGATCGACCGGCGAATAGCGCCGCTCGGTGAAGCCGCCGGCTTCGGTGCGGTGCGTCGCAACCGACGGTTTCAGCAGCTTGCGGGAATCCCACCATTGAAGCTGCCGGGCGCTCAGCCCGGTGATGGAGGCCACCTCACGCGAGCTGTAGTTCTTCTTTAAGTCCATCTATCTGCAGCTGCTTTGCGATCGGCCATCGCGGCGCCGTCGAAATCTTTCTGCGTGAGGCCGCCTTCGCTGTGGGTGCTGTACAGCAGCGTCACACGGCGGTAGTTGATCATGATGTCCGGGTGATGATCGGCCGCCTCGGCCTCCGGCACGAGGCGGTTGACGAATGCGACCGCCGCGGGAAAATCATTGAACGTGTACTGCTTTCTGATTGCGCGGCCTTCGAGCGTCCACTCCTTGAGTTCTTCAGCTGGCTTCTCGACTTCCTGCTCAGACAATATCGACCATCTCAGTACTCCCCGAACCGCTGCGGCGAGCGCCGCGCCAGCAGCGGATCTTCACGATTGTCGAGGACCAGATCGGCAACGGCGCGCGCGGTCAGCGGCGCGAGCAGCACGCCGTTGCGATAGTGCCCGGTCGCGTACACCACGCCAGGCATCTTCGTCGATCTCCCGATGATCGGCATCTCGTCCGGTGCCGGGCGCAGCCCGGCGCGGGCTCCGACAAATGTCGCATGACACAGCGCGGGGCACGAGATCGCACGCGGCATCGAGCAAGCTCGCGCACCCCGGACGCGGTGGTCCGCTCGTCGAAGCCGACGTCTTCAACCGTCGCGCCGACCAGGATGGTGCCCGGCGTCGACGGGCACCAGATAGCATCGCGATCCCCAGACGATGCGCTTGAGCGGCGGCCCGTCCCACGCCAGTTGCAGAAGCTGCCCGCGAACCGGTCTCACCGGCAGCGGCGGCACGCCGTCGATGGCGATTTGCCCCGACCAGCTTCCTGCCGCAAGACGACCTGGCGGGCCGTCACGGATCGTCATGCTCCAGAGCGATTTTGACATCGCCGTCTGCGGCTGTCAATCCGCCGCACGCGCGCGGGAACGCGGACGCGCGCGCCGCGCTTGATCGCCGCCGCCGACAGCGCCCCGGACAGATCGGAGGCGACGACGAATCCGTGCGATGTGACGAGCACGCGCACGAGACGTCCTCCGACAGCAGCGGCTCCGCCTCGCGAACCGCCGCGCGTCGAGCAGCTCGCAATCGACGCCCGGCGGCGCAGCCGGCGGCATTCTGCCGCAACTCGTCGGCATGCTCATCGGACGGTCGCGACCTGCAGCGAGCCGTCCGCGCCGATAGCCCACGCCGACTCCTGAATCGCGTGTGACGCGCTCGATGAACGCGTCGTACATCTCCAGGCTGCGCGTGGCGAGCGGAAGGAGCGGGCCGCCGAACCCCTCGAGAAACGGCACCAGCATTCCCGCTGCCGCCTGTGTGGACCCGAGACCGGCGCCGCGCGCATCGATCAGGGTTACCGAGGCGCCGCGGGAGACGAGTTCGTAGGCAACGGCCTCGCCGATGACGCCTGCGCCGATGACCGCGACGTCACAATCTGGCATTGTTTTACGATCGAGCCTCAACCCCTTATCATCTCACGCAGGCCGAGCTGCTCCCTTCGAAGGACATCAGCGTCGCGAAGGGGGACAGTCCGGCCGGCCTGGACCGCTCAAAGCCCCTTATTTACAAGCCCTTTTCGACGGTGGTGGTTGGGTACGGGCCTTGCTGTTAGAGTGGGCCGAGGAGTAATCCCCATGGATATCAATCGGGCGGCATTCGGAGCCCTGGCCATCGTCGGCGATCGTCGCAGCGGGCGGCGGTGCCTACCTCGCGAATCGGCACAACGACGCGGTGTCGATGCAGCCGGCACCGGCGTTTGCCATCCCGACGGCCGCGGCGCGGTGACCGAAACCGAAAACAGATCGCGACGCTCCGGCCAGTGGCGGTTGAACCGGCGCCGGCGCAGTGCCGGAGCCCGTCGGCCAGCGCCTGTGCGGCGCCGCGGAGAGCGCCGCGCGGCGCGGCCGCGCGCCCGCGCCCGGCACCCCGGACGCGCTCGCACGCCGAGCTACGGCGGTAATACGACGTCTCCTGCGCCGGCGGCTCCGCCCGGTCAGCGCGCCAGTGAATCCGCCGGTCGCCGCGGCGATTGAACCGCTCGAAAACACGACCGTCGAACGCGCGCCGCTCGTGCCTGAGCCTCCGCGCAAGACCTACGACGAACTGGTCATCCCGGCCGATTCCGTCGATCGGACTTCAGGTCGAAAACGCCGTCAGCAGCGAGCGGGCGAAGGTCGAAGACCGGTTCGCGCGCGAGTCACGCGCGACGTGAGAGTCCGCGATCAGGTTGCGATTCCGGCCGGCGCGCGGGCCGAAGGGTCTATCACGCTCGTCGAGCAGGGCGGACGGTTGAAGGATCAGGCGCGGCTCGGCATCCGCTTCCACACGATCGTGCTGGCCGACGGGACGCGGCTGCCGATCAACACCGAGACGATTTATCGCGAAGGCGAATCACCGGCACGCGAGAGCGCCGCGAAAATCGGCGGCGGCGCGGTTGGCGGCGCGGTGCTCGGAGCGATTTTCGGCGGCAAGAAAGGCGCGGTGATCGGCAGCACAGTCGGCGCGGCCGGCGGCGGCGTGGCCGTTGCCGCCAGCGAGCCGAACGCTGCGACGCTTCCAGCGGGCTCGACGGTCACCGTTCGCGTGGGCTCACCGGCGACTGTGACGGTCGAAAGATAGGCTAGAACGATAGGCAGAACTGATAGACGAATAATATCACGCGGTATCCCGTCTTCCTTCTGCAATCTTCCGTCTACGTTATCTCGGTTCTCAGCCTCCATCTCTCCATCCACTTCCCTTCCACTTCTTCCACAGCCACGACTCCATTGAGCGGAAAGTCCGCGGTCGCCGCGTCAGCATCGCCGATAGCAGGCGCGCCGAGCAAGCGTGGCAGATGCGGAAAGTGGCCGGCCAGCAGGATGTCGCCTTCGCCTCGCCGGCGATGGCGTCGACGATCCAGTTCGTCGGGATCGGTCGGCTGAAGCCCGCGCGTCGCCGAGAACGCCGCGAGCGGATTGCAGCAGCGCCAGTAGGCCTCGGCCGTCTGCCGCGCGCGCATCTTGCCGCTGTGCCAGATGATCTCGGGCTTGGCGCCGCGCGCCGCCGCCTGCTGCGCGAGCCTGTCGACTTCGACGCGGCCGCGATCGGACAGCGGGCGCATCGGATCGACCTCGGGGCCGACCGCATCGCCGTGATGAACCAGATACAGCACGGGTCAGGAGTCGAGCTTGAGACGGTCCGATCTCCGCGAGCGTCGGCTGCGTCTCCTCGAGCCGCCCGATCTTCACGCCCTGCAGCGTCGCGTCGAACCGCTCGACGTCGCGCATCGCGCGCTCGAACTGGCTCTTCGCGTTGTCGAGGTGCTTCCCGACCATGTTGAAATGATCCTGGAACTTGTCGAACCGCGTGCCGAGCCGCGCGAGGATCTCCTGCACGCGCTTGGCCTCCTCCTGGATCTTCATGCCGCGGAAGCCCACGGCAAGCGCCTGGATGTAGGCATACATCGTGTTCGGCGACACCGGCACGACGTGGCACTGGCGGCCGTATGCCAGCAGCTCCGGCCGCCCGATCACTTCGTAATAGACGTTCTCGGCAGGGACGAACATGAACGCCATGTCGAGCGTCTCCGGCGGCGACACGTATCGGTCGGCAATTTCCTTGATTCGCGCCTTGACGTCGCGAATAGAACAGCTTCATCGCCGCGTCCCGCGCCGCCGGCTCGGTCGCCTGCAGCGCGCGGCGGAAATTGTCGAGCGGAAACTTGCAATCGATGCACAGCGACCCGTACGGCGTGCGTATGAGCGCGTCCACCCGGCCGCTGCCGATCGGCGCCTGGCATTCGTAGTGCTCGGCCGGCAGCAGATCCCTGCAGCATCTGCTCGAGCGTGAACTCGCCGAAGTCGCCGCGAAGCTTGGGCGACTGCAGCATGCGCTGGAACTCGTCGAGGCTGCGGCTCTGCTCGAGAATGCGGCTGTTGGTCGCCTTGAGATCGCCGAGCGTCTGGGCGACCTGCAGCGACTGCTGCTGAATCGCCGCGCGGGTTTCTTCGCGCACGGCGCGCGCCTCGTCCCGCACCGTGCCGATCGTGCCGGTCAGCGCCTGCGTGGCCTGCTGCAGCGCCTGCGCGAATGTGCGGTTCATCTCGGCGGTAATGACGTCGAGCCGCTGATCGAGCGAGCGCACCGCGACGGACGCGTCTCGTCGCTCGGCGTCCGGCCTTGAGCGCGCGGATGGCCAGCGCGCCGGCGGCGATGCCGACCAGCAGCGCCGCAACGCGATGGACAGAACCGAGAGGGACATGCTCGAAATCTTAGTACATGCCGGGTCCACGGACTCGGCCTACGGCACGCAGCACAATCTTTCCGTACGCGCCCGGCTTCAACACGTCTTCGTGCGCGCGCGGCGCGTCGGCGAGCGGCATTTCCTTGCCGACCTGCGGCTTGTAGCCGCGACGCTCCATGCCCGCGACGATCGCCGCATGGGCCATGGCGAGCTCGGCCGGCGTCGCGTTCCAGTTCGTGAAGCCCGACCACCGTCGCGTCCTTCCCCATGATCGCGCGCGGATTCAGCTCGAGCGCGCCACGATTGCCGACGATGGCGATGCGGCCCGCGCTTCGCGATCAGCTCGAGATCGCGGACCAGGTTGACGTTCGCGAGCATCTCGATGACCAGATCGACGCCGCGGCCGCCGGTTTTCGCGAGAATCTCCTTCTCATAACCCTGCGCGGTGTGATCGAACACTTCGTGCGCGCCCTGCTCGCGCGCCAGCTGCCGGCCGCGATCGGCTCCCGCGGTGCCGAACACCCGCATGCCCGGCTGCGCTCGCCATCTGCATGGCCGCGACGCCGACAGCGCCGCTCGCGCCATGAATCAGCACGGTCTCGCCGGGATCGCGCGCGCCCTTTGTCGAACAGCGCGCGCCACGCGGTGACGTAGGGACGCCGATGCCGGCGCCTTCGGCGAACGACATGTGCGTCGGGCAGAGTGATGAACCTGATCGATCGTGCAGAGCGCTGTCTGCGCATACGAGCCGTAGGCGCGGCCATCGACCGTGCCGCTGATATACACGCGGTCGCCGGCGCTGAAGTCGTGCACGTCGCTGCCGACCGACTCGACGATTCCGGCCGCGTCGGACCCGGGCGTGTATGGCAGCGGCGGAAGCGAGGCGTACTTTCCGCTGCGGATGTAGGTGTCGACCGGATTGACGCCGGCCGCTTTCACGCTCACGACCACCTGCCCCGGCCCCGCCGGCAGATCGGCAATCTCTTCCAGCTTCATCACCGACGGATCGCCGAACTCGATGCACTCGAATCGCTTTCATGCGCGACAGTTTGACACCGTTTGACACCTTGGACGCGTGCAGTAGGCTAAATGCCTCATGACGTCTCTCCGCGCACCGGCACCATCATTACCACCATCACCATCGGCGACGGGCCAGGCGGAGCTGCGGATAGGTCGAGACGATCAACCGACAATCGCAGCACCGACTGCCCTGCCCCATCCGGCGGGGTTTTTTGTTTCAGGCGATTTCTGACGAGCGTAACACTAAGCAGCGAATTGCTGCTATCACCGCCGAGCGACCGGCGGTCGCGAGGTACAGGTCGCGGGGGTGGGGCCCCGCGACGATTAAATGATGGACTTCACAAAGCTCGACGGGCTCGTGCCCGCGGTCATACAGGACGCCGAGAGCGGCGAAGTGCTGATGGTCGGTTTCATGAACGATGCCGCGCTCGCCAAGACGAAGGAAACGGGTTCGCCACCTTCTACAGCCGGTCGCGCCAGAAGCTGTGGACGAAAGGCGAAACCTCCGGCAACAAGCTGGCTGTCCAGCAGATTCTCGTCGACTGCGACGACGACACGGTGCTGCTCAAAGTGAAGCGTCTCGGCGACGGCAACGTGTGCCACACGGGCGACCCGGACCTGTTTCACAGCGCCCTGGAGCAGACTTAGAGCCCATGGCCTATGCTCAAGCTCGGCCTGCCGAAAGGCTCGCTGCAGGACTCGACCGTGCAGCTCTTCGCGCGCGCGGGCTTCACGATCTACGTGAGCTCGCGATCGTACTTTCCGTCGATCGACGATCCCGGAAATCGAATGCATGCTGATTCGCGCGCAGGAAATGGCGCGGTACGTCGCGGACGGCGTGCTCGACTGCGGCCTCACCGGTCAGGACTGGATCGCGGAACACCAGAGCGGCCTCGCCACGCCGGCCGCCCTCGTGCCGGTCGCCGATCTGATCTATTCGAAGCAGAGCTTCGGCAAAGTGCGCTGGGTGCTCGCGGCGCCGGAAGACTCCCGGTTCAAGAAGCCGCAGGACCTCGAAGGCGCGACGATCGCGACCGAGCTCGTGCGCGTGACCAAAGCGTATTTCGATCGGCTCGGCGTCAACGTGCAACGTCGAATTCTCCTGGGGCGCGACCGAAGTGAAGCCGCCGGTGCTCGCCGACGCCATCGTCGAAGCGACCGAAACGGGATCGACGCTGCGCGCCAACCGGCTGCGCATTCTCGACACGGTCATGGAAAGCAACACCCAGCTCATCGCCAACGGAGCGGCGATGGCGGATTCCTGGAAGCGCACGAAGATCGAGAACATCTCTCTGCTGCTGAAAGCGGCAATCGAGGCGCAGGGGCGCGTCGGCCTCATGCTCAACGTGCGCAGTCGACGACCTGCAGGCGATCCTCGCGCTGCTGCCTGCCCTGCAGCGTCCGACCATTTCGCCGCTCAGCGAAGATGGCTGGGTCGCCGTCGAACACCATTATCGAAGAAAAGACGGTGCGCGACCTGATTCCGAAGCTGAAGGCGGCGCGCGCGCAGGGTATCGTCGAATATCCGCTGAACAAGATCGTCGTGTGATGTGCAATGAATCCTCCCCGCGAAGAACACACGTGCCGTCGAACGGCTGCTCGGACACGTCGGGCGGCGGCGACCGCCAGGTCGCCGCGGCGGTGGCGTCGATCGTCGCGGCGGTGCACGCCGTCGCGGAGATGCTGCGCTGCTCGAATACGCGCGCCGCTTCGATCGGGCTCGACGGGCGACTCGAAGTCCCGCGGGATGAGATCGAAGAACAGGCAGACCGTGTGCCGCCGAAAGTCCGGCGCGGCGCTCGCGGCGGCGGCGCGCAACATCGAGAAAGTCGCCCGCCGGCAGCGCCCCCGGCGCTGGACGGTCATCACTCGCCAGGCGTCAGCGTGGAGCAGCGTGTCACGCCGCTCGACCGCGTTGGCTGCTATGTTCCCGGGGGACGCTATCCGCTTCCCTCTTCGCTGCTGATGACCGCGATCCCGGCGCGGGCGGCGGGCGTGCGCGAGATCATTGTCGCCTGCCCGAAGCCGGCGCCGGTCGTGATGGCGGCGGCGCGCGAAGCAGGCGTCACCCGTCTGTTCCGGATGGGCGGCGCCCAGGCGATTGCGGCACTCGCGTACGGCACGAAGACGGTGCCGCGCGTCGACAAGATCGTGGGACCGGGCAACCGATACGTCGCCGCGGCCAAAGCCCTCGTCGCAACCGATTGCGCAATCGACTTCTACGCGGGACCGACCGAAATCGTCATCGTCTCCGACAAAGGCAACCCCGAGTGGATCGCGGCCGACCTCATCGCGCAGGCCGAACACGATCCCGCAGGCGCGCGCGATGCTCATCACGACGAACCGCCCGCTCGCGCGCAAGGTGGCCGCGCGCGGTTGCCAGGCAGACGCCGCCGACCGGGCCCGGCCCGCGAGTCTCTTGCGCGCCACGGCGGCATCATCGTCGCGGCCGATCGCGAAGACGCGATGCGACGCTGGCCAACCTCGCCGCCGCGGAGCATCTCGTGTGTGACGATGACCGGTTCGCGGCTGCGGTATCGGCTGCCGGGGCGATCTTCGTTGGCGACCGTACACGGCACAGGTTGCCGGCGACTACGCGATCGGATCGAACCATGTGCTGCCGACCAACGGCGCGGCGCGGTTCCGGGGAGGCCTGCACACGTCGGATTTCGTGCGCGTTGTCGACAATTCAGCGGATGACGCGGCAAGGGCTGGAACATCTCGCGCCGACGGTCACGACGCTGGCGCGCCAGGAAGGGCTGACCGCGCACGCGCGGTCAATCGAGTTCGCCTGCAGTCCAGGCGCTCGTCGAGGCGCGCAAGGTGACAGGTGACCTACTCACGCCCGTCCGATCGCGCTGGCGCGCATCCGGCTGCACCTCAACGAAAACACAGGCGGATGCTCGCGCGCCGTCTCGACGCGATCCGGCAGATCTCTGCCGAAGATGTCGCGTATTACCCCGACTACTCGGCGCTCACGCGCGAGTGCGCCGAGTATTTTGGCGTCAGCACAGCCCAGCTCGTGCTCACCAATGGCCTCGATGAGGGGCTGCTCGCGCTGACGGTCTCCGCATTCCGCACGCCTGCGCGACGGCGTGCCGGAAGCGATCGTTCCGGCGCCGGCGTTCGAGATGTACAGCGTTTTCGTCAAAGCGGCGGGCGGCACGCGTCGTCGTGATTCCGCCGAAGGACGACTTCGCGTTTCAGACGCGGGAAATCTGCGACGCCATCACCGCCCGCACGCGCATCATCTTTCTGACGAATCCGAACAACCCGACCGGGCAGCTGATCCCGCGCGACGCCATTCGCGAAATCGTCCGACGCTGCGCCGCCAGCGGTGACCATCGTCCTGGACGAGGCGTATTACGACTTCTGCGGCGAGACGTTTCTGCCGGAGCTCGGGGCACACCCGAATGTCGTCATCGGCCGCACGTTCGCAAAGGCGCACGGGCTGGCCGGCCTGCGCGCGGGCTGCCTGATCGGAGATCCGGCGCAGGCTCGATCGGCGCGCGAGCGTGGTGCCCCCCTACAGCCTCAGCGTATTCGCCGTCGCCGGGTGGCGCGCGGCGCTGCGCGATCGAGAATATCTGGACTGGTACAGAGCGCAGGTCGATGAATCGCGCGAGCTGCTATACAAAGCGTGCGACCGGCTCGGACTTCCCTACTGGAAGAGCGCCGGCAATTTCGTGCTGATCAACGTGCAGCGTTCGGGGGAGCCGGCCGACATCGTCGAAGCCTTCGCGGCGCACGGCATATTGATCCGCGATCGCTCGCGCGACCCCGGCTGCAGCGGCTGCATCCGCATCACGGCCGGGCTCGTCCGCCATACTGAAATTGCCATGGAGGTTCTGGAGGGATTGTGCGCCGTGCCGTAATCGATCGGAAGACGCGCGAGACGCAGATTCGCGTGCGGATTGGCATCGAGGGTAAGGGCCGCTACGACGTGCGTACCGGGATCCGCTTCCTCGATCACATGCTCGAGCTGATGACGAGGCATGGCGGATTCGATCTCGAAGTCCGCGCCACGGGCGATCTCGACGTCGACCAGCACCATACCGTCGAAGACCTCGGCATCGTTCTTGGCGAGGCGGTGTCGAAGGCGCTCGGCGTCCGGCGCGGGATCAACCGGGCCGGGCTATTTCATCATGCCGATGGACGAGACGCTCGCGGTCGCGGCCATCGATCTCGGGGGACGGCCGCATGCCGTCGTCGATCTGGCGCTGCATGTCGAGCGCGTCGGCGATCTGCAGAGCGAGCTGATCCATGACTTCTTCGAAGGGTTCGCGCATCGGCGTCCGGGGAAACGTGCACGTGAAGGTGTTGTACGGGCGATCGAGCCATCATCACGTCGAAGCGGTCTTCAAGGCGTTCGGCCGCGCGCTGCGCGTCGCCTGCTCGCGCGACAAACAGCTGGCGCGCACGCTTCCCAGCACGAAGGGGCTGTTGTGATTGCGTTGATCGACTACGGCGCCGGAAATCTCACCTCTGTCCGCAAGGCCCTGGCGGCGCTTGACGCCGACGTGGAGACGCCGCACTCCCCTGCCGACCTGCAGCGTGCAGAGGCGGTGATCGTGCCTGGCGTCGGAAATTTCCAGCGCACCGCGTCCATGGACGGCGAGTGGCGGCAGGCGATCATCGGGGTTGTCGAACGCGGACGGCCGCTGCTCGGCATCTGTCTGGGCCTGCAGTGGCTCTTCGAAGGGAGCACGGAATCGCCCGGATGCGAGGGGTTGTCGCTCATGAGCGGGCAATGCCGCCAGCTCCGAAGCCTCCTGGCCATTCAAGGTTCCGCATGTCGGATGGAATGAGCTCGAATTTCCGCGCGCCTCGCGCCTGTTCGAGGGACTGCCGGACCGATCGCAGGTGTATTTCACGCATTCCTATGCGGCGCCGGTCGTGGACGAGACGATCGCGATGACGACGCACGTCGTGCCGTTTTCGAGCGCGGTCGAACGCGGCCATGTCTTCGGCGTGCAATTTCATCCTGAAAAATCGGGCGATGTGGGGCTTCGCGTGCTGAAGAATTTTCTGAATGTTATCTAAGCGGATCATCGCGTGCCTCGACGTCCGGAACGGCCAGGTCGTCAAGGGCGTCAATTTCGAGGGCCTGCGGAACGCCGGCGATCCGGCCGAGCTCGCCGCACGGTATAACGAAGAAGGCATCGACGAAGTCGTCATCCTCGACGTCACCGCCACGCTCGAAGGCCGGCGCGCGCTGGCGGCGACCGTCGCCGCCGTCGCGAAGCGCATCTTCATTCCGTTGACCGTCGGCGGCGGCATCAGAACCGAAGACGATGCGGCGGC
Organism: Vicinamibacterales bacterium; assembly: GCA_963850295.1. Lineage (GTDB taxonomy): Bacteria > Acidobacteriota > Vicinamibacteria > Vicinamibacterales > JAMQPK01 > JAMQPK01. The sequence continues at coordinate 353,060 of CAWKKU010000009.1, read as the reverse complement.
GGCGATCGACGCCGGAGCCGAAAAGGTGAGCCTGAACACGGCGGCGCTCAGCGAGCCATCTCTCATTACGCGCATCGCATCCCGGTACGGCAGCCAGGCAGCCATCGTCGCGATCGATGCCAAATGGGTCGACGGAAAAGCGCTGGTGTACGTGAGAAGCGGCCAGGCGGGCACCCAGCGCGAAGCGGTGGAATGGGCGACGGAGGCCGCTGAGCCGCGGCGCCGGAGAAATTCTGCTGACGTCGATCGACCGCGACGGGACCAAGCGCGGATTTGACTGCGAGCTGACCGCGGCAGTCTCACGCGCGGTGCCGATTCCGGTTATCGCCTCGGGAGGCGCCGGCTCGCTGGAGCACTTTCCAGAAGTCTTCGTGGACGGGTGCGCGGATGCAGCGCTTGCCGCGTCGATCTTTCACTTTTCGGAACACGCCGTGCGCGATCTGAAGGAAATGCTCAGAGCACGCGGTATTCCGGTGCGTCTCTAACACATGCTGATTCCCGCAATCGACCTCAAAGGCGGAAAAGTCGTCCAGTTGATTCAGGGCGACAAACTCGCGATCGAAACGTCCGACCTGGACTATTGGATTGCGCGATTTTCGGGCTATCGGCGGGTCAACGTCATCGACCTCGACGCGGCCATGGGATCGGGCTCAAACGATCACCTCGTTCGCGTCATCTGCGCCCGGCTCCCCTGCCAGGTCGGCGGCGGCGTCCGAACGACGGAGCGCGCCGTGGAGCTATGTGACATCGGCGCCAGAAAAGTCATCGTGGGATCCGCGCTGTTCGCGGACGGACATCCCGACGTCGCGAGCGCACAGCGGTTTGCCGATGCGGTCGGCGTGGATCGCGTCATCGGAGCGGTCGACAGCAAGGCAGGACGTGTCGTCACGCACGGCTGGAAGACCTCCACTGGCACGACAGCGGCGGACGCCGTCCGCGCCCTCGAGCCCTTTTGCGGCGAATTTCTCTATACGCACGTGGACAAGGAAGGCCTCATGAAAGGGACCGACATCGGCGCCATCAGGGCCGTCCGCGACGCGACACGACGCCCGTTGATCGCGGCAGGCGGGGTCACGACGCAGGCGGAGATCGACGAGCTCGACGCGCTCGGCGTCGACGCCGTCGTCGGCATGGCAATCTATACCGGAGCGCTGGAGCTGAAACAATGACGCACGAGACGCCAACCCGCAGAGGCCCCGAACCGCCCGATCTTGCCGAACGCGGAGGGATGAAGAACGGACAGCCTCAACGCTCCGACGAACGCTTGTTCATGCAGCTGCTCGTGTATGGCGGGTGCCGCGATTCGCAGACGCTCGCAGGCGCGCTGTCGTCGGCGGGCATCGAGGGCGCTCTCTACGAAGACGCCAACGATCCTCAGGGGATTGCGGTTCTTGCGCTCACCAGGGACCCGAACTTCTACATCGACACTCTACGTCCGCTGCTCAATTCGCCGGCCTTCGCCTCGCTCGTGCCGAAGCCGGAGTTCACGATGCTGGGACGCACTTATGCGATCGGCTACGAGCCGGATCTCGCCGAAGCGATCCTCCATCGCCCCCGGCGCACGGTCCTGAACCGCGACTGGCCATGGGCGGTCTGGTATCCGCTCCGCCGCAGCGGGCGGTTCGCGCAGCTCCCGCCCGAGGAGCAGCGCGTGATCCTCGCCGAACACGGGGCGATCGGCATGTCGTACGGGACGGGCGACTACGCCCACGACGTCCGGCTCGCCTGTTACGGACTGGACAAGAACGACAACGATTTCGTGATCGGCCTGCTCGGCAAGGCGCTTTTCCCGCTCTCCCACATCGTGCAGGCGATGCGCAAGACGCAGCAGACCTCGCTGTATCTGGACCGTCTCGGCCCGTTTTTCGTGGGCCGTGCCGTCTGGCAGTCCCCGGCGTGACGTTTGGCGCCGGCAGGGCGCCATTACGTTACAATACGTAATCGTTACGTAGAACGACGTAATGGAAAACCCATTTGTCTACGGCGAAGTGGTGCCGGCGGCGGCGTTCGTCGACCGCATCGACGAGCTCGACCGGCTCGTCCGCGACCTGGGGTCGGGCCAGAAAGTCTTCCTCATTTCCCCGCGCCGCTACGGCAAGTCCTCCCTGATCCGGCAGGCTCTCCGGGCAGTGGCGCGCGGCGGAGCGCTGACGACGGAAATTACGGTCAGCAGCTACAGCTCGTATCTCGCGTTTCTGGAGGGATACACGCGCGCGCTCATCGGCATGCAGAGCGGGTGGGAGAAGGCGCGCGGCTGGCTGAAAGACGCGATTGGGGCCACCAAACCCGAGTTGCGCCTCGAGGCGGACTCGACTGGCACCATGGGCATGTCGGTGAAGTTTCCGAGCGTGCGCTCCGAACGCGACATCTCCCGCCTGGCGACCGACGTCTTCGCCCTGCCCGGGCGGCTCAGTGACGAGCGCAAGACACGCATCGTCGTAGCGCTCGACGAATTCCAGGCGATCGGCGGATTCAACGGAGGCAGCGTCGAGCACGCGATGCGGGCGGCGGTGCAGCACCAGCGGAGCGTCGGATACGTATTCGCGGGGTCCGAGCCGAGCCTGATGGAGCGCATGCTCGGGGCCAAGCGCCCGTTTTACAAGGCGGGGCCTGTGATGCGCCTCGAGAAGATTCCGCCCGATATCTTCTCGTCGTTCATCGAGTCGAGATTTTCGAAAACCGGCATCAAACCGGAAGCGGGCCTCGGCGCATCGATTGTCGATCTCGCCGGTAACATGCCGTACGACGTGCAGCGCCTGGCGCATGAAAGCTGGGACGATGCGCGGGCTGCGGGCAAGCGGCGGATCGGCGTCGAGGATCTGCACGAGACCCTGCACCGGCTCCTTGCCGAACAGGACACGATGTTCGAGGCGATATGGCAGCGTTTGACGCTTGGGCAGCGCGCCACGCTGCGGGCGGTCGTGCTGGCCGATGGAAGAGAGCTTCTGTCGGCCGATCTCAGAGACCGTTATCGTCTGGGCGGCGCCTCAACCGTACAAGCGGCTCTCCAGGCGCTTGGCCGCGAAGACCTCGTCGCCCGTGAAGCGGACCGTTACGTGGTCGTCGATTCATTGATGCGTGAATGGATCGCCCGAAAAACCTTCTGAAGCGCCTCGGATTGGAACGGCCGGAAGTCCGAGCGTGGACGATGTACGACTGGGCCAACTCGGCGTTTTCAACCACGATCATCACCGCGGTGTTCCCGGTGTATTTCACCTCGGTCGCTGGTGCCGACCTGCCGGCCGGGGAAGCGACACGCCTCCTTGCCCGGACGACGACCATTGCGCTCGCCATATCGGCCGTGTTCGCCCCTGTGCTGGGAGCGCTCGCCGATTACGCGCCCGTCAAGAAGAGACTTCTCGCCATCTGCCTGGCGATCGGCTGTATTGCTTCTGGATGCTTATCGCTCGTCTACCGGGGCGACTGGCTGCTCGCCGCAGTGCTCTTTGGCATCGGCAACATCGGGTTCACTGCAAGCCTCACGTTTTATGACTCGCTCCTCCCGCACCTCGCGCGCGGGGACGAGATCGACCGCGTCTCGACCGCCGGGTATGCGCATCGGATACCTCGGCGGCGGTGTGCTCCTCGCACTCAACGTCGCGTGGATCCTCTCTCCCGGCACTTTCGGCATTCGTGATGCGGCACAGGCGTCGCGCCTTTCGTTTTTGAGCGTGGCCATATGGTGGCTGGCGTTCTCAATTCCTCTTTTCAGGGGGGTGCCAGAACCCCGAACAGGACTGAACGCAGCACGGCGTTCCGCCGCGCAACTCATCAAGACATCGTTTTCAAGCCTGAAGCAGACCATCGCGGACCTTCGGCGCTACCGCAACGCGTTGCTGCTGCTCATCGCCTTCGTCAGTTACAACGACGGCATCAGCACCATCATCCGGCTGGCCACGAGCTACGGCACGGAAATCGGCCTCGATCAGGGCGCGTTGATCACGGCCATTCTGCTGGTGCAGTTCGCCGGCATTCCGTTCTCCCTGCTGTTCGGTATCATGGCCGGGCGCATCGGGGCGAAGACGTCGATCTTCATCGCGCTCGGCATGTACGTCCTGATCACGGTGATGGGCTATCACATGGAGACCGAGCGTGATTTCTACGTGCTCGCGCTGATGGTCGCGACCGTTCAGGGGGGAAGCCAGGCGTTGAGCCGATCGCTCTACGCCAGCATGATTCCAAAGGCGCGATCCTCTGAATTCTTCGGTTTCTTTTCGATATTCGAGAAATTCGGGGCCATCCTCGGACCTGCGGCGTTCGAGATCGCGAGCCGGAGCACCGGCTCGAGCCGCAGTGCCATCCTCAGCGTCATGGTGTTTTTCATCGCCGGTGCCGTGGTTCTGTCCTTCGTAAACGTCCCGGAAGGCCGGAAGGCTGTTCAGATACAATGAGTGGCTTATGTTCAGCCGACTGCCCGCTCTCTGCGTCACTCTTGCCGCGATCTGCTTGACGGCTTCGTGCCGGCCGGCGCCGCCCGCACCGGCGGCACCGAAGGTATCGGAAAATGCGTGGGCGGTCGTGGACGGCCGCGAAATCACCCGCGACGACGTCGAAAAGGCATATCGGCGTACACGCGATACCGCTCAGGCACTGTCGGACGAGGAAACGCTCACCGCCAAGTTGAGCCTCCTCAACGATCTGATCCTGCAGGACATTCTGATCGCGAAAGCACGCGAGCTGAAAGTCGAGGTCGCCGCAGCCGAGCTCGACAAGGCATTCGCGGACGCCGAAAGCGAACATCCCTGAAGAGGCATTTCAGCAGGAGATCACCAAGCGCGGCGTCACCGCGGACGATATGCGCGAAGGGCTCCGGCGCGAGCTGCTCTCGCAGAAGGTCATCGATCAACAGGTCGCGTCGAAGGTCAACGTGACCGATCAGGAAGTCAGTGACTTCTTCCTCGCGAACCGCGCGCAGTTCAACCTGCCGGAAGAGTCGTATCACCTCGCGCAAATCATCGTGACGCCCGTACGGGAGCCGCAGCGGGCGAACCGCAGCGGCGATGATGCCGCGTCACCAGAGGCCGCGGCGACCAAGGTGAAGACGCTCATGGAGCGTCTCAAGGGCGGCGCCTCGTTTTCGGAGCTGGCGGCGGACTTTTCGGAGGACGCCGAGACGGCTGCGCGAGGAGGCGATCTGGGGCTCGTGCCGATGTCGAGGCTGAAGCAGGCGCCGCCGCAACTGCGCGACGCGGTGCTGAACAAGAAGCCCGGAAGCGTCAATGTCGCCAGCGTCGGCGGCGCGCACACTCTGGTACTGGTGGTCGCGCACGAGCCGGCCGGTCAACGCGATTTGTCCACACCGGGTGTGCGCGAGCGCATTACGGAGGGGCTCCGTAGCCGGCGGGACCAGCTGCTGCGAGCGGCGTATGTCACCACCGTGCGCAACGACGCACAGGTGGTCAACCAGCTCGCCAGGCAGGTCGTGGAATCGCAGGGGAAGCTGCCCGGCGGCGCATCCACTCCTGCCGCGAAACCCGCGGCCGCGCCGCCGGCGACAAGCTCAAAATGATCAAGGCGCGGTCGATAGCCCGCAGTACGTAGTGTCCGGCTTAGCCGGACCGGCGGTCGTGTCGGTATGAGCCGGGCGACGGCGACGTTCTGCTTGCGGGCCGCGTGTTTCCGAGTATCGACGGCCCGCGCCGCAGAACATCGCCGTCACACGCGCGAAACGGGGAATTGCTTTCATGCGGATTTTTCGCGCCGCCTAATCGACACGAATCAAATCGCACAAGGCTGAAGCGACGGTGTCTAACGTTTGCATGCAGACATGGGCGACGATGGTTGTCGCGTTTTTAATCCTACTCACCGCTAGGGGACTCGGTCAGTCGGCGGAGCCTATCCTAGATCCCGAGGCTTACGCTCTGTACCGCATCCTGCTGCCCCCGATGTGGACGGAGAGATGGACGGCACGCTGGCAACCTCCCCTATTGCTTTTGGGTGAAACCGATCTGCGCGAATGTCGTGCGGGGGGTCGCGTCCCACCCACTCCGGAGTGGACACCTGCGATCGATGACTTCGTCCGACAGAACGCCCGTCCGAGACCGCTCGTACCATCCCTCTTGCAATTGGACATTCCCTTCAGTGTGATCTCCCGCGCAGACCTCGATGCGGACGACGCACGGCTCGCCCTGAAATATCCAGGAACCTGGCAACGGCGGCCAGAGTCGAAGGAATACGCGGCCGCGTAAGCTGTGGGTTTCAATGCAAACAAATCCAAGGCGATGCTTATCGTCGGCATGAGGATGCATGGCAGCGTGTACTTCATGGAAAAGCGAGACGGTCTATGGGTGAGGAGTCATGGAGGTTGTGGCTGGATAGCGTGAACGCAGCTCGATGCCCTAGTTTCCTGTGGCGATGGCGTCCCCAACGGGAATCGGTGCCTGAGTGGACGCGCGAAACGACGGGTGAAGTGGCAGCGACCGTCAGTGGAAAGGCTGCCTGAGGAGGGGGAATCTTCTGAACGATCAACGCGGGCGCAAGTAGACGTCGATGCGTTCGGTTCTTACTGTATCCGCCAAAGTTACCGTGAGTTGCAGCAATAAATCTCAACGCGAGGACGCAAAGACGCAGAGTTTCTTTTAGAAATTCCCGGCGTCCCGGCGTTGAAATCTCGCTCGCTAGTTCGACGGCTTAGTCGGCGTTCTATTCGCCACCGATCGCAAAAACAAATAGATTGGGTTGCGCGCGTAGATCTGCGTGAGGCGCGCATGAGAAACGTCGGCGCCCGCGCGATCGTTCGCCTTCTGGCTCACGACCGTCGCCTGCCAGTGACAATACGCATCGCTGTCAGAGCATCGCTCGAAGTGCATCCGCGCGGTTTTGAGATCCTTCTTTGCCGCCGCTTCCATCCCTTGCGCGAAATGAACAGCCGACTCCAGCGCCGGGTTGTCGGGACGCCGCGACGCCGCCTGTTGCATGGCCTCGACATCCTTTTGTGCGGCGGCCGCATCGCCCGTCAGACCGGCGACCGTGGAGTGAATCGTCAGGCCCCAGCGCTCGAGATTTGTGGCCGCGATAGGCGGAAGATCGCCAGCCTTTGCGCGCTCGATGGCCTTTGTTGCCTCGGCTGACGCTTCGCGATATCGCGCAGCTTCGACCAATACCATGCCGCGATAGACCGGTACGAACGCGCCATTGACAGGCGTCGCGTCCGCTGAAGCGGCCATTGCATCGAGTTGTTTCAGCCCTTCCGGGGTCCGTCCCTCTGCAAGGGTCGCGACTGCGCGCACGAGGTCGACGTCGACGCGTTCGTTCGGAAGTTCCGCGGCCTTGCGCGCCTCGGCTAGCGCCTGGTGTCCACCTGCCCAGTCACCGGCGAAGAACTTCGCGTAAGCGATGCCCTCCACCGCGACGGGAAAGCCGGAACCCATGCCCGCTGCCTTGCGAAACGCCGATTCGGCGTCGGCAAACCGTCCGGCTGCCAACAACGCTTCTCCAAGCGAATCCTGAGCATTGGGTTCGTTCGGATTTGCGGAGGCGTATTTCGTGAATGCCTCAATCGCCGGCCCGGTCTGCCCCTGCGCGAGATGAGCGTACCCAATCATGTTGAATGCGGGCCCGGCCTTCGGGTTTATTGAGATGGCTTTATTGAGGGAATCGATCGCCTCGGAGTACTTCTGCGCGAACACCAACTGCGACCCGCGCCCCATGTGCACGCGCCAGTCTCCCGGCACCGCCTCAGCCAATTCCGACCATGCATCTGTGCTCTTTGCAAGCTCGCCCCGGCGGCCGGCGAGCATCGCATCAATCAGCAGTTGCTCGGGCTTTGATGCCGATGTTGACTTGGCCTTGGCGTCCTCGAGATCTTTCAAACCCTGCGGACCGGGAGTCGCGCTTCCGCGATCTGCCAGCGCGATCGCGAAATCCGGGTCGAGCTTTATCGCCTGGTCAAATTCGCGTACCGCCTCGGCCTGGCGAAGGTTGTCGCTCAGATCGCGCCCCTTCCGGAAATGCTCGATCGCCCCCGGGGATTTCGATGTGATGGGGACTTCTTTGAGTGTCTGCGTTTGCTCGGCCGGAGCGGGCGCGTTTGCCGCGGAACAAGCGACGAAGGAAAACGCGGCGAGAGACACGAGAATCCGTTTCATAGAGAGCCTCCTCAAGTGCTGGGGAGGCCCACTATACGCCTGTTTGATGTTCTGGGTTCTGAGTTCTGAGTTGTCGTTAAGTGAGCCAGCCTTCGATCCGTTACAGAACCGATTGATGATTCCTCCAGTGCCTCCTCTTCTCCTTGCTTCATGGTTCCAAGAGCTGCACCTTCACTTTGGGCGGCGTCCGCGCTGGATGCTCGTCGCCGCGACAACCCACTTGAGACTGATAGGGACGAGAATCATCGACGCTTCTCCCTCTTGACCAGCCCTTTCGGAAGTCGCCGCCAAACCTTCTGAATTATCGGCTCTTTACGAGTTTCGACGTCGCAACCGGGATTCGGGGGGCACGCCATTGCGCGTGCTTTCTACTGGCGTTGAGGGTATCCTCAGGCATCCCATTCAGGTCACGGAAGCGAGGGTCTGATGGCAATGTTTGCCAATCCGATGTTACGCCTGCTGGCCGTCGTTGCTCTGATGGCCGCCGCTCCGGCGGCACAGGGAGTCCCGCGCCTCGATTCGTACGACGGCGTGGCCGTGCGCATTCTGCAGAGCAACAACGCCGGCGATATCCACCACATCATCGATCCGACGATCAACCGGGTGGTGGGCATCATCCGGGGCTGCCCGCACGCACACAACCTGACCGTCCATCCCGACGGTCTCTACTATTACTGCGCCAACGAGCAGGACAAGACGGTCGATGTCTTCGACACCAAGACACTGAAGCTCGTTCAGCAGATCCCGCTGTCGGGGCGGCCCAATAAGATCGTCGTCAACAAGAAGCATCGAAAGATTTACGCCGCCATCGTCGCCAGGTCGTCCAACGTGGCTGGTCCCGGTTTCACGCCCCGGCCGGACGGCGCTGTTCCGGCCGTGGTCGATGTCATTGACGTCGCGACGCACAAGGTTATCCGGAGCGTTGCCGTCCATCATCCGGTGCACAACACTTACGTCACGCCTGACGACAACTACGTTGTCGCGGGACTCAGGGGCGAGATAGCGCCTGGCGACCCGACCATCGAGGTCATCGACGCGAAGACCGACACGGTCGTGTGGGGAATGGAGCTCACCGGGCATCGACAGTATGGAAGAAGCAACCACGAAGTTCGCCCAATGGCTTTCGAAGCCAACCCCGATGGCTCGACCAAACGGATGTTCGCGCAAGCGACCGGCATCAACGCAGTGTGGGTGATCGACTGGACAAAACGGGAAACCGTCGACCTGTTGTGGCCGCCGAAGCTTCCGTTGTGGCGGCAAAACGCCGACGGCATTCAAACCGGCGACATGCATGGTCTCGAGGTGCTGCCGGATCGGTCGGCGGTGTGGGCGTCGAGCCGGCTCGACAGCCGGATTTACGGATGGTCGCTGCCGGATCTCAAGTACATCGGCGCTGTGGAAGTTGGGCCAAGCGCCAACTGGATGACGCCGACGCCGGACAGCCGGCACATGTATGTCGCGATCTCGGGCAGCGATCATACGTTAGCCGTCGATCTGCGGACGCTCGAGATCGTCGCGAAGATCAAGACCGGCGCGCGCCCCGCTCGGATCAGCACCGCCATCCTCCCGCTCGACCGCGTCAACGCTCCGATGCCCCGCGCTGGACGGCAGGAGTAGGGTGAAGGACGTGCGTCGATTATCGTCGGCGTTCTCTTGGCACACGATGTCGATCGCGGTGTCCGTTGGCGCACTGCTCGCCGCGAGCGTCGCGACACAAGATCGCTCCTCTTCCACCGATCTCGAGTCGTATCGCAACGTCGTGGAGCGAACCTTCCTGAGAGATCGCGGCGGCACGATCGCCGGTTATGCGGCGTGCGTGATGTGTCACACATGGCAGACGAGCGTCCGGTTCAGCCTCGAAACCCCGGCGACCGATGCGGGGTGGAGTGCTGAACAGTCGCGGCGCAACTTCGAGGTCGTGACGAAGCTCATCAACACAGCCGATCCTGAAAGCAGCCGCCTTCTGCGCAAGCCGTTGAATCCCGCGGCGGGAGGCGCCGGACACACCGGAGGCACGTATTGGACCTCACCGAGCGATCCGGAATACGTCGCCCTCCTGCAATGGATTCGCAGTCTGCCGAACAGCTATGTCCCCGCGCCAGAGCCGGCGCTCGATTTCGAGTTCTTCCGCGCGTGCGTGCAGCCGGTTTTCTCGACGGCGCGCGACGGGCACATCCGCTGCAGCAACTGCCACGCGAGCGGCATGATCGGCTTTGCCCCCGTCGCGCAGGCGAACAGCAGCTGGTCCGACCAGGAGGCGAAGCGGGCGTTTCAGGTGCTTACGAGGTTGATCGTTGCGGGAAATCCCGAACAGAGCCGCTTTCTGCTGAAGCCGCTGCATCCCGACGGCGGCGGGTCTTACACCCACAACGGGCCACGCCGCTGGCAATCGCGCGAAGACCCTGAATGGCGAATGCTCGCGCAGTGGGTGCGCGGCGAAAGAAAGGGCGCGGATTGCTCGTAGAGCGGCGCGTAGAGCTAGCGAGAGTCCCGTAAAACCAATCTCAACCCGAAAAAGTCCGCGGCCTCGGCGACGTCAGGATCGTGAACCGTCATCGCTCGTATCGACCGAACGCGCAGTTGCTTGAGTGCGCGGTCGAACACCGTCACATTCGCCCACGAAGACTCATGGATCGACCACCAGCGCAATCCCGCACTATCGTCATGTCGTTGGTAAAGAGCGCGCGCCTGTGGCTGTGTCGTCGTGCGGTGACGAGTTGCGACGGCCGAGGGCCGCAGCCGTTCGCGCCGCAGAACGCCGGGATCATCGAGATCGATCACCTCGCTCGCAGGGTCGAGCTCGAGTTCGGCGAGAGCGAGCGGCAGGCCGCGGCGGCGTAGAAGGCCGGGGGACAGCCGCTGACCGCGAAAACGGGTCAGCTGCTCGACCAGGCACGACAGCGGGCGGTCAGCGAGATAAAGGCATCCATAAAGGTCCGGGTTGTCGTGGCGGCCTTCGCCCTGAAACGGTCTTGGGAACCACAACGGGCCGTCCGGACCGGTGCTCGACGCACTGTCGTTCCACGCGAAGCAGCGGTAGAGGATCACGCGAACCCGTCGGAGCGTTCGGCGCGGATAGCGCGCATCAGCTCTTCGGTGCGCCCGGCGCGGATCAGATCGATCGGCCGCCGATCGCCCAAGATCGGGTTGATACCGAAGAGCCAGGCGAGCGCTGCCTCGCGATCGTAAAGGCGCAGGAGGCTGCCCCAGACCATCTCGAGCAAGTCGACTTTTTCGGCATTCGCCGGATCGATGCCGGCGCCGCGCAGCCACCGGGTCACCTGGGCGCGGTTGACGCCAAGCAGATCGGCGAGGCGCGCGGCGGAGCGAAAGTCGACCCGAAGCGCCTCGACCTTTTGGGCGGTTGCCACGGGCATGCGCTGATTATTGCGCAACATGACTTGTTGCGCAACGTATTGTGTTGCGAGTTGCGGAACCTCCCCCGGGACCGCGCGGCTCACACCCGCGTCATTTCAGCAAAGCTGTGACCAGTCTCTTCCACCGATCCTGGGCCCGCACATCTGTCCCGTGTCGCGTTTCGCGATCGTAGCGCTGCTGCTCTTCCTGTAACTCGCGATCGACGTCGACGACCATCTTCCCGATCGACTCCCTTTTTTCAGGATCGTCGCACGTCTCCGCGAACTCCGTGAACCGCCTCCTGAGCTTCCGCGCCGCGGTTTCCGCGATGTCGAAGTGCAGCTGTTCGTGCTCCAGCAGCTGCAGGTCGAGCTGCAGAGAGCCCTGCCGGGCGCGCCTGTCCCAGGCGTTGCCGCCTGACGTGCGCCACCACGAGCGGGACGGATCGAACGTCGCCCGCGCGCTCGTGATGAGCACGCCCGCCTGACATTCCCAGGCGGCGTCGATGTTGAGCCAGCTGAGCGAGGCGTTCGCGGCATTTGCAGGCGCGCGTCCTCTGAAATCGTCCTTGCCGAGCCGGCGACCGGCCGACCACTCGATAACCTCCTGAGCCAGCGGGGATGCCGCGGCGCAGAGGATCGCCAGCAGGACGGAGGCGATTCTCATTGCGATAGGATATCTGCACACATGCCGCTGATTCGCGATATTTTCGCCGGCGCGCGCACCCCGCGCCGGCCGGTGATTTCCTTCGAATTTTTCCCGACGAAAACCCCTGACGGCGAGCGGACGCTCCTCGAAAAGACGATACCGGCGCTGGCGCAGTTGCAGCCGGATTTCTGCTCCGTTACTTACGGCGCGGGCGGAAGCACCCGCGAAAAGACGCTCACGATCGTCGATCGCATCCAGCGCCAGCAGGGGCTCACCGCAATGGCGCACATGACCTGCGTCAACGCCACGCGCGAAGACACCGCCAGCGTCCTCGAACAGGCGCGGGCGCTCGGCATCGCCAATATCCTCGCGCTGCGCGGCGATCCGCCGGGCGGCTCCGGAGACTTTCAGAAAACCGACGGCGGCTTCGAATATTCCTACGAGCTGGTGCGATTCATCAGAGACAGTGGGGGATTTTCGATAGGTGTGGCGGGATTCCCCGAAGGACACATCGCGCAGTCCGAGGGGAAACACGCGGATTGGCGGCATCTGAAACACAAAATCGATCAAGGCGCCGATTTCGTCATCACGCAGCTGTTCTTCGACAACCGCGATTACTTCGAGTTCCGGGACTACCTGACCTCACTCGGCGTGACCGTGCCGCTGGTGCCCGGGATTATTCCGATTCTCAGCGCAGGCCAGATCAAACGGTTTGTCGCCCTGTGCGGCGCGGCGCTGCCGGAAGCGCTGATCGGCGAGCTGGACCGGCGCGGCTCAGACGACGAGGCGGTGAGCGCAGTTTGGCGTCGAATACGCCACGCGCCAGTGCGAAGAGCTGCTGCGGGAAGGTGTGCCGGGCTTACACTTCTACACGCTCAACAAGGCACAGTCGACAACGGCCATCGTCAGGAATCTTGGCTTGTAGAGGAGCTATGAACAAACAGCGGTTATTCGTGACGAGCTGCATCTCGATCGCAACGGCGGCCATGGTGTTCGCCATCAGGGGCGATATCGCGGGCCCGATGACCAGCGCGTTCCACATCACGAACGAGCAGATGGGACTGGTTTTCAGTCCGGCGTTCTGGGCGTTTACCCTCGCGATCTTCATCAGCGGCAACCTCGTGGACATCGTCGGAATGCGGATCATCCACGTGCTGTCGGCGCTCGGATTCATCGGGGGCGTCTCGCTGGTGCTGCTGGCGCCGCGGCCTGAAGCTCCAGTGGCCTCGCTGTTCGATCATCCGGGCACGATGCTGCTGTTTGCGGGCTTCTTCATGTTCGGCCTCTCGCACGGGCTCGTCGAAGGCGTCATCAATCCGTTGATGGCGACCATCTACAGCGACCAGAAGACCAAGCGAATCGTCGCCGTTCACGCATGGTGGCCCGCAGGTCTGATTACCGGCGGGCTGGTGACGTTGGCGCTCACCAATTACTTCGATGCGCCGTGGCAGGTCAGGCTGGCGATGATTCTGATTCCAGCAGCGTCGTATCTTGCGCTGGCCTTGTCGGTGCCGTACCCGAAGACCGAGCGTGTCACCTCGAACATTTCAACCGCAGAGATGTGGAAGCAGACGACCAGGCCGCTGTTTTTGATCCTATTTCTGTGCATGTGGATGACCGCGGCCGTCGAGATCGGCCCCGATCAATGGTTCCCCACCGTCATGGGAGCGCTCGTGCCGCAACTCAGCCCCGAGTCGGGCAGCGGCGTGCTCTTTCTGGTGTACACCGCCGGCCTCATGTTCGTGCTGCGCATGTGGGGCAGCGGCGTGTCGCACAAGTCGCCGCTCGGCACGCTGATCGTCAGTTCCCTGCTCGCCGGCATCGGTTTGTACTGGCTCGGCGCACTCGACCAACGATCGAGTGCCGCGGCCGCACTGGCTGCCGCCACGCTGTTCGGGGTCGGCAAGACGTTCCTCTGGCCGACGATGATCGGCGTCACCGCGGAGCAGTTTCCCCGCGGCGGCGCGCTGCTGCTCTCGTTGATGGGCGGCGCCGGGATGTTGTCGGTTGGGCTCGTGCTGCCAGTCATGGGACGGCAGATGGATCAGTATGGCCCCGGAGCCGCGCTGCAGCTGGTCGCCGGGCTCGCCGCAATCATGACGGTCATTCTCAGCGGCGTGTGGCTGTACTTCAGATTGCGGGGCGGATATCGCGCCGTGTCCATCTCGGTGCCGGCGCGCGCGACGCGGGCACTCGCTCTTGCGATAACTGTTCTCCTCACGACGCCGCTGCTGGCCCGCGACCCGCTGGAGCAGCGCATCGGACGCACCGATCCATCGCGATATCGCGCCGGGCGCTCGCATGGCAGCGTCGGCGACATGAATTGCATGACGCTCGTGCCGGGTAACGCGCTCATGACGAATCTGTACTTCGTGCACCGCTGTCAGATCACTCCCGGCGGCGGCGTTGGCCACCACTTCCATAACACGACCGAAGAAATGTTCGTCATCTTCGACGGCGAAGCCGAGTTCACGGTCGACGGCCGGACTTCCCTTTTGAAGGGCACGGTCGGCGCCCCGGTCCGCATGGGCCATTCGCACGCCATCTACAATCCGGGAAAGACACCGGTCGAGTTCATGAACATCAACGTGTCGTCGGTCAAGGGAAAGTACGACGCGTTCGACTTGGACGATGCCAGGGTCGGTGCTCCCAAGGACGAGAAACCGGTGTTCATGACGATGCGTCTGGACAAGAAGCTGCTGCGGCCGATGGAGCGGTACCGTGGTGGGCAGGGCACGTCGATGTACCGCCGCGCGCTGGATCCGAACGTCTTTCTGACCCACTGGTCGTATGTGGATCATCTCGTTCTCCCGCCGGGCGCTGCGGAAGGCACCCACCGCCATACCGGCGTGGAAGAGGTGTACTACGTGATCGGCGGCGATGGCGAGGTGTCAGTCGGCGCGGAGACCGCAGCCATTCACAAGGGCGATGCTGTCCCACTGCAGCTGAACGACGCACATGGGTTCAAGAACACCGGCACGCAGGATCTGGAGCTGATGATTATCGGTGTGGCGACGCAGAAAGGCGTGCTTGACGTCGAGTTGGTCGATGCAAATGCCCCGGCACGAGGCCGTGGCGCGGGTGCACGGTAGAGTACCGCAGCAGCCCATCGCTCTGTATGAGCCGGGTGACGTCGACGTTCTGCTTGCGGGCAGCGTGTTCTCGAGTATCTACTGCCCGCGCCGCAGAACATCGTCGTCACCCGCCTACAGAATCGCTCGTATGTCAGGGCTCAACGTCCGCGCGCAAAACTCTCCAACTCGTTCCGGAACGAGTTCATTTGGCACAACATCCGCGCCAAACGTCAAATCGCGTAATTAGTGTCGGGCTTTAGCCGGACCGCTCGAGGGCGGGTGCGCGCTAGCGTCGCGCGGCGTAGGTCTTCGACACGTTATTGCGCTCGTTCACCACCGTGAACGAACCGTTCGGCTGCACCGTCACGTTGATGCCGAACCCCGTATCCTTGACCGCGGGATCCGAGACGTCACCGAGATTGGCAATCAGCGGCTCCGCGACATTGCCTTCGTTTCCCGCCGCCACCGAGTAGTGCAACATCCACAAATCTTCGAGCCCGGGTGCGCTTCTGACGGTCTTGAGCACCGGAGGATCGCCGCCTTTTCGCGCCCCGTTGTTCATGATGGCGACGCGCGACTTCAATGCGTGCACCAGCTCCGGAGCGTTCGACTGTCCTGACCCATGATGCGTCGTGAGGAACAGATCCACCTCGCCGATGCGGTTCACCGGACACGCCATCTGGAATTCGAGATCCTGCGTGAGATCCCCGAGATCCAGAAATCGGAAGGCGCCGAAGGTAAACAACATCCCCACCGAGGCTGAATTGTCGGACGTGTCCGTGCGTCGCGGAACGACGCCCTCGCACGCGGCGTTCGGCACGGCGCCTTTCGGCGCGTTCTCGATCAACTGCCGATTCGACGCGAGCACCCTGACATCCATACCCTTCAGCGGGATCGTGTCGCCCGGCTTGACGACAATCTCCTTCGCCCCGCTTGCCGTCATCGCGGCGCGAAAAGTCGCCATCATCGTCTCGGCGCCCTTACTGGTCTCCGTGGTGGGGCCGTGCGTGATCACGGTGCGGAACTTCAGCCGCGATGCCAGCTGCTCCATCCCGCCCACGTGATCCTCGTGATAGTGCGTGATCACCAGATAGTCAACCGTACCGACGCCCGCGCGCTTGGCGGCCGCGGCAATACGCTCGGCATCGCGCAACGCGGCTGTCGGCCAACCGGTGTCGACAAGCATCGACTGGCCCGACGGCGTGACGATGAGCGTCGCCTGGCCGCCCTCCACGTCGATGAAATACAGCTTCAACGACTGCGCCGTCGCGAGAGCCGGGGCGCTCAGCAGTCCGCAGATGACAGCAGCGCAGATCCTCAGCATCGATGTCAGTTCCCGCGTCCGCCACGCGCGGGGGGCACGACGACGTCGAACTTGCGATTGACGTCGCGGACGACCCCGACGACCAGCAGCTCGAGCGGCGCGGTGCCGGTGTTTTCGAACGATTTCATCTGATTCAGTTGAATGGGCACCGCATCACCCGACCGGATCGGAGCCGACTCTTTTCCCACCTTGACGGAGCCTTCGCCGTTCATGACGTAGTAGAACTCGCCGATCTCCTGGTGCGCCTGTGGCGCCGTTGCGCTGCCCGGGGCGAGCACGAGATGGTCGACGTACGCCCACGGACCCAGGAACACCGATGGCGCGAGGGCGCGGCGATATTGCACGGTGCCCTTTGCGGCAATGGGATCGGCTGCAGGGCGGAGGAGCGCCTGGTCGAGGCGCATGGTCATGAACGTCGGAATCGGATCGAGCGGGACGTCAACGCGGCCGTCCGAGAGATCAAACGCGTCGTAAACGCCCTTGCGCGCCGACACGTTGATGTTCATCCACTCGACTGGCTGGTCGGTGTGGTTGTAGATCGCGTGTGAATGCCCCATGCGGACCGGCGCACCCGCGGGGCCCTTCAGCACGGACGTGCGGCCGTCAATCGTGAACTGCGCCTCGCCGTTGAAAATGACGAACATCTCTTCGCACTGGTTGTGAAAGTGCGCTCCGATCCCGCTCTTCGGCTGGATGATGCCGCGGTGCAGGAAATATACATTGGTGTCGAACGCGCTGAAATTGAAGAGCCCCATGTAGTTCAACTGCCCCGGCCCGCCGTGCACGCGCGGCGACACGCGGTACTTCGAAGGCTCGGTGCGGGCGATACGCTCGGCGAGCGGAAGCGACTGCGGGTTGGGCGGTGGCGGCGGCGGCGTCTGTTGCGCGGACACACCCACGATCACAGCGATCAACGACGCGGCGACGAATGACACGTTTTTCATTGGCTTCTCCCGGTCCGGCTAAAGCCGGACACTACGTAGTCAGACGACGTCGAACAGCAGAACGTCGTATTTTGGCGACGACAGCATCTTCTCCATGCCGCCCCAGACCTCCTGATGAATGTCGGAGGCCAGCCACACCTGCCTGAGCTCTTCGTTTTCGTAGATGATGGCGAACCGGTAGTTGATGCCGGCGGGCGCCGTGCCGACGAGCGCCGCGCGAAGCTTCAGCATGCGCACGTCGATGTACCCGCGGAATTTTTTTGCGGCGGGCCGGAACGTGCCCTCGAAGTAGCGCAGCATCTCCTGCTCTTTGGCAGGATCCACGGCAAGATCGACATGTACTTGGACCATGGGGGATCTCCGAATCTGGAATCTAGAATCTAAAATCTAGAATCTAAGAACTAGGATCTAAGAACTGTTACGAGTACACCAGTGACTGACCCTTAACGGATGTACGCACGCGATAGAGTCCGGTTTCCGCGGTGATATACAGCGTCTGACCGTCGTCGCCCCACCCGCAGTTCGCGGGATCTTCGGGCGGGGTGATGGTGCCGAGGTGCTTGCCGTCAGGCGAAAACACCAACACGGCGCTCGGGCCGGTCGCCCAGATGTTTCCGCGCACGTCGATTTTCAAGCCGTCGGGCAGGCCGCCATTTTTATCAGCAGTCGCATCGAAGAACACACGTCCGTCGCTGACGCTGCCGTCCGGGCCGACGCGGTACCTCATCCAGATCCGCTGCCGGTCATCCGAGTTCGACACGTACATCGTTTTTTCATCGGGCGAAAACGCGATGCCGTTCGGGCGCGTCAGGTCGGTGATGATGACGTCGAGCTTGCCGTCCTTGAGCTTGAACACACCGTTGAATTTCAGTTCCTTGGACGGGTCCTCGTCCTGCTTCGGCAACCCGTAGGGTGGGTCGGTGAAAAACAGCGTCCCGTCCGATCGATACACCAGATCGTTCGGGGCGTTGAGCTTCCTGCCCTCGAAGTTATCGACGAGCGTGGTCTGACGCATGTCCCGGCCGATGCGGACGATCCGGCGATTGCCGTGCTGGCACAGCAGCACGTCGCCGTTGGGAGCGGCGGTCATCCCGTTCGGTCCGATGAAGCCGCCGGCGGGAAGGCTGCTGCCGTCGTAACCTCCCGGCCTCAGAAGCTCGACAACACTGCCGTCCGGCGACCATTGCCGGACGACGTTGCCGACCACATCGCTGAACCACAACACGCCAGAGGGACGCCACAGGGGGCCTTCCGTAAACGTGAACCCGTCGGCTACCTTCTCGACGCGCGCATCGCGAGGCAGGAGATCATCGAACGCCGGATCGAGGCGGGAAATAGTCATATCAGACTGCGAAACTTTGTTTCAGATCGGGGCCCGGTTGCAAGAGGCCTGTGTCCACTGCCCGTCAATGAGCCGCCACATGCGCCCGTTGGGATTTTCATCACGAAGCGCGGCCGGCAGGCGGCCCGGCCTGACGTTGTCGTAACACGACAACATGGCGAACCGGCGAATCGATGCGGGAATGCCGACGGCGGTGAAGCCCGGATGCCCCGTCGCGGGAAACGGCCCGCCATGATTCATGGCCGCGCTCACGGCAACCCCGGTGGGCATCTTGTCGTTGAGCAGGCGTCCAACTCGGAGACGCAGGAGCGGCGCAAGCCGCGCGTAAGCCTCGTCGTCGCTGCCCTGGGTATCCGAATAGACCGAGCCCGTGAGATTCCCCTCGAGATGCGACAACACCTCGGCCGCCTGTTCGACATCGCGCACCACGACGCAAAGCGAGGTCGATCCGAAGGCCTCGGTCTGAAGTGAAGAGGGGTTGGCGAGAAAATCGCTTCCGCCCGCCCGAAGCAGCGTATTGGGATAGCGGCTGTCCGAGGTGACGCTTGTCTCGACCGTGATCACCTGAGCGCCGGCGCCTCGCAGCGTCTTGACACTCGAGGCGAGACCCTTGGCGACGCTGGATGACAGCAATGCCGGCACCGGCGCCGTTTCGAGAGCCCGGCGCACCTCTTCGATGAACTGCTCGGTTCGATCTCCCGCGAACAAGACCACGAGCCCGGGGCTCGTGCAGAACTGTCCTCCGCCAAGCAGGCTGCTCCCTGCCAGCTCAGCAGCGACCTTGCTTCCACGCTCGACCAGCGCGCCGGGCAGCACGAGCACCGGGTTGATGCTCGACATCTCGAGATAGATGGGCTTGCCTACGCGATCGGCGGCGGTCTTGAGGGCGACGCCGGCTGTGCGGCTGCCCGTGAATCCGCTCGCGCCGACCCGCTGGTCCGACACCAGGCGCTGGCCCGAGTCGTGATCGATCTTGTAAAGAAGCTGGACGGTGGCGCGCGGCAATCCGCATTCAGTCACCGCCGCAAACGCCTCTTCGGCGAGCATCCGCGACGTACCGGGATGGAGCGGATGTCCTTTGGCAATCACCGGATTGCCGGCGGCGATCGCCGCGGCAAAATCACCGCCGGCGGCTCCGTTGAAGGCGAAGGGAAAATTGTTCGGGCCAAAAACCACAACCGGCCCGATCGGCTCGAAGCGCGAGCGAATCTCATTTTTCGTGTCGATCGTCGGCAGCGACCACGAGCCTTCGAGCGCCGCCTCGGCTGCCTGCCGCAGCTGCGAAATCGTCCGCGGCAGCTCGACGTCGGCCAGCCGCGGCGACGCCGGCAGTGCGGTCTCGAGATTGGCGATCTCGACGAGCGCGGGCTTGCGCATCTCGAGGCGCTCGGCAAACCGATTCAGGAAGCGCGCGATCGCCTCCGGCGGAGTGCGACGAAGCTCGTCGGCCGCCGCCGCCGCGGCGCCGAGCGCCGCGTCGCAATCTTCCCAGGTGCTCATCGGATACGAATCGGGCAGCCGTTCGCCGGTTGCGGGGTTTACGGCGTGGAAGATGGACGCCGCCTTTGCAGGCCGCCATTTCCCGTCTATCAATACTGGCTGTTCAGACATAACGATCAAACAATCGCGACAGGGTTGCGCAGCACGCCGATAGCGGGAATCTCGATCTCCACTTCGTCGTGTTCCTGCAAGGTGAAATCATCGGGAGGAACGATACCGGTGCCGGTCAGCAGCACGGCACCATGAACGAACGTCTGCGAACGGAACAGATACGACGCCAGCTCGCCGAATGTCCTCTTGATGTTGCCGATGCGGGTTTCCCCGGAGAAGACCTGCCGGCCGCCACGCGAAATGGAGCTCCGCACGAGCCATTCGCGCGCATCCCCCTCGTCAGCGCCGACGAGAATCCACGGCCCCAGGGCGCAGGAACGATCGTAGACCTTCGCCTGAGGCAGATACAGCAGGTTCTCCCCTTCGATGTCCCGCGAGCTCATGTCGTTGCCGATGGTGTATCCCACGAGCGAGCCGCGGGCGTCGAGGACGAGCGCCAGCTCCGGCTCGGGCACACTCCATCGCGCGTCGCGCCGTATTCCCACGGCTTCGCCGGCCGCCACCGCCTTTTCCCCGAGGGCTTTGAAAAAGATCTCCGGCCGGTCCGCGTCGTAGACGCGATCGTAGGCCGTGGCGCTGAAGTCCGATTCCTCCATCCGCGCGGTCTTGCTTCGCAGATAGGTCACTCCAGCCGCCCAGATTTCCTGGCGCTCCACTGGAGCACGGAACGTCACGTCCGCGATCTTCAGCCTGGGGAGGTTTCGCGGCTCGATGGCGGCGAGCGCCGCCTTCACGTTACCGGTATCGAGAAGCTGCGCCAGGCTCGTGATGCCGGCAGGAGAGAGATCGAGCACATGCCCGTCTCCGTCGCCGAGGCCGATGCGCGTGTCGCGCGACGCGTCTGTAAAACGGCAGATTTTCACGATGTCACGCAATCGGCTGCACCGCCAGGGGTTCGCGCATCTTCTCGGCGATTGTCACCGGATTGCGCAGCGCCCGCCCGAATCCGGCGAACTGGATGGTCATGACATCACCGTCTTCGAGAAGCACATCGTCAGCGTAGCTCAAGCTGTGGGCTCCGTAGTAATGGACGTGAAGATCGCCAGGCCGCCGATGCCCCTCGAATTTGAAATGGTGATGCTCGAGGTTCGCCACACTGTGGCACATCTCGCGCTCGCCCGTGGCGATTTCTCTTTCCCAGATGATGGTTCCGCGCCGCTCGATGCCAACGCGTCCCGGTACCTGATCGAAGTCCGGGTCGAGCGCCACCTCGGGACCGAGCGCGCAGTTGCGCAGCTTCGACCCCGCAAGATTCAGGTAGTTCTGCTTCTCGAACTTGTGGTCGGAGAACTCGTTTCCACCGGCCATTCCCACACGCCTCGGGCGGCCGTCCTGATCGATCAGGTAGATGCCGGCGATTTCGGCCTCTTCGCCGCCATCCTCTGCGTATCCAGGGACGACGAGCGGCTCGTTCGAAGCACGGAGAATGCTGCCGTTCCCCTTGTAGAACCACTCCGGCGGCACGCCGCATTGTCCGTTCGCGGGGCGGCCGCCGTCGATGCCGGCGCGAAACATCCGCATGCTGTCTGTCATTTCTATGATCCGGGGGCCCCTATCCCCGGTTTGCTCGCTCCACTTGCGGGGACCCCTGCGCCCCGCGCCGTTACGCCCGCGTCGTCGACGCTCGCTTCGTCGCCGGCCGCGTGCATCCTGTCGCGGCTGACGGCGCTGCCGTAATGTGTCAAGCCCGTGCCCGACACCAGACACCGTGCGGGTTCCGGGTGATCGACGGGCACGAGTAGTCGCCACGCCGACGCGCCAGAGTAGATCGAATCGTAGTCGAGACGCTCGGAGGTTGCACGCGCCTCGACGACTTGCGTGAGAGACATGCCCGTTGTCAGCGCGTCGGTGGCGAGCTCGAACACGGACTCAACACCGCCCAGCAGCCGCAATGCCGGCTCTTCGACCTTGGCTACGTGGCGCGCGGAACCGTGCTGAAGCTGAACGAGTCGTATCGCGGGCCTCATTTCCACTTGATGTTACAGCCGATGCTCGGACGCTGATCGACGGGGATAGGCGTGCCCGAGAGCAGGGCGTCGAGCGCCGCGCGCAAATCGCGGCCGGTCACCGGCACGTCGTTGCCGGGCCTGCTGTCGTCGAGCTGCCCGCGGTAAACGAGGCGGCCTTGCCCGTCATATAGGAAGAAGTCCGGCGTGCATTGCGCGTCGTAGGCGCGCGCAACGGCCTGCGCCTCGTCGAAGAGATACGGGAAATCGAAACCCACGGTCCGCGCCTGCTCGGCGAGCTTCTCCGGGCTGTCTTCCGGGTGCGACACCGGGTCGTTCGCGCTGATCGCGACAATACCAATGCCCCGCCCGGCAAATTCGCGGCCTATGGCGGCGAGCTCCTCCTGGACGTGTTTGACGAATGGACAATGACGGCAGATGAACATCGCCAGCAGCCCCTGGGGGCCAGCTGCCGCCTGCCGCGACACCTTTCTGCCCGTGACGACGTCGGGCAGGTCGAAATCGGGGGCTATCGTGCCCAGCTCTTTCATCGAAGATGGTGTTCGGGCCATGGGTTATAGTTTCTGACACTATGAACAATCGGATCAAACTTGTCGCATGTTCGATTGCGGCAATGGCCGCTGGTGTGCTCTTCGCGCAGCAGCCGCCGGCTGCCGATACGGTTACCAATCCTCTCGCATCGAGCGTGACCGCGACCGCCGATGGCCAACGCATTTATGACGGCACGTGCCAGACATGTCACGGCCCGGCCGGCGTCGGCGATCCGGGCCGCGGCGGCCCCGCGCTCAACGCCACGGGACTGAAACACGGCGACGGTGACGCCGACCTGTTCCGCACCATTCGTCAGGGCGTGCAGGGCACGCAGATGCCCCCCTACAAAGGGCTGCGCGACGAGCAGGTCTGGCAGCTCGTCAGCTACATCCGCAGTCTGCAGAACACCGCGGCGTCAACAGGCGGCGCGCGCGGCTCCGCCCCGCCCGAAGGCGACGTCGCGGCGGGCGAAACATTGTTCTTCGGAAAGGCCGGATGCGCGAGCTGCCATGAGATCAACGCGCGCGGCGGAGTTACGGGGCCCGATCTGTCGAATGCCGGCCGGCTCGTCGCGGCCACGATCCGCCAGAAGATCATCTCTCCCAACGATCCGCTGCCGCCGGTTCCGGGCGCGCGCGGCGGCGGGGGCGGCAGAGGCGCGCCGCCGCCCGTGACGCTCGTCGTGAAGACGGCGGACGGACGCGAGGTCCGCGGCGTCAGGCGCAACGAAGACATGTTCTCCGCGCAGATCGTCGACGCATCAGGCCAGCTGCACATGGTCGACAAGCTCCGCACCCCGGTGTCTGTCGAAAATCGCTCACTGATGCCCGGCGATTACGCCAAGCGTCTTTCGGCGGACGAAATCACGAACCTCGTGGGTTTTCTCGCAGCGCAAAAAGCGCGCGACCTGACCAAGACGATCGCTCACGCTGTGGCGGACGGCGGCGCCTCATACAAGCGTCTGATCAACGCCCGCTCCGAGCCGCACAACTGGTTCATGTATTGGGGCGATTATCAGGGCACGCACTACTCGCCGCTGACCCAGATCAACCCGAACAACGTCCGGCAGCTGAAGCCGGCGTGGAGCTTTCCGATTCTCGGGGGCAACTCCGTTCTCGAGGCCACACCGATCGTCGTGGACGGCGTGATGTATACGACGGGCAGCGGCAATCCAGCGACCGTCACCGCGATCGATGCGAGGAGCGGGCGGCAGATCTGGAGATGGACGCGGCAGCAGAAGGTCGTAAACCCCTACGAGATCAACCCGTTCGCGCGCGGCGTGGCCATGCTCGGCAACCGACTGTTCGTGGGCACGCTCGACGGATGGCTGATCGCGATCGACGCCCGCTCAGGCAATACGTTGTGGGAGGCGGAAGTCGTCGACACGATGGAGGGCTCGAGCATCACGAGCCCGCCGCTGGTGTTGAAGGACATGGTCATCACCGGCATGACTGGCGGCGAATACGCGACGCGAGGCTTCCTGGACGCGTATGACGCCGCAACGGGCAAGCGGCGGTGGCGGTTCTACACGGTTCCCGGCCCCGGTGAGTTCGGCAACGACACGTGGAAAGGCGACAGCTGGAAAACCGGCGGCGCTCCGACGTGGCTCACCGGCAGCTTCGATCCCGACCTCAACCTCGTGTATTGGGCGGTCGGGAATCCCGCGCCTGAGTTCGATCGCAAGGCGCGCGGGGAGATGGACAACCTGTACAGTAACTCGGTGGTCGCTCTCGACCCTGACACCGGCACGCTGAAATGGCACTATCAGTTCACCCCGGATGACGGCCACGACTGGGATTCGGTGCAGGACATGGTGCTAGTCGATCGCGTCTGGCGCGGCGAGCAGCGCAAGCTGCTGATGCACGCCGATCGCAACGGCCATTTTTATGTCCTCGACCGGACCAACGGCAAATTCCTGATGGGCACGCCGTTCATCTACCAGAACTGGAACGCCGGGTTCGATGCGAGCGGGCGGCCGCAGCACATTCCCGGCACGAACTCGGGCGAGAAGGGCAGCGTTCTGGTCTACCCGACGCTGGGCGGGGCGACAAATTTTCAGGCCCCGTCTGTACAGCCCGTCGACCGGATGGTTCTACCTCGCCTTTTCGGAAGGCGGGCAGGTCTATACGAGCGCGCCACAGACGATTACCCGCGGTCAGCAGTACCTCGGACGCGGGCGCGCCTCGGGTCCTCCGCCTGCGCGCGGGCCGAATCAGCCCGCGACCAACGCAGGCATAAAGGCGATCGACCCGGAATCGGGCAAGACCGTCTGGTCGTATCCGCTGTATCAGGGATCGATCACCAACGGCGTCCTCGCCACCGGCGGTAATGTTGTGTTCGTCTCGTCGCGCGACGGAAACATCTTTGCGCTCGACGCCAAGACCGGAAAATACCTTTGGCATTACCAGACAGGCGGCAATCATCAGGCGTCGCCGCTGAGCTACGCCATCGCCGGAAAGCAGTATGTCGCGCTGGCAGCCGGCAACGTGGTGTTCAGCTTCACATTACAGGAGTAGCGACATGCGCATGAAAGGCATCCTCATGCTCGGCGTGCTGTCCTTCGGCGCGGCGTTTCCGGCATATGCGCAGCAATACGAGGCGCGGCGCAGCGGCGACATCGTGCAGCTCGAGGACAAGAAGAATCAGATATCCGTGTCCATCATCACATCGGTCGGGCTGATGGCTTACGAGATGAAAGTAAAGGGGCAGGACGTTCTTCGTTTCACTCCGGCATCGATCGACGAGTTCAGAGCGAAGCCGACTGGCCTGCATGGAATCCCGCTCCTTGCGCCGTGGGCCAACCGCCTTGACGAGCAGGCGTTCTACGCGAATGGCAAGCGCCACGCGTTCGACATGCAGCTCGGCAACGTTACCGGCGCGATTCCGATTCACGGGTTCATGAGCCGCACCGATCAGTGGCAGGTCCTCGAAGTGAAATCCGACGACAAGGCGGCGTGGATCGTCGGGAGACTCGACACCCAGAAACAGGCGGCGTGGATGAAACAGTGGCCGTTCGCGCACACGATCGACGTCACTTACCGCCTGCAGGACGGCACGCTCGAAGTACTGACGAAGGTGACCAACAACGCGGCTGAACCGATGCCGGTATCGCTCGGGTGGCATCCGTACTATCAATTGACGGATTCGCCGCGCGAGGAATGGACGGTGACGATTCCCGCGCGCACGCGGTGGCTGCTCGATTACCGGAAGGTGCCGACGGGTCAGACGGAATCCACGGCGAAGTTTTTTCCGGACAACAAAGGCACGCTGAAGGACTACAACCTGGACGACGTCTTCGGCGACCTCATCAGAGATTCGCAGGGACGGGCGACGGCGGTGCTGAAAGGGCGCAAGCAGCAGCTCGAGATCAGCCAGGGTCCGAATTACAAGTCGCTGGTCATCTACTCCCCGAACCCGCTCAACACCGGCCTCGGAAGCCAGATTCCTCCGCCGAATCCCAACGCGCCCGCGGCAGCGCCTGCGCCGGCTCGCGGCGCGGCACCGCCGGCGAACCCGCGAGCGACGCCGAACTTCATCTGCTTCGAGCCGATGGCCGGCATTACCAACGCGCTCAACCTCGGGCACAAGGGCGTCTACAAAGAATTGCAATACATCAAACCGGGCGGCACCTGGCAGGAAAGCTTCTGGATCAAGCCGTCGGGCTTCTAGGAGGGATTTGTGGCTAGGGATTTGGGATTAGGGATTAGGGATTTGGGGCGCGTCACGCTGGCTTCGCTGATCCTGCTGGCGGCGATCTCCGCGTGTGGTGGTGGCTCTCCGCAGCAGGAACAATCGGCCGCGCCGCCGCCCGCGGCGCCGGCGCCCGAGCCTCCGAAGGCTCCCTACCATGTGTATGTCACCAACGAGATTGGCGGTGATCTGACAATCATCGATGGAGGCAGCAATCAGGTCGTTGCCACCATCCCGCTCGGCAAGCGGCCGAGGGGCATCAAGGTGAGTCCCGATGGGACGAAGCTGTTCGTCGCGTTGAGCGGCTCGCCGATGGCGCCTCCCGGAACCGACGAAAGCAAGCTGCCGCCGCCCGACAGAAAAGCCGACGGCATTGGCATCGTCGACATCGCTGAAAGAAAGATGTCCACGATACTCACGAGCGGCACCGACCCCGAACAGATCTCGCTGAGCGCCGACGGCTCGCGGGTTTACGTCTCCAACGAAGACGCGGGCGTCGCGAGCATCATCGACGTCGCGGCCAACAAAATCATCGGCAATGTGAAGGTCGGCGGCGAGCCCGAAGGCGTGACGACGAGCCCGAACGGCCACTGGGTGTACGTCACGTCCGAGGAAGACAATCAGATTGCCGTGATCGACGCCAACACCAACAAGCTCATCAAGATGTTCGAAGTTGGCGCCCGCCCGCGGTCGGTTGCGTTTCTCCCCGACAGCTCCCGTGCCTACGTGACCGCGGAGAATGGCGGCACCGTTCACGTTGTCGACACGAAAGATCACTCGGTGATCAAGACGCTGAAGATCACGGGAGAAATGGCACGGCCGATGGGCGCTACCGCATCGCCCGATGGAAAGCGCATGTATGTGACCACGGGACGCGGGACGATGCTGATCGCGATCGACACAGCCACGAATGAAGTCGTCGGTTCGATAAAGGTGGGAACGCGCCCCTGGGGCGTCGAAATCAGTCCCGACGGGAAGCGTCTATATACGGCAAACGGCCCATCGAACGACGTCTCCGTCGTCGATGCCGAATCGATGACGGTCATCGCAACGATCCCCGCGGGCCGGAGTCCGTGGGGCGTCGCGATTAGGTGAACCCCAAGTCAGTCAACAGTCTACGGTCGACAGTCGCAAGTCTACAGTCGCTCGCCTCTCTCACGACTGGACTGTGGACTAGAGACTGTCGACCGTAGACTGTCGACTGATAGGCGCATTCCTACATCGGCAACTCCGCCCCCGCTCCGACGACGGTCGTCCATTCGCGAACGTACCAGCGCGCGACCACTCCATTCACCACATAAGGGTCGTTGTTCGCGAAGTGTTCGGCGATCTGTGGCGACGCGCCGCGGAACAGCAGGACCGCTCCGTCCGCGGGGTTGGCGTAGGCACCGCCGAGAACCAGCTCTCCACGAGCGACCGCCGCCCGCGCGTAATCGAGGTGCGCGGCCCTGAATGGCGCCCGCCGTTCGGCGTAGTCAGGTCCGGCTTCGTAAAACAGCAGATAGTGCATAGTGATTGTTGATGATTTTCACCGCGGCGACGCCAAGACGCAAAGAATCGTTCGTTTAGATTCTTCCCGCAATCCGTTCCATGAGGGGCGCCGCACGCTCCAATAGCGCAAGATCGCCTGTTTGGAGCATCCGAAGCTCTCGGCTCAATCGGGCAACCCGTCGACGCCTTCCCTGCTGCAACAATGTTGTCCCCCGCTTGGTCGCTTCGATTTTCCAAGCGCGGGCGTCGGCTGAATCTGGCAGACGTACCACTAGCCCTCGCGCTTCGAGCCCCGCGACCACCCTTGTCATAGTGGGCGGCTTAACTTGCTCGATCTGTGCGAGTCTCGACAAACGTTGCGGTCCGGCGAAGACGAGCACCGATAAGACCGACAGCTGGGCAGGGCCGATTCCCGATCGCTCGTCCTCTTTCCGTACACCACGAAGCAAATGTATCGCGGCCGAATGCAAAGCGTCCGCTACGGCTGTCGTTCGCTTCGTTACTGCGCGCTCGATCATGATATAGGATAACTTAGTTAGCCTGTACTAACTATTAAAGGAGGAAGCAATGCCGGAAGGCCTTTCGCGCATTCACCAAATCTCGATGCGTTCGCACGACATCGAGCGAGCTGTGCGGTTCTATCGAGATATCCTCGGTCTGGCCTTCCTCTTCAGTGCTCCGCCGCGCCTTGCCTTCTTCGACTGTGGCGGTGTCCGGTTGATGTTGTCCACTCCGGAGCCCGACTTCGATCATCCTGGATCGGTTGTCTATTTCGCCGTTGAGGATATTCTACGAACGCATGAAGAGCTGACGTCGCGCGGTGTGACGTTTCGCTCGACGCCGCACAAGATTGCGACGCTATCCGATCGAGACGTGTGGCTGGCTGACTTTGAGGATACCGAAGGGAACGTCCTGGCGCTGATGTCCGAGCCTCTTCATCCGAAGGCATGAAATTAAACGGCTGCGCAGCTACTCGCCGCGCAACCGTTTCGACTGCCACTTTTCACCGTCGATATTCGACTGTCGACTTTCGACTGTGGACTGTGGACTGTGGACTGCTATGCGCTATAGCCGCGGCCGGCGGTTGCGGCAGCGGACTTCTGACCGCCGAGCTCCTGCAGGAACTCGTCGTGGTTCATCGGCCGCGAGAACATCGGGTAGTTCTTTTCGGTCGCGAGCTTCTGTTCGTCGGCGCTGAGCGCGGCCGTGCAGTCTTTCAGGGTGATGACTTTGTAGCCCTTCTCGTACCCGGTGCGCATCGTCGACTCGACGCAGCAGTTGGTGAGGAATCCGCCAAGCGCGATGGTCTCGATGCCGCGGCTGCGCAGAATGAAGTCGAGGTTCGTGCTCGCGAACCCGCAGAGGCCGCGCTTGCCTTCGACGACGATGTCGCCCGGCTGGGGCTTGAGGGCGTCGACGATCTCCGCGCCCCAACTACCCTTGCGGAACGACTTGCTGTCGACCACGCCCTTGAGAATGCCGTACGGCTCGCTGCTGAGTTCGCCGTAGCCTTCGACGAACGTGATGGGCGCGTGCACGACGGTACAGCCGGCTTCGCGCGCCTTCTTAACCGTCTCGACGGTATTCTGGAGCATGTTGTTCTGTTCCATCACACCCTTGACTGCATCGTGGAGCGTGCCGCCCTTGGACGTGAAATCGTTTTGATACTCGATAAGGACAAGCGCCGTTCTCTTCGGATCCATCTCTTCCTCCTGAGCTGGTTTCTTGGTGGACAGCATTTGACGATATCACACGAACGTGAGGGGTGTACCCGGTCAGGAGACGTCGGTCACACCCATCTGAGGCCACCGGCTCGTCGCGTATGCCTCCACCGCCAGCAGCACCAGCGCGCTCCAGACCAGCCCGAAGCCAAGTAGTTGGGCGCTGGTAAACGGCTCCTTGTAAAGGAGAATGCCGATGGAAATCTGCATGGTCGGGTTGATGTATTGCAGCATCCCGACGAGCGTCAGCGGAATCTTCCGCACGCCGGCCGCGAACAGGAGCAGCGGTATCGTCGTGATCGGCCCGGCGCCCACCATCATCACGTCCTGCACGAAACCCGAGTGGCCAAGCACGCCGCGCCCGGCGACTTCCTCCCAGATGAGCAACGCCGCCGCCGGAAGGAAGAGGATGCCCGTTTCCAGCGCCAGTCCGTGCACAGGGCCCAGGGGTGCCATCTTCTTCATCGCGCCGTAGGCACCAAACGTCGCGGCGAGGAATAGCGCGATCCAGGGAACTGCGCCCTGCGCAACCGTCAGATACAACACGCCGGCGCCGGCAAGCGCAATCGACACCCACTGCAGCTTCCGCAGCCGTTCGTGAAAGACCAGGAGACCCAACACTACGCTGAGCAGCGGGTTGATGAAATATCCGAGGCTGATCTGCACGATCTGGTTGATGCTCACGGCCCAGACGAACATCAGCCAGTTGAGGGCAATCGCCACGCCCGCCGCTGTGTAGACGCCGAGCACGCGCGGCGATCGAGCGGCCTGCCACAACACGCGCCAATCCCGCGACAGCGCGATCAACATCGCCAGCACCACGACCGACCACACGATGCGATGGCAGATGAGCTGGAGAGGCGGGAGGCCGGCGAGCGCTTTCCAGTAAATCGGGAAAAATCCCCACAGCGTGTACGCCAGGGCGACGTACCAGGTACCGCGCGATATCAACCTTTCCCTTTCCGGCTCTGTTCTACAATTCGTAGCCTTTGGCAGATGAGGCTCGTGTCTTTTTCATTGAGGCGCTGCCGCGCTGCACCATTTCTGGAACGTCTGCATCTCCGCTTGTGGCGCGCTGGGCCAACCGACATCGCATCGCAAGTACTCGACCAGCTCAGATGAGCGTCGTATGAACGTTTGTGGAGGAACCGGGGCGGGTCTCGGAGCTCCAGGGAAGCCCCTCATCCTCTCGGCGCCCTGTGGTGGAAGCTCTATCATGGCTCGATACGACGGATCGATTCGCAACGCTCTCAGCACGAGCGGACCCCCGCTTTGGTCGACCTGGTCGACGAGCACGACGTTGGACTCGTTCAAGTCTATTTCCTGATTCTGGATCCAGACCTTTCGTGATGACGGCTCGAAGCGCACGCTCAGACTGACGGCCCCGTGAGAAAGCCACGCCGTTCGCACCTCGGGACGACTGGCACCAACCGCTCCACCGCCTCCAGCACTGCCGCCAGCCCCGCTGGCGCTACCGCCGTCTCCTTTGAACCAGCCCGCACTGCCCCGCCACAAGACAAGCAAGTCGAGCGTTCCGTTACCATCGGCATCGACGGAACACATCATAGTTGCCATCACCGACGGCGACACCGGAAGGCTGCCCGTCGTCCCGCCGAATCCCCCCACACTCTGTGAGAACGCGAGCGCCGCAACAAACATCCCCCGGATCATGACGTCACCCCACTTTCGGCAAAAAGCGGCCGGTCCGGCTCATGTACTGGCGGTACGAATCTCCGAAGCGATCGACAAGGCGTTGCTCCTCGCGGCCAGTGCGCAACAGCAACAAGGCAAAAGTGACGATTCCGCCGGCGAGGAGAAACCAATTCGCGGCAACGAGAGCGTTGGCGATGACTGACATCGCGACGGCATCGTAGAAGGGATGCCGGACCCACTGATACGGCCCCTTCGTGACAAGTGTGTGCGCCTTCCGCGTGACGACTGTGTCGGTCAGATTCTTGCCGAGGCTTCGCATCGTCCAGACGAGCAGCGCACCGCCGATCATGCCAAGGCCGACTCCGATCCATCGGAGCCAGGCGGGAAGCGGCATCGACGACCATGCCATCCAGCGCGGATTGATCATGTAAGCAATCAGGCCGAGCATCGTGGCAATGCCAATCGGACGCAACGTGAAAAGGATCAGCGGCCCTTCCTGCCACCTGTCGAGGGACTCACCGGTCGATTGCGACTTCACGCGGTGAAAAATCGCGACTGGGAACAGCGCGATCGCGCAAACGATCAAGATGAAACGGAAGGTCTGTTCGTCTTCCATGAGTTCCGCCCGATTTTAAGACTGTTTCGTCAGGACCCAGGTCGTCATACATCGCTGGTTCTGCACCACCGTCGTTTTCAGCGGATCGAGTAGCCTGCCTCCGAGGCGAGCCGTCAGGTCCATCAACATCGGCTCGTCAACGAGATACCGCTCGCTGCCGTCTGGCAGCAGAAACCGCCGTCCGGTTACCCGGCGCATCCGCTCTTCCATTCCAATCGACGAAGCGAGGCGGCAGAACAACATGCCACCGGGCTTCAGAACACGCCACATTTCGGCCACCATCGCCTCGAACTGATTATCGTCGCGAGCGAAGTGGAGTGCGGCACTGCTGAGCACGACGTCGGCGAATGCGTCGGCAAACGACATGCGCTCCACCGCCTCAACGCGGAAGTTGCCAGGCGGCAAATGCGGCGCGAGCGTCGCGGCCAACCGCTGTACGGTCTGTACGGCGGCCGCGTCCGAATCGACCGCAAACACGTCGTAGCCCGCCTGCAACAGATACACGAGGTTGCGGCCGCCGCCGCAGGCCGCATCGAGCACGCGACTCCCGGGCGTGAGACGCCCCCGCATGATCTGGTCGAACAGATAGATGTCGATGTCGCCGAACAGACGTCCGAGGTCAGACAAGCGCGTCGAGATCTTTCTCGATGTCTTCAGGTCGGCGCCGAGGGCTATATCGCCGCAGGACCTCGCCGTTACGGCCCACGAGAAACTTCGTGAAGTTCCACGCGATAGCTTCACGCCCGAGGAATCCCTTTTTCACCGACTTCAAGTATCGATACAACGGGTGAGCAGCCGGGCCGTTGACGTCGATCTTCGCGAATACAGGAAAGGTCACATCGTAGTGCAGGCTGCAGAAATCACGTATTTCGCTCTCCGTGCCTGGCTCCTGCCCGCCGAACTGATTGCACGGAAACGCCAGCACCACGAGGTCGTCCTGGCGGCGTCGATACAACGCTTCCAGCCCGTGATACTGAGGTGTAAATCCGCACTGGCTGGCGACATTGACGACGAGCAGCAGCTTTCCCCGATAACGCTCGAGGGTGATGACCTGCCCGTCGATCGTGGCCACCTGGGTGTCGTAGATCATGGCGTCACTTCCACAGGCGCGAGGCAATCGGCCTCGGGGTCCACATGCTGCGGAAGCCACGTATTGAAGTTAGCGCCCGCCCCTGCGACAGCGAGCACCGGCGACATGGCGGCGGGGTCGAGGCCGATCTGCCGTCGAAATTGAGCCACCCCGGGCGCGTCGAAATATACGAAGAACACCTGGCGGACACCGCCGGGCTCGCTCACATGGCGATGGACGAGGCACCGCGGTACTGGAGCAGCCGAGGCAAGGCCGGCATCACGCGCCGCGGCGAGCAAGGCGTCGGGCGTCAGTTGATCGCCAACGACGCGATCGAACTCTCCGCGAAGCACGAGCGGAACCGAGGGAGATCCGGGCGTGTTCAACGACTCCATGGCGCGCGAAAAAATCTGCTTGAACAGCCCGCTTGCCAGTTCCGGTGACGGCCGCAGAACCAGCATGGGATCGTTCGGCACCGAGGTTGATTCCAGCGCGAGCGTCCAGCCGCTCAGGTGTTGCGCCGGCACAGTGTATGGAGTGGTCCGCGCGTCATCGAGCGATCGAACAAAGAGGAAGCCGAATACAACCGCGGCGGCAACACCGGCGGCAATTTTCACAAGTGCGGACTTTTTCACGAGAGGCAGCTACCAATCCGTGGGGTGGTAGTCCTTCAGGAACTGACCCCACACGTGTGTGCCTGTGTTGAACCCGCTGATAATCGGGTCGACGATGCGCGCGCCGCCGTCGATGCTGTCCAGCGGAGGGCTGAATCTGTGCTCGGCTTCCTTCCGGATGGCGATTTCAATCGGATCCTCGTCGGTGATCCAGCCCGTATCGACGCTGTTCATATGGATGCCGGAGCCGTGGAAGTCCGTCGCGGACGTCCGGGTCATCATGTTCAACGCGGCCTTGGCCATATTCGTGTGCGGATGCCGCGTCGTCTTGAAGCGCCGGTAGAACTGCCCTTCCATGGCCGACACGTTCACGACGTGTTTGTCGCGCTCCGGCGTCCGCGTCATCAACGCTTTCAGCCGCGCCACGATGACGTAAGGGGCAATGGCGTTCACGAGCTGCACCTCGAGCAGCTCGACCGTGGACACTTCGTCCAACATCAGCCGCCACGAATTTCGATCGCGCAGGTCGACCTGCTGGAGATCGGTGTCGAGTAGGCCAGCCGGAAAGAGCGCGTCCTGCGGCACGAACTCGTCGACGAGGAGCGGCACCTGCGACAACGCCGGCGCGTTTACCGCCGCGGTCCGGCGATGTGGCTCGTATTCGCCAATCAGCTTCCGGGCATGTTCCGGGAAGTACCTTGAGCGCGGCTTCCCCCTCCATCATATGCGCGTAGAACGCCGGCGGACGCCTGACGGTCTGACACGCGTTGTTCACGATGAAATCGAGCCGCGTGCGCGAGGCGAGCATCTCATGGCAGAACGCCTCGACGCTGGGGGTGTGGCGAAGATCGAGGCCGTATATTTCGAGGCGATCTGCCCACTCGCCGAAGTCGGGCTCCCGCGAATACCTCGCGGCGGAGTCTCTGGGAAACCTCGTCGTGACGATGAGATGGGCGCCCGACCGCAGCAGTTTGAGTCCGGCTTGATAGCCGATTTTGACCCGGCCTCCGGTGAGCAGGGCCACGCGGCCGCGCAGGTCCGCGAGCTCGGTGCGCTTCGCGAAGTTCAGAGCGGCGCAGCTCGGGCACATCTGATCGTAGAAGTGGTGAATCTGCGTGTACTTCTTTTTGCAAACGTAACAGTGCGGGAGATCGTGTGTGTGAGTTTTTGTCCGGCTAAAGCCGGACACTACGCTCTCAGAATCTACGTGCTCGGAATCGTCCTGCTGGACGAAGTCCTGCGGCGGAAAAATGTTGGGGGTGTGGAATACCGGCTTCCGGCGCAGCGCCTGGATGCCCGTCGCCGCCCGTTTCGACAGGTGGTCGTTCGCACGCGTTGCCCTGCGATCGCGCGCGGCGGTTTTTGCCATTCGGCGCCGCTCGGCCCTGTCGGGATGGTAGACCTGGGCGACGGCCTTCAGGAGCCTCTGCCGCTCTTCGGCAGGCAACCCATCCAGGACTCTGCGATTGGAGGCCACCATTTCGAGCAGTTCGGTTGCGTCGCGCAGGCGGTCGGGAATCTCGGATGACATCCCGTTCAGAGTACCCCGTTGCCAAACGCTACGCCAATCGCTTGCTCGACCGCATCACCGCGAGGGTCAAAATGGCGGCCCCCCAGGCAAAAAGCGCAACGCGGGGCCACAGCCTTCGAGCCGCCTATATGCCACGCAGGACGACGACGAAATACCGGAGCGGTATCAGATAGTCACCGGCTGGATGAGTCTTCGCCGTAGTCCGGCTGGCTCCCCTCGCCCGAGAAGCACGGCCAGCTATGCTATGTGCATGCATATCGTCATCGCAGGCGGGTCGGGGTTCCTCGGCACCGCGCTCGCCGATGCTCTCGTGTCGCAAAGCCACGAGGTCACGGTGCTGTCGCGGCAGGCTCCCAGCGAACTCCCCCGCCGCGCTGGCGTCCGCTACGTCACATGGACACCCAATGGAGAGGCCGGGGCGTGGAAGGACGCCATCGACGGAGCCGCTGCGGTGATCAATCTCGCTGGGGAATCCATCGCGGCGAAACGCTGGTCCGCCGCGCAGAAGCAGCGCCTGCGCGACAGCCGCCTGCGCGCGACGGAAAGCCTCACCACCGCAATCCGACAGGTAAAACAGACTCCCCGCGTGTTGATCAGCGGATCCGCCGTCGGCTACTACGGCGACAGAGGCGACGAAACACTCACCGAATCGTCGCCGCCAGGCAGCGACTTCCTCGCGGGCCTGGCCGTCGAGTGGGAAGCGGCGGCGAACGCCGCGGCGGCGGTCACGCGCGTTGCGCTCATCCGGACGGGTATCGTGCTCGACAAGCGAGGCGGCGCGCTGCCGAAGATGCTGCCGCCCTTTCAGATGTTCGCCGGCGGTCCGCTTGGGTCCGGGCGGCAATACATGCCGTGGATTCACAAAGACGACTGGGTAAGGCTCGTGACATGGAGCCTCACGCAGGAAGGGATGCGCGGCGCCGTAAATGCGACGAGCCCGTCGCCGGTCACCAACGCGGAATTCTCGAAAGCGCTCGGACGCGCGCTCCACAGGCCGAGCATCTTGCCTGCTCCCGCGTTTGCTCTGCGCCTCGCGCTGGGTGAAATGGCCGACGCGCTGCTCCTCAGCGGCCAGCGTGCGCTGCCGGTGCGCGCAACAGATCACGGTTTTGCATTCCGTTTCACGAACATCGACGAAGCGCTGGCCAGCGTCTTGGCCTAAAATATTGCGTCGCTTCAATATCGAAGGAGATGTCAGTGATGAAACGTCAGTTTTCGATCCCCGCGCTTGCGATCGCCGTCGCACTCACCTCGGTGCCGGCCCAGGCTGAAATCAAGAAGGAAGAGCGCAACCAGGTGTCGTTCGCCGGCGCGCTGGGCCGCGTGGTCAATTTTTTCGGCGGCAAGTCCGCCAAAGAAGGCATCGTCTCCACGGTCGCCGTTTCGGGCGACCGCAAGATGACGACAACCGGCGACAACATGGCGCAAATCGTCGACTTGAGAGAAGAAAACATCTACGACCTCGACGTGCGCCGGAAGACCTACAAGGTGACGACGTTCGAAGAGCTGCGCCAGCGGATGCGCGAAGCTGAAGCCCGTGCGCGCGAGCAGGCGTCGAAGCAGCCGAAGGAAGAACAGCCGCAGAACCAGGGCAAGGAAATGGAAGTCGATTTCGACATCAAGAATACCGGGCAAACCAAAACCATCAACGGCTTCGACACGCGTCAGGTGGTTGCCACGATCACCGTTCGCGAAAAGGGCAAGAAGATCGAGCAGAGCGGCGGGATCATCATGACCGTGGACACCTGGCTCACGAAGCAGGCGTCGTTGAAGGAGATCGCCGATTTCGAGCGGCGCTACTACGAAAAGCTGGCCGGGCCGATCTCGGCGGTCGACGCGCAGCAGATGGCGACGGCGATGGCGATGTTTCCCGGGTTGAAGGAAGCGTTCTCGCGCCTCAGCCGCGAAGACTTCGGAGGAACGGCGATTCAGTCGACGACGACGGTCGATTCAGTCAAGAGCCCGGAGCAGATGCAGCAGCAGGCCTCGAGCGGGGGATCCGCCGACTCGAATCCGCTCTCGGTTGGCGGCGCGATTGGCGGCTTCATGCGCCGGCGGCAGCAGAAACAGGAAGAAGCGGCGGCGGCAAAGCCGGACGCCAATCCCGCGCGCTCGACCTTCATGACGATGAACAACGAGGTGTTGAAGATTGTGCCGAACGTCACGGCGGCGGAAGTCGCGATGCCGGCGGGGTTCAAGCAGAACTGACGCGAATACGAAACAGGAGAACGGGAGAACAGGAGGAATTCTTCAAAGGGAAAACTCCTGGTCTCCTGATCTCCTGTTGTTTTACCGTTTAATACGCTACCAAGCTGCGTAGTCCGTCGGCTATTTTGTTCGCGTCTGGGCAGGTTGTACTGCTCCAGCACCTGCGAAAACGGGCAGTGAGTATCGGGGTAGGTCACGCGCATCACCGGCGCGTCCAGCGCCTCGAACCGCTCCTCCACGACGATCGCGGCGAGCTCCGAGCCGATTCCGAGCGTCTTGACGTCTTCGTGCACGATCAAGAGGCGGCTCGTCTTCTCCACCGACGCAAAAATTGCCGCCTTGTCGTACGGCATCAGCGATCGCAGATCGATCACTTCCACCTCGACGCCCTCTTTGGCAAGGCGGTCCGCGGCTTCGAGCGAGGGGGTTACCATCGCGCCGTAGGTCACGAGCGTGGCGTCGGTGCCCGGACGCCTGACGGCGGCAACACCTATCGGAACAATCTCATCCCCTTCGGGCACCGCTCCCTTGGCGCGGCGATACAGGTATTTGTGCTCCATGTAGATGACAGGGTTGTCGTCGCGGATCGCCGCTTTGAGCAGGCCCTTGGCGTCCCATGGCGTCGACGGCGCAACGACTTTCAGGCCGGGGCGATGAATGAACCAGCCTTCGGGGTTCTGAGAATGATACAGACCGCCGCCGACGTTGCCGCCGCCTGGCGCGCGCACGACGATGGGGCACGTCACGCGGCCGCCGGTGCGATAGCGCAGCGTGGCGGCCTGATTGACAATCTGATCGAAACCGCAGGTGATGAAGTCGGCGAACTGCATCTCCGCCACCGGACGGTAGCCGCGCTGGGACGCGCCGATGCTGACGCCGACGATCGCTGACTCGGAAATCGGGGTATCGAGACAACGCGATTCACCGAACTCGTCCACCAGACCCGCCGTGACGCCGAACGCGCCCCCGTAGGGACCGACGTCTTCGCCGAGCACGAACACTTTCGGATCGCGGCGCATCTCTTCGAACAGCGCTTCGCGAATGGCTTCGAGGTATGTGATTTCTTTGGCCATGTCGTGGGATTACGCGTAGAGATCGGTGACGGCTTCTTCGGGAGCGGGATCGGGGCTGTCTTCCGCAAACCGCACCGCGTCGTCGAGCGTGTCCTTGATACGCTGCTCGACCTCCTGCACCTTCTCCGGCGACAGCACGCTCATGTGCTCGAGATACGTCGTGAATGTGGGGAGCGGGTCGCGGCTCTTCCACATGGCGAGCTCTTCCTTCGTGCGGTAGAACGCCTTGTCGTGTTCGGAATGGCCATGCCACCGGTAGGTCTTGCACTCGATCAGCGTCGGACCCTCGCCGGCGCGGGCGCGGCGCCGCGCCCCCTTCACCGCCTGATATACCGCCAGTACGTCGTTGCCGTTGATGGCGACGCCGTCGAATCCGTAGCCTTCCGCGCGTACGGCGACGTCTTCGATCGCCAGGCTTTTCTCGATCGGGACGGAGTAAGCGTACAGATTGTTCTCGCAGATGAACAGGATGGGCAGCTTGTGCACGCCGGCGAAGTTGAGCGCTTCGTGGAAGTCGCCGGTATTGCTGGCGCCCTCGCCGAAGTACGCCACGCACACGCTGTCCTTCCCTTCCATCTTCATCGTCAAGCCGACGCCGGCGGCGACCGGCAGATTGGCGCCGAGCATGCTGGTATTGCCGAAGATCCCGAGCTCGTTCACCCCGCTATGCAGCGCCGAGTCGCGGCCCTTCGAGAGGCCGGTCTGCTTCGCATACATCTGCGCCATCATCTCGCGGGCGGTGACCCCTTTCATGAGGAGCGCGCCGAGATCGCGGTGTAGTGGAAAGATCCAGTCGTCTTTTCGCAGGCCGAAACAAGTGCCGACGACGATCGCTTCCTGGCCGATGCCGGTGTACACGCCGCTGCGCACCTTGCCCTGACGCACGCCCAGGCTGAGCCGCTCGTCGAACGCGCGGATCAGCTTGAGCCAGTAGTACATTTCGAGGAGCTCCTCGGTGCTGAGCTTGAACTTGGTCCGTTTGATTGGGGGTCGTGATTTCGCGACAGCCATCGAAGTGATAAGTCTAATCCAAACAAATTAGGGTTGTGCCAGAGCGACGGCGAGCAAGACGGCCCGCTGCGTGCCTTTCCACGCGTCGGTCGCGTCGAAGGTCTCATTTTCGGTGTGTGCGCCGGACCCGCGGCCGCCTGTATCGATCGTGATTGCCGGTATTCCGAGGCTCAAGGGCAGATTCGAATCGGTGGACCCTTCGGCAAACGATATGGGCAGATTCAAGGCTTTCGACACCGAGACGGCAGCCTGCACGATGGGGGCCGTCGCCGGCACTCGTCCCGCCGGCCGCATACCGACGGTTTCAATCGACACCGTCAGCGCGCTGCTGTTCCAGCGCTCGTTTTCCTGCGTGAGGGCATCCTGAACTGCCTGCCGGAACTGCTTTTCAAGGCCGCGCAGCGTAGCGGCATCGCCCGACCGGAGATCAACTTCCATCCACGCTTCCGGTGCAATCGCGTTAATCGAAGTGCCCCCGCCGATCCGGCCTACGTTGAATGTCGTGCGCGGAGAGCCCGGAACCTGGAACTCGCTGATGCGGGCCACGGCGCGGCCAAGGGCGTGCACCGGATTCACGATACCAAACGAACCGAAGCTGTGCCCTCCCGGCCCTTTGAAGGTGACGCGAAAACGTGCACTGCCGATGGCGATATGCGTGATGCCAAGGCCTTCGCCATCTATCGACACGAACCGATCGATCCTGTCTTTCAGCGTTTCGTTGAAGAGCCGTTTGACTCCGCGCAGGTCGCCGAGACCTTCTTCCCCGACGGTACCCACGAATGAGATCGTCCCCGGCGTGGCCACGCCGGCCTTGTTCAGCGCACGCGCAACGGCGAGCAGATCGGCAAGCCCTCGACAGTCATCGCCGATGCCGGGGCCTCGCAGCACGTACCCCTGCCGCCGCACCTTGACGGCGGTACCGCGCGGAAACACCGTGTCGAGATGCGCGCTCATCACGAGATGAGGCCGCGCGGATGCGCCCGGCCGCTCGCCTATGACATTCCCCTCGGCGTCGATGCGGACGTTTTTCAGCCCGGCGTCGCGGAACATGGCGGCATACACTTCGGCGCGCTTGCCTTCCTGAAATGGCGGCGCCTCGACCTCGCAGAGCCGGATCTGATCGTCGATCGTCCGCAGCTCGTCGGTCCGCGCGAGCTCGACGGCGGCTTTCACCGATGCCTGCTGAAGCAGGACAGTACCGAGATCGGCCGGGCGCTGCTGCGCGGCCGCGATTGACGCAAGGCTTGCGGACCCCAGAGTGGCGGCAAGCAGGAGCGATCCTGTCCGGTGCATCCGTAGATTCTAGTCAGCGGATTGGAGAATTCAGAATCCGCGAAATTTACAGAATTCCAGGCGAGCCCGACCGGAAGTTGCCACCCAGGATGGCGGCGGAGTCGGCGCCCAGCCACCCGTCGATGACCTTCGCATATACCGAGCGGAAATCGGTCTCGTAGCGCACGTCGCCGCCGGCATTTTCCAGCGTGGGATTGAGCGGATCGGGCGAAAGCGACGGCGCTGTGCCGTAGATGCCGCCTCGAACCTGGCCGCCGATCGCCAGCATCACGCTTGCGGCGCCGTGATCGGTGCCCAGGCTGCCGTTTTCGCCGATGCGTCGGCCGAACTCCGAGAACTGCAGCACGAGGGTGTCGTTCAGGAGACTATGGTTTTTCAGGTCCTGGTAAAAGGCGAGCAGCCCATCGTTCAGGCTCGTCATGAGGGTCGTGTAGGTGCCGCTCTGGTTCGCGTGGGTATCGTACCCGCCCGTCTGCACCCAGAATACGCGAGTGCCGATCGACGCGGACAGCGCCCCCGACACCGCGCGCAGCGCCTGGCCGAACCCGTTGGCCGGGTAGGTCACCGTGGGCACGTATGCGGCGACCGTTCCTACGCGATCGAGCGTCGCGAAGGCCGCCTGAGCGCTGGCGTTCACGAAAGCAAGGTGAGGTCGATGCAGCGGAAGGTGCGACGACATGCGCGTCGCCGCCGTCCGTTCGAGCTCCGCCTCGGCACTGCCATTCGGGCTCTGAAACGCATATGCCGACGGATTCACGATGGAGGGTACGGCGACGACTCTGGACTGCAGTGCGTGCGGCGTTTCGGCGTTGGTGTTCCAGGCGATCAGCGGATCGACCGGCGCCGGAATCGAGTCGAGGTACCGGCCGAGCCACCCTGGGCCCTGTGACGCCGCCGGGTTCGCGGTCGACCAGATGTCGGTGCCTTCGAAGTGCGAGCGGCTCGAGTTTTCGTAGCCGGTGCGCTGAATCAACGCGAGCCGTCCCTCGTTGAAGATCGTGTGCAGCCCGGTGAGCCTCGGGTGGAGTCCGAGCTCGTTCCCCGCCGAGTCTCGTCCAATCTGGAGCACCTGCGCGGCAGGAATCGCGAGCGCGGGACGGCGCGACGCATAGAACGAGTCGCGGTATGGCACCAGCATGCTCAACGAGTCGTTGCCGCCGCCGAGGTAGAGGACGACCAGATTGCGGAACGCCGCCCCCTGGGCGAGCGCAATGTCGCAGAGAAAGCGCGGCGCCGAAAATCCCAGGCTGAATGCCGCCACGCCGCCGCGCACGAAATCGCGTCTCGTGAATCTCATACCAGTTGATACTCCGACGAGCCCACGATGAGATGGAGAAGTCCGGGTGCCTTGACGCGCAGCTGTGCGGCACTGCCGGTCCATGCGGCTCCGCCGCGCAGATACTCGAGCAGACTGGCGTATGCCTGCGGTTCGAACGGCGCGGGCGTCAGGCGATCGAGATAGAACGATAACAGCGCTTCCGGCGTGGCACCGTTGCCGTTTGCCGCGGCGGCGATCTCGTTGCGCTGCCTCCCGATCAGGGATGACGCGAAGTTCATTCGAGCAAGCATCGCGGCCGTCGAAAACCACGCCTTGCCGCGCTCCCAGCCCGCCACGTCGGGCGGTTCGAACAACTGCTGGCCCATGTTGACGAGGGGACTGAGCACGCTGTTCAGCGGAAATCCCGCATACGCGACCTCTTTCAGCGCGCGAGCGACAAATTCGACCGGCCACGAATAACGGGCGAACTGGCTCTCCGGCGAATCGAATTCGCGCGAAACGAGCACGGCACGCACGGCAGACGCGATGTGGCAGTCGCTCTGCCGGTACACGCCGGCGATGTGATCGACGAACGCAGTCGGGCGCGGCCTCGATCTCGCTGATGAAAAAGGCCCAGAGCTTGCGCGCCAGCCGCCGCGCGGTTTCCGGGTGCCGCGCCAGCGCGGCGATGAAATCGAGGCCATCCTGCATGCCGCCGCTCGCCGCCCGCGCCGGAATCGTCGTACCTCCGTCGGCATAGATCGGAAAGCTGAACGTCTTCGCGCCGGTATCGTGCTGAGCGGCGTTGAAGAAGAACTGATAGAAGCTCGCGGGATCTCGCCCGTCGCCGATCCGCTGAAGGTTCCATCCGGTAAACACGCGCGCGCCGGCATACACGTCGGCTTCGGTGAATCGTCCGACACCGATGGTGAAGAGCTCCATGATCTCGCGCGCGAAGTTCTCCTGCGGCCGGGCCCGTGTGTTCGAGCGGCCGTCGAGCCACACCAGCATCGCGGGATCTTTTGCCACTTCGACCAGAAGATCGCGGAAATTCGGCAGCGCGTACTCGCGGAACAGCTCGAGCTGTCCGGGTAGACCCGCGGGATGTTCGGGCCGCTTGGCCGCCATCATCTGCGTCGCGAAAGGGCCGCCCACGGCGTTGGCGATTTTGCTGTAGGCCGTCGAGAAGTGCTGGTGCCAGAAGAGCGCCATCTTCTCCTGGAGAGGGCGGCGCGTATGCACCATGCGGAAGATCCATCGCTGGCGTGCGTCGTTGATGTTCGACGCCGGCGAAAATGGCTCCATGGCGCCGGCCGACGGCGCTACCGTCGCGTATCCCGGCTGTCCTATCGCTCCGTCGACGTCATCGGGGGTACGCTGAAAATCGAGCAGCGATTCGACGGCAGTCGAATAGCCTCGCTGGCTGAAGCCGGCCGCCTCGGCCGCAGTGGCACCGAAACCGGCGCGACGAAGGAGATGCTGAAACCGCGGATCGGTCGCCATCGGAAATGGAACCTTCGCTTCTGCCGGGGGTAGAACGATTATTCCACACAAAAATCGGGGTCGGGTGTCATTTTTAAATGACACCCGACCCCGATTTATTTACCAGGGCGGTTTTCCGCGGCTGGCGAGGTTGGCGAGCAGCTGGTACGCGCCGTCGGTGCCGGCGGCAACCTGGCGCCACACGCCGAGGCCGACGTAAAGCCAGCGCCCTTTGCCCACGTTCGCGCTCACGAGCGCACCTTTCTTCCACCCCACGTTGTGCTCGAAGGGCTCGTGAATCTGCAGCAGATCGATGTAGCGCGAATCGTCCGGAACGATGAAATACGTGCCGCGCTCCTGCACCCAGTTCCGCCACGTCTGATCGTTCAGCTCGTTGGGATAGTGGAACAACGGATCGTCGGACGAGAGAATCTGGATCTGACCGTTTTCATCGGTCACGCGCGTGTTGCTGAATCGCGCCGGAAACGGCGCGTATTGCGTCCAGCCGCTGCCGCGGTTGTACTGCACGATGACGGTGCCGCCCGCCGCAGCGTAATCGAGCACGCGTTTGTTGTTCGCGCGAAGATCTTCGCGGCTGTCGTACGCGCGCACGCCGATGAAGATGGCGTCGTATCCGCTCAGATCCGACCAGGACAGCTCGTCCGCGTCGAGCAGCTCGACCGTGGCGCCCAGGCCGCGCAGCGCGGCAGGCACTTCGTCGCCCGTCCCCATGACGTAGCCAATGGTGAGCCGCGGCGCCAGCCGGACATCCATCACCTTTACGGCCACCGAAGCGGGAATCTCGAGCTGACGCCGGCGGATGTGCGGGTACTCCACGACCTGCAACCCGGTATCGAACGTCTGAGAGCCCGCCGTTGCGAGCGCCCTGACGGGATACTGCCCAAGAGCGGCCTTCGCGGACGGCCGCACGATGAATCGAACCGTCTGCGACTCGTCCTCTCGCGTGAACGTAATCGGCTGAGCCGGCGGCGTCGCACTCCAGCCCGCCGGCACGTTCATCCCCACCTGTCCCATGACGGCGTCCCTGCCATGGTTCGTGACGGTAACGCGTACTTCCCGATCGACGGCCGCGGTTGCGCCGCGCCCCGCGGGGACAATCGCAATCGACGGCGTCACCCGGAGCGCCAGACGCGGCACGACCGTCAGCTCCATGCGCTTTTCACCCTCGAGCTGCTCGCCTACGTACCTGAACTCCACGGGCCGCTGAAAAGTGAATTGCGTGCCGCCGGCGGCGGCGGTGAACGACGCGAGGAACGGCGTCGGTCGAAACGGCAGTCCGAACGGCGCATCCGGCTCGAACTCATAGCGCGCGGCCTTCGGGAGCGGCT
The DNA here is from genome assembly GCA_963850295.1 of Vicinamibacterales bacterium. Lineage (GTDB taxonomy): Bacteria > Acidobacteriota > Vicinamibacteria > Vicinamibacterales > JAMQPK01 > JAMQPK01. The sequence continues at coordinate 308,116 of CAWKKU010000009.1, read as the reverse complement.
TCCAGTAGGGTTTGGTGACGGGCGCAGTCGGAGGGATCTGCGCGGTCGCGTCGCACCGATACACACCGCCTGGCTCGAGCGGCCCTGACGCACAGGATGCGGCGCCGGCAAAACCATTGAGCGCCACGGACGACATCGTCACCGGACGTCCGCGATCGCCGACGCTGATGGCAACGCGCAGGCTCTGGCCCGGAACGACCAGGCCGTCATCTGCCAGCACCTCGACACGCAGGCCATGCGCAAGCACCGCAGCCTCGGTGAACTGGTCCTGCTTCGTTTTCAATCGTGCATCGATCGCCATTCGTGCGTCCTCGGATACACCCATCGTCTCGAGCTGCTGGCGCAGCGACCGCACGGCATCGAGACCCGCGAGGATCGGCGGAGCGCTGGCGAACGGTCCGCTCAGCTCGAACTGCTTCTGAGCCGCGGCGACGTGATCGGCGATGGCGCGCAGCCCCGCCACGAGATTTGCCGGCGGCGCGGCGCCGGCGAACGACGCGAGCCCCGCGATCGTCGTGTCGATGCCATGGAAGAGTGACGGCTCGTCGGATGGAGCAGCTGTTCCGGAAGGTGCGGGATTCACCACGGAATCCATCAGCAGAAATCGCTGCTGCGTTCGTCCCGACGGCAGCGCGAGCAGCTGCGCCATCGCCTGACTCTTGTGCATCCCCCGCTCCTCGGTGCCGATCTCGACGTAGGTTCGCCCGAGAATCGGATCGAAGGCAGAGACATCGAACGCCGCCGCTTGCCGTGCGCCGAGCGGCAGCGGGCCCGTTGCCGGCGCGCCCTGGCCTCGGCCGCCACCGCCGGGACCTCCCGCGGGATAGTAATACTTGCGCGCCTGCCACGGACGCAGGCCTTCTCGAATCTGTTCAGGGTATCGCGAAGGATCGGCGGCGGCTTTGAACGCTTCGCGGCTGAGAATCCCTGATGTCTGATGATGCAGGCCGCCCGCGGTGCCGGTCGGGGTCATCCCGAGGATGACATCGGGGCGCGTCATGCGAATCAGGCGCACGTAGTCGCCGAGAATCTCTTCCCGTCCCCACTTTTCGAGCGTCTCTTCGATGCTGAACGAGTAGCCGAAATCGATCGCGCGGGTGAAGTACTGCTCGCTCGAATCGAAACGGTGCATCGCCTCGAGCTCTCCCGTCCGCAACACCGCGAGCGGATCGTAGAGCTCGGGCCCGATTTCGTTCTGCCCGCCATCGCCGCGCGTCGCGGTGGCGAGAACGGTGCGCACGCCTTGCCCGCGATTCAGGTAGACATGCAGGGCGTTGTTCTCGTCGTCAGGATGCGCCGTCGCCTGCATGAACACGCCGGTGGTGGTGAGTTGCCGCAGCACGAGGCCCAGAGCTACAGCTCCGTCCTCGAGATCGACAGGACGTACGCGCAATTGCGCGCTCGCCTTGTCATTGGCGGGGCCAAGCGCGGTGAGCGCGGCGGCGACTGCCAGGACGAAACCCGTACGCGTGAAGTTCACAAGCTCAACTTTCGATGACTTCCCGATAATACGCTTCGTATTGCGGCACGACCCGGCCCGAGCAGAAATGGCGGCGAACCCGGTCGAGACCGGCGCGGGCAAAGTCGCGATGCAGACGCGGGTCACTCAGGAGCGTCACCGCGGCCCGTGCCATCCCGTCGACGTCGTCGGGCTCACAGAGAAAGCCGGACACGCCGTCTTCAACGACTTCGGGAAGGCCGCCGACGCGCGATGCCACAACAGGGACTTCGCAGGCCATCGCCTCGAGCGCCGCCAGACCAAAGCTCTCCTGTGCGGAGGGGAGCAGAAACAGATCCGACACAGACAGCAGCGGCACGACCTGGTCCTGTTCTCCGAGCGCTTCCACGTCGCACGCAAGCCCGCGCTCGTGCACCATCCGCATGGCTCTGCCGAGCTCAGGACCCTCGCCGACCAGTATCAGTTTGGCCCGCACGTCGGCGCGAATGCGTTGGAACATTTCGATGACCGCGTCGACGCGTTTCACCGGACGGAAATTCGAGAGGTGAATGATGAGCTTGTCGTATTTCGACGGCGGGCACAGCCGGGCGCGGAGATCCGGCAGTTCGCGGCGCCGGTGCTCGTCACACTCGAGGAAGTTCGGAATCACGCGGATGTCGCGCTTGATGGGCAGCGCCTGATACGTATCGCGCCTCAGGCTCTCCGACACCGCGGTCACGCCGTCGGATTGATCGATCGAAAACGCCACCGTTTCCGAATACGACGGATCGCTGCCGAGGAGCGTGATGTCTGTGCCATGAAGCGTCGTGATGACCTTGGGCACTTTCTTGTCGGCGCCCGGGTTGGTCGCCGCAAGAATCTGTTTGGCGAGATACGCCGCCGTCGCGTGCGGGATTCCGTAATGAGCGTGCACGATGTCGAGCGAAAACTCGCGCGAAAGCTGAACGATTTTGTTGGCCAGCGACAACAGGTATTGCGGCTCGCGAAACACCGGATACGTTGGCGTGTGGACGCGGTGAAACGCGAGGCCGGCTTCGTACTCCCCCAGCCTGAATGGCGGCTCCGTGCTGACGAGATGAACCTGGTGGCCGCGTCTGGCGAGCGACTTCGCGAGCTCGGTCGCGACGATACCGCTTCCCCCGACCGAGGCGTAACAGACGACCCCGATATGCATGCAGACCGACATTATTACTCGCGCGGGCCCCTCGCCCCGCTCGGGTCGCTTCGCTCGCGGGGCCCCTCCGCCCCGCGCCGCTCAGCGACCTTGAAGAGGTGTTCCCGGACCACGGGCTCGCCGACGACGATACCCTCGGCGAACTGCACTCCGGCCAGCGCCCCATATTGAGCGTCACGGCTTTCGATGAGCTGCGAGAACGTCGCGGCATTTAGACGCGTTTCGGACGATCCCGTTGCACGGGTGAACTGGCTCGCGTAGCAGGCAAGAGCCTGCCGCTTCACATCGTAGTGGGCCGACACGTCGACGACGAACGAAACCGGGCCGGCATCGTTGATGAAGTACGCGCAGACCCATTCGGGCTGCCACGGCTCCCCAGCCGCCTCGAACCGGCGCAACTTTGCATTGAAGACAGCGTCGCGCAGCATCACAGCGGATGTCTGATGGTCCGGGTGACGATCCTGGGCGTATGGAATGGCTACGGCGCGCGGGCGGACGCGGCGAATGAGCTCGACGACCCTCCGTATGTGATCTGGAGAGCTTCCGATCGCTCTGTCCGGCAGCGCCAGATTTTCACGCCACACGGCGCCCAGAACCTCGCGCGCCTGTTCGGCTTCCCGCATACGCTGTTCCGGTGTGCCGTTGCTCGACATCTCGCCGCGGGTCAGGTCGCACAGGCCCACGGCATGCCCCAGGGCCGCGTGTTTCGCGACAGTGCCGCCAAGCCCGATCTCGATATCGTCGGGGTGCGGACCAAAGGCAAGGAGATCGACGGCCGTCATTCGCGAATCCGCACGAACGAAAACGGCTCGTCCCCTTTTTCGGGCGTTCCCTGGTAGTGGCGAAGAATGATGCGCGCGGCCGCGAACGAGAGCCCCAGCCCGCCGTTCCCGCCGCTGAACGCGAAATAGTGGTGAGGATAATTTCTGTGAGGGCCGTAATACGGCACGCCATCGATCGTCCTCGAGCCTTCGACCGCCCACGAGTACTCCGGCATGAGGCCCGAGATCGCCGGCCTCATCACCGACAGCTCGTACATCAGCTGACCCGTCCGCTGAATCTGCGTGCGCTCTCTCGCCTTGTCTGGAGGACTCGGCTGATCGGCCCCGGCAAACATCACGCGATCGCCCACCCAGTGGAGCCAGTGATCGGGCGATGCCGCCTCGCGCACGATCAGCTCGGGCGGCGTCATCTCGCGCCGGATGGCAGCAGGCAGATCCGGCGTAAGAACGACATATTGGTCGTAACGCTGAAACCTCCGCCTGAGCGGCTTGAAGTCGTCGATCGGATAGCCGGTCGCGATGACAACGTTCGATGCCGTGATCATCCCGCCGGCGGTTTTGATATCCACCGTGCGCCTCCGGGGCCGGATGCGGACGGCTGGGGACTGCTCGAAGATCTGCGCCCCGCGTGCAGCCGCGGCGCGGGCGAAGCCGAGGGTCGCTCTATATGGATCGACGCTCGCCGCACCGTGCGACATCAGACCGAAACCACTCGACGCCATCAACCGCGCCAGCGGCGTGCCTTTGAGAGCGGCGACTTCCAGTCCCGCGTCCCGCCTCGCGGCGTATTCCTTTTGAAGCTCCTGCACGCCGTCGGGCGTCGAGCTGACGTGAACGGCATCGCGCACGCGGAGGCCGCATTCGATGCGCAGCCGCTTCAACGCCGACAGGTATTCGAGCGATCCGCGTCTGGCGGTCTGGTAAATATGGCGCGCGTCGCGCACGCCCTGCTGTTTGGCTAGCTTGTAGAAGAAGGGCTCGGGCTCGTGGAGCACGATGCCTGTTCCGTGGCCGGCCTGCGCCTGGGCAATGCGCCCCTTTTCCAGCAGGACCACCTTAATCCCGGCGGCGGCGAACACGTAAGCGATGGCGCAGCCCAGCGATCCCCCGCCGACAACCGCAACGTCGGTCTCGAGGGCGCCGCGATGTCTGGGATAGGACGGCCGGCGGGACGAGGGGAAGCGGTCCAGCCAGGAACTGGTGCCAAAGCGCGTCTTGGCCAAGGTGGGGTCATTCTAGTGCATGGTCCAGGAGTCCAGGAATAATAGAGTCCAGGAGTCCAGGAGTCCAGGAGTCGGGGAGTCGGGGAGTCAAGAGTCGAAGCGTCCGGAGGCTAAGGGGAGGTGCGCGGTGTTGGCGCGAACGCGCTGACGGTCAGCCCGACGGTAAAGACGACCACCGCGCCGATCACGTTGTGCCAGAGAAACGAGATGTCGGGCCGGCCGAATGCAACAGCCGCGACCGCGGTCATGCCGGCGATCAACCCGACGAACGCCCCGGTGCCCGTCGCTCGCCTCGTGAGTATGGCGAGGATGAACACTCCGAGAATGGAGCCGTAGAAAAACGACCCGAAGCGGTTGACGACCTCGATCAGCGAGCCGAGACTGCTCGCATACACGGCGACGAAGGCCGCAAAGACGCCCCAGAATGCCGTCGCGGCGCGCGAGATCGTCAGGTAATGCTCGTCGGGCGCCTCGGGCCGTACGAGGCGTTTGTAGAAATCGATCACCGACGCCGTCGACAGCGAGTTCAACTCTGCGGCGATGGAGTCGGTCGCGGCCGTGATGATCGCGGCGATCCACAACCCGACGATGCCGATCGGCAGGGCTGTCGTGATCCAGGTGGGAAACACATAATTCACGTCGTTGTACGACCGGTCTCCCGTCGTCTCCCTCACCAGCGCCGCAGCGCGCGCGCGCACCGATCGCAGGTCGGCATCGTGGCGGCTGAACTGATCGGTCGCGGTCGCCTGCTGCCGCACGTCGCCGCTGTGGCGCGAGGCGGCGATCTCGATGGCCGCCTGACGTCGCGCTTCGAACGCCGTCTCGAATTCGCGCTCGAGCGATTCATAGGCCGGCGCCGCGACGGCCCGCACGCGGTCCTCGTGGACCCGATTGAAGAGCAGCGGCGGTTGGTTGAACAGATAAAAGAGAAACGTGAACACGCCGACAATGAGCACGAGCACCTGCAGCGGGATCTTCCAATACGCGCTCATCAACAACGACGTCCGGCCATCGTCCAGCGATTTGGCGGTCAGGTATCTTTGCACCTGGCTTTGATCGCAGCCGAAGTACGACAGCATCAGGAACAGCCCGCCGATCATGCCCGACCAGAAGGTGTAGGTTTCGGTGAGGGTGAAATCGAAATCGAATGCCTGCAGGCGACCCGTGCCGCCCGCGATCGTCAACGCGTCTTCCACGCCCACGCCGGCCGGCAGTCCCATCACCAGAAACACAACAGCGATGATCAGCGCGGCGACGGTCAGCCCCATCGTCTTCACGTCGGTCCACGTGACCGCCTGCACGCCGCCGAGACTCGTATAGACGACCGCGGGCACGAGGATGATGAGTGTCGTAACCGTGACGCTCCAGCCGAAGATCACCGACAGCACGACAGCGGGCGCGGCGGCGATCGCGCCGCACGACATCGCGCGCGATACCAGGAACAGGCCGCTGGTGAACACGCGCGTCTTCAGATCGAATCGGCGCTCCAGATATTCGTACGCGGTGTACACCCTAGCCCGGTAGAAAAACGGCACGAGCGTGGCGCACAGGATGATCATCGCGAGCGGCAGTCCGTAATAGAACTGCACGAACCGCAGCCCGTCGTTGTAACCCTGGCCGGTCGTGCCGACGAGGGTAATGGCGCTGAGCTGCGTGGCCATCACCGACAGGCCGACGGCCCACCACGGCATCGATCGGTTCGCGAGGAAGTAGGACTCAGTCGTGCGGTCGAGCTTCGTCCGCTTGACGCCATCCCAGATGAGCCAGGCGATGTAGGCGGCCACGACGGCCCAGTCGAGGAGATGCATGCGTCAGATCGTGAAGCGCGTCTGCAGCCACCACAAGCCGAGCAGCGTCAGCGCTTCCACGACGATCACCGCAGCGTAGGTCCGCGGCCAGTTGCGTGTGGAATCGTCGGTCATGGGCAAGACGGGCAGTATACCCCGTGAAAATTCTTACAGGAGAACGAGCGAACGAAGATCAAAACGTCAACCTCCCGTTCTTCCTTTCTCGTGTTTTCTTCGGTTCATTGCTTGGATTCGAGCCATGCGTCCCGGAACGCGCGCTCGGTCGGAGTGAGGCTGCGGCCAGTGCTCTCGGCCGGCACCAACTGAAGGGTAGGGTCTTCGGCGACGACGATCGTGACGCTCTCCGGCATGCCCCGGCGGCGAATGGCCGCCTGTATGCGATCACCTGGACGCCGCCTCTGCAGCGCGTCTTCGACAGCCTGCCGGTTTGTGATCGCCACGCCATCGAACGAGAGCAGCTCATCACCTCTGTCAATTCCCGCGGCATGCACGGGCGTATCTTCGATGGTCGGCTCAACGACCTGCGCCGTGCCTCCGGAAAATTCCAGTGTCAGCGGGCCCATCCATGGGCGGCGCGGGCTGCGCTTCCCCAGAATCAAGCCCGCCCGCGCGAGCAGCGCACCGTTGTCTGCCACCTCGCGCCCGTGGATATACCGATCGAAAAACTCGTCGGCAAACGCGCGATCGCCCGACACCTCGGCGAGCACCGTGCGCAGGTCCCCTGGTGTAAACGGTCTCGCGACGACGCCCTCCGCGGGCGGCGCCACGCGACCGAACTGGCGCCACAACGCCTGCATGTAATGGTCGAGCGTAATCGTGCCGCCGCTGCGCGCCCTCAGCGACAGATCGAGGCTCATGCCGATCACCGCGCCCCAGTCGTAATAGGAGACGAACTGGTTGACGACGTTCGTCGGATCGACCCATGCCGCCTCATCCGTGTATTGCGCGAACCGGCTCATGTCTTCCGCGCTGCGGTATTTCCTGGCGGCGCTGCGCGTCACGCGGTCAACGATGCCTCCCATTCGGGCGGCGAACGTCTCGACGTTCCAGAAACCTGCCCGGCGCATCAACACGTGGTGGTAGTACTGGGTAAAACCTTCCCCGAACCACAGTTCACCGGAAGGATTCGGAGCGTCGAGCGCAAACGGCTCGAGCGAGCGCGGGCGGATGCGTTCGACGTTCCAGCTGTGAAAGAACTCGTGAGCGGTCGTGGCGAGCGCGTCGAGATGCTCGTCAGGCACGCGCAGCCGGGCCGGCGAGGTGAGTATCGCGCTGTTGCGATGCTCCATCCCGTCGTTCGCCGCCCAAGGCAGGTAGTCGGCGATGAATGTGTACGGCGCCTCGTATGCCGGAAACTCACCGAACACGGCGCGCGCCTCTTTGACGATCCTCTCCACCGCCGACGCGAAGCGATCCGCGTCGCCGTCGCTGCCGTCGTGGTGCAAGGCGATCCGGAACTCGCGCTCCAGCGTAAACGTGCGCCACGTGAACGCGCTCAGTTCCGTCGGGCTGTCGATCAGGTACTGAAGATTGCGGGCGGTGAAGGTCCTTGGATCGGCGGTTGCGTGCAATTGCGTGGCGATTTTCCAGTGCGCTGGCGCGTCGAACGTCACGCTGACAGGACGCCGCTCGAGTCCGCGCGCCCACATCAAGGATGCCGGCATGTTCATGTGAGCATGGGTCGAATCCACGCTCAGATACGTACCGTCCAGCCGATCGCCGAATACCTTGTAGCGGACGCGCACGGATCCGCTGTGGCCGCTGACGTTCCACTGGAACGGATTGGGGCGCTCGACCGTCAACATCGCTCCAGCCCCATCGTCCACACGGACGTCGTAGACATGCCTTGCGAACTCGTGCATCGCGTAGCGGCCGGGAGATGTCCGCGACATCACAACTTCGAGAGCACCCGCCGGCACCTCGGCGAACGTCACTTCGACCTGCAGCCGATGATGCCGCGCCTCGGGAAAACTGACGCGATAGCTCACCGGCGCCTGCGCGTATGCCGGGCCGACGAACCACAGCGCAACAACGAGGAGGCGAATCCCTAATCCCAAATCCCTAATCCCCAATCCCTAGAGTAATAGCCCGTATGAACTCTTCTTCGGAAGCGGCGCCGAGGATTTCGACCGTGTCATTGATCACGGTCTTCGGAACGCCGTTGACCTTGAAGCGCCGCACGAGATCCGGAAATTCGGTCGCGTCGATCGCGGCCGCGGAGACGAACGGGCTCTCGACGGCAGCCTGGTTCGCGAGCGAAATCATCTGCGGGCAGGTAACGCAGCTGGGCGTGAAGAAGACCTGAACCTCAACGGGCTTCGAGAGCCGCTGCAGCTGTTGCCGGCTGTGCGCGCTGAGGCGCGTCTCGCCAGTGCGGCTCATACGCACCGCTTCGACCAACGTCGGCAGCTCCCTGCCCGCAGGCGCTCCGTAATACCGGATGCGGTCACTCCGGGGGCCCTTGACGATGACGGCGGGCACGCGGTCGACGTGAAATTCCGCCGCCCGCTGCGCGGCATCGCCCACGTTGAACGTCTCGAACGACACGTCGTCCTGCTGCGCCGCCACGTCTTCGATGAGGCGTTTTGCCGCGGCGCACGTGGGGCAGTCAGCGTCCTGCTCGAAGAAGATGAGCTGCAACACCTATTTGAACAGGTCGTCGAACGCTTTACGCGCGCCGCTGGGCGCCTGCGGATTTGACTGTGCCTGGGAGTGGGTTTCGCGCTCGACCGTGACCCGCGGAGAGAAAAGCTCGCAGGTGTTCCGCGCATCTTTCGGGGAGATCCGCTGCGGGATCTGTTGCCCGCATTCGAAGCGCTTGCCGGCGTCGAACGACTCGCACTGCGCACACGTGCGCAAATCTGTTCCGCAGCGCGTACATCGCGAATCGGCCTGGATGGCGCTCGCGAACACATTGCCGCAGCGCGCACATCGCATGACCTCGTGAAAACCAGGCATGTTCGGCGCGTTCCCGCCGAGGGCGCGGCGCTCGGCTTTGTCCGCGCGCGTCTCGATGCGATCGGCCGGAGGTCTTGGCGTCTCGGGCTTCGGGCCGCCCTGTGCGGGACGCCGCTCCCTGGGTGAATCCTGATAGCCGCGCTGCCGATACTTACGATCGGACACTGATGACTCCTGAATCGTGCCAGCCAATAGCCAGTAGCCGGTGGCCGGTAGCCATGGCGTCAGCTTTTCAGCCTATTTTGACACGGTATACTCGTTTGACTTCATGCTAAGGCGATTGGCGCTTGTCGCGTGCGCGGTCGCGGCGCTGTACGTAGTGTCCGGCTTCAGCCGGACGAGTGCCCAAGCCGGCAGCGGCAAGCGGCCGATGTCGTTCGTCGACCTGCTCAATATTCCCAGAGTCGGCGACCCGCAGCTTTCACCCGACGGAGGCACAATCACCTTCCTGCTATCCGTAGCCGACTGGCCGAACAATCGGCGCACGGTGCAGTTGTGGCGCATCAACACCGACGGCACAGGTTCGCGGCAGCTCACGGACAACGCGCAGGCGGCTCGATGGTCGCCCGATGGCGCGACAATCGCCTACCTGTCAGGCGGCAGGCTGTTCGTCATCAATGCCGACGGCAGCGCGCGGCGTGAGGTAGGGAAACGGACGGGCGTCAGCGAGATTGCGTGGCACCCCGACGGCACCACCATCTATTTTCTCGCTTTCGACCCGCCATCGGAGGCGGAGCAGGAGCGTCAGCGGATGCGCGGCGACATGCGCGTCCTCGACGAGGTCCGCCGCCGGCACCTGTGGCGGATGCGCATCGCGGACGGCGCCGAAACACGCATCACCAGCGGGTCCGACTACATCTTCACCTACGACATCGCGGCCAGCGGCGAGCGCATCATCATCAGCCGCCGCCCGAGCAATCTGTCCGTAGACACGAACAGGATTGAGCTCTGGAGCATCGCTGCCGACGGCACGGCACCAGTGCAGCTCACGAAAAATTCCATACCTGAAGAAGACGGCAGGCTCGCACCGGACGGCTCCCAGGTCCTCTTCATGTCGCGGGCGAACCATCGTCTCGAGCCGTACTACAACAACAATCTTTTCCTGGTTTCGCCGGCGGGGGGAAACGCCCGCGCCGTGTTGCCGGAGTTTCCGCACGAAGTGCAGCGCGCCGGATGGGCGAGCGACAGCAAGTCGATCTGGATGGTCGTCAATACAGGCGTGCGCATGGAGTTGTTCCAGCTCGAGCTGGCGACGAAGACTCTGCGGCAGATAACCAAGGGCGATCATGCGCTCGTTCCCGCGTCGTGGAACACGGCTGGCGGGCGGCACGTGTTCATGATCGACGAGCCAACCCGGATCGGCGACGTGTGGACGTGGGTCCCGGGAGCGGCGGCGCCCACGCGCGTCACCGGCGTCTACGATTACCTCGATCGTGAGTTCGCGCTGCCGAAACAGGAACAGGTCGAGTGGAAGGGACCCGACGGCGTTAGGGTCGAAGGGGTGCTCACCTATCCCATCGACCACAAATCCGGCACACGCTATCCCCTCATCGTGCAGCTCCATGGGGGACCCGAAGCGTCGGATCGCTTCGGCTGGGGCTCTATCTTCTTCAATTACCAGCCGGCATGGGCGGGTCGCGGGTATGCGATCCTGCGGCCGAACTATCGCGGAAGCTCAGGCTATGGCAACGTGTTCTACCGCGAGCCGATTGGCGGTTATTTCAAGAACAGCCATCACGACGTGCTTGCGGGCGTTGACCGTGTCATCGCGATGGGCATCGCCGATCCCAATCAGCTGGCTGTGATGGGATGGAGCGCCGGCGGCCACCTGGTGAATAAACTGATTACCTCGACAACCCGCTTCAAGGCCGCCTCGGCAGGCGCCGGCGTCGCCAACTGGATTTCGCTCTACGGCGCGTCCGATACGAGAGCCGATCGCGACCTCTGGCTTGGCGGGTCGTTGTGGCAGAAAAACGCCCCCATTCAGACCTATTGGGAGCATTCGCCCCTGAAATACGTGACATCCGTACGGACGCCAACCATCTTCCTCAACGGCGAATACGACCCGCGCATCCCTATGACCCAGGCCGTCGAAATGAGCCGCGCGCTCAGAGCGCAGGGAGTGCCGACCGAAGTCCATATCGCTCCGGGCGAAGGGCACGACTGGATTCAGCCCTCTCACCAGCTCTACAAGATGAACGTCGAAACGCAGTGGTTCGAGAAGTACGTCCGCAATCTCCCCTACACACCGGAGTCGATACCCTCGCCCAAAAACCCGTGATAGACTTCGGCGGTTTTTTCCCCTGACCACACACGTACGCATGCGTAAATACGCTTTCGGCGCCCTTGTGCTCATTCTGCTGATTGCCTCGGCGGCTGCCGCCTTCTGGCCGGCGCAGCCGGTTACGCAGCCAATTGCATATCCGCACAAAACGCACGTGACCGACAACCAGATGGAATGCCTGACGTGCCACGTCAATGCCGACCGCTCGATTGCCGCGACGATACCAAGCGTTACCGAATGCATGGTGTGCCACGAAAACGTCAAGCCGGAGAGCCCCGAAATTCAGAAGCTTGCCGCCTACGCCAAAGCCGGTGAAGAGCCGCCGTGGGTCCGGGTCTACGGCTTCCATCCGGAAGCCGCCGTGCATTTCACGCACAAGCGTCACGTCAAGGCCGGCGTGGAGTGTTCCACCTGCCACGGCGACATGGCCAACGCCATGGACATTCGAGAAAACGTCAAGTGGACGATGGGCAAGTGCATCGACTGCCACAAGGAGAAACAAGTGAGCATCGATTGCCTGGTGTGCCATAAATGAAACGCCGAGACTTCCTCAAAACCGGCGGTATCGCCGGCACTGCAGGGATCATCCTCGACGGATGCGGCACGCCGAAGCAGCTGATTCCTCTGCTCGTCTCCGAAGACCGCTTCGTGCCGGGAGAAGAGGGATGGATTCGGACGGTGTGCCAGCAGTGTTCCGCGGGCTGTGGCATCACCGTGCGCGTCATGCAGGGTGAGTCGATCCGCGTCATCGACGGTCAGGAGAAGCGCCGCAAGACGGTGCAGGCCAAAAAAATCGAGGGCAATCCCGATCACCCTATCAGCATGGGCGGCACCTGCGCCCGCGGTCAGGCCGGCGTGCAGGTGCTCTACCATCCCGATCGCATCCAGACTCCGCTGAAACTGTCGGGGTCCCGCGGTTCGGGACAATATCAGCCGATCTCGTGGAAAGAGGCGCAGCAACTGCTCGTCACCCAGCTGCAGGCGCAGCAGGCAACGCCGCTGGGGATTGCGCTGCTGACCGGCCGCCGCAATCGCGGGACGATGGGCGCGGTGATCGAGCGATTCGCGTCCGGGCTCGGTACAACGAACGTCGTCGCCTACGATGCGTTCGATCCGGCGCCGCTCCGGAAGGCGATGGAGCTCGTGACCGGCGTCGCGCGGCTGCCGGTTACGGACTTCGCGAACGCCAACTACCTGCTGTCGTTCAACGCGAATCTGTTCGAGACGTTCCTGTCGCCGGTGCACAACATCTATTCGTACGGCCAGTTCCGTCAGGGACGGCCCGGTATACGCGGCAAGTTCGTGCACGCGGAGCCGAGGTTGTCGCAGACCGCTGCGTGCGCCGACGAGTGGCTGCCAATCAAGGCCGGAACCGAAGGTCTGCTCGCGCTTGCGATGGCGCACGTCATCGTCAACGAGAAGCTCTACGACGCCGACTTCGTCGGCCAGCGCACGAACGGCTTCGCGGAATGGTCCGCGGCGCTTGCCGACTACGCGCCCGAAAAGATCGCCGCGCAGATCGACGTGCCCGCCGCGTCCATTCAGCGCGTCGCGCGCGAGTTTGCGCAGCGGCGGCCGAGCGTTGCCATCGGCGACAGCCGCGATGTCGCCTCGCTGACCGCTATCTACGCGCTGAACAGCCTGGTCGGCGCGTATGGCCGTCCGGGTGGAGTTTTGGTCGGCGCCGATGAATTCAGCGGGCCCGCGGCTGCTACCGCCAGTGCGGCGCAGGCTTCGGGGGCCAAACCTGGAGCGCCCCCCCGGCCGGCTGAGGCGCACATTCACGACCTCATCGGCACGATGGGCAGCGGCCAGGTAAAAGCTCTTCATGGTGTTCGACGCCAATCCTCTCTTTACGCTGCCCGAAGCGCCCGCGCTCGAAAAAGCGCTCGCCAACGTGCCGTTCATCGCGAGCTTTGCGTCGTTTCTCGACGAGACATCGGTGATGGCCGATCTGATCCTGCCGAGCCACGTCACGCTCGAACGGTGGGTGGACGACGTGCCCGAGCCTGGCGTCGGGTTTCCAGTCCGCACGCTCGGACAGCCGGTTGTGGAACCACGCTGGGATACGAGGGATCCAGGCGACGTCCTCATCGAGACCGCGAAGGCGCTCGGTGGAAAGGCCGCCGAGGCGCTGCCATTCGAAAACATGGAAGCGGCCGTAAAGGAATCGTTCCGCGTCATTCACGCTCAGGCAGCGGGTGGCGCCGAGGCCGACTTCGATGCGTTCTTCAGAAAGGCCGTGGAAGCAGGCGGGTTCTGGAGTGCCCCGCCACGGGGAGAGCAGCGAGCAGAGAGCGGAGAGCAAACACGCCAGACTGTCGCGCCGACGCGCGTGAATTTCGTGATGCCGCAGCAGCCGGTCGCGGCGCGGACCTTTGCAGGTGACGCGACGCAGATGCCGTTCGTCCTGCACCTGTATCCATCGCCGGCGTTCGCGGACGGCCGCACGGCGCACCTGCCGTGGCTGCAGGAAATGCCCGATCCAATGACCACGGTGATGTGGCAGGGGTGGGTTGAAATCAACACGGAGACCGCACACAAGCTCGACGTGCACGAGGGAGACGTTCTGACGATCACCTCGCCCCGGGGATCGATCGAGCTTCCCGGCGTATCTCGTATCCGGGCCTGCGTCCGGACGTGATCGCGATACCGGTCGGCCAGGGTCACACCCAGTTCGGCCGCTATGCAAAAGATCGCGGCGCGAACCCGCTCCGCATCTCGGCGTCAGCAGCGGATCCGTCCTCAGGCGCGGTCGTGCAGTCGGGCGTGAGAGTGAGCATCGCGAAGACCGGCCGGCACGAAGGAATCATCAAGTTCGGAGCCAGCGATGCGCGCGGGCATCATGAACATGAGTTGCACAGGTAGAAATTTTCGATTCTGGATTTTAGATCTAGATCTTCGATTCAAGGTTCGGAGCTGCTCGAATGCCATCCTGGGGAATGACCGTCGATCTCGACCGCTGCACAGGCTGCGAGGCCTGTGTAGTGGCCTGCCATGCGGAGAACAACCTCCCGACTGTCGGTCCGGAGCAGGCCGCGATCGGGCGGACGCATCAGTGGATTCGCGTCGAGCGCTACTGGGAAGGGGAATTTCCGAACATCCGCGCGCGGTTCATTCCCGTCATGTGCCAGCAGTGCGATGCGGCGCCGTGCGAACCGGTGTGCCCGGTCAACGCCACCTACCATACGCCCGATGGCCTCAACGCCCAGGTCTACAACCGGTGCGTGGGCACGCGCTTCTGCGCCAACAACTGCCCGTACACGCGTCCGCTACTTCACGTGGTTCACGCCCGAGTGGCCGAGCCCGCTCAACGAGCAGCTCAATCCCGACGTGTCGATCCGCTCGAGCGGCATCATGGAGAAGTGCACCTTCTGCGTGCAGCGCATCCGCCGGGCGCAGGACACGGCGAAAGATGAAGACCGTGCGGTGCGGGACGGCGAGATTCAGCCGGCGTGCGCGCAGGCCTGCCCGGCGAAAGTGCTGGTCTTCGGCGATCTGAGCGATCCGAACAGCGACGTGTCACGGCTGGCACATTCGCGGCGCGGATACCGGCTGCTCGAAGAGCTCGGCACCCGGCCGCGCGTGGTGTATCTGAAGGAAGCGGACGCATAACGTGACGCACACAGCAACCATCGACGCATCCGAACGAAGCGCAGATCAACCGCGACCTGCTCGGTCCGCTCTTCAAGACAGGGCCGATTTACTACGTCATGGTCGCCATCCTCTGGCGATCGCCGGCATGGTGTTCGTCGCATGGGCCGTCCAGCTCATCTACGGCATCGGCATGGCGGGAAAGAACCGGCCGTCGTTCTGGGGGCTCTACATCACGACGTTCGTGTTCTGGATCGGTATCAGCCACGCGGGCACGCTCATCTCGGCGATTCTGCGCGTCGTACAGGCCGAGTGGCGGCGCCCGATTACCCGCTGCGCCGAAGCGATCACTACCTTCGCGCTCATTACCGGATCGCTTTTCCCGCTGATCCATCTCGGGCGGGCGTGGCTGTTCTACTGGATGGTGCCGTATCCCAACAGCCGCTACCTCTGGCCGAATTTCCAGTCGCCGCTCATGTGGGACTTCATCGCGATCAATACCTATCTGACCGGCAGCGTGACCTACCTCTACCTGCCGATGATTCCGGATATGGCGGTCGCGCGCGACAAGGCCACCGGCTGGCGAAAGAAGATGTACCGCACGCTGGCGCTCGGATGGCGCGGCACCGAGCGGGAGTGGGTACGCCTCGAAAAGGCGATCTCGATCATGGCGCTCATCATCATCCCGGTCGCGGTGTCGGTGCACACGATCGTGTCGTGGGATTTTGCGATGACGCTGATGCCGATGTGGCGCAGCACCATCTTCGGGCCCTACTTCGTCGTCGGGGCCATCTTCTCGGGCATCGCCGCGCTGCTGATCGCGATGGTGCTGATTCGCAAGTACTTCAAGCTCGAGAACTATCTGCTGCCGATCCACTTCGACAACCTCGCGAAGATGCTCTTCGCGATGAGCCTGCTGTGGTTCTATTTCACGTTCACCGAATATCTGGTGACGTGGTACGGCAACGAGGCGCCGGAAATGCCCGTGTTCTGGTCGAAGATCTCGGGACGGTTCGCGCCGCTCTTCTGGCTGATGGTGACCTGCAACTTCATCATCCCGTTCCCCATCCTGGCGATCAAGAAGCTGCGCACGATTCCGCTGATTTTCGTCGCGTCGACGTGCATCCTGGTGGGCATGTGGCTCGAACGTTTCCTGATCATCGTGCCGACGCTGACCCACCCGTTCCTTCCGTACAACTATGGAACCTACTGGCCGTCGCTGACCGAAGCCGCGATCGCCGCGGCACACTGGGGTTGTTCGTGCTGCTCTATTTCCTGTTCGCGAAGTTCAGCCCGATGATTTCGATCTGGGAATTGGAAGAGGGCTACACCGTCGCCAAACATTCCGTGGAATCACATCATCCGGCCAGCCTGGGCTCGCGCGCGCCGGGCGATGTGCATCCCGCGCATTAGCCATATGCCGCAAACCTGTCTCGTAAAATTCACCGAGCATACGCAGGCGCGCGCCGCCGTCCGGCGGCTCCTGCAGGATGGCATCGCTCCGGGGGCGATGGAAGTGATGTCATCCCAGCCGATCCATGGCGAGGCCATCGTTCCGCAGCAGCAGGGCACGAAGCTGCGCACGTGGGCGCTGGCCGGGGCGGCTATCGGCCTGGTCGGCGGGTTGGCTCTTGCCACAGTTACGGCGCTCAACTACCCGCTCATCAAAGGCGGCATGCCCATCGTCGCGCCGTGGACGGTCGGTCTCATTGCCTACGAAACAACAATGCTCGGGGCGGTGCTCGCCACGCTTGTGGGCCTGCTGGTCGAGCTACGCCTTCCGAACTTCAAAAATCTGCCCTATGACCCGAGCGTCGTCGATGGCGGCGTGGTGCTGGCCGTCGCGTGCCCCGACGGTTCGCGTGCGGCGGTGGAGACTGCCGTCAGCGTGTCCGGGGCGACTAAGGTAAACTGGGTATAGCCAGCCCAAGTTGGCCACAAGGAGAATGATGACAAAGCGCAACTTTGTTGGATTGACCGGAGCTCTGTCTCTGTTGATGATGACCGGACTTTACGCGGGGCAGGCCAAGCCAGCCGCTGGCCAGAAGCCCGCCGCGATGCCCGCGGCAAGCCCGGATTCGATTGCGAATGGCGCCGCGCTCTACAAACGTCAGTGTGTGATGTGTCACGGGGCCACGGGCGTGGGCGACGGCCCGGCAGCCAAGAACCTCAAAGGCAAGCTCCCGAGCCTCGCCGACAAGGCGACGATGGCGAAGCTGACCGACGCGCAGATTCATGAAGCCATCACGAACGGCAAGAAGACCGAGATCGGCAACATGCCCGCGCTCGGAAAGCGGCTGAAGCCGGAAGAGATCACCGATATCGTAAATTTCGTGCGGACGCTGGCTAAATAGCCACGTAGCCGGTAGCCAAAACAAAAGGGCGCTGGAAAACCCAGCGCCCCTTTTTCTGTACCCGCGTTCAGCTCAAATCCCTAATCCCTAATCCCTAATCCCTAAGCCCTCTTCAGTCCCAGTCGAGGCGCAGCAATACGCGCCGTCGTTTCCGCGGTACAGGAACCCCGCATCCACCAGTTGCGTCAGCACGTCTCCACAGGTCCGACTGTCGAGCGCCCATAGACGGCTCGCTTGTGCGAGCGTGAGACTCATTCCTGGCATCTCGCGAAATTCCCCTCGAACGCGCTCCGCTACGGCTGTCGAGGTGCCCGGTCCGATGAGCCGCAATGGCGTGGATGCGCCGATCTGAAGCATGACCGCCTCCAGGGTTTGGACAACAAGCGCTGGTGACGCAACGCGCGACAAACCGCGGCGCGCGTGTCTCACCACACGACAAGATTTCAGCGTTTTTGCCCTTCGGTGGCCGCCCGATGCGATTCTTGTACCGGTGATAGGATTAGCGCGTTTTCTTTCCTACCTTTTCATGAAGGTGTGGCGCGCTTATGACGCAGGGCTCGGCAATCACGATCAGCAACAGCAAACTTCAGGTCCCAGACCACCCAATCATTCCCTTCATCGAAGGAGACGGCACCGGGCCGGACATCTGGCGCGCCAGCGTGCGCGTCTTCGACGCCGCGGTCGAAAAGGCATACGGTGCGAAACGCAGAGTGCAATGGAAGGAAGTTCTGGCCGGTGAAAAATCGTTCAAGCAGCTCAACACCTGGCTGCCGGACGACACGCTCGATGCGTTCCGCGATTACCTCGTCGGCATCAAAGGCCCCCTGACCACGCCGGTCGGCGGCGGCATCAGGTCGTTGAACGTCGCACTCCGGCAAATCCTGGACTTGTACGTATGCCTTCGACCCGTTCGGTGGTTCGAGGGCGTACCGTCGCCGGTGAAACATCCCGAGAAGGTCGACATGGTGATCTTCCGCGAGAACACCGAAGACATCTACGCCGGCATCGAATACGCCGCCGGCACGCCTGAAGCGCAGAAGGTGCTCGACTTTCTCGCCAGGGAATTCCCGAAAGACTTCAAGAAGGTCCGGTTCGGCACGCGTGGACGCGTGCCGCGAATGGCAGACCAGGCTCGAGTCGATCGGCGCGCCGAAACGCGACGTCACCGTGCTGACGGGCATTGGCTTCAAGCCCATCAGCTATCTCGGAACCGAGCGCCTCGTGCACAGCGCGATCATGTACGCCATCATCCACAAGCGCAGGAACGTGACGCTCGTGCACAAGGGCAACATCATGAAGTTCACCGAGGGCGCGTTCCGCGACTGGGGCTACAAGATCGCGAAGGAGTTTTTCGGCGCGGTCGAGATCGACGGCGGCCCGTGGTGCCGGATCCCCGACGGCAAGCCCGGCGGGGGCCTGGTCATCAAAGATTCGATCGCCGACATCACGCTGCAGCAGGTGCTGACGCGGCCGGACGAGTTCGACGTCATCGCCACGCCGAACCTCAATGGCGACTATCTTTCCGACGCGCTTGCCGCGCAGGTCGGCGGCATCGGCATCGCGCCCGGCGGCAACATCAATTACCTGACCGGTCACGCCATCTTCGAAGCCACACACGGCACCGCGCCGAAGTACGCAAACCAGGACAAGGTGAACCCGGGTTCGGTCGTGCTCTCGGGCGAGATGATGTTCCGCTACATCGGCTGGAGCGAAGCCGCGGACCTGATCATCAAAGGCATGGAAGGCGCTATCGGGGCGAAGACGGTGACCTACGACTTCGCGAGGCTGATGGAAGGCGCGAAGGAAGTGAAGTGTTCAGAGTTCGGCGACGCGATAATTCAGCATATGTAAATCAATCGACAAAATAAACAGGAGAAGGAGAGAACGGGAGAAAATCATTCTTCCCTCCTCACCCATGGCTTGGGTTTCCTCACGTAGCGGTCGGGATGATCGACGCGGCGAATACCATTCTTTAGCAGGCTCACGTTGAAGTTCATGATGAGTCCCGCTGGGCAGTTCGTGAGTTTTAGGTAAGTGATGACCTGCGAGAGGCACACCGGATGCAGAGTCTCGACCGCTTTTAGCTCGACCACGATCGTATTCTCGACGAGCAAATCGAGGCGTAATCGAGAGTCTATCGGCACGTCCCGGTAGCGCAGAGGGACGGACTGCTCGGTTGCAACCGTCAACTCCTTGGCCCGCAACTCGATCAGCAGACATTCACGATAGACCGACTCCAGAAGGCCTGGTCCTATGTTCGATGGACCTCAATGCCGCAACCAATAATATGTTCGATTAAGTCATCGATCGCTGCGTCGGTCATGACTCTTGTTAGGCATACGCTGCGCCGCACAAAGGTTTGAATATTTTTGAAGACGCGTCAAATGGTGGCAGGAGTGCTAGCCGATGGAGCCTTGAACGGTGAGGTTTCTTAGATTGTCGTTCTCCGTTCTTCCTTCTCCTGTTAGCTCTTAGGAGCGTAGACCCGAAATCAGCACGAGAAGCCCCGCCGCAGCGGCGACGCCCAGAGCCAGCTGGAACCGCTGTTTGAGGAACAGCACACCGACCCCGAGGCAGGCGGCGGCAGCTGCCAGCAGATACCAGTACAACTCATCGAACGATTCGGCGACCTGATTGTTGCCCGAGCGGCGCGCCGCGTTCTGGATGATGCGCGCGGCGATCTGTTCGTCGGGCGCGGTGCCCAGCTCGAAATATTCCCCGCTGCCCGCCCGCGCAATCTCGCGCAGCGAGGTGCGATCGAGAACCGACCGGATCGGCTCGAACCCGGCGAGCACGACGCCTTTGTCGTCGCGAGGCAGCGGGATGATGCCGCCGTTCGATGTCCCGACGCCGATCACGTCGACCGCGATGCCCCGCTTCGCGGCTTCGTTGATCGCCCGCTGCACGTTGCCGCTCCACACCTGCCCGTCCGAGATGACGACGAACGTGCGCGCGTTCTTGCTGGGACCGTACATCTCCTGATCGGTGTCCACCAGCTTGACGCCCCAATAAATCGCGTCCTCCACGTTCGTGTTCCAGCTGGTATCGTTTTCCAGCCGGAACGTCGGGGCATCGTCCAGATGATCGAGAAAAAAAAGTACGGTGTTGGGGTCTCGGGTCAGACGGACCTGCGGCACGGCGATATCGGCGAATGACGCCAGGGCCATCCGGTCGCCGGTCCAGCTGAGCGTCTTCGTGAGCGTGCGCACCCACTGCATGGCGCGCTGCCAGCGATCGATGCCGCCCATGTCGCGGACGCGCATCGACGTGGAGCCGTCCATGAGCAGCACGATGTCCACGCCGGGACTACGGACGATGGCGGTGATGGCGCGAGGCCTCGACAGCGCCAGAATCGTCAGCGACAGCGCCGCGATCAGCGCGAGCCAGAACGCAAGCTCTCCGACCAGAGCAAACCGCTCGCGAACAGGCATCAGACGAACGGCGCGATACCGGCGGGCATCGATGCGGCGGCGCAGCGACCTGCCACACCCACAGGACCAACAGCAGCGCCGGCGCGATGAGCAGCCACAGGTAGAGCGGCTCGCCGAAGCGAAGCGATTCGAGGTCGATCAAACGTTCGAGCACTTAACCGCGCTTCCGCCGGGCAGCGCCCGTCCCGGCCGCCTGTTCCTGGCTCTGCTTTATTTCCTTCGGATCCATCGGAATTCTGATCTGGAACTGCTCCACCTTCAGATCCTTCGGCGGCTCCCCCGGGTCCCCGTGCATGTTGGGCTCGGACTGCTCGTCTCCCATCTTCACGCTCGACAGCGCCTTTCGCTTGCCGGCGCCGACTTCGTCGCGCATGCGCACCGCGAGCTCGTAGTTGAACGCCACGTCCGCGCGATCACCTCCCGAACGAAGGGCCTCGTTGTATGCGCGGATCGCGGCGTCGAGGTTTTTGAGCAGCGTCGGCCGATCCTGCGGACCGCGCTGGGCCATCCGGTACATCGCGTTGGCGGCGAGCACGCGCATTTCGGGATCGACAGCTTCCGCCTCTTCCGTGTCGGCCGGCGTCCGGGCGACCTCGACGAGATCGGCATAGTCGGCCTGCCAGTACTGCAGCATGGCGCGCCTGCGCCGGATCTCCTTCATCGGGCGTTCGGCAAGAAGGGAATCCGTTCGAGGGTCTGCTCGAGGTCCGCGTAGTCGGCTTCCGGATCGGCGAAATCCAGCACGGCCATGTCTTCCTGCGCAATCGCCATCCGGCGTTCGTACATCGCGGCCGCCAGACAGACGCCTCCGACGGCGAGCAGACCCAGAATCACGAAGATGATGGACAGGGAACGGCGCATGGCTACCTCAAGGAAACGTCCGGAACACTCTCGAGCTCAGCTGAAGCGCGAGGGCAACCGTCCACAACAACACCGCAGCCAGCGCAAACTTCGCGTAGCGCGGCTGCTTGACCGCGTACTCGCGCACGTCGACGCGGCCCGTCGCGGCGGCGTCGATCTCCTTAATCGCGAGCATGATGGTCTCCTGGCTCGCGGCGGGATAAAACTTCCCGCCGGTCGCATCGATGGCTTTTTTCCACACTTGATCGGGAACGACGTCGAACAGGCCGCGGGCATACGCCGTGCGGATCATGTAGACGGGCACCTTGTTGTCGACCGCCTTTTTCAGGACCTGTTCCAGCGACATGGTCCCGATCTGGACGTTGTTGTCCTGGCCGTCGCTGAAGATCACCATGATGTTCCCAGACGAATCGAGAAAGTCGAAGGCGTTGAAGAGATCGACGCCTTCGTCGATCGCCTTCATGATGATCGTTCCCTGATCGGGGAAGCGCTGCCATTCGTTGACGTCGCTGATCATCCTCAGGCTGAGCAGCAGGTTTTCGTAGTCCGTCGTGAACGGCGTGATCACGTAGGCTTCGTTCCCGAACTGTTCGAGCGCGATGAGATCGCGGTAGTTGCCCTTCATCCGCATGCGGATGAAGTACTCGGCCGCCGCCATCGTGTTCGAGAAGGCGGTGTCGCTCTGCGTCTTGAGCTGCTGCCCGCTGAACGGCGAGAGCATGCTCAGCGAGGCGTCCATGATGACGGCGATTCGACGGCCCGGATACGACATCTGGCGCGCCGATAGCGATGAATGCGGATCGGCGAGCGCCAGAGAAAAGAACGGCAGCCCCGCGACAAACAGCAGAAACGGCGCATGGCGGACGAACGCCAGCGGGGAGCGCCGAATCGAAGACAACAGAGCGGGCAGGACGATCGCGGTCCGGCCGGGTGCCCGGCCTCGCAATGTCTTGACCAGCAGCGCCGCTCCGGCAACGACCGCCAGAAGCGCGACCGCGAGGAGGGTGGCATTGCGCGCGTTGAAGACCAGGTCACCGATCCCCGAGGAGCGCCACTCGTTCAGCGTGCGCGTGACGAGCTCGACGAGCGCGTTCAGCGTGCCCACGTCTGTCTCACCTCGGCCACCGGCTTGTCCGCTCGACGCCGGCCGACGCGGAGCAGTTGAGAAAGGCGCAGCCGCTTCACCGCGTCCTGCCCGTCGGCGAGCGCGGTGTCGAGAGCGACGCCGTCCACGGCGGCGCTGCGGCTGTAACGCGCCGCCGTAAACGTACTGAGGGCCTGGCTGAGCCGCCGCCAGATGTCGGAGCCCGCGCTCCCATTCCGCACCGACGCATCAGGAGTGACGGCGGCCGACAGCAGGAGCTTCTTGCCGCGAATCGCGCGCAGCCCGGGCGTCGCGGGAACCTGCCCCTCTCCGGGCGGCGTGGACCTGTCGGCTTCGCGCTGCGCGATTGGCTGCGACAGAGCGACGGCACCCGCCAGACGAAGCGCGGCAAGCGCGCGGCCCGCCAGATCGCTGCTCCAGCCCTCACTCTGACTGGCGTTTCGCACCGCGGCGAGCTCGCGCGAGCGCCGCGCCGAGCACGGCGACCGGCGGCACGCTCCGGTGC
Source organism: Vicinamibacterales bacterium (assembly GCA_963850295.1). Taxonomy (GTDB): domain Bacteria; phylum Acidobacteriota; class Vicinamibacteria; order Vicinamibacterales; family JAMQPK01; genus JAMQPK01. The sequence continues at coordinate 284,578 of CAWKKU010000009.1, read as the reverse complement.
CGCGCAGCCACGGTTGCATGCCGCTTGAGGGCCGTGCGCGCAACGAGCATGACGGCCATGAGGCCTGCGAACGCGAGCATGACGCCCGCGAGGATCATCAGGAGATTCGAGCGGAAGAGACGCGTCTCGACATCGCCGAATGTTTCTGCCGGCGTATCGCGGATGTCGGACGTCCCCGGCGGCACCAGGGAGAGGACGCGGATCGGGACCGGCACAAGTGAATATTGCGTCTCGCGGCCCTGCAGCGCCGTGCCCCCCTGAAGCGAGTTCTGCACGCGATAGGACACCTGCAGCCGCGGCAGCGTGACTTCCTTTCCGAAGAACTCCTCGCCGAGCGCACGGACCGTGTATTGGTACTGGAAAAACCGCCGCGGGATATTCGGTATGTCGCGGAACCGTTGACCGCCGACGACTTCGAACGGCGTCAGATGGAGCGCCGCCGGATCGAGGCTCGATTCGTCCACCACCACCTTTACACGCTCGGTGTCGAGCACCGCGCACGTCAGCGTGAGCAGAAAGGTCTCACCGACGCGGACGGCGTTGCGATCCGTCTTCCACCAGCATTCAATCGGAGGAACGGAAACGTCACCGACGTTGGTGACGTTCCTGGGGTTCGTTGGGTTCGTAGGGTTCGTGGGGTTCGTGGGGTTCGTGGGGTTCGTGTTCGCCCTCTGCGCGGCAGCTGATGCAGGCGCCAGCACGGCGAGGGCAATCGCCACAGCCCCAATCACAAATCCCTGATCCCCAATCCCCAGTCGTTTCATGCTTTTCTCACGCGCCTCACTGTGACGAACTCCAGGAGCGCCGGCAGGCTTTGCTCCTGATCGACGCCGATGCGCAGCACGTCGAGGCCGCGATCGTGCGCCTGACGTTCCAGATCATCCTGCCATGCGCGGACGCGCCCCGCCAGGTTGCGCAGCTCGCGGCGCGACATGAGCCGCTGCTCTCCGGTTTCGACGTCGAACGCGCTCACCCATCCGGCCGACACATCCGGCATCTCGAACGCAAACGCGCTGTCCACCATCACGAGGAAGACGTCATGCACGCTGTTGAGCTCGGCGATCTCTTTCACCCGCTCGGCGGCGTCTTCGAACAGAAAATCCGAAATGATCGGCAGCAGCGTGGTGCGCCGGAGATGCCCGGCGATGGTCGTGGCGAGCCGCTGACCGGCTCTGACCTCTTCCATGCCGACGCGGCCTTGATACGCATCCAGGCAATGAATCACGTGACCGCGTCCGACACGGGGACGCAGCGCCGACATGCGCGCAAACCCCTGGTCGAAGGTCATGATCCCGAACATATCCTGGAAATACACCGCCGACAGGCCGATCGTGGCCATCGCCCGCGCAATCCCGGCGGCGATGGGCGTCCCGGTGATGCCGCATCGCGTGGACGGAGACTGATCGGCGACGACGACGATGGGCGCGGTGCCGGGCTGTTCGTATTCCCGAATCACCATCGGGTTGAAGTTCGTCAGCGTCGATTGCGGCCAATCGATCGACGACATCCGGTCTCCGGCCTGCCAGTCGCGCAATCCGACGAAATCGACGCCCGTGCCGTGAAACACGCTCCCGTGATCGCCGAGCGTGTACTCCTTCATCCGCCGCAGCACACGCAGCTCGATCTCGGTGATTTCGGCGAAATCTACCAGGTCGTCAGTCGAGTGGCGCGCCGGTCGGGCTCACGGTATGGGCACCCTGTCGATGAGGTCCTCAATCACCTGTTCAGAGGTGACCCCGTGGCTGGTGGCATGCGGGCCGAGCCAAATACGGTGAGCGAGCACGTATTTCGCAAGGTCCTGCACGTCCTCTGGATACACTTCAGCGCGCTGCCGCACGAGCACCGCCCAGACCTTGACGAGGCGCCCCCAGGCAATGGTCGCCCGCGGCGAGGCGCCGAGGTCCACATGCTGCTCGACCATTTCCGACGGCGAACGATGCAGCCAGTCGGATTCAACGTTGTACGGCCGCGTCGCACCTACCAGACGGCCGATGTACTTGCCGAGCTTGTCGTGAAGAAATACTTCGCGGGTGATCGCGCCGCGCAGCTGCACGATGCGCTCTTTCGACATCAGCTTGTTCAGCCGCACCTGTTTGAAGTCGAAGTTCACCAGCTTCTGCTCTTCATCGGGAGGCAGGTAGCCGATGTTCACCATGATGGCGAAGCGATCCGTGGCGGCTTCCGACAACGGGAAGGTGCCCTGTCCCAGCTCGATCGGATTCATCGTCGCAATGGCGAAGCTGAACGTCGGCAGGTCGTAAGTCGTTTTGCCGACGGTGATTTTCCGATCCTGGAGGCCTTCGAGGAAGGCGCTCTGTGATTTGAGGGGAATACGGTTGATCTCGTCGAGCAGGATGACTTCCGCCGACGCCAGCGGGCCGAACTCCGTGATGAAGGCGCCGGTTGCGGGGTTGATCATCTGGAAGCCGACGACTTCCGTCGGCTGCAGGTCTGCCCGTCCCTGCAGACGCGCAAATTTGGCGTCGCTGATGGCCGCGATGATGACGCCAAAAAACGTCTTGCCAATGCCAGGGACGCCGCGAAGCAGCAGGTTCCCCGCGTTCACCTGCTTCTGCTCGTCCTTGTCGTATGTCGTCGGGATCTCCGACATCAAGACGACGTTGGCGAGTGCCTTTTCGGTTTCGTATCCGACCAGCGCTTTGCCGGCTTCGGCGACGATCGCTTGGTGAAATTCGACGGCTTCTTGAAGCTCAGGATGCACGATATTGGTCGTCGGATACGGGCTCGAGCCACTCGGTGGTGAAGTTCAGGTTGACCGCGAAATGCGCCAGTCCGTCCGCCGAGGAAGCGCCGTGCCAATGTTTTTCGTTGGGCTCGATGGTAATGGCATCACCCGCGGAGATGGCGCGCGGACGCTCGCCCCATTTCTGGACGAATCCGCGCCCCTCTTTCACGAGCAGCAACTGATGGACCGCTGTGCCGGTGCCAGTTGGTGCGGCCGCCGGGCTCGAACTCCACCAGATACACCGTGACGGGCTGGGTGGCGTCTGCCACCATCGGCATCTTCATGACGCGCGCGGATCCGACGAAGTTTCTCTCGTCCGCCCGCTCGAACGCGGCGTCCCCGGAGCGAAACAGCTTCATAGAAGGGGCAACTATATATGGGAATCTGAAATCTAAGATCCAGGAACTCAGATCTCAAATCTGAGTGCCCGATTTCTGGGCGATCTTGGCCCAGGTATCGCGCAATGAAACCGTGCGGTTGAACACCAGGGCCCCGGGGGCCGAGTCAGGATCGACGCAGAAATATCCGAGACGCTCGAACTGATACCGGGCGCCGGCGGGCGCCGAGGCGAGGCTCGGCTCCACCTTCGCCGTCCGCGATACGTCGAGCGATGCGGCGGTTGATGTGCTGCAGCCAGTTTTCGGTTGACGCCGGATCTTCGTGGGTGAAGAGCCGATCGTAGATGCGCACCTCGGCATCGAGCGCGGTTGTGGCCGACACCCAATGCAGCGTCGCTTTCACCTTGCGGCCGTCCGGGGAGTCCCCTCCACGTGTCGCCGGGTCGTAGGTCGCCCTGAGCTCGACGATCTCCCCGCTGACCGGATCTTTCACGACCCCGGTGCACCTGATGAAATAGGCGCAGCGCAGCCGCACTTCGTTGCCCGGCGACAGCCGGAAGAACTTCTTCGGGCGGGTTCTCCATGAAGTCGTCGCGCTCGATGAACAGCTCGCGGCTGAACGGCACCTTGCGCGTGCCCGCGGACGGATCTTCCGGGTTGTTGATGACGTCCACCTCCTCGACGTGTCCTTCGGGATAGTTCTCGATGACGACCTTTACCGGATTGAGCACCGCCATGACGCGCGGCGCGCGCAGGTTGAGGTCTTCCCGAATGGCGTGTTCGAGGTTGGCGATGTCGACAACGTTGTTGCGCTTGGCGACGCCAATCCGATCGCAGAAATTACGGATCGATTCGGGCGTATAGCCGCGCCGCCTCAACCCCGAAAGCGTCGGCATGCGGGGATCGTCCCATCCGCTGACGTGGCCCCCTTCGACCAGCTCCAGCAGCATCCGCTTGCTCATCACGGTGTAGTTCAGGTTCAGCCGCGCGAACTCGATCTGGCGCGGACGCGGCGGCCGGAGGCCCAGCGCGTCGAGATACCAGTCGTAAAGCGGACGGTGGTCTTCGTACTCCAGCGAACACAGAGAATAGGTGACCCCTTCGATGTAATCCGACTGGCCATGCGCCCAGTCATACATCGGGTAAATCACCCAGCGGTCGCCGGTTCGCTGATGCGGCGTCTTGCGGATGCGGTACATCACCGGATCCCGCATGTTGATATTGCCCGACGCCATGTCGATCTTCGCGCGCAGCACGTGCTCGCCGTCGGCGAACTCGCCGGCCCGCATGCGCCGGAACAAATCGAGGTTCTCGTCGACAGAGCGGTTGCGGTACGGGCTCTCGCGCCCGGGCTCGGTGAGCGTGCCGCGGTATTCCCGCATCTGGTCGGCGGTCAGGCTGTCGACGTAGGCTTTGCCGTCGCGGATCAGCTGCTCGGCCCATTGGTAGAGCTGCTCGAAGTAGTCGGAGGCGTGGTAGAGATGTTCGCCCCAGTCGAAGCCGAGCCACCGGATATCCCGCTCGATCTCGTCGACGTACTCCTGCGACTCCTTGACCGGATTGGTGTCGTCGAAGCGCAGGTTGCAGCGCCCGCCGAACTCCTGGGCGACGCCGAAGTCGATGCAGATGGCCTTCGCGTGTCCGATGTGCAGCCGGCCGTTCGGCTCTGGCGGAAAACGGGTGACGATCGGCTCCCGGTGTTTGCCGGAGCCGAGGTCCTGCGCGACGATTTCCCGGATGAAATCGCGCGGCGGCGCTTCGGGGCGGCTTTCGGCACTGGGAGTGGACATGCGGCACGACAATTCTCGCATATGGCAGAATTACAGGCCAATGCGAGCCGCAGGCGAGACTCGCCGTAGCCTTGGCGAAGGCGGTCAGGTCAGGAGAGACCCCTTCGCGCTATTCAATGAATGGTTTCGCGACGCGGCCAGGGCCGTACCCCCCTCCCCGAAGCGATGGCGCTGGCGACCTCGACCCGTGATGGGCGTCCGTCGGTGCGCATGGTGCTGCACCGCGGGTTCGTGCGCGGCGGCTTCGCCTTCTACACCAACTACAACAGCCGCAAGGCTGCGGAACTTCTCGAGAACCCGCGCGCGGCGGCGGTGTTTCACTGGCCGCTCATCGAACGTCAGGTGCGCATCGAAGGACGTGTGCAGAAGCTGACGCGCGCGGAATCCGATCGCTACTTCCAGAGCCGGCCGCGCGAGAGCCGCCTGAGCGCGTGGGCGTCTCCGCAGAGCGAGAAAATTTCAGGACGATCGTTTCTCGAAGACGAGTTCGCGCGCGTGCAAGCGCGCTTCGGCACGGGCAAGATTCCGTGTCCGCCGTTCTGGGGCGGATTCAGAATTGTCGCGAATTGTATCGAGTTCTGGCAGGGACAACCGCATCGGCTGCACGATCGTGTGGTTTATATGCAAAAAGGAAAATCCTGGGTGTCTTTCAGGGTGGGACCATAGAGAAAAGTTTCATTTCCCATGATAGGGTAAGCAGCAATCCATGGCCCGTCGTTATAAAGCTGTGATGAAGCCGTCAGACGAAACCGCCGCTCCCGCGACTTCGACAAGTGTTCCTGCCGCTGCGCCGTACGCGTCACGGCCTCTCGGGCAGGCGCTCGATTTCCTTCGCGTGCTGTGGGCGATCAACCACGGCCTTGCAACCACGTCTCGCTATATGAAATCGAAATACGGCGTCACCGGACGGCAGCGGCTCATCATTCAGGTGGTCAACGAATTTCCGGGCATCTCGGCAGGCGACCTCGCCAAGGTGCTGCACCTCGATCCGAGCACGCTGACCGGCGTGCTCCAGCAGATGAGTCAGCGCGGCCTGCTGCAGCTCCAGCCCGACATGCGCGATCGCCGCCGCCTGCGCATTCAGCTCACGACCAAGGGACGCCGCATGAGCCACATGGCCGTCGGCGCCATCGAAGCCGCTGTCTCCCGCACGCTCTCGCATGTGTCGCCGTCGAAGCTGAAGGCCACTCGCGAAGTGTTGTCCCTGCTTGCCGACAATCTGGACCGCCACGGCGAAGTCGAAGAGATCACCGATCAGGCGACATCGGCCTAGGAGCCTGTCCGAGTAATAGGCTCCCAGATCCAAAATTCCCGAGGTCCCGCGCGACAACTTTGTCCGCTGTTGCGAAGTCGGACAAAGGGAGTCAAGATATTCAACGGTTTAATTCTTCGTTATCCGTTCCGTTACACGTACGTAGCCGCCTGGAGCGTATGTTTCGTACGACAAGGAATTTCCTGGAGAGCACACAATGACTTTCAGACTCGCAGTGAGCGCGGTCGCGTGCCTGCTGATCACGCTGGGCACCGCGGCGCCGTCGCTCGGCCAAAACGTCACCTCCGGATCGATCAGCGGTCTGGCGGTGGATCAGCAGGGATCGGTGCTGCCCGGCGTCACGATCGAAGCCATCCACGGTCCGACCGGCACGAACTACAGCGCGATCACCGACGGTGAAGGACGATTTCTCATTTCGAGCGTGCGCATCGGAGGGCCGTACACGGTAACGGCGAACCTCTCCGGATTCAGGCCGCAGGAGCAGGTGAACGTCACGGTCCCGCTCGGCGAGACGATCAACCTCGACTTCAAGCTGCCCATCGCGGCCGTCTCTGAAACGGTGACGGTCGAAGCAGAGGTCGATCCCGTGATCAACCCGTCGCGAACGGGACCGGCGGCGAACGTGTCATCAGAACAACTCGCGACGCTGCCGACGGTCTCGCGCAGCCTGGAAGATTTCGCACGCACCTCACCCTATTTCTCGCCGATCGCGGTGAACGCCGAGCCCGGCGCGTTGTCGGTCGCGGGCCGCAACAACCGCTACAACAGCATCCAGATCGACGGCGCCGTCAACAACGACCTGTTCGGCCTGTCGGCGACCGGCGCCCCCGCGGGCCAGACCGAATCCCAGCCGATCAGCCTCGACGCGATCGAGGAGCTGCAGCTGCTCGTCGCGCCCTACGACGTGCGGCAGGGCGGTTTCTCGGGTGGCGGCCTCAACGCGGTGACCAAGTCGGGCACGAATCAGTTCAGCGGAACCGCGTATTACCTCGCTCGATCTGAGAATTTCGTCGGGAACCTACACCGACCCGATCACGGCCAACGAGTCGCTGCCGTACGGCGCCTTCAGCGAGAAGATCGGCGGCGGCAGCATCGGCGGGCCGGTCAAGCGCAACCGGGCGTTCTTCTTCGGCAACTTCGAGATGAACCGGCGCGGCGTCCCGTCGGGCTTTTCGGTGGGCGGCAGTTCCGGCGTCGATTTCGGGCGTGAAGCGGAGGCCAACCGGATCCTGAACACGCTCAAAAACAAGTACAACTACGACCCGGGCGGGCTCGATCAGTTCACGCGCGCCATCGACAACAACAAGTTCTTCGTCCGCGGCGACGTCAACGTCAGCTCCAACCACCGCTTCACGGTGCGGCACAACTTCATCGATGCGACAAACGACATCGGCCGGCTGAGCCTGACCGAGTTCTTCTTTCCGGACTACTTCTATCACTTCAGGAACAAGACGAATTCGACCGTCGCGCAGATCAACAGCACGTTCGGCCGCATGTTCAACGAGCTTCGCGTCAACTACCACGCGCGTGCGCGACGACCGCGACGGCGACACGGAGTTCCCGGCGCTGTCGATCGAGCTCGGCCTGGGTGCAGGGGGCGGCCTGTTCCGCGTCGGACGCGAGCGGTCCTCGACCGCCAACGAGCTCGATCAGGACATCATCGAGATCACCGACGACTTCACCATGCAGCTCGGCGCGCACACCGTGACGCTCGGCACGCACAACGAGATCTTCGATTTCAGGAACCTGTTCATCCAGAACTCGTACGGCTTCTACACGTTCACCAGCGTCGAAAATTTCGAGGCGGGTCTGGCCCAGGCGTGGGCGTATTCGTACTCGAACACCGCCGATCCTCAGCAGGCAGCCCAGTTCGGCGTCCGTCAGTTCAGCGTCTACGCCGGCGACCAATGGAGAATGTTGCCGACGTTGACGTTGACGTACGGTGTCCGCCTCGACGCGCCGACATTTCCAGACACGCCGAGCCGGAATCCGGTGACCGAACAGGCCTATAACATCCGCACAGACGTCACGCCCGAAGGATTGCAGTGGTCGCCGCGCGTGGGCTTCAACTACAACCTTGGCAGCACCACGCGGCAGCAGGTTCGCGGCGGCATCGGCATCTTCAGCGGCCGCACGCCGTATGTGTGGCTCTCGAACCAATACACGGGCACCGGACTCGAGTTCACGCGGCCCGCTATCTCGTTCAACACCGCCAATCGCATTCCGTTCGTGCGCCGATCCGCACAACCAGCCGCGCAACGTCGGAGCGGCAGCCCTGAACGAGGTCAACCTGCTCGACCCCGACTACAAATACCCGCAAGTGATGCGCTGGAACCTCGCCTACGACCGGCAGATTGCCGGCTGGACCACGACCGGGGAGTTCCTTCAGACCCGGACGTTGCAGGACGTCTTCTACCAGAACCTGAACTACGACGAGTCCGGTCAGACGCGTCCTGACGGACGGCCGATCATGACTCGAGTCAACCAGACGTTCAGCAACGCGTTTTTCCTGACCAACACCGATCAGGGCGATCAGTGGACCGCGAGCGTGAAGGGCGAGCGCCGGATGCGCAACGGCCTGTTCGCCAGCATGTCGTACCTCTACGGACGGTCGAGCACGGTGAACGACGGCAACAGCAGCACGGCGTTCTCCAACTGGCAGTTCCTGTATACCCGCGGAAATTCCAATACGCCCGTGCTCGGGATTTCGGACAGGGACGTGCGTCATCGCGTCAACGCGATGGCGTCGTACCGGCTCGGCCTCCCCGCTGCCATGGGGCTGACCGCCTCGTTCTTCTACAACGTTCAGTCGGGCCGCCCGTATACGACGACCTACTCCAATGACATGAACGGCGACCTCGCGGATAACGACATCGTGTTCGTCCCGGCGAGCGCGAGCGACGTGGTCGTGCTCAACGGAACGTGGGACGAGCTGAACGCCTACATCGAAGCGGACGAGAGCATGAAGGGCAACCGCGGCATCATCCCCGAGCGGAACACCGGGCGGGGACCGTGGACCAACCTCGTGGACTTCCGGCTGGCGTTCGACGTGCCCTTCCGCGCGCCGGAATAACTTCCAGATCACGCTGGACGTCTCGAACTTCCTCAACATGCTGAACCAGGACTGGGGCGTCGTGCGGTACCCGAACTTCAACGAGGTCTCGCCGTTCCGCTTCGCGGGCATCGACGCGGCGACGGGAAAGATGATCTACGACCTCGCACCGATGAAGGCTTCGAGCTTCCGCAAGTTCCAGACCGACGACCCGCGGTCGCGCTATCAGGCGCAACTGGGTTTACGGTACAGGTTCTGATCTAGTCGTGTTCTTGTAGAACTTCCTGCTTTTCAATCCGGACGGGCCGGAACCGGGAGACCGGTTTCGGCCTGAACGGCTCGATTCGAATCTCACCGCTCGCCACTTTCCTCTTCCAGTCGGCAAAAAAGTCGGGCCATCGGGGCTCCTTGCCTGTTCGATGAAAGATGGTCATCGCCTCGATATCGGCCCGGAAGAAGGTCGTATAGGCCTCGATGGCCTCCGAGTGGCCGATTTCGCCGAGGACCCAGACGGCATGGTCGGAGGAATTCTGCTCGAACAGGCGCCATTCTTCGAGGGCCTCTTCGAAACGCGGGCCCGCGGTCTTGCCACGTTTGGCGTCCCGTAGGCCGGCAAAGACCTTTTGGGCCTGATGGCAGTCTGTACTCCATTGAAAGATGCTGCCGAACGAGTGCACGAGGTAGAAACACAGCGCCTCTCGGTCATGTACTGGATTCAGCGTGATGCTGGGCCCGTCGAACTCTCCCGGTTTGTCCACATCCATCTTCCGCGCCTGTATCCGGATGCCGTGCGAGCTCACGTAGCGCTTCAGGTCGTCGAATAAACCGCCCGTTTCTGATGCCACGCCTGCCCAATTGCAAGCAGTGATCCGTATAGAATTCTGTAGGAGGTTCATGTGAGACGACTGCATGGCTCGGCCATCGGGCTTTTGGGCGGACTTGTGCTTACGGCCGCGTGCGGCGGAGGCTCCACTCCCCCACCGGCGGGCAGTTCGGGCGCTTCGACGACACCGTCCGCTCCAGGCAACGTTTCCCTCGACAAAAGTGCGTATCCCGTTTTCCACAACGTTGACGCGGGCGCCGATCCGTCGGTGCCGGCCGAGCAGGGTGGCAAGGGGTTCACGGGTCAGGGCTGGCAGACCAACACCAACTTCGATCTCATCGGCGATCCGCGCGCGGTCAAAGGAGGCGTGCTGCGGCAGTCCATCTCCGATTACCCCGGCACATTGCGGCTGAGAGGCCCCGAGGCCAACACCGCGTTCAATTACGACATCGTTGGTCCGCTGGTCTACGAAACGCTCCTCAGTCTCCATCCGACGACGCTCGAATTCATTCCCGCGGTCGCAACCCACTGGCAGATTTCGGATGACAAGCTGAACTACCGTTTCCGCATAAACCCGAACGCCCGCTGGTCAGACGGGCAACCCGTCGTCGCCGAAGACGTCGTGGCCACGTGGAAGCTGATGATGGACAAGGGCATGCAGGACCCGTCCAGCCAGCTCGTCTACGGCAAGTTCGAGCAGCCGGTCGCCGAGAGCAAATACATCGTCAGCGTCAAGAGCAAGCAGCTCAACTGGCGCAATTTTCTGTACTTCGGCGGCGCGATGCTGCTCTTTCCGGCGCACGTCCTCAAGAACGTCGACGGCGCCGCGTACATCCGCGACTGGAACTTCAAAGTCATGCCCGGCTCCGGGCCGTATACGATTCGTACCGAAGACGTTCAGAAGGGGCGAAGCGTCTCCGTCCGCCGCCGCAACGACTATTGGGCGGAGAAGGAACGCCGCAACATCGGGCTGGGGAACTTCGACGAAGTTCGCGCCATTCTGGTGCGCGATCAGCCTCTGGCCTTCGAGATGTTCAAGAAGGGCGACCTCGACTTCTACTACGTGAACATTTCCCGTGAGTGGGTCGAGGAGCTCAACTTCGACAGAGTTCAGCGCGGCCTGATTCAGAAGGTGAAGGTGTTCAACGACAACCCGATCGGCATCTCCGGCCTTGCGCTCAACACGCGCAAGGCGCCGTTCGATGATGTGCGCGTCCGACGCGCACTGTCGGCGTTCATGAACCGCGGTCTTCTGATTGAGAAGTTGTTCTACAAGGAATACGAGCCGATGAACTCGTATCATGCCGGCGGGATTTACGAGAACCCGTCCAATCCAAAGAATCCATACGACCCGTCGGCCGGGCTCAAACTTCTCAACGAAGCCGGCTGGACCTCGCGCGACGCGCAGGGTCGGCTCGTCAAGGACGGACGCCCACTGACGCTCGAGCTTCTCTATTACGACAAGGGATCCGAGCGATGGCTAACGATTTATCAGGAAGACCTCCGCAAAGTCGGCGTGACGCTGAATCTGAGGCTGGTGACCGGTGAGACGTTCTTCAAGCTTCTGATGCAGCGCAAGTACGACCTGGCCGACATGGCCTGGGGCGGCCTCGTTTTTCCGAACCCTGAAACGTCGTTCGCGTCTTCGCTCGCCGACACCGAGAACAACAACAACATCACCGGCTTCAAGGATAAGCGGGTCGACGAGCTGCTTCCGCAATATGACCTCGAGTTCGACCAGTCGAAGCGCGCGGCGATCATCAAAGAGATCGACGGCATTCTGGCCCGCGAGCACCACTACGTTCTCAAGTGGCAGGCGCCGTTCCAGCGGCTGGCATACTGGAACAAATTCGGCGTGCCCTCCGGCATCGTCACACGTACGGGCAGCTACTCCGACCTCGTCTCGCTGTGGTGGGTCGATCCGCAGCAGTCGCAGCGGCTCGAGACCGCGATGAGCGATCCGTCGGCGAAGTTCGCATCGGTTCCGGTCGAGCAGCGCTACTGGCAGGAGTTCGCGAAGAAGCAGGGCGCCGCGGTTGCGCCGGCAAACTAGGCGGCGCCGTCCATGCGATCAGCTTCTCGATCGATTGTGCTGGCGGTTGTTCTTGCCGTCCCGCTCGCGGCGTGCGGAGGGGGCGAGAGCGCTCCGCCGGCAAACCCATCCGGCGGCGGAACAGCCGCACCTGCGTCGCCCGTTTCGCTCGACAGAAACAGCTATCCGGTGTTCCCCGATGCAGACAACGGCGCTGACGCGTCGGTCAGCGCCGACCAGGGAGGCAAGGGCTTTACCGGCGAGGGTTGGGAAACCAACACCGACTACGAGCTCGTTGGCGATCCCCGCGCCGTCAAGGGAGGAGTGTTCAGGCAGCACATCAACGGCTTCCCGGGAACGCTCCGCATCTTCGGCCCGGAATCGAACACGGTTCTCAACGCCTACATCCTCAACCGGCTGGTGCTACGAACCTCTGCTGTGGCTTCACCCAAGCACGTTACAGTTCGTTCCGGCACTCGCCACTCACTGGCAGATCTCCCCAGACAAAACCACGTACCGATTCCGCCTGAACCCGAATGCGCGATGGTCCGACGGCAAGCCCGTCGTCGCGGAAGATGTCGTCGCGACGTGGGAGCTGATCATGGACCCGGGCCTTCAGGCGCCGATGGACCGGCTCGTGTTCGAGAAATTCGAAAAGCCGGTGGCCGAAAGCAAATACATCGTGCGCGTCAAGAGCAAGCAGCTCAACTGGCGCAATTTCCTGTACTTCGCTACGCAGGAGGGGATGGTGATCTTTCCGGCGCACGTGCTTCGCACGATCGACGGCGCGCGCTACAGGACCGAATACAACTTCAAGCTGCTGCCCGGGACCGGACCATATTCGCTCGCCGAATCAGACGTCAACAAGGGGAACGGCCTATCGCTCAAGCGGCGGCCCGACTATTGGGCCGCCAAACATCGCCGGAACGTGGGGCGCGGAAACTTCGACGAGCTTCGCTTCACTGTCGTACGGGATGAGAACCTCGCTTTCGAGATGTTCAAGAAAGGCGACTTCGATTTCCGTGCCGAGTACACCTCGCGCAGATGGGTTCAGGAGATGAACTTCGACCGCGCGGAGCGTGGCCTCGTTCAGCGGCGCAAGGTCTACAACGACAATCCCAGCGGAATTCAAGGCCTTGCGTTCAACACGCGCAAAGCGCCATTCGACGACATCCGCTTCCGCCAGGCGATGGCCCATCTGCTCAATCGCGACAGGTTGATCGAGACGCTGTTTTTCAAGGAATACCCGCCGCTGAATTCGTACTACGCGGGCGGCATTTACGAAAACCCGAACAACCCGAAGATGCCGTACGAACCGCAACGCGCGCTTCAGTTGCTGAGCGACGCGGGATGGAAGGGCCGGGATCCTCAGGGCAGGCTGACGAAAGACGGCAAGCCGCTGGTACTCGAACTCCTCTACTCGGACAAGGGTTCGGAGCGCTGGCTGACGGTCTACCAGGACGACTTGAGGAAAGCCGGCATCACCCTGAACCTGCGCCTCGTGACGCCCGAGACGCGGTTCGAGCTGCAACAACAGCGCAAATTCGACATGGTGTCGCTCGCCTGGGCGGCCGAGACCTTCCCAAACCCCGAGACCTCTTTCAGCTCCAGGCTCGCCGACATCCCGGACAACAACAACATCACGGGCGTGAAGGACAAGCGGCTCGATGAGCTGCTCGCGCAATACGACGGCGAGTTCGACCAGACCAAGAGAGCGACCATCCTGCGTGAGATCGACGGCATTCTGGCCAGCCTGCATCATTACGTGCTCGAATGGGACGCACCGTTCCAGCGGGTTGCCTACTGGAACAAGTTCGGTCAGCCCGAGGGTGTTCTGAGCCGCATCGACGATTATCATTCCGCGGCCTGGCTTTGGTGGATCGACGCCGAGCGCGAGCGGCAGCTGAATCGGGCCATGGCAGATCCATCCGTCAAGATGGAGGTCGGCCAGCTCGAGAACCGGCACTGGCAGGAGTATGCGAAGCGTGCTGCGGCGCCGGCGCAGAGCGGGCACACAACGGGCGCAACGACGAAGTGACTGCCTACTTCGTCCGCCGGCTCCTCTTGATCATCCCGACCTTCCTGGGCATCACGCTGGCGGTGTTCGTCATCATGCACTTTGTGCCGGGCGGGCCCGTCGAACGCGAGATCATGCGCCTCAAGATGGGCGTCGCATCGGAAGGTGGTGTCTCGGGTGGAGGGCGCGCCGGCATGGAGCTGCCGGCCGAGGCCATCGAGCAGATCCGCCAGTACTACGGATTCGACAAGCCGGTGCACATTCGTTACGGGCTCTGGTTGTGGAATCTCGCTCACCTCAACCTCGGCAATTCGTACGTCTACCAGGACCCGGTCTGGGACGTCATCAAGTCGAGGTTCCCCGTTTCAATCATGCTGGGCCTGACCGGCTTTCTCCTGAGCTACGTGGTGTGTGTGCCGCTCGGCGTGTTGAAGGCGGTGAAACACGGCAGCAAGTTCGATTTCGTGTCGAGCGTGCTGGTGTTCATGGGGTACGCCGTGCCGGGCTGGGCGCTTGGAACGGCGCTGCTGGTGCTGTTCGGCGGCGGAAGCTTCTGGAGCGTATTTCCGCTCGGCGGGTTCCGCTCCGACAACTGGGAGTATCTGTCGCTCGGCGAAAAGATCGCCGATCAGGCGTACCACATGTTCCTGCCGGTCGTCTGCTACATGATCGGCGGCTTCGCGACGCTGACGATCCTCACCAAGAACTCGCTCATGGAGAACATGTCGCAGGACTACGTGCGGACGGCGTTTGCAAAAGGGCTACACAAACGGCGGGTCATTTTCGTGCACGCGCTGCGCAATTCGCTGATTCCGATCGCCACCGGGCTCGGCCACGTCTTCAGCCTGATTCTCGCCGGCTCGTTCCTCATCGAAAAAGTCTTCAATATCGACGGCATGGGGTATCTGGGCTACACGTCGATTCTGCAGCGTGATTATCCGGTCGCCCTCGGCATTCTGGTGATCAGCAGCCTGCTCATGCTGGTCGGCAACATTCTTTCCGACATCATCTACGCCGTGATCGATCCGCGCATCCGGTTCAAATGATCGCCGACCCGCTGAAACCCGCGAAGCGCTCGGAATCCCTTTTCAAGAAACGGCTCCGGAAATTCCGGCGTTTGAAGCGCGGCTACTACTCATTCCTGATTATCGTCTGCGCCTACGTCTTCTCGTTTTTTCTGTCGCTGGTGATGAGCGGAACGCCGCTCGCCGTGAAATACCAGGGCCAGTACTACTTTCCTATGTACCGGTTTTACAGCGTGACGGATTTCGGACTCGAAGGATTCGGCGAGCCCGACTATCGCGAGCTCAAGCGGCGGTTTGCCGAAGAGGGCTCGGGCAACTGGGTGCTGATGGCCCCCTATCCCTACGGCCCCAACGAATCGCTCCTCGATGCCAGTTCGTCTCCGCCGAATCCGCCTTCGCGCCAGCATCCTTTCGGCACCGACGATCGCGGCCGCGATGTCCTCGTGAGGCTCGCGTACGGGTTCAACATCTCGCTCACGTTCGCTATTGCCGTACTCCTGATCGCCGAGTCGATCGGGGTCATGGCCGGCGCGGTGCTCGGTTATTTCGGCGGCAAGCTCGACATCCTGGGCCAGCGGCTCATCGAGATCTGGTCGTCGCTGCCGTTTCTCTACACGATCATCATCATCAGCTCGATCGTCGTTCCTGTGTACGTGCCGGGCAGGCTGCAGGTGCTGCAGCCGTCGTTCTGGCTGCTGGTCTTCATCCTTTCGGCCTTTGACTGGGTGGGCATCACGTATTACGTACGGGGAGAGTTCTATCGCGAAAAGGCGAGGGATTACGTGGGAGCCGCAATTGCGACCGGGGTGTCCGAGCCGAACATCATGTTCAGACACATCCTGCCAAATGCGCTCACACCCGTGGTGTCGTTTGCGCCCTTTGTGATCGTCGCCAATATCAGCGCCCTGGTCGCGCTCGACTTTCTCGGCTTCGGCCTGCCCGCGCCGACACCCAGTTGGGGCGAGCTCATCTCGCAAGGAACCCAAAACCTGACGAAGTGGTGGCTCGTGTTCTTTCCGCTGAGCGCGCTCTTCGTCACTTTGCTCCTCGTCGTCTTCATCGGCGAAGCCGTGCGAGAGGCCTTCGATCCCAAAGAGTTCTCGCAGCTGCAATGAGCCGCCTTCGCGAAGACGCTACCGTCGGGTAAGGCACCGCTTCTCGACATCCGAGGCCTGCGCACCCATTTCTTCACCGAGGCCGGCGTGGCCAAGGCGGTCGATGGCATCGACCTGAGCGTCTACCCAGACGAGGTTGTGGGACTCGTCGGCGAGTCCGGGTCCGGCAAAAGCGTCACGGCGCTGAGCGTGCTGCGCCTCATCCCGAATCCTCCCGGCCGCATCGTCGCCGGCGAGATCCTGTTCAAAGGGCGAGATCTCCTGAAGCTCGACGACGAGGGCATCCGCGACGTGCGCGGCGACGAGATCAGCATGATCTTCCAGGAGCCGATGACCTCGCTGAATCCGGTGTTTACCATCGGATTCCAGCTGATGGAGGTGTACCTGCAGCACGAGAAGATCTCGAAGCAGGAGGCGTTCAACCGCAGCGTCGAGATGCTTCAGCTCGTCGGCATCACCGATGGGGCGGCGCGGATGAAGCAATACCCGCATCAGTTCTCGGGCGGGCAGCGCCAGCGCATCATGATCGCCATGGCGCTCGCCCTGACACCCGACCTCCTGATCGCCGACGAGCCGACGACGGCGCTCGACGTGACGATCCAGGCGCAGATCCTCGACCTGATGCTCGAGATGAAGAGCAGGCAGAAGGACTCGGCCATTCTGCTCATCACCCACAACCTCGCTGTCGTCGCCGAGACATGCGACCGCGTCGCCGTGATGTATGGAGGAAAGATCCAGGAGCTCGCACCGGTCAAGGAGATCTTCAACAACCCGATGCATCCGTACACGCGGGGACTGCTCGGCTCGCTGCCTCGCGTTGATGGCCCGAAGGCCGAGCGGCTGACGACGATTCCCGGATCGGTGCCCGATATCCTCGACCTGCCGAAGGGCTGCAAGTTCACGACGCGATGCCCTGATCGCTTCGAGCCGTGCCCCGACATCGAGCCGGCGCTCGTCGAGCGCGCGCCGGGCCATTTCGTGCGCTGCCACCTCTACGGAATCACCGACGAATGCCTGCCCCAGCGCTTCGGCGAGACAAGCTGCCGCACCTCGAAGTTAAGGACCTGCACGTCAGGTTCCCGGTGTTCGGCGGCCTGCTGTTGCGCAAGACGGGCGACGTGCACGCGGTCAACGGCGTGTCGTTCGAGTTGAATCAGGGAGAAACGCTGGGCCTTGTGGGCGAATCGGGCAGCGGCAAAACGACCGTCGGCCGCGCGATCATCAACATCCTGCGCGCCATGAGCTATAGCGTGGAGATTTCCGGACAGATCCTGTATCGCCATGCCTCGGGGATCGTGGATCTGGCCCCGCTCAGCCGGCACGAGATGCGGCCGTACCGGGCGGACATCCAGATGATCTTTCAGGACCCGTATTCGTCGCTGAATCCCCGGATGAGCGTCGGCCAGATTGTGGAAGAGCCGCTGAAGATCCACACGAAGCAATCGCCGCGCGAGCGCAGGGAACGCGTTGAGTGGCTGATGCAGAAAGTCGGCCTCGCTCCCGACTACATCCATCGCTATCCGCACGAGTTTTCAGGCGGCCAGCGCCAGCGCATCGGCATCGCGAGAGCGCTTGCGACCAACCCGAAGATCGTGATCGCAGACGAGCCGGTCAGCGCCCTCGACGTGTCGATTCAGGCGCAGGTAGTGAACCTGATGCAGGATCTGCAGCAGGAGTTCGGCCTGTCCTACATCTTCATCGCCCACGATTTGTCCGTCGTGCGGCATATCTCGAATCGCATCGCCGTCATGTACAAAGGACAGATCGTCGAGATCGGTGAAGCCGAGAACATTTACCAGCAGCCGCAGCACGCGTATTCGAGAACGCTGCTGGCCGCCGTTCCGAGACCAGATCCCACGTGCGCACGCCGTGCCCGGGGCGATGCGCGATGGCGATAGCAAGCGATAGGCGACGACGGACTATGGACGATGGACGATCGACAATGGACCATCGGCCGAACGGCCTCAGGCGTTGTATCTGCGGCAAGCCCTCACAGGACCTGCTCCTCCCCCATCTGCCTTCCAGCAATCTGCAACCCTACCGGCATGCCGCCGGAATCGAGGCCGGCAGGCACGGACGCGACGGGCAGTCCCGTAAGGCTGAGCACGAAAGTCGGCGCAATCCAATCGATGTAGGTCTTCATCGGCTTGCCGGCGATCGTGTCGGGATAGTTCTGCTCGACAGGAAATGGCGGAACGGCAACGCATGGAGTCAGCAGGTGATCGTAACGCTCGAAGAACTGGCGGAACTGATGCCATAAGCGGCCGCGATAGCTTTCTGCCGCCGCAATCTCGTTCGACGTCACCTCGAGCCCCGACCGGACGTTGTTGGCGACGTTTGGTCCGAATCGATCGCGCATGTCGAGCCGTGGGAGCATGTGGGTGACGAACCACAACCCGCGCAGAGACAGAAATGCCGGCCGTGCCGCGGCCAGATCGAGCTCGATTTCATCGACCGCGATCCCTTCGCCTTCGAGAGCAAATGCGGCTTCGCGGCAGACTCGCTCCACATCAGGATCGATCCCTATCCCGGCGATATCGGCGCAGTACGCCACGCGGCGGGCCTTGCCCCTCGCCGGCCGCGGCGGCAAAGTTTCTTCCTTCAATCGGCTGAACGTATGGCGAATATTCGCTCGGCCCGGCAATCACTTGAAGCATGAGCCCGACATCCCCAGCCGTGCGCGCGATCGGACCGTCCACCTGCAGCGTGTCCCACACCCAATCGGTCGGATGTACCGGGACCAACCCCAGTGATGGACGCAAACCGACGACGCCGCAGAACGCGGCGGGAATGCGGAGCGACCCGCCAAGATCGGTGCCTTCGGCGAGAGCAATCATGCCGGTCGCCAGAGCCGCGGCACCTCCGCCGGTGGATCCGCCGGCGCTCTTCGCCATGTCCCACGGATTGCGCGTGCGCCCGAAGACCTCGTTGAACGTATTGGCTCCGGCGGCGAACTCGGGACAGTTTGTTTTTCCGATGATGACCGCGCCCGCCTCACGCAACCGCCTGACGACGAGCGCGTCTTCTTTCGGCACGTAGTCCGAATAAATCGGCGAGCCGAACGTCGTTCGAAGTCCGGCGACCGGCGTGACGTCTTTGATGCCGACTGTCAGTCCGCAGAGTGGGCCGGGATCCTCCCCCTGCTTCATGCGGCGATCCAGCATGGCTGCATCTTCCAGGGCACCGGGGTTCAGCGTGACGATCGCGTTGAGGGCCGGGTTGAGCTGGCGAATGCGTTCGAGGCATGCTTCGACAGATTCGACGGCGGATACTTCGCGTTCCGCAATCTTCCGGCGCAGCTCGGTGGCTGAGAGATCCGCGAGGTTGCTCATCGCGCCCTACCAGCTTCCGACGAACGCCACCGCGCGGCAGAACGCCGCCTCACCGCCTTTGAACTTCCACGGGAAACATCCCGAGGATCAGCCGCTTGTTCTGCAGGTCCTGGGCGTCGATGTCGCCCCCGAGATTTTCGATGTGCATGCAATCTTTCGGGAACAAGGCATTGTGCGTGAGCTGATAGGCAGAGTCGGG
This sequence comes from Vicinamibacterales bacterium, assembly GCA_963850295.1. Lineage (GTDB taxonomy): Bacteria > Acidobacteriota > Vicinamibacteria > Vicinamibacterales > JAMQPK01 > JAMQPK01. The sequence continues at coordinate 264,836 of CAWKKU010000009.1, read as the reverse complement.
AAACAGCTTGTCGACGGCGTCTTTGCCGCCGAACTTCTCTTCGGCCTGCTTGCGCACGCGATCGCAGTGTCCGTGCGCGCCCTTGCCCAGAAAGCGGCCGATCGGCAGGTTCATCGGATGGTCTGTCGACACGCAATCGACGCCCCAGATCCGGATTTCTTTTTCGATCAGCCACGGCACCAGATCGGGATGCGCGCCGGGATGGCGATGGATGTACTTTTCCTCGTCTGCCTGCTCTCCGAACTGAGCGTATTTGTGCCATCCGGTGTGGAGATACAGCAAATCGCCTTTGCGTACTTCGACGCGGTCTTCAATCATCTTCGGCGTGTACAGCTCGAGCTCGTCCATCGCATCCGACAGGTTCACGATGACGCCAGGACCGCACAACCATTCGACAGGTATCTGGTCGATCGTCCGGCCGTTGGTGACGAAGTGGCGCGGGGCGTCGAGGTGCGTCCCCATGTGGTTCGACGTCATGATGTACTGCGCATTGACGCCGTGTTCGGCCTTCCGCTTGATGTACTTCACTTCGAACGGCGGGTAGTAGGGCCAGAAGGGGAACTGTTCGTTCAGCGGCTGGGACAAGTCGTAAATTTTCATTGGTCATCTTTTCTTAGTTTGTCGTGGGGCCCCACCCCCACGACCTGCCACCTCGCGCTGTTCGCGCTCGGCTTTGATCGCCACACCTGCCTGCTCAGTGAAACGTTCCGGGGCCCTGCACGACCTGCCCCCTCGCGCTTTCGCGCGCCAATCCCCATCCCTCATTCGCTATTCCTCATTCGTTTTTCGTTTTTCGCTTTTCCTTATCCCCAACCCCCGGTCGCGCCCTCTCAAACGCCCTCGTGAGCGCGCGCCGCGTCAGAACATTCGCCAACTGCCGCCGAAAACGTGCCGATGCGTGGATATCGCTCGACGGATCGATGTCGCTCGCGGCCGCCGCCTCGGCGGCGGCGCGGACGAGCCCGGGCTCCGGCCGGTGGCCCACGAGCGTTTCGGCCGCGTGCTCCGCGAGCATCGGACGGTCGCCCACGCTGAGCAGCGCGATCCGTGCTCCCGCGCAATGGCCCCGCTCGTCCAGCTGCACGGCAGCCGCGACTCCGACCAGCGCGAAATCTCCATGCCGCCTGGAGATCTCCTCGAAGGCAAAGCCACTGCGTTCGGCCCTGGGCGGAATGTGAATCTGCGTGAGGATTTCCCCCGGTTGAACCGCTGTCGTAAAGAGCCCGAGGAAAAATTCCGACGCCGGCACCGCTCGCGTGCCTGACTTGCCGGTCACGGTAAGCGTGGCGCCGAGCGCGAGCGCCACCGCCGGCAGTTCAGCCGCGGGATCGGCGTGCGCCAGGCTGCCGCCGATGGTGCCGCGGTTCCGGATCGCCGCATGTGCGACATGCGGCATCGTTTCAGTGATGAGCGGCACACGTTCGGCGACGAGCGGGCTCCGCTCGACATCGCGCTGACGTGTCATGCCGCCGATGTTCAGGCCGCCTGCCCCATCTTGCGGCTGGGCAACATATGAAAGGCCGGGCACCGTATTCAAGTCAACCAGCACCGCCGGCATCGCAAGCCTGAAGTTCATCGCCGGAATGAGACTCTGGCCGCCGGCAAGCGGTTTCGCGTCGCCGCCGTGCTGGTCGAGCAGCGACAGCGCTTCGTCGAGCGAGCGCGGACGAAAATATTCGAACGGTGCCGGTTTCATTTTTAGTCGCGGGGGCCCCTCGCCCCGCGCCGCTTCGCGGCTTTCTCAGCGCCCTGCACTCAAGGTTGTAACCTTTGCTTCAACTCTTTGTTCAGCGCCTCTAACGCCTGGTTCGTCATCATCCTGCCGACCGATTCGAGCAGCCGCTGCCCGACGGCTGCGATGCGGCCGCCGATCTGCACGTCCGACGTGTAGGTCATCACCGTCACCGGACCAGGCTGCTCGTCCAGCACAATCGTCGCCTTCCCTTTCGTGAAGCCGACTGCCCCTTTGCCGTCGATGTGCATTTCGAACCGTTCCGGTGCCACTTTGTCTTTGAGCTCGACATTGACCGCAAACTCTGCCGCGCTCATCGGACCGACGCTCACCTTCATCGTGCCTTCGAATCTGTCGTCTGCCGACCTGCTTGAGGCTTTTCGTACCGGGAAGCGCTTTCGCGAGCACCTCCGGATCCTGGAGGATCTCCCACACCCTGGCCCGGGGACCGTCAAACGTGAATGTGCCGCTCAACATCATCGTTTTGCCACCTCGATCAGCTCGAACAACCTGTTCGGACTGAGGGGAATTTCCGTAATCTCCAGGCCGAACCCGCTTAACGCGTCTTCAACCGCCTGAGCGAACAACGCCCCGGTTGGAATGCATCCCGCTTCCCCAACGCCCTTGAGTCCCATCGGATTGAACGGCGACGGCGTTTCGCGATGCGCCGTTTCTATGCGCGGAACGTCGGTTGCCGTGGGGATGAGGTAATCCATGAACGACGCATTCAGCAGCTGGCCCTGCTCGTCGTAGATGAGCTGCTCGTAGAAGGCATTGCCGATCCCCTGCGCCACGCCGCCGTGAATCTGTCCCTCGACGAGCATCGGGTTGATCATGGTGCCGCAGTCGTGAACGACGAGGTAGCGCTTGATCTCGACCGTCGCTGTTTCGGGATCGACCTCGACGATCATCGCGTGGACGCCGCTGGCGGTACTCCCGCGATCCGGGCCGAAATATGCGGTGCTTTCGAGCCCTGGCTCGGTGCCCGGCCGCACCGCACCGCGCAACGGATTCGCCTTTCCCGCCAATTCACCCAGGCTCATTCCGGAACGCCGATCGCCGATCACGTACACCCGGCCGCCCCCCAGCTCGAGCTGCTCTTTTGGCACCTTGAGCAGCGAGCTCGCCAGAACGAGCACTTTCTCTCTGACGGCCATCGCCGCGGCATGACACGCGCTGCCGGCAACCACTGCCCCGCGGCTGGCAAATGTACCGGTGCCCCAGTGGAATTCCCGCGTGTCGCCGGTAACGACGCGGACGTCCGCGACATCGACGCCGAGCGCATCGGCAACCAGTTGCGCGAATACGGTGAAGTGTCCCTGACCCTGCGTGCCCACGCCGGTCGCACAGCGCACCTTGCCGCTCGGCTCGATGGCCACGCGTGCGCCCTCGTAAGGCCCGATGCCCGTACCTTCCACGTAACAACAGATGCCGACGCCGAGGAACCGTCCGTCTTTGCGCGCCTTCGGCTGCTCGTCGCGCACGAACGTGTCGTAGCCGATGATCTCGGCTGCCTGCTCCAGCGCGGGCAGATAGTCGCCGCTGTCGTAAATCAGCGGCGCGGAATCCTGGAACATGATCTCGTGATTGACCGGGAAACTGTCCGGTGGAATCAGATTGCGCTTGCGAATCTCCACGCGATCGATGCCGAGCTCGCGCGCCGCGATGTCGAGCAGGCGCTCGCTGACGAAGACGCCATGCTGCCGCCCGGCGCCGCGAACCGGCGTAACGATCGTCTTGTTCGTGAAGACGGCGGTGAACTCGCTTTCGTAGTGAGGAATGTCGTAAGGGCCGATCAGCGTGCACTGGCTGTTGATCGGAATCGTGAGCCCGTACGGGTCGTACGCGCCCGTATCGAACAGAAACACGTCGCGTACTCCGAGGATGCGACCGTCTTTCGTGAGCGCCATTTCGGCGTCGTGCACCTGACCCCGCTCCTGCGTCGTCGCGTAGAAGTTTTCCTGGCGATCCTCCGTCCATTTCAGCGGCGCGTTGAGCCGCATCGCCGCCCACGGCAGCAGCAGCTCTTCGGGATAGAACATCATGATCTTCGGGCCGAAGCCGCCGCCGACGAAGGGAGCGATGACGTTGACCTGCGACTCGAGCAGGCCGAGCATGTTTGCCAGGCCGTTGCGGATCGGAATCGGCGCCTGCGTGGTATCCCACACGGTCAGCTCTTCCGACTTTGCATTCCACTCGACGGCCACGGCACGGTTCTCGATGGGCGCCGACACGCCGCGGTCGTACGAAAACCGCCTCCTGACGATCACATCCGCGTTCGCGCTTGCGGTTGCATACTGCCCCTTCCGTTGCACCACGTGGGCGGCGACGTTCGACTCGAGGTGCTCGTGAACGAGCGGCGCACCGGGCGCCAGTCCTTTCTCGAGATCGACGACCGCATCGATCGGATCGATCTCGACGATGACGTCGCGAAGGGCATCTTCGGCGATATAGCGGCTGTCGGCGACGACCATGACGAGTGGTTCACCGACATGGCGAACTTTGTCCTTGGCAAGCGGCAACTGCGTGCAGCCGTGGAAAACGAGATCCGGGATGGGCGGCGGGGAAACGAGCACCGGTCCTGGCTTGAGGTAATCGCCGAGGTCCTCCGCGGTGAAGACGGCGCGCACACCCGGCCGGGAAGCCGCCGCGGAGGCATCGATTCGCCTGATGCGGCCGTGCGCGTATTCGCTGCGCACGAACGCGACGTGCAACATCCCGGGAAGCTGGACGTCGTCCACGAACAGCGCGCGGCCGGTCAGGAGCCGCGCGTCTTCGTTCCGTAAGACCCGCGCGTTAAGGTAGCGTGGCTCTGGACGGCAAGCTTGGCGGCCTCGAAAATATTGTGATAGCCGGTACAGCGGCACAGGTTCGCCGAGAGCGCCTCGCGAATCTGCTCGTCGGTCGGGTTGGGCGTGTCGCGCAGAAATGCCGTGAGCGTCATGAGGAAGCCCGGCGTGCAGAACCCGCATTGCAGCCCGTGCGCCGTGCGGAACGCGTTCCTGAAGCGTATTGAGCTCGCCGGCGGCTCCAGCGAGGCCCTCGACGGTGCGCAGCTCGTGGCCGTCGGCTTGAACCGCCAGCATGATGCAGGATCGAACCGGCTCGCCGTCGAACAGGATCGTGCACGCACCGCATACGCCGTGTTCGCAGCCGACGTGAGTGCCGGTCAGTCCGAGGTCCTGCCGAATGAAATCGCTGAGCAGGAGGCGTGGCTCGACGCCGCGCTCATACCTCACGCCGTTCACGGTAACGTTGATGGTGATGTATCATGGCCGCCGCCACTGGTGCGTGTAGGTTACTGTAGAATGCGGCACTTCGTGTCATGAAGCCTCGACAACTGACAGCAACATTTCTGGCGGTTCTGGGCGTGGCCACGCCGCCGCTCTCGCGCAGGCGCCGGCTTCACGCGACTGGGCCGTCTATGGCGCCGATCCCGGAGGATCACGGTACTCTCCGCTGACCCGCATCACTCGCGACAACGTCGCGAAGCTCGTCGTCGCGTGGCGTTATCACACGGGGGAGCCGTCGTTCGATCTTGGGCGCCAGCCTTCTCTGCAGGTAACCCCGATCGTCGTCGACAACGTGATGTACGTCAGCACGCCCCTCGGGAAAGTGATGGCGCTCGACCCGGCGACGGGACGCGAGATCTGGCGCTATGACGCGCGAGTGAATCCAAACGGCGGTTATGGCGACTTCGCCAGTCGCGGTGTGGCAACCTGGGTTGATTCGACCGTTGAAGCCCGGCGCACCGTGCCGGCGCCGCATCTATTTCGGAACGGTGGATGCCCGGTTGATCTCGCTCGACGCTGCATCGGGACATCCGTGCGTGACGTTCGGCGTCGAAGGCACCATCGGTCTCCGGGAAGGGCTGCGCATCCGGCCCGCTTTCCCCGCGGCGTATCAGGTGACGTCTCCGCCGGTGGTCGTCAACGACCTCGTCATAACGGGAGCGGCGGTGGCCGACAATTCACGGCCGGCGCCTGCAAGCGGCGAAATCCGCGCGTTCGACGCGCGCACGGGGACGCTGAAGTGGACGTGGGATCCGATTCCGCAGGATTCCAAGGATCCCGCCGCGGCGGCGTGGCGCGATGGCAGCGCCGCGCGCACCGGCGCGGCAAATGTCTGGTCGATCATGGTCGCCGATCCCGCACGCGACCTGTTATTCGTCCCGACCTCGAGTGCGGCGCCCGATTATTATGGAGCACTCCGCCCAGGCGACAACCGCTACGCAAATTCGATCGTCGCATTGCGCGCGTCCACGGGCCGCATGGTCTGGCACTTTCAAACGGTCCATCACGATTTGTGGGATTACGACAACGCTCCCCCGCCCGCCCTGGTGACGGTCACGCGCGACGGCAAGCCCGTGCCGGCGGTTGTGCAGGCGACGAAGACGGGGATGTTGTTCGTGCTGCATCGAGAGACGGGTGCGCCGCTCTTCCCGGTAGAGGAACGCCGCGTTCCGGCAAGCACGATTCCGGGGGAACAGGCATCGCCGACGCAGCCGTTCACGGCGGTGACGCCTCCGCTGAGTCCGCACCGGTTCAACGTCGATGATGCGTTCGGCCTCACGCCCGAAGGCCGGACCGCCTGCAGGCAGATGATGGCCGGCTTGAGAAACGAAGGCATCTTTACGCCGCCGAGTCTCGAAGGAACACTGGCTGTCCCGTCGAATATCGGCGGCGCGCATTGGGGCGGCGTCGCGGCAGACAGCGGAAGCGGAATCGTCATCGTCCCTGTCAACCGGATCGCGGCAATGGTTCAGCTGATACCGGCCAAAGGATTTGACCTCGCGGCTGCGAGGCAGCAGTCCAGCCGGCTTGGCGAAGGTTACGAATACACGCTGATGGAAGGCACGCCGTACGTGATGCGGCGGCGATTGCTGATAGGGCCCGATCGCGCGCCGTGCACGCCGCCCCCGTTTGGAGCGCTCGTCGCAATAAGCCTGCGAACCGGCGGCAAATTGTGGGAGGTGCCGCTTGGAACGCCACCGCTTCCGCCGGGAACTCCTGCCCCGCCCGATGAACCTGGGCATGCCCAACCTCGGCGGGCCGATCGTCACTGCGGGACGACTCGCATTTATCGGCGCCACGCTCGATCGCATGTTCCGCGCGTTCGATCTCGATACCGGCAACGAGCTCTGGAAAGCACCGCTCCCAGCCGGCGCCCGCGCCACGCCAATGACGTATGAGTCCGGCGGACGGCAGTTCGTCGTCATCGCTGCAGGCGGTGGAAATGAATTCGGTTATGGAGACGCGATCGTCGCCTTCGCGTTGCCCTGAATTCTTAACAGGAGATTAGGAGATTAAGAGGAATTCTTCCGCTTCATCACGGAGGCCCGGAGACACGGAGTTTCTTCTGTTTTGACGCCGGGTCGCCGAGACGCCGGGGGCTTCAGACAAACGACTGCGAACGGATCAGCCTGGCGCGACGAAATCGACGTCGTGAGCCGCGAAGCGGCTGACGCGCGGAGAAGGCAACCGCTTGAATACAAGAGCGGCACGATCCCATTCTCTTGTATTCAACGGTTGCCTTCTCCGTGCGCGCCGTTCGGCGCGACGTCGATGCAGACGATCCGGATCTCGCCGCGGCGTCTCGGCGCCACGGCGTTGAAATTCGCTGCCCAGTTTTGAAACCGCTTCCAGCGTGCATCGCGTCGTCGGTCAGAAGAAATCCTCCTAATCTCCTAATCTCCTGTTTCGCCTTTGGCTGTGATCACTTCGCATCGCCGATCCATCCGCGCAGCGGCTTCGTGAAGACGAGCAGTATCAGCCCGCAACCGACTGAAAACATCGTCACCGATCCGAAAAGCTGCGGCAGAGGAAGCGATTCGATGAGCCCGGCGACGCGTCCAGCGACGAGATTGCCAAGCGCGGCGCCCATGAACCAGATCCCCATCATCTGGCCAACGTAACGATGCGGCGACAGCCGCGTCATGCTGCTGAGGCCGATTGGACTGAGGCACAATTCGCCGACCGTGTGGAAGAAATACGTCACGATCAGCCACATCGGGCTCACGGGATTTTCCGGCGCCGCGTTGACAGAGCCCCATGCCAGCACGGCGAACCCGACGCCGAGGAAGATCAGCCCGAACGCCATCTTCGCGGGAATCGACGGATTGCGCGATCCCAGCCAAAGCCATAACGCGCTGAAGATCGGAGCGAGCAGGATGATGAATACGCTGTTCACCGACTGGAGCCAGCTCGCGGGCATTTCCCACGCGTTGATGATGCGATCCGTCAGCCGATTTGCGAACAGGTTCATCGACGAGCCAGCCTGCTCGAAGCCCGACCAGAAACACGCGGCCGCAAGAAAACACACCGCGATGACTCCGATTCGTTTCTTCTCGACGGCCGTCAATCCTCCGAAGACAACGACGTAGAGAAAAAATGCCGCGGCCAGCGACACGATGAACACGCCGGTCCAGTCAACGAAGCCGAGAAGCGTCAGGCGGAGAGCACCCGCCGCTTGAAGGGCGGCCAGGATCAACCCTATGCCGACGACAGCCTCGAGCGTGCGAACGAGCGCGCGAACGGCGGCGGCTCGCGCTGCGGTGGTAGTGGCTTCGGGCCTGGGCAGGCCCGCCGTTCCGAGATGCCGGGCGCCCAGAGAGTACTGAATGAGTCCGAGCACCATCCCCACGCCGGCCGCACCGAATCCCAGATGCCAGTTGACCGTTTCGCCGAGGTATCCACATACCAGCGGACCGAGAAAACCGCCGATGTTGATCCCCATGTAATAGATCGAAAATCCCGCGTCGCGCCGCGCACCGCCCTCGGGATAAAGTCGCCGACCATCGCGCTGACATTCGGCTTCAGCAGGCCGGTGCCGATGACGATCAGGGCGAGGCCCGCGTAGAAGGTGACCGCCGAAGGTATGGCCATCGTGAAATGACCGGCGGCAATCACGACGCCGCCCCAGAACACCGAACGGCGCAGGCCGAGAATACGGTCCGCAATCCATCCGCCCGGGAGGGCGACGATATACACGGACGCGGTATAGAGACCGTAAATCGCCGTCGCGGTCACGTCGTCCAGCCCCATGCCGCCTGTTGCAACGGCATTGGTCATGAACAGCACGAGAATGGCGCGCATCCCGTAATAGCTGAAGCGCTCCCACATCTCGGTGAAGAACAACGTGGAGAGACCGCGCGGGTGGCCGAACCACCGCGCCTCAGTCATCGAAGCGATCGATCATGATGGGCTGAGCGCCTTCCCATAACGTAAGCCGGCCGATGTCGATCAGGTGCTCCGCACCAGCGACGACGGTGAGGAAGTGATTGCCGGCAAGCAGACCCGCTTTGCTGCCGAACTGCGTGCGCCCGTAAGGAATGAGGATCTCTGTTTCGCTCAGACCGCCCGGATAGAGAAGAATCTCGCCCGGGAGCGGGTAGGTCGTGGCGTTTTCAGGCGGAAGGGGAATGTCGAGCCCGCCGAGCGGAACCCACGTCGACTCACCGCTCCAGCGCACGTGCAGCAGATTCTCGCGGAATGGCAGCAGCTCGAGAAACGCGGCGCAGGTGAGCGGCGCCTTCTCGGTCTCGAGCCGGCCCTTGAGCTTGTAGGGGCCCGCCTGAATCAGCAGATCAGACATATAAATTCCCGGAAGGGCTGAAGCCCGCGTTACGGAAGCGGTCTGACGAAACGTCCCTTCGTCTTCGCCACTACCTTGCCGTTCTGAAAGATCGTCTCGCCGCGGCGGATGGTACGCACGACCTCGCCGGTGAACTCGAACCTCACATACGGACTCATTTTATGCTTCTGGAGCAGCCGCGAGGAGGTGAGCGTATATGGCCGCGACGGATCGAGAAGCATGAGATCCGCGTCCTTGCCCACCTCGAGAGCGCCTTTCGCGGGAATTCGAAACCGCGCTGCAGGGTTCGCCGCAACCAGCCTGGCGATCAGCTCGAACGGCACGCGCCGGCCGTCCACTCCGCGCTCCATGAGTACGGCAAGCGTGGACTGTACGCCGGCGATCCCGCCCCACGACCTGCGGAAATCGCCGTCCATCTTCAATGACGGAGGCGATGGGGAATGATCCGATGCCACGATGTCGATCCGGCCCGACAGCAGCTGCGACCAGAGTTGTGCGTGCTCCGCAGCGCCGCGGAAGCGGAGGGGCGCACTTGGCGATGACGCCGAGCCGCTCGAGATCCGGTTCGGTGAAAAACAGATAGTGAGGGCAGGTCTCCGCCGACACGTCCACCCCTCGCGCGCGCGCCTCGGCGATTTTTGCGATGCCTGTGCCGCTGCTTACGTGAACGACATGAAGCTTCGCACCTGTCTCTTGCGGCGATCTCGATCGCCCGGCCGATCGCCTCGATCTCGCTTGCCACCGGCCGCGACCGCAAAAAGTCCCTCGCGCTGGATCCACGCATTTCCGCGGCCAGCGCGCGAGTCATTTGTTCACTCTCCGCGTGCACGGCAACCGGAAGATTCAGACGCGCCGCTTCGGACATGCCGTCGCGAAGCGTGCCTTCGTCGGATACGGAAACTCGGGCAAACCCGAGTCGCACATGAAGGCCTTGAATCCGATGACCCCGCGTTCGGCCATCTCGGGCATGCGCGGAACGGAACCGGGGACGAGGCCGCCCCAGATCCCGAAGTCGGTAATCGACGCCGCCTCGAGGGCCTCACGTTTGCGATCCACGGCTTCCGCTGTCACCGTGCACGGAGTCGAATTGAGCGGCATGTCGAAAAACAGTCGTGCCCGCCGCCGGCGGCCAGCGCATGGCTTCCGGTTTCGGCTCCTTCCCAATCGGTCCGGCCAGGCTCGTTGAAGTGCAGATGCACGTCGACCAGCCCCGGAAGCACATGAAGGCCGCGCGCGTCGATCTCCTCGGCAGCGCCGGGCAAATCGGGTTCTATCGCCGCGATCCGTCCATCGGCGATTCGGATGTCCGCCTTCACCCTTCGTTCGGCGTGCACCACCGTTCCGCCCCGAACGACGATGTCACCCATTGAGTTGAGCTTCCGGCCGAGCTCTTCGAGGAACTTCACTCCCGCTGCCAATGCGACGGCAACATCGTCTTCGCGGACATCTTCGGCAGGATGATGACTGATGCCGCCGGCGCATCGGAGAAACAGCATGGCGGCCGGCATTTTTTCCGCGACTACCATGGCGTCGTGTCCGGCGCCGCTCGTGACGCGTTCCACCGGACACCCGGCCTGCTCGACTGCACGGGCAAGCATCTCGGACAACGAACGGTCCATGGGAACGGACTGTTGATCGAGACGCGGTTCGACCGTTATCGCCAACCGCCGCTCGACGGCAATCCGCTCCGCCTCGCGTGTGAGGCGATCGACAGCCGAAAGGCGGACATCGTCCCCCGCGTGTCGTACGTCGAGCGCGAGGCTCGCGCGGGCAGGAACCACGTTGCCCGCGCCCGGCTCGACAGTAATCCGCCCCACTGTCGCAACCAGCCCTGGAACCGCGAGTGCTTCCTTCTCTACCTCGACGATCCAGGACGCGGCCCCCGCTAGCGCGTCTCTGCGCAGCGCCATGGGGGTCGTGCCGGCATGCGCTGCCGCACCGTTGAAGGTGAAGTCGAGCCGGCTCTGCCCGGAGATGACATCGACAATGCCTAACGGAAAATCCTTGTGCTCGAGCACAGGCCCCTGCTCGATGTGGAACTCGAGATACCCGAGGGCATTCCCTCGAACCTTGGCGTCGGGAATGCGATTCGGATCGAGACCGAAACCGCGGATGGCGTCACGCATCGTCCGTCCCGACTCATCCGGCCGATCGAGCAAACCGGCGTCGAATGTGCCCGCGAGCGCACGGCTGCCGAGAAACGGCGTGCCGAAGCGCACACCCTCTTCGTCGGAGAAGCCGACGACTTCGATGGCATATGAAAAACGGCGGCCGCCGAGCATCTCGAGCAAACCGACGGCAAGGACGACGCCGAGAACGCCGTCGAATGCTCCGGCGTTCGGAACCGTGTCAAGGTGTGAGCCGATGTAGAAGTGTCTGACGGCATCTTCGGGTCGCAGAGGACGCCGCAGGATAAACGCCGCGGAGATTGCCGGCAGCGTCCACTCTCACTTTCATCCCGACCCGCGCCATCCAGCCAGCGAGCGCCGTGTGCACGTCGCGCATCGGCTTGGAGAGGAACGTTCGCGTCGTAGCGGTCCGGTCGTCCGACATCGTGGCTAGCCGCCGGCACCAGCCGATCACCTCGCGCGCCTGCTCCGCGTGGGTCATGAACCGCGATAGGTGCTATAGCCGTATGGCGACACGAGAAGGGGAACGTGGTAGTTCCCGGCAGAGCTGGCGACGCCGATGCGAATGACGATGACCCCCATGAAGGGCGGATCGGTCAACGTGACGCCGAGGCGGTGGAAATAATCGGCCGCGTGAAAGGAGAGCTCGTAGATTCCGGTTTCGAGCTGGTCGACGGAAATCAACGGCTGCTCCGGGCGTCCGTCGGCGTTCGTGGTGACGGCGGCAATCAGCCGGCGCTCTGCTCCCTTGACCAGATGCAGTTCGACCGCAATGCCCTGCGCCGGAGTTCCGCGCGTGATATCGAGAACATGTGTGGATATTCGGGCCATAATTTTGAACAGGAGATCAGGAGTTCGGGAGTTCCTGTGTCCGCTTCAGCGTCAATCCGAGGCATCCATAGGGAGGCCTGGCGTCCGTGTAGACGCCGAGCTCGTCTCCGGTCTCGGCAATCGTATCCCAAGTGCGGTTATTCGCTTCGAGCCGTACCTCGGCAACCGTGGGCAGCTCATCCAGCACCCGGCGTCCAATGCTGTGGATGACCTGCTGAATGCTCCCCGACTCGAACGACGCGAACACGTCTCCCACGATGTGCCGGACCCGCGCGGTCGCGGAGCCGCCGTTGAATGCAGCCTCTGGACCAACGTAGCTCCATTCCAAATCGAGCCACATGTGCAGCGGCCTGTTGTTCAGGTCCGGGAGCGTCGTGTACTCATCGCGGACGAAACCTTTGAAGGCGCTGCCGCCGAGGCGCAGCAGCTTGAAGCCTCGCACACCCGACACCGCTTCGATCAGCCCCCGGCGATCGATCTCGAGCCTCGCAAACGCCGAATCGGGGCCGCGGGGGGCGAAGGCGACGTTGCCGCCAAACGGCGCATACGGAACCTCCGCGGCGGAAATCTGAAGTCCATCCACCTGGGCGTAGCGGCCGAGAAATTTGCTCCCGAGAAACTGGGAGTACTCCTCCATGTCGTACCCTTCGAAATTCATCGTTTCGCGCTGGATGAAGTTCTTCATCGAATCGGTGGCAACGAGCCCGCTGTTGTCGCCTTCGGTGTAGGTCTTCCAGAATCCTTCGCCGTAGACGAGCAGCAACACGTTGGCGCCGAAAACAGGGCTCTTCCCAGGAGGCGCCGTGCCGCCTCGGTTGAGCCGGTAGGCCGTCACGTCACCCTTCCCGTAATAATCGCGCTTCGCGCCGGATGTGAATCTGTTCAAGAGATGGCGTCCTCCAGCCTGAAACGGGCGATTTGAAACACCTGCTTCAACGCTTCGCGTTGTTCGGCATCTCGCGGCGACGTCAGCCTGCGCTCGAGCGCGTCGAGAATATCGTGCTTCGTGCGTCCCTTGACGGCAACCACGAACGGGAACCCGAACTTGTCGTAATAAGAGGCGTTGAGCGCGCGCAGCCGCTCGAGCTCCGACACCGTCAGCGAGTCGAGCCCGGCACCCGATTGTTCGCGGCTCGACGCGTCGGAGAGTGACCGCTCCGAAGGTCGATTGCCATATCTGGCGCCAAGGTCCGGATGCGCCCGCAGCAACGCACGCTGCTCGTCGGCGCCCGCATTTTCGACCTGCGTCACCATCGCGCGATGCAGGGCGTCGAGCGAGGCAAACGGCCGCAAGGCCCACGCCCGCTCGGCGACCCACGGTGAGCCCTCGAACACCCAGCCAAGCGCGGCGACGAATCCGCCGCTATCCAGCAGGTTCACATCATCAATGTTCATGAGCGGAATATATGACGTCGCCCTCTACGCGAACCTCGCGTACGCTCTCCGCGCCGGCGAGCGTGAACAACGACGCGAGCACCTGCGCGGCGCTGTCCGCGTGCTGAACCGCTGCGTGGAGAACGCCGCCCTCGGGCGGGCGGAGGTACACGAAATCTGCCGCCTTGCCGGTGCGAAAGTCGCCGATCTCCGCCTCGAGCCCCAGCGCTTCGGCGCCCGCTTTCGTCACGAGATAGAGGAGCCGCGCCGCGTCCAGGGGCTTCGGATCCGGAGCAAGCCGCTGAGTCAGATACGCGTGAAGACCTTCCTTCAGCATGCCGAAGCCGAGGCCTCCGCCCACATCGCTGCCCAATGCACATGTCACGCCCGCATCGATGTGACGCCGCATCGGAAACACTCCGCTCGCCAGCGCAGTATTGCTCCCGGGACAATGCGCAATCGCCGTACCCGCGCTGGCCAGCCGATCGATTTGCGACGGCGTCGCGTGAACGTTGTGCGCCATCACGGAACGGTCGCCGCTGAGGTCATATCGCTCGTAGATTTCGAGGTAGTCGCCGGCCCAGGGAAACAGGCGCGACAACTCGTTAATCTCCGCGATATTCTCGTTGATGTGGGTCTGCAGGCGCACATCGGCGTGCTCTGCCATCAGCCGCTGACAGACCTCGAGCATCTCTTCACTGGTCGAATACGCGAAACGCGGTGTCACCGCATACAGCAGACGGTCGCGTTTGTGATATCGCCCGATCAGCATGGAGCTCTCTTCGTATGCGCGTTCGGGTGACGCATGGAGCTCGGGACGAAGCAGCCGGTCCGACATGACGAGGCCCGAGATAATCCGCAACCCGGTACCTCGGGCCGCTTCGAAGAGCTCCGCTGTCGCGTCCGCGAAGTGCGCGCCGAAGACCAGCGCGGTCGTCGTGCCATGTGACGCCAGCGCGTGGAGGAACAGCCGTGCCGTGTCTTTTGCGTAAGACGCGTCCGCCATGCGCGCCTCTTCCGGCAGCGCGACGTATTCGAGCCAGTCGAGCAGCGTTCGCCCCATCGCGCCGATGATGCGCACCTGCGGGAAGTGGACGTGTGCGTCCACGAAACCCGGCAGGATGAACCCTCCGCGCATGTCAACGGTCTGTGCTGCACGATTTGCGTCGCGAAGGCCGTGATAGTCTCCGCACGCGACGATCCGGCCGTTGTCCACGAGCAGGCCGCCGTCGTGAAAGCAGTGAAATCCGCTGTCGGTGAAGAACGGATTGTCGGGCGTGTGGAAAATCGTCGATCGGAACAGCTGCATCATGTGAGTGCGGGACGCCGCACGCGGCGCACCGCAAAAAACACGCGCTCGGGCGTTGCCGGGCTGTCGAACGCCACCGCTGTTTCGCCATCGCCGAACGCGCCGACCGCTTCACGAAGGGCCTCGCGCACCGAAAACGCCAGCATCAAAGGAGGCTCACCGACCGCTTTGCTGCCAAAAATGACATCCGGCTGCGTGGCGCGCGAGAGGACATCGACGTTGAACACCTCGGGCATCTCCGACCACGAGGGCAGCTTATAGGTTGACGCGCCAGCCGTGCTCACCTGCCCGTCGGAGTCCCACAACAGCTCCTCGATCGTGAGCCAGCCGACGCCCTGCAGGAATCCTCCTTCGATCTGGCCGCGATCGACGACCGGTGAGATGGAGTCGCCGACATCCTGGAGTATGTCCGTCCGCAATAGACGGTACTGCCCGGTAAAGCCATCGACCTCGACTTCGGAGACAGCAGCGCCATAGGCGTAGTAGTGAAATGGCCGCCCGCGCCCCACTGCCGGGTCCCAATAGATGTCTGGCGTACTGTAGAAGCCCTCCGCGAACAACGGCACGCGCTGCTTGTAGGCGGCCTCGCACAGCGCCGCAAACGTCATCGAGGCGCCCCGGGCCGATGCTGCCCCGTCCGCAAATTCGACGTCATCCGGCGCGGAGCCGAACAGCGGCGCTGCGACACGTGCGAGACGGGCTCTGATCTCCAGGCACGCATTGCGGACCGCGGCGCCGTTCAGATCGCTGCCCGAAGACGCCGCCGTGGCGGATGTATTCGGCACCTTGTCCGTGCGCGTCGACATGACGCGCACCGCCGTGGCGGGAACGCCCAGCGTCTCCGCCGCCACCTGCAGCATTTTCGTGAACAAGCCCTGGCCCATTTCGGTGCCGCCGTGATTCACCTGCACGGTGCCGTCGCGATAAACCAGCACGGCCGCACCGGCCTGGTTGTAGAAGGTGGCGGTGAACGAAATGCCGAATTTCACCGGCGTCATCGCAATCCCGCGCTTGAAATGAGGGCTGCGTGCATTCGCGCTCGAGATCTCCGCCCGCCTTTCGTCGAAACGGCTCGACGCCTTCAGCGTCGCCCAGATCAACCCGATGCGATCCGCGTCGCGCACCGTCTCGCCGTAATGAGTTTGGTCGCCGTCTCGATAGAAATTTCGCTCGCGCACGGCATCTGCCGGCAGGTGCAGGCGCCGGGCCGCCTCGGCCATCACTTCCTCGACCACGAGCATTCCCTGTGGACCGCCGAAACCGCGGAATGCGGTTTGCGAGGTCTTGTGCGTCCGGCAGACGCGACCGGTCACGGCAACGGCGGGAAGCTTGTATGCGTTGTCGATGTGGAACATCGATCGCCACATGACGGGCTCCGACAAATCGAGGCTCCATCCGCCATCGGAGTACAGCTCGACGCGCAGTCCGTTGATGCGGCCGTCGTTGTTGAATCCAGCGTCGTATCTGGCGAGGTACGGATGCCGTTTACCGGTCAGCGCGATATCGAGCTCGCGCGTCAGGCGCACACGGACCGGGCGCCGCGTCTTCCACGCGCCCAGCGCTGCGATCGCGGCATAGGGGTTCGCCTGAACTTCCTTGCCGCCAAAAGCCCCGCCCATCCGCAGGCACTCAACGGTCACGTGATTGCGGGCGATACCGAGCACCCGTGCGACGACTTCCTGGGTTTCAGACGGATGCTGCGTAGACGAGTGCACCGCCATGCCGCCGGATTCGTCGATCCACGCAATCGCCGCCTGCGTTTCGAGATAGAAGTGCTCCTGCCCGCCTATGCTCAGCTCTCCCTGAATTCGCAGCGGGCTCGACTCAATCACCCCGCAGTCGCCGTCGATGATGCGGTGCTCGCTGGTGAGAAAGCTTGCCGAGGCGATCGCCTCTTCGATCGTGAGGATCGCGGGCAACGGCTCATATGACGCGCACGCTCGCGCCGCCCCGCGTTTCGCCGCGTCGACAGATTCGCCAAGAACCCATGCGACTGGCTGATGATAGTAGAGCACCTCGGTCGGGAAGAGAGGTTCGTCGCGGCGATTTGCGCCGCTGTCGCCCTCGCCCGGGACATCGTCCTGCGTCAGCACCGTCACGACACCGTCTTCTGCCAGCGTGTCGCTCACCTCGAGGCTCGTCAGGCGTGCATGCGCATGAGGAGCACACACCGGCCAGGCGTGAAGCAGTTCAGGATAACGGCCGCTCAAATCGTCGACGTATAACGCCTCGCCGGTTACGTGGCCTCTGGCGCTTTCATGTGGCAGCGGCGCGCCGGCTATCTTCACAGCGCGTACTCCCAATGGCACTTCTCAACGAGGCTCTTCGACACTTCGAGCCTGTACTCTTTCGAGCCGCGGTGATCGCTCATGGGCGTCAGCGTGCGGTCGAGTATCCGCTGGACCTTGTCGACGGCGCTTGCGTTCCACGGCTGATCCACGAGCGCGTTTTCCGCGTCCACGACTCTCACAGGCGTCGCGGCAACGCCGCCGAACGCCAGCCGCGCATGACGTATTTTGCCGCTGCGATCCGTGGTCAGGGCGATCGCCGCCGACACGGTGCTGATGTCGTCGAGCCGCCGCTTTGAAATCTTGTAGAAGCGCAGGAACGCCGGCAGCGGCTTCGGTATCTCGACCGCCGTCAGGATCTCCCCCGTCTCCATGGCGGTCTTACGGTAGCCGTGAAAGAACGATGAAAGCGGTACCGCGCGTCGTCCCGCCTCGCCGGCAAGGTGCACGACGGCGTCGAGCGCGAGCAGCAGCGGCGCCGCGTCTCCGATCGGAGACGCGGTGGCCAGGTTGCCGCCGAGCGTTGCCCGATTCCTGATCAATGGCGAGGCGAACAATGCGAGCCACTCGCGGAACGCCTCGGGCGCGTCGGCCCAGTTCCGCGCGACATCGCTCAATGGGAGCCCAGCGCCAATCACGATCCGGCGCTCCGTGCTCGAAAATTCGCGCAGCTCCGCGATGGCATCGAGGCTGATCAAATGTGGCCATCGCCGCGACAGCAGGTTCGATTCAACGGCGACATCGGTCGCACCCGCGACGACTCTGGCGTACGGGTGCACGCGAAGCAAAGACAGACACTCTTCAACCGAGGCTGGACGTGAGAATCCGGCACCCGACACCGCATCGATCGGCTTCGCAGGGCGCAGGAGCCGCCGTGAAAGCGCGCTGTCGGGTGGTGGGCCCAGAGCGAGTGCGGCATCGCGAATCGGCCGGTAACCGGTGCAGCGGCACAAGTTCCCAGCCAGGGCCATCGTGTCGCACGGTCCTGTACGATCCGGGCGATGCTGTTCGGCAAACAGGCTGATCACAAACCCTGGCGTGCAGTAACCGCATTGCGAACCGCCGGCCCGTGCCATGGCGATCTGCGCGTCGGTCAAACGGCCGTCACACGCGAGCGATTCAACGGTATAGATCTCGCGCCCGGCCGCCATCGGAAGAAACATCAGGCAGCTGTTGACGACGCGATAAGCGCTTCCGCTTGCCATCAGCCTCAACGACCGCCACGGCGCATGCGCCGCATTCACCTTCGGCGCATCCCTCTTTCGCGCCGGTGAGCCCGCGCGCGCGAATGAAGTCCAGGAGCGTGGTCTGCACGCCCGCATCCGGAATGCCGATCGTTTTGCCGTTCAGGAGGAAATCGAGGGGCACGCCCTAAGCATACCGCCGCGGGCGTGGCGTCCTATCGGGACGCGAACATTTTTGGTGTTGTGTTGACGGCGTGTCCGTCGACCATCTGGTAGTCGTATTCCATGGAGAACGTCGACATGCCGGCGATCTTGACGTCGGCGGTCGATTCGATTCCGACGGGCATCATCCGGCCGCCGACAGGAGAATAGGTTCGCGACACTTTCACCCAGCGGACCCAGAAGGACGGCGATTTCGACAACCGCCCGTCCACGCGAACGAGATCGCCGGAAACAGCCGTGAGCAGCGCCGAACCCGTGACCAGCCGCGTATCGCGGCGGCGCGGCATCAGCTGCAATCTCAGCATCCCGTCATCCGTTCGGCCGCCGAAATTGAACTCGTAGTTGTCCCGGGAAAGCGTGGCTTTTTTCCATTCGTCCGGAACAGCATGTTCGCGTTCGGCCTCGAGCACCGACTTGAGCACCCGCCGCTGAATTCGTTCGGATCCGCCCTGCGCCACAATCGAATACGTGAACCCGCCCTTGGGATCGAATGCGGTGACCGCTTCCATCCACGCAGTTTCGTTCAGCTTGGCGCTGGACGCTTCCAACCGGCGCCGCGCCTGATACGCCACCGGGGGCTTTTCGACATCTGCGAGAAAGCGCTCCAACGCGACGGATTCAGACGAGGACGCGGATGCGGCGGGTGCTGGTGCCCCCGCCAGGCCCTGGACGGATAGCCCTGCTAACGTTACGAAACCGATGAGGGCTGCGATACTCGCGATTCATCCTGCCCGATTACACAGCAATCAGCATGCCTCGAAGGCGGGCAGTGCCGGGTAGACCAGCATGGTGGACCGGTTGGGGCCGAAACTGTATTACTGCTGGACGAAATGAATCGAGTTAATGCAATTTTCCGAGCGGTCCGAGGTCCAGATTCAGATCTTTGGGGTCGAGCTTGAATCGTTTGGCGATCTGATGGACGGTCTGCTCGAGCTTCATCAGGGCAAGTCCGATGTTTTCTATCTCGGCCGGGGTGAGAGTTTTTTCCTCCAGGCGCCTGATTGCCTGGCGTTCCATCAGCTTCCTGATGAACTCCATGAGGCTCAGGACCAGCTGGACGACCGATTTCTGGACGTCTTCAGGATCGGGATTCCAGCGAATGGGAGCGTTGGGTGCGTCTGGTGCGTTGGGTACGCTTGGGTGCACTGGTGCGTTGGGGCGCCCCGGCCCTTTCTTTCGCGCCAGGTTGCGCCGTTTTTTCACGCTCCTGAGCGCTTGGCTTTGGCGGTGCCCGCGGCGCCGGCAGGCGTGCCGATCACCTTCTTGATCTCTTTGATCAGATCGTGCGGCAGACACGGCTTGGTGATCACGACGTCGCAACCGGCGCTCTTCGCGCTCTCGGAGTGTCCCGCCATCGCGTGTCCCGTCAACGCCACGACAGGAATCGCTTTTGTGGTCGCGTCTGCCTTCAGGCGGCGCGTGGCTTCCCAACCGTCCACCACCGGCATGGACAAGTCCATCAGGATGAGATCCGGCTTCAGCCGCTTGGCCTTGTCGATCGCTTCGACGCCGTTCTGCGCCTCGGCCACTCTGAAACCGCAGAATTTCAGATATTCGCCGTACATCTCACGCGCATCGGCGAAATCGTCGACGACCAGTACGAGAGGTTCGCTTTTGTTTTTTGTCGCCATCGCATCATTTCTTCCATGCAGGACCGAAGTCCTGCGCTACTTCTTCAGTGTGGCGGGCAGCGTCAACGTAAACGTGGATCCGTGCCCGAGCCTGCTCTCCACCTTCAACGTCCCCCGGAGCATCGTCGTCAACCGACGGCAAATCGACAAACCAAGACCCGTGCCACCGTAGGCACGGCGAGGCGTGCTGTCTACCTGCCTGAAGTCCTCGAAGATCTTCACATGATCGCCTTTGGGGATCCCGATTCCCGTGTCGATGACGGCAACCGAGACGGTGTGCCTCCCCGCGGGCTGAGCCTTGATGGTGATGCTGCCCTTTTGCGTGAACTTCAGCGCGTTGCTGAGCAGATTGACGAGAATCTGCTTCACTTTCTGCCGGTCGGTCCGCATCGCCGGCAAATCGGACGGCAGCTTGCACACCACTTGCAGACGCGATTTTGCGATGATCGGTTCCAGCTCGGTTGTGACTTCCCTCACCAGATCCGGCAGATTGAACGCCACGACTTGAATCGGCATCCTGCCGGCCTCGATGCGCGTGATATCGAGGATCTCGTTGATGAGCGTCAGCAGATGGCGCGCGTTCGCATCGATCCGGGAGAGGTTGCGCCGCTGCGGCGCACTCAATTCGCCCGACACACCCTGCAGGGTCATCGCGGCGTAGCCAAGAATCGCGTTCAGCGGCGTGCGCAGCTCGTGCGACACGTTCGCCAGGAATTGCGATTTGGCGGCCGACGCCTGCTCGAGCTCGAGCGCCTGCCGGCGCAGCAACTCGTTCTGATTGGCGAGCTCGGCCGTCGCTGCGCGGACCTTTCCCTTCCAGCTCTTCCGATGCCAACTTGAGCTGTTCGTACAAATGATTCCGCTCGATCGCCTCGGTGCGATCGTGAAGAATCGTGACGATGGCCGTCAGCTCGCCGACTTCGGACAACATCTTCGCGGCCAGCGCCTCCACCGGCACCAGCTTGCCGGTGTTCGGATCCATCAGCGCGATTTCTCCGCGCCGCGTCGTTTCCCAGCCAGTCGAGAGCAGCCCCGATACGAACGACGTGAAGTGCGCGTCGTTGGCGCGGACGATGCGCTGCGCGTCCTCTCCCGCTCCGGGCACCACGGTGAACAGGCGCTCGGCCGGATTGTTCATGAGCGAAATTTCGCCCTCTTGATCCGTGACGATGATCGGGTCCGCCACGGAATCGATCAGCAGGTTCAGACGGTCTCGTTCGGCGCGTATCTCGGCTTCCGCGGCGCGCAGCTTGGCGTAGTTCTCGTCGATCTGCCGCGTCGCGAGGCGCAGGTCCGTGATATTGCGCAGGATCGAGACCACGCCGGTGCCTTCCCGCGGATCGCTCACGACCGTGCTCAGCAGCTCGAACAGCAGATCCGATCCTTCCGTCGGATCGACGAGGAGCAGCTCGCGGCGGCCGGCTTCTCCTTCGCCGAGCGCGGTACGCGACAGCGCGGCCGAAAAGAACATGTTGTTCAACTGCACCGCGCGGCGTCTGCCTTCGGAAACGTCGTCGGGAGCGGTGAACAGCATCTCGGCTCGCGAGTTGGCGATGATGAGCTGCCCTTCCATATTGGTGAAAAGAATCGGATCGGTGGCCGCGTTGATGATGTTGAAGAGGAGCGCGTGCTCGCGCCGCAGCCGCGGGTCTTCTTCGCCGAATCCCGTCTGCACGCCACCAACGCGCAGGATGCAGCGGCTCAGCGCTTCGGACACCCATTGCACGTTGGCCGTCTGCATGTCGGTGGCCGGACTGATGATGAGGAGTCCGATTGCGGGCTCATCGATGCTCGCGGCGCCGATCTTGACGGAGGTGAACGGGCCGTCGCCCAGAAGAGGCACGCGCGCGTCCTTCGCGCTGTGAAACGATACGGTCGCGCCGTTGGTCAGCGCGCTGATGAGGGGATTATTGGTGTCTTCGAGCGGCAGCGAAAGCCGCTTCACCTGGCGCGGCGTGACGCCGGCTCCGGCGATGCCGGTGAGCGCACCGCGCAGATTATCGGGGGCCGCGAAGATCGTCCGCTCGGCGCTCGAATGGGCGAGCAGCCATTCGGCGGTGCTCTGCGCGGCGGCAGCCGCATCCGAACACCGCTGGAGCTCTTCGAGCAGCGCCAGCTTCGCCTCTGCTGACACCGTGGGCCGCGCTGCTACCCCGAGGGACGCCCGAGCCATCGCCATCGATCATTCATTACGCACGCGGAGCGCGACGCCGGTTCGGAGCACGTTCGCGCGCCACTCCGGACGACACGCCGGCGCCGCTGAGCTCCGCCCGCAGCGCCTGGTTCTCGGCCACGAGCTCGTCATACGGGCGGGACTCGAGCGCCGGACGGGCGACCGGCACCGACTGGCCGACGGCCTCGGAATATTTCAGATACGTGTCGATCGATGCGACGACGACACGGGCTTCGACGGTGATCAAGTCGATGCCGACAAGCGACACGCGAACCCAGGCATCGATGACGATGCCCTTGTCGAGTACTCGATCGAGAACGTCGATGAGACTCGAGCCGCCTGCTGCGCGTTCAACGGCCATCTAGGTGTCTCCCAGTCATGAAGTAATGCGGTAATGCGTTGACGGTCATCTGCGATCCAGCCGCTTGGCACGGAGCCGTGGCGCACGTTGCGCAGTACCCGGCGCCGCTTCCAGCTGACGCTCGAGCCTGCGAATCCGCTCTTTCAGCTGCTCGTTTTCGATCGCCAGCTCGTCCGATCCCATCGTCAGGTGCCGATCGTGACGCCACCAGTCGAGACCAATCTGCTCCGCCTTGTCGATGGAGCAGACCATCAAGCGAATTCTGATGGTGAGGAGCTCGACCTCGGCGATGGAAATCTTGATGTCGCCGGCGATCACCAGCCCCTTGTCGAGCACTCGATCGAGCACATCCACGAGTCCGCTCGCGCGGGCGTGGCCAACCTGAATGGAATCGTTAGGCATAGTGGGCGTTGGTTAGCAGGCAAGGGCGAGGAGTATATCCCTTCGTGCGACAGAGCGCACGCGCCGCGGACCCCCTCGTCTTGCGACGAAGGGGTCATCCGTGCCCTTTCAGAAACCTCAAATCGGGCGGTCACGCTTCCGGCAGAGGCGGCTTGAACGCCGGTGGTACCGGTGGGGGCGCGGCCGGAGCCGCGGCCGCTACACGAGGCGTGCGCTCCTGAGTCTCGATCAGGTTGTACTTCTTCAGCTTGTTGTAGAGGGTCGGCCTGTATACGCCGAGAATGCTCGCGGCCTTGCGCTTGTTTCCGCGCGTGCGCTCCAGCGTCTGCAGGATGGCGAGCTTTTCGATTTCTTCCAGCGTGTGGTGCGGCGGAATGACGAAGCCAGTCTGATTTGGAAGCCGCTCCGCATCGCGGATGCTCGGCGGGAGATCCTCAACCGTGATGTCCGTCCCTTCGGCGACGATGACCGCGCGCTCGATGACGTGTTCGAGCTCGCGCACGTTGCCGGGCCACCGATACCGCAGAAGCGCCTTGGCCGCGTCCGGCTTGATCGAGCGGATGTTGCGCTGATGCTGGCCCGAGAACCGATCGAGGAAATATTCGGCAAGCAGCAGAATGTCTTCCGTGCGATCGCGCAGCGGCGGAATGGCCAGCGTGACGGTATTGATACGGAAGTACAGATCTTCGCGGAGCTTCCCTTCGCCGAGCGCCGCATCGAGATTGATGTTGGTTGCGCAGATCAACCGGAAGTTCGGCTGGATGACGCGGCTTCCGCCGACCGGGCGGAACTCGCGGTCCTGCAGCACGCGAAGCAGCTTCACCTGCAGGCTGGCCGGCATCTCGCCGATTTCGTCGAGCAGCAGCGAGCCGCCGTCGGCAAGCTCCATCAACCCGGTCTTGTCGGATACCGCCCCGGTAAACGCCCCGCGCTTATGGCCGAAGAGCTCGGACTCGATCAGCTCGCTCGGCAGCGCCGCGCAGTTGATCTTGATGAAGGGGCCCTTTTTGCGCTTGCTGTGCTCGTGAATGGCGCTGGCGACGAGCTCTTTGCCGGTGCCGTTTTCGCCGTGAATCAGCACCGAGGCGTCTGTCGGCGCCACCGATTTGATGAGATGGAACAGCTGCCGCATTTTGTCGCTGCGCGCGACGATGTTCGCGAAGCTGGTGTGGTCGCGCAGTTCCTCTTTGAGCCGCTTGTTCTCGGCGGAGAGCTGAAGCTTCTCCGTCGCCTTGTCGAGCATGACCAGCAAGACGTCGGCATCAACCGGCTTTTCGATGAAGCTGAACGCACCCGCTTTCATGGCCTCAACGGCCTTCGGCACGCTGCCATAGCCGGTGACCATGATCACCTGCGTTTCCGGACTGGCTTCCTTGAAGTCCTTCAGCAGGTCAATTCCGTCCGCGTCCGGGAGCATGAGGTCCATGAGCACGACTTCGGGCCTCCACGAGCGCAATATTTCGCGCGCCTGGGCCGCGTCGGAAGCTGTTCTGGCCAGATCCCCCCGGGGTTCGACCAGCAACTTCAGGAAATCAGCGGTATCCCGGTCGTCATCGACGATTAGTACGCGGGTCGCCATATCATTCACTCTCCAGCTGTTTATGTAGTATACAACTACATATTGTATTGATTCTATACCATTTTAGCACGTTAAATGGGCAGACGCCGGGCAAATTGCACGGGCTATGCCGTACTAACCCTGAACACTGTTATGAAGGCTAAGGGCTTGGCGGAGAGCAAAGAGCGAAGAGCTGAGAGCCAGAGAGCTGAGAACAGAGGGAAAGCCGAGAGCAGAGAGCTTGGGGCTCTCCGCTCTGTGCTCCTTGCTCTTTGCTCTTTGCTCTCTTATCTACCAGCGTAGAGAGAGTTAAGCCCCGCCTGTAGTCCGCGTGCTGGCGTTGAAATCGGTCACGCCGGCGCGGCTCTGAGTGTAGTCCGTGGTGGTGCCGTTGCCGCCGGTAGACTGCCCTGAAGCGGACTGACGGGCCGAGTCGAATGCCTCGCGGCCGCGATCCACTGCCTGACGACCCTTGCTGACGATGTTGTTCACCTGCTCGGTTGCCTGGTCGTAGGTTTCGGACGCCCTCCGACGAATGTCGCCAGTCGAGTCATATAACGTCTGGCGGATTTCAGAACCGGCCTTCGGGGCAAACATCAACCCTATGGCAGCTCCCAGGGCGGTTCCGCACAGTAGCCCGATGAGAAATCCGCCGCCGCTCGATTCTTCTTCGTAATGTGGTTCGTACATGGCCCGCTCCTCCTTCAAATGACGAGATGATCTCGGCATGACCTCTTCAAGTCATGTGCCACCCCGTCCGGGGCGTTGCTGAACTCCGCCGTCGCCGAATCCGCACAAATTCCAGACACCTTGGTTGTATCGATGTCTGTACAGCACCTACTCATACGCGCTCATACGCGTAGAAGGTCCGAAGTTTGCTACCTCATAGACTGGAGATGATGCGCCTCTTCCCAATGGCCGTGATCACGGTCGTCGCTGCTACGGCGTGCGGTAAGGCCCCAAAGCCACAGTCTGCTATTCCAGACTCGTCAGCCGTGGTCGCGATGATGGCGCGCCACGAAGTGGCGCACGATCAGCCGCGAAGCACCGAGCACGGTGGTGCCTTCACATCCCGACGATCGCCGGGTGAGGCGTCACCTCAACCTCGCGATCGCGCACGATCCCGAGCTCAAGGATCGGGAGATCTCGTTCGTCGTGCGGCGCGGCGACCTGAGCGTCACCGGTACCGTGCGCAACGAAGCCGAGCGCAGAAAGATCAACGACCTGGCGATGGGCATCGACGGCGTGAAGAGCGTCGCGAATGCGCTGCGGGTCTTACCGTAGGAGGCGGCGTGGAATCGAGAGATAAAGCGGAACAGAACTCAGGAAAGAGCGAAACGAAAGACCTCAGAGAGGCGCAGGAGAACGTTCGCAAGTCACGGGGCGAAGACGCCACTGAGGAGCCGGTAGACCCGAAGAAGACCGGCAACAAACCGCGATTCGATCGCGATCGTTAGCGGAAACAGGGAGGAGTATCAGTCATGAGAACCAAGTTCATCATCGCCGCAGTCTTATCATTCTTCCTTCTCGCACCCGCCGCGCCCGCGCGCGCCGACGTCGTCCTGACTCCGTATGTCGGATCGCTGTTCGGCGGCGATTTGTCGGGTAACAGAGCATCTTATGGCGCCACCGCCGCGTTCATGGGCGGGGGCATCTTCGGAGCGGAGTTCGGGTTCAACTGGACGCCGGAATTCGCGTCCGCGTCGGCGGCATCGCCGAAGGTTTCCCAGGCAAGTCTGATGGGCAACCTGATCGTGGGCATCCCCATCAACAACAGCGACCAGGCAGGCCACGTACGTCCGTACATCACTGGCGGCGCCGGTCTATTCCGCGCCAATGCGAGTGAGTCGGCGTTGTTCGGCGACAGCATCAGCTCGAATGACTTCGCGGTCAACTTCGGCGGCGGCATCATGGCATTCTTCAACGACCACGTCGGCATCCGCGGCGATGTGCGCTACTTCCGCACGCTGGCGGATGACAACCCCGGCAACGGTGTCGATTTCGATCTGGGCGATCTGAATTTCTGGAAGTGGGACGTCGGCGCGGCGTTCAAGTTCTAGCCGCGTCACCATGGAGAGCGCAGAGACCACAGAGCACGTCCTCTGTGGTCTCTGTGAGTTCCGTGGCTCACAGCCTGGCCGCGACTTTCTTCAGGTCCTTTGACGAATGCCCTTCCTCGCTTCTCGGCGGTCTATACCGGCCTGGGCCAGAGCGTCATCAGAAGACGTCCGCGGGCCCGACAAAGGGATGACCGGCAGATCTTCGTCATTCCGGGCTGCTCGCCGATCAGCATGAGTTCGGCGCGGGCAGTCCTTCTCCGAACACGGTCGCGTGGCATTCCGCCACGCATGACGCATTCGAGGGCAGCTGGGACGTGCGCATTCCCGTGAATCGTCGGCCGGTTTCTTGCGTACCTCGCCGCGGAGGTATTGTCATGCCGCAGAGAACGAACCCAGACACCGCCGACCAGACCTCATCGATCCCGCAGGAGCACGACGACGAATTGGAAATGGCCGACGATGATGAAGATTTCGATGATGACGAAGACATCGACGAGGACAGCGAAGCTGATGATGAAGACGTGGAGGAGAACTAATAGGGCTCAGGGCTGAGGGGCTGAGGGGCTGAGGGGTGAAGGGCTAAGAGGCTTAGCGCGTAGCCCTTAGCCCTTAGCCCTCAGCCCTCAGTGATGTGGTTCGCTCCCCCACTCTTTGTCCCTTCCATGGCCGAAGGGCACGGCCTCGGAGACGGCAGCGAACGAACGGCGGCCTTCATCGATAGCCTCGCGAGCCTTGCCTGCGGCATTCCGCAGCCTGTGCAGGTCGCGGATGATCCCGTCGAGCCATGGCTCCGCGTTGTCGAGCAACCGGTGCCCCTTCGAGGTTAGAAACAGAAAGGCGAAGCCTGCACCGATGGCCGCGCCCGCCAGCACTTTAGAAAGCTGCGGTTGATTGTCCACGACAGACTCCTTTAAACGACGCGCCTGCCCTGTATCAGCTGGACCAGCAACGCCACGATCGCGAGCACGAGAAGGACATGAATAAACCCACCAAGGGTGTACGAGCTGACTACGCCGAGCATCCACAGAACGACTAAGACGAGAAAAATTGTCCAAAGCATATGCACCCTCCAGGAGCTACCGCCGGCTGAGAAAGCACGGGATGTGCCAGCTCGGGGCCGGTAGAAAGCGCTGAACCGCGTTCAAAACCGCTACAAGCCGTCAGGCTTTGATGTCGTCCTGAGTCACGGTGTACGGTGCCTTTGGTTCGGTCACGGGCGGATCCTGCACCGGCACCGGGCGGGGCTCGTCGGTCGGCGTGGCGGGCGCTTCGTCGGCGGGCTCCCGATCGCGGGGATCGGACCCGGGCTTCTCTGGCGTATTTTTGTATGCAGTCATGGCGGGTGGGTTTGCACGATTGATACCGTAACCACGAAGGCGGGACCACGAAGACACGAAGACAAAGCACGAAGGCATGAAGGCATGAAGGCATGAAATCACGATGACGCGATGGGCACGCATGGTGCCAGGAAGTGCAGCGCGATCGTTTTGCACGCCGCCTGTCCGCATGCGGCGCAGAGTTCAGGCACGCGCGTAAGCTGCAAGACAGCAGCGCGAGGCAGAGGCTCGTGGCGCCGGTAGACTGGACTCGAGTTGCGACGACGGACGCGGATGCCGCTGACGGCGAACGCACGAAGGCACACGACACGCTGGCACGAAGCGTACGAACACGACGACGCGATGCAGGTGATGGAGCCCGGATCACTTCCTCCGTTTTCTAACGTTTGGAAGTCTTCGATTTCGTGGGGCGCGCCGGGAAGGCTGGGCGGGTTTCATGACCTTGTCGATGGCCGACAACAGGACTGACAGTTTGGCGTAGATCAGATCGACATTGGCGACGCCCAGCACGACATCCCCGTTGAGCACGGCGCCTTTGTTGAGCACGTTGTCGAGTACGTCGAGCAGCGACGACTGCTGATCGTTTTCGGCGGCGGGCTGAAGATTCGGGAACAACCAGTCTTCCCTCGGGTTGAGGCGTCTTCCGGCGGGCCATTATCTGCTGACGAAATGATACGGAGGCCAGGGACCGCTCATCTCGAGCCGATGCCCTTCCCGAGCCAGCGCCTTCGTCAGCGCCACCACCTGTTTCTTCCACTGATTGCGGCGCTGTGTCTTGACGAGAAACGATGCGCCCGTCACGTACGGCCGCCCTTTCCCCGGTGGCGGAAATGCTTCCTTGCGGACTTTCGAGGCAGTGCGTCCGAGCGCCCTGAGCGCCCCGTTTGCCGCGCGCACGGTGGCTCGCGCGGGGGCTGAACTTTGATCGTGCAGGCGCTTCTTCACCTGAAGATAGTCACGTCCGCTGGTCAGCGTCTTCGCGGACTCGGCTTCCACCTCGCCGGCGATCACGCGCACGCCCCACTCCTCGAGACCGCGCAGCTGCGCGAACATGCGGGTCAGCTTCGAGCGCGAATCGCGGAGGTGCTGCTGTGCGCGCTCGTCGCTTGAAAAGAGCGTCAGCAATTTGAGAGGGATGACGGGCGATTTGCGAAAGAAGAACTCGATGACGCCGGCATGCGCCAGCGCATGGCGCGACACCGCCTCGAGGTCCTGAAGATCCTGCTGGAGCCGATCGCCGGAAAACCGATCGAGAGGGGCATCGGCGACGACAGCCCACACTCCGCGATCGACGGGAAGGAGGCGCGCCGCGCCGGCGCCGGGGATGCTGTCGGGAACACCGCGCAGGGACGGAGCGCGATCGGACTGGACGAGGCAATATACGTAGGTCGCGTTCAATGCCTGCCCCGGGGCATCACGCCTCGTCGTCGACCGTTATCTCAACTCCCGCGACACGGTGTTCGTCATCGACGATCGCATCCTGGGACTGCGTGCGTGCCTTGATCTCGCGGATTTTCTCGAACACGTCGGCCTCGACCGCGGCGAATTCCTCGTCGGTAATCTCGCCGGTCTCGAGCTTCAGCTGCGCCTCGAGCAGCCGCTCGCGCTGCCGATCGGGATCGTTGATCTCCGCGTCGGCGATCGTGGCGACCTTGTCGAGCACGAACGAGATGCCGTTGATGAGGAGGGTGTCGAGCAGAAACATCAGACGCGTTCCAGCTTCAACCTGATGTTCACGAAGTTGTACGGCGGCCACGGTCCCGTGTACTTGAACGTCAGCTTGTCGTGTTCGGCGGCAATCGACTTGACCCGCGTGTCGAACGCGCCTTCCTGATCGCGCGAGACGAGGAACGCCGCGTTCATGATCATCTTGTCGCCGATCGGCTTGTTGATCCGCGACGCCACGGCCACGTCCCGGAGACGGTCGAGAATCTCGGTGCCGTATCGCTCCGACCGCGCCTGAAGAGCCGCGTCGATGGCCCGGCCGTACTGCATGCGCGCGAAGTAGGTCGACCCCTTCTGCAGCGCGATCTCGTTCTTGAGCCTGTGGATCCCTTCGTCTTCGTCCTCGATGTCCTTGACGATCGAATCGCGATCCCACAGGACCTTGAGACCGAACTCCATCTTGTCGCGCATCTTCGAGAGCACGTCGCCGAAGGCATCGTAGGCGGAACGCAGCAGCTGGACGATGTCGTCTCTCGTCTTGAAAATGGTTCCGAACGACATCGGTATGACCGTATGGTCGCGCATCACAATCTCGTTGACGCGTTCGTGAGCGAGCACGTTCTCCCGTGTCGAATCCAGGACGCCGAGAGGCACGTCCGAGACGACTGCCGCGAGATCGCGGTAGTGGACGGTGTGAATCTCAGTCCCGTTGTCGCCAATGCCGGCGGCGCCGAACTTCAGCGCATCGGCGGACTGGATGACGCAATACACGTACTTGCCGCGAACAGAGTCGCCGCTCGTCACCTGCGCGATGTCGGCGCCGCCGCGTTTCGCCGCGGCTTTTTCGCGCGGCGGTTTGGCGGGAACTTTCTCTCGCCGGCTCTGCGCGCCTGACCGCGCGTCCTTTGGTCTTCGTTTCTCTGGTCTTCTTCGCCATCTTCGCCATAGACCGCTACGCTCCCGGACGCCGCCGCCGCGCCGCTGGTTGACGCGCACCCGCGGCGCTGAGCTCCGCACGCAAAGCCTGATTTTCGGCGGCCAGTTCATCGTAAGGCCGCGACTCGAGCGCCGGCCGCGCGACGGGCACTGATTGCCCGACTGCTTCCGAATACTTCAGATACGTGTCGATCGACGCAACGACGACGCGCGCTTCGACGGTGATGAGGTCGATGCCGACGAGAGACACGCGCACCCACGCATCGATGACGATGCCCTTGTCGAGCACGCGATCGAGCACGTCGATAAGACTGGAGCCGCCAGCAGCTCGTTCAACCGCCATGCAACGTTCCTCCTAGGCAGAACTTGGGCTAAACCCGCGAAAAAATGCGTGGGTGGCGAGTATACGTCAACTCCGCAGTGCGATTGTGTGCAGGGAACCGGTACTCGAAGCCCGGCGGAGCGCCGGAGTACCTTGTACAAAACTAATGCACTGAAAGGGTCTCGCCCCGCAGACGCTCGACGGTCGCGACGAGCACCGCCGGGTCGACCGGCTTGGCGAGATGGAACTGAAAACCTGCGGCGAGCACGCGGTCGCGATCTTCTTCAGTCGTGTATGCGGTCAGAGCGGCTGCCGGCAGCCGGGCAATTTTGTCGATCTCCGAACTGCGAACCTGGCGGATCAGGTCGTAGCCGTCTTCGATGGGCATTCCGAGATCGGCGACCAGCACGTCGACCTGCTCGCGACGCAGCGCGACGAGCGCCGTCGACACGGATGTCGCCACGACAACTGCCGCTCCGTAGTGTCGAAGGATTGCCGCCACGACTTCCCGCGCGTCGGGGTCGTCGTCGACGATCAACACGCGCGTCCCGGCAAGACGTGAGCGGAGCTCGGCGCGGGGCGAGTCCTTTACTTCGCGCACTTTTTCCACATGCACGGCGCGTGGCGCTGCCTGGAGCGGAAGAAGGACGCGGAAGGTGACGCCCGATTTCCCCTCGTTCTCCGCCCGGATCGTGCCGCCGTGAAGGTCGATGATGTCGCGAATCAATCCGAGACCACGGCCATATTTCGCGCGCGCCGACTGCTTGGCGGGGTCCTGCGGCCGTTGTCGGCTGAAGAGATACGGCAGCGCGTCGGGATCAACGCCAACGCCGGAGTCGTGTACGGTCAGCTCCGCCATCCCTCCCTCTGCCGGGCGGAGGCACACTTCGACAATGCCCTTTTCGGGCGCGAAGAAAATTGCGCTGTTGAACAATCCGATTAACGCCTGGCGGAGCCGCGCGCCGTCGGCAAACAGCGGACCCGGCAACGCTTCGAGCTGGAAGTCGAACTCGATGCCCTTGGCATTGCCTTCTTTGGCAACGTAGGCCGCGGTATTCACGAGCTCCTTGGCGTCGACCGGTGCAAGCTTGAGCTGAAGATTCCCCGACAGCAGGCGCCACGTGTCCACGACTTCGTTCACCAGCTCCAGCTGCTGTTTGGCCTGGCGGATGATCGTTTCGCCGGCGCGCACGTTGCCGGCTTCGTTCAACGCTTTGCGTTTGATGAGCTCGGCCCAGCCGATGATGCTGTTGAGCGAGCCGCGCAGATCGTGTGCGACGGTGCTCAGGTAGTCGTCGGAAAAACCATCAACTTCGAGCGCCTGACGCTTGGCGGGATCTTTTCGCCGATCCGGGGGACGAGCCGGCGGGATATTACTTTTGGTACGTGCGGCCATCTTCGTCGCGTCTGTACCCTTCATGCTAACTGCTTCCGGCGCGTTCCGCCATCTCGTCAGCCGCTCCAATCCTTTTCAAGAATAATGGCGAGAGGAGGCGCCCGGCGGGCGCCTCCCGAGCTTGTGGTGCTCCGCGCATAGGGGAGCGGTTCTGAGGAATCCGGAAAGGGAATCCGGTTCACAGAAGTAAAATGCAACGGTCGTACCGAACGAATTCGGCCGAATTTCCGCGCGATTCAGAAACCCTGGTGCAGTGATTCCCTACATACCACCATAGGGGCTGTCCGCGCGATCCCGGCTGCCGTTCCTGATGACCGTCGCCGCCGATTTCAGACCCTGAAGGATGCCGACGATCGGCCATGTCTTCGACTTCACGGCGTCCGCAACTGCGTTGCCCGTGCCAGTCACGTGACGGAACGCGTCCGAAACCGACTCCTGGGTGTGCTTCACCTTGTTAACGACGGTCTGCACCTGATCGAGCATCGCGTCAACCCTGCGCGCGTAATGGCGCAACGTGGACGCGCTCGACCGTCTCCAGCGTCAACATGGCTCTCTGGTACATGCGGTAAGCGAAAAATCCCGCCGCGCACACCATCAAAAACTGAATCAGCGAAATGATGGCCAGAATCCCCAGCCATACGTTTGTCATCGTCAGGTCCATTTACCTCACCTCAATCGAAAACCCGCACATTACGACGCCAGTCTGGCGTTGGTCGACAGCGGACGCAGCGAGCGCCGCCGCTCCGGCCGGGCCTGTGGGTTGTTCGTCTGCCGGCGCGCGGTCATGGGCCGGCCGACCTCCCATCCCTGTGTTTCATATCCGCAATGGGCACACTGCAGCGACAGCTTGTTGGGCTCGAAGTGCAGCATCACGTAGTGCCCGGTAAACGCGCACCAGATCCTGGCCAACTGACGCCCTACGGCGCTGACGATCCTGGCGATCGAGCCGGGCTGAGCGGTGTCCCCTGACGTCGATTTATTGATCCCGAAAACGTTATCGATAACCATTCCCCACCTTCCCTATTGCATCTATAGCAAGGGCCGCGCCGTCTTCGCCGGCTGGAAACCGCTCTGTATGCGGCGATTACAGTGTTGGGCGATGCCGGATTGATCAGTGTGCGGAACGACTGTCGGGAAAGGCAACAATCGGGGGATTAATACGAAATCGTATAGATCAGGTCCACCGCCGAGGGGTCAATCCGCTGGGTGCGATGTGTCCGTTGGTACCCCTCGGTCACGGTCGTCACGATCCTCAGGAGCTCGTTGATGCGGTATTCGAGCGACAGCTGACTCAGATCTTCCGACCCGAACTCCTGCCGGAACGATACGAACAATCGCGAGCCGATCTGCTGCCCCACCGCCACGGAAGGCTGTCCGTTTTCACCGCCGGTTGCGCGAATCTCGAAAATATCGAGATCGAGCGCGTTGGCAATCGAGTTCGCGAGTGGAGAGGCGAGATAGCCGACCGCCAGACCTCCGGCGCGCTCAGCGAGATTCAGCCGCTCACCGGAGCCCAGCTGATTGATCGGCTGATTGAACACGATCAGCGACAACACGTCGGCTTCGTCGAGCGGCGGCTGACTCGACAGCCGGACCAGCGGCTGACGCGCGGTTCCTCGAATGTTGACGATTGCCGTCACCCCCGAGATGAGCCGCTGCGCGTCCACCTGCAAAGCGGGATCGACAGGCCGTGAGCCCTGGAATCTGATCTGGCTGTCGCGAAGCACTTCGAACCGGCGCCCCTGGAAATCGTAGAATCCGCGCACGACCGAAACGGTGCCGACCACATCGGGCTGGCCAGACGGCGCCTTGCGCACCTGCAGATCGCCGCCCACGGTGATGTTCATGTCGCCGAGGCCGATGCGCGAAAAACTGGCGTGCATATCACGGCCGCGAAGTACAAGGTCGTCGGGTATCACGATCCGCACGTCCATCGTCGCCGCGTCGTACAGGCTGATGCGAGCCGCGGCGGCTGGAGCGCCGGCTTCGGCGGTGTCTTCAGTTTCCGTCGCCGTGGCGATCGTGGCCTCGGTTCGATACGGACTGCGGGCCAGCTGTTCGAGCAGCCGATCGACCTCCATCCGGCCGGCTTCGGTCGTCACCTCGCCCGAGATGTCCGGCTTCGATGCGTCGCCCGTGACGCGAAGATCGGTTCCGATTTCGAGACTGCCGAATTCGTTGTCGAGCACTTTGAACTGCGACGCCGATACCTGCATGTTCATCTGGCTCAGGCTGCGTCGGATGATGCCGAGCTCACCGATGGCGACGAGCCGATCCTGATCGTCATCGCTGATCTCGAATCGGTCCACGACGAGCCGGTCGCCTTCGAACGCGAGCCTGGCGATGCCCTGAGCGTAGGTGACACCGGTTGCGACGACGGTAAATCCGCCGTTCGACGTTTCGACGAGGCCGTTCAAGCGGGGCGCTTCGAGGGTACCTGCGACGTGGACATTGGCCTGCAACTGACCCGTCAGTTTGGTGAGCTGCGTCGTCGCCGGCTGAAACAGCGCGATATCGATCGGAGAGCTCTTCACCCTCAGGTCGAATTCCTCCGTCCGCGACTGACTTCCGGGACCGTTTGGAATCGGCGCTGTACCGACGGCCGTGAGAACGGCCTGCGGCGTCTGCTCGAGGCGCGCATCGACGTCCACGGCACGGCCCGAATACGTGGCCTTCGCCGTAAGGGAGTTGAACTTCACGCCTTCGGCGGCACCGCTGGTAATGGCGAAGTCGGACTGAACAATCGGATCGTTGCGGGTACCGCGAATTTCAGCCGTCGCGTTAATCACGCCGGTGAGCGAGCGATTTCCGAGCAGCAGCTCGTTGATGTCCTGGACCTGCACGTTGTCCAGACGCACGTTGAGGTTGTTCGCGAGGTTTTCGGAGCCCGATCCAATCGCGACGGTGCCAGCCGCAGTCAGACGCTGCGGGCCTCGCTCCAGCAGGAAATTCTCGAGCGTCAAGGAATCGCTCGTATAGCGGGCCACAGCTTCCTGCCCGGCGGGCATCGTCCATTGCGTCTGACCAACCGAGAGATTGAGCGCGCGCAGGTGCAGCTCGTCATGATCGGGATGGAACACCACGCTGCCGCCGAGCCCGAGCGAGCGCCGCTCCTCCTCGGCCTTCGTCGTGAAGGTCAGCTGATCTTTTTCATACGTCGTTTGCGCCGTCACACGCGGAAGGTTGCGCCCGGCAATCGTAACGAACGTCGCGGCGGTATCGGCCTGGATGCGAGCCCCCTGGATCTCGAAATTCGGAAGCTGAACCGTATAGGTGCTGTTGGCGGTCAGGGCATCGACGTTGGTGCCGTATTGCAGCCGATTGGCCCCGAGCTTTCCGGTCATCGTCAGGTTCGACGATGGCCCTACGGCGTCGCCCACCACGTGCGCCGATCCCGCGAGCGGACGATTGAATCGCTTTGCCAGCGGCTCGAGATTGGTGACAGCGATGTCGTATTGCAGATTCGACGCCCCCGCCGCGCCGAATGCGAAAGTACCGGCGACGGACGCCTTGATATCGGGCCCGACCACGCCAAATTCCTTGATCTCGGCGGTCTCGTTTGCCAGCGACGCGGTCACCTGCGCTGTGTCGACCGCTATGCCCGCAATGGACGACTTCGTCAACGTCGCCGTGCCGTCGGTCTCGATCAGCCGCACGCGCTCCTCGGCAGGCACCGCCAGCGCGACGCGCATGTCGGCGGTGCCGTTCAGCTCGGTATCGGCGAGCTCCTTTCGGTCGGTAAAAAGGCTGCCGGGCAGCGCTTCGAAACCCCCTACGAACTTTGCGCGGATCTCGCGGTTGGCCATCGCGAAATCGACGTCGGCGCGCGGAAATCGCGCTCCGGCGAGCGTGGAATCGACAAGTGAAGCGCGTGTGGTGAGAATCAGCTCGTCCGTTGTCCGGCCGCTACCCTCGAAGGTGAGCGAGCCGGTCAGAGAACCGGCAAGTCGTGCGTCATCGAGCCACTCGATCTTGAGCGGCGCCGCAAAGCGGCGAGGGTTGAGCGACGACACGTTGCCGCTGGCAGAGTAGCTGAGCTCTCGATTGCGCGACTCGATGCCGAGAAGAGTTCCCGCCGCAAACCGCGCGCCTTCAACGGTCGAGTCGTCGAGCTGCCCGCGTCCCGTCCAGTCGCGCCCGCGTGCCTCGAATCGATATGTTCCTGCCGCCTGAGTCTCGAGCTTCGGCATCGAAAGCCGACCGGGAAGCCGCCGCATGTCGAGGTTTCGAAACGTGCCTTCCAGCTCGTAGGCAAGCGGCCGGCCGGCCCTGGCAAAGTTGAACGTCGCCCGCGTCGTCGCGGTGGCGCCATAGGCGGCGCCGCTCGCGTCGAACCGTAACCGCAACGGCTCGTACACGCCCTTGGCCCGCACGCCCGCCGCCTGATAGCCGAATCCTTCGACGTGTGGCCCGGCAAAGTTGAAATTGATGAGAGCCGGGCTGAACGCCCAGTTGAAATCGGCGCGGCCGGTGACGCGCGTCTTCCACTCCGGCCGATTGAGGATCGGCGCCATGTTCACGTCGCGCACGTCCAGCTGCCCCTGAAGACTCTTGGGACCGCTGCCAAAATGCCCGACCAGGGGGCCGCTCGCAGCGCCGGCAGACGACCGCACGTTCACGTCCATGCTCAACGCATCGAGCGTGCCCTTGCCGCGCACATTCACCGCAGGTTCGAGATGAATCGTCGCAAGAGGCTTGAAGTAGCGTCCCAGCTCCGGGAGCGACAGACGTTCGGCATCGAGCTGCACGTCGAGCAGGCGCTCCGTCGCCCCGCTGTAGTTGACCGATGTCGTCAGGTTCGAGCGATCGGTTTCTATCGAAACATCTCGCGCGGCGATCGACCCTCGATCGAAACGGAGATCGCCCGCCAGCTTGAGCACGCTGGTGTCCGTGGCCTTGGCCGACATGTTTCCAATGGCGATCGCGATGCCGGGCTTTTCGTAGGCGAAGCGGAATTGCGTGTTGAGACGGGTGAGATCTTCGATGAGCCGGGTGCCGTCCTTCACGATCACGTGCCCATTCCTGATCGTGATCGACTCCATCGTGATCGGAGGGGCGCCGCGTCCGCCCGTGTTCCGGCGCGTCTTCACAAACCGGTTGAAGTTCCAGCCCGCGGCGTCGCGCTGCAGAACGATCGTGGGATTTTCGAGCGTCATCGAGTCGAGGACGACGCCATCGGAGATCATCGTCAGGGGACTGTAATCGACTGTCAGTTTGTCCATCGCCACGACGGTCTGACCGTCGTGGCGAAGAGACACACCCTCGAGCGCGACACCGGTGAAAAGGTTACCGCTGAGCCGCCGGATGTACAGCTCGCCATTCAGGTATTGCGCGGCCTGAGACACCGCCTTCTGCCGCAGCCAGTTCTTGAACCAGCTGGTTTGCGTAACGGCGACGCCGGCGCCGAGAAGGATGACGAGCGACAGCACCGCGATAGCGATGTACCGCGACAAGCGGTGGAGCGACCGGAAAGCCGGACCTCGCACGCCTAGAACGCCTGGCCTATGCTGAAGTGTACTCGCCACTTCCGCGTCTCCGGATTCCCCTCGATGACGAGGCCGTCAATAGGATTGAGTTGCACGCCGAAATCGAGCCGAACCGGCCCGATGGGCGTGTCGTAACGGATGCCCGGTCCAACCGCCCAACGCAGGTCGCTCAACTGGACATCCCATGGGTCGAGCCACACATTGCCGCCGTCGACAAAGGCCACAGCGCTCAGCTTTCCGCGAACCGGAAAACGCGCCTCGCTGGATACCTCGAACATCGTACGTCCGCCGATGGGCATCCCGGCCGAGCTCAGCGGAGCGACCTGATATCGTCCCCAGCCGCGCACGCTCGTCGATCCGCCGACGAAGTAGCGCTTGTAGAACGGGATCTGGGCAGTGCTGGGGCCAGCCAAGGTCGCCGCCCGAAAACGGTTCGCCCACACGACGCGGCCGAGCGGCAGATAGCCTCGCGCGTCGCCCGCGACTTCGTTGTAGTCGAATGTGCCGCCGAGTAACGAACCCGCCGTACCGACATGAGCGGACAGACTGTAGCCCTGGCGGGGATTCAACGGCTGCTCGGCGGTGCTGCGCTCGACGTCGATTTCGAACGACGAGAGCGTTCCTTTACCGCGCCCGGTATCGGGGTCGAGACCCAGTGCGATCAGCTCCTCGCGAAACTCCGGATCGGCCAGCGCTGCGTCTGAAATCGCGTAGTCTTCGTACTCGTGAATCAGCGACGCGCTCAACCGGTTTCGGACGCCGCGCTGGGCGCCAAAACCCGCGCGGCTGAAGTCTTTCGCCATCACGATTCGTCCGCCGGTGCTTCTGTATTCGTAGATCGGCTCGTCCGCCCACCAGGTCGAACCGGTTATTCGCATCGACAGGCCGCGCTGAAACATGAATGGCTCGATGAACGAGGCTCGGAGGCCCTGCTCGAGCGACGAGTACTTCGCCTCGGTCTCGCCCGTCCGGGCACCGCCGCCGAAGTTGACATGGCGCCAGTTGATGCGCGCGCGGCCTTTTTCCTCGGACCCATACCCTGCCGCGAGCTGAAGCCGCCGGTGTTTACCCTCGAGGACGGTGACGACGACCGGAACTCGCGGCGAACGATCCTCCGGCAGCTTCGGCGAAACGTTGACGAACTGAAACAGCTCGAGACCGTAGAGACGGCGCTGGGTCTCGGTAATGCGGCTGAGCTGATACAGATCGCCCTCGGCGAACCCCAGCTCGCGTCGAATGACATCTTCATCGACCGATGCGACACCTTCGATGGCAATCGCCCCGAACACCGATTTCGGCCCGGGGTCGGCGGCCACCGCGAGCTGGACGCGGCGCAGTTCCGCCTCGGGGCGTTCGAGCATCCGGACCGAGCCGTACGGGAAACCATGATCGCGGAGCTCGCCCAGGACCATTTCGTGGCTTGCGAGTATCAACCGCTGGTCGCGCGCGATTCCGGTTTTTATCGGGAGCCTGGCCCGCAGCGTCTCGAGGTGATCGGCCGGAATGACGTCGAGCCCTTCGAACGAGACGTTGCTGACGAGGACAGGCTCGCCTTCGGAAATCTGCACGGTGATGGCGACCTTGTCCTTCGCGTCATTGAATTCCACGTCGACGCCCACGACTTTTGCGTCGGGATAGCCCCGGTCGGCGTAGTACGCCTGCAGGCGCTTGACGTCCGAATCGAACGCTTCGCGGTCGAAGAAGCGCTTGCGCGACCATGGCAGAAATCCGCTTTCCTGCGTCGCGATCACCCCTTTGAGTTCGTCGGCGGACACCGCCTGCGTTCCCGTGAACTTGATCGACGACACCTGCACGTCGCCCGTTTCGCGGCACGCGGACGCCCCAATGACCGCGAGGACGACGACGAGCGCAAGGCGAATCCGCATCAGGCAGCCCGGCCGCTTTTCTTCTTGCCATGCTTCGGCGGAACGGACTTCGCCGCCCGGGAACGCGCCGGACGTTTGGCGCCCTGGGTCGCTTCGAGGCTCCGCCGCAGCCGCTCCATCAAATCGACGACCTTTCCTTCGGGCGGCGCTTCGGCCGCAGGCAATTTCGGTTTTTCCCCTTTGATGCGCGCTTTGATCAACTTCATCAGGTTGTCGCGATACTCGTCGGTATATTTCGACGGATCCCATTCGGCAGCCAGGTTCTCGATGAGCATCCGGGCCATGTCCAGCTCACCCTTCCGAACCTTTTCGCCGCCGGGAAATTCGAGCTGCGAGGTGTCGACGAGCTCGTCGTCGTATCTGAGCATCGTCAGCACGAGCGCATTGTCGATCACTTCGACGGCTGACAGATGTTGCGCTTCGCGAATGATGATTTTCGCGATGCCGACGCGTCCGGATTCTTTGAGCGCGTCGCGCAACAGCGCGTAGGCGTGGTGCGAGCCTTTCTGAGGCGTCAGGTAATAGGGCGTCTCGAAATATCGATCGTCGATCTCGTCGCTCTTGACGAAATCCA
The DNA here is from genome assembly GCA_963850295.1 of Vicinamibacterales bacterium. GTDB lineage: Bacteria > Acidobacteriota > Vicinamibacteria > Vicinamibacterales > JAMQPK01 > JAMQPK01. The sequence goes on along the minus strand of CAWKKU010000009.1, from coordinate 224,387 downwards.
TGATGTCGATGGCGCGGTCCTTGTTGAGCGCGACGGCTTTGAGATCCTCTTTCGTCAGAATGACGTACTGGCCCTTTTCGTATTCATATCCCTTGACGAGGTCTTCCCACGCGACCGGTTTCCCTTCCCGCTGGCAGACGCGTTCGTAACGGACGGGCGCCTTGTCCTTCGCGTGCAGCATGCGGAACTTGGGACGGTGGTCCCTCACGGCCGTATGCAACTCGACAGGAATCGAAACAAGTCCAAACGCAATTGCGCCTTTCCAGATTGCACGAGGCATAGCGCCACGCACACCTGCAAGCTGTACGCCGGAGTTGACGGGGTGGGGTGATAAAAAAAGCTGGTAGCCATTACAGCGACCGTCCGCTGCAATGGTTACCAGCTATTGGCTACTGGCAACTGGCAACTGGCCAGAAGCTCAGATATTGAAGTGAATCAGGTAGTGGTTCCCGCCGCGGTTGATCCAGAGCCGCAGGTAATCGCCACCTTTGAGGACCTCGGCGCGCGAGCCGCCCGACGGAGGCGGAGTCATTTCGGCGACCTGCTTGATGTCACTTGCAGGTACCACTGTCACGACCTCTCGCGCGACAACCTTCCCTCCGCGCATGAATTCGGCCCACCGTTCGTATTGGGGCGTCTGCCCCGGGGCGGGCGGTGTCGCCGGCGTTTCGGTTATCCGAACCTGATAAGTTCCAGCCGCGAGGCTCTGGCCATCGGCCTTCACCGCTCGGGGAATATTGACCGTGCCCAGATTGACCGCGCTGCCTGCCTGCTGTTCCATGGCCGGCTTGGCGGTCTGCGGCTTGGCCTGCGCCGACAAGTCCACCGCGGCAACCATGAGGGCTGCCAATCCGCAGCCCACTCCGATGTTTACGTAGCGATTCATAAACATTCCCCCTTAGTTGCCGGCGACGAGCTGCACCGTCATGGCCGCGCGGCGATTCAGGCGGCGCGTTTCTTCGCGTGAGTTGTCGTACTTCGGTTGCTCTTCGCCAAAGCTGACTGTCGTCAGTCGATCGGCTCCGATGCCGTTCGACACGAGATACTGCTGAACCGAGCGCGCGCGGCGATCGCCAAGCGCGAGGTTGTATTCGGCGGTGCCGATGCTGCACGTGTGGCCTTCGATGCGAACACGCAGCGTCGGATCGGCGCGCAGCGCCTCGACGGCCTGTGACAGGATGCGCTGCGCCGCGTCGGTGAGCGTGAAGCGGTCGAAGTCGAAGTAGACGTCTTCGAACGTGATCGTCTTCACCGCGCGGGGCACGACCTGAATGTTTACCGTATCCGAGGCCGAAACCTTGTCGGTCGGGCAGGTGCCCGTCACCGTGACCGGAACGGTCCCGGGGGTATTGGGCGCGGTCCAGACGGTGTTCTGCTGGGCCGGATTCGCGAACGTGCCCGTCGGAGCGCTCCACTGATAGGTGATGACACATCCGATCGAGTCTTTTGCCGTCGCCGTGACCTTCGACGTCCCGCCGACTTCGACCGTGCACGGGTTGCACTGCGCGTCCACTGTAAGCGTGTGCTCCGGCGCGACAACGGGAGGTGCCGGCGGCGGGGGCGGCGGAATGGGAATTGGGATACCGGCGACACCGGGGTGGTAGCCGATACGGAACTGCCAGCCGAACTTCGTGCCGAAGTTGTCGTCGCTGTCGACGCCGAGGTCCTCGCGATCTTCCGCCTTTACCGACCAGTTGAGCCCGCCGCCCGCGAAAAATCCATTGCTGGCCTGCCAGGTGGCGCCGAACATCAGCGTGTTCTGCATCGGAAGGTTCGAGGTGATCGGCGGAATGCTGCCGTCCACGCCGTTAATCGATGCCGGCGACGGCGTGATCAAACGCGTCACGATGTCTTCGCTGAAGATCTCACCGTACCACTCAGTCGTGAATTTCAGATTACTGCGAGTCGGGAACTGTGCGCCGATACCGAACGGGATGCCGCTGGAAAGATCGTATTCGTCGGGGTCGCCACGGTGACGGTATCCGATGCTGCCGGACACTTCCGCGGTGCTCGCGACCTCTTTACTGACAATGAAGTCGACCTGGAAGTCCATCTTGCCAGTGCCCGATCCGTCGTCGGACGACCCGGTCGGCACCTTCAGCATGCCGCGCAGCGCGACGGCCACGGGATTCTGGCGTGATTCCGACATCAGATTGACCTTGGCGCCAAGGAATGTGTCGCCGAAGTCGTTGCCGGTCCAGCCCTCTTTTACAAACGGGTAGCTGTTATCGACACCGCCGAAGCGATCGCCGCCGAAGCCGAAGATGGGCCGCGTATCGCGATCGATGCGGGTGATGAGTCGGATGGCGCCGAAGATTTCGGCGCGATTCCTCACGCCAAAGGCGAAGGTGCCTTCGAAATGGGAGATGTCGGTGAAACCCTGGCGCACGTCCCAATTGAGACGGTACGCGCTGGCCGACCATGTGCCGTCACGCAGCACCTCGCCGGTGGGTACGAACCACAGGCCGGTATCGCCATAAATACTGGTGGTTGCGGGGCGGACAGTCTCTTCCATCGTTGCCTGTCCTGCCTGGCCCTGAGCCCGCGCTTCGCCGGTGACCAAAATTAATGCACCGACAAGGGTCAGGATTCCAAAACGTCGCGACATTGTCTCCTCCTGCTCGGTAGTACAGGTCTAGGCCTATAACTCCTCTGGCCCCGTTGCACAAGACGTGCCGGGCCACAGGTCGGGGATCTGGGGGAAAGGCAGCGGGACCGGGGAAAACCGGCGAAACCTCGTTAGTTTGCCCACGAGGAATGTGATAGCACATTGTCCGGAATGTGGGCACGGAAATCAATCCAATTTTCCGCGTATCTTCCCAATCTTTCGTTCCAGGTCGTCGTGCAGCCGGGTCAAGTCGCGCCGATAGCCTTCGTCAGCCTGCGCTCGTTCGGTTGGATCGAACAAGGCGGCCATCTTCGACTTGTGCAGAATTTCGAGTTCCGCCATCTTCGACGCATGAAGGCTGCGCGCTTCGGCAATCGCCGCCTTCTGCTCGTCAGTCGGAGGCCGTCCTACAACGCCGCCGTCCGCGTCTTTGCGGCGCATCCGCTCCATCGCGAGCTCGACGGCGCTTTTCGGCTTCTCGTCTTCGCTCATAGGGCTCATGTGTAGGAAGTGTACCTGTATCCGGACGCTGCCAACCGCCCGATTTGACAGTTTCGAGCGTCTGCCGTTATAACTATCCGGTCTTGACGCGGTCTTCCCTTCTCCATCGGCACACCACCACGACGGCATGTTGTCGATGCGTGTGTATCGTGCCGGCGGCAGCTAGGTAGCAGCTTCAGTCAACACTCTCCTCGAGAGTCTCTCTCCTAGTCCAATCCGCCGGCTGTTGAACCATCACAACTGGTGTGCGATTCGGCCGCTGTGTCGCGGCACAGGAGAAAACTTCATGCAGTTCGGTCCCTCTGTGTTCGCAGCAGCACATCGCCGCTGTGCTGTTGTCGCCGAGTCGGCCAGTGCGTCAAGCGATATGCACCCGGCGCACCGCAAGAACCCCCAGATACCTGCCTCACCCGTTACGGCAGGCTGGCAGGACGGCTTCTTCATCCAGTCGGCCAACGGTGATTTCCGTCTCCAGATAGGTCTCCTCGTGCACGCCGATGGCCGGTTCACGTCAGGCGATGACGACCGGCTCATCAACGATACCTTTCTCGATCCGCCGGCTGCGCCCCAGCCTGCGCGGGCGGTTCTCGCGCCGGTTCGAGTTCTACCTGAATCCCGACTTCGCCCTCGGCGTTCTCGTCGTCCAGGATGCCTACGTCGACACGATTTTTTCGCCGGCGTTCCGTCTGCGGGCGGGAAAAGGCAAAACGCCATTCGGCATGGAGCGGCTGCATTCGGCGTCGAACATCCTGTTCTTCGAGCGAGGTTTGCCGACGGCGCTTGCTCCCAATCGTGACGTCGGAGTGCAGGTGCTTGGCGACATTTCCGGCGGCGTCGTGAGCTATCTCGCCGGATTGATGAACGGTGTGGCCGATGGCGGGAGCAGCGATCTCGATCTCGCCGACGGCAAGGACGTATCAGGCAGGGTGATCGTCCGCCCCTTCACCAAAAAAGCCACGAGCCCGCTGAGGGGACTCGGCCTCGCCGCGTCGGGTTCCGTCGGCAAGCAGAACGGAACGGGAGCCCTCCCGACGCTCCGCTCGCAGTCGCTTCAGCAGCAATATTTCGCCTACAGCGGCGTGTCGATCGATGGCACGCGCACACGGTATTCGCCGCAGGTGTTCTATTTCCATCGGCGATTCGGCGGATGGTTCGAAAGCGTCCATACCGAATCACCGATACGCAAGGGAGGGGTATCGGAAGACGTCTCCAAGGACGCCTGGCAGATTGCCGGCTCTTACGTGTTGACCGGCGAAGCGGCCACCGATGCGGCCGCCGGCATTCGCCCGCTCAACAACTTCGACTTCGGCAACGGCCACTGGGGAGCGTTCCAGGTAGCGGCCCGCTACCATACGCTGAAGATCGAGGACGTCGCGTTCACACGCGACTTCGCAGCCGCGGGATCGAGCCGGAAGATCGAGGCGTGGACCCTCGGCGTCAACTGGTACCTCACGCAGAATCTCCGTTACGTCTTCAACTACGAGCGCGCCGAATTCGACGACAACGCGGCGACGGCGCGAAAGCCCGAAAACGCTTTCGTGTTCCGCACGCAGGTCAACTTTTAACTTTTGACTTTCAACTTTTGCACTTGAAACAACGGAGACGACCATGACCCGCCTTCTCGCATTTTTCGCCGTCCTTGCAGTACTCGGCGCACCATCAGCCGCGCTCGCGCAAACGACGCTGCTCAATGTTTCGTACGATCCGACGCGGGAGTTGTACAGGGAATTCAACGAAGCGTTCGCGAAATTCTGGGCGGCCAAGTCCGGCGGCCAGAAAGTCAGCGTCCGGCAGTCGCACGCCGGATCGGGCGCGCAGGCGCGATCGGTAATCGACGGCCTCGAGGCCGATGTCGTCACCCTGGCGCTGGCCTACGACGTCGAAGCGATTTCGAAATCCGGCCTGATCACGCCGGGATGGCTGAAGTTCCTGCCGCACAACAGCGCGCCGTACACGTCGACGATCGTGTTTCTCGTGCGCAAGGGCAACCCCAAGGGGATCAAGGACTGGAGCGACCTGATCAAGCCGGGCGTTCAGGTGATTACGCCGAACCCGAAGACATCGGGAGGGGCGCGCTGGAACTACCTCGCCGCGTGGGAGTACGCACGTCAGCAGAAAGGCGGCAACGACGCGAAGGCGCGCGAATTCGTGGCCGCGCTCTACAAGAACGTTCCCGTGCTCGATTCGGGCGCGCGCGGCTCCACGACGACCTTCCTGGAACGCGGCATCGGCGACGTGCTCCTTGCCTGGGAAAACGAGGCGTACCTCGCGCTCGCTGAGGCGAAGGACAAGGTCGACATCATCACGCCGACGCTGAGCATCCTCGCGGAGCCCTCCGTCGCCGTCGTCGACAAGGTGGTCGATCGCAAGGGAACCCGGGCGGTTGCGCGGGCCTACGTCGAATACCTCTACACACCGGAGGGCCAGGAACTGGCGGCCAAACATCACTATCGCCCGCGCGACCAGAAAGTGGCGGCCAAATATGCGGCCACGTTCGCGCAGGTAAAGCTGTTCACGATTGATCAGGCGTTCGGCGGGTGGGAAAACGCCCAGAAGACGCATTTCGCCGATGGCGGAACGCTTCGACCTGATCTATCGGCCCGGCGGAAAGTAGAATACGTCGCGGATGTTGAGAAACAGACAACCCAGCGTGCTGCCGGGCTTCCGGCTCACGCTGGGATTCACGGTGTTTTACCTGTGTCTCATCGTGCTCATCCCGCTCATGACGCTGCCCCTGAGGACGGCGAGCATGGGCTGGAGCGCGATGTGGACCACCATTACCGATCCACGTGTTGTCGCGTCGTATAAGTTGAGCGTCGGCGCCGCGCTCGCCGCTGCCGCCGTCAACGCCGTGTTTGGCCTCATCGTCGCGTGGGTGCTCGCCCGCTACCGTTTCCCGGGCAAACGCGTCGTCGATGCGTTCATCGACCTGCCGTTCGCGCTGCCGACGGCTGTCGCCGGCATCACCCTGACGACGCTCTACGCGCCCAACGGATGGCTTGGTGCGCCGCTGGACAAGCTCGGCATCAAAGTGGCGTTCACCCCGCTGGGGATCACCATCGCCCTTGTGTTCATCGGACTGCCGTTCGTGGTGCGGACACTGCAGCCGGTCATCGAAGATCTCGACGTCGAAATCGAAGAGGCGGCAACAAGCCTCGGCGCGAGCCGCGCGTACGTCCTGCGGCGCATCATCCTGCCGTATTTGTATCCGGCGTGGCTGACGGGATTTGCCCTCGCCTTCGCGCGGGCCGTCGGCGAGTACGGTTCCGTCGTGTTCATCTCGGGCAACATGCCGATGCGCACGGAAATCTCTCCGCTGCTGATTATCACGAAGCTCGAACAATACGATTACGGCGGGGCCACCGCGATAGCTGTCGTGATGCTGCTCATTTCGTTCACGCTGTTGCTCGCGGTGAACGCGCTGCAGGGCTGGAGCAGCAGGAAGCTGGCGCACTGATGGCACACGTGGAGACCGGACGCACCCGCGATCCGAAAAAAGGGCTCACCGAACCCGCGCCAATCAGGTGGCTGCTGACGGCGTTGGCGCTGGGCTTTCTCCTGCTCTTTCTCGCGGTGCCGCTGGTTGCGGTATTTACGGAAGCGTTCCGGCTTGGATGGACGGCCTACCGCAACGCCATCTCCGAACCCGACGCCGTCTCGGCGCTCATGCTGACATTGACCGCCGCCGCCATCGCCGTTCCCGCAAACCTCGTTTTCGGTGTCGCCGCGGCATGGGCGATCGGCAAGTTCCAATTCCGCGGAAAGCAGTTCCTGATTACGCTGATCGATCTGCCGTTTGCCGTCTCGCCGGTCATCTCGGGGATGGTATTCGTGCTCCTCTTCGGCCGGCAGGGGTATCTTGGCCCATGGCTGATCGACAACGACATCCGCATCATCTTCGCCATTCCCGGCATCGTCCTGGCCACGATCTTCGTGTCGTTCCCGTTCGTGGCGCGGGAGATTATTCCGGTGATGGAGGCGACAGGATCGCAGGAAGAAGAAGCGGCGCGCGTGCTGGGGGCGAGCGGCCTGCAGACGTTTTTCCGCGTCACGCTGCCGAACATCAAATGGGGACTCCTCTATGGGGTCATACTGTGCAACGCTCGCGCGATGGGCGAGTTCGGCGCCGTCTCCGTCGTGTCGGGGCACATTCGAGGGTTGACCAACACGCTGCCGCTGCACGTGGAAATCCTCTATAACGAGTACCAGTTCCAGGCGGCTTTCGCGGTCGCGTCGCTGCTGGCGTTTCTCGCGATCATCACGCTGATCCTCAAGACGATCGTGGAGATCCGGACCCAGCGCTCGATGCAACCGCTCGAACAAATCGGCGCGTCCCGTTCTTAGATTTTAGATTCTAGATTCAGTTCTTAGTTCTTAGTTCTTAGTTCTCAGTTTCACCTTTCACCCAATGGGCATCGACATCAGAGGCGTCACTAAAACGTTCGGCAACTTCACGGCACTGCGTGACGTCAGCTTCGGGGTGCGTCCCGGCGAGCTCGTGGCGCTGCTCGGGCCGTCGGGGTGCGGAAAGACGACGCTGCTTCGCATCGTGGCGGGGCTCGAAACGCCCGATCGCGGCAGCGTCTTGTTCGACGGGCAGGATGCGACGAACCGGCAGGTCGGCGAACGCCGCGTCGGATTCGTCTTTCAGCACTACGCCCTTTTCCGCCACATGACGGTGTTCGAGAACGTTGCCTTCGGCCTTCGGGTGCGCCCGCGCGCGCATCGCCCGCCGAACACGGAGATCACCGACAAGGTCACCAATTTGTTGAAGCTCGTGCAGCTCGACTACCTCGGCGATCGGTATCCATCGCAGCTTTCGGGCGGACAGCGCCAGCGCGTCGCGCTCGCTCGCGCCCTCGCGGTCGAGCCGAAGGTGCTGCTGCTCGATGAGCCTTTCGGGGCACTCGATGCCAAGGTCCGTCAGGAGCTGCGCCGCTGGCTCCGCCGGCTCCATGAAGAGATCCACTTGACGAGCGTGTTCGTCACGCACGACCAGGAAGAAGCGCTGGAGCTGGCCGACCGGATCGTGATCATGAATGAAGGCAAGGTCGAACAGGACGCCAGCCCGGTCGAAGTGTTCGAGCGGCCAGCCAGCCCGTTCGTGATGAACTTTCTCGGCAACGTGAATATTTTTCACGGCCGCGTCGAGCAGGGACGCGCGCTGCTCGGGCCACTCGCGGTCGACTATCCCGAACACCCGGCCATGGAGGCCCGTCCGGCGGCGGGGTACGCGCGGCCCCACGAGCTCGATGTGGCGAGGGCCGAAGGCGGCGGCGGGCTGTGGGCCATCCTGGAGACCGCGAATCTGGCAGGCGCGATCGTCAAGCTGGAACTACTGGACGATGACCGCAAGCTCCTTCAGGTGGACGTGGCGAGAGATCACTATGACACGCTCAATCCAAAGATCGGCGAGCGTCTCTATGTGAAGCCCAAGAGAATCCGCGTGTTCGTCGGCGAAGTCTGATCACCGCACGGTGGGCAGCGCGACATAGAAGGTCGCGCCCTTCCCCAGCTCACCTTCCGCCCACACGCGCCCGCCGTGACGCGCCACGATCCGCTGGACGTTGGCCAGGCCGATGCCCGTACCCTCGAACTCCTCAGCCCGATGCAGCCGCTGAAAGACACCGAACAACCTGTTCGAGTACGCCATATCGAAGCCAACGCCGTTGTCTTTGACGAAGACGACCGCTTCGCCCGGCGTTCCGTTGGTCGCGCCTACTTCGATTCTCGCGTCTGGCCGCTTGCGGGAGTACTTCGCGGCGTTCGACAGAAGGTTCGTGAAGACCAGCTGCAGCATGTTCTGATCGCCGGGAACGTTCGGCAGCGGTTGAATGATCCAATCTATCGACCTCGCGGGCTCCGCCTGTGCCACCTCGCGCTGGGCCGTGCGCACGAGCGCGTTCAGATCGACGCGCGTGTGCAGCATCTCCGTTCGTCCCATCCGCGAAAACACGAGGAGTGAATCGACGAGCTCGCCCATCTTCACGGCGCTTTCCGAGATGACGCGGAGGTAGCGCCGCCCGTTGTCGTCGAGCCGGCTGCCTGCACTCTTGTCCAGCAGCTGCGCAAATCCTCCGATGTGGCGCAGCGGCGCCCGCAGATCGTGTGAAACGGAATACGAAAACGCCTCGAGCTCTTTGTTGACGGCGGCCAGCTGCTTGCTCCGTTCCGCGAGGTCGTGGATGAGCGCCTGCTGCCTGGCACGCAGCGTGACGTTGTCGAGCTGGACTGCGGCCTCTCTGCAGCACACGCGCAGGAGCGAGAGGTCGTCCGACACGAACAACGCCGATTTCGGCAGCAGCACGAACAACAGCCCTTTCGGGCCGATGTCGCAAGGAATCGGAACGATGTAGACGCTGCCTGGTCCACCGCCGGGAAGCACCCACTCGTGCTTTTTCACGTGCATGGCCTCGCCGCTTCGCAACGCCTCCGTCAACCGGCCCTGGGGGACCGGCCGTCCCGGCTCGAGATACCCCCAGCGGCTGACCGTCACCATCATCTGCTGCTGTTCATCGTCCCATCGCGCCGCTGCCGCTGATGTAGCGCCAACCGCAGGGGCGGCGAAGCCACACAAACGGCTCAGGACCTCGCCTTCGGAGGGGGAGTGGCCGCCCGTTGCTCCGCCGCTGAAAAACCCGTAGAGCTCGGCCGATTGCCAGAGGCGCCGCATCCAGGATGGCGGGGCAAACGCGAAGTAGTAGTTCAGCGCCGCGCACAAGCCGGCTAGAGGAATCAGCGCCGCGCCGGCGCCTCTTGCAACCGGCACCAAGGCGATGAGTACCGCGAGCACGAACAGTCCGGCAAGAAGGCCCGCGCCCAGTGCGGCGTGACGCATCCGCCAGTGAGTCACGCCGCCTGCTTTGCGAGCGCCTCGAGCAAACGCCCAGGCGTCGTAGATGAGGAGCCAGACGAAAGTGACGAATCCGATGGCGATGAGAGCAGCCGACCGCAACGGCCAGGTCGAGCTCCACGTCGGGAGGAGCGCCAACGCCAGCCCAATCGCCGCGCTCCGCCGCACGAACGGCGACACGGGCCTGAAATGCGAGACCACGCGCAACAACAGAAACGGATGGGCGAGCAGTACGCTGATGCCAAGTGGTCTGAGCCATACAGGGTTGACGCCAGCCAGGCGAAGCGCCCACTCGGTTATCAGCAGAAACGCGAGAGAACCGAAAACCAGGACGATGTCGAGCGACACTCGATCGCGCCACCGCAGCCACTGCACCACCAGCAGGATGGCGAGAAGCACGAGGGATCCCTTCGTGAACGACTCAAGGAAGACTTGGAGCGACACGGCGGATTTGAGAAAGTAGAAAGTAGAAAGTAGAAAGTCGACCTGCTAGCGCACGACGGACCCTTTCAGCGCAGTGCCAGCGACGTCGGCCATTTCAGCCTGCACGACGAACCGGCGCGGTGCGTTTCCGACGAACGAGAAAGGATAGCAGGTGATGAGAGTGACCGTCGGGGTCTTCGTCGGCTTGAGGACCGACAGATCGTTGGGCTCGACGATGTGCGTTTTCGTGACCCGGTATTGAAATTCGCCGCGGATGGTGACGACGTGGACGAGATCGCCGATGCGGACGTGTTCGAGCTTTCGAAATAAGCCGTCACGGTGGGCGGCAAACGCCACGTTGCCACGGCGGTGCCACGGCATCGGTGTGTCCGGAAGATGTCCGACGGCCTTTCCCAGCGTCTTGTCATCGTCACCTTCGGCAATCGCCGCGGAGAGATTGATGCGGGGAATGTCGACGCGGCCGATCAAATCGCCTTTCTTCAACGCTCGCGGCGCGGCGGAGCGGTTTTCCCGGCTGCCGCGACAGGCTGCGCGATCATCTTGGTCACCGCCGCCTTCGCATCGCGCTGATAGCGCCACGTGCTGACCGTTGCCACGCTGTAAAAGACGAGACAGACCACGCCCAGAACCACCAGCGCGCGATTGAGCCACACGAAGCGCGCGTTACCGGTCATCGGTGTCTCCGTCGGCGAGATATGCCCGACGCGTGCGTACCGAGAGTTTCTGTCCGGTGGCGCTTCTGACGTCGACGGCGACACGGCGCAGTTCCTCTTTGCGGCTGCGTGCGGATGCCCGCTTCCTCGCCAGGCACGTAGCCGATGGTGTACATGCTGCGAATGTCTCGAGCGACGCGCTGCAGAATGTCGTCGACCTCACGCGCATTTTTCGGCCTGAACGCCACGCCGCCCGTCGCTTCGGACAACTGGCTCAGAAACCCGGGGTCGGCCTCCTGGCTCATCGGATCGACGAGCGCGATCGTGTAAATGACCGCGTTGGACGCCTGCGCGCTGGTCAGCACCTGCGAGCGTGTGACGCTGCTCGCGTTATCGCCGCCGTCGCTCAGAACGATGAGCACCTGGCGTTCGAACTCCCCTTTCTGCACGTATTGCAGTCCCGCGTTCACGGCGTCGTAGATCGCGGTCTGCCCAACCGCCTTGATTGCCTGGACGAGCGCGACGCGTAAATGCGGCTCGCTCTGCGTGAACGGCCGGTCGGGAGGAAGCGGTGTGTGCAGACCTTCGTTGAAGCCAAGCACGAAAAATTGATCCTGGGCGTTCATCGCCTTCGAAAACGCCATGCTCGCGGCAATCACCAGATCGCGATTGGGCGCCATGCTGCCGCTGCTGTCGATCAGCAGACCGACCGTCACCGGCGCATCCTGATTGTTGAAGAAGCTTATTTGTTGCGCGCGCTTGTTTTCGGAGACCCTGAACGCCTTCTGTTCCAGGCCATCCACATAGCTGCCTTTGTTGTCTTTCACGGCGACGTGGAGCACCACGAGCTCGGACTCGGAGGAAAAGTTCGGCCTCGAATCAGGCTCCTGCGCGGCTCCTGGCGCCGTCATCATCGATGCGGCGAGTGCGCACGCGAAAATGAGGAATCGCGTCATTGTGATACCGGTTGAAACCGGAGGTGACGAGGGAAGGGACATCCCTTACCCCCGTCAGAATCCAGTCTACGCCCGAAAGCGCAAGGCTGCTGCGCTGAGGAGCGAGAACAGTCCCAGCAAGCCGATGCCGGCGAGCGGCGTGCTCGTCCGGGGCAAGCTGGTGCGGGCCATCGTGCCCTCTTGGGCCGCTTGCGCGCCTGCCGTTCCAACAGGCATCGGCGCTCCGGCCGTATTGCCGGTGTTCGAACGGGCCATGTTCGTTTGCGCCGCGTTCGCTTCGGTCGCGCCTACTGGCGGCGTGTTGGCAGCCGCTTCGACCAGCTGCTCGTCGGTGAGCGGCGTTTCCTGACCGCTCGGCGACACGTAGGTCAGATCCGCGCTCTGCATTTGATCGTTGTTGACGTTATCGGCTTTTGTCGTCAGCACCGTCGAGTTCGTCGATTGCGCAAGCTTGCGGGCCTGTGCTTTCGGATAGATGAACTCGCGACCGATCGTGTTGCCCGGATACCACCACGTCTTCACTGCCGCAGGCTGGCCTGCAGGCGTTTCCAGGAATCGCAACTCGGCGTCATCCGACGGCTGCGCGCGCTGCGCGGAGATCGTCATGAACAGCCCGTAGTTCTTGCTGCTGGCGTCCTTCGCCTGCACGTGCATCACCTTGCGACCGCTGGTCGAGTCGGCGAAGCGGAAGATGTAGGTGCCCGGGGGGAGTGTGGCTCCCGGAAGCTCCACCGGTTGGTTGAACGTGAACTCGGTTCTTGAATCGAGCGTGCTCTGCGCCTGTGCGGGCGTCGCCGACATCGTGGTCAGGAACGCCGCCGCGCAGGCGGCAGTAATGAGACTATTTTTCAGCATTCTGGTCCTCCGTCTTATTTGAAGCTGCAATTGGCTTGCCGCCACGCCGAGCGGGCAGAGGGGCCGGGCAACCTGTCTGGAAATCCGACAATGATGAACATTGTTCACCGTTGCCGGGATCGAATCTGCTGTATCAGCTAGAATCGCGCGCTGATAACCCTGTGACCACTCTCGCCGGCCCATACCCTCCCGGGACAGCACATCTGGAATTCACGCGGACCGGCACCGACACAGTTGTGACGCGCGCGTTCGCGACGAACCCGGCGAAGCTGATCGCGACACATAGACGCGGCGCGACGTGCTGGGTGTACATGGCGACGCTGGGTGGAGGGTTCGTCGGCGGCGACGACATCCGGATGACCGCGGACGTCAGCAGCGGCGCGCGCGCGCTCCTTACGACGCAAGCGTCGACGAAGATTTATCGATCGGCGCGGCGCTCGAAACAGCGAATCATCGCGTCGGTCGACGATGGCGCCCTCCTCGCCGTCGTCCCCGATCCCGTGGTCTGTTACGCAGGCGCAGACTTCGCGCAGACACAGCGGTATGACCTCCGAGGTAGCGCGAGTCTCGTTCTGGTCGACTGGCTCACGTCAGGACGCCATGCATCTGGTGAACGCTGGGTGTTTTCGCGGTACGAGAGCCGCATTCATGTCACACGAGACGGTCACCCTGTAGTGGCTGACGCGGTCGTGCTCGAGCCGGCACTCGGCCCGGTTGCCGAACGCATGGAGAGGTTCGATGTGTTCCTCACCATGGTCATTACTGGCGCGCTCGTGTCTGACGCCTCCGACACGATTCTGCGGCGCGCGTCACAGGTCTCGGTGGAGCGCGGCACACGTGCAGTGCCGGCGGCAGATGTCGTGCTGGCGGCATCGCGTCTTCGCGATGGCGGCGTTTTCGTGCGAATGGCGGGGGTGAGCACTGAAAGAGTCTGGCGCGCGTTGCGCGGCCACCTGTCGTTTTTGCCGCCGCTGATTGGCGACGATCTCTGGAGCAGAAAATGGTGACGCAATGCATCTAACGCCGAATGAGCTCGACAAGCTTGCCCTCCACCAGGCGGGTCACCTCGCACAAAAACGGCTCGCGCGCGGGCTTCGCCTCAACTATCCCGAAGCCGTGGCGCTCATCAGCGCCCAGGTAATGGAGCTGATTCGCGATGGCCGCTCCGTGGCGGAGCTCATGGATGTGGGACGGCAGCTTCTAGGACGCGCCGATGTCATGGATCACGTCCCCGAGATGATCGTCGAAGTGCAGGTCGAAGGGACATTTCCGGATGGGACGAAACTTGTCACCGTTCATCATCCGATTTCAGCCGAACACGGAAACCTCGAGCTGGCGTTGTATGGCAGCTTTCTGCCCGTCCCGAAACGCTCTCCCGCCACGGCTGTCCCGCGCACGGATGCGCCTGGCGCGATCGATCCCGGCCCCGGCGACATCGTCATCAACGAAGGACGCGATCCCGTTCAGATAACGGTCGTCAACAAGGGCGACAGACCGGTTCAGGTGGGCAGTCACTACCACTTCGCCGAGACCAACCGCTCGCTCGAGTTCGACCGCGCCGCGGCCGCCGGCCGGCGTCTGGATATTCCGGCGGGCACCGCGGTGCGATTCGAGCCGGGCGAGGCGAAGACCGTCGCGCTGGTCGAGATCGCCGGCAACCGCATCGTTCGAGGAGGGCTGTTGTGAGCTATCGCATGCCGCGGAGGCATTACATCGATATTTACGGTCCAACGACGGGCGACAGGATCCGTCTCGGCGACACGGAGCTCATCGCACAGGTCGAGCGGGATCACACGACCTACGGAGACGAGTGCAAATTTGGCGGCGGCAAAGTGCTGCGCGACGGGATGGGCCAGGCGGCGGGAGTCAGCCAGGCCGACGCGCTGGATCTGGTCATTACGAACGCGCTCATCGTCGACTGGACGGGCATCTACAAGGCCGATGTCGGCGTCAAGAACGGACGGATCGCCGGGATCGGGAAAGCCGGAAACCCTGATGTGATGGCCGGGGTCTCGCCAGGAATGATCGTCGGCGCGACAACCGAGGCAATCGCCGGCGAGGGGCATATCCTCACCGCCGGCGGCATCGACGCGCATATTCATTACATCTGTCCGCAGCAAGTGGATGTCGCGCTCGCCAGCGGCGTGACCACGTTCATCGGGGGCGGCACGGGCCCCGCGACCGGAACAAAGGCGACGACGTGTACGCCAGGAGCGTGGTATCTCGAACGTATGCTCCAGGCGACCGACGCGCTCCCGATGAATTTCGGTTTCCTCGGCAAGGGCAACAGCTCGATGCCGCAGGGCCTGCACGAGCAGATTCGCGGCGGAGCGATCGGCCTGAAGCTGCACGAAGACTGGGGTTCGACGCCGGCAGCCATCGATTGCTGTCTGACGGTCGCTGACCAATACGACGTCCAGGTCGCGATCCACACGGACACGCTCAACGAGTCCGGCTTCGTGGACGACTCCATCGCCGCATTCAAGGGGCGGGCGATCCACACCTACCACACGGAAGGCGCCGGCGGTGGACACGCTCCAGACATCATCCGCGTGTGCGGCGAACCGAACGTGCTGCCGAGCTCGACCAACCCCACCCGGCCGCTGACGGTCAACACACTGGACGAGCACCTCGACATGCTGATGGTGTGTCACCACCTCGACAAGAACATTCCGGAGGATGTCGCTTTCGCGGAAAGCCGGATCCGCAACGAAACAATCGCCGCTGAGGACATCCTGCACGACCTCGGGGCCATCAGCATGATTTCGAGCGACAGCCAGGCGATGGGACGCGTCGGCGAGGTGGTCGCGCGCACCTGGCAGACCGCGCACAAAATGCGCGTGCAGCGCGGGAGCCTTCCGGGCGAACAGGGGGCTAACGACAACCAACGTATCAAGCGGTACATCGCGAAATACACCATCAATCCCGCCATCACCCACGGCGTCGGCGAGGAGATTGGCTCCGTCGAGGTGGGCAAGCTCGCCGACCTGGTGTTATGGCATCCGGCGTTTTTTGGCGTCAAGCCCGAGCTCGTTATCAAGGGCGGATTGATCGCCTGGTCGCAAATGGGCGACGCCAATGCCTCGATCCCGACGCCTCAGCCAATCGTGATGCGGCCGATGTTCGGCGCCCACGGCTCGGCTGGTTCGGCGACGTCACTCGCCTTCGTGTCTCAGGTATCACTGAACGAAGGCACCGCCGGCGGTTATGGACTCCGCAAGAATCTGTACGCGGTCCGCGGCTGCCGGACGCTCAGGAAGGCAGACCTCAAGCTCAACGCTGCGACGCCGGTGATGCACGTCGATCCTGAAACCTACATCGTGACCGCCGACGGCGAAGAACTACGGTGCGCGCCGATGTCGGTGTTGCCGTTGGCGCAGCGATATTTTCTGTTTTGATGTTTCACCCACAGAGACACAGAGAAGATCAAACAGGCTCTGTGATCTCTGTGCTCTCTGTGGTTAATCCATACAGACGTATGAACTATCTACTCTGGCAATTGCTCGATTCCGGGTTCCCGTCCGGCGGGTTCGCGCACTCGGGCGGGCTCGAGGCGAGCGTGCAGCACGGTCAGGTGGAGGATCTTGCCGGCGTGCACAGGTTCGCACGGCAGTCCCTTGCGCAAAACGGGCGCAGCGCTCTTCCGCTGGTCACCGCCGCTCATCGGCGCCCGTCGGATTTGCCGGAGCTCGACCTGCTGTGCGACGTGTTTCTGCTGAATCCCGTCGCGAACCGGGCGAGCCGCGCGCAGGGCCGCGCGCTGCTTACCGCTGCCTTCCGATCGTTTCCTCGTCCGGCGGTGACGGCCATCGAAGAGCGCGTGCGCCGCGAGCGGCTGGCCGGCCACCATGCGCCGTTGTATGGTTCGATTCTGGGCGTCATGGACGTTTCCCTGGCCGATACCCAGCGGGCGTTTCTCTTCACGGCGGTCCGGGGAGTCGTTTCCGCGGCGGTGCGCCTGGGCCTTGCCGGCGCCTACGACGCCCAGGAGATTCAGGCCGCGCTCACGAGCGATATCGACGAAACCGTGCGTCAATGCGGCGACATCGAGCCGCACGACATCGCGCAAACAGCGCCGCTCATCGACCTGTACCAGTCGACGCACGACCAGCTATATTCGAAGCTGTTCCAATCATGAAACGGGAGAAGTAAATGGCTCGACCAGTGTTTCACCACGCTCCGTACGAGCACGATCACGACAACGACCCATCAACCGCCGGCGTCTACGATCAGCGCGCCCGGCCGAAGCGCCGTGATTACGAGGCGCGGTCCTTTACGGTTGGCATCGGCGGGCCGGTCGGCAGCGGAAAAACCGCGCTGCTGCTGGCGCTGTGCCGCAAGCTGCGCGACCGCTGCCAACTCGGCGTTGTCACCAACGACATCTTCACGAAAGAGGATGCTGAGTTCCTGATGCGCCACGACGCGCTACCGGCGGAGCGTATCCGTGCCGTCGAAACCGGCGGATGTCCGCACACCGCGATACGCGACGACATCAGCCCGAATCTGGTCGCGCTCGAGGGGTTGATGGCCGCGCTGAGTCCGGAGCTGCTGTTTGTCGAGAGCGGCGGCGACAACCTCGCGGCGCAATTCAGCCGCGATCTCGCGGACTACACCATTTACGTCATCGACGTGTCCGGCGGCGACAAGATCCCCCGGAAAGGAGGCCCCGGTATCACGCAATCGGATCTGCTCATCATCAACAAAACGGATCTCGCGCCGCTCGTCGGCGCCGATCTGGGAGTGATGGAAAGAGATGCGCGGCGAATGCGCGGCGACGGGCCGTTCCTGTTCACGCAGGTGAAAAATGGGGTGGGAGTTGACGAGGTGATCGCACACGTGACCAGCGCATGGAACCAATCACGAAAACCAACAGGAGATTAGGAGATTAAGAGGAATTCTTCTGCTTCATCACGGAGGCACGGGGACACGGAGTTTCTTAGGAACAATTCCTTGCCCAGCACGGGCACATCGACGTCGTGGGCCGCGAAGCGGGCCCACACACGGAGAAGGTCACCGTTGAATCCAAGAGCAACACAATCCCACGCTCTTGTATTCAACGGTGACCTTCTCCATGCGCGCCGTTCGGCGCGACGTCGATGCAGACGATCCGGACTCGCCGCGGCGTCTCGGCGCCACGGCGTTGAAATTCGCTGCCCGGGTGTTGAAACCGCTTCTAGTGTCCTGTTTAAAGGGAGCTGGCGCAGCTGCGGTTGCTGATTTCGTCGCGCTTCTGCTTGAACACACGCACCCAGTCGTCGACTGACACGTTCGGATCGCGTTTGGTGAATCGCGACACCTCGAACAGATCGCGCAACTGGCCGTCGGTGAGCTGGGAGAGCAGGCCAGCGAGGAACTTCCGTCCTTCCTCGCTGATCGTCGGATGTTCGAGCGATCCCGTGAACGATTTCGATAGCCGCGCCACGCATCCTTCGTCGTCTTTCCAGATCGGGGTGTCGGACCAGGCCTCGAAGTTCACGGCGCTCTTCTTGTCCCCATTCGTCAGCGTCGCCCGCCCGAACGTCTTGCCCAGGTCGTTGATCATCATGAACGAATGCGCACACTTTCCGTCGGGCTGCGGCTGCAGGCCATGCACTTTGTCGAGACACAGCAGCCGCTGCTGCTGCGGCTTGTTGTCGGTGTGCTGCATCATCGCGGCGAGCAGCTTCAACGCGTCACGCTGGGCGAGCGGCGCGCCGCCGCTGGCGTAATCCACGAAATTGAGCTCGACCCACGCCCAGCCGGAGTCTTTGTTCAGCTCAATCGGATCGCCCGGCAGCTTGCGCTCGACCACGACAGCCGCAAACTCGCGCGTGCCGTCTTGTTTTCTGGGCGTCTTCATGGGGTCGGCCGGACAGCCCTTGCAGATGACTTTGACTGGATACATGCGATCGGAGCCGAAGCCGAGGGCCCACAGCAGGCGCGATGCCGCGACCTCAGAAAAGACTTCGCCGTTCAGCTCGCCATATTTCACCCGCACCTTGTCGTCGGGCGTGATAGCACAATCGAACTTCGGCGTCCCGGTCTGCTTCTCCTCGACGTAATCGCACGTCACAACTTCTTCAGGATCGAATCCGGATGAATCCTCGGGACCCGACTTGATGTTCCGCGATGCAATATCGCCCGGCATCCACACCTGCGCATGCCGCAGGGCGTCGAGCCGCACGTCGTTGTCGACTTTTTTATAGGGGTCCTTCTTCTGGGCGTGTGCGACGGTAGTGCAGCAAATCGCGACAGCCAGGACCATGACGTGCTTCTTCATGATCCCAGCCAGAGCAAGGAACGTACCCTAAGCGCTAACCTATCCCTGAGCCCCAAGCCCTAAGCTCTAGCCCTCAGCGAAGCGGTCAGCCTTTGCAAGGGGGCCCCGACAACACTGAAATCACTATCAGAGGGTTGCGCCCCTGAGGAATCAGCGTGTGGGAGACCGTGTGGGGAACAAAGCTGAAGGTTCCGGCCTGAATCTTCTGTTCGGTATTGCCGATGCGAACCGTCCCTTCGCCCGCGACAACGTAAATCGCTTCGTCGGCATCCTCATGCGAGTGAGCCAGCCACGAATCGCGAAGCTGATAAAGTGTCGCCGTGCTGACAGCCCCGCAGCCGAGCGGCGATTCCTTTCTGGCCTCGCGGCCGCCGATGAAGTTCTTCTCGAGGAACAGCGGCACCGGAGTGATCTTGGGGTCGCCAGGAGGCGGCAGCTTGGCCGACGGGGCGGGCGCCGGTTCAGCAACTTTGGGCGGCGGCGGTGCTGGAGACAACGACACGTCTACAGTCGGACTTTCCCCGGCCCGAACCGTGAGATCGCGCTCCAGTGTGATCGAACCTTCGCGCGCGAAGCGCAGGCGATAGGTCCCTGGCCGCATGTTCATCAGCTGTACCGATCCATCCCCAGCGGTCAGCACCTCACGCGCTACGGTACCGGTTGCCGTCACGGTCGCGTCCGCGAGCGGCGCGCCCGCCGGATCGGTCACCTGAATGGCGATGGTGATGGGTTTGGTCGTCGTCGAGGGTTTTGCCGTCCCGCGCGCCGGCGCTGCGGTCTGGGCGAACGAAGGCGCGCTGGTGAACAGCGCGAGCGTACAAACAAAAAGGGTTCGGCGCATACACCCAGTTTACGCCGAACCCCCGATCTGATGCCTGAATCTAAAATCTAGAATCTAAAATCTAGAATCTAGGATCTACAACTAAATCGCCGGTGTATTACTTCGCGGCTCTGAGCGTAATTTTCTGTACTCGCCAGTTGGCGAGCTCGCCCACGAGCAGCTCGTTCTCATTACGGCAGTCGATCGCGTTCACGAGGCTGAACTCCTTCGGAAGCTTCCCCGCACTGCCGAACTTGCCGAGGATATTGCCCTTGAGATCCACCTTATAAATCGCGGCGTCATCCATGCCGTCCGGATCTCCCGTGTGCGCCACGTAAAGCACCTGCTGCGGCCCCCGGGTAATGCAGAGCGCTGTGGGCGCACCGACGTTGGTGAATGCCGTTTTGAACGTGCCTTCGGTGTCGAACACCTGCACCCGTTTGTTGCCTTCGTCGCCGACATAGACGTTGCCCTGGGCGTCGATAGCGATGCCGTGCACGATGTTGAATTGTCCCTGGCCGGTACCGCGCGAGCCCCAGTTTTTCACCCATTTGCCGTTGCGGTCGTACTTGGCCACGCGCGCGTTTCCGTAGCCGTCGGCGACATAGATATTCCCCTGCGCATCCCACGCGACGTCGGTGGGCCGTTGAAAGCTTTCGCCCTCAACGCCAGCTCCCGGGGGGCCGGCGGGGCCGCCACGGCCGCCGCCACCGCCACCGCCCGCTGGCGGTTCCGGCTGGATCGTCGGGATGTTCGTCGGCAGCGGGGTGAGCCGCGGCGCCGGCACCGTCATCGCCTCGGGTTTCCGGCTGAGAACCATCAGCACCCGGCCGTTCGGATCGAATTTGATGACCTGCGTCGACATCTGATCGACGACCCAGATGTTGTCCTGCGGATCGACTCGCACCTGCTGCGGCTGCAGGAACCCGTAGATGCCCTGTCCGATCTCGCGTGTGAACTTGCCCGACCGATCGAATTGGAACAACCGGCCACCGCCGTGCGACACAGCGCGCGCGGTACCGATGGTAATCGTCGGGTTGCCCGTTCTGGTGTAGACGAAGATGTCGCCTCGCGAATTGGTGGCAACGCCGGCAACCTCACCGAGGTGGATGTTTTCGGGCAACGACACCGGCGTCGGATTCGAGTCGAATTGCAGTGTCGGCGCCGCCGATTGCCCGGACAGAATGCCGCCGCCGATCGCCAATGCAGCCGCAATGGAGAGAATGAACGTGTTCTTCATGAGACCCCCTTATCGCGTCGCTGCCGCAGACGACGTTGCCGGCTGCATTTTCGATGGACTCAACTGGATCTTCTGCGCCCGCCAGGCGGAGATCTCCGACACGAACAGCTGATCGGGATTCCGGCAGTCAATCTCGTGAACGGTGCTGAACTCCCCGAGTCCTTTACCGGCCTTGCCGAACTTCCCGATGATCGTGCCGTCGAGCTCCATCTTGTAGATCTCGCCGGTAATGGCCCATGAGGCGGCCGGGTTCGAATCGGGATTGGAGTTCGATGAATACAAATATTGATGCGGCCCGGGCGATACGCAGACCGCCCATGGATTGCCGACGTTCGTGTACATCGTCTTCAGCGTCAGGTCGTTGTTCAGAACCACGATGCGGCGGTTGCCCCGGTCGCCGACGTAAATATTGCCTTGCGCGTCCGACGAGATCGAATGGGGCGTGTTGAGCTGATTCTTGGCGTCGCCGCGTTCTCCACCGGCAAATTGCCCGATGAAGCGGCCGTTCTTGTCGAACTTGACGACGCGCGAGTTGACGTAGCCGTCGGACACGAAAATATTTCCCTGCGGCATCCCATGTGACATCCGTCGGCCGGCCGAAGCCGTACTTCCGGTCGAGCGCCGGCGGGTTCTGCGCGTTCTGCGTTTGCGTTGCCCCGGCGACAGGCTCCGGACGCCGCCCGAGCACCATCACGACGCGTCCGGCGGGGTTGAACTTGATGACCATGTTGGTCCCCTCGTCCACGACCCACACGTTGTCTTCGCGATCGACCCGCACCTGATGGGCGAATTCGATGCCGTACAGGCCGACGCCCCACTCCTTGACGAATGTCCCGTTCGGATCGAATTCGAAGAGCCTCGTATCACCGCTGCGGTGGTAAACGAAGATATGCCCCTTCGAATTCGTCGCGATTCCGATCCCTTCGCCGAAGTACAGATCGGGCGGGAGCTTGAAGAAGTTCGGAACCGAGGTGTGCGGAATGATCGGCACGTTTTCGGCTGTCGCCTTCGTCTGCGCGACGAGGGTCGAACCGCCGAGC
The DNA here is from genome assembly GCA_963850295.1 of Vicinamibacterales bacterium. Lineage (GTDB taxonomy): Bacteria > Acidobacteriota > Vicinamibacteria > Vicinamibacterales > JAMQPK01 > JAMQPK01. The sequence continues at coordinate 202,158 of CAWKKU010000009.1, read as the reverse complement.
AGGGCAACGGCCGCCGCGGATAGAAAGAGACGAGTGAGCGTTCTCATGAAAGCCTCCCGCTTCTGGGTTGTCGGTCGTGAGCGTGGAATTTATACCTAATACCGCCGGATATTCAAGTAATTACGCGCCGGGGACACTTCATCGCATCTTCATTTCGCCTGCATCGACGGCTGCTTCAGCGGTGACGGCACCACCGGAGGCCTCTGCAGAATGTCGCGCACGCGGAGAATCTCGAGCTCCTCGAAAATGAGGCTGGGCGCGACCACCGACACCATCGATGTCGTGCCGGCGCGGTACGAATACACGCTGCGCTCTGTCGACGCCTCGGACAAATCGCGAAACGCCATCGGCGGCACGCTGCCGAAGCGCATGCCGCGCACGGGAGTCTCCGTGCCGTCGAGCGTCACCTTGACGATGTTGTCGATGGCCGGTCCCGTCGCGCCCGGCTGACCGTCCGATCGAACGCCCCGCACGATGTAACCGAAGGTCTTGTCTTGCGCCTTGAGCAGCGCGATGTACTTGTCCTTGAGCGTGGACGAGGGGATTGCCTGCCCGCTCTCGAGCTGGAACACGCCGGCGAGCACCGTTCCCGAGCGCCCGTGGCCGTTCGATCGAGGGAAATTTTTCTGCGGCACCCGGCTCGTCAACAACGTGGCGAGCCGCCCTTTGTCCACGAGCGTCACATCTTTCGCCGGCACTCCCTCGTCGTCCACGTGATAGCTGCCGGCGAGCGGCCGGCCTTCGAAGTGGGTCACGACGGCGTATCGCTGGCGCTGAACGCGTCCGCCATGACCCTGAGACCCGTGCGGTTCAGGAACGGCGACGACTGCATCTGCGCCATGCGCGGATTTTCCGCATCTGCCGGGCGGCGAGCCTGCATCAGCTGCACGAGCGTCTCGGCGATGAACTGAGGTCCACCCGCGCCGTCGAGAAGCACAGGGCCGGCGAACTCCTCGCCTATCGGCGCGGTGCGAGCCGCGACGACACCGGCAGCCAGCTCCTTCGCACGGGCCGACAAGTCCGCGGCTGTCGGCAAATCGCTGAGCAGCCGCTCGACGGCCGTGTAGGTCTGCCGCACGGGCATGCCGTCACCGGCCTGCGCTTCGGCGTACATGGTGAGAGTGGCGATCTGAATCGGTGAGACAGTCTTGAACCCTTCGCTGTTCAGGTAATACCGCGTGCCCTGCACGTGCGACAGCGTGACTTCCGACAGGTCTACGTCCGGGTACGCGCCGAACGCGGCCGACGACTGCTGCACCCGCAATGCTGCATCGCGCCTTTGCGCCGGCATCGGGGACAACACCGGCAGAATGGTTTCGACCGGGGGCTCCTGCGAATAATCCGGGAGCGGATCGCTGGCGGTCCTGTTCTGGAAGACCGCTTTTTTTCGCGCGAACATCGTGATCGCGCGCTTGTAAGCGGTGTCGGTCGTGATCCACAACTCGCGCCGCATCGCGTCGTAGTCATCGTCGAGCGGCGCGACGACGATTTCGCCCATCATGCCGGCACTTCCGCCGAAACCCTGGACGACGAACCGCGAGCTGTCGAAGTTGTAATCGCCCACCCGCACTTCCACGCGAAGCGTGCGCGTACGGCGCGCGGGGTTTTCGACCAGAGCGCCGAGCCGCCCCGACACGTCCATCGTTGCGCGGTCGAGCACTTCGTAGGCGATGAAATATGGAGCGGCCTCCCCTTTCATGCGCAGCTCGGCCATCGAACGCTTCATCTCGTCCTGCATCGCGGCGAGCGTCGGCGATTCCTGCGCCGAAACCCGCGCGGTCGGGAGCCGACGCGAACGCGCACACCACGCCGAGCAGCAGCACGACGATCGACGATGGACGATCGACGATCGACGATCGACGACTCACGACTTCCTCGTCACAGGTGGAGCGGGAAGGATTGGCAGCGTCTCCTGCGACTGCGACTTCTTCTGGACTTCGACTTCACTGACGAGCAGTGACGGCGACGAGGCCGACACCGGCACCCCGCCGCTCTCCGCGCCGCAGACGCCGTTGAACACGCCGATCTGATCGTCGGTCGCGATGATTTTTCCAAATGCCGCCAGCGGCGTGCCGATCAGATCGACGCCGCGGACGAGCTCGGGCGGACGTCCATCGGTAAAAATCCGGTATACGACGTTCGGCAGGACGTTGAACGCATTCGCCGAACCGCGGCCGGTTGTCGTAAATCCTCCCTCGATGTTCTCGAACAGGAGGCCGAACGGTTTTCCCTGACGCCTCGCCTCGTCGCGCAACTGCTCCATCAACCGCTCGCGAGACACCGATCGGTTCGACTCGACCTGCAGGTTCGACTGGCGGGACACCGGCAGGAAACCTGATTCCGCTCTGCCATGCCCGTTGGACCGTGGAAACCTGTTCAAAGGCGCGCGATCCAGGAGGAACGTTTTCAGCAGACCGTTATCGACGACGGTCACCCGCTGCGCTTTGACGCCTTGGTCGTCGTACAGATAGTGCCCCATCAGTTCGGTGCCGCCCATTTTCCGGATCGTCGGATCGAACGCCACGCTCAGGAAGCCCGGCAGCACGGGGGAACCCACGCGGCTGGTGAACGTCTGCCCGTCATCGGCGTTCCGCTGGCGGTTGCCTTCGACGCGATGTCCGAAGATCTCGTGGAAGAACACGCCCGCGGCGCGGCCGGAAAGAATGGCCGGGCCCGAAAACGGCTCGACCAGCGGCGCGCGGCGAAGCTGGCCCAGCAGCTCGACCATCGAGCGGGCTTCGGCGAGGAGTTGACGCTCGTCGGGCAGCCCGTCGGCCGTGGTGGCGAAATAGCTCGTGTAGAGCGGCAGCTCCATGCCGTCTGCCGCTTTCGTGACCCCCTGTATGAACACGCGGCCGCTCACCTCGCCCGTCACGATCTGGGAGCCCTCGCTGTTGACGTAGTAGCGATTGACGGCGGATATCGTGAGCGAGATCTGGCTCCGCAAGACGAGTGGATCTTCGGCGAATACCGCCGACACGCGCCGCAGGCGCGCCTCCCACGCCGCCGTGTCGAGGGTGTAGGACGCCGGCGGACCCGCGTATTCCTGCCGCTCTTCGCGCGAGAAGTCCGCCGCCGGGCTGCCATCCTGCACCTTCGCGGCGACGTTGGTCCGCACGCGCGTCAGTGCCTCGCTCGCCTGCTTGTAGCTGCGATCGGTGGCCCGCCAGAGCGCGACGCGAATGGGCTTCTCCTCGTCGGTCAGCGGCAAGCTGACTTGCACGAGCCGCGGGGACATGGCGCGGGCGTCACCACGGATCGGATGGGTGTTGTCCAGTTCGTAGTCGCCGACGCGCATCTCGACCGTCGCAAACCGCTGCCGGCTTTCGTCGCTCCTGTCGACGGCGCCAAACGACGCGAGAATCTGCGTCGTCCGGGTATCGTGCAGCGTGTAAGCGGCGTAATATGCGGGTGCGCTCTGCTGCTGCTTCAGCACGTCGATGTTGCGTTGCAATTCTGCCTGGAGGATCCCGATGACCGGAGGGCGGCTCGACTGGGCGGCCAGGCCGTCGAGGCAGACAAGGAGCAGGACCGAGGCAAGACGGAGTGTAGTCATGCTGGAGCCAGAAAGCCGGCGGATGAGGCCGGACGTCATTAGAGTACTGTCGGCGATTGACGGATCATACCCCAGTACGAAATCCTTCCTGATATGAAGTGGACTGCCTTTGCGGCGTCGGTTGCCTCTCGCGTCGGCGCGAGCAGCGGTGCTCGCGCTCTCGGTATCGGTGATGCCGGCGTGCACGACGCGCGCGGAGGACTCGCCGTTTTTCGGCAAGACCGTTCCCCCTGAAGGGCAGGTGATGCGCTACGTCTCCGGATCCGAGCCCGAGTCGCTCGATCCCCAGGTGTCGTCAGGACAGCCGGAGGCGCGGCTGCACGTCGGCCTGTACGACGGGCTTACCGAATATCACCCGGAGACCGGCCAGCCGATTCCCAGCCTCGCGGAGCGGTGGGAACCGAACAGCGACAACTCGGCGTTCACGTTCCACCTCAGGGAAGCGAAATGGTCGAACGGCGATCCGATTACCGCACACGACTTCGTCTATTCGCTGCGCCGCGGCCTCGCGCCGGCAATTCGCGTCGCGCATCGCCTATCTCGCCTATTACATCAAGGGCGCTCAGGCCTATAACGAAGGCAAGGGTCGCTGCGGAGGACGTGGGCGTCGAAGCGCTCGACGACCGCACCGTCAGGTACACGCTCGCGCAACCCGTACCGTTTTTTCCAGGTCTCGTCGCGCACCAGTTTTTCCGCCCGATCCATCGCCGGACCGTTGAAACCTACGGCCAGGCGTGGACGCAGCCGCAGAACATCGTCACCAGCGGCGCCTTCATGCTCGACACGTGGAAGCCGTACGACCGGCTGATCTTCACGAAGCGCGCCGACTACTGGGACGCCGCAAACGTCAGGCTCGAGCGGATCACGTTTTATCCCAATCGAAGACACCACGACGATCATGAATCTGTACAAGGCGGGAGAAATCGACGCCTTGTACAACCACATTCCGCCGGCCTCGTGGATCGATCATCTCCGCGCCACCGTCGATCACATGGACAAGCCCGAGTGTGCGATTGACTACTACATGCTGAACACAACGAAGCCGCCGATGGATGACGTCCGCGTGCGCAAGGCGTTCAACATGGCGATCGACAAAGTCGGACTGGCGGCATACCAGCGCACCGTCAAACCGCTCACCGCGTTTTCCCCCGAAGGGATCTTTCCCGGCTATCCCCAGCCCGTCGGCGATCCGTTCGACCCGATTCGCGCGCAAGCAATTGCTGGCCGAGGCGGGGTATCGTGATGCCAGCGGGTCGTTCGATCCGGCGAGATTTCCGATTGCCGACGTCGAGCTGATTTACAACACCACCGAGCGCAACCGGCAGATCGCCGAGTACGTGCAGGCGCAGTGGAAGCAGAACCTCGGGTTGACGGTGCCCCTCAAGAACATGGAGTGGAAGACCTTTCTCAACCATCGCGCCAAGCTTGAATACAAAGGGGTCGCGCGGGCGGGTTGGGTCGGCGACTACATGGACCCATACACGTTCCTCGACCTCTTCACCACGGCGGGCGGGGACAACGGAACCGGGTGGTCGACGCCGGAATACGTCAAGACGCTGCACGCCGCCAACCGCGAGCCAGATCCCAAGAAGCGCTACGAACTGCTGGCGAAAGCAGAAAAATTCCTGCTCGACGCGCAGCCGGTCATTCCGCTTGCCACGAGCTCGACCAACTGGATGAAAAAACCGTACGTGAAAGGGATGCACCCGAATCCGGTCACGCTTCACGCCTGGAAATTCGTCTACATCGAGCACGACCCCGCCAAGTGGCTCGCCAAGCCGTAGCTCGCCCGGCACAGACAGCGAGCGAAGGATGCTGAGGTTCATCATCCGGCGCCTGATCATCACGATCCCGATGGTGCTCGTGGTGGTGTCGGTCACGTGGGGGCTCATCCGGCTCGCGCCAGGCAACTTCTACACGGGCGAAAAGCCGATTCCCGCGGCCATCGAACGCAACATCCGCGAACGTTATGGGCTCGACAGGCCGTGGTACGTGCAGTACGGAATGACCCTCGCCAACACGCTGAAGGGCGATTTCGGGTTGTCGCTCCGCTATCAGGGCCAGCCGGTCAACAGCATTCTCAAGCAGGCGGTCCCGGTCTCTGTCGCATTGGGGTTTGCGGCGTACCTTCTCGCGCTCGCCGTGGGAATCACCGCCGGCACCTACGCGGCGCTCCACCAGAACACGCGAATCGATTACACGTCGATGGCGATCGCGATGTTCGGGATCTCGATTCCGAACTTCGTGCTCGGTCCCACGCTCGTCCTCATCTTTGGCCTCACTTGGTACGTCTTGCCCCCCGCGCGCTGGGAAGGGCTTGGCCGGCACATGATTCTGCCGGTCCTGACGCTGTCGGCGGTGTACATGGCGTACATCGCCAGGCTCACGCGTTCGGGCATGCTCGAGGTGCTCCGCTCGAACTACATCCGCACGGCGCGGGCGAAGGGACTGCCGGAGCGGGAGGTCCTCGTCAGGCACGCAATGCGCGGAGGGCTGCTGCCGGTCGTCTCGTTCTCGGGTCCTGCGCTGGCCTATCTGCTCACCGGCACGGTCGTCGTCGAGCGCATCTTCGCGCTGCCGGGGCTCGGAAACTATTTCATTAACGCGAACCTGAACCGCGACGAGCCTCTCATCATCGGCATCGTCGCGTTCATTTCGATCGTCGTGCTGCTGTTCAATCTTGCAGTGGATATTGCGTACGGATTTCTGGATCCACGCGTGCGGTACTGAATGAACCACAGAGGACACAGAGTGCACAGAGATTCGGGAATCTCTTAATCAAAATGCTCTCGTGCTCTCTGTGATCTCTGTGGTTCAAAGAATGAGGATATGGAAGAAGCGGTAGTCGGAACGTCGCTGTGGAAAGACGCCTGGAAGCGCCTCAAGCGCAACCGTCTGGCGGTGCTCGGCATGATCGTCGTCGCCATCGTCATCGTGGTGTCGATCGTCGGGCCGCCGATCATCCGGCAGCTCACGGGCTATACCTACGATTACATTCCGAGCGATCCGAAGCTGCTGACGTCGCTGCCGCCGTTCACGGCGCCGGACGGATCGTTTTCGTGGACGCATCCGATGGGCACGGACGATGCCGGACGCGACATCCTGGCGCGGGTGCTGCTCGGCGGCCGCATTTCGCTGATGGTCGGCATCATCTCGACGCTTCGTCTCGCTCATCATCGGCATCACCTTCGGCGCCACCGCGGGGTACCTCGGAGGACAAAGTCGACGAAGTGATGATGAGGATGGTGGACGTGCTCTACGCCATTCCGTACATGATGATCGTCATCGTCCTGCTCGCGTTTTTCGGAGGCCAGTCGCCGCTCGGCCAACTCGTCCTCCTGTTCGTCGCGCTCGGCGCGGTGTCGTGGCTGACGATGGCCCGCATCGTCCGCGGACAGGTGATTTCGCTCAAGAACCAGGAGTTCGTGCTCGCGGCGCGCGCCACGGGCGTTCCCGCGTGGAAGATCATCGCGCGGCATCTGGTGCCGAACACGCTCGGCCCGGTGATCGTCTACGCCACGCTCACGATTCCGTCGGTCATGCTCCTCGAGGCGTTCCTCTCCTTCCTCGGCCTCGGCGTCCAGGCGCCGCTCGCGTCGTGGGGCAGTTTGTCCGCTGACGGCATCGCCAACATCGCCATCTTTCCGTGGCAGCTGCTCTGTCCCGGCATCACCATGGCGATCACGCTCTTCTCGCTCAACTTTCTCGGGGACGGGCTGCGCGACGCCCTCGACCCGCAAATGAGAAAAAGTTGAGCCTTCTGTCGGTGCGCGACTTGCGCACCTATTTCGCCGAAGACGGCCGCGTGGTGAAAGCCGTCGACGGCGTGTCATTCGACGTCAAGCGCGGCGAGACGCTCGGCATCGTCGGCGAATCGGGCTCCGGCAAATCGGTGACGAACCTCTCGATCATGCGGCTCATTCCGACGCCGCCGGGACGCATCGTCGGCGGCGAGGTGATCTTCGACGGCCGCAACCTGCTGACGCTGCCGGACGCGGAGATGCGGGCGATCCGCGGCAAGCGCATCGGGATGATCTTTCAGGACCCGATGACGTCGCTGAATCCGTTCATGCGCATCTCGAGGCAGCTGATGGAGGTGACGCAGCTCCACCTCGGCCATTCCAGAAGCGACGCGCACGAACACGCCGTCCGCATGCTCGAGATGGTCGGCATTCCCGACGCGCGCCGCCGCGCCGACGGCTATCCGCATGAATTCTCCGGCGGCATGCGCCAGCGCGTGATGATCGCCATGGCGCTGTCGTGCCGGCCCGAGCTGCTGATCGCGGACGAGCCGACGACGGCGCTCGACGTGACGATCCAGGCGCAGATTCTGGAGCTCATCAAGAAGATCAAGCAGGAGACCGGCACCAGCGTCATCCTGATCACCCACGATCTGGGCGTCGTCGCGGGCACGACCGATTACGTCATCGTGATGTACGCCGGCAAGATCTTCGAGCGGGCGCCGACGGCCGAACTGTTCGAGAAGCCCGGAAATCCGTATACGAAAGGGCTCCTCGCGTCGGTGCCGGATCCGTCGTGCGACGATCACAAAGAGCTGTATCAGATCCCCGGCCTTCCGCCGGATGTGGCGCATCTCGGCCCGGGATGTCCGTTCGCGCCGCGCTGCGCCCGCGCCGAAGCGGTGTGTCACGACACCTTCCCGCCGTACGTCGAGCTGACTCCCAACCACCTTTCGCTGTGCCACTTCGCGCACGAGGTTTATGGATCCGCTGGTCTCAATCGCTGACCTGAAGGTCCACTTCAATCTCGGCCGCCATCGCATCGTCAAGGCGGTGGATGGCGTGACGCTGGACATCTTCCCGGGAGAAACGCTCGGCCTCGTCGGGGAGTCCGGGTGCGGAAAGACGACGCTGGGCCGGGCGGTGCTGAGGCTGGTCGAGCCGACCGGCGGCCGCGTCCTGTTCCGCGACATCGATATCGCGAAGCTGTCGAGCGCCGAACTTCGGCGCACGCGGCAGCACATGCAGATGATTTTTCAGGATCCCTACGCAGCGCTGGATCCCCGCATGACGGTCGGGCAAATCATCGCCGAGCCGATCGAAACGTTCCGGCTGGCGACCCGGGAGCAGAAGCGCGAGCGCATACGCGAGCTGATGAAGACCGTCGGGCTCAGCGAGCGGTTCATCAATCGCTATCCCCATGAGTTTTCCGGCGGGCAGCAGCAGCGCATCGGTATCGCGCGTGCGCTCGCGGCCAATCCTGACTTCATCGTCGCCGATGAGCCAATCTCGGCACTCGACGTCTCAATCCAGGCACAGATTCTCAACTTGATGGAGAAGCTGCAGCGCGAGCGGCACCTCACCTATCTGTTCATCTCTCACGACCTCCGCGCCGTCCGCCATACGTCGCATCGGGTCGCCGTCATGTATCTGGGCAAGGTCGTCGAGCTTGCCGGCGCGCGCGAGCTGTACCGGCGTCCGCTGATGCCGTACACGAAGGCGCTGATTTCCGCGGTGCCGGTGCCGGACCCGGTGGTCGAGGCGCAACGCAAGCGGATTGTGCTGGAGGGTGATGTCCCGTCGCCGATCAATCCGCCGGCGGGCTGCCGCTTCCATACGCGATGTCCGTACGCGGTTCCGGCCTGCAAGGAGATCGAGCCCGCTCTCGTCGAGATCGAGCCAAGCCACTTTGCCGCGTGCATTCGGATCAGCCCTGAGCAGCCCGACATCGAGCGCGTCGCTCCGGGCGCGACACCGGGATTAGCTGTTGCGACTAGGTAGTCCTTCGACACCGGGTCCCGGGTCCGCGTCCGGGTCCGAAGTTCAGGGTTCAGTCGGTCGGGATCCGCTTCCTGTTCCGCGTCTGATTGCCACGACCATGCGAGCGCGCGCCGGCGCCCGAGCATTTCCAGCAGCACGATCAACGCAAGGCCTTCCGCGACGAGCTCAGCATCCGCGCGGATCGTCCAGCGCTCGCAGCTCTGCCTGAACCGGATAATGGCAACCGCGAAAGGCCGAGCAGATACAGAGCCATCGCGTCGCAGTTTCGTCCATCGTCCTGACGTTGCTGAGCGGCTGCTCCGGATCGACGCTCGCGACGATCGTCCGTATCGGCGCGACCAGAGACATCAGGTCGCCTGAGGCACGCACTATGAGGGTCTCGGGCACAAACGCCGTCCCGCTGCCTACCTGTGTGTTGGCGAGGTAAACGGCCGGCTTTGCTTCGGGGTAGTACCCGCGTTCGCGGACGTCGCGCACAACACCGACAATCGTCCGCATCTGTTCTGGTCTTCGCCCATCGAGAGCCGGCGCCCCACTGCTCTGCGGCCTGGCCACTGCATCCGCGCGAACGTTTCGTTGATCACCGCGACCCCCGGCGCGCTCTCCTGATCGCGCGCATCGAGCAGGCGTCCATCGACGAGATTCTACGCCGATCGTTTGGAGGTAATCGGCTCGTGCCGACGCGCACGAGCGCATCCAGACGCTCGGTCGTAGTTCCACCTTCAACCAGAAACCCGCTCGTGTTCCCGATGCTGCCGAACGGCGGAATCGACACATACGCCGCGCCCTGGACGCCAGGCACGCTGTTGACACCAGCCGTCACGCGCTCCGAAGAGCGCGATGCGATCGGCATGTTTGGCATATTTCGCTATCGGCAGGGCTGTTCGTCACGGTCAAGAACGTCGATGGGTGTAAAGCCAAGCTCGGATGACCAAGAAGGTTCGCAAACGTGCGGAGCAGAGGCCACGTGCCGCCGAGCAGCACCAGGACTACGGCGATTGCGACACGACCAGCGCCTCTCTTGAAAGCGCACGCTCCACCCGCACTAGATCGGCCGGCATGCTGGAGGTTTTGCTACCAGCGGGGCACGCGAAGCGCCCATCGCCGGGCCAAGGCTGAAGGTCACCGCCGGCACCGACGAATGACCACGAGCGTCAGGCCGACGAGCCGAGCGTCCAATATGCCGAGAACAGAGGGAGCATCCCCACGGGCACAATTTCCGCGCGCAATCGCGTGCAGGCTCGGGCGAAAGCGAGCCCCATCACGCCGCCCGCCACGGCGACGAGCAAGACCTTTCGACGACAAGCTGCCGAACGATCCTTCCACGCGTTGCGCCGAGCGACGCACGAACGGCAAGCTCGCCGCGTCGATTGAACGCCCGGAGCAGGAGAAGACCCGCCACGTTCGCGCAGGCAATCAGCAGCACGCAAACCGCGGCCCCCATCAGCACGAACAACTGATCTCGTCTGTCGCCGAGCATGTCCTCGCGCAGCGGGTCCACCACGCGAGCCGATCTTCGCGTTTGTCTCGGGAAACTCACGCCGAGCTGTTTCGAGAATCGCACGTATATCGGCGCGGGCTGCCTCGATACCGACATCTGGCTTCAGCCGTCCAACTACGTTCAGGAAGTGCTGCGACCGCGAATCGCCGCTGTTGAGGGGTAAATTGAATGGGGTTCCAGAAGTCCCGCTCTCGATCGCGAAAGACGAACGACCGTGGCATGACACCGATAATCGTGCGGCGCTCGCCATTCATCGTGATGGGCTTGCCGACGACGTCCGCGTCGCCGCTGTAGCGCCGCTGCCAGAGACCATAGCTGATGATGGTGGCACGCTCGCCAGGCCGATCGTCCGCCTGGCTGAACGGCCAGCCGAGAAGAGGCGTCACGCCCAGCACATCGAAGAAGTTCGCCGTGACGCGGCGGCCCATGACGAATTCAGGCGGCCCATCCACCGTCAGATTGGCTGATGCGCCGCTGGTCGCCGCCATGTCGGCGAAGGTCGTGCTGCGTTCCTTCCAGCTGAAGTAGTTGCCGGCCGCTGGCGTGTTTTTCGGGAAGCCGACTTCGTGTGCGTCTTCCCAAATCATGACGAGGCGGTCGGCATCGCGAAACGGCAGCGGCCGAAGCAGGAGGGCATCGACGACCGAAAAAATGGCCGTATGGGCGCCGATGCCGAGCGCGAGCACCGTCACCACGCTCATGGTGAATCCCCGATCCTTGACCATGGAGCGGACGGCATATTTGACGTCTTGGGCGAGCTCATCTATTCCGCCCACACTGCTCCGGTCGCGATACCGTTCCCTCGTCTGCGCGATGCCTCCCAGCGCGATGAGCGCCCGCCGCCGGGCCTCGGGTTCAGGCATCCCCGCTCGCATGTTGTCGGCGACGTGCATGTCGAGGTGGCTTTCGAGCTCGGCGGCCAGCTCGCGGTCATCGCGACGCGGCCGCGCCATATCCGGTCAACCAGCGCGCGAATGCTGTCTCATGGTTCGTTCCTTAGTTCTCGGTCTTCGCGGCGAGGAACCTTGCGAGTATCGCGGTCGTCTTCTCCCACTCCCGCTCTTCCTTCTCGTGGGTTCGTGGTGGGACGTAAGTTCCCACGAAGGGACAGGCGTCTATGAGCCAATCCCCACTCCCCAATCCCCAGTCCCTAAATCTGCGGCACGCGATTGGCAATGCTTGGCAACAAAATGCCGCGCAGACTCGTCAAAGTTCTCGGATGGCGTCCAACCCCTTCGGCGCCATCCGAGACAGAGGGGTCGGGTGCAATTTCTCTGAAAATGCACCCGACCCCTTCGTTTTTCTGCTACGACTTGGGAAAGTTCGGGTCGGCTTTCACTTCGCGGATCTGGCCCAGGTGGCGTTCGTTATGGGCGGCGACGAACAGCAGCCACTGATAGGCGTCGAGCGGTCCGAGAGGCGAATCCCCGATACGCGACCGCAGATCATCCGTGGTCTTCTGCGCGTAATCGAGCGTCTGCGCGCGGCGCTCTTTGTACGCCGCCATCACTTTGTCCCGGGAACCGAGACGCTGCTTCGGCTGAATCGGCTCCGGCGCCTGCACCTTTTTCGTGCGATCGGGTATCGCCTTGAGAATCAGCTCATCTTTACCCTTGGTGCCTGCCAGCTGCTCTGCTGTTGGCGCCGCGCCGGCCATCGCCTGCTGGCGGGCGCCGGCCAGAAACGTCTCGGCGAGCGCGAGGTGCTCGACGACTTCGCCGACCGACCACCGATCGGGACCGGCTTTGAAATTCCACTGTGCGTCGGACAGCTTCTCCGTTTCGGCGAGGACCTGATCGCGGGTCGTGGAGAGATACTGCACGACCTTGTCGCGGTCGGGCTTCGAAATGGGCGCTCCCGACGGAAACGCCGGTGCGAGCAGAAGCGACGCGATGATGGCGAGAACACGACGGCGGTGCATTTTTGCCTCCTCGGTAAAAACCGCAGTCTAGCACCAGCGCGATGACGCCGGGCTTACAATGCCGTGCCATGGGCCTCGACCGCCGCCGCTTCCTGAAACAAATCGGTGCGGCGCAGGCGGGCGCCCTGATGAGCACGGCGGCCCGCCAAACCCGCAGACCCGCGGACGTCATCGTCGTCGGTGCCGGGGCGTTCGGGGGCTGGACTGCATTCCATCTGCGCCGGCTCGGCGCGTCGGTCCGGCTGATCGACGCCTACGGCCCGGGAAACTCTCGCGCCACATCGGGCGACGAGACGCGCGGCGTGCGCAGCTCGTACGGCGATCGAGGCGTCCGCGCCGAGTTGTGGTCGCGCTGGGCCAACCAGGCGATCGACAGATGGGCGCGATTCGACGAGGAATGGGGCCGGCAGATGAAGGTACGGCTCTTCTTCCGCACCGGCGATCTCATATTTCGTCAGGGGCCCGAAACGTTCACCGAACGGACGCAGGAGGTCTGGAAGAAACTCTCGATTCCCTACGAAATTCTCAACGCCGACGACGTCTGACGCACCTATCCCGTGTTCAATCTGTCGAATGTGGCCCTGCGTGTTGTACGACCCGCGCGCGGGTGTCGTGCGCGCGCGGCGCGCGTGTGAGGTCGTCGCGGAGGCCTTCCGGCAATCCGGTGGCGAAGTATTGATGGGCTACGCGGCTCTCGGAGATCGTGCGGGTGCGCGACTTCAGAACGTGAAGACGAGCGGGCCCGTCGGCGACGCTCGCGGCCGGCACGTTTGTCTTCGCCCTCGGTCCGTGGTTTCCGAAGGCCTTTCCCGAACTGATGGCGGCGAGGATTCGCACGCCGCTCGGCCACGTCCATTATTTCGGAACGCCTCCGGGGGACGACCGGTTTACATTTCCGAACTTGCCGAGCTTCAATTTCCCTGGCGTCACGGGATGGCCTGCACTTGCTCCCGACAATCGCGGGTTTCGCGTCCGCCTGCGTGGCTCCGCTCCGACCGATCCTGATACGAGCGACCGCGCCTTCGACCGCAGCTACGACGCGCTCGCCCGCGGGTTTCTCGCCGAACGTTTTCCCGTCATGGCGGGTGCGCCGCTGCTCGAAACCCGCGCGTGCCACTACGACATGAGCTCGTCTGGCAATTTCATCATCGATCGTTATCCGGGATTCGAGAACGTCTGGGTGGCCGGGGGCGGCACTGCGGAAGGGTTCAAGTTCGGGCCGGTTGTCGGGGAGTACATCGCCAGGCGCGTGTTGGGAATCGAAGACGATGCCGCGCTGGCACGGGCATTCGCACTGCCCGCTTAATCTTCCAATCTCCCAATCCCCCAATCTGCCAATTCCACTACTCTCGAGGCAGCGTCAGCGTTGCGCGCGCCCCTCTGACCCCAACTCGCGGCTCGAGCGTCAACGTGCCGCCGTGCGCCTCGGCGATCTGGCGGCCGAGCGCCAGACCGATACCCGAGCCCTGCGGCTTCGTCGTGAAAAACGGCACGAACAGATTCGACGTATTCGCAAGCCCGGGACCGTCGTCTTCGACATACACCGACACGCGATGGCTGTTCTGCTGCCAGCCGACACGCACGCCGCCACCGGTTTCGAGAGCCGCGTCAACGGCGTTCCGCATCAGGTTGATCAGCAGCTGCTCGATCTGATCCGGATCGGCGTAAACGGCGACGGTGTCGCCCTCCTCAACTTGAATGGTTTTTCGCGTCTCGAGCCGCGCGATGCGCTCGACCAGCGGCGCGAGATCAACCGGCCGCATGTTAGGGCGAGGCAGCCTCGCGAGCGCCGTATACGCCGACGTGAAACGGCTCAACGCGTCCGTGCGGCTGGCAATGATCCCCAGGCCGCGGCGCATGTCGTCCCGCCAGTCGGCGGGCATCGGATCCTGCGCGGCGATGCTGTCGAGACTTCCCGCGATCGACTTGATCGGTGCGAGCGAGTTGTTCAGCTCATGGCCGAGCACGCGGATCAGGCGGTGCCAGGCCTCGCGTTCCTGCTGGCGCAGCGGCACGTTTACGTCGCTGAGGACGACGAGGGTATGCGGCAGACCGCCCTGTCGAAATACGCCTCGCCTGACCTGCCACTGACCCGTGCCGCCGGGAAACGCGATGTTGAGCACGCGCGGCGCCGTGCCCTCGAGGCACGCCGAAAGAGTGATCGCTTCGGCGGTCTTTCCCATCAATTGTTCAGCCGGCCGTCCCAAGCAGCCGTTCGCCGGCGCGATTCACCAGCTTGAGCTTGCGGCTGTCGTCGAACGCGAACACCGCCACGTCGATCTCGGCCATGACGGTTCTGAGCAGCGCCGTCGCTTCGAGCGATCCGAGCCGCTCATCGCGAAGCGTGTCGGCGAGCGCGTTGATCTCGAACAGCGTTTCGCCCAGGGCGTCGCCGCGGTGCGCCCCTCTCGCTCGAAACGAGAAATCGCTCTCGCGAATCGCCTCGAGAAGATTCGCCATCGTCTGGAGTGGAAAAACGATACGGTGCCGGAGGGAGGAAGCGGCGAATGCCCACAACACCACGATGGCAAATCCGACGGTGACGATCGTCTGAGTGGAATATTCGCCGGTCCACAGCAGCACGCCCGCCGCAACCGAACCGGGAAGCCCGGCAGCGATCGAAAGCAGCAGGATGCGCCTGTCGTACCGCATCGTCACGGTTCGAGGTGCTGGGTTCTGGGTGCTGGATTCACGTTCCTGGTTCTAGGTGCCGGGCTCGATGCCGTAGCGTTCCAGTCGACGATATAACGCACTCCGGCTCAAGCCAAGCGCCTTCGCGGCTTCGGTGACACTCCCGTAACGGGTGACAGCCTTGCGGATGAGGAAGGCTTCGACGTCTTCCAATCCCATGTTCTCGAGACTGTGCGCGCCATCCTGGCTCCGGCGCAGACCGAGGTCGGTGGGCGCCACCAGGGGGCCGCTCGCCATCAGCACGCTGCGCTCAATCGCATGTTCGAGTTCGCGCACGTTGCCCGGCCACGGATGGCGCAGCAGCGCGTCCATTGCAGCGCTGTCGAAGCCTTCCAGCCGCTTGCGGTAACGGCGCGCGTGCTGCTCGAGAAAGTGTGTGGCCAGCGACGGGATGTCGTCTCGGCGATCGCGCAAAGGCGGCAAGGCGATTTCGATCGTGTTGAGCCGGAAGAGAAGGTCCTGACGAAACCGGCCGGCGGTCACTTCCGCATCGATTGCCGCATTGGTGGCCGACAGAATGCGGACGTCCACGCGCCGCGTGCGCGACGAGCCGAGACGCTCGAACTCGCCCGCGGCGATGACCCGCAGCAATTTTGCCTGCTGCGACATCGGCACGTTGGCAATTTCGTCGAGAAAGAGGGTCCCGCCGTCGGCGAGCTCGAAGCGGCCCACGCGGTCGGCTCGCGCGTCGGTGAATGCGCCGCGCACGTGGCCGAAGAGCTCGCTCTCGAAAACCGTTTCCGAGACCCCGCCGGCATTGACCGTCACCATCGGACGCGCCGCGCGCGGCGACAGCGCATGGATCGCCTGCGCAACCAGCCCTTTGCCGGTGCCGTTTTCGCCGGTAATGAGCACATTGGCGTCGGACGGCGCGGTCCGCTCGATGAGCTCGATGACCGGCTTCATTGCGGGCGACCGCGCAATCAGCGGCGGCGCACCATCGAACGTGAGCCGCGCGGCGCCTTCGAGCTGGCGTCCGCGACGCAGAGCCCGGCTGAGCTCGACCTGCGTCTTGACGATGGCGAGCAGCCGCGCGTTGTCCCACGGCTTCTGCACGAAGTCGCGGGCGCCCCGGCGCATGGCTTCGACCGCCACATCCACACTGGCCCAGGCGGTGAGCACGATGACCGGCAGCGTCGGATCGTCCGCGTGAATACGCGCGAGCAGATCGAGCCCTTCCTGTCCCGACGTCGTATCGCGCGCGTAGTTCAGATCGATGAGCGCCGCGTCGAAATCCGCCTCGTCGATGGCCGCCAGCACCGCGGCCGGCGACGAGACGCTCTGGACCTGAAACCCTTCGGTCTTCAGGAGCAGCTGAAGAGCTTCGAGAATGTCGCGCTGATCGTCCGCGAGAAGGACGCGCGGGGCGGTTCGCGCGCTCACTGCACGATCCATCCGTCGCGCAGCCTGACGATGCGGTTTCCGTATTGGGCGTTCGTCTCGGAATGCGTGACCTGAATGATCGTCGTCCCTTCGTTGTTCAGCTTCTTGAAGAGTTCCATGATTTCTCGAGCCTGATCGGAATGCAGGTTGCCGGTCGGCTCATCGGCCAGGATCAGACTCGGGCTCGCCACGACGGCGCGCGCGACACCGACGAGCTGCTGCTGGCCGCCCGACAGCTGGCTTGGATACAAGTCCTTCTTCCCCACTATCTGAAACCGATCCAGCACGTCCGACACGATGCTCTGCCGCTGCGCCCGCGGCACGTCGCGGTAGCTGAGCGGCACCTCCAGGTTTTCATACACCGTCAGATTGTCGAGGAGATGGTAGCTCTGAAACACGAACCCGATGTGTTTCTTCTGGAGCGCCATCCGATCCTTCTGGCGGAGCGCATGAATCGGCTGGTCGTGCAGCTCGTATTCGCCGCGCCAGTCGGTGTCGTGCATGCCGAGGATGTGCAGCAGCGTGGATTTGCCCGCGCCCGACGGCCCCATGATGGAAATGAATTCGCCCGGCTTGACGTCGAAATTGATGCGGCGGAGCAGAAACGTTTCACCGGCGCCGGACTTGACGGACTTCTCGAGATTCCTGACGGCGATCATTCGCTCCTCGACCTCCTCAGCGCGCCGGGTTGCGTGGGGCAACGACGGGGTTGGTGAGAGTGCCGATACCCTCGTACGAGCACACCGACACGTCGCCGGCCTTGAGGAAAATCGGGGGATTGCGCGCCGACCCGACGCCAGCCGGACTCCCGGTGGCCAACACATCTCCGGCGCGCAGCGTCAGGATGTGAGAGCCGTACGAGAGAAGCTCGTACACCGAATGAATCATCAATGACGTATTCGCATCCTGCATCACAGTGCCGTTGAGCGTAAATGTCACCTGGAGCTTCTGCGGGTTCGGCACGAATTCTTTCGGCACGATGAACGGCCCCATGGGCGCGAACGTATCGTGATTCTTCTGCATCACCCAATCGGAGCCGTGGCGAGTGTCGCCGCGGCCGCCACGATCCGACACGTCGTTCTCGAGTGTGTATCCAAAGATGTAGTCTCCTGCGCGCTCCGTCGGCACGTGATCGGCGGTGCGACTCAGGACGACGCCAAGCTCGCATTCCCAGTCGATGTTCGTACGGCCGACAGGCAGACGGATCGCCTCGTCGTTGGCGATGATGATCGTCGGCGACTTGAAGAACATGTAAGGATTCCACCGCTTGTCGTCGGGCTTGCGCTCCCAGATTCCGGGAGCGCTGGTGGTGCCCGGCAGCGCATCACCCTGGGCGATACCGCCGGTCTGCGTTGTCGCGCCGCCGGCCATCTCGGCTGCATGCGCCCGATAATTCACCGCGACGTTCAGCATCGTTGTCGGGTAGATGATGGGCGGTAGCGTTTTGAGCGACTTCACATCGTGCACGTAGGCCGGACGCCCTGGACCCTCGAGCGGCTTCGTGCCGGCGAGCACTTCGATGATGCGCGCACGCACGCCGTTGTCGTAGCGGGCGATGAGATCTTTCATGTCGGTGGGCGCCGCCACCTTCGCCGCGGGCGTTTTCAGCGCAGCGCTCGCCTGCCCGAGATCGATCACGATGGCGTCTTTGAGAACAACGCCGACAAAGGCCCTCCCGTTCTGTTCGAAGGTACCCAGCTTGAACGGCGTCGTTCCCTGAGCGAAGGTCTGGACGGCTGCGCACACGCAGAAGGCTGCGATGGCTTGCACTAGTCGGCGGCATGGCATTATTCCTTTTTCGTTTTTCGTTTTTCTTGTTACTCGTGACTTGCTCTTCACCCTCGCATCCCGCAGGCTGGTCAGCGGATTCTGAGCGAGCATGCGGCGGATGGGAAGATAGCTGGCAGCCAGCGCGACCGCCGTCAACAACGCCGCCGACACCGCCATCGTCACCGGATCCCTGGGCTCCACTTCGTAGAGCAGGGCCTGAATCGACGACCCGAGCGCCGCCGCGGCTGCAAGGCCCGACGGCGGTCGAGACGAGCACAACGACCGCCGCTTCGCCGAGAACGAGCGCGAGAACGCCGCGCCGTGTCGCCCCCAGCGCCATGCGCACGCCGATTTCCCTCGTCCGGCCGCGCACGACGTGGCTCATGACGCCAAACGTTCCCACCGCGGCAAGGATGAGCGCCAGACCGGCAAACATCGCCGCGATGACCATCGTGAACCGCTGCGTCGCAATCGACGCCTGCATGTCGGCTTCGACGCGTCGCAGGCGCGATACGGGCTGATTCGGGTCCGATGCGAGCACGGCCGACTGAACCGCCTGCCCGACGACGGCAACTGGCAGAGAGCTTTTCACCAGGTAGCTCGAAAACGTGAACGGATCGCGTCCCTGTCTGAATGGCGCGTATGCGGTCGCTTTCGCCGGCTGGCTGAGCTGCTCGCGAGTGTCGGAGACGATGCCGACAATCGTATGCCAGTAGTGTTCGTTCGTCCGGCCGGCTCCGTCCACGCGGGCACCGTAGCCGATCCGTTTGCCGACTGGATCCTGGCCGCCCGGGAAAAATTGCCGTGCGAACGCTTCGTTCACCAGCACGACATCCGGCGAGTTGAGATCGTCGTCTCGAGTGATACCGCGACCGCGGAGCAAACGGATGCCAGTGGTCCCGAAGTATCGTTCGCTGACAGTGAGGAACGCCATCGAGTTGAACTCGCCTGGCGGCGGCGCGGGACGCCCTTCAAACAACACGCCGCGAGTGATGGCCGGCCGCATCGGCGCCTGCATCGCCATCGCGACGCTTTGCACGCCGGGCGCCTCGGACACACGTCCGAGCACCTCTTCGTGGAATCGGATCCGTGCCGCCGTGTCTCCGTATTTCGAACCGGGCAGTGTGACGTCGACCGCAACGAGATCGCGCGGATCGAAACCAGGCTCGAGTGACGTGAGCCGGGCGAAGCTCGCGACGAGCAGCGCTGCCGCGACCAGCAGCACCTGCGCGATCACCAGCTCGCTCGACACGAGCACCAATTGAGACCTGCGCCGCTCGTGCGTGGCCGTGGTCCGGACGCTGCCCTGAATGGCAGCGGTGAGCGTCGCACGAGACGCGCGCCACGCCGGCCACAACCCGAAGGCAATGGCGACAATCCGCCGTTATCACAACCGCAAATGCGGCAATTCGCCCGTCAACCGCCACTTCGTCGATGCGTGGCAAACCTTCGGGCGCGAGCTGCACCAGAAGACGTGTCCCCGCCACCGACAGGACGATGCCAAGAAGTCCCCCGCATGCCGCGAGCACCGCGCTTTCGGCAAGAATCTGCCGCAACACGCGCGCCGGCGACGCCCCGAGCGCGCTGCGCATGGCGAGCTCGAGCGCCCGGCCCTTGGTGCGCACGACGACCAGGTTTGCGACGTTGACCGACGCGATGACCAGCATGAGCGCCACAGCCGCGAGCAGCAACGTCAACATGCGGCGCGTGTGGCCGACGAGCGCGGATTGCAGCGGATCTATCGCCACGCCCCAGCCTTTGCTGGTCGCCGGATACTCCTGGGCGAGACGCGCGGAAATGACGTCCAGCTCGGCTTGCGCTTCGGGGACGGAGACGCCCTCCTTCAACCGTCCGACGACGGTGAGGATGTGAACGTCGCGATTCTGCGCGAGATTCCGGATCGATGTGAATCGGGGAACCCCTCCGTCGCCCAGGAGCCATACGTCGGCCCGTCGCTCGAAGTAGAAGTCGGCCGGAGCGATGCCGACCACCTCGACGCTGTTGTCCGAGACCGTTATCGTACGGCCGATGAGATCGGCCCGGCTGCCATAACGCCGGCGCCACAACGATTCGCTCACGACGGCCTGTGCCGGCCGGCCGGGCGACATCGTCAGAGGGCAGGAACACTCGGCCGGCAATGGCGTTGACCCCAAGCAGCGTGAAGAAGTTTGCCCGACACCTGCGCCGCTTCCACTTGCTCCGGCGCTCCGTCACCAGTCAGCCTCACGGCGTTCCTCGAGATGGCCGCCAACCCGTCGAAGCTGGAATTGCTTCGATAGTCGAGGAAGCCGGCCGGGGCAAAGTCGCCGCCGCGGCGCGTGGGCGAGCTCCCCGTCATGGATGGAGACGTCGCCGACAGCAGCACCAACCTGTCCGGTTCGGCGTACGGCAGCGGCCGCAGCAAAACGCCGTCCACGGCGCTGAACATCGTCGTCGTCCCGCCGATGCCGAGCGCGAGCGAGAGAATGGCAGCTGCGGAAGTGAGCGGCGACTTTCAAAGCAACCGCACGCCGAATCTGAGGTCCGAAAGGAAAAACGAAAAACGAAGAAGGAATAGAGAACGCGCTTGTCCGAGTGACATTATTCGTTTTTCCTTTTTCGTTTTTCGCTTTTCATTCCGCTCTCAGTGCAACCAGCGGATCCACCCGTGTTGCGCGCCGCGCGGGCACATAACACGCCGCCAGCGCCACCAGCGCAATCACTCCGCCGACCGCGATAAATGTGAGCGGATCGACGGGGCGCACGTTGAACAACAGCGTCTGCATCAATCTCGTCGTCGCAAACGCGCCAACCAATCCCAGCAACAGCCCCGCAACCGCGAGGGTCAGACCATGTCCCATGACCATACCGATCAACTCGCGGCGCTCGGCGCCAAGCGCCATGCGGATGCCGATCTCCTGACGCCGCTCGCTCACCAGATATGAAAGGACGCCGTAGGTTCCGACCGCCGCGAGCAGCAGGGCAAGCCCGGCAAAGGCCGCGAGGAGCTGTAGAAGAAACCGCGGGCGCGCAATCGATTCGGCGAACACGTCGTGCATCGGCTGCATCCCGACGACGGGCAGCCGCGGATCCATCGAGCGGACGATCTGCGTCAGCGTCGGAGCAATGGTCTCGAACGGCGTCGCGGATCGAACCACGACGTTCATCGCGCCAGGCGCGACGTCTACCAATGCCGGGAGCTGTTCGTAAAGGAGATAGATTTCCGTTCCGGTTTCCTCTCCTACGCCACGCTGTTTCACGTCCTTGACGACCCCGACGATCGTGAGCGACGGTTCTTTCGCCATCGAGGGCTTGAGGACGCGGCCGATGGGGCTTCGCTCCGGATAGAACTTTGCGGGCGGTGCTTTCGTTGATCAGGACGACCCCACCGCCGCCGAAGTCGGATTCGAGAAACCCGCGTCCCTCGACGACCGGGATCCCCATCGTCGAAAGGTAGGACGCCGTGACGAATTGATAGAAGTCCACGTTGTGGATCGGCCCCGCAGGCGGGCCGGGAACTCCGACGAACTCTGTGTCGTTCGCATTCACCTGGCGGCTGGGCGGCAGACCCGACATCGCTGCCGCGGCCTGAACGCCGGGAACCGCCCGGATTTTGTCGATCAGTTCTCGATAAAAGCCGGCGCGGCGCGCGGACTCGGGGAACTGCGCATTTGGCAGCGCCAGCCGGAAGATCGTCAGGTTGTTGCGGTTGAACCCGGCGTCTACCGCCGTGAGATTCCAGAAGCTGCGCAGCAGCAAGCCGGCGCCGACGACGAGAACCACGGCCAGCGCAACTTCGGCGACCACGAGCGCGCTGCGCATCCTCGCCTTTCCCGTACCGGCCGTCGTTCGCGACCCGCCTTCCCTCAATGAGATGTTCATCGAGCGCTGCGACAGGTGCAGCAGCGGAGCCACACCGAACAAAACTCCGGTCACGACCGTGAGCGCGAGCGTGAAAAGCAACACGGATGCGTCAAGCGTGATCTCTCCCGACCGCGGAATGCTTTCGG
This sequence comes from Vicinamibacterales bacterium, assembly GCA_963850295.1. Taxonomy (GTDB): domain Bacteria; phylum Acidobacteriota; class Vicinamibacteria; order Vicinamibacterales; family JAMQPK01; genus JAMQPK01. The sequence goes on along the minus strand of CAWKKU010000009.1, from coordinate 179,606 downwards.
GATTGGCGGCGAGCAGCGCGCTCATGCCGGCCCCGGCGAGCCATACGCCGATCGCGCCGCCCAGCACGGAGAGCACGATTCCCTCGGTGATGAACTGACGCAACATGCGTCCACGGCTCGCGCCCATGGCGGTGCGCACGGCGAATTCCCGCTGGCGCGATTCGGCGCGCGCGAGGAGCAGATTCGCGAGATTCGCGCAGGCGATGAGCAGCACGAACGCAACTGCCCCTTGAAGCACCCAAACCGCCTGTTTGACGTCTCCGACCATGTCGTCCTTCAGCGGATCGATGCGAAACCGGTGCTCCGTCGTGTTTGGTGCATGTTTTCCCGCAGCGGCCAGCTCGTGCCAGTTCGAGAGCTGCGTCTCCAGATCGGCGCGGGCCTGCTCGAGGGTCAAGCCAGGTTTGAGACGTCCGACGAGGTAGAGGAAGTGGCCGCCTCGATTGCCGGGGTTCGCCGGATCGATCCGCAACGGCCGCCACAGTTCTACCTTTTGATCGTGGATGTCGTAGCCGGCCGGCATGACGCCGACGATGCGCGTCCGCGCGCCGCCGACGTCGATGACGCGTCCCACGGCGCTCGGATTTTCGGCAAAGGAGCTGCGCCACAACTCGTACGACAGGATGGCGACCTCTTCCGAATTCGGCAGGGTATCTTCCCGCGTAAACGCCCGGCCGCGAATCGGCTGAACGCCGAGAGTCGTCATGAAGTCATGACTGACCGCCGCGGTCACAGGACGGCTCGGTGTTTCCGTTCCCAGATTCGCCGCACCGACCGTATATGCGCCGACTGACGCGAATGCTTTGTTGCGGTCGCGGAATTCGATGAACTCGGGCACAGAGACCCAGAACTGATCGAACATGCCCTTGAACTGGCTGGTAATGAAAAAGACCCGCTCCGGCTCGGGATACGAGAGCGGGCGCAGCACAACGCCGTTGACGACGCTGAAGATGGCGGTGTTGGCGCCGATGCCGAGAGCCAGCGTGAGAATGGCAACGACGCTGAACCCTGGCCGGGAGAGCAGACCTCGCAGGGCGTATTTGATGTCGTTCATAGATCCCTGTAAGGGAAAACGAATAGCGAAGAACGAAAAACGAATAGAGCGCGCTGCTTCGCCGCGGCATACAACATGCACAAAGACGTGCTCATGATCGACGAACACGAACTGTGCAAACGAACGTTCGAATTTGCCGTCAATGTATCGAAGCTATGTGTCCGTCTGCAGGAACGCGGGGCAGTGGTCAGGCGTCTCAGCATGAAATTACTGGATTCCGGGACTTCCATTGGAGCCAATATCGAGGAAGGGCCGGCGGGCCAGATCAAAGCCCGATTTCATTGCGAAGAACTTCATCTCGCTGAAAGAAGTCGCGCGAAACACGATTCTGGCTTCGGCTTATCGGTGCCACGGACCCTCCACTTCAAAACGAACTACAGCCGCTTCTTCAGGAGGCGAACGAGTTCGTCGCCATGCTAACGACGTACGCTCAAAAATGCACGTTTGTCCCAGTCCCGAGGCACGCAGAATCCGCAATGAATCGTCGCTCGGGTATTGAAGTCTCTGCGATCGGATCAACTCGCCGAACTCTTCGCCGTAGATGCTTTTTTCCGTTCTTCGTTTTTCGTTTTTCCTTACGATTCTTTCGGCCTATCGAACCCCGACTCACTCGCCAGCTTCTGCGCCGTCACCTCGTCGACAATCTGGCCGTCGAACATATGGATGGTCCGATCGGCATGACGCGCGTAGCGGGGATCGTGGGTCACCATGCAGAGCGTCGCACCGGCGCGATGCAGCTCGCGGAGCAAATCCATCACGGCTTCGCCGTTCTTCGAATCGAGGTTGCCGGTCGGCTCGTCCGCCAGCAGAATCGACGGCTCGCCCGCGACCGCGCGCGCGACAGCGACGCGCTGCTGCTGGCCGCCCGACAACTGGCTGGGATAGTGTTTCGCCCGATGCGCCATGCCGACACGCTCGAGCGCGTCCTGCACGCGCTTGCGGCGCTCCGTCGATGGCATGCCTCGATAGGTGAGCGGGAGCTCGACGTTGTCGAACACGGTGAGATCGCCGATGAGATTGAAGTTCTGAAAAATGAACCCGATCTCGCGGTTGCGCGTCCGTGCCCGTTCGCGCATCGTCAAGTTCGCGACCGGCTTGCCGTTGAGCCAGGTACTCGCCGCCGGTCGGCGTGTCGAGCAGGCCGAAAATCGACAGCAGCGTCGACTTGCCGCAGCCGGACGGCCCGGCAATCGAGACGTATTCACCTCGCAGGATTTCCAGGTGAATGCCGCCAAGCGCGTGCGTCTCTACTTCGTCGGTATAAAAAACCTTCTTCACGCCGTCGAGCTTGATCAGATTTTGATCCATAGATCCTCGCAGCCCGGCTGAAGCCGAGCCATGTTGCCGCACCTACCGCACCCGACGCACCTTGTGCACCCAACGCACCTAATTAGTTCCGCACGGCGGATTTCCAGACAAGCGCAACCGATCGTATTCGGCGTACTGCGACATGTCGGTCAACACCACGCAGTCGCCCACGTTCAGCCCGCGAATCACTTCAATCGTGTTGACCGACGCCCGGCCGAGCTCCACCGGCGTCAAGGTTGCGCCCGATCGATCGGGCGTCAACTTGAACAGGCTCATCCGCGCCTGCTCCTGGCCGAACGCGGGCCTGCCGACATACAGAATGTCGTTGAGCCGTTCGAGCTCAATCGTGCCGTCAACGCTCATGTCCGGGCGCGCACCGCGCGGCAATGCGCCGTCGAGTGCGATGTCGACAGCGACTGTCCCGTTGCGGGCCGCGGGATCGATTCGCACCACGCGACCCTTGGTGATGCCGTTTCTGGTGTCCACGTCGGCGATCTGACCGATGGCGACGTCTTTCACCTGTGTTTCTGCGACCTGAACCTGCGCCTTCAGGCGCGTTGGATCGACAACCCGCGCGAGATTGGTGCCCGGGCTGATGCGTTGACCGACCTGAACGGGCACTTCCTGCAGAACTCCCGGAGACTCCGGAGCGGATTTTCAGACCCGTCGCTTCGGATCGTCTCAAGTCCGCCATCGTCTGACGCCGCTGCACTTCGGAATGCTGAACGGCGAGCTTCACGGCCAGCGTCCGCTCGCTGTTGGCAAGCCGCTGCTCTTCCATCTTCTGCCGCGCCGCGGCGGTTTCCGCGAGCAGCTTCGACCGCTTCAATTGAATGGAGGGGATGAAACCGTTTTTCGCCATCTGCTCGTCGGCGTCGGCGTTCATCGCGGCCTGCGCGGCATCCGCGGCAACCGCGGCAGCGGCGGCGCGCTGCGCGAGCAGATCGCGATCCAGATCCGCCTTGAGTACTTCGTAGTTGTCTTTCGCCGTCCGGAGATCCAGGTCGGCCGTCAGCGCTGCCTGCTCGGTCTGGGGATTGCTCAGCTCGAGCAGCACTGTGTCGGCTTCCACGGCAGTTCCGGGCAGGACGACCACACGTTCGACTCGAGCATCGGTCAACGCCGTGATCCAGCGGATTTCATCGGGAATCAGAACTCCGGTGCCGCGCACCTGCCGCAGCATCGTCCCGCGCTTGACCGGCTCCACCCACAAGCCGCCGGCTTCGACGGTCGGCGCGGCAGGTTTCAACCGCGCGAGCGCAACGGTGGTGATCACGATAACGAGCCCGGCGACGGCAGCGCCGATGATGCGTTTGCGCTTCCTGCGCTGGGCGACTTCAGGGGGGCGTGCAACGTCCATGTTGGTCGGAAGAAGGTCAAGAATCCTGCCAGCCGACGGATGGAAAACGAAGGGGTTTTCACCCCTTCGTCTCAGCGTGGTGTTCGGGTGTGGGATTGCCGTCCCATCATCGAACGAACATGCTTACCAGCCGTACAGCCGCGCGGGATTTTCTGTGAGGATTAGACGACGCGTGGCGGTGTCGGGCACCCAGACCGGGAGAAGATTCAAAACTTTTCCATCGTCGGTCTGGACGTGCACGGCGAGATCGGTGGGCTTACGGCCGGGCACGGGCGTCGATCCGGGATGAGGCCAGTTGGTGCCCCAGAGGATGCGCTGAGGGTTGGCCGCGACGAGGGCGCGGGCAAGCGGCGCCACGTCGGCGAGATCGCCTTGCGTCGACACCAAATCGGCGCCGCCGGAAATCTTCACATAGCCCCTTTCCCGACTTGATCAGATTGACCAGCGCGTCGAAGCCGGGCTGCTGAACGCCGCCGACGCCCGTAGCTCCACCGAAGTGATCGATGACGACGGGCACCGGCGAGTTCAGGAACAGATCGCTCAATGCGGCGATGACGCTGGGCTGCGTGTTGATCTGGATGTGCCATCCGCGGCTCCTGGCGCGCGTCGACTGCCGCGGCCCAGCGCTTACGCGCAACGGCCGGATCGGTGACTCCCGCTGTCGCAAGGTTGAGGCGAATACCGCGAATGCCGGCTTTGGCCATGGCATCGAGCTCGGCGTCAGTTGTTTTTTCGTCGATTACGGCGACGCCGCGCGCCCGATCGCCAAGGGCGCGCATGCCGTCGAGCGTGCACCGGTTGTCGGTGCCGTAGACGCTCGGCTGCACGATGACCACACGCTCGAGCCGGAGCGCCGACAGCAGCTGGCGGAGCTCGTCCACCGACGCCGTATCGGGCGAGTAGGTCCGTCCCGAGAAGAATGGATATTGCTTCGGATCGCCAAACACATGCACGTGACAGTCGCACGCGCCTGCCGGCACATCGAAATTGACCTTCGTCCGCGGCTGCGGTGCGGCCGCATACGCCGCGCGCGTTGAAGCCAGCAGCACGGAAACGCCGGCCGCTCCCGCTTTGAGAACGTCACGTCTTGTCAGCATGTTGTGAGTATATGGTTAGCCAATAGCCAGTGGCCAGTAGCCGGTAGTCCTGTGGCTGGTAAGAGATGGTAGCTAGTAGTCCTGGGACAACGTGAGCCGGTTTTTGGCCTAAGGTCGCATACCGTAGTGTGGAGATAAATTTTCGGCGGTGGGGTGTTTTCAATCTGGTTGGCTTTGGCGGTTTTTTTGTTCAGATTTCCACAATCGCGTTGCTCACACGTGTTTGCGGTTGGTCGGCGTTGGCTGCGACTGCAGTGGCACTCGAGCTCGCAGCCTTGGTGAACTTCGTCGGTCACAGTTACTGGACATGGCGCGACAGGCCTGAGCATTCCGTGGCCGGCGTGATGAAGCGTTACTGGCGGTATCAGGCCGCTAAGACGACCTCACTGCTGGCAAATCTCGCGATCACCGCCGCTCTGACGTATATGGCCGTTCCTCCCGAACTCGCCAACACCGTCGCCGTTCTCGCGTGCGCCATACCGAATTACTTCATAGCCGAGCGCTTGGTTTTCGCTCAGTAGTGGTTTCTTAGAGACTACTCTACTGGCTACCGGCTACGAAGCTACCAGCCACGGGACTACCGGCTCATTGGCTATTGGCTATCGGCTACTAGCTACCGGCTACTGGCTACCGGCAAGTCGCTACCGGCTAGCGCGACCAAGCGGCGCCAGCTTCGGCGGCCTCCGGCCGCGGCGGATGGCGCCGATCACGGGAACATATTCCAGCTCCTCGGCCGCCGCCGCTGCGCGCAGGAGCAACCCGCCGCGGCTCATATCGCCTCGCCCCACGAAGGCAGACGGAAACACCAGGCGCATGCCGAAAATTTCACTCAAGACCTGCACGTATTTGTCCGACGCCACGCTGCCGAGCAGAACGAACTCCGCGGCGTAGGTCGCCGCCAGGGCGCGCGCGCTCCGTTCGAGTGGCGCGCGATAGCCTGGATTTTCGAGCGCGATCTCGGCATCGGCAAAACGGATCAGCACCTGCGAAGTCACCATCGTTTCGGCGGGAACGAGCCCCTGGTCGGGCGTGATGACGAACGCGCGTCCGAATCTCTGGGCGTAAGTGATCTTGCCGCGGAAGTAGAGCCCGCTCATGAATGCGAACAGCTCGCCGATCGGAACGCCGCCGGCACGGAGCCGGGCCGCGACAGGGAACATGGCACGAGGCGACAGCACCTGCTGCGCCCGCCGTCCACGGCAGTTCGCGGGGGAGAGAAGGAAGATACGGGGGGTCACCCGTCGAATTTTACCAGCGCGTGGGTCGATGACTGATGAGGCAAACTCGCCAGGCCCAGAAGAAAGAGCACCAGCGTCCCAAAGGCGAGGTATCCGGTCGCGGGATGAAGGGTCTCCTGGGTCAGCGTACCCAGCGTGACGCCTTCGAGCAGCACCTGGAGTATGCGCGTCAAGGTGCCGTGCCCCGGATCGGACATCGCGGCAAGCACGATGAATTTCAAGATGAAAGCGGCGCCGATCGCGACGGCGAGGCTGCGCAGCACCGAAATGCGATCGGGATATCCCACCAGCGTGTTTACGAGCAGGACGAACAGGAACACGTTGAAGAGCAGATGCGGCAGGCCGGCATCGGGCACGATGAGATTGAACACCTGCGTCGACGCGAAGAACAGAACGAGAACGAGCACGAGACCATTGAGATTTTCGAGCTGCGTCCGGCTCGAGCTCAAGAGCCGATCCGCCGCAAACACCCGCCCCCGCACGAGCACGCCGAACAAGAGCGTGCCCAACACCAGCGAGAAGAGAGGCGGTGCGGCGAGCACGATTTTGTCGCTGATGCGGACGCCGCCGAGCAGCGCAACGGTGAGGAACAAGAGCGGCAGATACAACGCCTCAGTTGTCGCGGTTCTCATTTCCGCTTCCTGAACACCCGCATGGGATTGAAGTCGGACGCCTCGGTTCGCAGTCCCGCCGCCAATTCGGACTTCAGTTCCTCCGGTGTGTGGATGTCGAGCCCCGCGTCATCGACCACGAGCCGGCCGCCGGCGGCCAGCTCGATGGCCCTGTCGACGCGCTCGAGCCCCTGCGCGAACAGCTCGTCGTCCTGATATACGCGTCCCCAGCCCGATCGATAGTAGGAGTAGGCCATGTAAAACTGTGTTCGGGCGTCGCGCTGCGCCGGATCGGCGCGCTCGAAGGCGGCCCGAGAGGCATCAAACTGATCGCGCCGGAAAAGCTCGAGCCCCTCGTCGAACGACTGCTGATCGATGCGATACACACCGATGCCGGCAGCCAGCCCTCCGGTGACCTGCTCGAGCGTCTGCGGCTGGTTCTGGTACATCCAGACGATGAAGGCGGCGTAGCATACCGACGATGCCAGTCCGACAAGACGAACGGATCGTTCCCTCATGAGCGTGCCAACCGATGCAATTTCTCAGCCTCCATTCTTGACCGGTGCAAACCTGCCATGGGTTCACTATGGCATCGACTTCGGCGCCAACGCGTGGCGTCCCGAGGGGGGCGTCTCGCAGCCTGAAGAACTCGCCATGCTCGATATTACGTTCGCCAGGCTGGCGGCGTCAGGCATGTCGTGGATCCGGTGGTTTCTCTTCTGCGATGGCCGTGCGGGCATCCGATTCGCTCCGGGCGGACGTCCGGCTGGGCTGGACGACCACGTGTTCAGGGATGTCGATGCCGCCGTCGAGTCGGCGCAGCGTCACGGCATCAGGATCATGTTCGTCCTGCTCGATTTCCTCTGGTGCGACCCGGCAAGCATCGTTCGCGGCGTCCAACTCGGAGGGCGATCCCAGGTATTCGGCAACCGCGAACTTCGCAATGCGCTCCTCGATACCGTGCTGAGTCCGGTGCTGGAGCGGTACGGAGCGGAGCCGGCGATCTTCGCGTGGGACATCATCAACGAGCCGGAATGGATCAAAACGATCGAATCGATCGAAGTACGAGGGTTGATAGACGACACCGCACGGCTCGTACATTCGTTGACGAGCCATCCGGTGACCGTTGGGTCCGCCGGTGTCCGGTGGCGCGAGAACTACGTCGGCCTTGGTTTGGATTTCTACCAGGTGCATTGGTACGACAACCTCGAGCAGCAGCCTCGTCTGGAAACGCCAGTGTCGACGCTCGGCTTCGATCGCCCTGTGCTCCTCGGAGAATTTCCGACACGCGGATCGCGTCGGACGGTCGATGACATCGTCGGAACGGCGCGCGCAGCAGGTTACTCGGGTGCGCTTTACTGGTCCGTGTTGTCGAACGACGAAAGCAGTGCGGGATGAGGTCACTTGCCAGAGAAAGTTTTTTTTGGATACGCGTGTGTTAACAGTGTACGACGAACGATGTTCGTGACAGAATGTGCGGATGTCGGACCCCATGGATGAGTTTCTCGATCAATACCTCGAGCCTCAGTCGTCGCCGTCATCACCCGCACCACTCGAGAAGCCGCGCGCGGTTCGTCAAGGTCTTCCTACCGGATATCGCATGCGTCATGACGCGCACTATGTGGATGAACTCGAAACGAAGCGGCGCACGACCGATCGCGTGACTGAACCGCCCGCTCCGGCGCTCGCGTTTCCGACGAGTATTCCCGTCACGTTCGCGCTCCGCGACATGTCGCAGGAACTCGAAGGAGTGGCGTCATGCTTCAATCTTGTCGCCACCAAGGCCCGTTCGCTGCGCGAGCGCATGGGACTCTCGCTCGCTCGCGTCGGTGTAGAGCGCAATATGCGCGCCTTTCAGGCGCTGCGCGTGCTCCTCGAAGATCCGCCGCCCGAGCCGCGTCAGGTGACCTTGAACACGATCGTCGAGCACACCGTGCAGGGCTTCGACGAAGAGCTGCGCCTCACGAGCTCGCGGGTCTCTCTCGACCTCAGCGACGTCGCCATCCGCCTCAACGCCGACGCGCGCATGCTGTCGCTCGCGCTGCAGGCCTGCGTCGGCACGCTGGTTTCCCTCGTCGAGGCGTCGAATGTCGAGGGCAGCATCAATATCGCCACCAAGGTCGCGGAAGGACTGGCTTCAGTCGAGATGCGGCAGGATTCTTACAGGCTGTCCGCGGATCAGTTCGCGCGTCTCTCGGATCTGGAGTGGTCGGAGCGTCCTGGTGGGATTCCCGCCGGTATCGCCCTGGCCGCGGCCGCGCGCATCGCCCAGGCACATGGCGGTTCGCTCGACGCCAGGAGAACCGACGCCGGCGGCTGCCTGCTCTCCCTTACCGCCCGCGCCTGAACTAAAACCAACCACAGAGAACACAGAGATCGCAGAGAAGAATAGGTTTTCTTCTCTGTTTCACAACAAAAGCACTTCGACGCGGTGCGCGTGGACGCTCTCTTCGCAGGGAGACCACGCGAACACGGTAAACCTCCGATCCTGAGACGCGACCAGGGCGATCGCGTTTCGCTGATCGTAAACAAACTGCGCCGCGGACAAGTGCCGCGTGCCGCCGAGTTGGGAGGCACTGAGCACCGTCGGCACACCTCCTTCAACCGGCTCGGTCACCATCACACCTTCGACCGGCGCCGAACCGCGGCGCCGCTGGATCTTTGCGCCAAACGCCAGCAGCTCATATTGGTCGGTCAGAATCGCCGCTCCGTCGATCGCCGTCAGCCCCGCGATGGCTTGAACGGTCTCGCGCAGCGCTTCTTTCCACACTTCAGCCTGGCGGCCCGCCCCGGTCTCGCGCATCAGTAGCGCAAGCTCGGTGAATGGCGGTGAAACCGCAAACGGAATCGGATGGACAATCGACTCGCGCCAGGCCTCGCTGCCTGCGGGAACGATGAGCAGCGATCCGCCCCGTCCATGCCCTCGCATGGCCACGGCAAGCTGGACCAGAACGTTGACCGAGTCCACCCACGAGGCCGGTGAATCGAACCCGAGGAGCGACGTCACCAGGTCGGGACAATCGGGCAGGCTCGAGGCGGTCTCGTCGACGATCTTGATGACGTCACCTTCCAGAACCGCCACGTTCACGTACTTTCCAGACTGCTCGCCGCGATGATGCTTGATGATGATCAACCCGGGCTCCACCACTTCGAGCACGAAACAGTAGGTCGGGATGTTGTGGGTGGTTCCCCACACGCACAATTCACCGCCGTAGTGCCACACGCCGAGATGGATGCCGGCATGTTCGACGATGGCGGCGATCTTTGTCAGTGCGGCCGGAGTGAGCGGTATCGGCCGCTCGATGAGCATCGGGTGTTCGTTGTGCTCAGGCGGCAGATACGCCATCGAAATCTTCGGAACGTAGCCCTCTTCGCGCCGCAGGCTCGCCCAGAAGGTCGCGTTGATCATCCGCTCGATCACATCAGGATCGGGCAGCGACGCGATCGGGTTGTGCCCCCGTCCACGCGCGGCATCGAGATGTTTGGCGAAATGCTCGTGTGCCTTGGGAGCGACCAGCCGGGCGGGTGGGTAGGTTTCTGCCGTCAAGACCTCTATTGTACGTGCGCCAGATCGTGCGACGCCTAAGGCGTGGCTGGAGCCGGCTCCGGGGCCGCGGGAGGCGGCAGCATGTGGGGGAGCACGCCTGACGTCGGCACAGGTTCAGGTATGACCGGCTCGGGCATGACCGGTTCAACCGCGACCAACTGCTGCAGGCCGTCGAACGCAGACACGGCAAAATACGGCTCCGGATACGGCAGGTAGTTCTCGGCGTGTGCCGCGCAGGTCGTCCGCGGTTCTGTGCCGCGGACAAAATAGTCGGTGTACACCATCGACTTGAACGACACTTCGCCCGTTCGGCCGACCCATGCCGCGTTGCGGCATCCGGCGGCCGGCAGGTTTCCAGAGAGCTTGCAAACTTCTACACCGACGACGTTGCGCGGAGGGCTGAACCAGACGTCCTTGTCTTCTCGCGTGGCCGCCTTCATGAACCGCGCCCACATCGGCACCGCAATCTGACCGGCGAAACCGTTTTTCACGATCGTCCGCGGCTGATCGAACCCAACCCAGACGCCGGCGACGATCTTCGGAGTGAATCCCACGAACCATGCATCCACGAACCCGTTCGTCGTCCCGGTTTTGCCGGCAGCCGGCAGCATGAACCCGACCGACCGCGCGGCGTTCGCCGTTCCCGCGTTGATCACATCGGCCAGCATGGAGGCCATCAGGAACGCCGTCGCTTCCGAGACAGCTCGGCGCGGCTTTGCCTCGTTCTCCATCAGAATGTTTCCGTCCTGATCTTCGACGCGCCGAATGAAAAAGGGCTCGCGCACGACGCCGCCATTTGCAAAGGCCGCATATGCGCCGGTCATCGACGCGAGCGTGACCTCTCCGGAGCCGAGCGCGAGGGACGGCACGCTGGGCATCGCGCCGACGCCCAGATGCGTGGCGTAGGCCACCGTACGCTCGAGGCCCACACGCTCGAGCATGCGGACGGCGGCGCGGTTGCTCGATGTCCGGAGCGCCGCGCGGATGGTCATCTCGGCAGCGGTCGAGTGCTCGTCTTCGGGTAGCCATGCGCCCTGATATGTATCTACGGGATCGTTCAACCGGTCGATGACGCTCGCGGGAGCGAGGCCGCTCTCGATCGCCGCCGCATAGACGAACGGCTTGAATGCCGAGCCCGGCTGCCGTTTCGATTGAAGCGCGCGATTCAACCCGACGCTCGACGTATCACGTCCGCCGACGACGGCCCGGATGGCACCGGTAGATGGATCGAGAGCCAGAAGCGATCCCTGTAATGGCTCCGGCCCCTTGTTGCGGATTCGGGCGTCGAGCTCGACAAGCGTGCCGGCGACAGCCGTCTCGGCCGCCTTCTGCATGGTCAGGTCGAGCGTGGTGTAGACGCGAAGCCGTCCTTTGTATACCGCGTCTTTCCCAAACCGATCGATCAGCTGGCGCCGCACGATTTCCTTGAAATGGAGTCCGACAGGATCCGCGCCGCGGAGCGTGTCGTTGAGCGCCGGTTTCTCGGCGAGCGCGAGGTCATGTTCGCGTTCGTCGATGAGTTCCTGTTCCCGCATCAACGTCAGCACGACGTTCCTGCGGCCGATTGCGCGCTCGAGGTCAGCGCTCGGGTTCGTGGTGGACGGCGCTCTGACGAGGCCGGCCAGCATTGCCGCTTCCGCGACCGTGAGTGCCGCGGCGGGCTTTCCGAAGTAGCCTCGCGCAGCGGCCTCGGCGCCGTAGAGACCGTCTCCGAAATACGCTTTGTTGAGGTACAGCTCCAGGATCTCGTCTTTGCTGTACAGGCGTTCAATCCGCTGAGCGAGAATCGCCTCGCGCAGTTTCCGGCGGAGCGTCTTGTCGCGAGATAAAAAACTGATTCGGGCCAGTTGCTGCGTAATCGTCGATGCGCCTTCCGCGGCCCTCCCTTTGCGAATATCCGCCACTATTGCTCCGACAACGCGAATCCCGTCGATGCCGTCGTGGTCGTAGAAGCGCGCGTCTTCGACCGCCACGATCGCGTTCCGCAGATGCGCCGACATTCGCGCAAGGGGCACTTCGATGCGGTGTTGCGTAGGGATCGAGAAGATCGGCCTGTCGTAGGCGTCGTACAGCGTCGTGCCCTCGACGACTTCCGCGAGCGCGCGCAACTCCTCCCGGCCCGGGAGGCCAGCGAGAAGCCGGTAAGTAAGCCAGCCGCCAAGAATTGCGCTTAGAACGACGGCGCCGGCAATGGTGCGAACGGTGTTCGGGTGCCGGACGGCAGCGTCCCGTATCCGGATGGACAGTTCGTCCAGAAATTGACGTATTTGTGCCAGGCGCTCGTCCACAGCTTGTAGCTGAGCAACGCCCGTACCAAGAGGAACGGGGGTTGGTGACATCCCGTGATGACGCGGCATCGCGCATAATGGGAAAAGGAGCACTCATGTCGGAAGAGGATCTCGGAGAAGTCAGGCACGGCGAAAAGTTACTGAGCGATCTCAGACAAGCGCTTCTTCGCCTGCACAAGATCCTCCTGGACTGGGAGCGCGCCGGTTACGAACGTATTCACGGCCGCCAATCGAGCCAGGACCTCCTGCAGGCCCTGCTCAACGACCCGCAGTTCGCGTGGCTGCGTCCGATGTCGCAGCTCATCGTTCGGATTGACGAGCTGTTCGCTGACAAGACGCCACCCATGCGGAACGACGTGGACGCTGTCGTCTCCCAGGTAAGGTCGCTGACCACGGCCAACCAGAACGGCGGCACCTACGAGCGCCGCTACGACATGGCGTTGCAGGAGATTCCGGATGCGGTCTTCGCTCATCGAGATCTCCTGGCACTGTTGAAAGACGACCGAGCCTCTTAAGCCGGAGATGCAGCGGCGCCCGGCGGTACAATGATGCGGCACGATGTCCGTCGAGGCTCTCCACGAGGCAGTTTCCCGATATTGGGGGTTTACATCGTTTCGATCGCTGCAGCAGTCGGCTATGGAAGCCGTGCTGCACGGACGCGACTCGATCGTCGTGCTGCCAACCGGCGGCGGAAAGTCGCTCTGCTTCCAGGCGCCCGCAGTTGTCCGTCCTGGCGTGGCGGTTGTCGTGTCGCCGCTGATCTCCCTCATGAAGGACCAAGTCGACACGCTGGTCGGCAACGGCGTGCCTGCCGCGCTGTTGAACAGCTCGCTCACCGCCTCTGAGAAATCGAACGTCGTCGCGGGTCTCCGTCAGGATCGTTACAAGCTGCTGTACGTGTCGCCGGAGCGTCTGGTCGGTGACGGCTCCGACAGCTTCCTGTCGCTGCTGTCGTCGCTGGAGGTGAGCTTCATCGCCGTAGACGAGGCGCACTGCATCAGTCAGTGGGGCCATGATTTCAGGCCCGAGTACCGCCAGCTTGGGCGTATCCGCGAAGCGCTGCCGGGCGTCGGACTTCATGCCTACACGGCCACCGCGACCGAGCGCGTTCGCCGCGACATTGCCGTCCAGCTGGGCTTGAACGATCCGATCGAGTTCGTCGGCTCGTTCGATCGGCCCAACCTTGTCTACCGCGTACTGCCACGCGCGTCGCTGAAAAAACAGCTGGGCGAGGTGTTGTCGCGTCATCATCGAGAGGCGGGCATCATTTACTGCACGTCCCGCCGCGAGGTAGACGCGCTGGCGTCGTGGCTGACGGAGATCGGTCATACAGCGCTCCCCTACCATGCCGGCCTGTCCGACGACGAGCGAAGCCGACATCAGGACGCCTTCCTGACTGAGCGTGCGGACATCGTCGTGGCGACCGTTGCGTTCGGCATGGGGATCGACAGATCGGATGTCCGCTTCGTCGTTCACGCCGGTGCACCGCGATCGCTCGAACATTACCAGCAGGAGTCGGGCCGCGCTGGACGTGACGGCCTCGAAGCGGAGTGCCTGCTCGTCTATTCACCCGCGGATTTCATGAAATGGCGGGCAATGCTCGAGCAGAACGGCGAGCTCAACGACGCCAGCCGCGCGCTGCTGCGGCAGATGGAGCGTTATGCGGCCAACATGGGCTGCCGCCACAAACATCTGTCGGAATATTTCGGCGACCGTTTCGGGAAAGACGCATGCGGCGCGTGCGACTACTGCCTCAACGAGCTCGAATCCGCCCCGGATCCGGTCGTCGTGGCGCGGAAGATCCTGTCGTGCGTCGCGCGCGTCGGCCAGCGCTTCGGTGCCACACACGTTGCGAGCGTGCTTCGGGGCCAGGCGAGCGAGCAGGTGGTCAATCGCGGACACGATCGGCTCAGCACCTTCGGGCTGCTTCCTGACACGTCGAATACCGAAGTTCGCGGATATATCGATCAGCTCGTCGGCGAAGGCCTGCTGCGGCAGACCGACGGTGTTTATCCCGTCATCGCGCTCACCCAGAAGGGCCTCGATCTCTTGAAAGACCCGGCAGTTCTTCCTGGCCTCGCGCTGGCAAGGCAGCGCCGGGTGGCCAAAGGCGCTCCTAGGGCGCAATCGCGTATCGAAACCGAATCGTGGCAGGACGTCGATCGTCATCTGTTCGAACGGCTGCGTTCGGTGCGGCTCGAGATTGCCCGGGCGCGCGGCGTGCCGCCGTACGTCATCTTCCACGACACGACCCTGAGGGAGATGGCGAGAATCAGACCTACCACCATGGGCGCGCTGCTCACCGTCAAGGGCGTGGGCGCACGTAAAGCCGACGACCTGGGAGGCGTGTTCCTCGACGCCATCCGCGCCCACTCCTAGGAGCAGGCTCTTAGCATGCCGCTCGTCTCGCTCGACCGCATTTCGATGGCCTACGGCCATGTGCCTCTGCTGGAGCAGGCCAGCCTGCAGATCGAGTCTAACGAGCGCGTGTGCGTCCTCGGCAGGAACGGAACAGGGAAATCCACGCTGCTGCAGATCATCGGCGGTGAAGTGCTTCCCGACTCGGGAAGTGTGAGACGTGAGCCGGGTCTGCGAATCGCGCGGCTGGTCCAGGATGTGCCGCTGTCAGTCGATCGAACGGTAGCCGAAGTGGTCGCCGAGGGCTTTGCCGGGATTGACCACGTCGATCAGTGGCACATCGACACGAGCGTGCACATGGTCATGTCGAGGCTCGGCTTAGCGGGCGACGCGATTGTGTCTACGTTGTCGGGCGGCTGGCGGCGCCGCGTGTTGCTCGCCCGCACGCTGGTCGCCCAGCCGGATCTGCTGCTCCTCGACGAACCGACCAACCACCTCGACATCGAGTCGATGCTCTGGCTCGAGACATTCCTGCGCGAATACCGCGGATCGGTCGTGTTCGTCACCCACGATCGTGCTTTTCTTCAGCGTATCGCCACGCGCATCGTCGAGCTCGATCGCGGCCAGCTGACCTCATGGCCGGGAGACTACGAAACGTTCCTGAGGAAGAAAGAGGAATGGCTCTCGGACGAGGCGACGCGAAACGAGAAGTTCGACAAGCGGCTCGGGCAGGAGGAGGCGTGGCTGCGCCAGGGCATCAAGGCCAGACGGACGCGCGACGAGGGACGCGTCCGCGCGCTTCTGGCGATGCGGAAGGAACGTGCCGCCCGCCGCGATCGTCTCGGCACCGTCCGGCTGCAGGCCGAAACCGGCGAACGGTCGGGCCAGATGGTTTTCGAAGCTGATGCCATCTCAAAGGCGTTCGGTGACCGCGAGATCGTTCGCGATCTCTCCTTGCGCGTCATGCGGCGCGATCGCGTGGCGCTGATCGGGCCCAACGGATCGGGCAAGACGACGCTCCTGCGCATGCTCATGGGGCAAATGGAGCCGGATGCGGGGGAAATCCGCCGCGGAACGAACGTCCAGATCGCGTACTACGACCAGCAGCGCGAACAACTCGACCCCGAACACACGGTGTTCGAGGCAGTCGGCGCGGGCAACGATACGGTGACCGTCAACGGAAAGACGCAGCACGTCCATGGGTATCTGCGCGATTTTCTCTTTCCTGCCGAGCGGGCAAACTCACCCGTAAAAGCACTGTCGGGCGGCGAGAGAAACCGTCTCCTGCTGGCCCGCCTTTTCACCCGGCCGGCAAACGTCCTGGTCCTCGACGAGCCGACCAACGATCTCGATATCGAGACCCTCGAACTGCTGGAGTCGTACCTCGTCGACTGGCCCGGCACGCTGCTGCTCGTCAGCCACGATCGCGCCTTCATCGATCACGTGGTGACGAGCACGCTCGTCTTCGAAGGGGACGGGCGGGTTCAGGAGTACGTCGGAGGGTATGAAGACTGGCTTCGCCAGCGCGCCGAACAGCCTGCGCCAGCCGCGGCGGAAAAACCGCCGAAAGTAGTGTCCGGCTCGACCAACAACGTCGTGTCCGGCTTTAGCCGGACCGTCTGACCGCAAAAAACTCTCCTTCAAGGAACAACGAGAGTTCGACGACCTGCCCCGACGCATCGGAGAGATGGAATCGGAACAGGAACGTCTGCATACCGCTATCGCCGCGCCCGAATTCTACAAAGAGCCGGCAGAAACCATCGCGGCCGCGCTGGCACGCGTCGAGGAGCTGAAGGCAGCGTTGCTCGACGCGTATGCGCGTTGGGATGAGCTCGACTCGAGGACCGAGACGTAGGTCTACGCCGCCGGCACTGGCGTTTTCCTCCGGCGTGACGGTCGTCTTTGCCCCAGTCGTCTTGCGTGGCGCCGGCTTTCCTGCCGTCGTAGGTTTCCGCGCGCGAGCGCGCGATTTTGCAGGTGCAGGCCGGTCGTCGATCTCGATGACCTCGGCGGCCTCCACAGGGATCGCTCATCTGAGCCGGAGCGCTTTCCGATTCCGCCGTGTCGGCGGCAAATCCGCCCTGCACTTCTTCGTTCGACTGTCCGGCAGGCTCCGCCTCGTATGCGTCCATCGTCTGTCCGGGGTGCGTCTCGACCCGGTCGGCAGGCACACCGGTTCGCGAGGCTGGGATGGCTGCACCCGGAAACACGCGAATCTGACCTCGTCTGTCGCGTTCGAGGCGGACGAGCCCTTCGCGCTGAAGCACGCGCAGAAACTCCATGATCGTGGTCACGCCCCATTTGCGCTCGTCGAAAGTCCCATCCACCGCTCGAACGAACTGCTTCCACTGCCGCACGTACATCGGCCAGCGGGGCGGCTGCGCGGCGCGGCCAAATACGTCGCGCGTGTAATCGACGATCTGCTGCACTTGTTCCGGATCGCGTGGCAGCTGTGGCTGCGGCGGCGGTGCCGATTGCTGGGCCGGCGTCGGTACTGCGGCCGGCGCCTCAGCCGCGGCAGGTTCGGACGCGGCCACCGGCGCGGCAGCGGCGCCACTGGCCGGGATGTCGGCCAGGGCCAATTCGGCGTTTTCGACTGCATCCACCATCATGCTGCGGCCCGGAGTGGCGGAGCGTGACCAGGCCGGTGTTCGCGACTTTCTCGATGAAATCGCGGAACGTGCTGACGCCGTAATCGCGTTCTGAAAATGTCGAATCGAGTTGCAGCAGCGTGCTCTTGAGCAACCCGAGCTGCGGCGATACCTCGCGATCCGACAGCACCTTCAGGGCGCGCTTCACCAGCGGAATGGCCTTCGTGACCTCGACGGGGCTGCCGGGGCCGTTCTCCCGTTTCGGCCCGGGCGCGACGTCGCGGCGGCGCACGAGATTTTCGTAGGCGATGAACTCGTGACAGTTCTTCTGCATCACCTGGCTGGTGAACTGGCGGCCGCCGACCACGAACACCTTCTTGTCGTACTGTTTGAGCTTCTCAACCAGCGTGATGAAATCGCTGTCGCCGCCGACGATCACGAATGCGTTGATGTGATCGTGGGTGAACGCCATTTCCAGCGCATCCAGCGCGAGGTTGATGTCGGCGCCGTTTTTGTCCCCGCCCGGCGTCAAGTTCCGCTGCACCATGCGGATCGCATGCTGCGACAGCAGTCGGCCGTAGTCGCCGGCCCGCTTCCAGTCGCCATATGCCACTTTGGTGACGACCTCTCCGCGTTCCTTGATGCCGTCCAGAATCGCCGCAATGTCGAACTGCGTATGCAGCGTCGTCTTCGACACCGATCTCGATGTTGTCGAAATCGATGAAGACGGCAATTTTCAATCGTTGGTCTATCAAGATGTTCTCTCCCTGCGCACATTGACCTTCTTTCCTCGAATCTTCGTCGCCCGCAGCGCCAACACGATCCGGTCGGCCAGCGCTTCGGGAACTTCCACTAATGAAAATCTGTCTGCGATCTCGATCGCCCCGAGCGACTTCGACTTGACGTCGGCCTCGCCGGTGATCGCTCCCACGAGATCGCCGGGCCGAATCCCGGCGTCTCGGCCGGCGCCGATGAACAGCTTCACGGTGCCGCCATGACCGTTCTTCGAATGCGTGCTCCCCGGTTCGGGCGGCGCGGCGATCTCGCGCGCATCGTTCGCGCCTGCCGTAGCATCGTGGGCCATCTTCACGGCGGCGGCGGCGATATCGACCGGATCGAACTCATCCGCCAGCGATTCCACGACAATCCTTACATCATCGAAATCTGCGGCAACCAGCCGCTCGCGCAGCGACGCGCGGACGAGCTCGAGCCGCCTGGCGCGAAGATCGGCGACGCTCGGCACCCGGCCGTTCTCCAGCTTCGATTTCGTGAAGCGTTCGATCGCGCGGAGGTGCCGCTGCTCGCGCGGCTCGGCCAGCGTAATTGCCGTACCGCCGCGTCCGGCGCGCCCCGTCCGGCCAATTCGATGCAGGTACACCTCTGGCGACGCGGGCACATCGTAATTGACCACGTGCGACAGATGTTCGATGTCGAGCCCGCGCGCCGCGACATCGGTCGCAATCAACAGGCTCGCCTTCTGTGCGCGAAAGAGTCCCATCACCCGGTCGCGCTGCTTCTGGACCATCCCGCCGTGCAGCGCCTCGGCGCGATGTCCGTGGGCCGAGCACGTTTCGACGAGCGATTCCACTTCGAGCCGCGTCCGGCAGAACACGAGCGTCGCCACCGGATCTTCCATGTCGAGAATCCGCTCGAGCGTGGCCGGTTTCTGTGCGCGGTTGGTGATGTAGGCCACCTGCCGCACGCGAGGCATCTTGCCTTGTGCGGATTTTTCGCGGGCGATGGTGATACGCGCCGGATCTTTCAGGTGGCGCTCCGCAATCGACAGGATGCGCGGCGGCATCGTCGCCGAGAACAGCGCTGTCTGACGCGATTCAGGAGTGGCCTGAAGAATGGCATCGAGGTCTTCGGCGAAGCCCATGTCGAGCATCTCGTCGGCTTCGTCGAGTACCAGTACGCGCAGACGATCGAGCTTCAACGTGCCGCGGCGGATGTGGTCCAGCGCCCGGCCTGGCGTGGCGATGACGATTTGCGCACCGCGTTCGAGCTCGCGAATCTGTCCATGCATCGGAGCGCCGCCGTAGACAGGCAGCACCGAAAGCCGCACTCCCTTCGAATATTTGTGCACCGCCTCCGCCACCTGCATCGCGAGCTCGCGCGTCGGCACGAGCACCAGCCCGGCGGTCTTTTTGGGGTGATGGCGATCTTCGCTGATGCGCTGAAGCATGGGCAAGGCAAACGCGGCGGTCTTCCCCGTGCCGGTAGCCGCCTGGCCGAGAAGATCGCGGCCCGCCAGCAGCAACGGGATGGTTTCGCGCTGAATCGGTGTCGGCTCCTCGTAGCCGAGCGCGTTCACAACCTCTGTAAGCTCGCGTGGGAGACCGAGGGAGGAAAAACTGACGGGAACTGCTGTGTTCATCGAAAACGCGTATGTCGAACCCTCTAAGTGTACTCCCTTACGCCTGTAAGCGCGTAAACCCTCTGGTTGTATGGAATGCAGTCATTTGGAGACGCGCAGTTTGGTACGGCGATTGCTCCATTACAGACAGGAGGTGCTCGAATGCTTTTCACTGTTGCGGCCATCTTGCTGGTCCTGTGGGTGCTCGGACTGGTCTCGGGCTATACGCTCGGTAACTTCATTTACGTTCTCCTCGTCATCGCGCTGGTACTGTTTGTCGTTGGCCTGTTCACGGGCCGAAGGCCGGTTGTCTAGTCTTGGACAGGGGAAAAACGGGACGTCCCCCGCGTCCCGTTTTCTGTAGTTGGATTTGAGGAAAAGAAATGCCACGAACACTCGTTCAATTCGATGCGCCCGTGATCGACGCGTCAGGGGCGCGTTACACGGCAAAGGCATGCGGGCGCGAACGTGAGGATGGACTCTGGGAAGGCTGGATTGAATTCGAAAACGCACGGGACGGAAGCATCGTGCGGACGATCCGCGAGACGACCCAGCCAAACCTCACGGACCTCACCTACTGGGCCACAGGCCTTACTCCGGTGTATCTGGACGGCGCGCTCGCTCGCACCCTGCATACACCGCCGCCCAGAGTGCCTGTCATGGTCGTTCCTCCCCACTTTGACGGGCCTGCTCACCGACGCGCCGCCAACCGGGTCAGGCCATGAATCGATACTGAACCCGTTTTCTGTGTACGAAAAAAGTCCAGACGTGCTGGCACAGGAGTTGACCGCCCTCAGAGGATGGCATCTGAAGCAGATCATCAAGGACTACGGTCTTGCGGATGAGTCATGACGCCGCGCTCGACTCGATGACCGAGCCAGAGCTCGGCTCCCTGATCATGCGGCGAGTCCGGGACCTACATCCCAGAATTTCGGTGGACGGCGCCCGGAAGAGACAACAGCCCGGAGTCTGAGGCCGCTCCGTCGCCAGGTGCGCCCTCCGTCGGCAGCGAGACTGTAAACGCGGTACCTTTCCCGCTGCCGCCACTCTCAACGCCGATCGTGCCGCGATGCGCCTCGACGAGTTGCTTCGCAATCGACAACCCCAATCCGAGCCCGGAATGATTTCTCGTCGTGGTGCTGTCGCCCTGCCTGAACCTGTCGAACACGTACGGCAGAAACTCGCCATCGATGCCGATGCCGTCGTCGGCGACGCGAATCTCCAGGAAATGACCGGCGATTCGCCCTGACACCATGATGTGTCCGCCCGCCGGGGTGAATTTGAGCGCGTTGCCGAGCAGGTTGACGAAAACCTGCTCGAGCCTGCGCACGTCCCCGCGCAGCCGCGCCGCAGGAATCTCGGCCAGCTGAATCTCGACCTGATTGCCTGCGGCCAGCGGAGTCACCGATTCGACGATGCCCCGGATCAACGAGGGTGCGTCGATGTTTTCGAGGTCGAGCGGCATCCGTCCGCCGGCGATACGGGAGAAATCGAGCAGGTCGTCGACGAGTCTCGCCTGCCTCGACGCGTTGCGATGAATGGCATCGACCGCCTGCGGAACGACATCGGGATCGATCGAACCCGTATTCAGCATCGACGCCCAGCCGAGAATCGCATTGAGCGGCGTGCGGAGTTCGTGCGACACCGTCGACACGAAGTCGTCTTTCAAGCGGTTCGCCTCTTCCGCCTCCGCCCTGTGCGCGGGTCGCCTCCTCGTACAAGCGCGCGCGATCGAGCGCATGAGCGCAATGATGCGCGACTGAAATCAGCAGCGCCTGATATTCATCGTCGAAGTTGACCGGCGCGCTGAAATGAAATTCGAGCACGGCCACCGGCGCATTGTTGACCATCAGCGGCAGCGCCGCCGTCGACGAAAACCCCTGGTCGGCAGCCTCGGCGGCAAAACGCCAGAACTTCTCCTGCGATTCTGCGACCGAGCCGACGAACACCGGCTGACGGGTCTCGAGTGCCTCCGTCGAGCACAGCCCGGGCTCGAACTGCGAGAGGCCGCCGTCCACGACGGTGAGGCGCCCCTCATTCGCGCCCACCACGATCCTCGCTTGATCGACGATGGCCGCGGCGACGGCCTTGACGCTCGCGGCCACCGACAGACTTGCCGTCAGCGCATGGAGCCTCGTCGTCCTCGTCGCGAGGGCGCGGTAGCGCGTCTCGCTGGCGCGAAGCGCCTGTTCGGTCCGCTCGCGCTCGACAAGCTCGGCATCGGCGCGTGCTCTCAGGCTTTCCGCGTCGACTCGCGCTCGCTCGACGCCTTCGTACCACTTCGTCCGGCTGAGCGCGTGTGCCGCGCGCGAGCAGAAGGTGTGAATGTATTCGTGATCGTCAACCGAGAACTCGCGCGACGAACCGAAGTTGAGCTCGAGCAGCGCGATCAGCCGCCGTTCGCTCACGAGCGGCAGGGCGGCGGTCAGAGACCCATTGCCATTTTCGCGGAACGAAGACGGGTACGAGCCTGCGAACGGCCTGCGACACAGGAGACGTGTCCGCAAGCCCGGCCAGTTCGACGAACGATCCCGTTTGTCTGCCACCGCCGACCGTCCGGACGACGCGAAGCTGCTCGCCCTCATCGCCCGACATGAGCAGCGTGGCAGCGTCAGCCGAAAGCGCGTGAAGCGCTTCCTGCACGGTTGCTTCGACAGCTTCCGCCGGCGTTCTTACCTGCGCGACTGCGGCGGTGGACTGTGCGATGCGCCGCGCGTGCGCGGCCGAGCGTTCTGCGGCAGCCCGGGCCTCGCGCTCGCGCTGCAACGCGGGCAGCACACTGACCAGCCAGAAGGCGAATGCCGTCGCGGGCGCAAAAGCGAAAATCGTAATCCGCTCGGGCAGGCTGTCGAGCACGATCTCGGCCCACACCGTGAGTCCAAAGACACACAGAACGGCGAGATACGAAAATGTGCGTGAGTGCCAGGGCAGCCCCATCGCAGAAGGCTGAGCTCCTTTGAGGCAGGCCGCGGCTGAGGGGAAACCAGTATAACAGGAGGGCTACAGACGCAGGAACTGACGGACGCGGCGCAGCAGCGATTGCCGCGTATCCACTGCAGGAGCGGGCATCGCATGTGCCTCCTGATGCCGCTCCATCTCCTCGCGGCGCGTCGCCGCAACGGCCGTGATACGTTCGAGCACGCCCGGGTTTGCGAGCACGGCGCGCCTGAATCCTTCCGCATCGATTTCGAGCAGATCGCAATCGCGTATCGCCGTCACGGTGGCCGTTCGCGCTTCGCCAGTCAGCAACGACATTTCGCCGAAGACGTCGCCGGCGCGTAGCCGCGCCACTTCCCCGCCGGCGGCTGGCGAGTGTAACGGCCGCCTCGCCGCGAAGCACGACGAAGAGCGATCCGCCGGCTTCACCCTGCCGCACGACCGCCTCGCCCGCTGCGTAGACGACCCGCCGCGCGATCGCCACGAGACCCGCGCGCTCGTCATCGGTGAGGGTGGAAAACAGGTTGACCGGCGCAAGCGCATCTGCCTCGGCAGAGACGCGCACCGGAGCTACGCCTGCCTTCGTCCGCCGACATCTCTACCTGAATCGGGTATGGAATCGTGATGTTGTTCCGCTTGAGCGCGTAATAGATCAACGAGCGCACGTTGTCTTCGGCACGATCGTCGGGGTCGAATTCGCTCACCCAGAACCGCACGCGATAGGTAATCGCCGAGGCGCCGAAGGCCGCGAGCAATACTTCCGGAGGACGTTCGCGCGAGATGTCCAGCGCGCTCTTGAGCGCCTCTCGAATGACCGACTTCACCACGTTGGGCGCGACGTCGTAGCTGGCGCCGACCTCGACCTCGAGTCGCATCGATCGAGTCGGCAGGCAATAGTTGGTGATCGTATCCCTGGCGAGCACGCTGTTCGGCACCACCAGGAAGTTGCCGGTCTTGGTTCGGATCTTCGTGGCGCGCCATGTCACCTCGCTCACCATCCCGTCGTGGCCGCCGATCGTCACCCAGTCGCCGACACGAAATGGCTTTTCTATCTGAATCGCGAGACCGGCGAACAGGTTGCCCAGCGTGTCCTGCAGCGCGAGCCCGACGACGACGGCGCCGACGGCGGTTGTCGCCATCACACGGTCGCGCAGAATCAACGTCGCCACGACCGCAAACAGCGCGATGACCAGCGTGTCCTGGACGATGTTGGGGAATCGCTCGGGTACACGATCGGTTCGCCAGGGATTGATCGAGAGGGTGACCAGCAGGTTGATCGCGGCGAACAGGACGAGGAGCGGGTTGATGGCCTGCAGGGTCTCGCGGGTGTCCTGCGGAAGGGAAAACCAGGTGAGACCGCTCGAAATCAGCGCGTAGACGGCGAACAACATCGCCGAGAGCAGGAGGCGGCCGCGGATATGACGGTTGACCGTCGCCCGGCCGAGGCCGAGCGACGTCACCATCAATACGACGCCGACGAGCACGCTGGTGGGCACGCGTGCTAGGCGATACCCAGCTTGAAGGCCTTGAGCTCGCCCGGCGAGATCGCGACCTTGACGAGGTTGGGATTGTCGCCGCCCTTCGCGAGGCGGTCGGCGCCCACGCCGCGCGCGCCACCGGAGGCGGCAACCTGCTGCTCTCCTTTGCCCGAGCTGACGGACTTCGTGAGATTTGCGAGCCCGAAGCCCTTCTTCTTTCTCCTCGGCCTTCTTCTCTTCAGGCTTCTCTTTGCCGCCCCCGGCGACGCCGGCCGATCCTTCGACGACAGTCGCAATCTTCGCGATATCGGAGGCCTGGTATTTGATGGTCGCCGCGTAGCGTGCCGCGACGACGGCGCCCGGCTTCGGCGCCGGCGAGCTGCTTCAACTTGCGCGATGCGCTCCTCGGTTTCCGGGTGCGACGCAAACAAGCCGTTCTGCTCCGCCTGACCCTTGTTGCGCGCGGCCAGATGCGTCAGAAATTCTGACAGACCCGGTCCCCGCGTACGACGCCTTCTGCACGATCAAAATGCCTTCCTTGTCGGCGTCGAGCTCGTCACCGCGATCGAAGGCGTTTTCGAGGACCATGTCGTAGACGCGATTCGCCAGCGCATCGAGGAACACGGTTCGGTCCGACAGTGTTTCGCCCGCGCCGATCTGTACGCCCTTGCTCTTGCGGATGGCGTTGACGGTGTGTTTCTGCGTGACGTGCGCAATCTCGTGCGCGAGGACGCCGGCGAGCTCCGATTCGCTCTTGATGAGGCCGAGCGCGCCGCGGGTGATGTGCACGAATCCGCCTGGCGCCGCGAAGGCGTTGACGCCGTCGGTGTCGAGCACGATGAAGGTCCACGGGAGTTTCGGCCTGGCCGTCTGCTCGACCAGCGTGGTGCCGACGAGCGTCACGTATTTGTGCACGGCGGCGTCCTGGACAACGCCGAACCGCTGACGAATTTTCAGGCTGACATCCTGGCCGAGCTCGATCTCTTCGGCCTCGGTGATGTTCAAATCGTCGAACTGCTGCTTGCGCTCCTGCGCCTGCTGCGCTTTCTTCATGAGGCCGCCCAGCTGGGCGGAAGCAGGGCTGCTGATGGCGATGGAAGCGAGGAAAGAATGACCGTCCGGCGAAAGCCGGACACTACGTGCTGTTTCATGGCTGGTTCTCCTTGACCTCGAATATCGCGACCGGCTTCGTCTTGCCTTTCACCACGACATCGCCGAGCGATCGGAACAAATATCGGTCCGGAAGGGCGTCGCGAGTAGCTTCGCTGATGATAATGCGAGTGCCGTATTGCTTGTTCAGCGATTCGAGCCGCGCGCCGAGATTCACCGCGTCGCCGATCACGGTATAGCTCATGATCGCTTCCGACCCGATATTGCCGGCGATCATCGGGCCCGTGCTGATGCCGATGCCGATGTCGAGGGCAGGACGTCCCTCGGCGGTCCACTTTTCGTTCAGCCGGTTGAGCTCACGAATCATCTCCAGGGCGGCGTCCACTGCGTGCCGCGCATGGTCGGGATCGTCCAGCGGGGCGCCGAACAACGCCATCACCATGTCGCCCACGAACTTGTCGAGTGTGCCCTTGTGAGCGAACACGATCTCGACCATCCTCGTGAAATATTCGTTCAGGATGGCGACGATTTCCTCCGGCTGCCCGCTCTCCGACACGGTCGTGAACCCGCGGATGTCGGAGAACAGCACCGTCATCTGACGCCGCTGTCCCCCCAACCGCGCCATGTCCGGGTTCGCGACGAGCTGCTCGTAGACGTCTTTCGACACATATTGGCCGAACAGGCGCTTCATCTTCCGTTTTTCGCGCCCTTCGAAGAAGTATTGGTACCCCACACCGCTGAACAGCGCCACGGACGCCGCGAGCGTCGGCTGCGTGACGTTGATCCAGTGGCCATCTGCGAACAGCCGCGTCGCCACGAGCACGAAGGCGGTGATAATCGCGCCGTACGCAGCAGCCGCCCACCAGGCCGGAATCAGAACCGAGAGGACGCCGATACCCACCGCGAGGACCGCGATGAGCGCGATTCGGACAACTTTCGACTCGGGCCGCGTGAAGCGTTTCGACAAGAAGTCGTCCGTCACCGACGCGTGCACCTGAATCCCCGGCATGCGTCCTCCGGCGAACGGCGTTTCGAAGGCATCGTATAGACCCGACGCCCCCATGCCGACAAAAACGATCTTGTCGCGGAAGACGGAGGGATCGATGTTCGGTTTCTGCTCGGCGAGAATCTGTTCCTCGGAATAGAGCAGATCGAAAAAGGAGAACCTGGGATACGGGCCGCTCTTGAAGTCGGGAGGGATGTACGCCGGGTCCACGGAAATTGATCAGACCCCATAGAAAGGTCTTGGGGCCTTCCTCGGTATTCATCGTTCGAGCTTCCAGCGGAATCGCTCTGTCGCCGACCGTCAGGAGCGTGCCGTCGACGCGCACGTCGGCCGGCTTGATGCCGGCAGCGTGCAGCGCGGCAGCCAGACCCAGCGACGGCATCGCGCGATCGCCGGTTCTGACGAAGGGAACGGTGTGACGAATCGGTCCGTCTGGATCGAGCGAAAAGAAATTGTGCCCGAGGGCTACGGCCGAATCGGCAAGCGCCTCATACGGTGCGAAGATCGCCCGGCGCTCGAAGATGAGCGGCGAGTCCAGCCGGTGGCTCTCCGAGGACCACGACTGCTCATCAACTGCGGTCCCTGTGAACGTCGCATCGGCAACCAGGAGCACGTTGCCTGCTTTTTCGACCGCATCCGCCAGCGCTTTGTCCGATTCCTCTCCGGACCAGATGTCTCCACCATAAGGAAATCCAGTCCGCGTGTCCGCATCCGCGAAGAGGATGTCGTAGATGATGAGCTTGGGCCGGCCTCGGCTCAAATATTCGATGAGGCTGCCGTGAACCGCGCGAGGCCACGGCCATCTGCCGGCTGGCTTCTGCAGATTACGAAGTGAATATTCGTCGATTTCGACGAGCGCGATGTCTTTCCTGGCCGTGGACGGATTCGCCGTGCGCGCCATCCGCCAGTCGTAGGTCTTCAACTCGACGGTACGAAGGCCCTCGAAGTTCGTCGCGGCGAGCACAATCGCCGCGGCGCATACTCCGACAAGCAGACCCGCGGCAACTTTTCGCACGCTGTGTAATATAGGCGGGCTCAACGAAAAACGAAAAACGAACAACGAAAAACGAACAACAAATAGAGAGCGGCTACTTCAGGTATAGCGCGGCGACGCCGTTCGCGATCGCACCCATGTCCGAGTCGTCGCCATTGGAGAGCGCGATGACCGTGAGGCCGTCGTCAAGATAGCGGACAAAATGTGATGTAAATCCCGGTAGCCCTCCGCCGTGCCACACTCGGCGGCGTCCGCGGTGCCCCGAGTCAATATGCCAGCCCAACCCATAGGGATCCGATGACCCATCGGACAGTCGAATCCTGGTCCACATCTCGCGCTTCTCGGCGTTGCTAAGCATCTCGTCCGCGCAGAGCTGCGCCTCCCACTTCGCCAGGTCCAGGACCGTTGAGAGATACGCACCGCTGGCGCGGAGCGCCACCCAGTCGTCGGCTTTGCGCTCGTTGTTGCGTCCCGTGTATCCGACGGCGCGATTCACAACGGCCGCGGTCGTGTTCGTCGGGAGCGTGGCATCCATCCCTGCGGGCGCGAAAATTTTCTGGCTCAGGACTTCCGTCCACGGCCGGCCCATGACACGACGAATGATCTCGGCAAGGGCGACGTAGCCGATGTTGGAATACTCCCACTTCGATCCCGGCGCAAAACGCAACCGCACCGCGTGCGTGGCACTGATCAACTCTGCGTCGCTCAGGTCCTTCGAGGGGCTGAACGCGGGCGACTCGCGGACGAGGCCTGATGTGTGGCTGAGCAGCTGCCGAATCGTAATCGGTGCCCACGATGACGGCGTCTTGTCGAGGTATTTGCTGATCCGATCGTCGAGGCGGAGCCGCTTCTCCTGCACCAGCATCATGATTCCGCTGGCGATGAACTGCTTGCTGACCGAGCCGATTTTGTAGACCGTGTCGGGTGTGGGCGAAATCTGGCGTTCGCGATCGGCCAGGCCGTAGCCGGCGGCTTTGACGATCGTGCCATTCCTGACAACGGCCAGCGAAAGCCCCGGCAGATCGAATGCATCCAGCTGCGCGTTGACGTAATCGTCTGTCGGATCTGCATGCGCAACGGCAGCCGCGGCGAGCAACGCTGCCAGCACAAGAACCGCGATGCGTCTACGCATCATGAAGACGCTCCAACGTGTACACGCCGCGTTCGAGCAGTGTGGCATACCCTTCGGCGACCAATGCAAGGTTTCCCCGTCCCGCGTCGGGCCGCGAAAGGCCGGTCACCCGTGCCAGCTCGCCCGGGATCGTCATAGCGGCACCCTTCAGAAAGCATCGCGCAATCTCGCGCAGAGCAGTCTCCCGATTTACGCGCTTGGCCAGTTCGCTTGGAAAGCGATCAACGCCGAGCGACCAGATGTAGGTAAACTTCGGCGCATAGGCGGCAGCCGTCGGAATCACGATCATCGCGCGCTGCAGCTCGTCCAGACCGCGCATGAACGCGGCGCGATCCTTGATGCCACTTTCCGCGCGAAGGTCCGCTGTGCCCATTTCCCATTCCTTGCGCAACGCCTTCAGAATGGCGCGGGCGTGCCCGCTGAGCCGCTGCTTTTCTTCCGAGCGCCGCATTCCCCATACAGCGTGGAAGTGCGGAATCATGCGCGGCGCGAGGAACATCGGCTTGCCGCGGGCCAGCTTGGCGTAATACATCTTGCCGCGTCCCATGATTTCGTCTTTCAGTTCCCACGTCAGCGAGGTCTCCGGATCTTTCTGGACATTCCTCGGCAGCACCGCATCGCGCCGCCCGCAGACCGCGACATAGAGCGACGGTCCTGGACGGCGTGAATCAACGAACCCGGCGGCAAAACCAACGTTCTCGACGAATCGTTCGGCAGCCTCGACGGTGTCCACCCGCCTCGTCTCGTCGCGGCACCACCGCTCGTCGCGATGCTCTTCGATATGGTCGGGAAGCTCTATTGGTTCGTCCTTTTTCGTTCTTCGTTGAACAAGTTCAAGTCGATGGCTTCTCCCATCGCCTTATAACCCGCATCATTTGGGTGCAGGTGGTCGCACGAATCGTACGCGGCCAACAGCTTTTTGGGATCGCTCGGATCGCGAGTGGCCACGTCGAAGTCGACGATCCCGTCATACGCCTTACCGGTCCGGATCCATTCGTTCAGCTTCTGACGCTTCGCTTCGCCGGCCTCCGTATAGGCCCCAGCCCCCCAGAATGGCGTGAGCGTCGCGCCAAGGATCTTCACACCTTTCGCGCGAGCCCGCACGATTAACTGCTTGTGCGCAGCAATGAGGTCGTCGGCACTGGGAGTTGGATTCTGCCGGGCGTTTCCGATGTCGTTGATCCCTTCCATCACGATGACGTGCGTCACGCCCGCGTGACTCAGCACGTCGGTCTCGAACCGGGCGAGCGCGTTGACACCCGCGCCATACGCGCCTTCGCTGAGCACGCGATTGCCGCCGATGCCGGCGTTCAGCACTCCGATCTTACGAAGCGATTGGGACGCGAGTAGCCGCCTCGCCAGCACGTCCGGCCATCGGCTGTTCGTATCGGGCGTCGATGAGGCGCCGTCGGTGATGGAATCGCCGAACGCGACGATGGCGCCGGCGGCATCAGGAACGTCCACCTCGAGTCGTGAGAGGAGAAACCAGCTGCGAACCGTCCCGATCGTTGGCAGCTTCGGCACGCCCGCGTGATTGCCCGTTTCTGAGATATACGACGTCTGGAACGACGAGCCGTGCATCGTCAGCGGCGCCGCGGTGTTGGTCGTGCCGGGGAGGTACAGATCGATCGCGACGTCTGCCAACGGGGGCGGGCTAAGCGCCACCGGATCGCTGTAGACAATCGCGTTTGCCGGAATGGTTACGGTGGTGCGCCCGCTGAAAGTCACAGGACGTCCTTGCGCAGCTTGAATGGCGTCTTCCTTGTCACGCAGCGAGATGTGGGCTGCACCGATAGTAATGGGCGCGGCGCCGAACGCATTACTCAACACAACCCTCAACCTCGGTCCGCCGAGGCTGATCCGCACGATCTGGCGGAGCGTCTGATTCGTGAAGTGAATGAACGGCTGCGGCCCGAACGTACCTCCCGCGGGCGGCGCAGCCGGCGGCGTTGCCGGCGCGGGCGGCGCCGGACACGCGTTTCGCATGAAGGGAGCAGGGCCAGGAGGGCCCGGCATCGGAGGTGTCTGCGGACGCCCGACGAGTGCTGTCGACCAGGTACCGACCCATCGTTCGGTCGGCGTCTGCGCGCGAGTCGCCGGCTCGATCGCACCCGCGGCGATTACGAGCACTGCAGCAACGACCGTGGCAAGAATTCTCTTTTCGTTTCTCGATTTTCGTTCCTCCTTATACATCGAACTCCTCCCCTTCCTTCGCCGCGCGTGTGTTCTTGAACAGCTCCTGTGCAGCCAGCTCTATGTTCGCCACTTCATCGTCTGACCGCCCCGGCTTGTGATGAAAGAGCCACAGGCGCTTCGCGCCGCATTGCGATGCGAACCTCGCGCACTGCGACCAGTCGCTGTGGCCCCATCCTTTGTGCGACGGTGTTTCGTCAGGCGTAAAGTGGGCATCGAGGACGATCCCCCGCGCGCCGCGTGAAAAGTGGGCGAGCGCGAGATCGATGTCCGGATTGCCGAACTCATGATCCGTCGCATAAACGAAGTCACCCGACGCCCCAGCGATGCGATATGCCAGCGCCCCGCCGGGATGATTCAGCGGCTGTGTCGACACCTCGAACCCGTTGATCTGCAGCTGCCCTCCGCGGATCGTCTGAATCACCGGACGCGACGGCAGCCTGTCGTAGGGCACCGGAAAAAAGGGCGCTTCGAAAATGGTCTCCACCTCCGCGAACTCACGGCCAAGCGCAGGCGACCAGACCTGTACCTCTGCGCCAGAACGGTACAAGGGCGCAAAAAACGGGAAGCCCTGAACGTGATCCCAGTGGTAGTGGGTGAGAACGATCGGGATGTGTGCGACGTCGTGAAGCGTGTCGCCGGCGCCGACGATGCCCGAACCGGCGTCGAGGATGAGCCGGCGTCCGCTTGCCGGGTCGACGAGCTCGATGCACGGCGTATTGCAGCCGTAGCCGATCGACGCCGCCGTCGCGAACGGGACCGACCCGCGAACGCCCCAGAAACGGACGCGCATGGGGCGCCTACGCGTGATACAAGGGCCGCACTTGAAACAGAATATAGAGCGCGATGAGGCCGAAGAGCAGACCGCCGACGATGTTGCCGCTCAGCACGTTGTAGACGATGCTGACGAGCTGCGAATAGAACAGCAGGCGCCAGCCCGACATCTTGCGGTTGAACAGGCCCGGAAGCGCCGCGATCAATAAGCCGATTTCCACGATCACGAAAATCGTGAGCACGCCGAAGCCGGTCGCATATCCGAGGCCGCCGAACGGAATGAGAATCGTGCCGAGACCGAGGGCGAACAGGAGGAGCGGCAGCGTCAGGATCAGCAGGACGACCGAGATCCACGGCCCGAACTTGACGATCATCTCCCGGCCGTTGTCAGGAATCTGAAACGGAGCCTTCTTCACGAGATAGAAGTCGAGAAACCCTTCCAGATCTTTCGGGGCCTCGCTCGCCGGCGATGTAGGCGTCGTCATGAATCCTCCAGTTCGCCCGCCGTCGCACTGCGCGCTACGGCGGGCAGGGGATACTAGCGCGGGCACGACGCGGCCGAAAAGGAAAAACGAAAACACGGCATACTAGCCACCAATGGGCGACGGGCGCATCGTGTATTCCACCGGGATCGGCAAGGTGTGTCCAGGCTGTGGCTGGCCGGTGAAAGACTGCAAATGCAGCCAGACGCAGGCGAAGGAGACGGTGCCCGGGCGTATCGTCGCCAAGCTGCGCATGGAGAAGAAGGGCCGGGGCGGCAAGACCGTCACTGTGGTCTACGATCTGCCGAACAACGAGACGTTCCTCAAGGATCTCGCGCAGGAATTGAAGCGCGCCTGCGGCACCGGCGGCGCGGTTGCGGACAACACCGTCGAACTGCAGGGTGAGTTGCGCGACCGGGTACGCGATTACCTCACGAAAAAGGGCTTCACTGTAAAGGGTTAAAATTCATCGCAATGGCATCGTTGATCGAAGCAATCGATATCAAGCGGAAGATGTATTTCGAATACGAGGGCGCGCCGTATCACGTGCTCGACGTGGAAGTGTCGAGGCCGACCGCGCGCGGCGGCCAGACGCTCGTCCGCATAAAAATGCGGAACCTCGTGACCCGCGCGGTCTTCGACAAGACGTTCAAGGCCGGCGAGAAGTTCGGCGAGCCTGACCTCGTGATGGTCGACGCGGCGTATCTCTACGCCGACAGCACCGGCCTGAACTTCATGGACCAGGAGACCTACGAGACGCTCACGCTGCGCCCCGAACTGCTCGGTGACGACCGCCTGCTGCTCATCGACAACCTCATCGTGCAGGTGCAGAAGTTCAACGGAAATCCAATCGGCGTGCAGTTTCCGCCTCACGTCGAAATGGCCGTGCGCGACACGGAAGAAGGCGTGCGGGGAAATACGGCCAGCGGGAGCGTCACAAAAACCGCCACTCTCGAATCAGGGCTCGAGATTCAGGTGCCTCTCTTCATCAAAATCGGCGAAAAGGTGCGCGTGCACACCGAAACTAGGGAGTTCGCAGGACGGGCGTAACCAGCGCGCGCAGGTCGTGGTAGTGGTCGAGCAGGTCCTCGGGATCCCGATAGATGGCCACGCAGCCTGCCGCAAGGAGATCCTGCTCGGGAAACCCGCCGCAAAGGACGGCGACGGTTCTCAGGTGTGCGCGCCACGCGGCGATGGCGTCGTACGGCGTGTCGCCCACGACGACGGCTCGCTCAGGCTCGACCTTCACCTTATCGACAGCGACCTCGAACACGTCGGGACACGGTTTGGAACAATCCACGTCGCTGCTCGAGGTTGCGCCGTCGACGAGGTCGGCGATACCGGCAATCTTCTTGTATTCTTCGACTTCCTCGGCGTTGGCAGACGAGGCGAGGACGATGCGGTGACCGTCCTCCCGTATTCGCCGGAAGAGGTCGGGCACGCGCGGAAACGGCTTGACCCGTGGCAGATGCTCCCGCTTGAACAGCTCGCTCCGATACTTTTCGATGTCGTCCTCGAGCCGCTCGAGTTGATCGGCGGGCACGAACACGGGGATTAAGTGGTCGCCCCCTTTCCCAATCTGCGACCGTACAGCTTCGAACGGCACGTCGAAGCCGAAATGGGCAAGCGCTCGCTGCCATGCTTCGGCGTGCAAATCGACTGAATCGATCAGCGTGCCGTCTATGTCGAACAGGAATGCGGCTGACATCGTCTGTTATCCTGATGAGCTAGCATATAGAGCGCCAACTTCCCCGAATCCATCACCTATTGCATGGCTGACTTGAAACAAGACCTCGCCGCGCTCCGTCTGGATCGAGAACCGGACACTCGTCACCGGCCGGCGATGGATCGGCTGGCTGCTCCTCCTTTTCGTGGTGGCTGGCGCCGGTGCGGGCGCCTGGTGGTGGATGTCGCGGGAACGGCCCATCCCGGTTGAGATCATTACCGTCACACAGCGCCAGGCGGGAACCCAGGCGTCGGTGCTGAATGCGACCGGGTATGTCACCGCACGGCGCCGCGCAACCGTGTCCTCGAAAATCACCGGGAAGGTCATCGAGGTGAATATCGAGGAAGGGATGGCGGTGACAGAAGGCCAGATTCTCGCCCGCCTCGACAGCGAAACACAGCGCGCGGCGGTGTCGCTCGCTCTGGCGCAGGCCGAGGCCGCACGCCAGAACGTCAGCGAAAGCGAAGTACGCCTCAACGAAGCGCGCATCAATCTGGCCCGCGTCACGAAACTGGTCGGGGTCGGCTATTCGACCGCAGCGGAAGTCGATGCCGCGCGCGCGGCCGTGGAATCGCTCGAAGCGCGCATCAACGCCGCGCGCGAGCAGGTTCGCGTCGCCGAACGCCAGGTGGCGCTCGAGCGCACGAATCTCGATAGCACGGTCATTCGCGCGCCGTTCAGCGGTGTGGTGATTTCGAAAGACGCGCAGCCCGGCGAAATGGTGTCGCCCGTGTCGGCAGGGGGCGGATTCACCCGCACGGGCATCGGCACGATCGTCGACATGGCCTCGCTCGAGATTGAAGTCGACGTGAATGAGAGCTACATCAACCGGGTAAAGCCGGGGCAGCGTGTCACCGCCGCACTCGACGCCTACGCCGACTGGCAGATTCCCGCGCAGGTGATCACCACCATCCCGTCGGCCGACCGGCAGAAAGCGACCGTATTGGTGCGGATCGGTTTTGTCGAGCTGGACCCGAGGATCCTTCCCGACATGGGCGTCAAGGTGACATTTCTCCGTGACGATGAGGGTGAGCCGGTCAGCATGCGCCCGGTGACGCTGGTCCCGAAGAACGCGATCCGGACCGATGGCAAGCAGTCGTATGTGTTCGTCCTCGTCAACGATCGAGTTGATCGCCGGGGGGTGACGACTGCCGGCGCCGACGGCGACCGCGTTGAGATAAAGGCGGGTCTGAACACCGGCGAGCGCGTCGTCGCATCGCCGCCACCGGAACTTTCGGCCGGTGCTCTCGTAGTACCGCGTTAGCAGCAGGGCTGAAGCCCTGCGCGACGAATCGGCAGCGCAGCCCGTTAGGGCCGCCGCACAAAATCATGGCAGACACTGCACTGGTCCGCGTCAGGGACGTCCACAAATACTTCACGCGCGGCAGCGAGCGCATCGACGTCCTGAAAGGCGTCAACCTCGATATCCCGAAAGGGGATTTTCTCGCGCTGATGGGGCCCTCGGGGTCGGGCAAGACGACGCTCCTGAACCTCATCGGCGGACTCGACGCCCCCACGGGCGGCGCCGTCGAAGTAGATGGCGTCGACGTGAGCCAGCTCCGCGGCGGCGAGCTCTCGAGATGGCGGTCGCGAAATATCGGCTTCGTGTTCCAGCTTTACAACCTTCTGCCGGTGCTCACCGCCGAGAAGAACGTCGAGCTGCCGCTGCTGCTCACAAACCTGTCGAAGGCCGAGCGGAAGAAACGCGCCGGCATCGCCTTGAAGATCGTCGGCCTTGCCGAACGGGCGCGCCATTATCCACGGCAGCTGTCCGGAGGGCAGGAGCAGCGCGTCGGCATCGCCCGCGCGGTGGTGACCGATCCGACCCTGCTGCTGTGCGACGAGCCGACAGGCGACCTCGATCGCAAGGCGGGCGACGAGATCCTCGACCTTCTGCAGACGCTCAATCGCGATCATGGCAAGACGATCGTCATGGTGACCCACGACCCCCATGCCGCCGAGCGGGCGCGGCGTACGCTTCACCTCGAGAAGGGCGTCCTGATGCGGGAGACATCATGAAGTTCCTGCCGATGATCTGGAAGAACATCTGGCGGCGGAAGTTCCGGACGGTCTTCACGCTTCTGTCGATCTTCATCGCCTTCATCCTGTTCGGGATCCTGATGACCATCAGGTATTCCTTCTCGTTTGGCGTCGAGATCGCCGGCGCCGATCGTCTGGTGCTGATTCACAAGGTGAGTCTCATCATGCCGCTACCGGTTTCGTATCAGGCGCGGCTGCAGCAGACCAAGGGGGTCGAGATCGCCTCGCACCAGACGTGGTTCGGCGGCATCTATCAGGACCCGTCGAATTTTTTTGCGAACATCGCCGTCGAGCCGGAGCCGTTCATGAAGACGTACCCGGAGTTCGTGATCCCCCCGGCGCAGGCCGAGGCGTGGCTCGCGGATCGGCAAGGGGCGATCATCGGACGCAGTCTGGCCGACAGGTTCGGCTGGAAGATCGGCGACAAGGTTCCGCTGACGGCGCCCATCTGGCTCCCCAAAGGCGGCGGCACTACCTGGGAGTTCAACGTCGTCGGGGTGTACGACGGCGGCGACGCCGTCGACAAGACGCAGCTGTTCTTCAGGTACGACTACCTGGACGAGAACCGCGCGCAGGGGCAGGGCCTGGTGGGTTGGTACGTCGTGAAGATCGCGAACCCGGACCAGGCAGTCGATCTCGCCCATGCGTTCGACGAGATGTTCGCCAATTCGTCGGCGGAAACCAAGACCACGACCGAAAAGGGATTCGTCGAGGGGTTCGCCAAACAGATCGGCGACATCGGCACGATCATGATCGCGATCTCGTCCACGGTGCTGTTCATGTTCGGGCTCGTTGCCGCCAGCACGATGGCGCAATCGGTCCGGGAGCGCACCAGCGAGCTCGCGGTGTTGAAAACGCTCGGGTTCCCCGATCCCTTGATTCTCGTCCTGGTGCTGCTCGAATCGCTTTTCATCGCCTTCACAGGCGGTCTGCTGGGCCTGGGGCTCGCGTGGCTGTTCGTGCAGGGCGGCGACCCGACCAACGGCCTGCTGCCGATTTTTGCGCTGCCGACGCGGGACCTGATCATCGGCGTGGGGCTGATGGTGATGATGGGCGTGCTTGCAGGCGTCATGCCCGCGATCGCGGCCATGCGCCTGAAAATCACCGATGCGCTGAGGCGCGTATGAAGAGCCGCGAGCGGCGCGGGGCAATGGGGCCCCGCAAGCGAGCGGCGTGGAGCGGGGCGGGGGGCCCCCGCGACTAACAATATGCGGTGGTTGTCGCAAACGCTCGCGGTGCTTTCGCTGAATATCCGCACCATTCCCGGCCGGCTGAGCTCATCGGCCGTGGCCATCGTCGGCATCGCAGGCGTTGTCGTCGTGTTCGTGTCGGTGCTGTCGATTGCCGCAGGGTTTCAGGCGGCGATGCAGGGCACCGGTTCGCCCGATCGGGCTCTCGTGCTTCGCAGCGGCGCCGACAGCGAGATGACCAGCGGACTCAGCGGGCCGGATGTCGACGTCATCAAGCAGGCACCGGGGATTCGGCGGGACGGCGGATCGGCGCAAGCCGCCGCGGAATTGATGGTGATCATCGACTTGCCGAAAAAAGTGACGCCCGACGCGCCCGCCAATGTGCCGGTGCGCGGCATCGTGCCGGAGAGCGTGTCGCTGCGGAAAGAGTTCTCGATCGTCCAAGGACGCATGTTGCAGTTCGGGACCAACGAGGTGATCGCCGGACGCGGCGCGAGCGGGCAGTTCGTCAACCTGACGATCGGCGAGACCGTTGAGTCCGGTCAGAACCGCTGGCAGGTTGTCGGGATCTTCGAAGCAGATGGCGGTGTTCCCGAAACCGAAATCTGGATCGACGCGCGAACGCTGCAGGGCGCATACCGCCGCGGCAACACCTATCAATCTCTCCTCGCGCAGCTCGATTCGCGTGACGCATACGGGGCGTTCCGCGACTGGCTCACGTCGAACCCGCAGCTGAACGTGTCGATACGCCGCGAGAACGAATATTACGCGACCCAATCGCAGGCGCTGACCCGGCTGATCCGCACGATCGGGTTCGGCATCGCGGCGCTGATGGGAATCGGCGCGATCTTCGGCGCGATTCTGACGATGTACACGGCCGTGGCGACGCGCGCCCGTGAAATCGCCACGCTGCGCGCGCTCGGTTTCAACACCGGTTCCGTGCTCGTGTCAGTGCTGGTCGAATCGATGGTGCTGGGATTGATCGGCGGGGCGATAGGCGGGGCGGCGGCGTTTCTCGCGTTCAACGGGTATCAAACCTCGACGATGAACTTTCAGACGTTCAGCCAGGTCGCCTTCGCGTTTCGCGTCACACCGGAACTGCTGGCGATGGGGCTGTTCTATGCCCTGCTCATGGGGCTGATCGGCGGGCTGTTCCCGGCGATCCGCGCCGCCAGGCTTCCCATCCCGGTCGCCCTCCGCGAGCTGTAGAAAATCGGGGTCGGGTGCGATTTTTACGGTTTTCGTAAAAATCGCACCCGACCCCGATTTTCCCGACTGCTGTACAGATTGCACAGCCGTGCGCCGATAGACCGTGCATCTGCGGGCAATGCCTTCCGCCTGGTGGCGGGGGGATTGCTCATCACCGTGCCACGAGGCCCTGGAGGCCGCGCCAATCCGTGCGGAGGTGTGCAACGGTATGAAAGTACGCATCATCTTTCGCGTGTCTCCTGTTACTCCGGATGTCACGCTGAACGCCGTCTGCAAGGTTTTCAGACAACTGCCCTGCCGGATGGGCGGCCATCGGGAAGAGCTCGACCTGAGTGCGGGAAAGCTCGCGCTGAAATGTTCGCGCTGCGGATGGCGATCCGCCGGATGGTCGCTCGACAGGCGGCCGCCGCTGAAAATGGCGGGTTAACGCACGCGCTCGGAAACCGAGATCTTCCAGTCGACGCCTTGCGAGATGACGTTGGCGAAGAACACTCTTGGTTCTTCGCTGACGTACGCCGTCCCTTTTCCTTCTCCCGTGTGATCGATCACCGGCGCCGTCAGCGGCCTGCCGCTGATTGCGCTGTGAATGACCACCTTCAGCGAGCCGCCCTCGGCAGCGCCTTTCACGCGTCTGGTCTCCCACTGAATCTGCTGCTGCGAACCGGGAGTGACGGAGGCCGGCGGCGGCGGCTCGTCGCAGGAGGAACCAGCGAGGAGAGGAACAAAAGAAAAGGGGCCGGCGTCAGCCGACCCCTTTTGGCAACAACCATTCGCGCGGTGTGATTACACGTGTGCGGTCAGCGGCAGACCGACGAACTTCCCTGCGTCGAGCGAGACGAGAAGTCCGTCAGGATTGACCGGCGCGCGACGGAACACTTCATCGCCCAGCGCGTCCGAGATGGCGTTCAACACCGCGCACGTCCCGGCCGCAACAGGCGGCTCGCCGATGCCCTTGGCGCCAACCGGCGTTTCAGGATCCGCCAACTCGACCGCCGACCAACCCATGTTGACGGGGAGGTCGAGGATCGTCGGCGGCTTGTTCTGATAGAACCGCTTCGCCAGCGCGACACCATAGCGCTGGTCGTACACCCACTTGTGCCCGATGGCGTGGCCGATGCCAAGAATCGAACGGCCGAGAATCTGACCGCCGAGCGCGCGAGGATGAATCACGGTGCCGACGTCGGCCACCATGTGGTAGTCGAGGATGTGATACACGCCGGTTTCGACGTCCACTTCAACTTCGGAAAACGCCGCGACGAACGAATACGTCGCGCCGTCGCGCTTGTAGTTGTCCTTGGCAACCGCCATCAACCCCTGGCCGGCAAGCGCGGTCGCCGAGCGGCGGGTCACGGCGTTGATGTCTTTCGGCAGCTCATGGCCGTCGAATTCGCCGCCGAGCTCGATCGCCCGCTGCGCCGCCTTCGCGAGCGTCATGCCGCCTCCGCCGCCTTTGCGCGCGACGCGCTCATTCGCGACGACGTAGTCTTCGGGCCTGCCGCCGAGATCCTTCGCCGCGATCAGCTGCAGCTTGCGTATGGCGTCCATCGCCGCCGCATGTGACGAGCGTGTGTGCGCGTGGATCGTCTGGCTTCCGCCCGAGACGCAGCTCCAGGCAAGATGCTTCGACGTGTCGCCCCAGATGACCTCCACTTTTTCCCACGGCATGCCGATCATCTCGGCGGCCACACGCTGGCAGTCGGCCATCGATTCGGTGCCGAGGTTGCCGATGCCGGTGTGCGCGTACATCCGCCCGTCCGGTTTGATGATGAACATGCCGTCGAACCCAACCGAGCCGCCGACGAATCCGCTGACCGCGACACCCACGCCCCGCACCTTCGAGCCGTTCCGCTGTCCGCTGTTCGTCTTGCGCTCGTTCCACCGGAATTCGGCGGCGCCCTTGTCGAGGCATTCTTTGAGGAAGCAGCTCGTCGTATAGGTGCGGTTGCCGGCGGCGTTCGGCGGACCGAAGCGGGCCTTGCCTTCGGGTGAATTGATCTTGCGGATTTCGACTTGATCGACGCCGAGCTTCCGTGCCGCCTTTGCCAGGATCGGCTCGAGAATGGTGATCCCCTGCATGCCGCCCGGCTGGCTCTGCGCGCCGCGAGGCGGCGTATTCGTAATCGCCGTGATGCCTCTCCACCGCATCGCCTCGGGCTGGAACATCAGTGACGCGTAGCGGCTGGCCGAGTTCCCGTCGCCGCCGGGCCCGTAGGGTCCTCCCTCGACGACCGTGAACATGTCGACCGCGGTGATGCGGCCGTCTTTCGCAAAACCGACTTTGGTGCGCGCGTAGAACGCCGGCCGCGCGCGGCCGACGGCATGCTCGTCTTCGCGGCTCAAGCGCATCATCACGGGCGTGCCGGTCTTCTTCGCCAGCAGCGCCGGAATGATGTCGGTGACCGAGCCGGTGGCCTTGCTACCGTAGCCGCCGCCGCAATATTCGCCGATCAGCACGATGTCGGTCGGCTCGAGGCTGAGCCAGCGGGCGATCGAGTTCACGGTCTGGATGGTGCTCTGCGTCGAGAGATGGATGTGCAGCTTGCCGTTCTGCCAGTAGGCCATGCACGAACGGCTCTCGAGACATTGATGACTGGTGTTGGGCGTAACGAAGGTCTCGTCGAGCACCAGCGCGGCTTTCTTGAAGCCGGCATCGACATCGCCGTAGGACCACGTCGGATCGGTGAACTCACCCATCGGCAGCTTGCCTTCGCTGTATTCGGCGAACTGCTCATCGGTCCATTTCAAGTCTTTGATTTCGGGAAGCGGCGGCGGCTGGCCCGGCTGCCCTGCCGGCCGAACCCATACGTTGCCTTCGACGCGCGCCGTCGCCGCACCCGGACGCAGCGTCGCGACAGGATCGACGTTGAACGGCAGCACGTCCCACCGGATCTTTATCTTCTCGATCGCTTCGACAGCGGTAGCTTCGTCGACGGCGCCCACTGCGAGTACCGGTTCACCCTGGTACAGCGGCTCATTGGCCAGCGCGCGCTCGCTGTAGGGATTGGCGCGAAGCGTCTGGCCCATGTCGTTGACCTGATCCTTCGGACCCGGCACTTCCTCGGGCAACAGGATGGCCTTGACGCCCGGAATCGCCATCGCGGCGCTGGTGTCGATGCTGCGAATCTTCGCGTGCGAATAGGGGCTGAGCAGCAGACGCGCGAACAACATGCCGGGCGCCCGAAAGTCTTCGGAATATTTGGCGCGGCCGGTCACTTTCGCGCGGATGTCGGGCGTCTCGTAGTTCTGGCCGACGAGCTTTGTTTCAGCCATTTCACTCCTCCGGAAACTGTCGTGCGAAATGAGAAAGATACGGCGATTGAGCCTAGGGAGCAAGCCTTTTGGGGTTGCCGAGATTGACCCGGGTTGGGGAGGTTTCCGGCCCGAACGGCCTCTCCGGCGAAGCACGCGAAACGAAACCGAAAATTAGGATGTACCCGAGCCGCTGCATCTCCTATAGTTCCTCTGTGAGCACCGTTTCGGCGCCCGATCGTCTGAATCTCAAGCAGCAGGAGGCCGCGCAGTTCGGTTCGGCGCCGCTCCTGATCATCGCGGGCGCCGGGACCGGCAAAACCAACACGCTTGCGCATCGCGTGGCGCATCTCGTGCTGGCGGGGGCCAAGCCCGAGCGCATCCTTCTGCTGACGTTTTCGCGCCGCGCCGCGCTCGAAATGACGCGACGCACGCAGCGCATCCTGGGTTCCACGTTCCAGGTTCCGGTTCCAAGTTCGGAACACGCACTCGGAACCGGAACCCGGAACCTTGACCCCCATCCCGTCCGCCTCCCCTGGTCCGGCACGTTTCATTCCATCGCCAACCGCCTCATCCGCCGGCACGCGCCGGCAGTCGGCCTCGACGCGAGCTTCAGCGTGCTCGACCGCGGCGACGCCGCCGACCTGATCGATGTGCTGCGGCACGAGCTCGGTCTGTCGAAATCCGAAAAACGGTTCCCGCGCAAGGACACGTGCCTGGCGATCTACTCGCACCGCGTCAACACGCAGCGCCCGCTCGCCGAGACGCTCGATTCGCTGTTTCCATGGTGCGCGGAATGGGAATCGCAGCTGACGCAGCTATACCGCGCATACGTGGACAAGAAGCTCGCGAACCAGGCCCTCGACTACGACGACTTGCTGCTCTACTGGCACGCGATGATGTGCGACGACCTGCTCGCGGCCGACATCAGCGGGGAGTTCGATCACATTCTCGTGGACGAATACCAGGATACCAACGTGTTGCAGGCCGAGATCCTCAAGTTCCTGCGGCGGACAGGAGCCGGCGTCACGGTTGTCGGCGACGACGCGCAGGCGATTTACGCGTTCCGCGCCGCCACGGTGGACAACATCCTGGGCTTTCCGCAGCAGTACGTGCACGAAACAGGTGCGCCGGCCGCGGTCATCACCCTTGAAGAAAATTACCGTTCGACGCAGGGTGTGCTGGACGCCGCGAACGCGCTGATCGCAGAAGGTGCGCGGCAGTACAGGAAGGTGTTGCGTACCACACGGGGGGCAGGCCATCAGCCCCGCTACGTGACGGTTGCCGACGACCAGGCCCAAGCCGAATATGTCGTCGCGCGGGTGCTCGAAACGCGCGAGGCCGGCGTGCCGCTGCGGCGCCAGGCAGTCCTCTTCAGAAGCTCGCATCACAGCGATGCGCTCGAGCTCGAGCTGACGCGCCGGAATATTCCGTTCGTCAAGTACGGCGGGCTGAAGTTTCTCGAAGCGGCGCACGTCAAGGACATGCTCGCGGTCCTGCGCTGGGCCGACAACCCGAAGAACAGGATTGCCGCGTTCCGCGCGCTGCAGCTGCTGCCGGGAATGGGGCCCTCGACAGCTGAGCAGTTCGTGGCACGGTTCGAACACTCTCGCTATTCGTGGATGGCGTTCAGGGAGTTCGTTCCGCCTGCAGCCCTGGCCGAGGCGTGGGCGCCGTTCGCGGATCTGATGGTTGGCCTGGCCGTGGCCGAGGGGCCCTGGCAGGGGCAGGTGGCACGCACGCGCGAATGGTTCGAGCCGCATCTCGAACGCATCTACGATTCCGCGCAGGTGCGCCTGGGCGATCTCATTCAGCTCGAGCGCCTCGCGCAGCAGTTCGCCACGCGCGATCAGTTCCTGACCGAG
Source organism: Vicinamibacterales bacterium (assembly GCA_963850295.1). GTDB lineage: Bacteria > Acidobacteriota > Vicinamibacteria > Vicinamibacterales > JAMQPK01 > JAMQPK01. The sequence goes on along the minus strand of CAWKKU010000009.1, from coordinate 136,413 downwards.
CTGGCGCTCGACCCGCCCGCCGCATCCGGCGACAACTCAGGGGTGCCGTATCTCGACGAGGATTACCTGATCCTCTCGACGGTTCACTCCGCAAAAGGCCAGGAGTGGGATACCGTTTTCATCCTGAATGTCGCCGATGGCAACTTTCCGTCGGAATTTTCGACGGGCCGGTCCGAGCAGATTGAAGAAGAGCGGCGGCTGCTTTACGTGGCGATGACCCGCGCCAAGAACGACCTCCATCTCATTGCGCCGCTGAAGTACTACGTCACCAACCAGCCGAAGAATGGCGACCGGCATGTATACGGCGCGAAGAGCCGGTTTTTGACCGCCACCGTCATGGCAAAGCTCGACGCCATCACCTGGCCCGACGAGGTGGACCAGACGGGCCACACGCGCTCCGCGGGCAAAGCCCGCGTCAACGTCGCACGTAAGTTACGGAGCATGTGGTAGGGTACCGCTCCGAATCGCGGAGGTTGATATGAAGTTGATTCCCACGCTCCTGGCGTTGACTCTCACGATTCCGGCGTTCCCGTCCGCCCGTCAGCATGAACATGCCGCCGGCGGCGATGACCTGACCGGCAGCGCGAACGTCAGCTTCGTGACGTCGTGCGCGCCGGCGCTGCGGCAGGACTTCAACCGTGCCGTCGCGCTCTTGCATTCCTTCTGGTTCGCGCAGGCGATCGCGGCATTCGAGGGCGTCGCCGCCAAAGATCCCTCCTGTGCGATCGCCCACTGGGGCGTCGCGCTCAGCCGATGGGGAAATCCCTTCGCCGGACTCCGGTCTCCCCAGCAGATTGAGCTCGGGCGCGCGGCAATCCAGCGTGCGGCGAGCGCCGGGTCCCCCACACCACGGGAGCGCGCATACATCGCGGCCGCAGCGGAACTGTTTACCGACGGCGCCGCGTCTACGCAGCGTGCACGGACGCTCGCCTACGAAAAGAGCATGGAGCGGCTGGTCGCGGAGCATCCAGGCGACATGGAGGCGCGGATTTTCTACGCCCTTGCGATCACCCAGACCGCGCTCGCGACAGACAAAAAGTACGTTCAGCAATTGAAAGCCGCGGCGATTCTCGAGCCGCTCTTCATGGAGCATCCGAAGCACCCGGGTCTGGCCCACTACATCATCCACGCCTACGATCACCCGCCGCTGGCGGAAAAAGCGCTCACGGCGGCGCGGAGTTATGCGTCGCTCGCGCCGTCGGTGCCGCATGCGCTCCACATGCCGTCACACACGTTTACCCGTGTCGGATTGTGGAAGGAATCGATCGAGACGAACCGGCGATCGGCCGAGGCGGCGCGGAAAGAGAACGCCACCGCCGAAGAGCTGCACGCCATGGATTACCAGACCTACGGGTACTTGCAGATCGCAAACGACTCCGATGCGCGGCGCATGACCAGCGAAGCCGCTGCCGCTGTCGTTCGCCTCGACGCAAACGCCACCGGGGCGGCGGCTCCGGGCGTTGCCGGTGTGTACGCGGCGGCAGCGATTCCGGCGCGGTATGCGCTGGAACGTGGCGCATGGACGGAAGCGGCATCGTTGATCGTGCGGCAGAGCACCTTCCCGCACACCGACGCCATCACCCATTTCGCGCGCGCCCTCGGCGCGGCGCGCTCGAACAATCCAGACGCGGCGGCCGCCGACATCGAGCGGCTCGCCGCGCTCCGCGACGCGCTGAAGACGATGCAGGATGCCTATTGGGCGGAGCAGGTCGATATTCAGCGCCACATCGCCATCGCGTGGGTCACCTTTGCCGGCGGGGACAAGGCGCGCGGCGTGGAGCTCCTGCGCGCGGCGGCAGCAGCTGAAGACAACACCGATAAGTCCGCGGTTTCGCCTGGACCGCTTGCGCCTGCACGCGAGCTGCTCGGCTACATGCTGCTGGACGCCGGCCGCCCCGCCGAGGCGCTCGTCGAGTTCGACGCCACGATGAAGAAAGAACCCAATCGATTCCGGGGCATCTACGGCGCAGCGCAGGCGGCTGAGGCTGCCGGCCAGCGCGCTCGGGCGATCGTCTTGTTCAAACAGCTGCTGCAGGTTGCCAGTGAGTCAGACAACAGTCGCCCCGAGCTCAAGCACGCCCGAACGTTCGTCCAGTAGCGCCCGGCAGCCAGGACGCGTAGCGGAGCCGCCGCGCGGCTGGCTCCGCACCGCCTCACATCTGGGCCCCGGCCTCATCATCAGCGCGGCCATCGTCGGGTCTGGAGAGCTGATCGTCACGCCGAAAGTCGGCGCCGCACTCGGCTTCTCGATGTTGTGGTTCATCATCATCGCGTGCATCGTGAAAGTTTTCGTGCAGATCGAGCTCGCGCGTCTGGCGATCGTCGAGCGCGTGACCACACTGGAAGCACTCAACTCCGTGCCGGGCCCGCGTCTCCGCGTGTCGTGGCTTCTGTGGTTCTGGCTCTTCATGTACCTCGGGCTCGTGTTTCAGGTTGCCGGCCTCATCGGCGGGTGCGTGCTGATCTTCCAGACGATGAACTTCAACCTGTCGCGCGACGTCATCCTGCTCGGCATCATCGCCTCGGGAGCCCTGCTGCTGGTGACCGGCCGCTACAAGGTCGTCGAGACAGGCGCCACGCTGATGGTCGCTGCGTTCACGCTGAGCACGATCGTGGCGATGGTAGCGCTGCAATGGACGCCGTATCGCGTGTCCTCGGAGCAGTTGCTCAGCGGCCTCACCTTTCAGCTGCCGGCGTCGTTTACGGTGGCGTTCGCGGCCTTCGGCATCACCGGCGTCGGCGCCTCCGAGCTGATCTATTACCCATACTGGTGCCTGGAAAAGGGCTATGCCAGACACATCGGCCCGAGAGATGACTCGCCCGACTGGCGAAGGCGCATGCTCGGCTGGCTGCGCGTGCTGCACGCAGACGCGGTTGTTTCGATGATCATCTACACCGGCGCGACGATCGCGTTCTACATCCTCGGCGCAGCTGTGCTTCACGGGCAGGGCCTGCAGGTGACCGACCGCGAGCTGATCGAGACGCTGGGCCAGATGTACCGCCAGACCCTCGGTGCGACCGGCGCGTGGATCTTTCTGATTGGCGCGTTCGCGGTGCTCTATTCGACGTTTTTCGTGGCCACTGCCTCGAACGCGCGGCTGTTCGCCGATGCCCTGGCGATTTTTGGACTGGCGCATTACGCCGACGAAACCGCGCGCCTCCGCATGGTGCGGGCGGCGTGCGTCGGTCTTCCGGTGGCCTGCGGCGCAACCTACTATCTGTTTCCGCAACCAGTTCTTCTCGTGCTGATCGGCGCGCTCGGCCAGGCGCTGATGCTGCCGTTTCTCGGAGGCGCGGCGCTCTACTTCCATCACCGCCGGCTTTCTGGCGTGATACACAGCAGCGCCTTGTGGACGACGCTGCTATGGCTATCCGCGCTCGCGATGGTGCTGGCAGGCGGTTATCAGCTGATCCAGACAGTGCGGCCGTGGCTCTGACGGAGCCCGGGCTCGACGACATCCAACGGGCGCGGCCGCTCGTGAACAGCGTCGTGCCGCGCACGCCGTTGATGCGCCATCCGCTCCTGGACGCCGAAACCGGCCTGAACATCCACGTCAAACACGAAAATCACAACCCGACCGGCGCGTTCAAGATCCGCGGCGGCGTCAATCTAATCGCGACGCTGAGCGACGCCGAGAAGCGGCGCGGCGTCATCACGGCGAGCACGGGCAATCACGGACAGTCGATCGCGTTCGCGTCGGCGCGATGCCGGTGTTCCGTGTATCGTCGCGGTCCCCGCCGGGAACAACCCCGACAAGAACGCCGCCATGCGGGCGTTCGGCGCGACGCTCGTCGAAGAGGGAAGAGATTTCGACGAAGCTCGCGAGTGGGTGGAGCGCGAAGCGGAGATCCGCGGGCTGCGATACATCCACTCCGCCAACGAGCCGGCGCTCATCGCCGGTGTGGGCACGTATGCGCTCGAAATCTTCGAAGACGCGCCGGACGCGGACGTCGTGCTCGTCCCCGTCGGCGGCGGCAGCGGCGCCTGCGGCTGTTGCATCGTGCGGACGGGCCTGCGGAAAAAGGCGCGCGTGATCGGCGTACAGGCCGCCGAAGCCGACGCCTTTACACGTTCGTGGCGCGGCACCGAGCGCGTGTCGATGCCGCGAATAGGAACGTTCGCCGAAGGCCTCGCCACCCGCTACACCTTCGATCTGACATTCGACATCCTCAAGCGCGAGCTCGACGACATCGTCGTGTTGACCGAATCGGAGCTCGAAGAGGGCGTTCGCCTGGCGCTGCGCGCCACGCACAATCTTGCGGAGGGCGCCGGCGCGGCGTCATTGGCGGCGGCGGTGAAGCTTCGCGATCAACTGGCCGGCAAGCAAGTGGTGTGCGTCATGACGGGAGGGAACATGAACGTCGAAGTGCTCAGGAAGATACTAGCCGGTAGCCGGTAGCCAGAGCAAAATAAACCACAGAGAGCACAGAGGACACAGAAGATAAGAAAAGACATTCGGGTTTCTCTGTGATCTCTGTGTGCTCTGTGGTTAATAAATCACCCGACGATCGCCACCGTACCCAACACGTGCAGCGCGAGATCGCGGTCACCGGTCACCGCAACGTGCGGTAGCGCCGATTCGCGGGCGATCCCCTTCGTGAACACGCGCCAGGCGATCTCCTGCGGAATCGTGATTCCGGCCGCCAGGCTTCCTCTAGCGCTCTCCACAAGCGTCCACCGATCCGCATCGCGGTACAGAAACCAACTCCCACCGCTGTCGCCCGAGACATCGACCCGCACGTGCGTGCCGGGCTCGCTGAGTTGATCCCGATAGCTGAACGGCAGCGCCCGCATGAAACAGTCCAGAACCGGGTAATACAGCTCTCGCGTCATGATGCCCGGTCTGTTCGCCGCCAGCCGAATCTGCTGCTGATGATGCCACCGCTCGGTGTATTCGCGAGCGATATCGAACCAGTTGGCCGATTCCGATTCGCCTGCCCAGCTGACGCCGATGCTCGCGGGCGCCATTGGATCCAGTGTCTGCATGTAATCGCAGAGTTGTGACGAGGCGACCTCCATGAGCGAGATGAGGACTGCCGGGCTGAGGCGCCGGTAGATCGCGACACCGTCGCTGTTCATGCGGTTGATGAATGCGATGAGCTCGTCGTTCGAGTCGAGCGTTGCCCGCGGGCCGATGAAGTGCCGATCGCGTCCCATCGACAGCCGGCGCAGCTGCGTGTCCAGCAGATGGGCCGCCACGTCTCTGACCGTCCACACGCCGGCGATGGTTTGAAGATCCCACTCGTCGCGATCGAGCGAACGCAGCAGCTCGAGCAGGTGCCGCTCGACCACCGGAAACAGATGTGCGGTGTCTATCAAAAGGCCTCGCCGATACCCAAGTTTATGCGCCAGCGATGTTTCTGCGGTTCCCCGTCGATCAGCAGACCGTCGATGGTCTTCAGCTGATAGCCGACGTCGAGGCGGATGAGCCCGAACGGCGTGTCGATCCTCACGCCGGGACCAGCGTCGTACACCAGATCGCCCAGGCGCATGGTCCATGCATCCTGCCATACGTTGCCGGCTTCCGCGAAGAGTGCGCCGGTCACCCGACGGAAGATCGGGATGCGCAGCTCGGCGGTTGCCGTGAACATGCTCTTCCCTCCGACGGGCTCGCCTGAAGCGGAAACGGGGCTCAGCTCGTACACGCCCCATCCGCGCATCTCGCTCGAGCCACCCAGAAAAAACCTCTTGAGCAGCGGGATGTCGGCCTCGCCCGCGGCGGGATCAATCGCGCCGTACCGGATACGCGACGCAAACACCGTCCCGCTCTGCCGGAAACGGCGATACCGGCGAACGTCGCCGATCACGTTGAAGTAGTCGAACGTGCCAGGCATCCATCCGCCGGCCTGTTCCAGGTGCAGCGCCATCGTCTGAGCCGGCAGTGGGTTGTTCCTGGCTCCGGACGGTCCCGCGCTCGAACCGGCTGCGCGCGCCGATCGAGATCGACAGACCACGCGCTCAACATGCCGTCCTGAAGAGCGCGAGCGGCACGAGCGAGCTGTGTACGCTGCTGCGCTCCAGCGCGACCGCATATGAAAACGTCGACGCGAACCGGCTCGTCCACTGCCACGTTGCGGCGGCCTGCCCTCCGCGTGAGAGGACGAAGAACGACCGCTCGTCGATCTCGCGATGTCTGGCGGTGAGCGACAGCGACAACGACCGGTGCCACGAGTCGGTCTGCGTAAACGTGATGCCGGCGTTGCGCTCGATCGCGGACACGCGGCCTTCGAGATCGAGCCGGCGGGCCGAGCCGAGGAAATTCACATGGCTGACGCGCGCGTCAACCGCAAGCTCATCTCCAGCCGCATATCCCAGACCGAGATTCCAGTGCCACGGTGTGCGCTCTTCGACGGTGACCAGCGTCGGAATTTCCACCGGCACCCCAACGGCCACTTCTTCTATCGATCCGGGGGCCCCTGCCCCCCGGTCGCCGCCGCCGCTTCGCGGGGGCCCCAACGCCCCACTCGCTCCGGCGTCCAGCACTTGAACTTGCACCGACTTGAACAGTCCCAGCGCACCGATGCGCTGCTGCGTGGCTTCGATCGCCGCGCGCCGGAACAGATCGCCTGGTGCGTACATGATCCGCCGGCGGATGATGCGGTCGTCTACTTTGCGGTGGCCGGCGATGTCGATGCGCCCGAAATACCCGCGCACGCCCGGCTCGGCCTTGATCATCACGCGCACGCGTCCCGGCCCTGCCGGCTCCCTCGCGACGCTTACCTGTGCGTAGGGATACCCGTGATTCTGAAAGACCTCGACCGCGCGCTCTCCCGCGGCTTTTTCAGCCTCGTCGGTAAGCCGCATGCCTGTCCGAAGCGGAATGTCGTCGCGTGCGTCCGCGGGAAGGACGTCAAATCCTTCGAGCCTGACGTCCTCAACGATTGGAGTGTCGGGAATGACTTTCGGCGGCGCCGGCCGGCAGGCGCCCGCGAAGAGCACCACCGCCAGCAGAAACACGCGCATGCACTGAGCGTACACAAAAAAGGCGGGGCCCACAGGCCCCGCCCACTTTCTACTTTCCACTTTCTACTTTCTACCTACAGCGAAGTCAGACCAGCTCGTGCATCTTCTCTTCGGCCGTCGGGAAATCTTTGCCGAGCGGCGTCTTGAGAATCTCTTCCGCGATCGTCAGGTACACGTCACCGATGCCGTTGTGGGTCTTCGTGTGAGTGTTGCCCTTGATGCCGCCTCCGGCGACGAGCATCGCAAGGCCATTGCACTTGTGCGGATCCGCTTCCGCATGCTCGTGGACGAACACCGTTGCCGTGTTGTCGAGCAGCGTCCCCTCGCCTTCGGGAATCGCCTTGAGCCCCTCGAGCAGATACGCGTACTCCTCGACGTGCCAGCGGCAGATGTCGCGCATGACTCGCTGCTGCTGCGGGGTACCTGCGTTGGTATGCGTGTAGTCGTGATGACGGTTGTCGGAGTGTCCGAGCCACGGGAACCGCGTGAGGCTCTGGCACTTCGTCAGCATGTAGGACGCCACGCGCGTCTGCCCCGACGCAAACGCGTGAATCAGAAGATCCGACTGAATCTTCGCGATCTTCGGGTAGTCCGTCAGGTCGGTGATGTCCTCGGGTTCCTTGATGTTCTTGCCGTAGTCCGGCGGCAGGCTCGCGATGGCCCGCTCGAGATCGCGCACCGAGGTCAGATGCTGATCGAGGCGCTGCTGGTCCGCGGCGCCAAGCGCGGGCTTGAGCGCGTTGACGTCGCCGCTGACGAGATCGAGCACGCTCTTCTTGCGGTTCACCCAGCCCTCGTCTCTTACGCCGAAGAGGCGGTCGAAGAGGTTCTGCGGAATGTGCTCCTGCGGCAGCGCGCGCTCGTAACCTGCCCACGTCATGTTTCGGTGGACGTTTTCGCCGTGCGACTCCTGCGCGACGCCGACCTGCAGCGAACGGAAGCGCGTCTTGGTGCCGATCTTCGCCGCGAGGATCTGATCGATCGACGGCCCCGCCGCGCCACGGCCCGTATACGCGGTGCCCGTCATCAACCCGCACAGCGCGCTGAAGTGTCCGTTCCCCTGGCCGTTGAGACGCGCCGCGACGTTGTCCACGCCGCTGAGCACGTGCACGTGCTCACGCACGCGGCCGAGCGGGGAAAGGCACGCGGTCAACTCGAAGTTCTCGCCGGTCTCGCGCGGAATCCAGTAGCGCTCGGGAATGCCGTTGCCGTTCCACCACACCAGGAACCGCTTGTCGATGCCCGCGGCTTTTCCGGTTTCCGCGGCGTAGGCGGTTCCGTTCATGTTGAACATGGCAGCCAGCGGTGGAAGTCCAACCTGGACCGCTGCACCGGTCATGCTGATTCCCCTGAGGAACTTCCGTCTACTGAGCGTCATCGCGGCCTCCAAAAGGTCCGGCTGAAGCCGGACACTACGGTCGGTTCCATTGTCTCAAGAACTCGGGCGATTCGACCAGCGCAACGAGCAGGCTCTTGAACTTGAAGCCCGACGCCTTGAACCGGTCGTATAACTGGTCGATCGTCTGCTCGTCCGCCGATGTTTCCAGCCTGCCGTAGGAATACCGGAATACCTGCCTCACGATACATTCCTGGCACACCGGGCTGTCCGCGAGAATCGCGCCTAATTCCTTGGCTCCAGAGAAGTTGGAGTTGGGGATGCCCGCAATTTCGCCGGCCGCGTTGATGTCCACGGGAACGGGCGGAGGACCACCCCGGCCGCCGCCACCACCACCAGCGCCGCCGCGGCGAGGAACGGGAATCAGTTCCTTCTCGCGGTATCGGCCGATGGCGTCGAAATGTTCGAACCCGAACCCGATCGGATCCATGAGCCGATGACACGACGCGCAGGTCGGATTTTCGACGTGTTCAACCATCAATTGCCGCCGTCCCTTGGGCGCCTGGTCCACAAGGGGATCGGGCAGCGTGGTGATCACACCGGGCGGCGGCGGCGGAACGTGCTGGCACAGCAGACGCTCACGGATGAAGATGCCGCGCGCGGTGGGCGACGTATCTGTCGGACCCGCCGTCGATGCGAGGAACGTGCCCTGCCCGAGAATGCCCGCGCGCTTCGTGTCGGCCGGGAACTTGACCATGTCGAACTGATCGCGTGGCGCCGGCACGCCGTACACCTCGGCGAGCTCCGACGTGAGGAAGCTGTAGTCGGCCGTCAGCGCCTCCATGAAGTTGCGATCGTTCGACACCAGGTGATGCAGCAGCGTGCGCGTCTCTTCGGCCATCGCGAGCGCCAGCTCGGGCGTGAAGGCGGCAAAACGGTTGGCCTTCACCGCGTTGACGACGCGGTCGAAGCGCAGCCACTCTTCGAAGAACTGATCCAGCGCCTGCCGGCTCTTGGGCGCGTTGTCGAGCATGCGGCGCGCGGCGCGCTCGCGTCCGGCCATGGTGCTCAGCTCGCCTTTCGCCGCGGCTTCGAACAGCGCGTCATCCGGCATCGTGTTCCACAGCAAGTACGAGAGCCGGCTCGCGGTGTCGTAGTCGGCGTATTTGCCGCTCGGCCCCGCTTCGACGTGGAACAGGAAGTTCGGCGACTGCAACATCGCCTCGACGATGACGCGGGCGCCGTCGAGGAAGCGGCGATTCGCCTGCGCCTGCTGCGCAAACACCGCTGCATAGCGCTTCACTTCGTCTTCGGTGAGCGGCCGGCGGAATGCGCGCAGGCCGAACCGGCGCACGAACGCGTCGCGGCATTTCGCGTCGCTGAACGATGCGGGCTTGCAGGGAACGAGGCCGTTGATGTCGCCGACGCGGAACGCGTTGAGCGCAAGCTTCTCGGCCGACGTGCTGTAGGTCTCGACGAGCAGCGGCGGCATGTTCTGCGCGGTCAGCTGGTTCTTGAAACCGTCAACGTAGTCTTCCGGCGGGAATCGCTGCGCCGGCTGGCTGTAGTCGCCGAGCAGATCCCGCACGGTGTTGTCGTATTGCGCATGAGTGAGCCTGCGCACGAGCTGCTTCGGCTTGGCTTCACCCTCGCTGTCGCCGATCGTCTTGATCGCCGACGCCAGCACCGCATCCGATGCCGACGCCAGCGATGCCGCCCATTTCGCGACGATCTGCTCCTCGGGCGATCCGGGCTTGATACGCACGCCGCCGGTGTGCCGCACGACGTTGGTCGGCTTGGTCACGATCAGCGATTGTGCGGCATTCGAACGATCGACGAGGTTCGCCAGCGACAACCCGAACGCCTGCACCTGCTTCGGCGTCGCGTCGTTGTCGGGGAAGTGCAGCCGCGTGGCGGAGGCAACGCCGCTGGACGAGTGACAGCCGCTGCATTTCGCGGCTTCGAACACCGGAAATACCTGCGTCTGAAAAAACGCCGGGTCCGGCGCGGCGGCCTGCGCCTCGGGACGCGGCGCCGCGACGATCAAACGCGAAGAGGATCGAAGCGAGCGACAAGCCCGCGATACGAAATGTCATGGTTCCTCGATGACGGGTTTTTCGCCCGTCAGTGGTGCTCCGCGCGGCGCCGGACGGACGGCCCAGGAGACGAACGTGGTCGGACGCTGTTTTCGAAACGATTCGACGGCCTCAGGAGTGACCTGCGTTTCCGTGAGATAGAGCTGCTTGAGGTTCGGCAGCCTGACCAGACGCTGCAGGCCCTGATCGCCAATCTTGGTGTACGACAAATCGAGCTGCGTCAGCGTCGGCATTCCGGCGAGCACGTCCGCGACCGGATCTTCGAGCGATTCGCACGCCCACAAGCTGAGCTGCTCGAGCGGAAGCGACTGAAGCACCTTCACCCCTTCCGGGGTCAGCCGCGCGCCGCTGATGTTCAGCCGCTTCAAGTGCTTCAGGTTTGCCAGCTTGGCGATCCCCAGATCGCTCAACTGCAGCCCGCCGGTGAGCCTGCAATTGCCGCCGCCGGGCGCCGCCGGCTGACCGCCGCGGCCGAGCTTGATGCCAACGCCGAGGTCCAGCTCTTCCAGGCCCGACAGCAAAGAAATGGTATCGAGGTCGAGATCCGTCACGTTCGGCGTCCAGCACGCGCCCGCGTTACGCCGCTGCACGCCGCGGAGGCTGAGCGACTTCAGCTTCGGCAGGAGCTTCAGAAAATTCAGGTTGCGTCCGGTGATCAGCGTCGCGCCAATCTTGAGATGCTCGAGCTGCGTGAGGTTCGGCAGATGTTCCAGCCCGACGTCGCCGAGCATGGTGTAGCTGATGTCGAGCGAACGCAGCCCGGTCATCTCTCCGATATACGGCATGCCGGCGTCGGTGATGTCCACGCCCCGCACGACCAGGCGCCGCAGCGCCCTTGTTCGCGCGCAGATGCGCCATCGAAGCGTCGGTCAGAAATTCGGTCGTGTCGAGAGTGAGATCTTCGAGCTGGGGCAGCGCCTGCAGTTTCTTGATGCCGCGATCGGTCACGTAGGTGAACGACAGGTCGAGCTTCTTCAGTGTCTTGAGCTCGACTATGAAATCGATGTCGTTGTCGGTCGCCCACGTACGTTCGAGCGACGCTTCGACGATCGTCCCGGCCTTGTCGCGGGCGATCCAGCCGCCTCTCTGCTCGATGCGTTCGATCGCGTAAGCGATCGGCGCCGGTTCCGGCTGCTGCCGCGACTGCGCCGCCGCGTCGGCGGCAACGCCAACAGCGAGCACGAGAAGAAGGACGTCGGTCACGCGTGACACGCGCGTTCTCTTTTCCTTTTTCCTTTTTCGTTCTTCCATACGTCTATGTCCTCCGCCGCGCGCGGCCGGCGTCCAGGCTCCAGTTGATGTTCGCGTTCGGCAGCGCTTTGCGGAGGCCGGTGAATCCCTGCTCGGACAGCTGCGTGTGATACAGGTCGAGGTATTTCAGATTTTTCTGCGCGCCGAGCCACGACAAGGACTTGTCGGTCATGTCGGTGCGATCGAGCCTCAAATCCGTAAACGCCGTGTTCGTCGAGAGTTTCGCGAAGCCCGCATCGGTGATGGGCGTGTAATTCAGGTTCAGCGCTTCGAGCTTCGGAAGCTGCGCCACCCACGCCATTCCCGCGTCGGTGATGCTCGTCTGTTCGAGGCCCAGCCGCTTCAACTCCGTCAGCTTGGTGATCATCTCGAGCCCGGGCTCCGCGAACCGCGTGAAGCTCAAATCGAGGTCTTCGAGCTTCGTCAACACGGCGAGACCCTGCAGCCCTTTTTCCGTGATGTCGAGCGAGGTGATATCGAGGCGCTTCAGATTTGCCAGCGGGGCGAAGTGCGCCATTCCCTCGTCGGTGATGTCGGTATGCCGCAGGTTCAGCGCTTCGAGACCGGTCAGCTGCGCGATCTGCTCCATCCCCTCGTTCGTGATCGGGGCGCCGTTCAGGTCGAGCTCGCGGAGGTTCGACAGCGCTTTCAGCGACGCGAGCCGCGTGCCTTCCACCAGCGTGCTCGACATCTCGAGCACGCGCAGGTTCGTCAACGACGCCAGCTCCGGCACCGCATCGTCGCCGAGAAGCGTGTGGCCGAGATCGAGCCGCTCCAGCGACCTGACCGCGGCAAGCTGCTGCAGGCCGATGGCGCTGATTTCCGTGTGCTGCAGGCTGAGATCCTTCAGCTTCGCCAGCCTCGTGAGCACGACGAATTCCTTGTCGGTGATCGACGTGCCGTTGAGCGATACCGAGGTTACCTGCCCGTCCGACATCTGCACCTTGCCGCCAATCGCGCGCAGCCATTCGGCGACCGCCGCATCGCCCCTGGAGGCAACCACCGACGCCGCGACAGCGCGCTTCGGCTCGGGATTGGAGGACTCGAGGATGAGGAAATCGGCTTTCGGCAGCTGCGCGGTGAGCTCACGAACGCCCGAGGTGGTGACGCGGCTGTAACGCAGGTCGACGGAGCGGAGATTTTTCAAGCTCGCGAGCTTCGCCAGTCCGGCGTTCGACACTTTCGTGCGGTACAGGCTGAGCTCTTCGAGCTCGGGCATGTTCTTCAGGACGTCGATGCCGGCGTCCGTGATGTCCGCGCTCTGCAGATTGAGGCGCCGCAGCTTCGTCAGCTTCGACAGATGCGACAGTCCGGTATCGGTCATCGACACATCGGACAGGTCGAGCTCGACGAGGTTGGTCAGCCCGGCAAGATTCTCGATGCCGGCATCGGTGATCGACGTCCCACGCAGATACAGCCGCTGCAGCGTGGTCTTGCCCTTCAGGCTCGCCATGCCCGTATCGTTGAATGTCACCGCGTAATTCAGATCGAGGTGGGTGAGCGGAAACGGTGCGAGCGACACTCCTGAGCTGCGCGTCTGGTGGATGCGCACTTCCTTGAGGTTCTTCAACGGCGCAAGCCCCTTCAACGCGGGATCGTTGAACGGGATATAGGTCTGCACGGGCTTGCTCATCACGAACTTTTCGAGCGACGTCGCTTCGTTGAACAGCGCAATCGTCGCCTGGACGCGCGGAGCCGGCTGGTCGTACCAGAGCCGGCCGTTGACGTACAGCTCCTTCAGGTGCGGCAGCGCCGGGAGGCGCCGGAGCTCGTCCTGCAGCGACGCGGCATACATCGTGATGCCGGTGAAATTCAGCGTATGAATGCGGAACTCGCCGGTCGGAAGGTCGGCGAGATCGGTTATCGGCTTGCGCTGACCCTCGAGCACGATGCTGCCGCCCATGCGCAGCATCCACTCCGCCACAATGCGGTCGGCCGGCTGCCCCTGCACGGCAGCGGATTTGGTGGACGGTTGCTGGGCGAAGGCCGCCGCCGGAGCAAACAGGCACCCGGCAAGGGTGGCCGCCGCGACACGTCGACTGAATGCCTGCCGTGAAACAGACCCTACGGTCATATTGAACTCCGTTTTAGAGGGAATAATTTTAGTCGAAAAGGCCGCAGTGACGAAGTATCAACTTGTCGCCTCCCCTACTTCGATTTAGGGGCGAAAGTCTCGTCAACCGTAATAGACCACTCGACTCCAGAAGACTCGACCAGGAACTCGTATATTCGCGGATCATCGCCAAATTCCACGCTTCCGGACCCGGTTCCCTGCTGCGACGCGATGATTTTCAAGGGCCGGCCGCTGATGCCGCTGCGCAGGGTCAGCAGAAATTCCCCCACGCCAGGGTTCTGGCTGGTTGCCTTCCAATCGATGCGAAACGACCCCGATTCGCTGACGAACCCGAGCGTCGTGTTGCCCGTCCCGGTCCACGATCCAAGCTGCCGATTCGCCGCGGGACTGGCGGCGGGCGGGGCGGGGTTGGGCGGCTCCGGCGCCGCGGCGCAGGCAGGAAAAACCATCACCAGGACGAGCGGCACCAGGCTCCGCATTAGAACCTGTACCAGTACTGGAACTTTGCCGATACACGGCTGTCCTGGAGCCTGAAGCGCATGCACTCGATTGTCGCCTTCTTCCTGCAGCCAGCCTTGATTGAACGCAAAGAAAACATCGTTGCCGGGCTGCAGTGTCCACCGGATCCGGCTCTGCCAGCCGAGATTTCTCGAACGGTTGTCGTACTGGACGAGATTCGAGAACGACAGCCGCGGCGACGCGGTGAAGCCGACGTTGCCAGAGGCGATGCGGGTAATGAAATCGCCTTCCGGCAGCCGCGCGAATGTCTGGTTGGTCGAAAGCGTCATGATGAACCGGGGCGGCAGCTTATAGGTGACCGATGCGGTCACCTGCTCGGCTTCCCCAGACCAATACGAGCCGGTACCGAGACTGAAGCTGGCCGAGAGCCGACGCTTGGCCGCCGAATTCACGACGCTCCGAAAGCGCGTGAACTTGTATTCTCCCGGCGGCAGAATCACGCCCGGGGCAATCTCGAAGCTCTCGAACAGCCGTTCGTAAATGGGATTGACGTCGAGGATGGCGTGAACGGCGTCTCCGGAGTTCAGATGCCAGTCGATCGGCGCGATGTACAGATCCCAGCTTTCGACCTGATCGTTGTCGAGCCGCGTGAACCGCGTGTAGTACAGATCGTGAAACATCTGCTGGATGTTGAGAAAGCTCGGCCGCGGATTGTAGCTGCCGCCGACGCGAAGCAGCCGGACGTTGTCGCGCTGCACGAAGCCGAGTGCGGGCCTGAAGTCGCGCTGGATTTCGCGGAACGCCACCTGTGCGTCGAACTTGTCGTTCGGATACGCCGCCGAAAACCCATATGACCAGTCGTCGCGCGAGTTCTGGCCGTTGACGGCGCGCACGCCGAAGCCGTCGATGACGAAATTGCGCGACCCCCCGAGGAAATTGGAGGTGGCGAGCCGGATGTCCGCCCCGTAGGTTTCAGCCGACTCTCCCGGAGCGGGATGCCCGCTCGTGAAGATGCCGCCCACATATGACTGCTCGAAGAAATTCCGCCGCACGCGGCCGACGAAAAACTGCTCGTCGTCGGCGATCGTCGCGCCATCGGCCGTTTCCAGCTGCCGCGTCCGGACCCCTAACACGCCCACCTCGGTTCTTCCCACGGTGCCCATCAGCTTGACGCCGGCATCGAGGGGTACTTCCTGTCCGCCGATCAACCCGATTTGCCGGCTGAAGAACGGATAGACATCCGCTCCGGTGCCGGGAATGCCGCCGGGCGTTTCCGGGCCCGTGCTCGGCAAAGCTGAAGACGCCGGCCCCTTCGAGGAAGAACGCGCGCTTTTCCGGGAACAGCAGCGAAAAGCGCGTCAGATTGATTTGACGCGCGTCCACTTCGGTCTCGCCGAAGTCGGTATTGAACGTCGCCGTCAGCCTCAGGCTCGGCGTGATGCTGTAGAAGAGATCGAGGCCGGGCTTGCCGGTGAAGTCGTCTTCCCGTCCCGAGACACTGAGCCACCGGCCGGCGAGAAACGGACGAAGATCGAGCCCGATGCCCTGCGTGAGGCCGTCGAGGTTCGTGATCTCTCCGGCTTCGGACACCTGAAGGAACTGCGTGTCGAGCCGTGCGCCCGACCAGCGATCGTCTTCGAGCTTGCGATAGATCGATCGCGCCACGTTGAAGCCCCACACGTCCTGCCCCGCGGGAAAGCTGAGGCTCTTGAATGGAATCGCGAACTCCGCCACCCACCCGTCGGTCGTGCGTGACGTGCGCACCTGCCAGATGGCGTCCCAGTCGGTATTGAGCTGGCCGTTGGCAAACGCCAGGCCGTCGACCAGGGCGCCCGCCGGATTCGTCGCGAAGTAGAACGCGCTGCGCTGATCGCGGAACGTGTCGAGCAGGAGCTCGATGCGATCGTCGGCGGCGAGCGATCCATCGCGCATCATCTGCGTCCCGATGACGCGATCGGGCTCCGCATCGTAGGCGTAGACGCCGACGTAGAGATGGTTTTCGTCGCGGAGGAGCACGACCTCGGTCCGTTCGGAGGGCGCCTGTCCGGTCGCGGGCTGGCGCTGCACGAGCTCACCGATTTTCGCCGCAGATTTCCACGCCGCTTCGTCGAGCACGCCGTCGACTTCTATGGGTTCCGCGATCGCGGTGACGCCGGCGGACCTGGTGACAATACTTGCGGCTCCCTGCGGAGCTGCGTCAACGGCGAATATCAGAACGGCACACAGCGTCAGCGCTGTGATGCGAACACACCGATCCATGCGCAATCCTTGTTCGGGCGACCATCGAGATTAGATAGGTTGTGGCAACGCCACGCCGAAACGTTCGGCCCAGGGCGTCAGCTGCCGGGAGAATGGTCTCATGAAGCGCGATGCCTTCGCGAATATTGCGCCGGCGGCGGGCCAGCGCGCCTTCTCCGGGCAGGCGCACGCGAGGATCGCCCGGTGCGACCGGCGTGTCGTGGCACACATCGGCGAGATGCTGCATTTCGCGCACGAACGCATCGCGACCGCCGAACGCATCGGGATCGATGAGCTGTAAAAAAATCGACGCGGTCCACGGTGCCGGCTTCTCCGACCGGCCGCGTCCGGCGAGACCCGACGTCAGCGCTTCGACGATCAGCGCGAGTGCAAAATCCTTTGTGGCCGAGCTCGCGCCCTCCGAGCGGCAACATGGCGCCGGGTGGCATGTCGGATAGCACGCGAGGGTCGTCGGTGACCCGTCCGTCCGCGGCAACCAGCCATGCGCCTTCGAGCCGCTCCCCTTTCGCGGCGAGACGCTTGTTCATGGCGTTGGTCGACGTCGAGCTGCTGATGTCGATCAATATGGGATCGCCGCCAGTTGGAAATCCCGCGGCCATGGGATTCGGGGTGATTCTCGACGCGACGCCGCCGTGCGGCGTCACGCCTGCGGCAGAAGGATCCGAGCAACTCAACAGAATGATCAGGCCGGCATCGGTTACCGGCTTCAGGTAGGCCTGCAGGCACCCGATATGGTGCCCGCGGCCGATGACGATCGTGACGACGGGATGCGCGAGTATGCGGCTGCGGGCTTCGGCAATGGCGCGCTTGACGAGCCAGTGTCCCGGAAGGCGATGGCCGTCGAGCGTGAGTGCGGCGCCGAGATCCGCAACGACCTCCGGCTCACCTTCGGTGGCAAGCAGCCCCTCTTCGATCTGCACGAGGTATCCGGCGAGCTGATCGAGCCCATGTGTATCGTGGCCGAGTAGATCGCCCTCGACGATGACATCGGCCATCGTCCGCGCACGATCGCGCGGCATGCCGGATTTTTCGAGGAGAGCCGACGCGAAGAGAACCAGATCGTCGGCACGATAACGGTTCGGCACCGCGGAAGTGTATTACGGCATCATCTTCCTGAAGCTCGCCGCGCCAGGCCTCGGCAAGAACGGGACACTCGGAGAGTTCGCGTATCGCATCGTCGTCTGGTGTACCGCCGCGGCTGTAAGCGACGTCGTTGACAGCTTCGATCGTCCAGCGTTCGAAAGGTCGGTCGATGAGCGTCAGATTCTGGCCGCGTTCAACTTGCCCGGGCTCGACCACCCGCAGGTACCAACCCGTGCGTCCGCTCCCGATCACCAGCTTGGGCATGTCGAGGCGATTCCAGCGCCGGGCGAGTTTCGAGCACGGTGCGCGCGGCTGCGACACCTGAACGATGGCGGTGCCGACGCGAAACGTGTCGCCGATCGACAACGGTGCCTTCGTTCTGCCCCTCGACCGAAAAATTTTCGCCGAACCAGCCCGGTCCGCACTCCTGAACTCCGAGCTGCTCGCGCCAATCCGCATAGTGATCGGCGGAATACACGCATACGGCCTTGTCGGGGCCGCCGTGAACCCGCAGATCGGCCTGCTGATCGCCGTCGAGGTTCTCCGCGCGCCAGCCGCACGGGTCCGGACGACGGCACTCTTGAAAATGCCGCTCGTCCATGTCTCGGTTCCATTCTGGATGTCGATGGGACGCCCCACATTCACCGACACGATCACCGGTTGCATGAGGCCATTGTCCCCTGCTTCTGACACAGAGGCACAGAGACATAGAGCTCCGGTTGTGGTGCAGCCGGACCGTTCGTAGCCGACTTGGTCGCGCCTAACCTCTGGTCGGCCTCTACGTGAGGCAGGAAGCGGTCTAGCCCATCAGATCGTAGGTGCCGCGCACCGCTGCCGATCCGGGAAATACACGCTCGGCCTGCGCGGGTGTGAGATCGAAGGTCGACGCAATTGCCGCCTTCAACACGGCGCGGGTGTCGAGCGTCGGCCTGAGATCGCGCCCTTCGAACAGCGCGCGATCGCCGAGCCCGGGCCAGTCGGAGTAGACCGTCGAGCGCGCGACCTTTGGACCGATGATGAAGCCCGCGCCCGCCGTGCCGTGATCCGTCCCGCGCGTGCCGTTCGGCCGTGCTGTTCTTCCGAACTCCGTCATCACCACAACCGTTGTGTTGGACCACGCCGGACCCATGTCCGCGCGCAGCGCCATCAGTCCTTCCGCGAGCTGTCCGAGCAGGCGATCCAGCGCGCCGCCGGCGAGACCTTGATTTGCGTGCGTGTCCCATCCGCTGAACTCGACGGCCGCGATGTTCGGCCCGCCGTCCTGCCGCAATATTTTCGCCGCTGCCTGCATCAACGGCGTCACCCCGCCGCGACGGGCGCCGCCGCCGGCCATCGGCTCTTCGCCGACGAGATCCTGCTGTTGTATCGCCGCTTCGAACCGCCCGTACAAGACCTTGTCTGTCCGGTACAAGGTGGCAAGGCGATCGAGATACGCGTCGGTGACGGCGCCAAGTTGTGTGGGCGACCACGTCTGCACCTCGTACGGTCCGGTGAGCGATCGAGGCATGCCCGACGCGATCGCAATCCCGGAACGTTGTCCCGGCATCACCTGCAGCAACCGGTTGAGCCAGCCGTCGGACGATCCCGCAGGCTTCTCGATGCCCGTTTCCAGGATCGCCTGGCCGTCGAAATGGCTTCGCGTGCGATACGGAATCGCCATGGCGTGCAGCGCCACGAGCTCGTTTTTCTCCCAGAGCTCGCGCATCGGCGCGAGCCCGGGGGCCAGGCCGAAGGTATCGTCGAGATCGATCAGCTCGGAGGCTTCGTACCCGAAGCTCCCTCGAATCGTGCGATACGACGGATCGCCGAACGGCACGACGGCGGCAAGCCCGTCGAACCCTCCGCGCAGCAGCACGAAGACGAACCGGCCGCCGTGTTTCGTCTGGGCGAAATTGACGACGGGAAAGCCAAACGTGGCAATGCCGCCGAGACACATGTTGCGGACGAACGTGCGGCGATTCATCGTGCGCTCCACTTGATCATCTCCATTGAAAAGCGGGACCGGCCAGCGCGAGCGCCACGCGCTCGTCCGCCGGAATGGACGTGTCGGTGAGGAAGCGATGCAGCGGATCGCCGGCGCGGCGCGTCGACGACGTCGAGGAGGCCGCGGGCGTCGACCCGCTTCACGCGAAGGCGGCGCGATATCGTGCGCGCGAGCTCCGCGCGGTTCAGCAGCGCATCCGGATCTGACCACTCCTGTGTTTTGTCGCCGAATCCCTTCGGCGCCTGCGGCGACCAGAGCGGATGGCGCAGCTGGCGCAGCAGCGGCAGCACCGCCTGACTCACTTCTGACGCGTTGAACGCGCGCAGGACCGCGACGAGCCAGTCCTGCGGCGTACGGAACTTCCTTGCCTCGCCGGTCCATGCCTCGGGAAGATCGATCAGCGCCGCCGATACGGCGCGGAGATCGCCGTCGCTTTCGCGAAACACCTTCGCGAGTCGATCGACCGCCGCCGCGGGCGGCTCGTCGCTGACGAAATGAGTGACCAGCTTGGTCGCGACGAAGCGCGCCGTCGACGGGTGGCGCACCATCGCGCGAATGACGCGCTCACCTTCTTCGATCCCGGACTCGGCATAGCGCGAACCGAGTACTGTCTTCGCTCCAGGCTCGTGCAGCAGCGGCTGAAACGTGAAGGCAATCGTGGAGGATGCTTGCTGCATCCGGCCGCGGCGAATCAGCCCGCTCACGGTCCAGCCCGTCAGGATCTTCGCCAGCTCCTGCACATCCTGTTGCGTATAACCGCCGTCAACGCCCAGCGTGTGCAGCTCCAGTAGCTCGCGCGCGTAGTTCTCGTTGAGTCCCCGCTGCTGTCCCCGGCCACGTCCGACCCGGGCGCCGCGAGAATTCGGCCCGATCGACTGGAAGTTATCGAGATAGACGAGCATCGCCGGATGCTTCGCGGACGCGAGCACCATGTCTTCGAAGCGCCCCAGCACGTGCGGCCTGATCGCTTCCCTCTCGTAGCTTCCGGCAAGCGGCGCGACCAGTACCTTTGCCCCAACCGACACGCAAAGATGATTCGACCAGAACGCCACCAGCCGTTCGACGAACGGCCGCTCGCTGGTGACCCGCTGCGTCAGCGCGGCCGTGCTTTCCGACGCGGCGATCGCCACGAGGGCGCGCCTGGCCTGTTGCCTCGCTTGCTGACGCTCCTGCTCCGTCAGCTGTCCGAGCTCGCGGAACGCCTGCAACGCCGCGGAGATCTCGTCCGGTGAGGCGCCCGGCGGCGCGCTCAACGTCGCTGGACCATCGTGAAGCTGCGCGCGCAGCCATCCCCGTGGATCCGAAACACGCGCGCGTTCGCCGATGCGGGCGCCGAGCCCAAAACCGTTCAGAGCGCGAAGGGCTGCATCCATGAATGCCTCTAAAAGCATTAGACGACAGCCGGTGCCGATTCATGACACCGACACAAACTTTTCACATTCGGCAGGCGTCGATCGTCGCGTTCAACAGGAGGCCCGGCAATCAGTCTCCCGACAGCGACGTCCTGGAAGCGAAACGGCCGACAGGCGGACTGTTCGGCGCGCAGGCGTGCACGCGCCTTACTTTAGCGCGGCAATAATCTCGCGAGGCGCAAGCTTTTCGCGCCTGGCACTTACTCCCTCGAGCTGAAAGTTCGCTCCGGCGTTGTGGATGGTCACCGCGTCCCGGCCATCGCCACCGCCGTCTTCAGATCGCCCGCGCGCCGGATGCCTGGGATGTACAGCCGCTCGACAAACGTGGCGTCGCTGCTGGTGTCGAACTGCCGACGTCGAGCACGGCGCGATCCACGGGGACCACTGCGAGGCCAGCAGCCCGGCGAGCGCCCATCGCCGGTCGCGACGAGCTTCGCCTCGGGCTGCATGCGCAATGCCTCGCCGATATCGGCCACGCGCTGGCTGGCTGGGTGCGATTGTAGGTGTCGAAGTGCGGAATCTTCGCTGCCTCCTCGGCGTCGAATGGGGTCAACTCCACCGCCTGCACGGAGAAACCCGCCGACGGAGTGCCGCCAGACCCTCGTCGGCCCGATGATGAGCGCGGTCCGCCGCCGGCGATGCACGGCGGCCGCCGGGGTTGGAGAGCGCGCATCCGGAGAAGCCAGCGCCTGCCGCAGCGCTTCCGCGCGAACGTCGAGCGGCGTCGCCTTCAGCTGCCGCCTGGCAGCGCTATCCAGTCGTCGGTCAGTTGATCGCCGTCACCGCGTCGGGGGGCACGGCGCGCCGATGGAACACCAGTGCGTCCGCGAGCGGATCGGGACGGAACGCGCGCTCCTGACAGCGTCACGTCGGCCGGCGCGTTCTGCAGCCAGCGCGCCATCCAGGCGTACACCGCCTCGCGGATTCGCGGTTGTAGTTGTGCGGCGCCTCGAACCGCACGGCATGCACGCGATCTTCCGCGCCGGCGAGCGAATAGATGCGGCGCATCGCGGGATACTCGCGTTCCATCGTGTCCTTCGTCCAGTCGCCGGTCGCCGACACCATCAGCAGCGGCCGCGGCGCAATCGTCGCCGCGAGCTCGACGTTGTTGGTGTCGAGCCGCAGCCCCGGCTGGTTTTCGCAGAGGCAGCCGCCCTGCATCTGCAGCGAGATCATGTTGACCGGCGCGGCGACCGCGATGCGTTCGTCGACCGCCGCGAGCAGGAACGTCTGCGTGCCGCCGCCAGACGCGCCCGTCGCGCCGATCGCGTCGCGATCGACGTAGGGCAGCGACTCGAGGAAGTCGACGCCGCGGATGCTGTTCCAGAGCTGCAGCCCCGCGAGGCTGAGCCCCCACAGCTTCTCGCGCTGGCCGCCGAACGTCGTGCGCCAGCTGCCGGCTGTCGTTGTAGCCGATCATGTCGTAGGTGAACACGACGAAACCCTTGCGCGCGAGGTTGATCGCGCGGCCGGGCACCGATGCGATCGCCGAGTTTTCCAGCCGGCCGTAGGCCCAATGACCGTGAGGAGAGAGGATCGCGGGAAACGGCCCGTCGCCGACGGGACGATACAAATTCCCGGTGACGAAGAAGCCGGGAAGGCTCTCGAAATACACCTTCGAGACGATGTAGTCCGGATGTGTGACATCTCCGAAGACGTTGGCGCGCGAGGGTGAGCGCTCCGGCATCGGCAGCAATCCGGCAGAGGACAGGATCAGTTCGCGGATATATGCGGCGCGCGCGTTCCACGCCTCGCGCGACGCGAACTGCGGCGGCACAACGGTGTCGTTGAGCGTTCGATAAGGTTTGTGCTGCGCCGATGGATCGCCCCCACCGGCCACAACCGCGCACAAAACGGCCACCACAACGGCATGACGCATGGGAAGACCTCTCTGGCCGCAGATCCTAGCAGTTGACACGCCCCGTCGAATTTATTCATAATTTGTAATTAAATGCCCCGCGACCTTCTCACCGACTTCGAGCTGATGATCCTGCTGGCGATCCTGCGGGTCGGGGAGCAGGCTTACGGCGTTCCGATCGCCCGGGAAATCGAGACGACCGGGCGCCGGTCGGTGGTGCTGGGCGCCGTCTACACCGCGCTCGAGCGGCTCGAGCGCAATGCCATGGTGTCGTCGCGAATGGGCAATCCCAGCCCTGAGCGCGGCGGCCGCGCAAAGCGGTTCTTCACCGTCACGCCGCAGGGGCTCCGCGCGGCCCGGGAAACGCAACGATCGCTCGTCGCATTGTGGAAAGGCGTCGCTGAATTGAGAGGAGGACCGGCATGACAGGTGTGGTGCCTTCCCGACTCGCGCTCGCGCTGCTCGATCGGCTGGCGCTCGACAACGAGCCGCTCGCCGGCGACCTGCTCGAAGAATTCCAGAAGCGCCGGTCTCGCCTCTGGCTCTGGCGGCAGCTTCTCTTCGCGATCGTCATGCAGGCGCTCTACGCGCCTCATCCACCCGTTTCGCTCAACCTCGTCCCTGTCGATCCGATCGTTGCCGAGTGGTTGATGTCGAAGCGCCTGGAAAAACGCAAGCGAGTGAATCTCACCGGCACGTCCGTCGAAGGCATCGGCGGTCTGACGATGGTCATCCTCGGATTCATGACGACTTTCACCGTGCCGGCAATCTGGTGGTTCGTGGTCGGCGGCATCGCCGCCGGAATCGTGTGCGGGATGGTAATGGTTCAAATACATAAACAGGAGACCAGAAGATCAGGAGAGAATTTTCTTGAAACGAAACTCCTAACCTCCTGTCTGATTTATTTCATATAGACGGTCTTGATGTTCACGAACTCCTTGATGCCGTAGCTGCCAAGTTCCCGGCCGTAGCCGGCCTCCTTGATCCCGCCGAACGGCAGCCGCGGATCCGATGCCACCAGCGTGTTGACGAAGGTGCATCCGGCTTCCAGATCTCTCTGGCCATACGTTCGCCTCGCGCGACATCTTTTGTGAATACGGCGGCTCCCAGCCCGAAAATGCTGTCGTTGGCGATTCGCACCGCGTCGGTCTTCGTCGCGAGCGCTGATAATCGCCGCCACGGGTCCGAACAGCTCCTCGTCGTACGCAGGCATGCCGGGTTTGACGTCAGCCAGCACCGTCGGCGGGTAGAACGATCCCTTTCCTGCGCGGCATCTCTCCGCCGAGCAGCAGCCTCGCGCCCTTCGCAACCGAGTCGACGACCTGCTGTGGAGCTCGTCGCGAAGATCGGGCCGCGCCTGCGGGCCGATCTCGGTGCCTTCGTCGAGCGGATCGCCCATCTTCTTCTGCTCGCATCGCCGCGACGAGCCGCTCGGTGAACGCGGCGACGGAGTGGCTCAACGACGATGAAGCGCTTTGCGTTGACGCAGCTCTGTCCGGAATTGATCAGCCGCGACGTGACGCACGTATTCACCGCCAGTTCGAGGTCCGCGTCTTCGAGGACGATATACGGATCGGACCCGCCGAGCTCGAGCACTGTCTTCTTGATCACCGCGCCAGCCTGCGCCGCCACGGCTTTGCCCGCGGGCGTGCTGCCCGTCAGTGTCACGGCGCGCACGAGCGGATGTTCGATCACCGCCTTCACCTGTTTGCTGCCGATCAGCAGCGTGCGGAACACGCCGTCGGGAAATCCGGCTTCCTTGAAGATGCTCTTCGATCGCCAGCGCGCATCCCGGCACGTTCGACGCGTGTTTCAGCACGCCGGCGTTGCCGGCCATCAGCGCCGGCGCGGCGAATCGGAACACCTGCCAGAACGGAAAGTTCCATGGCATCACGGCCAGCACGACGCCCAGCGGATCGAACGCCACGTACGACTTCGACGCATCGGTCTTGACCGGCTCCGGCGCAAGATGCGCTTCCGCATGATCGGCGTAGTAGTCGCATCCCAGCGCGCACTTCTCCGCTTCCGCGACGCCCTGCTTCAATGGCTTGCCCATTTCGAGCGCCATCAGCCTCGCGAACTCGTCCTTGCGTTCACGCAGAATCTCCGCCGCCTTCTTCATTGGCGTTGCCCGTTCCGCGAACGTCGTCTTCCGCCACGCCTTCCACGCGTCGTGCGCCTTCGCCACCGCTGCGGCCTCTGCTGCGGCGTCATTTCGCGTAGAGCTTGATGGTTCACCTGTCGCCGGATTGACTGATTCGATCGGCATACCGTCTCATTATCCGCCAATCCAATCGGCGCATTTGATCGCGGCCTCAAAAGTTGCGCGGGATATGATGAGCGCATTCGAAGAAGGAGATTCCGATGAGACGAACGACGCTTTGTGTTGCGCTCCTGACGATATCTGTCGCCGGCCTCGCCGGCCAGGCGCCGGCGCCGGCGACGCCGAAACCTGGACCGGAACATCAACGGCTCGGCGCGTTCGTCGGGAACTGGACGTTCGTCGGCGAGATGAAAGCGGGACCCATGGGACCCGGCGGCAAGATGACCGGTTCCGATCGCATCCAATGGATCGCGAACAACTTCGCGGTCGAGCGTCGATTCGACGGCAAGGGTCCGATGGGCACGATCAACGGGCTCGAAATCATCAGCTACGACGCAGCGAAAAAGGTCCACACCTTCAGCTACGTGGACAGCACGGGAGCGGTCGGAAACGGTACCGCCACCATCAGTGGAAGCACCTGGACGTCAACGGCATGGCGATAACCGGCGGCCAGACGCTCCACGACCGGTGCCGTCTGGCGTTCGGCGCCGGGAACACCACGCTCAAGATTTCATGTGAAGCGTCGGCTGACGGAAAAAAATGGGTGCCATCCTTCGATGGCACGGCAACGAAAGGGAAGTAGGCGCCGCCTGGCGGCGGCGCCCCAGATCTTACCGGTAGCTCTGTGTGAGCTGATCGAACAGATATTGGCCGAGATGTCGGTGCGCCTGTGTCGTCGGGTGGACGATATCCCAGAACAAGAACCCAAGATCTACGTTGAACGCCGAGTCGGGGAGGTCGGGGCATGTCGGGATTGACGAACAGGCACGGCGACGTGCCGGGGGCAATCGTCTCCATCGCCGGAACCGGCCATTGTGGATCTAACGCGACCCGCAGTTGGGCAAACGGGATGTCGAGATCGACTGGAATGAGGTGCAGCCTCGGGTACCTCACATGTACTCTGGCGAGCGCACCGTCCAGCGCCTCGTTATGAAGTCCGCTGAGCTCGGTTGCGGCCGCGCTCCTCAATGGGTCGGGCTCGCCCGTCGCTGGATCGACCATGTTCGCGGGTACCTTGCCGAGATCCGGCAGGTTGAGGACCATCACATCGCGGGCGCCAATTTTGTAGAGAGTTCCAATCGCCTCCTCGATGTTGCGAGCGACCTCTTCGGGATCCATTGGAACGTTGAACGGATCGTCGCGATAATCATTGGCGCCTGTCGCAATAACGTAGAGGGACCGGCTCGACGGCTTTCTTCCTAGAAGAGCGAGCTTGAAGAGTTCAACCTGCCCCTTCAACCCCGGCGCCCACATACCGCCGGGAGTTTGATCCAGAAGCGCCGTTCCGGTTCCTCCATACGCAAAATCGATCGCGCCTTCCGAGCGAAGCGCCGCCAGAAACGGCTTCAATCGGCGAGAGGAGTCAGGCCGGTGACCGCTGAGGCTCTCCCACAGAAATTCGACCGCGATGAAGCCGTTGGAAAACCGGCCATCAAAAAACGCCCCCACTGGTGGAACCGGGGGATTGACACGAAAGATTCGTGACTGAATAAGAACGTTGCCGTTGTCGGCGAGGCTGTCGCCGAACACGTACATGGAGTCGAAGCGCGGAACCTGAGCATTGGTCAGCGCCGGAAACAAACAGGACGCAATCAGGAACGCAAAAATTTTGGGTGAAAGCTGGGGGGTTTTCATGAGAAGAATGATTGCACATTCGTTTTGTGCAAAACCGAAAGTGGAACGACGTCGCAAAAAATGTCGCGCAATACGCGTCTTATAGGTCTTACGTCGTAGGCACGTCTTCTGCGGAACAGTGTTCGCTGCCGCTGACCGGCATCCTGCTCGCGATCAGTCAGCGGGTCTCGGCAACAACGTCAGCACTCGGTAGAGGTATTCGGCCGCCCAGCCGAGCGCTGGTATCGGTACCCGTTCGTCGTCGCCGTGCATCCGCAACTCGTCTTCCTTCAGCAGCGGCAGCGGCAGGATGCCGTAGGTGGGTATCCCGCGCGCGCGCAGCCTCGAGCCATCCGTGCCTCCGGTCGACATGAACGGGATGGCAACGGCGTCGGGCGCCATCGCCATTCCCGCGGCTTCCATCGCCTTGAACATCTCAGAATCGAGCGGCGAGACAGGCGGAGACACACGCACCTTGGCTCTCAGCGAGAACGCCACCTGCTGTTCGCCGCCGACCCGGTTGAGCTCTGCCACCGTCGCCTGAATATCTCCGTCCGGCATCTCGCGCACGTTGAGCGTGGCCGTGGCGTCCGAGGGAATGATGTTGACGCGGATGCCCGCACGCAACATCGTGAGCGACACGCCGGTTCTGAGCACTGCGTTGTGCGTCGGCTCGCGACTGAGAATGTCCGCCGCCGCCATCACCTGTTTGTCGTCGCGGGCGGTGGCGAGCGCCTCCATGGCGCGCTTCATCACCGGATCCTCCTCGATCGTGGCGAGTCGGCCGAAATACGCACGCGTCACGTCGTTCAGCCGGACCGGCGCCCTCCACTCGTGCACGCGCGCAAGGGCCCGCGACAGGGCTGCAAGGGCGTTGTCTGGAAGAGGCACCGATCCGTGCCCGCTCGACCCGGTCGCACGCGCTTCAACTTCATAGGAGACCTTTTCGGCGACTTGAATATTGATGGCACGCACACGCCCGCCAGTAACGGACACACGCCCGCCCTCGTTCAAGGCGAACTCCACATCTTTAATCAGACCGAAATCACGTTCGATCAACCGCGTGATGCCGCCGCCGCCGCTTTCTTCATCGGCGGTGCCGACGAAAATGATGTCGCGGGTCAGCGAATCGCGACGAGCGGCGAGTTGCAGCAGTGCGGCAACAGACGCGGCGAGCATGCCCTTGTCATCGATCGCGCCGCGACCGTAAAGGTACCCGTCACGCTCGGACGGCACGAACGGCGGCGTCGTCCATTTGGCGGGATCGGCGCCGACGACGTCGAGGTGGCCCATGATGAGGACCGGCCGCTTCGTCGGACGGGCGGCGCGAAGCCGGGCGATGAAGTTGGCCCGGCCATCACCCGTGTCGAGAATACGGGTCTCCATCCCGGGTACGTCGCGCAGGACGGAATCGAGATATCTGGCCGCGAGGATTTCGTTGCCCGGGGGATTCTGGGTATCGAGCGCGATCAGTTTGTGGAGATGTTCGCGCGTGTCCCGCTGCCCTCGGTTGCGATCGAATCCGCCCGGCGCGGGCGCTGATACCTGCCACGGATTCTGGGCAGAAACCGGGCCCTGAAGGATGATAGCGATTAACAGGGATACGACAGCTGCCGCCCGACTCATATCACTTCCTCATGGTCCCGAGCTTCGCGCTTGGCGTCGTGTCGGCCTCGAGGTCGCCGAGCACGAACTGAATGCCGCCGACCATCATCTTCACCAGGTCCGGCATCATGTAGAAATCCGGGCGATGACCGAGCACGCTGTTGAACACGCGGCCCTTGCCCTCGCGCTTGATCCAGACCATGCCGAAGTCGTTGTCGGTGCGCAGGTACTTCCACTTCTCGATATCCGACTTCCCGGCGTCCACGCTCAACAGCACGTGCAGCTTCTCGCGCGTGTACGGGCCGGTCATCGGAAAGTGATAGAACTCATCCATCATCGAAAAGCCCGTGCCGCCGAAATGTTTCGTCAGCGGACTGGCCGGATCGTCGATCTTGAGCGTTCCGGGCTCGCCGTTGTATTGATGCGGTCCCTCCTGCGCGCCCATCAGCTCGCCGAACTCGCGCACGTCCTGTGACGCGAACGTGGTGCCGTGCAGGCCGGCCACACCGCCGCCTTCTCGCACATATCGAATCAACCCGTCGAGCACCTCCGGATCGGAGAACACGGGACCGACCACGCTGTTCAGAAATACGGCGTCGTATTGCCTGATGCGCGGGTATTTCAGATTGTCCAGGTTGTTGTCGAAGATCGGCTCATATGCGCCGGTGTATTTGGCGATGAGCTGCAGCATCAGATTTCCGTGGGCGACCGTGGTGTGATAGAAACCGCCGGCCGGACAGACATCGATAATCAGCAGCTTTCTTGCCGCCTTCGGCGCCGCCAGCGGCTGCCGCGGGACGGCGGCGTCGATCTTCTGCCGCTCATCCGCGGGAATCCGATCCGTCGTGGTAATCGGCATCATGCGCGAGATCGCGTTCACCCGGAACCCCTGAGCGACACGCACCGCCTTATCGTAGTTGTCGCCGCCGCCGGGAGTGATGGTGAAGAACAGCGGCCGGGTGGACGGCCGCGCGGTGGCGCAATCGCCGCACTTGTTCGGCCACTCCGGGGCTTCCGGCGGCTGTTGTTTGCTCAGCTCGAGGAGGAGCGGCGCCGCTTTCGCAGCGTCGCGAAGATTCGCGCCGAGAACCGTGTCGCCGCGCTTGTAGAGGCCGCGCGCATCTTCCACCGCCACGTTGACCCCGGGCAGATCGGCCGGCTGCCGCGTGATGATCAGCTCAATCTCGAGCGCCTTGGCAAAGTCCAGCAGCTTGGCGCGTGATGCCGGATCTGCCGGAATCGATTCGATGGAGTACGCAGGAACGCGGAGGCCGAGCTGCGTCAGTCGCGCCTTGACCTGCGCGATCTCATCTGCGCCGGCAGCGTAGTTGAGGTTCGTGCTGACTGCCTCGATGAACGCAATGCCAGCCGCGTCGATTCGCCCCGCGGCGTCGAGGAACGGCAGCGCGCCGAACGCATCCGAGCGGATACCGGCTTTCCACCCGAGCAATCCGACAGCGGTGCCCCGCGGCCTGCGATTGTCCGGCGGCCGGGTCTGACCGGCAGTTTTGGGCCCACCGGTGCCGTCCACCTTCACCGGCGTCTGCCCCGTTGGGGTGGCCATGAGGAGAAGCGCAATGGGAACGGCGCATATGAGCTGTTTCATGGCGTGATCCTACCCTCATTTTTGGCGTACTGCCCCACGCTCCGAGTACGCAGAATCTGCTCCCTCAACGCGACAACCTGCCGCCATCCGCGCGGAATGCGCCTTGCTGTCAGCTACCGCCCGGAGGGTCACATGGAAGTTCAGGACGGGTTCATCGTCGGCATCTACAACTACTGCGATCGCTGGTGCGAAACGTGTTCATTCACGTCGCGGTGCCGCGCGTTTGCCGATCGCGCCGAGCTCGAGGCGAAAGGCGACCCGCACCTCGACCCTGTCGTCAACGCGCCGCCGCTTCCTCAGGACGTCCCGCCGCCCCTTCCACGGTGGATGCAGGAACTGATTGACGAGATGAACAAGATCGCGAGCGAGCCGATGTCGAAAGAGGAGCGCGAGCAGCTCCGCCCGACGCTCATACCGGCCCATCAATCCATCGAAGAACGCGCCCGCGCCTATTGCAATCGCGCCCACGTCTGGCTCGAGGGCCGCCGCTCCGGCGCCACCCGGGATCCGTCCGATCCGCTCAGCGCGATCGGCTGGTTCCAGTATTCGATTCCGGCGAAGATCCACCGCGCCCTCATGGGTTTGGCGATGGACGAGCCTGACGACCGCGACTGGCCAGCGGATCACGACGGGTCCGCCAAGGTCGCGCTGCTCGGAATGGAACGGTCACACGCGGCGTGGCTCGCCCTCGTTGATCGCGGGTTGGCGTCGGGCTCGGAGGCCGAACCGTTCATCGCGGATCTCATCTGGATTTCCGATGAGCTCGAGCGGGTGTTTCCGAACGCGCGCGGCTTCGTGCGTCCGGCATTTGATGAACCCGATGAAGTCGCGCGGCTGCTGGCGGCGGATGGCTAGTCGGGGTTCGGCGATTCGGATGCCGCGAGCCGCGCCGGAGCGGCGCCGCGCAGCCACTCTCTGACTTTGCCCGGACAGGGCGGTAGCGGATCGCACGCCAGGAGATACAAGACGGCCGTCGTGAGCAGGATGAGGCAATACGTGAGGAGAAGAGCAGGCACTTTCAGGTCGATGTACACGAGCGCGATCGGGTACCACAAAACCAGCGATAGCGTCAGAAAGGAGATCCTGAGCAGCGCATCACGAACACGCCGCGGGTTTCCAAGGCCATTTTTCACGCGGTTGTAAGCGTAGTTCTCATATGCCTCGATCGGCTCTCTGAGAATCGTCTGGGTCAGCAGGTACAAGAGACCTCCGCAAAAGAGGCCAATCGCCACCCGTTCCGACACCTCGCTGCTCCAGAAATAGACGACCGTCCAGGTGAAGTACACGATGATGCTGAGGTTGGTGAGCTGGATCGCCAGCCACACGTTGGTCTTGCCGGTCAGGAGTTGAAACCTGCGGCACAGGCGTTCGAAGACGTTCAACACGAACGAATCGATGAATGTCATCCCTCAGCCTCGCACCACGCGGATCATTGGGCTTCCCATGTGAGTGTAGACACGATTGTTGCGTGTTCGGTTCGTTTATTCTGGCTCATCGGCTGCTCCTCAAGAAGGGCTTGGCGGGACCGCCCCGATCGTCAACAATGTCCCGGTCAAACCAAGGAGGCCAGTCGTGAAATTTTCCGTTTTCGTCCTGAGCGTGCTCCTCATCGCGCCGACCTTTGCTCAGCAGGTCGCCCCACCAGTCCCTCCGGCCACCGAAACCGTCGCGCCGGGCATCCCGGGCGTCGTCGCCGCGGGCGCCAAGGTCGTCATCGTCAAGGATGGATTCCAGAGCAGCGAAGGGCCGATCGCGATGCCCGACGGCAGCACGCTCTTCACCGAGCCCGGAGCGAGCAAGGTCCACAAGATCGACAAGAGCGGTGCGATCACGACGTTCCTCGAGAACACGAACCGGGCGAACGGTCTCGCGCTCGACTCGAAGGGACGGCTCATCGCCGCGACGGCGCTGACCATCGAGGTGCTGCATCCCGAGGGCAGTAAAGCGGTGCTGGCGAAAATGCCGACCCGGCCGAACGATCTCGTCGTCGACAAGAAGGGCGGCGTGTATTTCACGCTGCCGAGCAACAAGCCTCCCGTCGTGTATTACATCCCGTCGGGCGGGCAAGCGACGATCGTCGGCGAAGCGCCGGGACCACACGGCGTGCAGCTCAGCCCGGACGAGAAGACGCTCTACTCCGCCGACTCGGGAGGTCTGTACCTCGTGGCGTTCGACGTGCTTCCGGACGGCAAGCTGACGAACCGCCGCAATTTCGGAAAATACGAAGGCATCAAGGGCACCGAAAGCCACGCCGACGGCATCGCCGTCGATTCCGAAGGGCGGGTGTATGTGGGGACGGAGCCGGGCGTTCAGATATTCAGCAAGACCGGACAATATCTTGGAACGATACCCACGTCGCAGCGGCCGCAGAATCTGGCGTTTGCCGGACCCGACAAGAAGACGTTGTATCTGACCGGCCGGAGCGCGCTGTTCAAGGTGCAGATGTTGTCCCAAGGGTATCTCGGACGGCCGAAATAACCCGTCGGGCGCCGGCAAGGCGTCAGTACGTGGGATCGTCGGTTGAGGGCAGGTGCGGGCCGTGTGCGCTCATGACAGCTTTGAGGGCGACACGGCCCGTCAGCTTTTTCGTCTCCCGGGCCGCAAGACCCGGCAGCGGCGGCCGTGCCTTCGCGTCCTGCCGCTCGCGGTCGCGGACAAATGCCTTGATGATCTTCAGCGCCGCACGTGCTTCACGCTCCGTCCTCCGGCCTTTGAAATAGGCCGCGAGCTCACGGGTGGCGCGAAGAACCTCCTGGTCGCGTTCTGCCTGTCCGGCCTGTCCTTTTTTCGTCATCGCGTCTCAAGTACTAACACGGGTCAGCGCATCTGCCAAAACAGCCGTGTCTCTTGATGTCTCACCGCACAGACGCGGGGACGCTGGTTTTCCTTGGAGGCCCGCCTGGCGCGCCTTTGCGGTGGGACATGCCGTCAGCAGATCAGGCTTTCCGTCAACACGCCTTCCAGCGCCAGCAGGCGGGCCTTGATTTCGAGGCCGGCGGCGAACCCGGTGAGGTGCCCCGACGTTCCGATCACCCGGTGACACGGGGTGATGATCGAGACGGGATTCCTGCCGTTTGCCGCCCCGACAGCGCGTACCGCGCCGGGGTTACCGATTTGCGCCGCGATGTCCGCGTACGATCGCGTCTCTCCGAAGGGGATCGTCAGCAGCGCATTCCAGACCTTCCGCTGGAACGGCGTGCCGGACACATCCAGTTTCACGGCGAACGCCTTCCGCGTGCCGGCAAAATACTCCTCCAATTGGCGCTCGGCTTCGAGGAGGACGGGATGCGAATGATCTTCGCCGTCGATGGTCAGCGGCACGCGGCGCGGGCGATCGTGTTCCCACAGGATAGCCGCCAGCCCGTCGTCTGTCGCAACCAGCGTGAGCTTTCCTATCGGGGAGTTCACGATCTTGGAGACATGGCGTTTCATTACAGACCTCACTTCGGCTTGATGACATCTTCGACTACAACCACCACGACCTCAACCATAAATTCGCCGGCGCAAAATCGCTGGCCGTTTTCGGACATCATATCGACATGACTGCGATGTCCGAAAATGGCTAGATTCACGACGCGGGCCGTCGTAAGGTGTGTATATGCCACGTCTGGACGATCGCCGGCTCTACAGCGCCCTGTCCGCCCGCGATCCGCGGTTCGACGGGGTGTTCTTCGTCGGCGTGACGTCCACCGGTGTGTATTGCCGGCCCATCTGTCCGGTACGAACGCCGAAGCGCGCCAACTGCCGCTTCTTCGCGACGCCTCAGCAAGCCGAGCAGGCCGGCTTTCGCCCGTGCCTGCGCTGCCGTCCTGAGCTCGCGCCAGGAAGCGCGCCGGTGGATGACGCCCAACGCATCGCGCAGCTGATCGTGCAGCGTCTCCAGGAGGGACGACTCGACGAGAGAGCGGGCCTCGAGGAAATCGCGAATCAGTTCGAGCTCAGTTCGCGGCAGATTCGCCGCATCGTGCAGAAGGAGTTGGGCGTACCGCCGATTCAACTGCTGCTGACCCGCCGGCTGCTGCTTGCCAAGCAACTGCTCACCGAGACCAGGCTGCCGATCACCGAAGTCGCCTTCGCCAGCGGTTTTTCGAGCCTCCGGCGATTCAACGATGCCTTCAACACCCGCTACGGCATGGCGCCGACGCGCCTGCGCAAGAAGGCGGCTGACGATGTCGCGGCCATCAGCGCGACACAGACCTCCACGCTGCTGCTTGCGTATCGGCCTCCATACGATTGGCCGGGGATCCTGGCGTTTCTGGCGGCACGCGCGCTCAGCGGCGTGGAACATGTGACCGACAGCTCATACGCGCGCACGGTTCAGTTGGGAAAGGCACAGGGCTGGATCAGGGTGACGCATTCAACGAAACGGCACGCGCTGGTCGTCGAGTTCACGCATAGCCTGACGCCGGTGCTGCCCGCATTGCTCTCCCGCGTGCGCGCACTTTTCGATCTCGACGCGCGGCCCGACCTGATCGCCAGACATCTCCGCAAAGACGCGCGATTGAAATCCGCGGTCAAGGCAAACCCCGGACGCCGGGTACCTGGTGCCTTCAACGGGTTCGAAATGGGACTGCGCGCAATCCTCGGCCAGCAGGTGACAGTCAAGGCGGCGACAACGACCGCGTCGCGCTTCGTGGAGGCGTTCGGCGCGCCGATTGTGACCCCGCTCGCCGAACTGAACCGTTTGGGTCCCTCACCGGCTCAGGTCGCGCGGGCCGGCGTCAACGACATCGCCCGCCACGGCATTGTCGCAGCGCGCTGCAGGAGCATCATTGCGCTCGCTCAAGCCCAGGCATCCGGGCTCTGCCTCGATGGCGGCGGCTATCGTCCGCCGGACGATTCCATAAGGCGGCTGGCCGAGCTGCCGGGCATTGGTCCGTGGACGGCACACTACATCGCCATGCGGGCGCTGCGGTGGCCCGATGCTTTTCCAAAAGAAGACATCGCGTTGCGGAAACATCTCGGCGGCGTCACGCCGAAGGAAGCGGAAGCGTTGTCACAACCATGGCGGCCGTGGCGTAGCTACGCGGTCATGCATCTCTGGAGCATGGCGGGGCCATCTTTTTAATCCTTCCACAACCATTCGAGCGCCTGCGGCAGCGTCTGCTGCTTGACGGCGCGATCGCAGTGACCGGCATTCTGCGCGAATACGAACTGGTATTTGTAGCCCTTCTCCGCGAGCACCTTCGCCATGAGCTGGTTGGCAAGCACCCAATCGTGCATGCCATCGCTTTCGCTGAAGTTGTCGCGATCGCTGACGTGCATCCAGAGACGGATCGGCTTGACCGGGCTCTTCGGAATCAGATTTCTGTGAAACTCCCACGCGCCGCCGGGCGTTTCTGCGTTGTAGGGCCACTGCTGATTCACGTACGTGCCCGAGTACGTCAGCACCCGGTGGTACAGATCGTTGCGGTACCACGCCATCGCCAGCGCCGCCGAACCGCCTGAGCTGCAGCCCATCGTCGCGCGGGCGTCTGGATCTCTGGTGAGCTTGACGTTGTACTGCTTCTCCACGAAGGGAAGAACTTCGCTTTCGACAAACTGCGCGTAAAGGCCCGACATCGTGTCGTATTCGAGGCCGCGCTGACTCCCCTGCGCGTCACCGCTGCCATTGCCGATCGAGATGGCAATCATGACCGGCACGCGCTTCTGCGCGATCAGGTTGTCCAGCGCCGTGAACAACAATTGATCGGGACCGTCGGCACCCACAATAAAAGGAGCGACCGTCCCGGGCACGTATTGCTGCGGGATATACACGGCGACGCGGCGCGTGTAGGGGGCCGGACCGCTGTTGACGATGCGCTTCGCCGGGTCTTTCGGATCGATCTCCGCGCGCGTCCCCGCCGCCCGCGCGATGCCGGGATAAATCTTGCTGTCGGCCGAGCTCATCGTGAAGTTGTGGACCGTGCCCTGCGGCACGCCTGGGTTCACCGTCATTTCGGGCGCCGGTGAATGTGCGGGTCCCAGAATGAAATTTCCGTAAGCATCGACCGGCGGCACCGCGCCGTCGGGCAACTCGACCGCGTTCGTGGCGGTGACATAACCGGGCGTGCGCGGATCACGAGTAGGCGCGGGGGGCCGATTTTGACGCCCAGCCGGCTGCGCAGGCGGTGCTGGTGCGGCGCCTTGGGCCGCGACAAACGACGCGCTTGTGACGATGATTCCGCCGATGAGGGCCGCGATGCAGACTCGTGTCATGGGCGTGAATTGTACTCACGGCATGTGCGGGGCGAAGGATTTTCGGCGCCAGACCCGGGATGCTGCATCATAGCGGCATGCAAAACAGGCTCGCGGGTGCGCTGGCAATCGGCGGTCTCTTGTCGGCCGGGACTGCATGGGCGCAGACCGCGCCGCCCGAAAATGCGCCGACGGTTGTGGCGCTTCCGGCGGAGATTCCCATTTTCCCGCTCGAGGCGGCGCTGCTTTTCCCGGGCATCGATCGGCCGCTGCACATCTTCGAGGCCCGCTATCGCGCAATGGTCGCGGACGCGCTGAAGGGTGACCGCATCATCGGCATGACGACGTTGAAGCCCGGATACGAAGCTGACTATGCGGGACGCCCGGAGATCTACGAGATCGGCTGCGCCGGAATGATCGCCGAGGTCGAGGAACTCTCCGGCGGGCGGTTCAACATCGTGCTGCGCGGAATCATGAAGTTCCGAGTGACGGGTGAAGACCAGAGCCGGCCGTATCGACTCGCGCGCATCGAGGCCATTCCGGAAGTGCTCGATGACGCGGAAAAAGCGGCGCTCCACAAGCAGCGCCAACGTCTGGAAGAGCTGATTACCGCGGGGGGGAACTCCACGGTGCCACCGGGCACGTCGGACGAAGACCTCGTCAACATGGTTGCGCAATACCTGCCGCTCGAGCACGCCGAAAGGCAGGCGCTGCTCGAATTGAAAGGCGCGCTGTTGCGGGCGCGCACGCTGATCGAACTGATCGAATCGAAGAAGGCGCGGCCTCGCCTGGCCGCCGATCTCAACGCCCTTTGAGGGCGTTTCGCAAGTTGTCAGCGAGCGATCCCAGCGGGCCACTCTGCGCGTCGGGCCGCGCCGCGTACTCGCGCAGTTCTGCCTGTTCGCGCTGCTCAGCCACCGCCTTTTTGCTCACACGAATGCGGCGCCCAGCCGGATCGGCCTCGAGCACGACGACCTCCACCTCGCTGCCGATTGGAAACGCCTTCGACACATCCGCGTCGCGCTCGACCCCGGTTTCGGAGAGGGGCATCAATCCAGTGCGGCCCGGGGACAGAAACACGAATATGCCGAACGTCTCGTGACGCTCCACTTTGCCCGTGACGATCGCGCCAGGCGCAAGGGCGTCTTTCGACGGCGCCGCGCCCGCGGCCCGGGAAGACCCTTCGTCAATCATCGCGACGCCAATGCGCTTGTGCGCTGTGTCGATGCTCAGGATCTCGAACGAGCCCATCGATCCCACCGTCACGCTCTTCGCCCATCCGCCGGCGCGTCCCGTCGGCGGGAACGTCGAGGCGTGCGCGAGCCCTTCGATGCCCGGCTCGAGCTCGACGAACGCACCGAATTCCGCCACTCGCGTGATGCGTCCCCGCCGCACCTGGCCCACCTCGTAGGCCGCCACTCTGGTCCAGGGATCATCCATGAGCTGCTTCAGGCCGAGCGAAATCTTCTGCGTCGCTTCGTCCACACGCAGCACCTTCACGGTGATCTGGTCCCCCGGCGCCACGACTTCGTTGGGATTGGTGACGCGCGACCATCCCATTTCCGACACATGAAGCAGCCCCTGGATGCCGCCGCCGAGGTCCACAAAGGCGCCGAAGTCGAGCACCGAGGCAACCCGTCCGGATAGCACCGCGCCGGGCACGATCGACTTGCGCACATCCGCCGCGCTCGCCCGCTGCTGTTCCTCGAGGTGCTTGCGTCTCGACACCACAATGTCTTTGCCGCTGTCTTTGTATTCGATGATCCGGAACGCGTAGACCTTTCCCTCGTGTACCGCCGGGTCCGTGGTGCGCACCATGTCGATCTGTGAAATCGGACAGAAGGCGCGCTCGCGGGCGATTCGCACTTCGAAGCCGCCCTTTATGGCCTTCTCGACCTTTCCTTCGACGGCGAGACCCGAGCGGAACGCGTCTTCGAGTTCCCGCTGGGTTGCGGCGTTGCGCACGCCCTTACGCGACAGCACGATACCGCCGCTCGTGGACACCACCTTTGCCTGAATCCGGTCGCCGATCGACACGTCAACGTCGCCGTCGGCGTCCTTCAGCTCCTCGATGTCGATCTCGGCCTCGCCCTTCCCGCCGATGTTGACGAAAGCCACCTTCGGGCCGAACGCGACGATGCTCCCCTCGACGAGCTGGCCCCGGCTGAATTGGCGCGCTTTAATCGACGCCTCGAACATCGTGGCGAAGTCTTCTTCCTGATCGCTCATTGCGGACTCCCTTAGAACCGACACATCATTATATGAGCGTGTCCCGCGCAACCAGGCCACGGGTCAGTGCGTATAGATATCAGCCGACTCCGCTGACGGCCAAAGGCTGACTCCCGGTGTCCAATACGGGTGGTAGGATCGATCTTCGCCCAGGCGTAAACCAAAGCTCCGCACCGAGCGTCTAAGAAGCGTGAAAAAGCCCTTCCTGTTGCTGCTCATCGTGGTAGCCGTTTTCGGTGGCGTCGCCATCGTGCGCAGCGTCCGCCCGGACGGTGCCCCGCTGTTCGATGATGCACCCCGTCAGGGTGCGGCGCTGAAGGTCACACGCGGTCCCTTCGTCAAATCCCTGCGGATGAACGGCCTGGTCGAGTCGATCCGCTTCCACAACGTCACCGCGCCGCGACTGGTAGGCGCGACCGGTCCCGGCAGCAACACGCTCATCATCACCCAGCTCATGCCCAGCGGCAGCCGCGTGGAGGCAGGCCAGCCCCTCGTGGAATTCGACCGCCAGAACCAGCTCAAAGCGGCCATCGACAAGCGATCCGAACACCGCGACCTGGAAGAGCAGATTCGGAAGAAACGGGCCGAACAGGAGCAGATCCGCGCGAAAGATGCCGCGGAGCTCACCGTCGCGGCCAATGCCGTCGAAAACGCCCGCCTCGAGCTGAAGAAAAATGCCTATCTGGGCCGCATCGATCAGGAAAAGAACGCGCAAAAGGTGGAGGAGGCCGAAGCGAAGCATCGGCAGGTGACGGAAACGTTCGACCTGAAGCGAAAGGCCGAGCAGGCGGAGTTGCGCATCCTCGAGATCCAGCGCGACCGGGCATACAGGGCGATGAAGTCGTCCGAGGACAATGCCGCACGAATGCTCGTGAACTCGCCAATTCCGGGAATGGTGGTGCTTCGCATGGTGTGGCGAGGCGGCGGCCAGGTGGAAATCCAGGAGGGCGAAGAAGCGCGTCCAGGGATGCCCATCATGCAGGTCGTCGACCCGTCGGCGATGCTCGTGCGGCTGAAAGTCAATCAGGCTGACGTGCACCTGCTGAAGGTGGGCCAGCCCGCCCGGATTTCGCTCGATGCGTATCCGGAGCTTGACTTCCAGGGGCGCGTCGAGCAGGTGACGCCCGTCGGCACGACGAGCATGTTGACGACGCGTGTGCGCAACTTCGTCGCGATCGTCAGCGTCAATGGGAGCCATCCAAAGCTCATGCCCGACTTGTCGGCAGCCGTCGACGTCGAGCTCGAGCGGAAGGAGAACGTCGTGGTCGTACCTCGCGACGCGGTCGTGCGCGAGGACGACACATTCTCAGTACGGGTGCTCGACGGCGATCGTGCGCGGCCGCGCCCCGTCACGCTGGGCGCGATGAGCGACCATGAGGTGGTTGTGGCGACTGGTCTGGAGCCGGGCGTCACGGTGCAGCGCCATGTGGCGAAATAAGAAACGCGCCATCGTCGCCGTCCTCATCGGCCTGGCGGTGGTCGTCGCTCTGGCCGGGATGAGCGGGGTCGTCGGCAGGGGAAGTGGCGTTGATGTGCCCACCACAGCCGTCCTAAAAGGAGAATTCATCGACTACCTCCAGGTGCGCGGCGAGGTGAAGGCGGTCCGTTCGATCCCGCTCACCGTGCCCACGACCGGCGGAGGCGACCTTCAAATTCTCGAGCTCGCGAAGAACGGGATGAGCATCAAGAAAGGTGATGTCGTTGTCCGGTTCGATCCGATGAGCGTCGAGCGCACGTTGAACGACAGACGCTCCGACTTCAAGCAGGCGGACGAGGAAGTCGCAAAGACCCGCGCGCAGTACCGCATTCAGGAACAGCAGGCACAGACCGACCTGACGAAAGCGCGCTACGACGTGCGCCGTGCGGAGCTCGACACCGTTCCTCATGAATTCCTTTCTCGAATGGAGCGCGAGCAAAAAATGCTGGCGCTCGCCGACGCGAAAGCGCGGCTGAACGAAGCCGAGCAGAAGCTCAAAGCGCTGGGCGATATCGAGAAGGCGGAAGCCGGCAGCAAGGTTCAGAAGCGCGACAAGGCGCGCTTCGACATGGAGCATGCGCAGCGCCAGATTGGCGGCCTTCAGATCGTGGCGCCAGTCGACGGCGTGGTCGGGATCATGCCGAACTGGCGCTCGTGCTGCCCGCCGCCCGATTTCAAGGCCGGCGATCGCGCATGGCCCGGTCAAGTCATCGCCGAAGTACCGGATCTCTCGACGCTGCGGGTAACGGCCCGTCTGGAAGAAGCCGAACGCGGCCGCATGCAGATCGGCCAGCGCGTCGTGGTGCGCGCCGACGCGATTCCCGACAAGGAACTGGTCGGCAAGATCTCCGATATCAGCGCGCTCGCGCGCGTGGACTTCTCGAACTGGCCGCCCCAGCGTAACTTCAACATGATCGTGACGCTCGACGAGATGGATCCGCGGCTGCGGCCGGGTATGAACACCAGCGTGCGTGTAGCCGTCGACCGCGTCGCCGACGCCGTGCTGATTCCGGCGCGGGCGGTGTTCGAGAAAAACGGCCGCTCGGTGGCCTACGTCGCGCGCGCGCGCGGCGGCTGGGACGAGCGGCTCGTGCAGGTAGCGAGGCGCGGCCAGGAACAGCACATCCTGCAGGACGGCGTGGAACCGGGCGAGCGCGTGGCCCTGAAAGACCCGATTCCGCCGGTGAAATAGACGATGACCAAACCCAATCGCAAGCGTCTCGTGTGGTCGCTCAGCGGCGTGATCGCCGTCGCGCTCGTAGTTGCCGCAATCGCCGTGACACCGATGGAAGGTGTGCAGACCGACGGCAACGTGATCCCGACGGCGCGCGTGGCGCAGGGCGACGTCCCGGTCGTGGTGCACGCGACCGGCGAGCTCAGGCCGTTGAAAGCGCAGGCGCTCGTGGCTCCAGCGGTCGGCGGTCCGATGCAGATCCTCAATATCACCGCAACGGGAACGCCGGTGAAAGAGGGCGACGTCATCGTCGAGTTCGACCAGAGCGAGCAGCAGGAACGGCTCGAAACGGCGAAGTCGGAGCTCGACCAGGCCGAGCAGGAGATCGCGAAGATGCAGGCCGACGCCGTGGTGCAGCGCGCACAGGACGATGTGACGCTGCTCACGGCCCGATTCGATGTCCGGCGAGGAGAGCTCGACATACAGGGAGCCGAGCACCGGAGCAGAATCGACCAGCAGAAACTGGTGCTGACGCTCGAAGAGGCCAAGGGCCGGCTCGCGCAGCTCCAGGAAGACCTGCAGTCGCGCTCCGCAAGCGACCGCGCGTCTCTGGCGGTGCTCGAGGAAAAGCGCAACAAGGCCAGGCTCCAGATGAACAACGCGCAGCGCAACATCGATAACATGCGGCTGCGCGCGCCGTTCGACGGCATCGTCGCGGTGAAGGACAACGACATGAACAACGCCGCTTGGGCCGGCGTCGTCGTGCCGGAATTTCGCGCCGGCGACACCGTGTATCCCGGGCGCCCCGTTGCGGAGGTGCTGCATCAGTCGGGCATCGAGCTCATCGCCAAAGTCAGCGAATACGATCGCGCGCACCTCAATGCCGGGCAGAAGGCAGAAGTGTCGATCCACGCGGTGCAGGGAAAGAGCCTGCCGGCGACGATCAAGGACGTGGCGGGCGCCAGCCGTCGAGAGGTATGGGCGTGGAACGATCCGACGCGGACCTTCGACGTCAGCTTCGAGGTGACCGCCACCGACCCGCGCGACCTGCAGCCGGGACTCACCACGCAGGTCCGCGTCACCGGCGCGC
Organism: Vicinamibacterales bacterium; assembly: GCA_963850295.1. Taxonomy (GTDB): domain Bacteria; phylum Acidobacteriota; class Vicinamibacteria; order Vicinamibacterales; family JAMQPK01; genus JAMQPK01. The sequence goes on along the minus strand of CAWKKU010000009.1, from coordinate 94,342 downwards.
CGATCAAGGGCGCGCATTATCTGCCGCGCCAGGCGCTGTTCGAGCAGGACGGCAAGCCGGTTGTGTTCGTCCGTCGCGGCGGCTCGTTCGAGCCGATCGAAGTCAAGGTTTCCCACCGCACCGAGACGCACATCGTCGTCACCAACTTGCCTGTCGGGACGGAAGTGGCGTTGCGCAATCCGCTCGCTGAGGAAACCAAGGGCGGCAACAGCGCCGGGCCGGTCCAGCCAAGAGCGGGTTCGTGATCAAAGCGTTTCTCCGCGATCCCAAATCGCAGCTGGGCACGGGGCTGCAGGATTTGCGGCTCGGACTCGACAACCTTCGCGTCCACAAGCTGCGCTCGCTGCTGACGATGCTCGGCATGATTTTCGGCGTCGCCGCCGTCGTGGCGATGCTGTCGATCGGCGCCGGCGCGCAGCAGCAGGTCATGGCGTTCATCGAGCAGCTCGGCGTGCGCAACGTGATTGTCGAAGCGCGGGAGACGACAGACCCTCAGGCGTTCGGAAAAGTGAGGGCGACGTCGCCCGGGCTGACGTTCCAGGATTACCGCGTCATCCGGGCGACCATGGAGGGAGTGAGCGCGGCGACGGCGCGCAAGCGATTCCAGCCGTCGAAGATGTTGCCGAAACCGCAGCGGGCCATGCCGACGGTGTATGGCGTCACGCCTTCGTACATTCCGATCGGCAACCTGCGGCTGGCGGCGGGCCGGTTTTTCGACGAAGGCGAAAACGAGCGCGCCGCGGCGATAGCCGTGCTCGGCGAGGGGGCCAAGGCCGCGCTGTTCGGGCCGGACGAAGCCGTCGGCCGGTACGTCAAGGTGAACGATCAGTGGCTGCGGGTGATCGGCGTGGCCGGTCCGCAGCTCAGCGCCCAGACCGAAGCAACCGGCATTCCGGAAGAGGATCGGAACAACCTGATCTACGTTCCGCTGTGGACGGCCATCCTTCGTCTCGAAGACAACTACAGCCGGTTCCGCGACGAGATCGACGGCATCTATCTGCAGCTCGAGCCTGGAATGGACAGCGTTTCGAGCGCCGAAGTGATCCGCGGCGTGCTCAATGCCTCGCACCGGAACACACCGGACTTCAGCGTCATCGTACCGGCGGCGCTCCTCGCGGAGCAGCGGCGAACCCAGCGTATTTTCGAAGTGGTCATGGTGGCGCTCGCCTCGATCTCGCTCCTTGTCGGCGGCATCGGGATCATGAACATCATGCTCGCCAGCATTCTCGAGCGCACGCGCGAAATCGGCGTCCGCCGGGCCCTCGGCGCGAGACGGACGGACATCGTGCGGCAGTTCCTGATCGAGACGATTCTGATTTCGTTTGTCGGCGGCACGATCGGTGTGATTGTCGGCGTTGGGATTTCAGAGCTGATTGGGATCTTCGCGGGCTGGTCTACGGTCGTGACCGCAAGCTCGATCCTGCTCGCGTTCCTCGTATCGGTCACGGTCGGTCTCGTATTCGGCCTGTACCCCGCGCAGCGCGCCGCTCGCCTGGATCCGATCGAAGCGCTCCGATACGAGTAATTCCAGCCGGTAGACAATGGCCAGTAGTAGCCGGTACGAATGAAAACTACGCCATTGCGTTTCTGGGCGGCGTGCGCGCGGCCCGCCGCGCCGGCAGCCACGACGACAGCAAGGCCGTTAGCGAAAGCACGACGGCGGCGGCGATGAACAGCCGCGGATCGGTCGGGCTGGTCTGAAACACCACGCTTCTCATCCACCGCGCCAGCACCAGGGCTCCCGCACTGCCTGCGCACAGGCCGAGAACCACCACCACCGCTGCGTCGCGAAGGACGAGCGCTCCCACCTGCGACGCACTCGCGCCGAGCGCCATACGGATGCCGATCTCGGGAACTCGCTGGCGCACGGCAAATGAGAGCACTCCGTACAGCCCCAGCGCGGCCAGCAGCAGCGATACCCCAGCGAACGTAAGCATCAAAAACAGCGCAAATCGTTCGCGGCTGCTGCCACGGCCAATCACGTCCGTCATTGGCGCGGAACGGTAGATCACCAACTCGGGATCCAATGTGGCGACGCGCGCGCGCACCTCCGGCAGGATCGACGCCGGCGGCCGTGACGTCGCAACGACGTGCGACAGCGCCCAGTTCCGGTCTTCGGCAAACTGCCGGTGCGCGTGATACACCACGAGCCCGGGCGTGCCGTACACATCCACGGTGGTGTTACCGACAACGCCGATGATTTCGAGTGTTCGGCCGCCAGCGCGGATTCGCTGTCCGGGCACATGATCCAGTGGCAGTCCCGGAAAAGCGGCCGCTGCAAAATTGGCGCTGGTGAGCGCGCGCAACGGGGCACGGGCATCGTCGCGCTCGTCGAACGTCCGTCCCGCCAGGAGCGGAATGCCCAGCGCCGCGAAGAGGTCGCCGCTGACGACGCGCTGCTGGATGTTGAATCCGTTCCGGCGATTCACCGAGGTGAGGGCGCGCGGCCCCGTGAGAATCTGCGTCCCCCAGCCGTGATATTCACCCGTCGTCGGAAGAAAGGAAATGCTGCCGACGGCCGTCACGCCGGGCAACGACGAAAGCGATCGCGCGATCTCGTCCTGAAAGGCAATCCGGCGAGCCGCATCGTAGCGGATGGTGGGCACGTTGACGTCGAACGTGAACACACCGTCGGCGCGGACGCCAAGGTCCACCTGCTGCAGCCGGTGGAAGCTCGCGACAAGCGCTCCGGCACCCACGAGCAGCGTGAGAGCGAGGGCAAGCTGAGCCGCCGCAAGCCCGCTGCGGATTCGGCTCAGGCCGCGCGCGCTCGTGCTGGACCGTGACTGCTCGCGAAGCGCCTGAACGGGAGGGACACGCCCCGCCCGCAATGCTGGAGCGAGCCCGAACGTCAGAGTTGTCGCCAGCGTCACGACAATTGCGAACGACAGCACCACCGCATCGAAACCGACTTCGTCGAGCCGCGGAAGGGCACTGCGGCCGAGCCGCTGCAGGACTCTGAGACCGATTGAGGCGATTGCAACCCCGAATACGCCGCCCAGCGTGCCGAGCAGTAAGCTCTCGACCATGCACTGACGTGCGATGCGCCGTGTCCCGGCGCCGAGCGCGGTGCGCGTCGCAAACTCATGCGCGCGGCCAGTGCCGCGCGCGAGCAGAAGATTGGCGACGTTGACGCACGCGACGAGGAGGACCAGCGCCACCGCCAGCAGCAACAGCGTCAGCGGTCCCCTCGTGCCCGCGACGAGATCCTCGTGTAGAGGCTCTCCGGCTACGGCGCTCAGGCGTGGGCCGGGCCAGCGTTCCTTCATCGCCCCGCTCAGGCTCGAGAGCTCGGACCTCGCCTGTTCGAGCGACACGCCGTCGCGCAACCGTCCAATCGCTGTCAGCGAGTTGTTGTCTTCAGACGTATCGCCGGCAAGATCGTAAGGAATCCATGCCTCGATCTCGCCGGCGATGGGATCGTCGAAGCCCTCGGGTGCAATACCAGCTACCTCGTACGGCTCGCCGTTCAACCGGACGGTGCTGCCAACGAGCGCTTCGCTGCCGCCGAAGCGACTGCGCCACACGCCGTTGCTCAGCACTACACGTCGTGTGCCCGTTTCGTCGGACCTGGTGAAGCCCGGTCCGTACAACGGCGCGGATCCGAGGGTCGCGAAGTAATCGCTCGTAATGGGCAACACGCGGAGACGCTCGGCAACACCCGGAGCCACCAGGTCGAGTCCGTTTTCCGAGTAGGTGTCGAGAGCAGCCACGCTTTCGAACGACTTGGCGTGCGCCCGCAGAAACGCAAAATGGGCGCCGGTGAGATAGTGGCGCGTATCCGCCTTCCCCGGCTCCTGCTGATAAATGCGGACCAACTGCTCGGGCTGCGCGTATGGCAGAGGCGCGACGATGACGGCATGCAACACGCTGAACACGGCGGTGGCGCCGCCGATGCCGAGTGCGAGCGTAGCCGCGACGAGCAACGAGAAACCCGGCGCGTGCCACACCTGACGCGCCGCGTATCGAATGTCTTGCGTCATGCTGTCAACCCAGCGCAGACCGCCCATTTTGTACACCGCTTCGCGCGCGAGCGTCTGATTGCCGAACTGCCGCCGCGCCGCCACCCGTGCGGCGTCGCGGCTCATGCCCGATCGCACGTACCGCTCCGTCAGGAGCTCGACGTGCTCTTCAAATTCGAGACGTGATGCTTCGTGGAAGCGGCCGCGCCTGCCCAGCGACCAGAGACGCGACAACAGCGCGGTGATACGTGCGCGCATTACGAATTCCCGGTGGTGCCGAGCAGCCGGGCCATGACGCCCGCAATGCGCGCCCAGTTGTCGGTTTCTTCAGCCAGCTGCCGGCGCCCGGCCCTGGTAATGGAATAAAACTTGGCCTTGCGATTGTTCTCGGAAGTGCCCCAGCTTGCCGAGATCCATCGCCGCTGTTGCAGGCGCGTCAGCGACGCGTACATGGTGCCCTCGTTGAGTTTGAGAAGATCTTCGCTCAGCTGCTCTATGCGCCTCGCGATGCCGTAGCCGTGCAGCGGACCCATGGTGTCGAGAATCTGCAGCACCATCAGGTCGAGCGTACCCTGCAGCACTTCGGTGCGGGGTGGAGGTTCCGTGCGTCCTTTGGTCATCACATAGGAGTGTGCACGTCGCTCCTTTGGTGTGTCAAGAGGAGAGTGCGTCGGCGGCGACAGCATTCACCGCGCGATCACGCTATTGGCTGTTCCATCTTGAGGCGGCCCGGGGGCGGCCCCTGGCCCTTCCGCCAACCTCACTGCATGCAACGAGTTATGGCGCGCCGATCCCGCCGACGCGCGGGCACTGCATTTGCTCGAACCCCGGCAGAGCCTCGCTTCCCCAGAGGAGGTGTTTGTGCGCGCGAAGAAGATACTCAGATCACAACGGCCAAAGCGTCCGGCGCCGCAGATTCGATGGAAGAGGACGCCTGGCGCACGGGTCTCGTCGTATTTCCAATGGGCGGTGCGTTCGCGCGGATTCGTCTTCGCGGCGATGTTCGTCCTCGTCGCCGCCGCACTGCTGACGGCGCGCGAAGATATGCCCCGGACCGAGTCCCCGAGAGAAGACGTGTTGCTCGAGCCGATCGCGGAGAACACGGCGGCGGCGAGGTCCATTCCGCGCGAGCGCGAAGTGGTGAAGGCAGTCGCCGCGAAACCTGCCGCGACGGCTGTGCCTCAGCCTCAAGCCTCGGCGGCAGCGGCGCCGGCCAATCAGACGGCGGACCAGGAGTCCGAGCGGCTGGCGACCGTCACGGTAACCGGATGTGTAGACAGCGACGAAGGGGCGTTTCGTTTGATCGACGCGTCCGGAGCGGATGCGCCAACAGCGCGAAGCTGGAAGTCGGGGTTCTTGAAGAAGCGGCCTGCGTCGATTGCGCTCGAAGATGCCGCGGGGACATTGGCCCTGCGAAGTCACGTTGGCCGGCGCGTTGCCGCGACGGGCACGCTGATCGATCGCGAGATGCGGGCTCGTTCGCTGCGCGTACTCGGTTCTTGCGAGTGAGTCAAGGAGACTTGAAATGAAACGTCACGTGTCAGCCGTTATTCTCGTGTTGGTGTTCAACACCATCCCCGTCGTGGCCCAGCGGGCTCAGCAGGCGCAGAACGCGCAGGCGCCGGTCGAGTTCGTCGTGAAGGTCGTGGCGGCGGATGTCCACAGATTTCCCAGCGTTGCGAGCGCCGTGATCGACAAGGCGCCCAGCGGGGCGGTCTTCGGCATCAGGCGCAACCTGGGATCGTGGGTCGAGGTGTCCTGGCCGGGCACCGAGACGGGCACCGCGTTCCTGCACGTGAACACGGGCGCCATCATATCGCGCGGCACAGCGGTGTCAGCGATTAGTGGCGCACAGGCCGCCGTCGCAGAAATCGACGCCGTGGCGGACGCGTGCACGGCAGCGGTCACAGGCAACACAACCTCACGCGCGGGTCAACGCGGCGAGCCGGCGTCGCAGCAGACGATGCCGGTGGCGTCAAGGCGGTCTTCGTATGTGGCGTTGCCTTCACATCACATTGGCATGGGCGCGCAGACGAATGCGTCGAATCCCCTGCTGGGATTGACCGCGCGGACGTGGTGGCATCGCGGCATCGGAGTGGAGTTCCATGTGTCGCGCCCCCAGATCGAAAGCGCCGACGGACAAACCGTACCGGCAACTCAGTTCGCGCCGAGCTTTCTGTACTCGTTGCCCGATGCGGTGACCAACAACTTCTGGCTGCGGCCGTACGTCGGCGCGGGACCGAGAATCTACCGCGCCCAGCTCGAGACCGGGTTTGGGTATGAGACGTTCGGCGGCGCCGAGACAACCTTCGCCGCGATGCCGCAGTTCTCGCTCAGCGCGGACGTCGGATACCGATGGTCGCGGCCGTCGATGAACGGCTTCGAACCGCGCCAGATCGGCTTCGCGGTGTCGGGGCACTGGTACGTGAAGTAGAAGCACGCTACCGAAGTGCGGCGAGCGCTTTGCTGGCTTCACTGAGCTCTGGCAGTTCGGCGTCGGCCCTCGCCCACAATTTCACGAAACGCGCGTACTCAACGGGCGCGCGGGTTTTATCACCAGCCGCGTCCAGCACACGCGCGAGCTCCAGTACGTGGCGGGGGTCCAGGACTGCGGACGAAGGGTGGGCGGGACCGACGTTCGTCAGCCGATCGTACTCGGCAATAGCCGCTGCTCGATTTCCCCTGGCGAGCTCGACGCGCGCCAGTCCGTCGCGTGACGGCAGATTCGCCGCAAACACCGTCGACGCATCGTGTCCCAGTGTTTGCCACGCTTTGGTCTGCGCTGCGGTGAAACTCCGCACGGCCTGATCGTAGCGTCCGTTGGCGAGTGCCACTTCCCCCTCGAGCGCTGCGACCCAGTTCGATTCGTGGCGGTCGTCCTTTGAGTAATGTAACTGCCGTGCGGCGAGCCGCGAGGCCGCAGCCGCCAGGTTCCCTCCGCGGATCTCTGCCATACCGCCGAGCAGGTCTGCAAGCACCAGCAGCGAATGATCCGGACGGTCGGCGAGCGTGCGCTCGGCGGCTCGAACCTCATCGAGGGCACGCGCATACCGCTTTCGCTCGAACTGAAGCCAGGCCGACGTCAGCAGGGCGTTCGCGTTGACTTCGGCATCTTGATTTTCACGTCTCCCTTTGTCGAGAACCTCCGCGGCTTCACGGCATCGGCCGACTCGTGACAGAAGGAACGCCTGAACTCTGAAGTCTGGCGATTCCTTCTCGAGCGCTTCTTCGTAGCGGCCGAGCCCCGCCAGCGCGAGGCCGCGACCGAGAAGTGAAGGCGTGAAATTCGCATCGATGGCGAGCGCGCGGGAATACGCCTCGAACGACTTGTCGGGCAGGCCGTGCGCAAGATATCCCTCACCTAGACTGTCCCAGGCATTCGCTTCGTCCGGCGAATGTTTAGCGAGGGTTTCGAACTCCGCGACCGCCTGTTCGAATTTACCCTCTTCCAGCAACGAATACCCCTGCAGGTTGCTCAGCGCGTTGCCGATCCTGGACGAGCTGATCGCATACCACGATACCACGCGAGTCCCGCAACCGCGATGCCGATGACCAACAGCAGGCTGATTGACAGCCAGCCGCCTCGGGATGAACGGCATCCGGAAGTGTTGGGCCCCGCGCACCCCTTTCATCTGTTCCAGCGCCACGTGCACGTCTGCCGCTTGCTGATACCGCTTGTCCGGGTTCTTCTCGAGACACCGCTGAACGATTGCCCGCATGGGCGCGGGCACCGTGGAGGGCAGCGCCGGCAGCTCCTGCTGGAGAATGCCTGCGCTTATTTCAAAACCCGTCGCGCCCGTGAAGGGGCGATGGCCAGACACCATCTCATACAGCAGCACGCCAAGCGCCCAGATATCGCTGCGGTGATCTCCGCGCTGGCCTCGTAACAGCTCGGGCGCCATGTATGGCAGGGTGCCGGCGATCGTCCCCTCACCGGTCAAGGACTGCTGCGAGCGAGAGAGCGCATCGATCTGATGTGTGCCGAGCATCCGAGCCAGGCCAAAGTCGAGCACCTTCGCGCCGCGCTTCGGCGTAATCATCACGTTGGTGCTCTTCAGATCCCGGTGCGTTATGCCGTGCTCGTGCGCGTGTGCGAGCGCGTCGGCGATCTCCATGCCGTAGCGTCTCGCGTTCGCGATCGACAGCGGCGCTTCACGCACGAGGTCGGCCAGCGATCGCCCCGACACGAGCTCCATCACGACAAACAGCTGGCCGTCGGCACGCCCGACGTCGTAGATGTGGCAGATGTGAGGATGGCTCAGCCGCGACGCGTGCTGCGCTTCTCTTCGCAGTCTTGCCTGTGCCTCTTCACCGTCGAACGACGACACCTTCAAGGCAACCTCGCGGCCCAGCTCTGTATCGCGCGCCGCGTAGACGCGCCCCATACCGCCGCTTCCGAGGAGCCGGCCGATCTCGTAGTGACTGATGATGCGGCCGCTCAGCAGAGTCACGGCGGCCGGGTGCTCGATGAAATCGGCCGACTCGCGCTGCGCATCGAGCAAGCGTTCGACCTCTGAGCGAACGGCATCGTCGTCGGCCGTCGCCTTGGCGACGAATGTACGGCGTCCGCCCGGCTCCTGGTCCAGTGCCGCGTTAAAAACCTCTTTGACGCGCGCCCACTGTTCGGAATTCATGGTGTGGTTACTACACGCCGCGGCGAATTTCCGCGAACAGCCAGGATTTCGCCATTCTCCACTCCCGGCCGACTGTTGCCGGCGAGATGTGCATCACCTCCGCCGTCTCCTCCATCGTGAGGCCGCCGAAAAATCGCAGCTCGACGACCCGGCTTTGCTGAGGATCCATCGCCGCCAGACGTGTCAGCGCTTCGTCCAGCGCGAGCAGATCGATATCCATCGTTCCACCGATGAGCATCCCGTCTTCGAGGGGAACCTTCGGCGCCCCATCCCCTCGCTTGCCCGCCCCATGGGCGCGTGCGTAATCCACCAGAATCCGCCGCATCGCCTGGGCCGCGATCCCGAAGAAGTGGGCCCGGTTCTGCCATTTGACGGCCCGCTGATCGACAAGTTTGAGGAACGCCTCGTTGACGAGTGCCGTCGGCTGCAGGGTGTGGTCGGGACGCTCTTTTCTCAAATAGCTGGCCGCCAGCTTTCGCAACTCGCTGTGGATTTGCGGCACCAAGCGGTCGAGCGCCTGCTCCTCGCCGTTACTCCAGTCTTTGAGCAGTCTGGTGACCTCGGCCGAGGCGCGGCTCATTTGCCAAGGATAAGGCCCCTCGCCATGAGTGAAAAGCCCCCCGTTTTCCGCGTGAACCAACAGAGGCGGAAATCCAGGAGTGGGCTATGGGATGGCAGGCTGTTGGGCTGGCGGCGACAATTTTCATTCGTTCCTATAACAATTTCGGGGTACCGGAGGCCGAACTCGCGGCAGCCAGGCAAGGCGCCGAGGCCGTCCTGCAGCAGGCGGGCGTAACCGTTGTCTGGGCGGATTGCTGGGTTCGGGACCACCAGCCCGCATCGGCGCCGGCGCGGTGCCTGGAGCCGGTCGGCGGCGACCTCGTCCTGAGACTGCACAAGGCCGGTACGGACGACCGGGCGCGATTCGTGTCGATGGGGTTCTCCCTGGTCGGAGCGGCTGACGCCTTGCCGTTCCTCGCAACCGTGTAGGTCGATCGCGTCTATTCGGTGGCTCAGGGAGCAGGCGTCGAGGCGCACCGGGTGCTCGCGCTGGCGATTGCCCATGAGATCGGCCATGTGCTGATCAACAGCAATACACACGCCTCGAGCGGATTGATGCGGGCCGACTGGGCGCGCCACCAATTGCGCTCCAAAGACACGGCCGCCTGGAGTTTCCTCGAGAAGGACGCGGCAAAGGTTCGCGGCGCCGCCATGGAACGGCTCTCCGTGAGGTGATTCTTTCGCGCTTGACAAGGCACGGGCGCGAATCATAATCATCGCCAACGCCGTCAACAACCAACAAATTCACGGGAGATTTCCATGAAGACGAGAACCGTGTTCCTGGCCGCCGGCTTGGCTGCCGCCATGCTGACCGCGATGTCGGCCAAGGCCCAACAACCGGTATCGCCCAACAATGCGGCGATTCCTGAAATGCCAAAGCAGACGACCCGTACGGGCAAACGCGTCAACCGCGTCATCGACATGTGGCTCAAGAATCAGCCCGTGTATTACGCGCAGATCAGCGGCGGCGGTTACGAAGAAGGCAAGAAGATGGCGGCCACCAAGGCCGACTACATCACCTATGAAATGGAGCACGGCCCGCTCGACTTCAAGGAGCTGCGTGAATTCATGCGGGGCCTTGTGGAAGCCGGCCCGACCCGTACCGGTCACAAAACACCGGCGGTGGTCGTCACGCTGCCGATTTCCGGCACCACCGATGCCGTTCGGGCCAATGCCTGGATGATTCAGCAGACCCTGGCCGCCGGCGTACACGGCATCCTGCTGTGCAACGCCGAAAGCCCGGAAGCCGCTCGCCTGATGATTGAAGCGGCGCGGTATCCATTCGCCCCGCGCGTGGATGGCCTGGCTCAAGGCACCCGCGGCAACGGCTCGCAGGGATACGCGTCGACGGTGTGGGGCGTGAGCGCGCAGGAATACATGCGGCTCGCCGATCCCTGGCCGATGAATCCCGACGGCGAATTCATCTTCGGTCTCAAAATCGAAAACCCCCGCGCCGACGCCAACGTCGAAACATCAGTGCGCGTGCCGGGCATCGCCTTCGCGGAATGGGGACCTGGCGACCACGGCTTCTTCATCATGGGTCGTCCGGGCACCTATCAGGGCGGCGGCGAAAGCGCGCCGGAGATGGCAGCCGTGCGGCGCCGTGTTCTGAACGCCACCAAAGCGGCAGGCGTGAAGTTCCTCAACGCCTGCAACGAGAAGAACGTCGTCGAGCAGATTAAAGACGGCACGATGATCTGCACGGGCGGGGACTCTCCCGCCGCGGATGTCGGACGGAAGTTCAGCAACCGTACCGATCCCTGGTAAGTAAGAAAAGCATGGGGCGCCTCCGCGCGCGAAAGCGCGCGGGGGCTTGCCATGGGCGCAACGCGAAAGGATTTGCGACATTGAAACTGAAGATCGGCGTCGGAACCTTGCTGATGCTGACTGTGGGGCTGGCGTTCGCGCAGAGCCATCCATCGCATCAGATCACCAACGGCGAAATCACCGCGACGGTCTTTTTACCCGACGCGAAGAACGGTTTCTACACGACAACACGATTCGACTGGTCGGGGGCGATCGGAAGCCTCAAGTACAAGGGCCACGAATATTACGGGATCTGGTTCTCGAAGATCACCGACATCTACGATTTCGGCTACGAAGGGCCCAACAAGGACGTCATCTCAGCCGATTTCACGGCAATGGTGGGGCCGGCTGAGGAATTCGGTGCGCTCGGCTATGCCGACGTGCAGCCTGGCGGGTTGTTCGTCAAGCCCGGCGTCGGCGCCCTGAAGCGCGACGAGATGAACTACAACCATTCGCGGCCCTATGTGATTGCCAACGGCGGAAAGTGGGACGTCAAGACCTCGCGTGATGCGGTGGAGTTCACGCATACGCTGAGCGAGCCGTCGATCAACTTTGGCTACGTCTACACGAAGGTCGTCCGGCTGACGCCTGGCAAGCCGCAGATGGCTATCTCGCACGTCATGAAAAACACAGGCGCGAAGCCCATCGTGACGAACGTCTACAACCACAACTTCACGACCATCGACAAGCTGCCGACCGGTCCCGACATCGAGATCACTGTGCCGTGGCCGATGACGCGCGCCGCCGGGCGCGGCGGTCAGGCCCCAGCTCGCGGCGCCGCACCCGCACCCGGCGCGCCAGGCGCCGCCGGCCGCCAGGGTCAGCCGCCGGTGGATCCGTACGCGCCGCTGGCAGCGGGCGAACGCATGGGCACGCAATGCGGTCAAGCGCAGATGCGGTCGCTTGCCGAGCCGCAACGCAACAAGCTCGTGTATGCGAAAGTGCTCGAAGGCGCTGAGTGCTACAGCGCAAGTTTCACCGGCTTCAGCGCAGAGGCAAAGGACAACGACATCCGCATCGAGAACAAGAAGGCGGGCGCGGGCGTTCACATCAAGGGAGATCGGCCGATCACGCGATTGGGGTACTGGTCGATCCGGACGGTCGTCGCACCGGAGCCGTACATCGATCTCAACATCGAGCCAGGCCAGCAATTTGCCTGGACCTACACCTACGACTATTACACGACAAAGTAGCAGTCGAAGGCATCGCTAAGGCAAGTCCACGTCATAGGACGTGACTCGCCAGGTGTCTCCTTCCTTCCGCCATAACAAACGAAGGACCGGCGCAGTCGCCGCCTTTTGTGCGAAATCGGAACGTCATGCCGAAGGCGTCGCCGTATTCAAGCGGCAAGGGATCGGGCGGCAGCGCGCCACGGGCGCGCGCGTCGCACTCGACGGCGTCGCCAAGGGCCGTGGGGAAACTGGTCAGGCTGAACGTGCGCGAGTACCTCTGATCCATCACGCGAATCGACGAGTGCAGGGGTTCGGCAGCTTCGACAATCGCCTCCAGATTGCGCGCAGTGCCAACCGATTGGCCGACGCGTTCGAGACTTGCGCGGATCTTCCGGCCGGCATCGTCGAGCGATGTCGAGGCCGGTGCGTCGGGCTCCGCGCATCAGGTCGTAACACGCGTAGCTGCTCGTCGAGAGATATCGAAACGCCACATCGTAGTTCTTGCGGACCAACCAGCTGTCCATGAAGTTTTTCGCCGTCTGCACGAGCGGGGCGTCGGCGTTGATCCGCACCGCCGCGGGCGCGGCCGGCACCGGCGGAATCGGCGTCTCATGCGCTTCCGGCTCCATGTGCCAGGACACGATTTTCCAATACCCGCCCTCTCGTGCCCACAGTAACGCGACCGATGCGTTTTTTGCCGGGCCGGCGACGCGAAATGCCGCACCGAAGTGCTGGCCGTACGCGCGCGACTCCCTCGTCGGCGCGCCCGGCGTGAGCCGGCTGGTGCAGTCGAACCTGGCCGCCAAATCGTCCGGCACCTCGTAGAGAACGAACTGCGCTTGCCGCGGCTGGGGCACCAAGCGCAGCCTGGGGATGGTGAGGTTCACGCCGCTCGTCAGGCCTTCCAGCGATCCGTGCGGGCCCACGGCCTCATGCGCGGCTTTCAGGTTGACGAGAATCTGAACCGGCGCAAGGCCGCGGTCGAAGGCGGCGGGATCGGGCATGTCCTGCGCGAGGCACGCGTACGACCGTTCCGACACGTACCCCATCGCCGCGACGACGTCCCCTTCCACCAGCCACGCCCGCAGAAAGTCGGGCACCATCTCCTTGATATCCTGCTTGCCCGCCCGCGGAACTTTCGGTAGAGCAAACGCGGGCGCCTCACTCGCGTCAGGAACCCGCTCGAGGCGGACACCGAAGACGTTCCGCCACCAGTTCTGAAACCCTGACCACTGCGCGGCGTGCCGCTCGGCGTTGTCGCCGGCGCGGACATCCGAGTTCGCGGCGCTCAAGTGTCCGTTGAACAATCCCAGGGGAAAGGTCGACGCTCGATAATCGACGTCGACGTCTGCGTGAAGATCGTCCAGCGCAATCGAGATCTGAATCGACGGTGTGCCCCGCTGTTCACGGTAGTTGAGTGGATAGCCTTTGTGATAGATCGAGTTGTCCATACGGCGTTTGAACTCGCGCGAGCGGTCCAACATTCCGCGCGCGTTCGGCGCCAGTTGAGCGTAGATACGAAACTGGCGATCGCTGGGTGTTCCCGACACTTCGCCTTTGATCGAGTCGACGCGCTCGATGAGCGTCAGACCGTCTCCGAACTGCTGCCCCGATGCATCGGTCAGCGGTGTGGTCATCAGCGCATGCGTCACCGCCTCGAATGTCGTCTTTGAAGAAAGGCTGAGGGTGTCGTCGTAGAACGAGCGAGCATCCAGGCTCTGACCGGTCACGTTGATGAATCGCGCCACCCAATCGTCGACGAGTTGCTGGCGCCGCTGGTCGAGCTCCGAGTAAGCCCCGCCGAAGCGCGGTGGGGGCTGCTGGGCAGTGAGCGTCTCGACGGCCAATACGCCGAGGAGCGCGCCAACGACTACATATGTTCGCCAGCGCCAGATGTACGACACCATCGTGAAATCCTCAACTGAGCAGACTGCGTTTGCCACCACCGCGAGCAACCTGCATGCCGGGCGGCTTCGACCGCCGCACCGGACCGTGTTCGGCGGAAATGTTCTGGTAAACATGCGATTTCACCGCAGCTTCGCGGGTGGCAAACCGCGCCCACACGTGATCGCTACGGTATTTGGTGACCCGCAACGGAGGCCGTCCTATACTCCTCGAACAAATAATCGACAAATGAAGACGCACAAAATGTGGGTCGCGGCCGTTCTCACGACTCTGGCGGTGTGGCCGGTCGATGCCGTCGCGCAGTCCGAGAGCGCGGGCGTCAACCAGTACTTCAACAACTGCGCGTCGTGTCACGAAAGCAGCGACCCTGCCCACCAGGCACCTCGCACCGCCGTCCTCAAGCGGATGACACCCGAACACATCCTCGAGGTGATAACCACCGGTTCGATGCGGACGGTCGCGGCAAACATCAGCGACACCGACAAACGCCTGATTGCGGAATGGGTCGCCGGCCGGAAGCTGGATGCCGATTCGATCGGCGCGGCCGAGAAGATGCCGAACATGTGTGCGAGTCATCCGCAGGTACGGGAATCGAACGCGCCCGCGTGGAACGGCTGGGGCGCCGACTACCGCAACTCGCGGTTCCAGCGTGGCTCCGCTGCGGGACTGTCTCCTGGACAAGTGTCGCGACTGCAATTGAAATGGGCGTTCGGGTTTCCTGGCGCTACGGCGTTGTACGGCCAAACGATTCACGACGGGCGGCTCTACGTAACGTCGAATGCCGGAGTCCGGGCAGGCCGATTACACCTGCTGCACGTTCCGCGGCGTGATGGCGGCACTCGATTCGGCGACGGGCCGTCAGATCTGGAAGACCTACGTCATCCCGGACCTTCCGAAGGTCGTCGGCAGGAATTCGCGCGGGAAGGACATGCTGGAGCCGGCGGGCGCGGGCGTCTGGGTTACACCGACCCTCGACCTCAAGCGCCGCAGGTTGTACATCACCACAGGCAACGCCTTCTCAGGCATACCGAAGGCGGCAAACGCCGTCATGGCGCTCGACATGGACGATGGCAAGGTGCTGTGGTCGATGCAGGCGTTGCCGTTCGACACGTGGCACGGCGGATGTGTCCAGAATATTCCGGGCCGTGCCGCCGGAGCAGGCCGTGGCGCGGGCCGCGGCGGTGGACGGGCGGGCAGCATTCCGTATCCACCAGAAAACTGCCCGGATCTGCTCGGGCCCGACTGGGATTTCGCAGCACCCGCGGCGCTCACGACAACGACCGATGGCCGCGACATCCTCATCGCTCCGCAGAAGCAGGGGCTCGTCTGGGCGCTGAATCCCGACAACGGCCAGGTGATCTGGAAGCAGGATGTGGCGCGCGAAATCGCAGGCGGCCGCGGCGAAACGCTTTTCGGCGGCGCGGTGGACAACGAGAAGGTGTACTTCGGCCTCATCAGCAGCGGTCATCTCGCGCTCGATCTCAAGACCGGAGAGGAAGTGTGGTACGTGCCAATCGTCCCTCCGCCAGGCCGTGAGAACCAGCGCGGCGTGGTGGGCGCGGTTACGCTGATTCCGGGCGTGCTGCTCTCCGGCGCGCGCGACGGTATGATTCGCGCGGCCTCGTCGCGCACCGGGCAGTTGCTCTGGGAGTTCGACAGCGCGAAGGAGTTCACGACCGTCAACGGCGTTCCCGCGCGCGGCGGATCGGCTGCGTCTGGAGGCCCCATCGTCGCGAACGGCATGGTGTTCATCGGATCGGGATATCCAGGTTTTCAGGGCGGACAGCCTGGCAACGTGTTGCTGGCGTTTGCGCCGGCGGTGCGGCTCGACGTGCACGCGGATGAGCTCAAACGGAAAGCGGAAGAGTCGCCAGCCGCAAAATAGGACCGGCAAGCTCCAGCCTTTCAGCTCCCCCAGCTGGGCCAAGCTCGAACACTGACGATTCGGGTAAAGCAGTGGCCGCAGGTGGCATCATTTCTGCCCCTCAGACGTCCAACATCCCCGGTCCACGCGTTTACTTGAGGAATTTCCTCGAGTACCTCGCCGGCCGTCACCGTACTTGGTGATTGCCGTGACCAGTGGCTGTAAGGAACCCTCGATGAAATCGAAGCGCCTCCGGATTCTGCGGTTTGTTGAGTGCGCGAGCTGGGCATTCGGCCTTGCCGGCCTGATGTGGTGGGGTGCGTTCCAGACTAGCGTGGCCATCTCGGCACAAGACGACCTTCGCCGCTTCGAGGCTCTCCGACTTGCTAAACCGGATGCCAGCAGCACCGACATGTCCCTCTGGTCGCCGCAACGGGTCCGCGCGTGGCTGAGGGCACTGAGCGAACCGGGGCCCGACCCTGCGGCCGTGCTGCGCATCCCGAAAATTCGCCTCGAGGTGCCGGTGCTGCCTGGCACCGACGAACGCACGCTGGACCGGGCCGTTGGCCATATCGAAGGCACGGCGCAGCCGGGAACGGACGGCAACCTGGCCATCGCGGGCCACCGCGACGGCTTCTTCCGCGGACTGAAGGACATTGCGCCTGGCGACCTGATTGAGCTCGACACGATGCAGGGTAAGGACACCTACCGCGTGGAGCGAACCTGGGTCGTCAATCCCGACGACGTCTGGGTACTCGACCCCACGTCCACACGAGTACTCACCCTGGTCACCTGCTATCCCTTTTACTTTGTCGGCGAAGCGCCTTACCGGTTCATCGTCCGTGCCGTGCAGGTCGCCATAGATCTCTCCCACAACTTTCGTCAATCAGAAGGAGAACGCGTATGACACGTCTAATCAGTCGAGTGGTCCTGGCCGTAGCGGCGGTATGTGTCACGAGTGCTGCGCCGATGGCGCAGACGACAACGACGGCGACGGAAACGAAGAACTTCGAAATCGTGGCGGTGGACGGCAATCTGCTTGTTGTCAGACTGCCGGAAGGCACGAGGGAGATCACCGTTCCCGAAGACTTTCGCTTCACGGTAAACGGGCAACAGTTGTCGGTGCGGCAGCTGAAAACCGGCATGAAGGGCACCGCCACCATTACCACGCGGACGACCTATACACCGGTGATCGTCACCGAGGTGAAGAGCGGCACGGTCATGCAGAGCACTGGCTCGAGCATCATCGTCAGGACTGACGAGGGCATCAAGATGTTCTCGCAGGAGCAACTCGACAAGCGCGGCGTCAAGCTGTTTCGCGATGGCAAAGTCGCTGAGCTGAGCCAATTTCGTCAAGGCGATGTGCTGAGCGCGACAATCGTTACGACAAAGCCGCCGCGGGTCATGACCGAAAAGGAAGTGCAAGCGTCTGTCCCGATGGCATCGGCCGCACGGTCATCTTCGGCATCCGGAGCGCCGTCTGCGGCGAGGACCACGTCTCCTTCGTCATCAGGGGCACCCCAGGCACAGAACCAGACGGCCTCGACTCTGCCGAAGACCGCGACGTCATGGCCCTTCCTCGCGCTCGTGAGTGTGCTGTCTCTCGGGCTGGGGCTCGCGCTGACCATCGCGCGCCGCCGGTCGTATGGCGAGGGCCACTAGTGCAATAGCCGCCCTGGGCATCAGCTTCGTCGCGTTTGCTGCGCCCCTCCGCGCACAGGGCGTCGAGCTGATGCCGTTTGGCGGATATCGTTTCGGCGGGGATTTTTTCGAGCTCGTCGCCGACCACCCGGTCGATCTCGACGGCTCGCCCGCCCTGGGCTTCGTACTCAATATCCCACTGTCGGATGGCCTTCAGGTGGAAGCGCTGGTCACCCGTCAGAGCGCGTACGTCTCGACTCCGACGAGGCCACTGGATCGCGCGGCGCGCTGGTACATCACCGTCGATCACGTGCAGCGCTTCCTCGCCTGCACGCCGGGCACGTGCATCTCAAGCGTCAACGTTGAGGTCGTGTGGCAGGCCGAGTTCTCGGCGGGGCTTATCGTCCGGCTACGGTGAACAAATGCTCACGATGATGCAGCGGGTCATTGCGCTCGCCCTTCTTCTGTTGGTCGCCACCTCCTCCGCGGCGTTGGCGCAAACCGACACCGTCACCACAACGACCGGCGAGACGATCACGGGCGAGATCATGAGTGTGGAGAAGGACGTACTCACCATCTCCACCGCCTATTCGGACTCCGATTTCAAGATCGAGTGGGATAAGGTCGCCTCGATCCAAAGCCCTCGTCAATTCCTGATCGAGACGTTCGACGGGCGGCGCGTGCCTGGCTCGTTGACAGCCGATCTGGGAAATAAGGCAGTCCAGGTCGGGGGAGTCACCGTCGTTCTCGCCGACATCTCGGTGATCCAGCCGTTCGAGCGATCGTTCTGGTCGAGGTTCGAGACGGCGTTCGACTTCGGCTACAGCATGACGCAGGCGAACGAGGCCAAGCAGCTCACCATCGGCGGCAACCTCCTGTACAGGGACGAACACGTGGTGGATACCGTCGTCGGTAACGTGTTCAAGAGCACGCAATCGAACGCGCCGGACACGCAGCGTTGGAATCTCGGAAATGACTTCCGGTATCTCCTGGGCGATCGCTGGTACGCCAATACCATGCAGGACTTCCTGAACAGCGACGAACAGAGCCTTGACCTTCGCACCACGATTGGCGGCGGAGGCGGTCGTTACTTGCTTCGCTCGGCGTCGCAGTATCTCGCAGTCGGGGGCGGCATCGCGTGGACCAGAGAGGACTACACGGATCCGGAAATAGAGACGAAGGACTCTGGCGAGGCATACCTCGGAACGGAGTTCATGACCGAGAAGCTGAAGATTTTTGACCTGGTCACGCGATTCAACTTCTACCCCAGCTTGACGATCGACAACCGCTACCGAATCAACTACACATTCGACATCGACTTCAATCTCCCCGGTGATTGGTACATCAGAGTGAGTCTCTTCGAGAACTTCGACAGCGAGCCGCCACCCGACCTGTCGAAGAACGACTGGGGATGGTCGAACGCCTTCGGCTTCAAGTTCTGAAACCGCGAGTTCCCTTCATGGCCCCGGTCTCGAGCCAGCCTGTCGCGGACGCGAGCCGTGAGAGATAGGTGCGGCGTGCGATGTCGACCACTCCGAGAGATGCCAGGTGCTCACTGTTCCACTGCACGTCGAGCAATGTCATGCCGCTCGACCGCATCAGATCGACCAGCCCCATCAGCGCAACCTTGGACGCGTCGCGTTCGAGATGGAACATTGATTCACCTGCGAAGAAGCCGCCGATCCGCACGCCGTACAAACCTCCGGCCAGCTGGCCGTTGCGATTGAAGACCTCGACGCTGTGCGCCCAGCCGAGCTCATGCAGCCGCGTGTAGACATCGATGAACTCCCCGGTGATCCAGGTGTCCCCTCGCGACGGATCTCCGCAGTTGCGCATCACGTGCGCATAGCAGGTGTCGACGCGAACATCGAACTTTTTCGCGCTCTGCCGCATCGAACGCGTCACGCGAAGTCCGTCGAGCGGCAGGATGCCGCGCGGATTCGGCGACCACCAGCCGATGAGGCTTGACACCTCCGAGAGCCCCATCGGGAACACTCCGCGCCGGTATGCATCAATGACGGTGGCGGGCGTGAGATCGGCGCCGAGATCGACGAGATCCGTCTCAGGCCACGCTGAAACCGGTGGGAACCGCCAGGGGCTCTTCCCCACGGGCTGCGGCGGCGTGTTCCAGCTCGTCATCTGTTGATCTTATAGTCGAGCCGAAGGAATGAACTTTTTCTCCCTCGGCTCCGTCTCTTGGGTCACCGTGCGCGAGAAACTGCGGCTGCAGCTCGACAGTGCCGCCCGGGACATCCGATACACCTGGCGGCTGTTCCTCCGGGCGCCCCTCGTCGCCCTGACGATTGTGACGACGGTGGGGCTCGGCCTCGGCCTCGTCGCTTGTGTCTTCACCATCCTCAACGCGCAGATCTTTCAGGTGGACGAGGTGCGCGCTCCGAACGAGCTGTTCGCGGTCGAGCGTCAACGATCGGCCGACGCGCAACAGGAAACCTATACGCGCCCGCAGTATGAAACGCTCCTCCGCGAGACGAGCGTCTTCTCCGATGCATTCGCCAGCACCCACGGCGAAGCGTTAATCGAAGGGCGCAGGATGGAGGGCCCGCTCGTCACCGGGAACTTCTTCCATGTCCTCGGCGTCAGCGCCGAGCGCGGGCGCGCGCTCACACTGTCGGACGACCAGCCGGGACGTCCGCCGGTCATCGTCCTCAGCCACCGAACCTGGTTGCGGCATTTCGCTGGCGACCCGGGCGTGCTCAATCGCCCAATCCGGGTGAACGAAACGACATTCCACGTTGTCGGCGTGATGCCCGAGGACTTTCGAGGACTCACGTGGATTGCCCCGGAGTTCTGGGCGCCGCTTTCCGTCGCCGGCGAGTTTCGCACCGGCGAGAGAAGTGAAGAGCCCGGCGGCCTGCGAATCGTGGGGCGGCTCAGGCCCGGTATGTCGCGCGAGCAGGCGGTCGCGGAACTGCGCGCGTGGGACGCGCGTCGCGCGGCCGAACGTTCTGCCGAGCGGCCTGCCGCGAGCCTCGTGCTCGAGCCGAGCACCGGGACGATCCCGCTCACGCCCGAGACGCTGCTGCCGTTCACACCGCTCTTTTTCGCGTTCGGCCTCATCCTGGTAATCGGCTGCGCGAACGTCGCCAACCTGCTGCTCGCACGCGGGGTCGCACGCCAGAGGGAGATTGGGATTCGGATGGCGGTTGGCGCGTCGCGGCGCCGCGTCATCGTGCAACTGCTCATCGAAAGCCTCGTGCTGGCCCTGACCTCTGCTGTCCTCGGCTTCGGTGTCTCGCGGCTCGTGCTCGCCGCCGCGGTCTACACGCTCACGAGCACCTTCCCGACCGATATCGGCCACATCAATATCGCCGTACCGCCGGCAGACTGGCGCGTCGCGCTGTTCCTGGTGGCCGGCGCGACGATGTCGACGGTCTTCTTCGCGCTCGCACCGGCGCTTCACGCCACGCGCGTGGAGCTGGTGCGGGCGATTCGCGGCGAGGTGGTGCGGGATGCCCGTCCAGGCCGGGCCAGGGATGCACTGGTCGTCATGCAGGTGACGGGATCCGTGCTGCTCCTCATCTGCGCTGCTATTTTCCTCCGCAGCTCGTGGGCCGCGGCGACGGTCGATCCCGGCTTCCGCATTGCCGGCATCGTCAACCTCAGCATTCTGAACGAGCAGAAGCGCGGCACGATCCTCGAAGTCGTGAAGAGTGATCCCGCGGTCGCTTCGGTTGCGGCGTCATGGCCGACTTTTCTGGGCGTCCTCGGCTCGCGCCCTGCATTTGCGGAAGGCGCGAGCGGCAAATCGGCTATCACCTACCAGTTCGTCTCGCCGGAGTACTTTGACGTCCTCGACATCGATCTCGTCCGCGGCCGCGGCTTCACTCCGGCGGAGCGTAATGTCAGCGCCGCCGTGGCGGTCGTATCCGAAACCTCGGCGCGTGAGCTGTGGCCGGGCGCCGACGCCATTGGGCAAGTTCTTCGCATCGAGCCGGACGCCGAACGGGATCTGCGGGCGCCCGATGACCCGCCGCCGGTCTCGGGCAGTCTCGTCGTCATCGGCATCGCACGAGATGTTGCGGGCTTTCGCATGGGAGGCGCCAGGATTCCGGGCGCAGGTGTGTACGTGCCGATTAGCCCCGAGGCTGCCAAGACATCGCTCGCGATGCGCGTCCATGGCGAAGCGGAGCGCATGCGCCGCACGCTTGTCGATCGGCTGACAGCGATCGATCCGAACATGGGGCAGGTCTCCACGCTGCAGACCATCGCAAGCGGAGAGGCGTATCTTCTGGCGGTTCCGTTCTGGTTGACGCTGGTACTCGGAGCGCTGGCGCTGCTGCTGACGTTGTCGGGGCTGTTCAGCGTGCTCTCATACCTCGTCGAGCGGCGTACCAGGGAGATTGGCGTACGCATGGCGCTTGGCGCGACCCCTCGCAACGTTGCCTCTCTGGTGCTGCTACAGTCGGCTCGTCCCGTCGGCTTCGGACTGCTCCTCGGCGGCAGCTTCACCGCCGCGCTCGGCGGCGTGCTCCTGGCGACGCCCGCAGCCGAGCAAATCGGATCGACCGTGCGTCTCTTCGATCCAGTCGCCTACGCCGCGGGCATGCTCTGGATTGTCGCGACGTGCACATGTGCCTCGCTCATTCCGGCGCTGCGCGCAGCGCGGGTCAATCCGGTTGCCGCGCTCAGGCAGGATTGATCTGAGCCCTACTTTGGCGTAACCCGAAACAACCCGCCTGGGTTGGCGTCCTCGACCATCCATACCGCGCCGTCCGGAGCAACCTCCACATCGCGAATGCGGTGCCCCACGTCCCAGCGTTCGGCAGGCTTCGCTCCACCCTTGCCGTCGAACGTGATGCGGTTGAGCGTCCCGGTTTCCATTCCGCCGACGAGGGCCGAACCTTTCCACTGCGGAAACATCGCGCCGTTGTAGAACATGAGATTGCCCGGCCCGATGATGGGCGTCCAATAGATCACCGGCCTGATGAGATCCGGCCGGGTGTCCGGATGCGGAATGGGGACGCGGTTGTAGTTGGTGGCATACGACACGAGCGGCCATCCGTAGTTCTTGCCAGGCTCGATCAGATTCAGCTCGTCGCCGCCTCTCGGACCATGCTCAATTTCCCACAACCTTCCATCGGGCGCGAACGCCAGCCCGTAGGGCGTCCGGTGACCGGTCGTCCAGGTTTCGCTCGGCGTCAAGTTCGGTTCCGGGAAGGTATACGTACTGATGACGGGCGCGGTCTTGGCCAGCTCCGTGTCGCGCGGCGGATTGATCAGGGACATGCTCGCCGCTCCTGTCTTTCCGGCCATCGGATTGCCCGGCGCTGGCTTGCCGTCGAGCGTCAGACGCAGAATCTTGCCGAGTGGCTGGTCCGGATCCTGCGCGGGTGTCATGCGCTGCCGGTCGCCGACGGTCAGGTAGAGATACCGGCCGTCAGGAGAAAATGCGATGGCGGCACCGAACTGTCCGCCTCGGCCCTTCGGCATGTTCCGCCACAGCACCTGCAATCCTTCGAGGCTCGCCGTGTTTGTGCCGATGGCCAGCCGGGCCCGTGCGAGGGCCAGGCTCGACCCGCCTTCGCCCGGTTCCGCATAGGTGAGGTAGACGCTCTGGTCCTTTGCGTAATGGGGCGATACGAACACGCCCAGCATGCCGCCTTGCCCCTGATGCAGGACGGCCGGCACGTTGTCGAGCGGGGTCTTGGCTCCCTGCTGTGTCACCAGCCAGACCGGTCCGACTTTCTCGGTGATGAGCATGCGGCCATCGGGCAGGAACGCGATGCGCCAAGGCAGATTGAACGTCGCCATTTGGGTCATTGCGAAGGGCAGGCTCGGTTCCGGCTTGAGATCGCCGGCATTTATCTGTGCCTGCGCCGGGACCGACATCAGGGTTAACAGCAGCGCCGCTCTGAGAATCGTCTTCATGCATCTCCTCATGCCGGAGGTTAGTTTACCGCCTCGCTCTTGAGCCCAATTCGTTTCGCGATCAATGGTCGCGCGATGTCCCAGTGCATTTCGCCGTAATACTGTTCGAAGCGCGCAGCCGAGTCGTACTCGTAGCTGCGCACGTCTTTTGTGTCGTGGATAGGCGTTGACCCCAGGAGCTGATGGGCGAACTCATGCACGGCAGCGCGGCCGATGCCCCGGCCGATAGCCGCAACCATGGCGCCACGATCCGCGCCGGCCGGCGCAAACGCGATGGCGCTGTGCGCGATCAGGCGAAAGTTCACCGCTCCCTGCCCTCCCATGCCCGGTATGGATCGTGATTCTGCTGAAGGACCTGGTGCACTCGGAGCAAAAGGAAGCCGGAGGCTGTCCACCACCCGAACACGGTAAGTTGCTGTTGAGGAATTCGTGAGCGTGATTTGGAATTCCCGAAATGCGTGGGCAATTTCCTCGACCGCGATCGATTCTATTTTCTTCAGTTCTGCTGCATCAATTGGCCCACCGAATTTCTCTGGCAGTGTCTCGAGCGTGTCAACGCTGATTGGATCGAACCAGAATGCAATCCTGGCCCCGGAGGGTTTCGACCGAAGAACCATCAGCGTTCCAGCAGCAATCGACAGCGATACCGCGAGGAGAATAGTCGCCTGACGGGAAGGTGCACGCATGCAGGTCTCGCCGTGATTACAGTCTAAATGAATTTGACATACATAGAACTGCAATGTATAAGAGTTCTAGGTATGGAGCTCTGCGTATGGAGATGAACAAGGACCTGGTTGCTGCATCCGCCACGCCGCTCGTGCTCGCCATTCTTTCCGAAGGCGACAGTTACGGATACGCGATCATCAAGCGAGTGGCGGAGTTGTCGGGCGGGCGCCTGCAGTGGACCGACGGCATGCTCTATCCCGTGCTGCACCGGCTCGAGCGCCAGGGGCATGTCGCGGCGAAATGGTCCGCGTCCGAAAACGGCCGCAGGCGCAAGTACTACCGGATCACGAAAGAAGGCCGGGCGCAGCTTGCGGCCCAGCGGCAGCAGTGGCAGGCCGTGGACGGCACGCTGCGGGGCATCTGGATGAAGGCGTGCACAGTATGACTACGACATTCGTCGATCGACCGCTCGAAGAGCAAATCGCGCAATGGCGGACGTACTTACGCCGCCGCCAGGCCGTTCACGGTCCCGACGTCGAGGAACTGGAGGGACATCTGCGCGACCAGTTGACGGCGCTCACCGAGTCGGGCCTTGCTGCGGATGAAGCGTTCCTGGTCGCGGTCAAGCGCATGGGCAGCCTCGATGCGCTGTCACGCGAGTTCGCGCGCGAGCACTCCGAACGGCTGTGGAAACAGTTGGTGGTGGCGCCCGATACCGAAGCACCGGCGAACACCTCGCGCACCGAGATCGTCGTCGCCCTGGGTCTTGCCATCGCCGCGGCATTGGCCGTCAAGCTGCCGGCGCTGTTCGGTCTTCCGCTCGGCCCTGACGAAGAAGTGCCGCCGTTTTACTTCCGGAACGCAAGTCTCTTCGTCTTTCCGCTGTTGACGATTTACCTCCTGTGGAAGCGGGGGACGGGCATGGCAACCGGCATTTGGCTCGCCGTGCCATTTGCGGCCGCGGGTGTATTCGCGAATGTCTTTCCCTTCAACAATCCAGGACGGCTCGACAACTTCCCGGCGGGCAGCGACACTCACATTCTGACCGTCTTGCATCTGCCAATCGCCTTGTGGCTGATGGCCGTCGGCGTCGCCTACGTCGGAGGCCGCTGGTTCTCATCCAGCCGGCGCATGGACTTCGTCCGGTTCTCGGGCGAGCTGGCCATTTACTACGTGCTCATCGCCCTCGGCGGAGGAGTCGTCACCGGCTTTACAGCGATGTTGTTCTCCGCGATCGACATGAATCCCGGGTGGTTCATCGGGGGCTGGCTGATCCCGTGCGGGGCAGCAGGGGCCGTCATCATCGGATCCTGGCTGGTGGAGGCGAAGCAAAGCGTCATCGAGAACATGGCACCGGTGCTGACGAGGCTGTTCACGCCGCTGTTCACGATTCTGCTCCTCGCGTTTCTGGTGACGATGGCGTGGACGGGCAATCCGATCAACGTGAGGCGGGAGATTCTGATCGGCTTCGATCTGCTGCTGGCCGTTGTTGTCGGACTCGTGCTCTACGCCGCCTCGGCGCGCGACCCGCAGTCCCCGCCCGACTTCTTCGACGGCCTGCAACTGCTGCTCGTCGTCAGCGCCCTCGTGGTTGATGCTGTGGCGCTCACCGCGATCGCCTCGCGCATCTCCGAGTTCGGCTTCACTCCGAATCGAGTGGCCGCCCTCGGCGAGAATCTCATCCTGCTCGTCAACCTGGCGTGGACGGCATGGCTCTATGCGTCCTTCGTGCGGCACCGCGGCCCGTTCGGCTGCCCTCGAGCGATGGCAGATCGCTTACCTTCCCGTGTACGCCATATGGGCGGCCGTGGTGGTTGTCGTATTCCCGCTCGTGTTCGGCTATCGTTAATCATCCACACGCGGTCTGCAGCGGCGGGTAATCCTGACCACCACACCTCGGCGTGCCTGGTGTTGTTTCTCATCGCGGTCGTCTTCCGCCTGGGCTATCTGATTGCGATGCGCCCAATCTTCGACGACAGCCTCTACTGGTCGTTGGCGGAAAGCATTCTTCAGGATGGTTCGATGGCGATCGCTGGTCAACCCAGCACGGACTTCGAACCTATGTACCCGCTCTTTCTGGCTGCGTGTCGTCTCTTGACGAACGACAACGCTTTTGGGACCCAGGTGCTGCAGGTGCTTGTGGCCTCGGCCGGAACCGTGTTTGCGTTTCGTTTGGCTTTAGCACTGACCGGCAGGCCGCGGATCGCCATGTTCACGGCCGGC
Source organism: Vicinamibacterales bacterium (assembly GCA_963850295.1). Lineage (GTDB taxonomy): Bacteria > Acidobacteriota > Vicinamibacteria > Vicinamibacterales > JAMQPK01 > JAMQPK01. Next base: position 68,019 of record CAWKKU010000009.1, on the reverse strand, counting down.
CTCTTTGCGTGCCACCCGCTCCTGGTGCGCCAGGCATCCATCGCGAGCGATCTTTGGCTGGCCACAACGCTGGTCGTGGTGTTCGCGCAGTTGTTCGTGAGGTCTTCGTCGGTCCGCTCGTTCGCCGTCGCGGGGTTCGCCCTCGGGCTGGTTGTTCTCACCCGGTCGATGGTCATACCGCTGCTTGTGTTGGCACCCGCCGTACTTGTCGTGCGCAAGCAATTACGCGAGGCTGCCGCGCTGGCGTTGGTGGCGTCGATCGTGTTCGCTCCGTATGCCCTCAGAAACAGATTCATCACTGGTTCGTGGGATCCAACGCGAAGTGGGTTGAATCTGTTCATTGGCAATTCGCCCTTCACCGATGCGCTTCTCCCCGAATACGATCTCGATCTGCTGGAAGATCGCGCTGAGGCTCTCCTGCAACAACACGGCTTGTCCCTGAAGGAAGGGGCTCGTTGGAATACGCAGTGGCTGCGAATCGGTTTTTAACGACTTACGTGTGGGATCACATCGTCAGCAATCCGGTTGCTGCCGCCATGCGGATAGCAAAAAAGACGATCTATTTCTTCTGGCCCGTTGTGATCCCGAGTTACGTGACGACCGATGAAACCCACGTGATCGTGGATGACCCTGGCAACATAACCGTTCGCAATGCCTCTCGCCGGCCGATGTTAGAGACGTATTCGTACTCGTTCTTCTATCTGCCAGTCCTCGTTGCGGCATCAGCCGGTGTCTATGGCCGCCGCCGTGAATGGCGGCGCGACGCGATTTTGTGGTGCATTCTCGCGACCTTCGTCGGGATGCACGCTATCTACTTTCCCGCTACGCGCTACTCCGCGCCGATGTCTTTCGTGTTGTGTTTTTACGCAGCGGTGGGGACTGCCGTATTACGCGCCAATTGGACAGCGAGTTGAAGGGCGAGTCCTGTCGTTCGACCCGCCCTCAACGCAACGCTAGCAGCGCCGGCGGCGGGCAACCGCGCCGAGCATGCCGGCGCCCAGGAGCAGCAACGACGCCGGTTCAGGAACCGCCGTGATCGAACCCCTGTTGAACGCCACCGCGTCAATCTCGGGATCGGCATCGATGCAGCCCGGGCCGCCCGGCTGACCCTGGGTCAGCGGAAGACAGTAGTCGAGACTAATAGAGCTCGTCCGGATGCCGTAATAGCGATAGGCCTGGCTGAAGGTGTAGTCACGCGTGTACGCATTGAGGACACCGAACTCCGCGCTGCCGCCCCGGTAGATTACCGTCGGTTCGGTGCCAGAGAAGGTATACGTCGGAGAGTTGACGTTTGCTCCGGGCACGAAGCCGATCACGTCGGACAACAGAGTGAACGTGAGGTTATCGTCGCTGCCCCACACGCTGTATTCCATGAAATCCTGCGCGACGAAATTGCCGTAAGGATCGTTGTAGTGATCCTGATGCGGGTAGAGACGAAGCGTGTCGAGCGGAATTCCGACGTCCCATACCATCATCGCGAAGTCGTTGTCGCCCCGCATGACGATCCCGTCACTCCATCCGCCTTGATCGTAAATATACGTCCGTTGGCCGTTGAGCGTGCTCCCACCGGGGTCGCTGATTCCGGATCCGCCCAGACCTGCGACCGACCCGTTCGCGCCTTCCGGTAAGTGATCGCCAAAGGTGCACGTACCACAGGGCGCCGCAGTGCCAAGCACATAAATAGGCGCAGCTTGCGCGGCGGTTGATACAAGAAATCCTACAAACACCGCGAGTGTGGTCTTCAGCATGTCACTCTCCTTCTGAACCGAGGATCCGCGGTATTTCGAGCAACTGGTTGCTTGCAAAGATGTAACCACACCCGACAGTCAGGCTTTCGGGTTTTTTGCCTGATCCAGCGGCACCTGCGCGGGCTAGGCTACTTCCGGGGCGACAGAGTTCTACCTTGTGCGAGCGGGGATGGCGCCTGAGCGCTTTTCTGCATCCGCGTTCGACGGGATAATCCCCTCGACATCTGCGCGAGTTATGGGAGAACTGGAGCAACTTCTCGTCCTGTTCGTGGCCGCGGTGGCGCTGGCGGCTGCGGCACGCCGCGTAGGGGCGCCGTATCCGGTATTTCTCGCGATCGGCGGGGCGCTGCTCGCGTTTCTCCCCGACGCGCCGTCGCTGACGTTTCCGCCCGAGCTCATGCTGGCGCTTTTCGTCGCGCCGATTCTCCTCGACGCCGCCTACGACGCATCCCTGCGCGATCTTCGTGACAACTGGGCGCCGGTGACCAGCCTGGTCGTCTTCGCCGTCGGACTCACGACCGCTGCCGTTGCCTTCGTGGCACACTCGCTGATTCCAGAGATGCCGTGGGCGGCCGCGATCGCGCTGGGCGCCGTGGTCGCACCGCCGGACGCGGTCGCCGCGACAGCCGTGCTCCGGCCGCTTCGGCCGCCGCATCGGATCCTGACGATCCTGGAAGGTGAAAGCCTTCTCAACGACGCCACGGCCCTCCTGATCTACCGTCTCGCCATTGGCACCGTCGCGGCAAACGAATTTTCTGCCGGCGGGGTTGTCCCGACCTTCCTGCTGGCGGTCGCAGGCAGCCTGGTCGCCGGTCCAACGCTCGGCTGGCTCGCACTGCAGCTCTTCGATCGCGTGCAGCACGTCCCGACGGCGATCATTCTTCAGTTCGTCACCACTTTCGGCGTGTGGATTTTCGCGGAGCACATCGGCCTGTCCGGTGTGTTGACGATGGTTTGTTATGCGGCCACGGTTGCGCGCAAAGCGCCGGAGAGAATACCGGCCCGGACGCGCATTCCTGCCTACGCGGTCTGGGAAACCGTCGTGTTTGCGTTGAACATCCTCGCTTTCATCTTCATCGGCCTGCAGATCCGGCCGATCGTCGACAATCTGGAGGTAGACGAACGAGGGCAATATTTGCTCGTCGCCTTCGCGGTCCTGATAACGGTCATCGTCGTCCGATTAGCCTGGCACATGACATTCAATGCCGTGATCAGATGGCGGGACCGCCGATTCGGATTTCATCCGCCGCGGCCGATGCTGCGTCCCACAGTCGGGAGCGGGCTGGTTATTTCATGGGCCGGCATGCGCGGTATCGTTTCGCTCGCGGCGGCGATGGCGTTGCCGCTGAGCTTTCCTTTCCGCGAGCTCATCCTCCTGACGGCGTTCTCGGTCGTGCTCGGCACGCTCATCCTGCAGGGTCTGACCCTCAAGGCGCTCTTGCGGGCGCTCGATCTCCGCGACGAGGACCCGGTTGGCCGGGAGGTGCGCACCGCGCGAGAGCGTGCGCTGCGAGCGGGGCTGGCGAGCTTTGCGGGCGACGACTCCCCGCTGGCGCGAGCGGTCAGAGAAGAGTTCACGGCGCACCTGGCGGTCGAGGAAGCGGAGGCCGCTGCCGCTGGTTCATCCCGGTCGGCTCACAATGAGCTTCACCACGCCGCGCTCCGTGCGGCGCGGCTCGAGGTCCTCGCGATGCGCGCGAACGACGAGATCGGCGACGACGCGTTTCACGAATTAGAAGAGGAGCTGGACTGGCTGGAGATGGCGGATGGGAGGAAGGAGGACACTGTTTAGTCGACAGTCGATAGTCAACAGTCGCAAGTCCACAGTCACACCGACTGGACTGTCGACTAGCGATTGTAGACCGTGGACTGTGGACGGCCGGCGAAGCACATCCAGCTCACCTGGTTCGGGTTTCGCCGAACCTGAGGAGCGTTGGTGTAGCACGCTGGCTCTCGTAGTCGAGCTTCGCCCAGCTCGCGCCGCGAGCGACCTGCATGACGCGCGCCTCGTCCAGAATGCCATCCCACTGTCGACGGCCGCCGAGGTGCTGAGTCTGGTTACCGATGCCGAGATCGTGATCGCCCTTGTTCCACGGCCCGGCGGATTCGGACGCGTTCAGCTTACCGTTGATGTACAGCTTCATGCCGGGCTCTTCGAACACCGCCATGAAGTGCAGCCACTCTTTGGCGACGAGCGTTTGCCCGGCGAAGTTGTACGCGCACAGATGGTATGCAGGCGTCCGCACACACGTCTGATAACCCTGCCCGGCGACTTTTTGAGCGCCACCTCCGGGACCGTATTGCACGCGCTGCAGCGTCCAGGATGTGTCGCCCTTCGCGATCATCGTTTCGTAGCTGCGGATGGGATAGGAATAACCGAGCGCCCAGATCGACACCGTGATGGGCGGGCCCGGGTTGAACTGTGTGGCTTTCGCTCCCGACACGCGGATCCAGCGCGCGGTATCCTGTCCGGCTGGATTATCCAGATGTGTCCCTTTGCCAATGCGGCCGTCAACTCGTGAGCCAGGAATCATGCCCACTCCCGTGCCGTGCGCTTCGTGCTCGCTCGAATCCTTGAAGCCATCCGGGTCCGTGTTCCCGTCTTCGCCAAGGTGCCAGGCACCGACGAATCCGTGCGCTCTCTTGAACACGGCCTTCGAATCGCTGATGTCGGGCGCGCCCGAACTACCCCATCTCATGACGATTGATTGATCCCTGCTGTTGCCTTTGACCACATCCAGCAACACCCAGATGGCGGCGGAACCGGCCTCTCTGTCCCACAGTTCGATGGCGTGCGGCAGCGCCTTTCCTCCAGCGTCGAAGAACCGGATGTCGGCTCCGTCTGCTCGCGCCTGATTGAAGTCGAAACGGCTCTTGTCGAGTAGCACCGCCAGTGGATAGTTCTCGACAGCGTCAGGCACATTCGCGCCGGCGGCCGTCGTGTCGAGAGTAATCGTCTGAGCGTAGCGCCAGACGTCCGGCAAGGAGCCTTGGAATCCGCTGCTGCCCGCTGCCGCAGTTGCGGGCTTCGCCGATTGCAGTGCGCATCCACACAGCGCGAAGCATGCAGTGAGAACGACAGCGGTGATACGAACATCAGGACCGGATGTAGTCATGGACGGACGATTCTACGCCACCCGACGAGAGAGAGCGTCCCTGCGGCTGCAAGCACGGGGTTCACATCGGCAACGTGGAGCTGTCCGGCGACAGTACTCGAAAGACGATCGAGACCGGCCCGAGGCACAACTCGTCACCATCCCTGAGCGTGGCACGGCTGCTGATTCGTTCTCCGCGCACGTAAGTTCCATTCTGACTGTTCAAGTCTTCGAGAGTAACACTCGCGCCGTCTACGATGATGCGTGCGTGGCGCCGGGATACTCCGGGCACATCAAAGCGGACATGCGCGTCGGCTGCCCTGCCCAACAGCGTCTCCCCTTCTGCGAGCCCGATGCTCTTGTCTCCCCAGATCAACCATCCGCTGCTGAGCGCCGACTCAGAGGATTTCGCGTGCTCCCCTGTGACCACAGCCGAGCAAAACGCGTAGCCGAACCGGCGGACCGTTCTCACATATTTCGGCTGCTCCGCATTGTCGTCGAGGACTTCACGAATCTCCGCGACCAGGATCGTCAGACTGCCGTCGGACACAAACGTCTCCGGCCAGAGATGCTGATGCAGCTCGGCTTTCGAGAAAGCCTTCTCGTGATGCTGGGCGAGCAACCTCAATAGCTCGAAGGCTTTCGGCGACAGCGACACAGGATTGCCATGTCGCGTCAGCAAGCGGCGGTCGGCGTCGAGCGTCCACGGTCCGAATGTCATTCGCATGCTGGGCAAAATTGAGCGAATCCTAATCGCTCCCTAACGACCGGACAACCGGTGCCATTTTTCAATGGATCCACCAATGAACTGGTGGATGGTTGCAGCCGTTGTGGTAATGAGCGTCAGCGTAGCGGATGCTGACGAGTCCAGGCAACCCCGGTCGATCGACCTGCAGCTTGTGAACGATGCACGGGTTTCGCCCGATGTCGTGGAGAGAGCGCGTCATGAAGTGACGCGCATCTACGCGGACGCGGGTTTGACGGTGCGGTGGACCGAAACGGCGCCGCAATTTACCGTGCACATCGTGATGCAGGTGCTCGGGTACGGGCGGGCGGGTTCACCGGTGATGGGCGTCGCGTTACGCAGGCCCGGCGGTTCAACGGCGCAGGTGTTTTTGAAGCAGGTCCAGGACTTTGCGCGCGTGTATCGTGCCGATCTCAGCACTTTGCTCGCGTATGTCATCGCGCACGAAGTGGGCCACCTTCTTCTCGGGACGCCACATTCCCCGACCGGCCTGATGCGGGCTGGCTGGGACAAGACGCTGGTACAGGATGCAACCAGAGGAGCGCTGACCTTCACCGACGCACAAGCGGAGAGAATTCGAACTTCCCGCTGAGACAGGTGCAACCGCCGCCCGCCGGCATCCGTCTAATCAAGGGCACCATTGTCCCCAATGACGGCGCTACAGACCGGCGACAGAGTCGGCGCGTATGAAATTGTCGGCCTGCTGGGCCACGGCGCGATGGGCGAGGTCTATCGGGCGCGCGACACCCGTCTTGGGCGGGAGGTTGCCGTCAAGGTGCTCCCAGCCGCGTTCGCCACCGATCCGGATCGTCTCGCTCGCCTCGAACGGGAAGCCCGGTTCATCTCACAGGTCAATCATCCGAACATCTGCACGCTCTACGACATCTTCGAAGGCGAAAGCACGCCGTTCCTGATTCTCGAGCTGGTCGAAGGCGAGACGCTCCAGCAGCGGCTTCTCAGAGGCCCGATGCCGGTGCGCGACGCGCTGCGCTGTGCCTCGGGCATTGCGGCGGCGCTTCAGGCCGCGCACGGCAAAGGCATCGTTCATCGTGACTTGAAGCCGTCGAACATCAAGATGACCGCTGGCGGCGAGATAAAGGTGCTCGACTTCGGCGTCGCAAAGCTCGCACGCGGATCCGACTTCGAGCCTGACGGTCCGGATCTCACGCTGACCCTCGGCGGCACGAAAGAGGGCGCGCTGGTCGGCACCGTTGCCTACGTGAGTCCTGAGCAGGCGATGGGCGACCGTGTTGATGCAAGAAGTGATATCTGGGCTTTCGGCTGTCTCTTGTACGAAATGCTGACGGCAAAGCGTGCGTTCCCCGGTGTGGCGGTGGCAGATACGCTTGCCGCCGTCATGCGCGGAGAACCAGACTGGGCGGCGTTGCCCGGCGCAACGCCACCCGCGGTTCGGACGCTGCTGCGGCGGTGCCTTGAAAAAGATCGCGGACGGCGGCTGGCGAACATCGGCGACGCACGGCTCGACATCGATGACGTGCTCGCCGGACGTGCCGGCCTCGCCGTTCCATCGGCGCCGCGCCAGGGACGTGTGATAGCTGTGCTCGCATTCGCCGGCGGCATTCTGTTCGCAAGCCTGACGGCGCGTATCGCGCTCGATCGGCCGGGTGAGGCGGACCGCCCTGTTGTCGATGCGGCCCCTCGTGTTGTCGATACCACTCCACCTGTGTCCCCGCCCGTCGTTGAATCGCGTCCGAATCCGCCTCAGTCAACGTCCTCGAATGCCACCTCTGCCAGATCTGCGAGTGCGACGTCCGCCGCGACCACACTCGTACCACCCGCTCCATTCGAGCACGTGCCCTCGCTCATCAGTCTTCCGCCGGGTGTGAGATGGGCGCCGGCCGTCGACAGTGGCGTGCCGAACACCATCCTCGCGATCTCGCCAGACGGCCGTCGCATCGTCTTCAGCGGCCGCACGGAAAACGGAACGGCGCTCTGGCTTCGATCCCTCGCGGTCGATGATGCCCGGCAATTGACGGGTACCGAAGGTGGCATCTCACCGTTCTGGTCTCCAGACGGTGCCTCGATTGGATTTTTTGCCGATCGAAAATTGAAACGGCTCGACGTCGATCGACCGGGCGTGCCGGCGACATTGTGCGAGGTTCGGACACAGCGCGGCGGCACGTGGGGGCCGGACAACACGATCGTGTTTTCGCCGTTCTCCGGCCCGCTCCGACGAATTTCCGCCAACGGCGGTGAGGTCACATCCCTTCCCGATCCGGACGAGGACGAAGCTGCCCACGTGCGGCCATATTTTCTTGCCGGCACCAGACAGATCATCTACCGCGTCACATCGAGAAACGGGCGGAACAACTCGTATTACATCGCGTCGCTGGATTCCACCGACAGAACCCTCGTCGGGACGTTTGATTCCGGCAGCGTCGCCTATTCTCACGGTCATCTGCTCTTCATGCAGAACCACACTTTGATGGTGCAACCATTCGATCACAACAGGCTGATGATCACTGGAGCTCCACGCCCTCTCGCAAATGGCGTTCTTCTCTCGCCTGGCTCTCCGCCGGTATTTGGCGTCTTCTCTGCGTCGCAAGCCGGCAGGCTGGTGTACTTGTCCGAGGGAGGCGATTACAACGACCCGATGACAGTCATGTCCAGCTGGACACGCGCCCGCTAGCCGGTCATCCAGAAGCGCGGCCCCGGGCCCCGGCGTGCCGCGCGATCCCCAGGGTTCGCGAACTGACAATGGTCGAGCGAAAGGCAGCCGCATCCGATACAGTCGCTGAGCCCCGATTTCATCCGTTGGAGCTCCGCGATGCGTTGATCGATCCGCAACGTCCAGCTTCTGGACAGCTTCGCCCAGTCTGCGCGCTCCGGCGCACGATTGCGTGGCAGCCGGGCAAGTTCCGCGCGGATCTCCTCGAGCGATAACCCGACCTTCTGGGCGAACACGATGAACGCCACACAGCGAAGGACACTCCTGGGATACCTGCGGTGTCCGGAATCGTTCCGCAAAGCCACGATCAGCCCCTGCTCTTCATAGAACCGCAGCGCTGAGGTCGCGACGCCGCTGCGCGCCGCCACCTGGCCGATGGTCATTGGTTCATCCATGACCTCAGTGTGCGTGAACTTTCCCTTGACTTCAAGTGCACTTGAAGATCGACGCTTGAGTCATGACGCAAATGACAAACCCGACTCGAGTCGCGCTCGTAACAGGCGCCAGCCGCGGGCTGGGGCTGGTGATCTCCCATGTTCTGGCCGGGCTGGGCTACGGGCTGGTGATCGGAGGCCGCGATCGCAAGGCTCTCGCTGACGCCGAGGCGCAATTGTCCCGTGACGCGCCTGCCGTCATTCCGGTTGCCGGTGACATCACCGATGCGGCTGTGCGCACGGCGATGATCGACGCAGCTCGCCGCATGGGTGGCTTGAACGTGCTGATCAACAACGCGTCGGAACTCGGAAGCATCGGCCCGCTCCTGACCTTCGACGTCCCGGGCTTCGGTCGCCTGTTCCCGGTAAATGTCGGAGCGCCACTGGTGCTGATTCAGCTGGCAACCGCACTGCTGGCCGACCGCAGAGGCCTGATCGTCAACATCACAAGCGACGCCGCGACAGGAGCCTATCCAGGATGGGGCCCGTATGGCGCGACGAAAGCCGCATTGGAGCTGCTGACGCGCACGCTCGATGCCGAACTCCACGACAAGGGAGTGTCGGCCGTTCTCGTCGACCCCGGAGACATGCAGACCCGCATGCATCAGGAGGCCTATCCGGATCAGGACATCTCGGATCGGCCGTTGCCAGAGGTCACCGTGCCGTTCTGGAACTGGCTGTTCCGGCAAAACTCGACGGATATCCACGGACAACGATTCGCTGCGCAACAGGAGGACGCGCGATGGCTGCAGCAGGTGTGATCGACGCGTTCACGCTGCCGGCCCATCTCGAGGCGTCCGAGCCGTCAGAGGCGCGTGGCCTCGAGCGGGACGCCGTGCGGCTGCTGGTGTCGAGTATCGTCACCGGCGCCATTCATCACTCGCGCTTCAGCGACTTGCCGCAGTGGCTTTCGCCCGGCGACCTCCTGGTCGTCAACACCAGCGGAACACTGAAGGCGGCTCTCGACGCGCGGACTGAATCCGGAGACGCAATCGAGGTGCACCTTTCGACGCATATGCCGGGAAATTTCTGGGTGGTTGAGGTACGCCGCCACGGACCCACGGGCACGTCGGCTTATCACGACGCGCGCGCGGGCAGCAGGTTGGAACTGGATCACGGAGGCTGCATCAACCTGCTTGCGCCTTACCCGTTTGCCTCGCTCGCCGGGCAGTCGCGCTTATGGCTGGCGGTGCTGCAGATCACCGAACCGGCGCTCGCCTATCTGGAGCGGTTTGGAAAACCGATTCGCTACAAATACGTTCCGGCGTCGTGGCCGTCTTCGATGTACCAGACCGTGTTCGCCACCGAGCCTGGCAGCGCCGAGATGCCGTCCGCGGGACGGCCATTTACACACATGCTCGTCACGCGACTCATCGCTCACGGGGTGCAGATCGCACCGCTGCTGCTCCACACCGGCGTGGCGAGCATGGAGCAGCACGAACCGCCCTACGAGGAGTACTTTCGCGTCACGCCCGAGACGGCGGAGCGTGTCAATGCGGCCAGGCACGCCGGACACCGTATTGTCGCCGTCGGCACGACGGTCGTGCGTGCGCTCGAGACGGTGACAGACGATCGCGGAACGACCTCACCAGGCGAGGGTTGGACGAATCTCGTGATCACTCGCGAGCGTCCGCTGCGGGCGGTGACCGGCATGATCACGGGGCTGCACGAGCCGCGCGCCACGCATCTGGAGATTGTGAAGCAGGTGATCGCCGCGGCCGGCGGCGATGCGCCCTCTGCTCACCTCGATCGCGTCTATCGTGAAGCCATCGATGCGCGATACCTGTGGCACGAATTCGGTGATTCACATCTCATTGTCGGTGGCACCGGAACAGGCCTTGGTAGATCACCGGCGCGGAACTGGCGCTGAGCGCGCCTTTCGGTGGCAGGTTGAGCTCTCGCAGCGGAAGCGCCGGATCGGGCGCGAAACCACACGTCGCGAGTTCGCTGACGAGCTGCTCTTCGGTCAGAAAGCACTGCGGCTGTCCGGAGAACTGCGTGAACACGAAGGACTCACCGGGCAGCGGTTCCGCCGTACCTGCGAGTGTGCTGCGTGAGAACGTAAACAGAAACAGAGCACATCCGGGTCGGGCGACGCGCGCAGCTTCTCGGACCCCTCGCCGGAACTCATCACTTGAACGCGCGAGGTTCCAGATCCCGTGCGCGACGATGAAGTCAAATCGAGCAGACGCGAAGGGCAGTTGCTCCATCGACGCCCGCAACAGCCATACGCGATTCGCGAGCTCAGCGGTCGCGACACCGGTGGCAGCCGCCGTCAGCATCGGTATGGAGAGGTCGGTGCCGACTACCTCCCAGCCACTCTGCGCTAGTGGCAATGCGTTGCGACCGGCGCCGCAACCGATGTCGAGCAACCGCGCGGACGCGCGCCATTCCTGCGCGGCGATCCGCAGCAAAGTGTCGTTCGGTGGCGACCGCACGAAACCTGCAACTGTGGCCGGCTGGCTCCAGGGCGAGTCACTCATCGGGCTGCGCTCAACTGCGTATTCAATTCTCCTGCAGTTCGAGTTTAGCCGCACCGGCACAGCGAGCGCTGTTATGCTGGCGGTTGTGAACGACGGATTGCTGATGTTCCTAGGTAGGATTGAGCATCCGCGCAGAACCGGAAAGTCGAACACGATGGCAAGCACGCTTCCGCCAGGCGAACTTTTCGCGCTGGAAACCTTGGTGACGGCAACGGCCCAGGGCATTGCCAGCCGTGTGCTGGCGCGCACCGCGGCAGGAAACATCACACTCTTCACCTTTGACGGCGGCGAAGAGTTATCGGAGCACACCGCGCCATTCGATGCGTTCGCCATCACGCTGTCGGGGGCTCTCGTCCTGACGATCGGCGGGCGTGACGTGCAGACGACGCCGCAATCAGTTGTGCTGATGCCAGCGAATGTCCCGCATGCTGTGCGGGCGATCGAGCCAGCGCGAATGCTGCTGATCATGTTGCGCGAGCGCGAACAGGAACGCGGATAGGTCCCCAGACAAGGAGCACACGAAACATGAAGCCAAAGAATACGATCTGCCTCTGGTTCAACAAGGACGCGCATGATGCGGCGACGTTTTACGCGGCTACTTTTCCGGATAGCAAGGTCACCGCTGTTCACAAGGCGCCCGGTGATTACCCGAGCGGCAAAAAAGGCGACGTCCTGACAGTGGAATTCACTGTCCTGGGCCTTCCCTGCCTCGGTCTCAATGGCGGTCCGGATTTCAAGCACAGCGAGGCTTTTTCCTTCCAGATCGCGACGGACAATCAGGAAGAGACGGACCGTTACTGGAACGCGATCGTCGGTAATGGCGGCAAGGAAAGCCAGTGCGGTTGGTGCAAGGACCGATGGGGCCTCTCCTGGCAGATCACTCCGCGCGCGTTAACCGACGCGCTTGCAGCCGGTGGCGCCGAGGCACAGCGCGCCTTCGCCGCGATGATGCCGATGAAGAAGATCGACATCGCCACGATCGAGGCAGCGCGGCGGGGCTGACGCAACCGCAGTCAGCGGGCGAGGGATTCGGCAGACTCTCCGATGTCACAGCGCATCGGCGAGCAGTTCGGACGGCGAAAGCACGTCACCGGGAATTCCGCTTGCGTTGGTGGCGAAGGCAATCGACAACTGCTGCTCCGGATAGACGACGAGGCTCGACCGCGCACCTTCCTGTCCGCCTGCGTGGTGCCAGCGCAGGCGTCCCTTGCTGTCGCGGTTGATTCGCCAGCCCAATCCGAGCGGCGGAGAGCTGTCCGGCACTTGCACCGCGAACAGTGTGTCCAGCACTCGGCGTGACAGTACGCCGGGTGCGAAATGCGCGGCGCCGAACCGGGCGAAGTCGGAGGGCGTCATCACGAGTCCTCCGCCCGCCCACTTGTACGCCGGATTGTTTGTGGGCGCATTCGCCCAGACGCCGTGCACCGGCGGCATCTCTTTCACCTGCGATGCCCGGCCGTAGCCGCTCACCCGTCCGGGTATCACGCGCCTTGGCGCATCGACGGTAAGCGATGCGAGTCCGAACGGCGCCGCAATCCTCTGCTGCACCAACTCGAGAAACGGCGTCCGCGCCGCTTCTTCGAGGACGATCGACGCCAGCGTGTAGCCGAAAGTCGAGTACGTCATCTTCGTGCCCGGAACGGCGACGAGCGGATCGTCAATGAAGACCGCGAGAATATCGGCATTGCTGAAATAAGTGCGGCTGTCGATCGATCCGCCCGCGGCCGCGCGGTCCGAGTCGCGGGCGATGTAGTGCCGGATTCCGCCGCGATGCGTGAACAGATGACGCAACGTCGTGGCATGGTGCGCTTGCGGGAGCGCAGGCATATATCTTCCGATGCCGGCATCCAGGTCCACGATGCCTGCCTCCGCCATGATCGCCGCGAGCGTGGCGGTCACAGGCTTGGCGCCACTGCCTACTCTGAACCGGTGAGTCGTGGTGGCGGCGACACCGAGCTCGAGATCGACCTCGCCATAGGCGTCGGCAAACGCGAGGACGCTCCCCCGGTACGCAGCCACTGAAAGTGCCGGCATGGGTTCCTTGCGAAAGATGGCCTCGGCGATCCGGGCAACGGCGCTGTCCTTCTGCGTCCGGGCTGACTGCGACATCACCGCGGCCAGCGGCATCGCCTCGAAGAGTAGCGTCCGCCGGGTCAGTATCGGCACGAGGGTTGGACGATTCACCGGCGTCCTGCGTTGCCGGGCAGACAGGACTTCAGCACTCTTGCTCCATGGCATCAGAACGGGAATGTCAGGTACATTCGGACACCTGAGATGCCGTCGAACTGGTAGCCGACAGCCAGCCACCGCAGCGGGATTTTCCAGATGCGCAGATCGGGCGCGGTCGAGAAGCTCAGTCCAGCTTCGAATTGCCCGCGAAGCACGATTGGTGGCTGGCCTTCCCTTTCCAGCTCCAGCCCGTCAAAGGCCCGGCCGATAACGTAAAGGCCTCCGCGCGCCTGCCCGCCCCGCACGGAGAAACCGAGGGGAACCTGGACATCGGCCCCGCCTTCAAATCTCACGTATCGAGCGGCCGTGCCGTCGAATTCCGGCGTCTTCCGTCCGGAAATCATGCCGCCATAGGTGACGTGCAATTTTCCCGGATCCGCGCTGGTGTGCGCGCGCAGTCCTACCCCGTAGAACACCTCGGCTGAAGCATCACTGCTCTTCCCGATGCCGACTTCGCCGAACGGCCGCACCAGCGTGCGGCCGCCGACCGGAATCTCGACCTCGAGTCCAGGAATGATTGCCGCGATGCCCAGTTTCTCGACGAAGCCGCCGACATCCGAGAGTCCCTTGATGCTCAGTGAACGTCAGCGACACAGGGAATGTGACCCGCAGTCCCCACGAATGTTTGTCCATGCTGCGCACATGGAAGGACAACGGCACGCGATAGAGCTGGAAACCTCGGGCCTCGACGTCCGTCGCGGACGCCGTCTCGTCGCGATTGGCGAGAAAAAGGGGATCCAGGCCCTGGTCCTGCGCCGCGGCCGGCAATGCGGCGACGAAGAAGAGCAGCAGCGCGCCAGCGACGGCTCGCCGCCGCAATCGCACGACCTTCACCCGTTGGGCGCCGGGACTCACACGCAAGGATAGCGCGTGATGAAACTCCGTTCACGATCGGTTAGGCGGCCGCGCGTCCCGGCGACGTGATCGGCATGCCGATCGGACGATTCCCATGCACCTTCGTCATTCCATCCGCAAAGCCCGCATCGGTGCCAACGCCGCTGCACGCACCGCGGGCAACACCGAGGCGATCAACGCGGCGACTGCCAGCGAGCCCGTGGCGACGCCGAGGGCCACCGGATCCCAAAACGACACGTTGTACAGCTGCGCTGAGAGGAGATACCCAGCGCCTACAGCCAGTGGGAGTCCTATCAAGAGGCCCACCGCCACGCGCCGGAACGCGCCGCTCAGCACGAGTTGAATCACGCGCACGCGATCGGCGCCGAGCGCCATGCGGACGCCGATCTCGCTCGTGCGCCGGGCCACCGAATATGCCGTGACGCCGTAGAGACCGATGGCGGCCAGGACCAGCGCGACCCCACCGAACAGGCCGGCGAGGGTCGAAACGGCGCGCTGCTGGTCAAACGTCCGCGCAATCTGGTCTTCCAGGTTGCGCACGTTTATCACGGCCAGGTTCGGGTCCGCTTCGGCCAGCGCCCGGCTCACCTGCGGCTCCAGCGCGCCAGGCGAAATGTCGGTCACGAGCAGCAGCCCGCCGACGTAATGCGACGCGGTTTCGACGCGCTTCATCATCTCGTTGGCGTAGTTCACCGTTTGCGCCAGCGGCACGAAAAACATCGGGCGCATCGGGCGCTCGAGCTGGAATGCGGCAAAGCGCGCGTCGCCCACTACACCGACGATGCGAAAGGAATTGACGTTTTCCGGGAGGTTGAGCCCGAAGTGGCGATCGAGGGGATCCTCTCCCGGCTCGAAGAAGCGGCGCACGAACGCTTCGTTCACCACGGCCACGTTCTCCGAAGTCTCGTTGTCGGCGGCGGAGAGGTGGCGCCCGCGCACGAGTTTGACGCCAAGCTGCTGCAGGTAATTCGCGCTCACGCGATCCCACGACGCGCCGGTCTGTTCGCCCGCTGCGGGCAACGGCTTGCCGGCAATGAGGATGCCTTCGCCCCAATTGTTCGTCAGCGGATTGTAGAGGGCCAGCCCCGCGCCTTTGACACCCGGGATGCGCGCGAGCCGTTCCTCGACGTCGCGGTAGAGCGCCGTCAGGCGCGGGCCCATGATCGAAGCCGACGGCCGGCCGACCGACACGATCACTCGCCCCTGGCGGGTGAAACCGAAGTCCTGGCCTTCGAGGTTACCCAGGCTGCGACCGAGCATCGTCGAGCCCGCCACCAACACCACCGAGAGCGTCGCCTGCAGGACGAGCAACGCCTTCCGGGCGAAGGAAGCATGGTCGCCGGCGGTTCGGCCCGACCCGCGTAATGCGTCGACGGGATTGGTGCGCGTGGCAAACCATGCCGGCGCAGCGCCGAAGAGCACACCTGTGACGAGCGCAATGCTGGTGGCGAATGCCAGAACCAGCGGCGACGGCAGCGTGTCAATCGGGAGCACGGTGGCGCCGGAAAACGCCAGCGACAAAAGCAGGCTCGCGGCGCCGACCGACACGATCAGGCCCGCCAATGCGCCGCCCGTGGCGAGCAGAACGCTCTCGACGAGCGCCTCGATCACAATTCGCCGGCGCGAAGCTCCGATGGCCAGCCGCAGGGCCGTCTCGCCGCGGCGCGCGACCGCGCGGGCCAGCATCAGATTCGCGACGTTCGCACAGGCGATGAGCAGGACCAGCGCGCACACCGCGAGCAGAATCCGCAGGTTTCGTCCGTACTGCTCCTTCATCACACCTACGCCTGCGCCGGCAGGCACCACGGCGATGATCTGTTGCGGCAGCACGCGTTCGATGTTGGGCAGCCAGTTGGCCGGGTAGCCGGCTTCATGCAGCATCCACTGCCGCAGCAGGCCGGTGAGCCGCGCCTCCATTCCCTCGATGGACGAGCCCTGGCGGAGCCGGCCGATCACGCGCAGCCACGACGAAATCGGTTGGCGCAGGAGCGATGTCTGCGTCCCTGCGATCAATGGTTCGTGCTGCAGCGGCACCCACATATCGGGTGGATCGGCCCTCAACGTCTCGCCAAAGAATCCTGGCGGCGTCACGCCTGCGACGGTGACGGGCTGCCCCTCCACGACCAGCACAGCCCCGACGATTGACGGGTCTCCGCCGTAAATCCCCTGCCAGGCGTGATACGCCAGGACCACCACGGGAGGGGCTGCCGGCACATCGTCGGCCGCTGTGAACGCACGGCCGGCAAAGGTGCTCACGCCGAGCGTGGTGAAGTAATTGCCGCTGACGTAGATGGTGCGGACCGGTTGCGGCGCATCCGTTACGCCTTGCCGTCGCACGCTCATGCGTCCCATTCCAGCCTGAAAGGCCGTCAGTTCCTCGAACTCCGGCACTTCAGCCTTGATACGCTCGAACAGCGGGAGCGAGAACATGCCCCAGCGGTCCTGCGGGCCGCCCTGTACGCAGCAGTTGTTCCCGTCCCCGACTCGGTAGAGCCGTGAGGGGTCGCCAACCGGCAGCGACTTCAGCATCACCGCATGAATGAGCGTGAAGATGGCCGTGGTGCCGCCGATACCGACGGCGAGCGTGAGGACTGCGGTGGCTGTGAAGGCGCGCGCCGCCTTGAACTTGCCGAGCGCGTACCTCAACTCCCGAAGAAAAGCACCCATGCCGGCGTTAGACGAGGCGCGGGCTGGGTTCGTTCGTTGTCTGTTCGAAGTTTGCTGCTCAGGACGGTTGGGCCGCCGGATGTCCGAACCAGCGCCGAAGCCGGCTGGAGCCGAAGTCCACCTTCTCGGCGACCAGCTCTGCCGAAGCCGCCTGGAACGTGCCCCTCGGTTTGGGGCCGGTCAGGAAGTCTACGTCGACGCGCCCGACCTGGCCATGACCGAACTCCACGTAGCAGGACCCTTGTCCCTTGTACGCTTCCGGCGACGGGCCGCCGCGCAGCCGGGCGATGATGTTCGCCGCCACCACCTGCGCAGAACCTTCGGCGAACACGCCCGCCTTGGGAGTGCCTACGCCATTCACATCGCCGACGGCGTAGACGTCCGGAAATTTCGTCTCGAGCGTCTGCTTGTTCACCGCCACCCAGTCATAAGGATGCGCGGCCAGCCCCGAATCGACGACGACCTGGGGCACTCGATGCACCGGAACGCCGAGAAAGAGTGCGTACGGCATTTCGGTCCCGTCGCTGAGCACGGCGACCTTTCGTGCCGGGTCGAGAGCCTTCACGAGCTGCTCTTTCACGAACTTGATGCCGCGCTCCGCGAAGGCGGCGAGGATCGCCTGCGACGTATCGGGTGACGGAGGAATTGGTGTGCCGAATGGCATCACGACAGAGATGTCCGTCGCTTCACGGCGGCCGCGCTCCGTGAGGTAGTCGTGCAGCAGCAATGCTGTCTCGCTTGGCGCAGGCGGACACTTGAATGACTTGCCGCAGACGCCGACGATTGCCGAACCGCGTTCGAAGCTGGGGAGCACGTCGCGGAGCGCGAAGGCTCCCTCGACCGTGTAGAACTCGCGGCCGCCGTCACTCAGTCCGGGTGTGGCAGCGAGATCGTAGTCGGCGCCGAGCGCGACGACGAGCACGTCGGCATCGAATGTTCCCGCGTCGGTCACCGTCCGCCGGGCCGCCGGATCGATCGACCGCACAATCGTCTGGAAAAATCGGACGCCTGGCTTGACGATGTCCCGGTACGGATGACGGACGGCAGCCGGCAGCTGCCGTCCGAACATCACGTCGAGTTTCGAGAAGCCGAAGACGAACGCGTCTCCCTTGTCAACGAGCACGACGTCGATGGCGTCGCCGAACGCATCCGCAAGAATTGTCGTCAGCTCGAGGCCGCCGAACCCCGCGCCGAGCACGACCACTCGTGTCTTCATCGTTTGTCCCTTACGACGCCTTCGGCGGGCCGGGCTGCGGCACAATCCGAATGTACGGCCGCGGTGCTTTCCAACCGCCCGGGTACTGCTTCTTCGCGTCCTCGTCGGATACCGACCCGGCGATGATCACGTCCTCACCCGGCTTCCAGTTGACCGGCGTCGCCACCTTGTGGGCCGCCGTCAGCTGGAGAGAGTCGAGCACGCGCAGGACCTCGTCGAAATTCCGGCCGGTGGTCATCGGGTAGACGATGATGAGCTTGATCTTCTTGTCGGGTCCGACGATGAAGACGTTGCGCACCGTGTAATTGTCGGCCGCGGTCCGTCCTGCGGATGATCCTGCGGTCGATGCCGGCAGCATGCCCCATGCCTTGGAGATCGTCAGATCGGTGTCGCCAATCATCGGATAGTTCGGCGCGAACCCCTGCGTTTCCTGAATGTCGCCCGACCAGCGCTTGTGGTTTTCCACCGGATCGACGCTGAGCCCGATGATCTTCGTCTTTCGCTTGTCGAATTCAGGCTTGAGGCGTGCCATGTAGCCCAGTTCCGTGGTGCACACGGGCGTAAAGTCCTTCGGGTGCGAGAACAGAACGCCCCATGAATCACCCAACCACTCGTGGAAGCGAATCGTCCCCTCGGTGGTCTCAGCCTGAAAGTCGGGAGCCGTATCGCCAATCTGCAAACTCATCACCCACCTCCTTGAATTCCACTCAGCGCGGCGTTCGCGTCTGGCCGTCGTGTTAGGCCCCTCAGACGTTGGCCCCATAGTACTCGGTCCACCTCGTCACACTTCCCCCGCTTCCTTTCGAGCCCGGCCTTCCACATCGGTTTCGCCTTTTAAGGGCAAAAGACAGCGGTCTGCCCGACCGTCAACATGTCGTTGTTTAACGATCGTCTTTGAACCGTCACAGCGATGTGATGATGCTCTGCCAACGTAGCTCCTCCCAAACACTTCGCACCGGATGCGCGATTTGATGAGAGGACGACATGCCGAACAGTCCCGAATACACGATCTGCAACCACTCCAACAATGAGACCTTTGCCGAAATCGTGGAATCTCGGATCTCTCGCCGCAGCTTTCTTGGCGGCGGCATTTCAACGGTAGCGGTCGCATCACTCGGCGGTGTGGGTGCATTGCTCAAGGCAGTGCCTGCTCCGGCGGCCACGTCGACGGGGCCACTGCTTGGATTCACGGGCATCGACGTGTCAACCGCAGATACGGTGGTCACCCCACCCGGGTACAGGGTGCGCACGCTGATTGCCTGGGGCGAGCCCGTTTCGGATGGGCCGGCTTTCAAGCAGGACGCCAGCAATACTGCGGCAGAACAAGCTCTCCAGTGGGGCATGCACAACGACGGCATGGTCTATTTCAAAATCAACGGCTCTGCGCGTGGCCTCCTGGTCCAGAACAATGAGTACACCGATGACGTCCTCCTGTTTCCCGACGGTGTCGCCGGCTGGAACCAGGAAAAGACCAACAAGTCATTGAATGCTCACGGCGTGTCGATCATCGAGATCACGAAGCAGGGTGGGCGAGATCAGAAGGGCAAGCCGAATGGGAACGACGACAAGCACAAGGGCGGAGAATGGCGGGTCGTCCGTCCGTCGCCATACGCCCGTCGAATCACAGGTCGAACGCCGATACTCATGGGAGGTCCGGCCGCGCAGCTGGACCAGGCGACTGCGGATCCACGTCTGATCACCAGTGCGGATCCCACCGGCCGCCACGTGCTGGGAACGTTCAACAACTGCGCCATGGGCTTCACCCCATGGAACACCTATCTGACCTGCGAGGAGAATTTCAACGGCTACTTCCGCAAGAGCGGCCCGCAGACGCCACTCGAGAAACGCTATGGCATCACCGCGGGCGGCGCCGGCTATTTGTGGCACGAGACCGATAAGCGGTTTCGTGCCGATGAGGAGCCGAACGAAGCGCATCGCTTTGGTTGGGTTGTCGAGGTCGACCCATTCGCCCCTGCGTCGACGCCTGTCAAGCGAACGGCTCTCGGACGGATGAAGCACGAAGGTGCCTGGGTGCAGGAAGCCCGCGACGGCCGCGTTGTCGTCTACATGGGAGACGATGAGCAGTTCGAGTACATCTACCGTTACGTCTCGAATCTGCCGTGGAAGGAAGCCCGCAAGCAGGGAATCAATCCTCTCGATGACGGCATCCTGTACGTGGCCAAGTTCCTCCAGAACTCCGGGGAGTGGCTGCCGCTGACTCCGGAGAACCCGGCATTGGCGGGCTGGTCGATGAACGACATCTTGATCAACACGCGGGGCGCGGCGGACGCCGTGGGCGCCACCAAGATGGACAGGCCCGAGTGGATCGATACGTTCCCTGACTCGCTTACCGCCGTTGCGACGCTGACCAACAACAGCGCTCGCGGCATTCCCGGCACCAACCCACGAACTGGACTACCGAACAGCCCGACGGACTTTGCGAATCCACGGACACCCAATCCCTACGGTCACATCCTTCGCTGGTACTACCACAGCGACTTCACGGAGCCGACGTTCGGCTGGGACATCTTCGCGCTCTGTGGCGATCCGTCGAATCCGGCGCACGGCTCCACCATCAACGGCGACAAATTTGGGTCGCCCGACGGGATTTACGTTGCACCGAGCGGGCGCCTCTGGATTCAAACCGACGTCTCCGGCAGCACGATCAACAGCGGCGCGTACGCGGGTTTCGGCAACAATCAGATGTTGTGCGCCGATCCCACGACTATGGAAGTCCGCCGTTTCCTCGTTGGTCCGAAAGGATGCGAGGTCACCGGTGTCTTCGTCACGCCAGACGAAACGACGATGTTTGTGGGAATCCAGCACCCGGGAGAGGCGCCCACAGGGGCGAACGACCCGACCAACCCGAAGCAGTACAGCTCCTGGCCGGACGGTGGCACCGGCGGACGTCCTCGCTCATCGTGCATCGTCATCACCAAGGAGGACGGCGGGCCTATCGGAAGCTGAACATCGAGATCGTCATGGGACGGTGCTGATAGAAGAGCGGGCCACACGCGCCCAAAGGAGCGACGAACCATCCTATAATTCCTGCGCAGATCGAGAGGAGGCGAACGAGTGAGTTTCGCCAGGTCACGTGGATGGACGATCGTCGCCGCGCTATTGATTGGACAGGCGTTCGCGGACGCCGTTTCTTTCAGCCATGGGGTCGAAGTGGCGAAGCTTCCCGCTTTTCTGGACGAGGTTTCCGGACTGGCGCAGAGTCGCACGAATCCCGGCGTGTTCTGGGTGCACAACGATTCTGGTGACGAACCGCGAATCTATGCTGTCGGCCGTTCGGGCGCATGGCTGGGGACTTACACGCTGGCCGGCGCCGCCGCGATCGATTGGGAAGACATGGCGATCGGACCAGCCGCGGACGGGCGAAGCTATCTGTACCTGGCTGATATTGGCGACAATAACGGACGGCGGCCCTCGGTGCGTGTCTATCGCGTCAACGAACCTGTCGTCGGCGCGAACCAATCTCCTGTCATGGGAACCCTCTCCTCTGTGACCGCGTACGACTTCGTCTACGACAACGGCCCGCGCGACGCCGAGGGGTTCATGGTGGATCCGCTCACCAACGACTTCTACATCGTCAGCAAGCGGGAGCCGGAAGGGAATCACTTGTATCGTGCGGTCTCGCCCAGCGACAGCAGGATGAACACGCTGACGCGCGTCGGCCGGTTCAGCACCACGGGCACAACCGGTGCCGACATCTCGCCGGACGGACTGGAGGTTCTCATCCGGCGCTACTCCAGCACAATCGACGCAAGCTCGCCGCCGGCGACCGCCGGATCGTACTGGAGCCGGCGGGATGCGTCGGTGAGTCTCGTCACCCTGTTGCAGCAGCCTGGTCAGACCGTGCCACTCGTGGCCGAAATGCAAGGGGAAGCAATCGCGTTCGCTGCCGACGGCCGAGGCTTCTACACCACAAGTGAACATGGCTCCATCCCTGGCGCCACGTCAAAGCAAGCCGCCCTCACGTTCTACGCGACTATCGCGAAATAGACTCCTCACAAGCTCGCGCACACCATATTCGCCCAGACCATCGGTTCGCTAGAATTGTTCGGTCATGCCGAATTCCGAGAGTGCCCTGCGATGCAAGGACCTGGTTAAGCGCTACGGCGACACAATGGCCGTCGCCGGCCTCGATCTCGAAGTGTGGCGCGGAGAGTGCCTTGGAATGCTCGGTCCAAACGGAGCCGGCAAAACCACCACTGTCGAGATCTTCGAAGGCTTGAGAATTCCCGATTCCGGTCTGGTCGAGGTGCTCGGCGAACCCTGGCGTGGCAACGGGCTGGGCCTGCGTGCGCGCCTGGGCATTCAGCTCCAGGAGACGAAATTTTCCGACAAGCTCCGGGTCAGCGAAGTGGTGATTCTTTTCCGCAGTTTTTACCCGCGTGGTCTGGACGTCGCGGACGTGCTCGCGCTGGTAGGACTCGAGGAAAAGGCCGCCGCGCACGTGAGAACGCTGTCAGGGGGGCAGAAGCAACGGCTCTCCCTCGCCTGCGCATTGGTCGGTGACCCGGAGGTGCTTTTCCTGGACGAGCCAACGACCGGCCTCGATCCTCAAGCGCGCCATCAGACATGGGAGATCGTCGAAGGACTCAAGGCGCGCGGGCGCACGGTATTGCTGACCACTCACTACATGGAAGAAGCAGCGCGGCTCTGCGATCGCGTAGCGGTGGTGGATTACGGAAAAGTGATCGCGCTCGGCACGCCGCGCGAGCTGATTGCCTCGCTCGGCGCCGAACACGTCATCGAATTCGCGATTGGCGAACAGCCGGAAAACGTGGATCTGCACAACCTCCTTCGCGCGCTGCCCAGTGTGGAAGGCCTGGCGCATGACGGTGTGCATTGGCGGCTCACCGTCCGGGAAGTGCATCGCGCCGTTCCCGCACTGCTCGCGGCTCTCGCGGAACGCGGCGCGGAGCCGATGCATCTTGCGACGCACCACGCGACTCTCGAAGACGTCTTCATGAACCTGACGGGACGGAGGCTACGGGATGGCTGAGCACACTGCGGCTTATCGAGTGCGGGGGCCGCTTGCCGAGCTGACGCTGGCTCGCATACGAGAACTTACTCGCGAACCGGAAGCGTTGTTCTGGGTGTTCGTGTTCCCCATTCTTCTCACCGCTATTCTCGGGCTCGCCTTCCGCAGCCGCCCACCCGAGGCTTTACCGGTCGCTGTCGTGCAAGGTCCGCTCGCCGACGCGCGTCTCGCCGCGCTCACGAAAGAGCCCGACCTCGAGCCGAACATCCTGAGCGAGGAGGAAGCGCGACAGGCGCTCGCTCGAGGGCGCGTCGTCCTTGTCGTATCGTCCGGCGAGACGCCCGAATATTCGTACGACCCCACTCAGCCTGAGAGCCGCGCCGCCCGTTTGGCCGTAGACGCTGCCTTGCAGCGCGCGGCAGGGCGTGTTGATGCGTTCACCGCGGGAAGCGCGCAAGTGACCGAGCCGGGTTCCCGGTACGTCGACTTTCTGGTCCCAGGCTTGCTCGGGATGAACTTGATGGGCACCGGAATGTGGGGGATCGGTTTCTCACTGGTGGTCGCGCGAAACGGCAACCTTCTCAAGCGATTGGTAGCGGCGCCCGTCCGGAAAAGCCACCTGCTTGGCGCACAACTCACATCGCGGCTGATCTTCCTGATTCCGGAAGCCGGAGCCCTGCTGCTTTTTGCCCACTTTGCGCTCGGCGTGCCGTTTCGAGGTTCTCTGTTCCTCCTCGCGGCCATTTCGCTGCTTGGCGCTGTCGCCTTCAGCGGCTTGGGACTGCTCGTCGCCGCGCGCCCGCGCACCATCGAAGGCGTGTCCGGCCTCATGAATCTGGCCATGGTGCCGATGTGGATTTTCTCCGGCATCTTCTTTTCGACCGAACGTTTTCCGGCGACGATCCAACCGTTTGTGCAGGCGCTGCCGCTGACTGCACTCAACGATGCGCTGCGCGGCGTCATGCTTCAAGGAACCGGCCTCATGCCGTTGTTCCCCGAACTCGCTGTGCTTGCGGTGTGGGGAACGACGAGTTTCTTGCTGGCCTTGAAGTTCTTTCGCTGGCAGTAGTCCGCCTCCGTTTCACCAGGCTCCCCACGTCGGTGACAAATCTCGAGAGCAGCGGGGACATGTTGTCCTTTCTCCAGACGAGAGCCAATGGCAACGACACGTTGAGGTCGGCAACTTTCAATATCGCCACGCCGTCCGGGCATCGCCAGCGGGCGGTTTCCACGACGAAACCGACGCCCATGCCTTGAGCGACGAGTGTCAATATCGTCGCTTCGTTCGACGCTTCCTGAACGATCCGAGGCGATTTCAGGCCGCCACGGAAACATTCGTACATCAGGCGGTCGTAGAATGCCGCGCTCTCGCGCCTCGGAAACCAGATGAAACGCGCCTCCGTCATGTCGCGCAGCCGGAGGTTCTTGAGCTTACTGAGCGGATGCGCGGCAGGAGCCGCCAATGCGAGGCTGTTCAAGGCGACCGGCAATTGATCCAGCTCCCGATCTGGTTTCGGTGGGTTGAACATGAACCCCGCATCCAGCCGGCCAGATCGAACGGCCTCCAGTTGTTGCAGGCTCGGGAGCGGATTCAGCTGCAGTTCTGCATCGGGGTGGCGCTCCCGGAAGAGGTGGAGCGAGTCGGGGACCACACCCCGCCATGAGGCATTCTCGGTGAATCCGACACGCAGCGTTCCTGATTGGCCGCGCGCCACACGTTGCGCGCGTTCCGTCGCCGCGTTCACCTGTTCAAGGATTCGGCGTGCATCCTCGAGGAACAACGTGCCCGCTGAACTGAGCTTCACGCCGCGACTGAGGCGATCGAACAACTGGAAGCCGATCTCGCGCTCGAGATCCTGAATCTGTCGCGAGAGCGCCGGTTGCGCCACTCTCAGGCGTTGCGCGGCCCGGCCGAAATGTTCCTCGTCGCCAACCGCCACGAAGTATCGAAGATGGCGCAGTTCCATTCCGATACCCTACCGCGATTAGTCCGATAGGAACAATATCTTGGACGCATCAGATTTCATTTGTCACAGTGGAGTCGGAAGGTGGTGAACGATGACTCAAATCGAGCAATTCACGAAGGAATTGAACCTCCCCGGGCCGATCGCCAGTTACCTGAGGGCGGTCAACAGCGGTGCCAGGGAGGAATTTCAGGCGAGCTTCGCAGGGGATGCCGTGGTCGTCGATGTCAACCGCGAGCTGCGCGGTCTTGACGCGATCACGGCCTGGGCCGCGGCCGACATCTTCGCGGCTCACGTGCATTTCGACGTCCTGGACGTCACCGAACGCCAGGGACGAACCATCGTCAGGGTCAAGATCGACGGGACGTTCGATCGAACGGGATTGCCCGATCCGCTGGTGATGAACCATGAGTTCACGGTGGCAGAGGGAAAGATCGCCGAACTGCGAATCGGGTTTTGAACGGTCACTACTGCGCGAACGACACACGGACAGGGGGCTACCCGAGTCAGGGGCCTACCGACACGCCGCGGGCCATCGCTCCCGCGCCCACGCCCCACTTCGAGATGACCTTCACGGCTTCCGTGAACGGCACGTCAACGGGATGGACGCGCTCTCGCGGCAGGACAAACAGCGCGCCGGCCGCCGGTGTCGGCACCGACGGGACGAGTACCTGTGTAGCGCCCGTCCTCCAACTCCTCAATAATGAAGGCAGGTGAGAGCGCGTCTTCCAACTCCACCAACGCTGGCCGAAACGTACCCTCGCTCTGGTCACCGGAGAGACGTTTGGCGAGCCCCCGCACCAACGTATAACCGGGGATCTTCTCGAGCACCGAGCGCTCGAACGCGTCCTTGGCTCGCAACCCGAGTGTGGTGCGGACCAGTAGCCCGACCACCAGGCAGACGACCAGCACGATCATGATGGCGGCGACCTGCCGGAATCGCGCGTCGGGCGAGATGGCCGCCGTAACCGGCGACAGCAAGGCGAGTAATCCGCCCAGCGTCTTCGCCAACAGCAGAATGGACAAGTAGATCGGCAGAACGACGAGCAGTCCGCCGATGAGCGTCGTTTTGATGAGATCGGCCAGGCCCTTCATGTGCAGTCCTCCACTTGAGCGATCGTGACAGCGTAACGCTTGCGTGCGATAAGTAGCCTTTCACCTTATCAGAGCTAGTGGACCGAATTCGGGCTAGTCTGAGTGAAGGAGAGACGTCATGCGTGTGATGAGTGCCCTGCTGTTGGTGATGATGTCGGCGGTTTCGGTCGTGGCGCAGGCTCCCTACGATGCCGCGCTCGCGGCGAAGCTCAAGGCCGACGATCTGGGCATGCGCACCTACGTCATGGCCTTCCTCAAGGCCGGACCGAACCGCGAGCGGCCCCGCGAAGAAGCGCAGAAGCTGCAGGCAGCACACCGCGCGAACATCAGACGCCTCGCGGATGAGGGCAAGCTCGTCCTCGCGGGACCGTTTGCAGACGATGGACCGTTGCGGGGAATCTACATCTTCGCTGTCGCGACCGTCGCCGAAGCGGAGGCCCTGACGAAGACGGATCCCGCTATTCAGGCGGGTCAGCTCGTGATGGAACTGCACCCGTGGTACGGGTCGGCGGCTCTCATGATGGTGAACGACGTCCACGCGAAGATTCAGAAGCCGCAGCCCTAGCAGGAGCTCCGGGTTGTTGCGCCTATTCCGTCGCGAAGTGACGTTTCGCAAACGCGCGGCCGGAGCCTGATTTTGAAGTTCAGATACTCGATCCTGACGGCAACCGAGTTGTTCGAGCCGGCTGCTCGGCGCTAGCTGTATGATGGACGCTTTTCGAGCGGACCTCAAACAGCGGAGCACTCATCATGTCCACTGAGACCATCGTCTCCCCTGAGAACATTTTCAACACACTTTGGGGCTTTCAACGTACGGCGGCGTTGAAGACCGGCATCGATCTCGATATCTTCACGGCCATCGGCGAAGGGGATCGCACCGCCGCTGCACTCGCACGAAAGAGCGGCGCATCTGAGCGCGGCATCCGAATCCTCTGTGATTACCTGACGATCATCGGACTGCTCGGCAAATCGGGCGCGTCCTACGAGCTGACGCCCGAATCGGCGATGTTCCTGAACAGGCGATCTCCGGCATATATGGGGACCACCGCGAACTTTCTAACGATCCCCGAGGTCGTGAACAACTTCACCGATCTGACGAGTGCCGTGCGCCGCGGCGGCGTTGCAGAGAAAGGGAATACGGTTGCCGAGGAGAACCCGATCTGGATCGAGTTCGCGCGGGCGATGGTCCCGATGGCCATGCCTTCGGCGTTTGCGATTGCGGATCGCTTGTCGATCGCGTCGGCTGGCCCCGTTCAGGTGCTGGACATCGCCGCCGGGCACGGGATGTTCGGCATCGTGCTCGCCGAACGCAACCCGAAGGTCAACGTCGTCGCGGTCGACTGGGCACCGGTTCTCGCGGTCGCGGAGGAACACGCGCGAGCGCACGGCGTTCATGACAGATATCGCACTCGGCCTGGCGATGCGTTCAAGGTGGACTTCGGCGAGGGCTACGACGTGGCGCTCGTCACTAATTTCCTGCATCACTTCGACCAAGCAACCTGCACTGCATTTCTCGCGAAGGTGCACCGTGCGCTCAAACCTGGCGGACGCGTCGTCGTCCTCGAGTTCGTGCCGAATCCCGATCGGGTCTCGCCTCCGATGGCCGCCGCATTCAGCCTGACGATGCTCGCCGGCACGCACGCGGGTGATGCCTACACGTTGGCCGAGCTTCAGCTGCAGCTCGAAGGCGCGGGATTCAAGGACGTGACCGCGCATCCGCTGCCGTCGCCGCAGACGGTCCTCGTCGCGCGCAAATAACGTTTTATTGGAGCTTGACCAGGGCCTGGTACGAATCCACCCTCAGTCCACCATCGACGGGCGACCGGGCGATTGCAGCGTCGATTGCTGCCGTTCGCCGCCGTTCGCTTCTATTAGTGTGATGTCACTCGCCGCGGGTGTCTCGTCCGATCCCTGTGTCGAAATCAGCTCGCCCCGTTCGACGTAGTGGTAGAGCCCGTTGACGGGCTCCCAACCTGTCCTTATAAGGAGGCGATATGCGCGTCATGGTGATCGTGAAGGCGACGAAGGAATCCGAGGCCGAGAACAACCCGTTCGACGTCGAGGGCGCGGCCGAGATGTTCGAGGCGATGGGGAAGTACAACGAGGAGCTGGTAAAGGCCGGAATCATGCTCGCCGGTGACGGGCTCAAGCCGAGCAAGTTCGGGAAGCGGGTGCACTTCAACGGCACAAAACGGACGGTGACCGACGGCCCCTTCGCGGAGAGCAAGGAGCTGGTGGCCGGGTTCTGGATCTGGCAGGTGCGGTCGATAGACGAGGCTCTGGAGTGGGCGAAGCGCTGCCCCAACCCGATGCCGGGTCCGTCGGACCTCGAGATCCGTCCGCTCTGGGAGTCGGAGGACTTCGGTCCCGAGATCGCCGCGCAGGAGAACGAGCTCCGCGCGAAGATCGCCAAGGGAGCGAAGTGAGTCGCGGCGCGCTCTGGACGGCGAGGGTGCTCAACGCCCTCGCCGTATTGCAGCATCAAAATGCGACCGTGCAGTCATGATCGCACGAGACGATGCGCGCGACGGCTCCAGCGCGCGGTTAGGCGGCTTGGTGACCTCACACGGTCAGCGTGAATCCTCCATCCGGAGTCAGGGTTGTCCCCGTGATGGTAGCTGGCCTCATCCGAGCATAAGAAGCCAATGGACTGAGCGATCTCCTCCGAGCGACCGGCGCGTCCAAGGTGAACGCTCGGGAGCACCGCCGTGTCGTACACTTCGTCGCCGAGCAACTTTCGCGCGCGGTGATGCATCGGCGTATCAATGATCCCTGGGCACACGAGGTTCACGCGGATTCCGTGCGGTGCCAGCTCCGCGGACACGCTCGGCGTCAGTCCGATCAGGCCGTAATTTGAAGCGACGTACGCGGAGCCGGACGGAAAGCCGAGAAAAGAGTTGATGGATCGACGTTGACGATGGCCCCACCCTGTGCCGCAGTTCGGGATGGCCCTGGCTTCATACTTCAGGCGGAGAAAGACGCCTCTGACTGGGCTGCTCACGCACTGCCGAAATGACGCTTCGCAAACGCGCGGCCTGAGCCGGATTTGAGGTACTTTTCGAAGTGCGCTGCGCCGCGCTCGTCCGGAAACTCCAACGAAACGACGATCGACCAGGGGCGATTCTGGAGCGTGTGCCCACACGGGCCGGCGTTGTGCCACTCGAGTCGTTCGTCGACATTAGTGGCCCGGCCTACATAGTGTCGAGACGGATTGCTATTGCTTCGGAGGATATAGACGAATCGAGCGCCAATACCTTGCACGTGGATCGCCGTGGCATGTCTGGCGCCAAACGGAGCTGCTAGGAAATGTCATGCGGAGGACCGGAATCGACGCCGACGTACGCGGATTGTGAACTCTTCGATGGCGTGCAGGTACGCGGAAACAGCGGTCCGACTCCGCTCGCTTCGCGAGCTACGTCGAGACAGCCTTCGCAAGAGGATAACTCGCTGACTTTTACGTCGGCGCGAAGCGCCGACCTAGCCGAAGCTCGCCGCAGGCGAGCGAAGGCTGGCTGGGAGGCAGGGATTCTTACGGCAGAGTCAACGAAACCGTAACAAATTCGGGCGTTTTTGGCTCAAGTCAAACGCGACCAACGATTTACTGCTTTCCGTTTGTTGCAGCGGCTTTCGTCGGTTCGCCACTGTTTTCGGATTTTTTTGGTGCGATGTCACTCAAAATGTCACTCGCTGCGAGTTACTGCGGCGTTCTTCCGGTTGGAACCCTACACCAAAGTCAATGAGGGCTTCTAAGGCCCCATCTCTGCGCTGTGTTCGACATGCGGTGGACTTCTAATGATGGCAAGGAATTCCTCCGTAACCGGTGCATGTTCAGCAATGAAGTCGGTAGTGAGCAGCCGGCCGCATAGAACTTGGCAGACTGCTGTCCTAAATGTTCCTTATGCAAATCACAGCTATTTGGACGTCAGCCTACGAGCGATGCCCCGTAACCAGCCAGGGATCACTTGTTGAGTCCTCGTGAACTGTGCTTCTTTCCCGTACTTCCGTTCGCTGCCAGGAGACCATCGACACGGTCCGCATAGTTTTCCGCAGTCGTCGGGTCCGAAAACCGAATCCGCCGGCACCGTCGCGTCCCTCGCCTCTAAGCGCGATGAGCAGTGGCAAGAGAACGATCTGACCTCGGGGAAAACCACGCGGAAACACCCAGCCTGCGCCAACGGCGAAAAAGGCCACGAGATAACCGGGTCCAGTCCGATGGTTCTGGTGACTGTATGAGCAGTCCGAGTGAGCGTCCAAGGAACGCGGCGTGGGCGCCCATAAAATCGAAGTCACCAATCGTGATAGCAGCTACGGCGTTCTGTCGCTATTGAAGAAGCGTTCTTGCCAGACCCTTCGTCGACATGTGGCGCTAGCATGAGATCCGGCCATTCGCTAGACGCCGAATCATGCATGCTGTATGGATGGTTTGTAAGTATCTGTCGGACGCTGTGGCGACTCTTTTGGAAAAAGTGTTAACACGAAAGGAACACGATTTGCACTCGTCGGTGCTGATCCGCGAATTCGGTCTAAGTCACAGGAGGGTGGCCTATGCGCAAGGTGTTATTTCGATGTGCTCTCGCGCTGGTTGTCATCGTCGCACTTATGGGACTCGGTTCGCTTGCCCAGTCAGTTGTGAGCACTGCCGCGACAACAACTGCCGAGGCTAAGCCTGTCGAGCTGGCGCCCACAGTGGACCATAGCGCCCACGATCATTTCGACTATTCTCTCAGTGACAGTCGATCGGAAAGCATCGTGAAGCGTCCGCGAAAGCACGTGAGGGACGTGCGATCACAGAACAGCCCACAGCATCCGCGGGAGCATGCAATACCGAGCATCGATGGGAAGACTGATCCAGACGCGATTCCCGACGATCATGCGCTATCACTGTTGTATCGAACAGCCACTCGCACGGACGAGAACGGCATGGTCGATGACAGACGGTTGCGCGCGTATCTGCGCCATGTCTTTGGCCCACTCTCGCCAGAGGAGATCGAGAGCGCCTTGGACATCGTAAAAGAGTTTAGGCCACAAATGGAAGCCTTCGACCGTCGCTCGGCACTGGACCGAACTCAACGCGTGAAGATTGCTCAAGACCGGTTTGCGGTGCTTCGCACGTTCGCGACGAAACTTGAACTCAGCTTCGGTCCGAATGGAGGTCAGCGCCTGGCACAAGGGTTATTGCAGGTTAAAAGAAACACGCGAGTCTTTAGGCGAGCCAATTGACATGATATCGCATGAACCGCAGTCGTCGAAGGAGTAAAGGCATGAGACATCACCGACAGCATCAAGCGATCAGGACAGTCCTCCTGTGCGGCGTACTCGTATTCGGAGCAAGAGACGCGTTCGCCGAATGCGAATGGATCAACGAATACACTAGCTTGTTCGCTTGGCAGGTTTCGGCATCCAGCGGTATCGTGAGATACGAGGCGGACGGCACAGCCGATGGTCACGGCGATGAGTGTGGCACCATCTATGTCGAAGTTGAACTGCTGGATCCATCTGGCAACGTAATGGACTTTGCCAGCGGCGGTAGTTCAGCAACAGCCTGGATTGAATTCGACGAGCCGCAAGAAGAGGGCGACTGGACTGCAGGGCTGATGACCTGGGAAGATAATGTCTACATCGGTTGTGGCACATCGCGTGAGGGATTGGCAAACCATGCTACGTATTACAAAAATCCAAGTGGCAGTCCGCCCAACTGCACATATGGCGCGTTGGCATGTTGTCCTGGAACGAACGCGGTTTGCACCCAGGGAGTCGCGATAATATTTGCCTTGCAAGCCTGTCCACCCGTTGTCAGGGTTGCTTACATTTCAATAGACGGTCAATGCTTTAAAGTGGGAGTTGGTATCCAGTACCCGCAGACCTGCGGAAACTGCTCTTAGTCGACGTCGCGGCCCGAACGAGAACGCAACGCTCGGCGGGAGCACGATGTTCCCGGCATTTGCGAACTCAATCGGCAGCCGTCGATGACCGCTCACGCAGTTTGGATCCCAACTTTAGTCACCGACGTTCTGGCGATAAGCTAGATGAAGGAGGGATATCGTGGCGTTCATTGTGAGTGTTGGAATGCTCGCAGCCTTTCTTCAGAACATGAGTGGGTCTCTAGTCGCAGATCCCAATCGCGACCGAATGCTACATATTCCTATTCAACAATTTTTCGAGGGCTCAATGCCAGCCGAGCAACTTCGTCTTGCGCTTCGCGACTACGCTCAGCAATTCGAGGCCAAACCGTACAAAGTGAGCAGAATCAATCTCGATTTATCAACAGTGCCCTCGGACCGACTGAACGCATGGAGCGAAGTGACTTTTACCGCTTATCGGCCCGACGCTGCGAGCGTTCAAAGATGGCAAAATCACTCCAGCGCAAGCAGCGTTGAAGGTCGCGCCGTTCGTTCTCGTTTTCGGTGGGCCCTACGGGTTCGATCCACCAGGCCCAGATAGAAGTGAAGAGCTCACACAAGCAATTAGCGAGTTCGCAGCACCCGAGCCTGCGATTTGACCTGCCCGCAATACTAGTGACGGCGCGATAGTCACGAAGCGACCTGCTGAAGGGCCTCCCTTCTTCGGTTCACTAGGAGAGCGAGCCTACGGCCGTTGGGAGCATCCTTTCCGTGAATTCCCGAGGGCCGAGTTTCCTTTGTCCGAAAACCGCGGTGTAAGCTCCGTCAACGTGCCGCTAAACCCAACGGCGTCTTTTGCGATGGGCCGCGCCGCGCGGGAGCTTCGCGAACGACGGCCACGGAACCTTGCCCAACGATCTTCGCAGGATCTCGCCGAGCATATTATCCGCTTCGATTCAGAATTCGCAGTGGCGTCCGGTCCGTCAGTCACGGCATCACCGCAAAGCGCGGCGCCAGGGGATCGTGTCGAGCCACGTCTTGTAAGCACGCGATTCAGCGTCGATTTTCGGGCGATTCTTCGAACGTAATTCTCGAATAGCGCTGGTCGCAAACGGTACCTCGCTCGACCATCGTTGTCTGAGGCATGCGCTGCCCACGAGCGTGGCGTCCTGCATTCGCGACCTCAAACCCGAGGACATCGTCATTCGAGACCGCCCGCGCTCGACAAGCCGGAGACGATCACGCGCGTCCTGATTTTCGCGTGGGGCATGATCGCTGCCCATCACACAGGCAATACGGATCTGTTCCACGAGTACAAAACCGTATTTGAAACCCTTGGGTCAGGCATCGAGCGAGAAGGCAAGTACTCACCACGATTCTTCGCGCCGCTCACGAAGGAGCTGCTCGACTTCGATGCCCTTCAGACGCAAATTAACTTGCACGTGCAGGGGGCCAAACAGGAACGCCTCAGCGGCACCTGAGTGTTGCGGTTGGAATTTGCCTTTCCGGCGCAGTACTTGGCGGCGTATCCGGGACTACGTCGCTCGGCATCGCCATTTAGCGCTCGTGGCAGTCTGCTTCTCGTGCCTGGCTTCAACAGTATCCGGCAACGATGGCACGGCGCCAGATTAGACGCCTCCTCAATCTGCATGTTTCAAGCGCGCAGACCGAATGGATCGGACCATTTCACCGGCCCATTCAGCACACGAGTACATGTTTGGACCGCCACGCGTACCGATCAGCGCAATTCTCCAGCATTGATTGGTCCGAAGAAATCCGGCAGGTCAATCCATTCGTCCGTCGTGTCCGTATAGGTGATTTCGATTTTGCCGTCGACGTCGTCGTATTTAGTCGCGACGACATAATTGTTAGAATCGATGATTGATCCCGACCTGAGGATTGAAATACCTAGCCTGGACGGTTATGGCATTCGATGCACGCCATTCACATGTCATTTCGGAGAAGAGCAGGGTAAGAAATTGTGCTCAACAAACATCCCCTCTTTGTTCCGCTGATACGAGAAACCGCTACCGCGAGAATCTGTATCCTCAGGAAATATGGTCGCCCACCGAACTTGACTCTTTTCTGCTTCACTCTTAAGCACCAGCGACCAAATCTCACGCACTTCGGCTTGAGTTTCGGCGCAGCTGCTTACGGGGACTCTCGTTCGGTAAAAGAGAAGCAGACGATCCGATTGCGTATCTATCTTCACATCGGTCAGCACACGGCCATCTTTTAGCGTGATTTTGCTATGGTTCGTGGCCTCTTTCGCAACCTGTGTCGTGTCTCCACGACAAGCAGCTAGTTGAGACAGACTGATGATTCCAGTGACGGCGAGGAGTGGCCAACCGATTGGGTGCAGTAGTTTCAAGCGAACCTCGCAATTACTGTGATTTCTTAGCATCCGTATAGCACGCCATTTGACAGCATATAGCCGCTCCAGCGCCAGCGCTTCCAGGCCCGCCTGGTGTAAAGGTCGTCTCGACTCTGTTTAGCGTACCGGGAGCCGCCGAATCTTCGCATTCATCTACGAAGCTTCCAATGAAGGCTCGCCATTTCTCTTGGTTATTGTGAGGGTTGAAGTTGGTCTGCCGGTGGTACAACTTCACGCCGAACGTACAACTAAGAACACGATCGCTGTACGGTTTTGGGAGATCTTTAGGTAGCAACCAACGAAGGATCTTAACATGCGGCGGATCGGGAAGCCATCGTCCCCACCCCTGCAGCCCGAGATCGTCTATACGGTCTACAGGATCGTTGGCGACATAAGCAAAACGGTTAAGTCCATCGCTCAGGCCTGCGGGATCTTCACTAAGCCAGCGGCCCAAGCTCATATCGTAGGGTCGATAAAGCGTCAGCGAGACTCCAGTGTCCGCGTGCAATCGATGCCCTGTGAAACCATCGCCGGTCACATCCGAGCCGTCCGTTACCATTC
Organism: Vicinamibacterales bacterium; assembly: GCA_963850295.1. Lineage (GTDB taxonomy): Bacteria > Acidobacteriota > Vicinamibacteria > Vicinamibacterales > JAMQPK01 > JAMQPK01. The sequence continues at coordinate 33,031 of CAWKKU010000009.1, read as the reverse complement.
GTCGCCCCCACGGATCGAAGGCGTAGCGGGCCAGCAACCCGCCCGACTCGTCTGACACCTCTGTAATGCTTCCGAGATGATCCGCCGCCAATTTCGCCGTCGGCGCGCTCACGCGGACGATTGCGATCTTCATCAGGGGATTTGCCTTTCGTCTTACCCGAGCTGCGCGCCGGCAAGTACGGTGGCCCTGCCGAGCCTGTTCGATGGCGCGCCGGACCGGCGACGCGCACGCACAGGTTGCTGAGGCCCTACGGGCGGATGATGAAGTAGAGCAGGACGACGATGATCCCGAGCGCCGATGATCGACCACTTGGTCAGATTGGTGAAACCCTTCCAGGTCGCCTCGTGCATCTTGTAGTCCATGGCGGGCGGCAGTTCTTCACATGGGCCGGGGCGGTGGCGGGTTTCTTGGCCATCGGAAAATCCTCGGTCAGGCGTTCAGGATCGGTCGCTTCCAGCTCGTCGATCAGCCGCTCGATCATCGACAGCCCGAGCGACCAGAATTGCGGGTCGCGCGCATCGAGCCCGAACGGCTTCAGCAGCTCGGAGTGATGCTTGGTGCCGCCCGGCCTTGAGAAGCTCGAAATAGCGCTCCGCAAAGCCCTCGTTGGCCTTCTCATACTGTGCGTAGAGCGAGTTCACAAGACAGTCGCCGAAGGCATAGGCATAGACGTAGAAGGGCGAGTGGATGAAGTGCGGGATGTAGGACCAGAAGATCGTCGTAGCCCTCGTTGAGCTTGATCGCCGGGCCCGAGGCTTTCGCGGCTGCACCTCGAGCCAGATCTCGTTGAGCTGCTCGGTCGTGAGCTCGCCTTCCTTGCGGGCGGTGTGGACCTCGCGCTCGAAGGTGTAGAACGCGATCTGCCGCACCACCGTATTGAGCATGTCCTCGACCTTGCGACGACAGCATGCGCGAAGCGCTGCTTCTTGTCGGTGGTCTTCGTCGAGCATCGAGCGGAAGGTCAGCATCTCGCCGAACACGCTAGGCGGTCTCGGCCAGCGTCAGCGGCGTCGGCGCCATCAGCGCGCCCTGCGGCGCCGCGAGCACCTGGTGCACGCCGTGGCCCGAGCTCGTGCGCCAGCGTCATCACGTCCCGCGCTTTGCCGAGATAGTTGAGCATCAGGTAGGGATGCGCCGACGGCACGGTCGGATGCGCGAACGCGCCCGGCGATTTGCCGTCCTTGACCGGCGCGTCGATCCAGCCGCTGCTCGAAGAACGGCTCGGCGACCTCGGCCAGCTCGGGCGAGAACTTGCCGTAGGCCTCCATCACCGTGGTCTTGCGCCGTCTCCCAGTCGAAGATGCGCTCGTCGCTCGTCGGCAGCGGCGCGTTGCGGTCCCAGGCGTTGAGCTGGTCCTTGCCGAACCACTTCGCCTTCATCTTGTAGTAGCGGTGGCTGAGCCGCGGATAGGCGGCGCGCACCGCCTTCTCCAGCGCATCGACCACCTCGCGCTCGACCGAATTGGCGAGGTGCCGGCTGTCGGCGATGTCCTTGTAGCCGCGCCAGCGGTCGGAGATTTCCTTGTCCTTGGCGAGGACGTTGGTGATGTGGGTGAAGAGCCGCTCGTTGTCGTGCAGCGTCTTCGAGAGCCCGTGGAACGCCGCCTCGCGCTTGGTCTCGTCCTTGTCGCGACAGCAGGTTGAGCGTCGCTCTCGAGCCCCAGCTCCTCGCCGTCGACGTCGAACTTGAGCGCCGCCATGGTCTCGTCGAACAGCCGGTTCCAGGCCGAGCGCGCCGGTCACCGACTTCTCGTGGAACAGTTCCTCGACCCGGTCCTCGAGCTGGTAGGGCTTGGCCTTGCGCAGTTCGGTGAACCACGGGCGATAGCGCGCCGAGCTCGGGATCGGCCGCAAACGCCGCCTCGAGCACCGCGTCGTCGATCCGGTTGAGCTCGAGCTCGAAGAAGATGAGGCCCGTCGAGAGATCGGTCAGCGCCTGGCTCATGTCGCCGAGGAACTTTGCGCGGTCCGGGTCCTGCGTGTTCTGCACATATTGGAGAAACGCGAACGAGCCGAGCTTGCCGGTGACGTCGTTCAGGCCTCGATGCGCTTGATCGCGTCGATCAGCCCGCCGTTCCTGGCCAGCCCCTCGAGCTTGCCCTTGTAGTCGGCCTCGAACGCCTTGGCCTCGGCCTTGGCCCGCTCGAGGTCGGCCTTCAGCTCCGGGCGAATCGCTGCCCGGATAGAGGTCGGTCGAGGTCCCACTCCGGCAGCGTCGCCGAACTCGTTGTGGCCCTTCTGGGCCGTGGCTTCGGGCGCGCGGAGCGGTCGGTCATCAGTCGGGCTTTCTCGGGGATCTTGCGGCGCGGGACCATAGCGAGCGGCACCGCACAGCTGCCAAGCGGCGTGCGCCGATCGATCCTCCGAAAGCGCGCGCTGACCTTAGCCACGCGGGTCCGATAGCCGGCGTCGAGCCGTGTTGAAGCGCCTCTTAACTCCTCGGCGAACCATCCTGACCAGCAACGGCACAGCGAGCGATTTCGCCGGGCGTTAACCCCCGCTCCCATCTGCTCCAAAACGGCACAGCGCAATTCGCCGCTGTCGCGTTGGAAACGCTGAGGAGCATGACTCGCGTTCTGATCGTCGATGACGATCCGGTGCAGCTGCGCCTGACCGCCGAGGTCGCCGCGCCGCGCCGGCTTCGTGCCGGTGACCGCCACCGGCGGCGAGCAGGCGCTGGACCTGCTGCGCGCCGACCCCGGCATCGGCGCCATGGTCCTCGATCTCGTGATGCCCGATCTCGACGGCATGGCCGTGATGGAGGCCATGGCGCCGCGAGGGGATCGTCGACCCCGGTTATCGTCCAGACCGCCAATTCCTCGCTCGAAACCGTGGTTTCGGCGATGCGCCAGGGCGCCGCCGATTTCTTCGTCAAGCCGGTCGCGCCCGAGCGGCTGATCGTCTCGCTGCGCAATGCCCTGAAGCTCGACGCGCTCGAGACCGTCGTCCGCACCGAGCGCAGCCAGCGCGCCGGCACGCTCGCGCTCACCGACATCATCACCCAGAGCGCCGGCGATGGACGCGTGTCATGACGCTCTGCCGCCAAGGCCGCGAAAAGCACGATCCCGGTGCTGATCGAAGGCGAGACCGGCGTCGGCAAGGAACTGGTCGCCCGCATCATCCAGGGCATGGGCGACCGCGCCGGCAAGCCGTTCGTCACCGTCAACTGCGGCGCCATCCCCGCGAACCTGGTCGAATCGACCCTCTTCGGCCACAAGAAGGGCGCCTTCACCGGCGCGACCGCCGACCACACCGGCAAATTCGCCGAAGCCCATGGCGGCACGCTGTTCCTCGACGAGGTCGGCGAACTGCCGCTCGACACGCAGGTCAAGCTGCTGCGCGCGCATCCAGCAGGGCGAGATCGAGCCGGTCGGCGCCGCAAGGTCGAACGGGTCAACGTCCGGGTCATCTCGGCCACCAACCGGCGGCTGCTCAACCTCGCCAAGGACGGCGACTTCCGCGAGGACCTCTACTACCGGCTCAACGTCTTCCCGATCTACGTGCCGCCGCTGCGCGAGCGCACGCGAAGACATCGCCGGCGCTCGTCAGCCATTTCATCGCCCGCTTTGCCGCCGAAGCCGGCAAGCGCGTCGTCGGCATCTCCGCCCCGGCGCTCGACGCTGCTCAGCGGCTACAACTGGCCCGGCAACATCCGCCAGCTCGAGAACGCCGTCTACCGCGCCATCGTCCTCTCGGACGCCGCCTATCCTCGAAACCGCCGACTTCCCGCAGATCGTCGCCCAGACCGCCGGCCGCGCCGACGCCCTGAGCTGACCGAAGCCGTCGCCGGTGCCCGTCAGCCCCGGTTCATATCGACGATGCTACGTCTCGCGGCGTCGTGAGGCGGACATCGAAGGAGGCCGTGCCCGACCGGTTCCTCGACGGCAACGGCGAGGTCGCCGCGCTCGCCGATCTCGAACGCGAGCTCATCGCGTTTGCCCTCGCAGCACTATGGCGGACGCATGTCGCGGGTCGCCCGGGCGCTGAGATCGGCCGCTCGACGCTCTACCGCAAGCTCCGCGAATACGGCCTCGACGACGAGGCCAAGCGACTGAAGCGAGCAGCGACGCCGCCTGAGCCGCGATACCGGTCAGTTGCAGCAAGGCCACAGACGCGCGCTCACAAAAACGCGAGCAATTGCGGCCGTTAAGGTTTGTGCGTTATGCACGGAGCATATTCGTCGGGCTGGCTCCTGCGCGACGAGTCGTCAGGCTTTGCGCACGGTCCCTCGATAACGCCTTTGCGACGCGGAGCTTTCATGCGTAAGCTGTTGCGCCTGCCTCGTTGCCGGCGCGCTCCTTTCTGCCGCTCCGCCGCGGCATCGCCCAGGAAACCATCCAGGTCGGCGAGATCGATGCCGCCCGCGTCGTCATCGCGCCGCCGCAGACCGAACTCGCCCGCATCATCAAGTCCGGCCTGCTCGAGCCTACTATCGCGCGCCGACCAAGGACACGCCGCGCCTATGCCGAGGCGCAGAAGCTCTATTTCTTCTACGGCGCGCGCCATTTCGAGCCGCTCTGGCTGACCGAAGACGCCGACGGCAAGGTCGCCTTCTCGGCGAGCGCGCCGAAAGATCATCGACGTCTTCAAGCGCCGCCGAGCGCGAGGGCTTCCGCCCGTCCGACTACCTGACCGCCGATCTCGACGTCGCCGCCGCCGGCACCGATCCGCTGAAGCTCGCCGCGCTCGAGACCGCGTTCTCGGCGTCCGCGCATGCGCTACGCCCAGCGACGCCATCGGCGGCCGCATCGACGCCGACGGACGTCTCGCAGCCTCTGGACCGTCACGCCGCAAGACGATCAACGAAGCCGAGATGCTGATGCAGCTCGCCGCCAGCGACGATCCGGACGCAGATCCTCGCTCGACCTGCATCCCAAGCACACGCGAATTCCTCGCGCTCAAGGCAGGCGCTCGCCAAGATTCAACGACGGCCATCGTCGAGCAGCAGCCATCGCCATCGCCGAGGGCCGGTGCTGAAGCCCGGCATGACCGACGAGCGCGTCCCGCTGCTCCGCCAGCGCCTCAACGTCGCCGAGCCCGAGATCGCCGAGACGGCGACGACGCGCCCGGCCAACCTCACCTACGACGACCGCTGGTCGCAGCGGTCAAGACCTTCCAGGAAAGCCTTGGCCTCGACGCCGACGGCGTCGTCGGCCCCGCGACCGTCGCGGCGCTCAACGGCGGCGCCGCGACCACCAAGGAAGACATCCTCGCCAACATGGAGCGCTGGCGCTGGCTGCCGGACGACCTCGGCGACTTCCACGTCCACGTCAACATCCCCGAGTTCCGGCCTCGTCGAATCGATCGAGCGACGGCACGAGGTCGCCTACACGACCCGCGTCGTCGTCGGCACGCCCAAGAACCAGACGCCGATGCTTCTCCGACGAGATCGAGCACATCGTCGTCAATCCCGTATTGGAACGTGCCGCCCTCGATCGCCAGCAACGAGATCGCGCCGCACCTCGCTGACCAACCCGGCTACCTCGCCAGCCAGAACATGGAGCTGCTGTACGGCGGCAGCGTGATCAACGCCTCGGCCGTCGACTGGTCCTCGACCAGCGTCAACAATTTCCGCATCCGCCAGCGCCCCGGCGCCGGCAATGCGCTGGGCAAGATCAAGTTCCTGTTCCCCAACCAGCACGACGTCTATCTGCACGACACGCCGTCGCAAGTCGCTGTTCAGCGCTCCTTCCGCGCCTACAGCCACGGCTGCATGCGGGTGCAGAACCCGATGGAGTTCGCCGCGCGCGCTGCTCGCGCACGAGCCGGAGCTGACGGTCGCCGCGCTCGAGGGCGAGATCGGCGGCAGCGAGCGCTGGAACAATCTCGACGCCCACATCCCGGTGCACATCACCTATTTCACGCTGCGCGTGGACGAGGACGGCACGATCCGCTCCTACGGCGACGTCTACGGCGCACAACAAGAAGATGATCGAGCTGCTGGACGAGCGGAGTAGTCGCCGCTATCGCGGCCTCGACGCGCCGCGTCAGCTCCGGCCGCGGCATCGAGCTGTCGCCGGCTCGCGTGCCGTAGCCCCGGACTCATCCGCCGTTAACACCTGCTTTACGAATTCGGCCTTGGTTCAGCCGCGCTTTAGTCGCCTAAAACTGAGTGCTCGGAGCGTGATTCGGAGCTGGGCGTCACGGAGCGCTAGCGTTAACAGAGTCGTAGTCGGCTTGCTGCTAGCGTTCCGTGCTTTCGAGATCTGACTGGGCTTCGTTGGGCTGTGGGGACTAGTCGATTTGCATTGGCAGCGGTTTGCGCGGCTTGCCTTTGCCGCGCTTGTGGCACTGACGCTCCTGCTGCCGCCGACCACCGTCTCGGTGCCAGCGCCGCCGGCGGCGACCGCACCCTCTACCTCCACCACACCCACACCGACGAGACCGGCCGCTTCACCTTCAAGCGCAACGGCCAGTACGACCAGGAGCGCCCTGCGCCAGCTCAACCGCTTCCTGCCGACTGGCGGCACCAACGAAGCAGACGCAGATGGATCCCGCCGCTCTTCGACCTGCTCTGGGTGGTCTACCAGGAAGTCGGCGCCAGCCAGCCGATCAACATCGTTTCGTCCTACCGCTCGCCCGAGACCAACGCATGCTCTGCGCGCCAAATCCTCCGGCGTCGCCGAGAATTCGCAGCACATGAAGGGCAAGGCGATGGACTTCTTCATCCCCGGCGTCGATCGCTCAAGCTGCTGCGCGACACCGCGATGCAGCACCAGGTCGGCGGCGTCGGCTACTACCCGACCTCCGGCAGCCCGTTCGTCCACCTCGACACCGGCAACGTCCGCGCCTGGCCGCGGATGACCACGCGCCCAGCTCAAGAAGATCTTCCCCGACGGCAAACGCTGCACATCCCGACCGACGGCACGCGCTCTCCGACGACGGCCGCCAGTACGCCGAGGCCGAGTGGCAGCAAGTGCCACATGGTGCCGTGCAACGGCGCCGATCCTGCATCGCCAGCGCCGACGACGAGGCGCCCACGCCCGCGGCCCGCGCAGACCTGATGGACCTGTTCTTCGGCGACGAGCTCCGATGACGCGTCATCCAGGTCGCCGATACCGGCCCGACCCAGCGCGACAGTCGAGACCATCGACGTCAACGCGCCCCGTGCCGCTGGTCGCGCCCGGCCTCGCTCGGCGGCGCCGCAGCTCGATGCCGGCTCGTTGTGCCGATTCGATGCCGTCCAGCGACCGCTCGGCAGTCGCCGCGCTCGATCCCAGCGCGCCCTATCCGGTGCAGAAGATCGCACGGCGCTGATCGCTCGGCGACCCGCAGCCCCGCTGCCCGCCGGACGGCGAGACCGCCACTCGTCGCCCTCGCCATCCTCGACGCGCCCGAGCCCGTAGGCGCGCATGCTGATGACCAACCGCCGGTCGACGACCATGGTCACGGCCTACGCCGCCGACCATCGACGCCCGATCCCGGCGCCCAGCGCGCGCTCGAGATGATCATCGAGCGCGAGACCACCGCCGTCGCTGCCGCCGACCGCGATCGCCGCAGCCCATCGCCCGAGCTGATCGGCGCCAGCGCCTGCGCACCGCCTCGCTCGGCGACGGCGTGGGCATCAACGCCCTCCAGGGCCTCTTCGACGCCACCTTCAGCGCCGTCGCCAGCGCCGGCGTCAGCAGCCGGTCGCCGACGCGCTGCCGAGACCTCGCCGCCGGCCAGCCGCTACCGGCGTCGAGCCCGCGCAGGTCGAGCTGATCGCTGCCCGATATCGACCATGTCGCCGAACTCTTCGCCGCAGCCGGTCGCCTTCGACAGCGCCGGCTACTGCCGGATGTTCTATCGACGACCGAGGGCTACCTCGCCAAGGCGACCGAGCTCGGGCGGCTACGTCACCCGCCTCGGCTTCGAGCCCGACCCGCCGGATCCGCGCCTACGACCGCTTCGATGCCGAGCCCCGCTGCTCGTCGCCGCCGCTAGGCTGAGCGATTGCCTTGCGCAACTGCGCGGTCTCTAATGCTCGTTGCTGTAGCACTGACAGCACGTTGCCGCCTAAGGATCGGCCTCGTGACCGAAAAGCCGCTGACCCCCCTGCTCGATACCATCGACGCGCCCGGCGCCATCTGAAGCAATTGTCGCGCGATCAGCTGAGGCAGCTCGCCGACGAACTGCGCGCCGAGGTCATCGACGCCGTCTCGGTCACCGGCGGCCATCTTGGCGCCGGGCTCGGCGTCGTCGAGCTGACCGTCGCGCTCCACGCGACCTTCGATACCCCGCACGACCGGCTCGATCTGGGACGTCGGCCACCAGGCCTATCCGCACAAGGTGCTGACCGGCCGCCGCGACCGCATCCGCACGCTGCGCCAGAAGGACGGCCTCTCGGGCTTCACCCGCCGCGCCGAGAGCGAATACGATCCCTTCGGCGCCGGCCATTCCTCGACCTCGATTTCCGCCGGCCTCGGCATGGCGGTCGCCTCCGAGCTCAAGGGCGAGAAGCGCCACGTCGTCGCGGTGATCGGCGATGGCGCGATGTCGGCCGGCATGGCCTACGAGGCGATGAACAATGCCGGCGCGCATGAAGTCGCGGCTGATCGTCATCCTCAACGACAACGACATGTCGATCGCGCCGCCGACCGGCGCGATGAGCGCCTATCTCGCCCGGCTCGTTTCCGGCCCCGCCTATCGCGGCGTGCGCAACACCGCCAAGCAGGTGGCGCGGCTATTCCCCTTGCGGGTTGGCGGCGTCACGTTCATCAACGGCAGGCGCACTTCTTCTTCGAGCCGCCCCAGCAGTTTGAGGCCATGCTTGGCTCCCGCGAGGCCGGGCTCCTTGAAGACGGCATCATGCAGCGGCGTCAGGCGGTCCTGGATCTTCAGTCCGGTAACGTAATCACCCTGCATAACAGCTGACATCAGGTCGGCACACAGCTTCGGCGCCACGTTGGCGACCACCGAAATGCAACCATGTCCTCCCGCCGCCATATAGGCCAGTGCGGTCATGTCCTCGCCGGACAGCTGGATGAAATCCGGCCCCATCGCATGGCGTTGCTGCGACACCCGGGCAAGATTGGCGGTGGCGTCCTTGACGCCGGCGATGTTCTTCAACTCGAACAGCCGGGTCATGGTCTCGACCGACATATCGACGACGGAGCGCGGCGGGATGTTGTAAATGATGATCGGGATCCCGATCGCGTCATTCACCGCCTTGAAGTGCTGATACATCCCTTCCTGGGTCGGCTTGTTGTAGTACGGCGTCACCACCAGCACGGCATCGGCACCGGCCTTCTCGGCGTGAACAGCAAGGTCGACGGCTTCCCGCGTTGAGTTCGAGCCCGCGCCGGCGATGACAGGCACGCGTCCATTCGCCTCATCGATGCACATCTCGACTACCCGATGATGCTCGGCATGGCTCAGCGTCGGGCTTTCGCCGGTGGTACCCACGGGAACGAGACCGTGTGACCCCTGCTCGATCTGCCAGCTCACCAGGCCGCGGAAGGCGGCCTCGTCGACCGAGCCGTTCTTGAATGGCGTGACCAAGGCGGTGAACGATCCCCGGAACTTTGTCTTGGCTGCCATGGACTTCCTCCAACGCTTAAGAAACGGCACAACCGAAACTGGATTTCAATTCATATCGGGTCTGGCGATCAGGCGAAAGGGCTGTGCCGTATGGCGCTAGCGCTTTGTTTCAACGCTCTTTCTCAGGCTGGCCGGCATCCGCCTTGCTCGAAGGGGCCATAGCCGCGATTTTGCCGCGGTGATGGCGCAAACAGGCACTGGCCGCGACGTTTTAGCATTTTGTCCACATATTCAATCAAATAGACCTAAGGCTGGAGCGATTGAATGATTCGCCGCCGCAGAGGAAAGCCGTGATCCCTTCCGCCCGCGCCGCCGCATTGCGATCGACCGCACTGGCCACAAGCCTGGCGCTGGCCGTCGGACTGGCGGCTTTCCCCTTGGATGCCTGGGCCAAGCCAAAAGTTCCGCTGCCGAAGCCGCGGCCGATTTCTCGCACCGCGATCCCCAAGCCTGTAGCCACTCCCCATACCGCGCCCGCAGCCCACGCCGCCGGTGGCGGCTGCGCGGCCGCGCCCGCTCCTGCGCCGCCAGTTCTCGCGCCTGCGACGCGCCAGCATGCCGCCCTGCCCAATCCGCGCAAGAACGTGCCGCCGGCTGCCGTAGCCGCGACGTCCTCGACGTCCCAGGCCGACAAGGATGCGCTGGAAAACGTCATCGAGCTGGTGCGCAAGCAGAAGCCTGGGGACGCAAACCAGGCGCAGGCCACGATATCGGATCCGGTCGCCCGCAAGCTTGCGGAATGGCTGATCCTGCGCAGCGAGAACAATAACGCGTCGGTCGAGCGCTATCGTGCGTTTGTTTCCGCCAATCCGAGCTGGCCGTCGCAAACCTTCCTGCGCCGGCGCATCGAGGCCGCCCTTTGGGACGACCGCCGCGACGACGCAGCCGTCTGGTCCTGGTTCGGAAACGAATCGCCGATTTCGGCCAAGGGCAAGTTCGCGCTGGCGAAGGCCATGATCGCGCGCGGCGATCGCACCAATGCCGAACGGCTGGTCCGCGAGGCCTGGCGCAATGATGGCATGTCGGAAGACACCGAGACCGCGGCGCTCGATATGTTCGGCGCGTTGCTGACCGCGGGCGACCACAAGGCGCGGATGGATTCGCTGCTTTACGGCACCGAGCAGGAAGCCGGCGGCATGCGCGCCGCCAAGCGGCTCGGTGCAGGCCATGTCGCGCTGGGCAAGGCGCGCATTGCGGCCAACAAGAAATCCTCCAACCTCAAGACGCTGCTCGATGCGGTGCCGCGGGAGCTGCACAGCGATCCCGGCTACATGTTCGCCAGGATCCAGTGGCTGCGCCGCGAAGAGAAGTTCAACGAGGCCGCACAGCTCATGCTGACGGTGCCGAAAGATCCGAACCGTCTGCACAATCTCAACGAATGGTGGATCGAACGGCGCCTCTTGTCGCGCAAGATGCTGGACGTCGGCGAACATCGCACCGCCTACCTGATTGCGCGCGACGCGGCGCTTCCCTCGCGCGACATCTACAAGACCGAGCAGGAATTCACCGCGGGCTGGATTGCGCTGCGGTTCCTGAAAGATCCGGCAGTCGCCGCCCAGCACTTCGCGCGCATCGGCGTTGGCAGCGCCAACCCGACCGCGCTGGCGCGCGCCGGCTATTGGCAGGGCCGCGCGGCGGAAGCCGCGGGCCGCACGCAGGAAGCCCGCGCCGCCTTTGGCCGGGCGGCCGAGCAATCGACCAGCTATTACGGCCAACTGGCGCGCGCCAAGCTCGGCCTGCCGCAGCTCGAATTGAATGGCGTCCCCCGTGGGCGCGGATCGGAGCGGCTGGAGATCGTCCGCGCCGTGCAATTGCTCTATGAGCTCGACGAGCGCGAGCTTGCGATCCCGATTTTCGGCGACATGGGCGAGAACGGCGATCCCGAGGCGCTGGCGGGCCTCGGCGAGCTCACCGCGCGCCACAGCGACGCCCGCGGCATGCTGCTGCTCGGCAAGGCCGCGCTCAACCGCGGCCTGCCATTCGATCATTACGCCTATCCCGTCACCGGCATCCCGTCGTTCAAACAGATCGGCCCCGAGGTCGAGCCGAGCGTCGTCTATTCGATCGCGCGGCAGGAAAGCGCCTTCAATCCTGCCGTGGTCTCACCGGCCCAGGCCTATGGGCTGATGCAGGTGACGCCGGACGCCGGACGCTATGTCTGCAAACGGGCCGGCGTCAGCTTCGACCTCGACCGGATGAAGACCGACTCGGTCTACAACGCCACGCTTGGCGCCGCCGAGCTTGGCGGCCTGCTCGAGGATTACCGCGGCTCCTACATCCTGACCTTCGCCGGCTACAATGCCGGTCGCGGCAGCGTCAAGAAATGGATCGAGCGTTACGGCGATCCGCGTGACCCCAAGGTCGACGCGGTCGATTGGGTCGAGCAGATCCCGTTCTCCGAGACGCGGAACTACGTGCAGCGGATCATGGAGAACATGCAGATCTATCGCGCGCGGTTCGGCGGCGGGACCAAGCTCCAGATCGAAGCCGACCTGCATCGCGGCGCCAGCGTCCAATAGCTACATCCGCAAGGCGAAGACTGGAATGGCTCGTCTGGAATGGCTCGTGGTGCCTTGAGCGCTGACCAGCCCCGCATGGAGCGTCCTCTGCCCGCGGGGGCGTCTACTTAGTGGCTACTTGGCACTCCCCCCGCACGGCCGATTGCTTTGTCGATAGCCGAGAACAAGATGTCCTCCTGCAAAGGTTTCCGGAGGCTGGCTACAAACGTGCCTTCATCCGATCGTGACGCAACGTCGCCATGCGCGGAGATGAGAATTGTCGGAATTTCTATGCCGTTGCTGACGAGATGCTGTTGAAGCTCCAAACCGCTCATCTCAGGCATCTGGAGATCGACAATCAGGCATATCGGAAGACCATCCGGCAACGCCGCGAGAAACTCCTGTCCCGATCCGAAACTCTGAGCACGAAAAGCGTGCGAACGCAGCAACCGACTCAAAGCCTTGAGCACGGCTGGATCATCGTCCACAATGGCAATCCATGGGGAAGGTTCCGCCATGAACGATCATTGCCGCCGCGCTGTAAGCCTGTCGAGTTGGCCCTTGGGCCAACAGGTTCGGTTTCCTCTATTTCGAAATTTCGAGCTTCTCAGCCATGCGAACGAGGTCGGCGACAGTTCGAATGCCAAGTTTCTCCATCATCCGGCTACGATGAACCTTGATGGTCTTTTCGACCGTACCCAGTTCGCCGGCAATCTGCTTGTTGAGTCGTCCCGCCACGACATGTGTAAGCACTTCGCGTTCGCGCGGGGTCAAGGTCCTTACCTTCGTTCGCATCACGTCCCGTTCGGAACGAAGTCGGCGCAACTCGGCGTCCAAGGCTTCAGCACGGGATAGCGCTTCAAACAAATCCTGGTCCTTTACCGGCTTGGTCAGGAAATCGATCGCCCCGGCTTTCATGGCGCGCACGCTGGTGGGAATGTCGCCTTTGCCGGTAACGAACACGATGGGACGATGCGAGCCACTGGCGGTGGTCAACACATCCTGAATCTCCAGACCATCAAGATCAGGCATCGAAACATCGAGTATGGCGCATCCGGGAATCGCCTCGTCATGCTCTTCCAGGAATACCTGCGGCGAAGAATAGGGCTTGACGTCATAACCCTTGGCGCGGAGCAGGCGCGACAACGCCTTGAGGACTCCGGGGTCATCGTCAACGAGGTAAACCGTGAACATGCCTGTCATGCAGAACTGACCGCAGGTTGCTGAGCGGGCAACGAAAATCTTGCAACGGCGCCGCCCCCCTCGCCGTTGACCAGGGTCAGCTTTCCCTGATGCGCCTCTATGATCGTCGAACAAAGGGCCAGACCCAGGCCAAGGCCATGGGCCTTGGTGGTGTAGAACGGTTCGAACAGCCGGCCATTTTCCTTGGGACGGATACCGTGCCCCCGATCCTTCACGAGTACGTCTATCATTCCGGTTTTCGCCCCTCGGGTCGAGATCAGGATAGACCGCTGGGCCATGGGCGTGGAGGCCATGGCATCCATCGCATTCATGACAAGATTGAGCAGGACTTGCTGCAGCTGCACAGAATCGCCGCGCGTGAAAAACGGATCATGATCTAGATCAAGCCTGAGGCTGATATCGCGGCCAATCAGTTCGCTGTGCAGCAGCCTGACAGTCGATCGGACAAGGTCATCGACATTGACGCTTTCCATCTTCCGCTCGCCCTTCTTGAGAAGACCGCGGAGACGATGGATAACTTCGCCAGCCCGATTATCTTCATGCACAATGTCCTCAAGGGCATCGCGAATTTCGGCGAGATCCGGGGAATTCTGCTTGAGGAGATGGAGAGCCGCTTGCGCATTTGACAGGATCGCAGTGAGGGGTTGGTTGACCTCGTGCGCAATCGAGCCGGAAAGTTCGCCGAGCACCGACACCCGCATCAGGTGCTCAATTTCCACACGTTGTAGTGCGGTCTCAGCCTCGGCCGATTTCTGGTCGGTGATGTCGACGAAAATGCCCCCTAGTTGCTTTGGCTCACCGTTGCTCTCCGTATAGGACCGGGCGCGCATGCGGATCCAACGCATCTCACCGCTCGGCAAGACAATTCGTACGTCACTGGCCGTGGACCGTCCCATCCTCCTGAAGGACTTCCGAAGCGAACGGCTTGCGGTTTCGAGATCATCCGGATGAACAGCGGCAAGGAATGCCTCGCGGGTGAGAGGCGCATCACTCGGTAGCCCGAACAGCGCCCTGCCATGTTCGGTAACCCACAATTCATCGGTATCGCGGTCAAACTGCCAGAGCCCGATATTTGCCGCAGCGGCGGCAAAGGTCATCCGCTCCTCGCTCTCCTTAAGCAGGTCCTCGGCGCGCTGTCTCCTGCGCCGCTGAATCAGCAAGGCACACCAGAATGCATCGTTTGCAGGCCGAGGACGGAAAGTGCCGCAAGAACGGTGCCGCGATACTCATCCCAGATCGTCGGCTCTTTGAACAGAACAACGGTGTCGGGCGGGAGGTCTTTCTCCTTTAGATTCCAGCGTTGCATAGCCCGGTAATCGACGCGGTAGTGTTGCGCGGGATTGGTTCGGGGCGCGAGCGTGGCCGGATCCGCGCCCTCCAGGATTTCGATCGCCATTTCAGCCGCCGCAACGCCGATCGAACTCGAACGTCTCAACAAAGCCGCCGACGGCGCCCCTGCCGACAAACGTATCGTAGGGGCCGTAAACCGGTGCCGGTGACAGCGCGGACAGATCAGCCGCGACCTGCGCCGGGACGAAGGTCTTGCCTTCGGGGTCAGCAAAAACCGTCAGAAGGATCACGATCGCATCGTTGGGCACCTTCGACAGCTCAGCGACGAGTTCTGAGTATGGAAGCTCGAACAGGAATGTCGTCTCGAATTTGCTACCGCGCTCCTCGATCATCTTGCGAGCTAACGGTTGCCAACGGCGATCGGTCTCGCCGCTTCCAGCGATGACAAACAGCCGGCGAGCCTCCGGCTGGAGTCTCTCCGCGAGTGAAAGCGTCTTCGACAGATCGAACGCCGTGATGATCCCGGTTATCTCCGGGGCCGGACGCAACGCGGCATAGGTCTGTGGCGAGATGGATGCAAAGACGACCGGAACGTTGGGCAGTATGTCCCGATACTTGATGACGAATGGCAACGCGTTGCTGCCGAGCGTGATCACCAAGTCCGGCGGATGCTTCCCGTACTTGTCGCGAATATAGGTCGCCACTTGCAGCGCATGGGCCTCGTCGGTATTTCGAGCCAGGTCGAGAAATTCCGCATCGATCTCAACTGATTTCGAATGCTCGACCAGCCGCTTTCGAGCGGCCTCCGCGATCACGCTGGTGGCGGGAAATGAGTAGTTGAAGGCGTGAAGCATAAGAACGCGCGCACGCTCCGCAGCGCGGGCCTCCCCCGCGAGCAACAAAAGGAGTCCGATGCTCCACACGACGATGCGCGTCGTAGCCATATTGGAAAGGCCGCCACTCAAAACGCTACAATTACAAATTCACAAAACGTGAGATTTGCCCGCAGGGCCCAACGTTACCGCCTTGCAACCATACCACGCTTTTGAGGACGTATAACGCCTCGCCCGTTGAGGATTTGTGAGCAAAATCAACGGGGTTTTTTCGTCCGACGGAAACAACCGGCCGATGTTCCCGCAGCGCAATCCATGCGCGTGGGCGCCACAAGGTCCGCGCCAGTGACGCTGGCTGGATCGCTTCGATGTTGGACCACGGTCCAATAGCCTGTGACAGGGCTCCTGCGTAGCTTGCCCCCGGCCGGATCGCAATTTTGGCGATCGATCGGGAGGCAGCGCGTGAGATGACAACGCTTTTCCCTGCAACCACATTCAAGTCTGACGCCACGGTCGGTGCTCCGCAGACCGAAGGGATGATCTGGATACCCGGCGGCACTTTCCGCATGGGCTCGGACAAGCATTATCCCGAAGAAGCTCCGGCGCACCGCGTCACCGTGGACGGTTTTTGGATGGACCGCTATCCGGTGACGAACCGGCAATTCAGGGAATTCGTAAGGGCGACCAAGCACGTCACCGTTGCCGAGATCACGCCTGATCCGAAGGATTATCCCGGAATGCTCCCGCACATGGTCTATGCGGGCTCGCTGATGTTCTTGCCGCCCAACCATCCGGTCAACCTCCGCGACTTCAGCCAGTGGTGGACGTTCGCCAAGGGCGCGGACTGGCGGCATCCCTACGGACCCGGAAGCAACATTCGTGGGCTGGACGATCATCCCGTCGTGCATGTGGCCTTCAGCGATGCGCTCGCCTACGCGAAA
The DNA here is from genome assembly GCA_963850295.1 of Vicinamibacterales bacterium. GTDB lineage: Bacteria > Acidobacteriota > Vicinamibacteria > Vicinamibacterales > JAMQPK01 > JAMQPK01. The sequence continues at coordinate 16,743 of CAWKKU010000009.1, read as the reverse complement.
TGGGCTGGCAAGGATTTGCCGACCGAAGCGGAATGGGAATTTGCAGCGCGCGGCGGGCTCGACGGTGCCGAATTTGCCTGGGGCGATGAATTCACGCCGCACGACCGGCACATGGCCAATACCTGGCAGGGTGAGTTTCCGCGGCAGAACGTCAATGCCGACGGCTTCGAGCGCACTTCACCGGTCACCGCATTCCCGCCGAATGGGTACGGCCTCAACGACATGATCGGCAACGTCTGGGAATGGACGGCCGACTGGTATTCGCCAAAGCATCAGGCAGATGCTCCGAAGGCTTGCTGCATTCCGGAGAACCCGCGCGGCGGCGCGCGAGGCCGACAGCTATGACCCCCGAACGACCAATGTGAAAATTCCACAGAAGGTCATCAAAGGCGGCTCGCATTTGTGCGCGCCGAACTACTGCCGACGCTACCGGCCGGCAGCGCGCCATGCGGAGCCGGTCGATACTTCCACCAGTCATCTTGGCTTTCGATGCATCAGGCGAGGAGCCACTGACGCATCATAAAAAGGGAGAGCGTAGCCATGTTGAGTTCCATATTCGCTGACAAGCCGCCCTTTATTGCAACGCCGCCACGCAAGACGCCTGGTTGGCTTAAGCGGTCCTGCGCCGTCTTGCTCGGCGCGATCGATGCTGATGCCGCTGTCCGGACCGGCCAGCACGCCGGCAGCCGCCAGCAGCCGGCCCAGAAACCCAATATCCTCTTCATCATGGGCGACGACATCGGCTGGATGCAGCCGAGCATCTACCATCGCGGCCTGATGGTCGGCGAGACGCCCAACATCGATCGCATCGGCAATGAAGGCGCGATATTCACGCACTATTATGCCGAGCAGAGCTGCACCGCCGGCCGCAACGCCTTCTTCACCGGCATGCATCCGCTGCGCACCGGCATGATCCCTCCGCAACTGCCCGGCAGCCCGTCCTATCTGCGGCCCGGCACGCCGGCGCTCGCCAAGTTCCTGCTCGATCTCGGCTACAACACCGGCGAGTTCGGCAAGAACCATCTCGGCGATCACACCGACGCGCTGCCGACCGCGCATGGCTTCCAGGAATACTGGGGCTACCTGTATCACCTCGACGCGATGCAGGGCGTGAGCTTCCCCGACATCAACAAGACCCCGACCCAGCAGACGGTTGCCCCGCCATGCAAGAACACGCCGATCCCCGGCATCCCGGAGGTACCGGGCGCGGTCGATCCGAAAACGCACGGTCTGCCTGACGCCTCCGCGCAACGTCCTGTCGTGCAAGTCCCGACGGTACAGCCAAGAACCAGAGTGCATCGACCAGGGCCCGCTGACGCTCGAGCGATCGAAGACGGTGGACGAGGAAATCTCGGCCAAGGTCATCGACTTCCTCGATCGCAACGACCCGAAGAAGACCGGCAAGCCTTTCTTCGTCTGGTACAACCCGGCGCGCATGCACGTCACGACCGTGCTGAATGACAAGTACGCGGCCATGCTGGGCGAACCCGGCGGCAAGGACTGGGGCCTCAACGAAGCCGGCATGAAGCAGATGGATGACAACATCGGCTATGTCCTCAAGAAGCTCGAGGACATGGGCCAGCTCGACAACACGATCGTCGTGTTCACGACCGACAACGGCGCCGAGACGATCACCTTCCCGGACGGCGGCACCACCCCGTTCAAGGGCGGCAAGCTGAGCACCTGGGAAGGCGGCATGCGCGCTCCGGCGGTCATTCGCTGGCCGGGCGTCATCAAGCCCGGCACCGTCAAGAACGACATCTTCGCCGTCGCTCGACTGGCTGCCCACGCTTGTCAACATCGCCGGCGGCGCAAAGGGAGACGCGCTGAAGAAGCGATCGAGGCCGGCCAATATCCCGGCATCGTGAAGACCACGCTCGATGGCGTCGACCAGACCGAATACCTTTCCAGGCAAGTTCGGAAAAGTCGGCGCGCGATACCTTCTTCTACTATTCGGGCAACGATCCGTCGGCGGTCCGCTACAAGAACTGGAAGATCTACTTCACGATGGTGTCCGACCGCGCCGGCGGGCTTTATTGCCGGTGCCGCTTCCCTATCACTGGGCCCTGGTCGTCAACATCAAGCGCGATCCCTTCGAGAGGTCGATCGGCTCACAATACAAGACGCTCATGGGCCATGGGCGGCGCGATCGGCTCCCCGTCGACCGCCTACATCTACGACTGGAACATGCTGCCCATCGGCCAGGCGCTGTGGCTGAAGGAACTGGAGTCCTACGATAAGTACCCGCCGCTGCAGGACCCGGCGAGCTACAACCTCGACCAGGTGATCCTGAACAGATCAAGCAGGCCAAAACTGCCGGTCGCAGCGACTAGCAGTACGACGCAAACTCGACGGGCGTCCTATTGTGGGCGCCCGTCGATCAACTCCCTCGCTCAGCGAGCAACCGCCAACGAAGCGGCGCGCGGGGGTCCGTTCGCCAGCAGAACAGAACGAGGAACTTAATCATGAGCATCTTCAGAACGCGCATGCGTCGGTCTCGTTACATCGGTCGCAGCGGTTACAGCACTTGTCTCGCCGCTCTCTGCGCAGCAACAGCAGCAAAAGCCCAACATCCTCGTCATCATGGGCGATGACATCGGTTACTGGAACATCAGCGCCTATAATCGCGGCATGATGGGCTACCGCACGCCCAACATCGACCGCATTGCAAACGAAGGCGCGATCTTCACCGACTACTATGGACAGCAATCCTGCACCGCAGGCCGCGCGGCGTTCATCACCGGCCAGAGCCCATTGCGGACGGGGCTCTTGAAGGTGGGCCTGCCGGGAGCGAAGGAAGGCCTGTCTGGAAAGGATCCGACCATTGCCGACCTGCTCAAGCCACAGGGTTACGCGACCGGGCAGTTCGGCAAGAACCATCTCGGGGACCGCAACGAATTCCTGCCCACAGTTCATGGCTTCGACGAATTCTTCGGCAACCTCTATCACTTGAATGCCGAGGACGAGCCGGAACATCCGGACTATCCGAAAAATCCCGCGTTCAGGGCGCAGTTCGGTCCACGCGGCGTCCTGAAATGTGTCGCAACCACCGTCGACACGCCGGGTGAAGATCCGCGTTTCGGACCATGGGGCAAGCAGAAGTGCGAGGATACCGGGCCGCTCACCAAGAAGCGCATGGAAACCATCGACGAGGAATTCCTCGGCGCCTCGGTGGACTTCATCGACCGCGCAAATCGCGACAAGAAGCCTTTCTTTGTGTGGTTCAATTCGAGCCGCATGCACATATGGACGCGTCTCAAACCTGAGTCCCAGGGAAAAACCGGCCTTGGTATCTATCCTGACGGCATGGTGGAGCATGACGGGCAAGTCGGACAATTGCTGAAAAAGCTCGACGATCTCGGCATCGCCAACAACACGATCGTGATCTACACGACCGACAACGGCGCTGAGGCATTCTCCTGGCCCGATGGCGGCACGACGCCATTCAAGGGCGAGAAGAACACTAACTGGGAAGGCGGCTATCGCGTCCCGGCGATGGTGCGCTGGCCCGGACTGGTGCCCCCGCGGACCGAGATCAACGACGTGTTTTCGGCAGAGGACTGGGCGACGACGCTGGTCGCAGCGGCCGGCGAGCCCGACATCAAGACAAAGCTGCTGGTGGGCTACGATGCCGGTGGCAAGAACTTCAAGGTCCACCTCGACGGTTACGACCAGCGCGACCTTCTCGCCCGCAAGGGCGCCAACAAGCGCCGCGAATTCTTCTACTGGACCGACGACGGCAACCTGGCCGGGCTTCGCTACGACCAATGGAAGGCTGTCTTCATGGAACAGAAGGCCCATGGGTTTGCCGTGTGGGCGCAGCCGATGATCCAGCTTCGCTTGCCGTCGCTGTTCAACCTGCGATCCGATCCGTTCGAGCGATCCCAGCACGAAGCCGGCGATTACGTCCGGTGGTTCGTGGAGCATGCCTTTGTGCTCGTTCCCGCGCAGGCGGTCGTTGGGCAGCATCTCATGAGCTTCCAGCAATTTCCGCCGAGGCAAAGACCGGGTTCGTTCTCCGTCGAACAGGCCATGGAAAAGCTAAGGAATCCGCCGTCCAGCAACTGAATTGTGGGCCGTGAACTTCAAGGAGTTTATCATGATCATCAAGAGTCGAACTGGCTGCATGATTATTGCCCTCCTGCTCTGCGGGGCAGCACCGGCGCTGGCCCAGACCACGCCTTCGACGCCGCAGCACGAGCCGCTGCAAAAGGCGATCGGCCAGGCCAGGCCGGAGATTGTGCCGTCATTGATCGTCATGAACGCCCGCGGCGCCAGCCTGCAGGGCGGGAAGCTGACGCTCACCGGCGTGGCGCCCAACTCGATCGTTTTCGCGGACCGCCCGGTGCGGGCGGCAGGGCATTCGCTGACGACCGACCTGCTGGCGGAATGGTCGCCGGGCAATGATAGCGCTGAGAGCTTTACCAGGGATCCGCCGAACGCCACGGTCTCGATGCTCAGCACGGACGGGTCGAAAATCCGCGATGCCGTTGTGGTGCTGAAGACGGCGAAACTCGAGGGCGACCGGCTGACCTTCGATGTCGATGTGCTCGAAGGCGATCTTTCCGGCGGCGACGGGCCGGCGGCACTCTTCATCGACCGCTTCGGCTTCGGCGGCTTCCACGGCGGCGGCATGGGTGGCTTCCACGCCGGCGGCTTCCGCGGCGGCTTCGACCGCGTGGGGACGGTCGGTATCGGCCGCGTCGGTGTCGACCGCGTCGGCGCAGCCGGCGTCTGGCGTCGTCCCTACGTCGCTCGCGGTGCCTGGTATCGCGGAGGCTACGGTGCTGCAGCGGTCGGTGCCGCGGCGGTAGGTGGGGCTGCGCTGGGTGCGGCGGCAGCAAATGCCGCCTATCCCTACTGCGGCTATTATCCCTATCCGCCCTGCTACTGAGACCGCACGAGCCATGCATACGCCTTTGCGCGCAGCATCGACGATTGAAAACCGGCTGGGGTACGAACCTGAAAGGGATCAACCATGAAACCGATCGTGCGATTTCCGCTCGTTGACCGCCGCGTCCTCCTCTCGTCGCTGGCGATGCTCCCCTTGCTCTCTGCCTCGCTCCGCTCCACCTCCGCGCTGGCACAGGCACGCGATCCACTCCCGTCCTGGAACGAGGGCGCGACCAAGGCTTCGATCCTCGATTTTGTCGCGCGGGTCACGACGCAAGGCGGGCCCTTCTTCGTGCCGGTCGACCAGCGCATCGCGACCTTTGACAATGACGGCACGCTCTGGATCGAGCAGCCAATGTACATCCAGCTGGCCTTCGCACTCGACCGCGTGAAGGCCATGGCGCCGATGCATCCGGAATGGAAGACCAAGCAGCCGTTCGCGGGGGTGCTGGACGGCGATCTGAAGGCGGTGATGGCTTCCGGCGAAAAGGGATTAGTCGAACTGATTGCGGTGACGCATGCCGGCATGACCACGGCAGAGTTCGAGAAGATCGTCACGGATTGGCTGTCGACCGCGCGCGATCACCGCTTCAAGCGGCCCTATACCGAACTGGTCTACCAGCCGATGCTCGAGCTGCTGGCGTATCTTCGGGCCAGCGGCTTCAAGACCTTCATCGCGTCAGGCGGCGGCATCGAATTCATGCGGCCCTGGACCGAGCGGATCTACGGAATACCTCCGGAGCAGGTGATCGGATCGTCGATCAAGACCCGATTTGAGATGAAGGACGGTGCGCCAACGCTTTTCCGGCTGCCCGAAATCAACTTCATCGACGACAAGACAGGAAAGCCGATCGGCATCAACGAACACATCGGCCGCCGTCCGATTGCAGCCTTTGGCAACTCCGATGGCGATCTCGAAATGCTGCAATGGACGACGCTTGGCGCCAGTGGCGCGCGGTTCGGCCTGATCGTGCACCACACCGACGCGGTACGCGAATATGCCTACGACCGCGATTCGCATTTCGGCAGGCTCAACGTGGCGCTAGATGCGGCAGCGGTGAACAGGTGGACCGTGGTCAACATGAAGAACGACTGGAAGCGGATCTTTGCGTTCGACTAGGCTACGTACCTCGAGAAGCGGCCGCGTTGTTACTGAGACAGCCGACACGCGACGCCCTTTCAGTAATCACGCCACGGAGAACGGAAATGCTTCGATCCTTGATCCTCGCAGCGGCTCTCTTGACAAGCATTCAGGCGGCAATGGCCCAGGCGCCCAAGACGTGGACGCAGGTAGGAATGCTGACGTGCAAGCTCAACCCAAGCATTGGCTTCGTCATCTTCGGCCATCAATCCATGGAGTGCCGTTTCGTTCAAAACCCGCCATCCCCGGTACAACTCTATGAGGGCGCGCTTAATACCGTAGGTCTCGATATCGGCATTTCGGCAGGCGGCGTGCTGGGCTGGGCCGTGCTCGCGCCCACCGCCGGCCCTCCTCCGGGAGCCCTTGCTGGCGAATACATCGGTGCCACGGGGGAGGTCGGCATGGGTCTCGGAGCCGGCGTCAACGTCTTGATCGGGGGCTCAGGAAGGAGTTTCGCTTTGCAGCCGGTCTCCGTCGAAGGATCGGTTGCCCTGAATGTCACGCTCGGGCTGTCGCATCTTCAATTGCGTGCCGCGCGCTGAACTCGTCTCTTTGCCTTCGACTGACGTCCGGGTTCGGTCAACGTGATGGTTGATTGACCCGAACTCCACTGACGCGCTCGCTGGAGAGGAGGCAGCGTCGGAATATGCTGTCCGACACGATCAGCTTCGTCCGGGATCACCTCTTCACCATGCCGGTGCTCGCGAAGTTCGCGGTAGGGATGGTGATGCTTGTCGTCATCCCCCGGCTCTCCCGTCGATTGCATATTCCTGTACCTGTAGGCCTGCTGCTTAGCGGCGTTATCGTTGGGCCGTATGTTCTGGACATCTTTGGCAAGGTCCGACCGATCGCAGATTTCCTGGCCGAATTGGGCAAGCTGCTGCTGATGTTTTTTGCGGGCCTGGAAATCAATCTTGAGCTGTTTCGGCGCGCCCGAAACCGCTCGATTGCCCTCGGCATCGCCACGACCATATTTCCTCTGCTGCTCGGCACCATCGTTGGGCTCGCATTCGGCTACGCCGCGATTCCGGCGATCGTGATCGCGACATGCAGTGGGGTTCTGTCGGATTCGCTGACCGGTGTCGGTGATCTCTATCCGTTGGTGAAGCTGAAATGGAATCAGGGGGGTGCCTGCCAGCCACATCGTCGAGAGGATTCACTCGCCGAGCTTGCCATCTTCATGAGAACAAATTTCCGTCCAACCGGGACGTCAACGAAAAACCCCCGGCAGTTGCCTGCCGGGGGTTCTCCTTAGTGTTTCAAGTCTTTCGGGATCAGAAGTTACGCTGAGCGCGAACGTTCAGGAACACAGTGCTCTGGTCCCTGAACTCGTAGAAAGCGGTCGGCTTCGGAGCCGCCGGCGTCAGAAGGAGCAGCGCCCGTGAACTTCTGGTCGAGGAAGAACGCGCCGACTTCAGCCGAGAACGTCAGGTTCTTGACGGGAGTCCAACGGGTGACCACACCAACCTGGGCAACGTTGTAGTCGGGGTTGCAGAATAGTCCGAGCCCGCCAACGCAGTCTTGCCGAAGTTGAAACTCGCGCAGAACTGACCCTTGGCGGTGAGGATGTCGGTTGAACTGCCATTATACCGCACGGCCGCGTAGCTGCCCCAGAGGCTGGTCGACCAGTAGGGATCCCAGTTGTGGTTGAACGCACCACGGACACCAAAGGCTTCGGTCAGCTTGAGGTCGCCGGTAGCACCGCCGGTAAGGAACCCGGGCAGGAAAACCGCATCAGACGCTTGGCCAAAGCCAATGCTCTGATACGCACCCGCAACGGCCCGTGTCACCGAACATCGCGAAGCTCGGCGAGGCACCGCTCGTGGAGATCACGGCCTTGGTGTTACCCTTCGCGTACGTTGCGTCGATCTTGATATCGTCGCCCGCACCGGTCGGGAGGTTCTTGATCTGCAACGCAGCCGTCACAGCACCGCCCCACTTGTCTTCGGGGTGACCGGAGATTTCCGACAGAGCGGTCGGAACGCCGCCAACGCCGAGGACGTTGTAGGAAGCGGTCACGTTATGCAGGACGCCCGAAATCTGGAACAGACCCCAAGCCTGGTCGACGCGGATGTTGCCCGCGATGTCCGGAACGTGGGTGCCGCCGTAAGCGTTGGCACCAGCGGCCGTGGCTTGGATAGCACCCGCTGCAAACCCTGCGGGTGTGGCGGCCACGCCCAGGTTCAGCACGGAGGTGCGGTTGAACACGGTCGGATCATCGAGGCCGATGGTGGCCGACACGCCATTGCCGAACTGCGCAGTGTACTGGATGTTGTTGACGCCGGTGACGTAGTCCGGGCCACCCATCAAGAACGAGTTGTTGTTGCCCGGATAACCGTTCCAAGGCGTCGCGTAGGCCGAAGCCGACTTACCGAAGGTGAAACCAGCGAACTGGATGAACACCATTTCAACCGCGACATAGCCACCGCCCGCGACGTTGAGCGCGTTAGAAGCGCCGCCCGGGAACGCGATGATCGAGTTCGGATTGCTCGATCCGAAGTTGTTGAACTGGAAGTCGCCCTGACCGAAGGTGCGGACAACGCCGTATTCGGTGGCGGTACGGGTATCAACCGTGATCGCCATACGGGAACGGGAGATGAAGTTATCGCGGTAGCGATTGCCCTGGCCCCGGTCGCCGCTATACCAGCGGCCCGCCGTAGATGTTGCCGTTGAACGTGGTGTCGACGCGAACGTAACCACCCAGCTTGATGCAGGTGTCGGTGCCCGGGATATAGAAGAAACCCGCGCCATACAGGGAGCAGATCCTCACGTACTCGACCGCTTTGGCCTTGACGGGAAGATCGGCCGCCTGAGCTCCGCTCATGGCGATCAGACCCGCCGCTGAGCCGAGAATAAGGCTCTTAACCATCTTCATGTTAAACCTCCAAGTTGCTCTGTAGGGAAGGTTCCGGATCCGCTGGGTGCATGACACCCTAGGTTGGTTCCCTTAATCCCCTGAAACCCGCTTAGTCGCTTCGCGCCTTCGGACACTCCCGCATGAACGCGAGGGACTTAAGCGAACCACCTAAAACGGGACGACCTCGGGATGCCCCCCTCCGTCGCGCAATCACAATTACCGAGGACTTCTGCACACGCAATAAAGGAACCGCTTCGAACGGCCCAACTCCGCCCCTTTTCCGAAGGGTGTTGCACAAATAACACGCGATTGTGATTGAAGTTTCCCTGCAAGGGATTGTTTCTATTCGGTATTTTCGAATACTTCCAATTGACGCCGCGATTGTCGGTGTGGCACCGCAACAAGCGGCTCGTGCCCCCAGCGCACCTCTCTCGCATCGAATCGAAGGCGAGGCCGCCGAATCCGCAGCGGGCAATTTCGCACCTATTATAGAGACACAGACGAGGCTCATCGCATGCGGCGCGCGGGCGGCAAGGGGTGCCTCACCGTCGACGGACGCCCGACCAGGGCCAAAAAGCCCGCGAAAGGTGATGAAAGCCCGATCTTTCTCGGGATCGGAGGGCATTTATAGAGTGTGGCAAAAGCCCGCCCTCGCGCGCCGCGATCTGGAACCGTGATTTGCGGTATCGAATCGGGTCGCCGGCGACATCGAATCAATTTCACGCGATTACGAAAGCGCATGAGGCAACCACACGGCGAAAACTCCCCTCCCAGGTCAGGTCTCGCGTCGCGCCGCACCGATTGCTGAGCGGTCTTGCGTGTCACCGAGACCACAGGGCCCGGGAACATGCGGCTAAACGTGCGATACCGGATATCCGCCGTTCGTGAGGAAATGCGCGCGACGCGCCGGCGACTCTAAATGTCCTCGGCGTAATCTGAATCTGCCGCTTGCGGCTGGCGCTCGCGTCAGGCATATCCGCGCTCATGGAGCTGTGGCCGAGTGGCTGAAGGCGGCGGTTTGCTAAACCGTTATAGGGTTGTAAAGCCCTATCGAGGGTTCGAATCCCCTCCGGCTCCGCCATTTGCCGCCGATTTCCCTCTATAGCCCGCCTATTGCCGTCGATCACCGCACGCCCACCAAGCGGCATAGCGAACCGCCAATTCAACGCTACAGCCCGATATATCTTGGTCGGGGTTACAAACTGATTCAGCGCAATAAAGGCAGCTTACGACCTCAAAGCAGATTGCCGGATAGAGGCGCGGGCGTCTAATCGCGAGTACACTTAACCTTGTTCCTGGCTGCCTATATTGAGCCAGCCAGTTTTCTGAAGAGTTATCTCTGCAAGTTCTGCAGGTCCTTTGCCGTCCGTAGGTAGAACGACAATGCCTTCGGCGTCTTCGTTCGCCATGCGCCTTGCTTGCCGAAGCGAGCGCTGTGCCTGCTCGTCCGCCCCAGAACCTATCTCGCGCTGCGCAAGACGCGCCAATAGTATAGGCTCGGCGGCTAACATACGGACTACCGTGATCTGCGCTTCGGGTATGGCGGAAAGTATCCATCGTTTGTCGAAATCCAGGTGCATCATGACGCCTGACATGATCAGGCGCGTGTGCCCCAAGGCCCGGTATGTCGACCAGATCGCAGCCAGGTTGATGCTGCTGACGTCAGTCGTACCGGGCTGAATTCTATCAAGCTCGTCGGCATTGGGACGCGGGAACACCCTGTCGAGCTCATCGGTCTCGATAACTGCATGAGCAACTTGAGCTGCGGCGAGTTGCGCGCTCATTTCCCAGCTCAGCGTGGATTTGCCTACGCCGGCGGGCCCGGTAATCAGCAACAGCTGCATGTCGCCTTCGTCTTCCCCAGTTCGATCCAGAGGCTCTTGTGCACCGGGCGAATTGGTAAGTCCAACGCGTTTCGAAGGTCCGCTCTCCACCAGTTCGAGCCATTTGAACCTTCGGGCCGCTTCTCTTCCTTCTTTGCCATAACTATTGCGCCATTTGCGGCGATGCTGGATCGTCTCCTACGGTTGGAAGAGCTCCGATCCGCATCGGCTTTGCAACATGCAGTGGCGCCCAGCATGAAAAAGGAAGACCTCGAAGCGATCCTTGGCGATGGCGAGAACACGCCTGATCTCGGTCCGATCGAAGAGTACCTTCATGCCGTCGCGACGGAGCCGAAGCTGCCGGATTTCGCTGTCGGAATGTGCGCGGCGAGAATTCGAGGAAGCCGCGCCGAAATTGCGCGCCGTTCTGCTGCGGGCCGCGGATGGCAAGGTCTTGTCGGACGATGAAAGCCTGCTGCTGCTCCGCGGGCTTCATATCCTCGGCGGTGCGCGTGACCGAGAAGCCTGCCAGCCGCTCCTGCGCCTGCTGCGCCGGCCCTTCCAGGAACTCAACGGTCTGCTCGGCGATATCATCATTGAAAGCCTGGCCAACATTGTCACTGGGGTGTTCGACGACGATATCGACGCCCTGTTCGCCTTGATCATCGATCGCTCGATCGACGGATTCATCCGTGACGCGGTGTTCGGCGCGGGGACTTTCCTGGCATGGGAGGGCCGCATCCAGCGCGATCGGTATCGGGAATTTCTTGTGCGGTTCTATGAAGAGCGGCCAGCCGAAGACGGCGATCAGGCGTGGGCGGGCTGGCTGCAAGCGATCGCCCTACTGGGCCTGCGCGACCTGGTGCCGCTTGTCGACGGTGCCTTTCGTGACAACCGCATACCCGAGGAATGGATTGATCGTCCTCAGTTCGAGGAGGACCTTGCCGTAGCCGAATACGCACCCGACGACATCGACCGGTTCACGCAAAGCAACCTCGGTTACATCGAGGATGTGCTCGTGTCGCTGGATTGGACGCGCGGCACCGAAGACGTCTTCGACGAGGACGGCGAGGAAGCCCCGTGGACCGATTACCCGAACGAGCCGATCAGGAATCCCTGGCGTCACGTCGGACGCAACGATCCATGTCCCTGCGGGAGCGGCAAGAAGGCCAAGAAATGCTGCCTTGCGACAGGAGAGCCGCCGGCCTGACGCCGGCCGCGCCTAGCCTCAATGCGCGGTCATCCAGGCGCGGGCTTCGCGCTGCGCGGTGGCGATTTCGGCATCCGACATCATCGCGGCGACCTCGCGGCGCATGGAGATGGCATCGGCGCGTCCCTTCAGCGCGGCAAGATTGAACCATTTGTGGGCCGCGACCAGATTCACCACGCCGGAACGGCCGCTCGCCCAGTACAGGCCGCGCTCGAACAGCACGTCCGGGATCGCCGTCGCCTCCACCGCAATGGCCGCGTCGAGATCAATTTGCCCCTGAAACATCCGTAGCTCCCCTTTTTATCGTTGCCGCCCTCCCCCGAGTGCGGCCCCTGTCCACTGTCAAACTTCCCGTTATTCCAACGCCGTTTTCCGGTCTGTTGTTGGGAGGATCATGACCGATCAAATTTGAAGGGCAGTTTAAGGTTCGCGATGAACGGGATGTAAACGCGCGCAGCGCGCCGTCGAACGCGAAATCGCGGAAATGCCTGCGGCACAAGGAGAAGTTACCAATCGTGAAGTTCGGTTTACCCTGCGGTTTCGCAGAACGATAACCATTGCTGCAAGGTCGGTGTCGTCATCATTCGTCACCGGACCGGCGCAACACGCCGCGCGATGACGGGTTCCAGCAGATGATCGGGCGACGCGCAGCTTCTGCGACCATTCGGGAGTTCGCGGCGTGCCGGATACCGAATTCGCGGGCGATGACGCGCCTGGAGCAACAGGCGGAAGCGAAACAACCGACGCCTTGCGAACGATCAATATGAATTGGGGAAGACTGTAGCGCCGGACGCCTGATGCGTGGGCTATCGGAGCGCTCCAGCGAAAGCGGGCATTCCGGGAACGGGATCGTTCCGGGGGACGAAGGCGTCCCGGGGAACGAGGGCGTCGGCGAACACGTCAGGACCAGATTTCATGCCGGGCTTTTGGCCCGGTGAAATTGCGAGTGGTTAAGGACACCCGCACCGAACGAAGAAAAACTTGTTTCTTCTGCCGGACCGGCTTTGAAGAAGCGAACTCCTTCGCAATACGATCCAGCCGTTTGACCTGATGTCTCGCCGACACCCTCTTTCGTCGACCAGAGCCTTCAGACTTTTATCCGGGGCTCGTGTGACGTGCCGGCATCAAGCCGCCGGCATTTCTTGGAGAAGCGAAGTTACTTCTTCTTCTTGGCGACCTTGCGGGTCTTCTTCGCAGTCTTCTTCACTGCGCTCTTCGCCTTCTTTGCCTTCTTAGCTTTCTTGGCCATGTTGCCCTCCTAATGTAAGTGAGATGGCTTTAGTCTGCTGCGTGCACTCGGGAATTGAGATGCACTACATCCCGAATACACCAACGCATTCAAAAAAACAGCTTCCCGCTTAAGGAAGTGTTGACGCAGCAAAGTCGGAGCACGCGAAGCGCCGACGTCGACGACGTCGCAACATGCTCGCGCCTTGATGCAAAAAGTGCCGCGATGACGACCGTCGACATTCGTCAATATTGCAGGAATTGCTTTTACTGCAGCGTTTTTTTGAATTCACGATCACGATGATCGATGAACATCAGTGTCGTAGCGACTCAATGATGCCGTGAAAAAGCCGTGCGCACGGACTCTGAGTCGCGAGGTTTGGCAATAAAAAAATTTTCATCGGCACAGCGTTGGACGCACCCCGACGCTCGCCAAAAACGAATTTTCCGGACGAATCGCGACCACCGATTTCGGACGCGTGCTTGCAGTCGCCATGGTGAATTTTCGATTGCGATGGACGATCGATGTGCACACGCGCGCATCGATCGCGATGTTACCAACGCTGCAAGCGTCCCGTTACGGGACAATTCAGATGCCGAGCTTCGCCTTCAAGAGGTCGTTGACCGCCTGCGGGTTGGCCTTGCCGCCGGACTGCTTCATCACCTGGCCGACGAACCAGCCGGCGAGTTGCGGCTTGGCTTTCGCCTGCGCGACCTTGTCCGGATTGGCCGCGATGATGTCGTCGACGACCTTTTCGATCGCGCCCAAATCCGTGACCTGCTTCATGCCGCGCGCTTCGACCAGTTCGCGCGGGTCGCCGCCTTCGGTCCAGACGATCTCGAACAGGTCTTTGGCGATCTTGCCTGATATCGTGCCCTCGCCGATCAGGCCGACGATCGCAGCGAGCTGCGCCGCCGACACCGGCGAGCCCGTGATGTCGCGGCCTTCCTTGTTGAGACGCCCGAACAGCTCGTTGATCACCCAATTGGCCGCGAGCTTGCCGTCGCGCGCCTTGTCGGCAAGGCCTGCAAGCACCGTTTCATAGAACACCGCGCTCTCGCGCTCGGCCACCAGCACGCCGGCATCGTAGGGCGACAGGCCGAGGCTCTCGATGAAGCGCGCCTTCTTCTGGTCCGGCAGTTCCGGCAGCTCCGACCTGAGCTCATCGACATAGCTTTGCGTGAACTCGAGCGGCAGCAGGTCCGGATCCGGGAAATAGCGATAGTCGTGCGCTTCTTCCTTGGAGCGCATCGAGCGCGTCTCGCCCTTGTTTGGGTCGAACAGCCGCGTCTCCTGGTCGATCGTGCCGCCATCCTCGATGATCTCGATCTGGCGCCGCGCCTCGTACTCGATCGCCTGGCCGATGAAGTTGATCGAGTTCATGTTCTTGATTTCGCAGCGGGTGCCGAGCGGCCCGCCCGGCTTGCGCACGGAAACGTTAACGTCGGCGCGCAATGAGCCCTTCTCCATGTCGCCGTCGCAGGTGCCGAGATAGCGCAGGATCGAGCGCAGCTTGGTCACATAGGCCTTGGCCTGCTCGGCATCGCGGATGTCCGGTTTTGATACGATCTCCATCAGCGCCACGCCGCAACGGTTGAGATCGACACAGGACATGGTCGGCGACTGGTCGTGCAGCAATTTGGCGGCGTCCTGCTCCAGATGCAGCCGCTCGATGCCGATGGTGGCGGTCTTGCCGCCGTCCAGCTCGACCACGACCTCGCCCTCGCCCACGATCGGCGACTTGTACTGGCTGATCTGGTAGCCCTGCGGCGAGTCCGGATAGAAATAGTTCTTGCGGTCGAATACCGAGCGCAGGTTGATCTGCGCGTTGAGGCCAAGCCCGGTCCTGACCGCCTGCCTGACGCACTCCTCGTTGATCACAGGCAGCATGCCCGGCATCGCGGCGTCGACCAGCGAGACGTGGCTGTTCGGCTCGCCGCCGAACTCGGTCGAGGCGCCGGAGAACAGTTTTGACTTCGAGGTGACCTGGGCGTGGATCTCCATCCCGATCACGACTTCCCAGTCGCCGGTCTGGCCCTTGATCAGTTTTCCGGGTTTGACTGTCGCGTTCATGCTTTTCCACTCCCGAGCAGCGCGGACACGATCCGCTCCCATTCGGCTTCCAGAGAATCCTTCGCCACCGGCTGGCCGGCCTGGCGGTACCAGTAGCCGGCATTGCCGAGATCGCCTTCGACCCGGTGCAGGTAGGCATGCACCCAGGCTGAATTCGCATCACTCTCGTCCTGCACGATCTTGTGCGCACGATCCCAGCCGCCCTTGGCGGCCCACCACAATGCAGCCAGCGGTGGTTCGAGGCCCGGCGTTGGCGCAGCGTCCGCGAGAGTGGCGCGGAAGTCTGCCATCGCTACCACCAGCGTGGCGGCGTGAAGCGGCCGGCCGCCTGCTCCACCACTTCGCCGAGCGAGAACAGTGTCTCCTCGTCGAACGGACGGCCGATCAATTGCAGACCGAGCGGCAACCCCTGCGCGTCCTTGCCGGCGGGCACCGCGATGCCCGGCAGTCCCGCCATGTTCACCGTCACCGTGAAGATGTCGTTGAGATACATCTCGACCGGATCGGCGCCGCCCTTTTCGCCGACGCCAAAGGCCGCCGATGGCGTCGCCGGCGTCAGGATCGCGCTGATGCCTGTTGCAAAACAGTCCTCAAAATCCTTCTTGATCAGGGTGCGGACCTTTTGCGCGCGCAGATAATAGGCGTCGTAATAGCCGGCCGACAACACATAGGTGCCGATCATGACGCGGCGGCGGACTTCGTCGCCAAAACCCTCGGCGCGGGTGTTCTCATACAATTCGCCGATCGAGCGGCCGGGCACGCGCAGTCCGTAGCGCACGCCGTCGTAGCGCGCGAGGTTCGAAGAGGCCTCCGCCGGCGCCACGATGTAATAGGCCGGCAGCGCGTATTTGGTGTGCGGCAGCGACACGTCGACCAGTTCGGCGCCGGCCGCCTTCAGCCATGCCGCGCCTTCAGTCCAGAGCTTTTCGATTTCCGCCGGCATGCCGTCGAGGCGATACTCCTTCGGGATTCCGATCTTCATACCCTTGACGGATTTTCCAATCGCGGCCTCGTAGTCCGGCACCGCGCGATCGACCGAAGTCGTGTCCTTGGGATCGTGCCCGGCCATCGAGCGCATCAGTATCGCGGCATCGCGCGTGGTACGTGCGATCGGGCCTGCCTGGTCGAGCGAGGACGCGAACGCCACGATGCCCCAGCGCGAGCAGCGTCCGTAAGTCGGCTTGACGCCGACGGTCGCGGTGAAGGCTGCCGGCTGGCGGATCGAGCCGCCGGTATCGGTCGCGGTCGCACCCATGCAGAGCAGCGCCGCTACGGCGGACGCCGATCCGCCGGATGAGCCGCCCGGCACCAGCGTGGTGTTGGAACCTTCGCGCCGCCACGGATTGACCACCGGGCCGAAACACGAGGTCTCGTTGGAGGAGCCCATCGCGAACTCGTCATTGTTGAGCTTGCCGAGCATCACAGCACCGTCGCGCCAGAGCTGCGAGGTCACAGTGGATTCATAAGGCGGCACGAAATTGCCGAGGATCTTTGAACACGCGGTGGTGCGCACGTTTT